>JBFLZN010000002.1:0-260000 GCA_040756295.1 Pseudomonadota bacterium | reverse complement strand
GCGATGACTGGTCCTTTCAACCCGCATTTCGTTCGCGACATTGGCGTCGCCTATGTGGTTGCGGGCGCGGGGCTGATCTCATATGCGGTCTGGCCCGCGGCGCGTGGCGCTGCGCTCGCCGGCGCAGCGTTTCTCGCGCTGCATGCCGGCGTCCATCTTTGGGATGCTCTGGCGGGGCGCGAACATCCGCATCAATTGCTCATCGATCTCCCAACCGTCTTCTTGCCGCCCGCTCTCGCGCTGTGGATCGCCCTGGCGCCCGCCGCGCGTGGCGCGGCATCGAAACGAGAAGGAGAAGCGCGATGATCAGATGGTTTATGCGGCGCTGGATCGACACATTCGAGCGCGATTGGAACTATGACGCGAGCTATCTGCGCGACGTTCTTAGCGCCGATCCGCAGGCGCTGAGGCTTTTCAGCAAGGTTCAAGGCCTCGGCAGATATTGCAAGGATGTGCCGCGCGATGCCTTTTGCGCCGCCGGGATCGTCGGGACCATGTCCGAGGATTGCGGGCCCTGCACCCAGCTTGGGATCGACATGGCCGAACGCAGCGGCGTCGATCCGGCGGTTCTGAAAGCCATTCTGGCGCGTGATTTTTCCGCCATGCCCGCGGATGTGGCGCTGGCGGTGCGTTTCGCCGACGCGAGCCTTCGCCGCACGTCCGAGGCCGACGCGCTCCGCGACGAGGTCGTGCGCCGCTTCGGCAAGCGCGGCCTGGTCTCGCTCGCCTTTGTGATGACGGCATCGCGCCTCTATCCGACGCTGAAATATGCGCTGGGTCATGGGCGGGCTTGCACGCGCCTCACGGTCGGCGGACAAACGCAGCCCGTGCTCCGCGAGCTGACCAAAGCCGCATGATTGCCGCCGACGAAAACGCGCAGACATTCGAGGCGCATCGCGCCGCGCTGATCGGGCTTGCCTACCGCATGCTCGGCTCGCGCGCCGAAGCCGAGGATGTCGTGCAGGACGCTTATCTGCGCTGGCACGATGCGGACCGTGCGGCGGTCGAGCAGCCGCGCAATTACCTCGGCACCGTCGTGACGCGGCTCTGTCTCGACCGGATGAAGTCGGCGCGCGCCCGGCGCGAAGTCTATGTCGGGCCCTGGCTTCCCGAGCCGATCGTCGATGAAACGCTCGATGCCGAGGCCGCCGGCGATCTGGCGCATGATCTGTCCGTCGCGCTGATGCTCCTCCTCGAACGGCTGTCGCCGCTCGAGCGCGCGAGCTTCTTGTTGCATGACGTCTTCGGGCTCGACTTTGCGGAAGTTGCCCGTGTGCTCGATCGCGGCGAAGCGGCATGCCGGCAATTGGCCGCGCGCGCCCGGGCGCATATCGAAGACGGCCGGCCGCGATTCGCCGCCTCAAGCGAAGAAGGCCGCCGCCTTGCCGCCGCTTTCATGCGCGCCGCGCAATCGGGCGACACTGCGATGCTGGCAGAGATTCTGGCGCATGACGCGATTCTCTATCCGGATGGCGGCGGCAAGCGCACGGCGCCGCTCAATCCGATTTATGGCGCCGACAATATCCTGCGCTTCTTCGCCGGCATCGCGCAGAAGAACGCGGCGCTGCTTTCGGCGCAATGGCGCGCCGCAACCGTCAACGGCCTCGCCGGCCATGTGATTCGCGAGCAGGACGGCACGATGAATACGATGGCGTTCGCGCCGCGTGACGGCCGAATTGCCGCGATCTATCTGATGCGCAATCCCGATAAGCTCGGCCACGTGCGGTTTTAAGTCTTTCGGCAACGACGCGCGGCGCGGCAGAGAAGCTTCCATCAATCGATCTTTCGCGTAATAATTGACCGATTATCCTCGACTGGCATTTGGGGGCCGAAATGGGTCTCGAACTTTTTACCATTGCCTTTAGAGACAAAGATGTCGCGCCATATCCTCGCTCCGTCGTGGAAGACATCTTCAATAGAGACGCACTTGAGCCCCATGCACCACTCGTGAACGTTCTTTATGCGGATAGCGCGGGCGAAATCTATGGAGCAGATGAGGACGAAATAACCGGAATCATGGTCGCTCATTTCGGCGGCCCGACGATCTTGGAACGAGTCTTTGAGCTCGCCGTCAAAACCAATTCTCTGATTTGCTGGACAAGCGGCGCACCGAGGTACGGCGGCGTGACGAGTCGAGAAATGCTCGATCACCTTCCTGATGGTATCGATCGTGCTAAGATTGCGATCATTCAGAACGTTGACGAGTTCCTACAGGCTTACACGGAAACACCCGAATCTATCGAAGCGTCGCACGAAAAAACCGTACGATGACGGCGCGCGGGACCGACGCGGTTCCGCGAGGCGCAATTTTATACCTTCCGCGGCATGATCCAGCAGCTCTCGTGCCGCTTCATCCCGACGCTCGGATAATAGCTTTCTGCTGCCGGCGCCGAGAGCAGGATCAGCGTCGTCTCCGGCCCTGCCTGCGCATGCGTCGCTTCAAGCAGGCGCTTGCCGATGCCGCGCCGCTGATAGGCGGCATCGACGGCGAGGTCGGAGAGATAGCAGCAATAGCTGAAATCGGTGATCGCGCGGGAGACGCCGACAAGCTTGGCGCCGTCGCGCGCGGTGAGAATGATATCGGCCTGGCGCAACATCCGTTCGAGCCGCGCAAGGTCCTTCGCCGGCCGCCGCTCGCTCAAGGTCGAGGCGACAAGCAGATCGCGAAATTCAACGGCGGAAAGATCAGGCTCAAGCGCGTAGACGATATCCATCTTGCACCCATTGCGGCGACCCCTCGGAGAGGGATCGTCACAATAGCATTGTCCGCGCGTTTATCGAATTTTCGGTCCGATGCTCTTAGACCGCGCCAGCGCCGCGGCTGCCGACGAGCGCGAAAGCCGCGCCTTGGGGGTCAATGCCCTGGATGATCCAGGCACCGCCCGGCACCTCCTGAGGCCCGTGGTTGACCTTGCCGCCGGCGGCGGTCACGCGCCCCACTGCCGCATCGATATCCGCCACCGCGAAGTAATAGAGCCAATGGGGATGCGCGCTCATCGGGTCGTTGTACATGCCGCCGAAACCCATTGCCGCATTGTCATCGCCGAAGATATGATAGCTGCCGAGCGGCCCGAGATCCATCGTCTGCGTCTTCTTCCAGCCGAACAGCGCGCTGTAGAAAGCAAAAGCCTTTTCGGCATCGGCGGTGTGCAACTCATGCCACCCCGTTGTGCCGCGCGTCATCGGCGCCGGCTGTGGCATGTCGCTATTTGGCTTGAACAGCGCAAAAACTGCGCCTTGCGGATCGCTCAGCACAGAGAAACGTCCGACGTTCGGAATATCGGTCGGCGGGTGACACGATTTTGCGCCAAGCTTCTCGGCCTCCGCCGCTTTCGCATCGACATCGTCGACGCTGACATAGCCGAGCCATGCGGGCCGCGCCTGGCCTTGCGGCGTCTCCGGCGGAAACTGCATCAGCCCGGCGACGGGGATCTCGCCGACCGTCAACAGCGTATATTTGAATGCCGTCATGCCAGCGTCGCGCGCGCCCCAGCCGACGATATCGCGATAGAAGCTCTCGGCCCCGGGGGCATCGTTGGTCATCAACTCGTACCAAACGAATTTGCTCGCCATGTCTTCCTCCCTCGCCCGCGACGCGCGGCCATACACAAACGTGTCAAGACGCTTGACGTATTATGTTGATATCAACATGATCCTTTTATGTCAAAAACACGGGTTCCTTTCGAGACGACGCTGCTGCTGCGCGACAATTGTCTCTGCCTCAATGTGCAGCAAGCTGCACGGTCGCTGGGCCGCCGCTTCGATGAGGCGTTGCGGCCGTTTGAGCTGACGAACGGGCAATTCTCCTTGCTCATGTCGCTGAACCGGCCGGAGCCGCCGCGGCTTGGCGATGTTGCGCATTTGCTGGCGATGGACCGCACGACCTTGACCGCGGCCCTGAAGCCTCTGCAGCGCCGCGGCCTTGCCGTCGCCAAGCCCGATCCGCAGGATAAGCGCAGCCGCCGCATCGCTTTGACCGCGACGGGGCATGACTTGCTGTTGCAGGCTCTGCCGGTCTGGAGGCGTCATCATGCGAGGCTCGAGAAATATCTCGGTGCGGTGAATGCCGGACGGCTGCGCGAAGAATTGCAATTTTTGACGCGCGTGTCGTGACGGCGATTGTCGCAGGCAAGGCAAACCGGGTCGCGGGCGAATCGTTCCTTTCGGACGGTTAAGCCCATGCCGCCGAACGATCTGGTCTTCTTCAGACAAGGTTCACATTTGCAGCGCTAATTTCAGCCATCACGCAAATTCGAGGTGAGGCGTGCGCCGGAGGTTTGGGCTTCGCGCAATTTCGCTACTGGCCGGGCCGCTGTTTCTCGCGAGCCCCGGCTTGGCCTCGCCCGCCTATGATGCCAAGACCTTTCTGTTGCTCGACCGCTTGACCTTCGGCGCCACCGCCGCGGAGGCGGCGCGGCTCAAGGCGATGGGCCTCAACAATTGGCTGAATTTTGAACTGCACCCGCCGGCGAAAGACAATCTGCCGCCGCAGGCGCAGAGCGAGATCGACGCGCTGGGGCTGAAGCCCGTGGGCGTGCTCGTTGTGGATTTCACCGCCAAGGTGAAGGCGCTGCGGGCCATCACCGATTCCGATCTGCGCATCGCCGCGGGCCGTGCCTATCAACAGGAATTGAACGATTGCGCCAGGGAGACGGCGGACCGCACCCTGCTGCGCGATCTCTATTCGCCCACGCAATTGCGCGAGGTGATGACCTGGTTCTGGTTCAATCACTTCAACGTCCAGCAATACAAGGCAGATATCCGCGCCATGCTCGCGGATTACGAGGATACACTGCGCGCCCATGCGCTCGGGCGATTCCGCGACCTGCTCGAATCGACGCTGCGTCACCCGGCCATGTTGCGTTATCTCGACAATGCGTCGAACGCCGCCGGCCATCTCAATGAGAATTATGCGCGTGAGATCATGGAGCTGCATACGCTCGGCGTCGGCTCCGGCTATACGCAGCAGGATGTCGAGGCGCTGGCGCGCATCTTGACCGGCGTCGGCATCGATCTTTCGCCCACGCCGCCGCATTTGAAGCCCGCCCAGCAGAGTGGGCTCGTGCGCGCCGGCCTGTTCGAGTTCAATCCGGCGCGGCACGATTACAGCGATAAGATTTTCCTCGGCCACAAGATCAAGGGCCGCGGATTTGCCGAAGTCGAAGAGGCGCTCGATCTTATCGCCCGCAGTCCGGCGACGGCGCGGCATATCTCGCGCGAGATCGCGACCTATTTCGCCGCCGACGATCCGCCGCCGACGCTCGTCGACAAGATGAGCAAGACCTTTCTGCACAGCGACGGCGACATTGCCGCGGTTCTGCGCACCATGGTCGAAGCGCCGGAATTCACGGCGCAGGCGGCGCATAAATTCAAGGATCCGGTCCGCTACGTGCTCTCGGCCGTGCGGCTCGCTTACGAAGACCGGGTGATCCTCAACACCCAGCCGGTCCAGAGCTGGCTCAACCGGCTGGCGGAAGGGTTTTACAATCACGATACGCCGGACGGCTATCCGCTCGTCTCAAGCTCCTGGGATGGCCCGGGCCAGATCGAGGCGCGCTTCGAGATCGCGCGCCAGATCGGCGGGGGCTCGGCCGGCCTGTTCCGGCCTGACGAGCCCGGCGCCGCCGATCGTCCGGCGTTCCCGCAAATCGAAAACGCGCTTTATTTCGACGGGCTCGCGCAGACATTGCGGCCCGCGACGCGCGCGGTTCTCGACCAGGCGCAATCGCCGCAGGATTGGAACACGCTGTTCTTGTCTTCGCCCGACTTTATGAGATGATGCCATGACTTTCGACCGACGCACCTTGCTCCAATCCGCCGCCGCGCTCGGCGCGCTGACTTTGGCCGGCCGCGCTTGGGCGGCGCCGCAGACCAATACCAAGCTGCTCGTCGTCTTCCTGCGCGGCGCTTACGACGCGGCCAATGTCATCATCCCGACCGGCAGCGATTTTTATTATCACGTGCGGCCCAATCTCGCTGTCGCAAAGCCCGGTAGCCGGCCGGATCGGCCGGGGCTCGAAGCCGTGGCGCTCAATGGCGATTGGAGCCTGCATCCGGCGTTGAAGGATTCGTTGCTGCCGCTTTGGCAAAAGCACCAGATCGCCTTCATTCCCTTTGCCGGCACCGACGATCTGACGCGCAGCCATTTCGAGACGCAGGACACGATCGAACTCGGCCAATCGATCCACGGCACGCGCGATTACAAATCGGGCTTTCTGGCGCGGCTTGCCGGCGCCTTGACCGGCACCAAGCCCATCGCTTTCACCAATCAGGTGCCGCTCATTTTCCAGGGCCATGGCGCGCCGGTGCCGAACCAGGCCCTTAATGTCGGCGGCCGGCCGGCGATCGACGAACATCACATCGCACTCATCACGCAGATGTATCAGGGCGATAGTCTCGCCGCCGCGGTGCAGGAAGGCTTCCATGTCCGCGATGATGTCTATCGCGCCATCTCGCGCGAGAGCGATGCGGCCAATCGCGGCGCCGTCTCGCCGAAGGGCTTCGAGCTTTCAGGGCGCCGCATCGCCCGCGTCATGCAGGGCGGCT
Source organism: Pseudomonadota bacterium (assembly GCA_040756295.1). GTDB lineage: Bacteria > Pseudomonadota > Alphaproteobacteria > Rhizobiales > Beijerinckiaceae > Methylovirgula. The sequence continues at coordinate 253,454 of JBFLZN010000002.1, read as the reverse complement.
ACAATCTTGCCTTTGTCGATGTCGGCGGCTGGGACACGCATGTCAATCAAGGCGGCGCGACGGGCTATCTCGCCGATCGGCTCGGCGAGCTTGGGCGCGGCCTCGTCGCATTCGCCAATGAACTCGGGCCGCAGGATTGGCACGACACGGTCGTCGTGGTGATCTCGGAATTCGGCCGCACTTTCCGCGAAAACGGCGACAGGGGCACCGATCACGGCCATGGCAGCACCTATTGGGTGCTTGGCGGCGCCGTCAACGGCGGCCGTTTCCGTGGGCCGGAGGTGAAAGTCGAACAGGCAAGCCTGTTCCAGAACCGGGATTTTCCGGTGCTCACCGATTACCGCAGCCTGTTCGGCGGATTGTTCAGAAAAATCTACGGCTTCGACGCGGCCAAGCTGAACACGATCTTCCCCTCGGCTAAGCCGGTCGACCTCGCGCTGGTCTAGAGCATCGGACCGAAAAGTGCGAAGCGGTTTTCGGATGGATCCGATGCGGTTTTAAGAATAATCGGACCGAAAAGCGCGAAGCGGTTTTCGGACAAATCCGATGCGATGAGAAAGACTTGAAAGCGCCGAGCGATTCAATTTGAACATCCGACGCTTTAAGACGTCATTGCGAATTGCTTGAGCCAAGCAATCCAGCTTCCGGCTGTGGATTGCTTCGCGCCGCGCACCATCGCGCCGCCGGTTGCGGCGCGGCAAATCTTTCGCCACGCGACATTGCGAATCCGTCTTGCACCGCTCGCGTGCCGGATCAATCATGCGTTCGGAAGGAGCGAGATCGCTCCGGCGATCTGCTCCGCCTGCGGAAACATCTGCAGGCAAAAAAGGGAGGAGACGCACATGACAAGATCGGCTTGGAAGGCGGAGCCCGCGGGCCCACGCTCCGTCGCGCTTGTGGGCCCTTACGGCAGCGGCAAATCCACTCTGTTCGATGCGCTGCTCGCCAGCGCTGGCGCGGCACCAAAGCGTCAGGCGGCGCGCGCGATGAGCACCGAACTACGCCTCGGTCATTGCACCTTTATGGGTGAGCCTTGGGCGCTCGTCGATTGCCCCGGCTCGGTCGAATTTACGCATGAGACGGCGGCGGCCCTCGCGGCGGTCGATTTCGCTGTCGTCGTTTGCGATCCTTCCGCCGACCGGCTTGCCAATCTTCCCGTTCTCTTGAAGGCGCTCGAGGCGGCGGAGCTGCCGCATCTCATCTTCATCAACAAAGTTGACGCGCTCACCGGGCAGATTCGCGAGATCGTCGCGGCCTTGCAGCCGCATTCGCGACATCCGCTCGTCCTGCGCGAAATCCCGATCCGCGAGCACGATGCGGTGACCGGCTATGTCGATGTCGTCAGCGAGCGCGCCTATCATTATTGCAACGAGGATTCCGAGCGCGTCGCGCTGCCGAACGAATTGCGCACGCCGGAGCAGGAGGCACTGGCGGGCCTCACCGAAGTGCTCGCCGATCACGACGATGCTTTGCTGGAAAAGGTGATCGAGGATATCGCGCCGACCTGCGACGAGATTTTCGCGACGCTGCATAAGGATCAGGCGAGCGGCACGATCGTCCAGGTGCTGTTCGGCGCGGCTGCGCGCGGGCATGGCATTTTCCGCTTGTGGAAGGCGTTGCGTCATGATGTGCCGCCGGCTTCGGAAACCGCCAAGCGCCGCGGCATCGCGGCTTCCGATCAGCCGCTCGTGCAAGTCTTCAAGACGGTTCACACCGGCCAGGCGGCCTATGCCGGCAAGCTCTCCTATGCGCGCCTCTGGCGCGGCGCGCTGGGCGACGGCACGCAGCTCGACGGCAGCCGCGTCGGTGGGCTTTATCGCTTCGTCAATGGCGAGATTTCGCGCGTCCCGGCCGTGGAGCCGGGCGAATTGGTCGCCATCGGGCGGCTCGAAAGCGCGGTGACCGGCTCGGTGATCGGCGATGGGAAGGCGTTGCCCTTCCCGCAGCCGCCGGCCGCGGTCTATGCCTTCTCAATCGCCGCCAAGGACCGCAAGGACGATGTGAAACTCTCCGGCGCGCTGCGCAAGATCGTCGAGGAGGATCCGTCGCTCAGTGTGATCCATGCGCAGGAAACCGGCGAGACACTGCTTTGCGGCCAGGGCGAGATCCATCTCAACGGGGCGCTTGAGCGGCTCGCGTCGGTCTATAATTGCCAGATCCACGTGACGCCGCCGAAGGTCGCTTACAAGGAGACGATCAAACAGGCGGTGAAGCAGCACTCGCGGTTGAAACGCCAGACTGGCGGCCACGGGCAATTCGCCGATGTCGTGCTTGAGGTCGCGCCGCGCACGCGAGGCGAAGGCTTCCACTTCATCGACAAGATCGTCGGCGGCGCGGTGCCGCGCCAATATATTCCCTCCGTCGGCGAGGCGGCGGAAGAGGCGATGCAGAAGGGCCCGCTCGGCTATCCGGTCGTCGATGTCGAAGTCACCTTGACCGATGGCAGCTTCCATTCGGTCGACAGTTCCGACATGGCCTTTCGCACCGCGACGCGCAACGGCGTGGCCGAGGCGCTGGGCAAGGCCGATCCCGTTCTGCTTGAACCAATCGAGCATGTGACGGTCAGCGTGCCGAATCGTTTCACCGCCGCCGCACAACGGCTGTTAACGGGCCGGCGCGGGCAAATCCTCGGCTATGCCGAGCGCGAGACCTGGCCCGGCTGGGACGATGTCGAGGCGCTGGTGCCCGCCGCCGAGCTCGGCGATTTCATCCTGCAATTGCGCGCCGAGACGACCGGGCTTGGCTCGTTCACCCGGCACTTCGATCATCTGGCCGAAGCGCGCAGCGGCAAGGGGCATTAAAGCATCGGACCGAAAAGTGCGAAGCGGTTTTCGGACAAATCCGATGCGAGAAAGGCTTAAAAGCGCCGAGCGATTCAATTTGAACGTCCGACGTTCGGGCGTCGTTGCACACCGCGGACGAAGCAATCCAGGTCGCAGATTTCCGGATTGCTTCGCCGCTGTGCGTTTCGTGCTGGCGTCCTAATCCTTCGGATGACTCAGCGCCCAGACATAAGCCGCGACGGCGACGACGTCGGCTTGCGTTAGCGGCGCGCCGCCTTTCGGCGGCATCACGCCCGGATAATTGCGCGGCTTCGGCACGCCATTGGTGATCGTCTTCACGAGCCCGGCGAGGCTGCCATCGCTCCAGAGTTTCGTCGGCGTTGTCAGGTTCGGCCCTTGCGAGGAGCCTTTGGCGTCGGAGCCATGGCAGCCGGCGCAGGTGCCGTAAGCCACTTCGCCATGGAAGATGCGGTCGCCGAGCGCCAGCTGATCGCGCGTGACGCCCGGCGCCAACGGCAACCCGGACGTGTCGGCGCGTCCGGCATCGGGATGGATGCCTTCCGGCGGCAGCGGATTGTTGGCCTCGGCAATCGTCGCTTCCGTGCCCGGCGCCGCCGCAACCGGCGCGTCCGGCGCGCCATGATAGGTCAGGCGCCAGATGCGGCCGTGAATGTCGTCCGAAATGTAGATCGCGCCATCGGGCGCACCAGCGAGGCCCGAGGGCCGGAAGGCGGCGCGGCCGGGTTCCAGATAGCGGCCGGCAAAGCCATCGGCGAAGATGACGAAATCGCCCGCCGCCTTGCCGTCCTTCAGCGGCTGGTAGACGACATTATAGCCGCCCTGCGGCAGGGGCGCGCGATTCCACGACCCGTGAAAGGCGACGAAGGCGCCGCCGCGATAGGCGGCGGGCACGGCCGCCTCATTGTCGATCAGCATGTCGTTCGGCGCCCAATGCGCTGGGAAGAAGGCGATAGGCGCTTTCTTTTCGGCGCAGACGCCTTGGGTCTTGCCGCCGTCGCCGCCATATTCCGGCGCCAGCACGAGCTTCTTCTGCAGACCGTCATAGTAACATTCCGGCCAGCCGAAATCGGCGCCCTTGGTCAGTTCGACGATTTGCTCCGCCGGCAATTCGGCGCTCTGCTTCGGCGTATAAAGCGCCGGCCAGTTCTGCCAGAGCTGGTCGCGGCCATGCTGCGTCGCAAAGAGGCGCCCGTCGGCATCGAAGCCAAAGCCTTCGCCATTGCGCAGGCCGGTCGCATAGCGCTCGGCCGGCGAAAAGGTCTGGCCGGTCTTGTCGGCGCGACAGAGCCAGGTGCCGCCGCGGGTTTCGAGCTCTTTACAAGGCTTGAGGCCGGGCGAGTTTTGCATCCGGTTCGCGCCCTGGCAGCTATTCGTCGCCGAGCCCATGTCGACGAACATGTTACCCGACTTGTCGATGATGAACGGATGCATCGGATGATCGCCGGTGATCGGCATGCCGGAGAGGACGATTTGATACTTGTCCTTCGGCACGATGGCGCCGTTCGGCAAAGCGTAACGGATGATTTTGTCGTTCTCTTCGGCATAAAGGCCGCCGCCGAAATAATAGATGCCGGTGCCGCCGGCCGAGCCTTGCGCAACGCCGTCGCCGAAGCGCTTGACGATGTCGGCATGGCCGGTGCCCTTGCTGTCTTTCAGCGCGAGGAGGAAGCCGCCCGGCGGCACCCGGTCGTTGTCGTAGTAGCGGCCGCTCCAGGTGTTGACATAGAGCACGCCGTTCGGCGCGACGACCATTTGGCGCGCATGGCCGAGATGGTCGGCGAAGATCGTCGCGCACCAACCGGGCGAGAGCTTGAGGCCGCCGTTGCCGCCGGGGCAGGTCGTCTCGGCGGCCGCCGGCGTGAGGCCAAGTCCCAGAGCCCCAGTGCCGAGACTCAAAGCCGCCGCGGCCAACGCACGTTTCAACATCGCAAACTCCTCGTACAATCTAGGTCAGAAGGGCGACACGCATCGCGTCACTGTTTTGGCATCGTCACCGCGACGAGCCGGAAGGGAAGCAGAGGCTTCGGATCTTTCTCGAACAGATGGCGCAATTGCCCTTCCGAGACCCAAAGCGTATCGCCGACCTGCGCCACGCTGGTCGGGCCATTGAGACCGTCCTTCACCGTATCGATCGTCGCGTCGTTGCCGTCGAAGAGCACGCGATCAAGCTTGCCGCCGCCTTCGATCAGCAGAAAGGCATCGCCGCCGAGCGGCCGCAGCGCGTCCGTCAGCCCGAGCGGCTGCGACGGCTCGATCTTACTGATCGCGCCGGGCTTGCCGTCCTTCACATCGATGCGGAACAATTTGCCTTCGGTGAACGTATCGACATAGAGATCGCCGTCGGCACTGAAGGCAATGCCGTCGAGGCTCAAGCCATTTGCCGGCGGCGTGAACAAGGGATCGCTGATCCAGACGCTCAGCGTCTGCGCCGCTGGATCGAGCTTGAGAATTTGCGGCTGCACCGAATTCGTCACATAGACTGCCCCGTCTTTATCGACGGCAATGTCGTTGCAGAAATTCTTCTTGCCGGGGAATCGCGCGCTGATTTTGCCGGCGCCGGTCTTGAGATCGAACCCCTTCAACCAGCTGCCCGGCACATCGGACGGGCCTGGCACGCCGCGGCCCGAGAGATCGTTGGAACAGGCCCAGAGCGTGCCGGATTTTTCGTCGGCAAGCACACCGAGGATCGAGCGGGTGCCGAAATCGCCGGGCTTGATCCAGACCTGCGCTTGCGCCGCGCCGGGCGCAACGCGGAAGATGCCGCCGGCGGCGAAGCTTCCCGCATAGAGCGTCCCATCCGCCGTCGCTGTCACACTTTCGGGATAGGCCTGGTCGCCGGGCAAGGTGATCTGAGCCGGCCCCGCCTGTACCGCGGTGCTCGACGCAAAGATTGCGAAGACGGCGCCGAATACATTGAGGCATTTCGCAAACTCGGACATGGCCTCTCCCCGTGGTGACTCGTTCTCACAGGCGCCTATGTGGGCGATGACCAGACGCAGCGCCAGCCTTGCTCCAGCAGATGTTACTCGTCATGCGCTGTGAATAAAACATGACGGCATGGCGCGTTTTAAACGCTGGCGCCGTCGAAATGCTGGATCGTCAGTGTCTCGAGATCGACCTCGGGGACACAACGCAGATTGATTGCCTGCATTTCCGTTCCGTCGCGCCCGCGCGCCGCGCCGAAAACCTGCGAGCCGCAAGTCCCGCAGAAGAGGTGGTTGATGACATGCTTGTTGAATTTGTAGCTCGTGAGCGCGGCTTCGCCCGCGACCTTGACCTGTGCGCCGGGAAAGAAGGCGAGCAACATGCCCTTGCGCCGGCAGTGCGAGCAATTGCAACTCAGCGCCTCGCTCGGCAGATCGGCATCGACCGTAAACGTCACACGGCCGCAATGACAGCTTCCTGAAAAGGCCATCTCGTCCTCCCTGATTCGCGGTCCCGACATTTTAAGCATAAAGCGCGGGGATGTGGCCGATTGACAGCGGCCTGCGAACCTTGGCTTAATCACGCCGCCAGCTTAGCCATTCCAATCTTGATCACGAGGCCATTATGCTACCCGCGATTTCGCGCCTGCGCGCCCTTCTCCTCGTCGTTCTGCTCGGCCTTTCGGTCTCGGCCTGCGGCTACAACCAGATCCCGACCCTGCAGGAAAACGCCAAGGCGAAATGGGCCGACGTGCAGAACAATTATCAGCGCCGCGCCGATCTCATCCCCAATCTGGTCGCCACGGTCCAAGGCTATGCGAAGCAGGAAAAGGATGTGCTGACGCAGGTCACCGAGGCGCGCGCCAAGGCAACGCAAATCCATGTCGACGCGTCCGACCTCACCGATCCGGCGAAATTGAAGGCCTTCCAGGATGCCCAGGCGCAGCTCGGCGGCGCGCTCGGCCGGCTGCTTGCGGTCAGCGAGAATTATCCCGATCTCAAGTCGAACCAGAATTTTTTGGCGCTGCAATCGCAGCTTGAGGGAACCGAGAACCGCATCGCCGTCTCGCGCCGCGATTATATCGAGGCGGTGCGGCAATATAATACGGCGCTCGTGACCTTCCCCGGCCTGCTGTGGGCGTCCACCGTCTTCCGCGCCTCCAAGCCGATGGCGGAATTTACCGCGAACGATAACGCCCAGACGGCGCCGCAAGTGAAATTCTGAGCGAAATTCTGAGTGAAATTCTGACCGGCGGCGCCGGAGGCGCTGGAATGGTTCCGGACCGCGTGAAATCTTCCCCCGCGATGCAGAGCGTGCGCACGATTCTCGCAATCGTCGCGCTCGCTTGTGCCTTGGCCTGCGCCGGCGTCGCAGCCTATGCCTATAATTTCCCGGCGCTCACGGGCCGCGTCGTCGATCAGGCGAATATCATTCCGCAGGCGACGCAAGCGGCGATCACCCAGAAGCTCGCCGATCTCGAACAGAAGTCGGGCATTCAGCTTGTCGTGGCGACGGTCAATTCGCTCGAAGACGGCGACATCGAGACCTATGCCAACGAACTCTTCCGCACCTGGAAGCTCGGCGAGAAAGACAAGAACAACGGCGTGCTGCTGCTCGTCGCGCCGCATGAGCACAAGGTGCGCATCGAGGTCGGCTACGGGCTTGAAGGCACGCTGACCGACGCCCTGTCGAAGATCATCATCGTCAATGCGATCACGCCGCATTTCAAAACCGGCGATTTCGGCGGCGGCATTTCGCGCGGTGTCGACGATATCATCACCGTGCTCACGACCGATTCGTCGGAATGGCAGGCGCGGCCGCAAGTCCGCGCCGATCAGGACAACAATTCCGAAGCGATCGGCTGGGTGCTGATCGCGGGCTTCATCATCCTCGTCGTCATGCTCGGTGTGTCGCCCGGCTTTCGCTGGTTTTTCTTCAACGTGCTGCTGAACATGCTGCTGAGTTCCGGCGGCTCGCGCGGCGGCGGTTCGTGGGGCGGCGGCGGTGGCTTCTCGGATGGCGGCGGCTTTTCCGGCGGCGGCGGGTCGTCGGGCGGCGGCGGCGCCTCGGGAGGTTGGTGATGCTTTCAGCCGAAGACCGCGTCCGCATTTCCGAGGCCATCCGCGCCGCCGAGGCCAGGACCTCGGGCGAGATCGTTTGCGTTCTGGCCGAAAGCTCGTCGCAGCCCGGCGCATTGCCGATCCTTCTTGCCGCGATCCTCGCGCTGGCGCTCCCCTGGTTTCTCATTGCGTTCACCGATTTCGCCGTCGAGCGCATTCTGCTGTTGCAGATCTTCGTTTTCCTGCTGCTGACGATCCTGTTGCTTCTGCCGCCGGTTTATATCGCGCTCATCCCGCGCCCGGCGCGCCGCGCCGCGGCCTATCGTCTTGCCGCCGAGCAGTTCGTCATCCGCGGCATCGCCCGGAAAAAGGATCGCAACGGCATTCTGATCTTCGTCTCGCTCGCCGAGCGCTATGCCCGCATCATCGCCGACGAGGGCATCGCTGCGCGCGCGGCGCAGGCGGAATGGCAAGCGGCGATCGACACGCTCGTGACCCATATGCGCGACGGCCAGATCGGCGAGGGCTTCGTCGCCGCGATCGGCGCCTGCGCCGATGTTCTGGCCCGCCATTTCCCGCCCGCGCCGGTGCAGCAAGACGAATTGCCCGACCGGATTTACGTGATCTGAAGGTCTCTGGCCCTAGACAGGCGCTTGGCCGCATGGAAACTGACGGCCGGAATGCCCATCTCTGGCTTCGCCGCTTGCTCCCGCAAGTTGAAGGTTTGCCCGATCCTCTCGGAGTTGCGCAATGACCGAACCCGCCGCCACGCGTACGCCTGCCGATCTGCCCGTTGCGCCGTTGGGGCCGAGCGATCATGCGGACTATAATGTCGTGATCGTCGGCGGCGGCGCCTCGGGGCTGGAGCTTGCGACGCAGCTCGGCGACCGCTTTCGCCGCACCAAGGCCGGCCGGGTGACGCTGATCGACAGCTCGCGCACGCACCTTTGGAAACCGTTGCTGCACTCGGTCGCCGCCGGCAGCATGGACCCGAGCGAGCACGAGCTCGATTACCTCGCCCAGGCCTATTGGCACAATTTCCGTTATCGCTTCGGCGAGATGGTCGGCATCGATCGCGAGCGCAAGCTCGTGCAGATGGCGCCGACCTATGACGACGAAGGCCGCTTGATCACGCCGGCGCGTTCGATCCCCTACGACACGCTCGTCGTCGCGATCGGCAGCATCACCAATGATTTCGGGACGCCCGGCGTCGCCGAATATGCCGTGCCGCTGGAGACGGCGGAGCAGGCCAAGCGCTTCAACCGCCGCCTCATCAACGCCTGCCTGCGTGCCCATACGCAGCCCGAGCCGATCCGGCCCGGCCAGCTTCATGTCGCCATCGTCGGCGCCGGCGCGACGGGGACGGAGCTTGCCGCCGAATTGCATCGCACGGTGCGGGAAGTCGTCGCCTTCGGCATGGACCGCATCGATCCGGCGGTCGATGTTCGGATCATCCTGCTCGAAGCCGGGCCGCGCATTCTGCCGGCCTTGCCGGAGGCGCTCTCCAGCTCGACGACGCAGACTCTGAAGGACCTCGGCGTCGAGGTGCGAACCAATGCGCGGGTCTCGGCCATCCAGGCCGATGGCATTCATCTGGCGAGCGCCGAATTCATCCCGTCCGAGCTGGTCGTCTGGGCGGCGGGCGTCAAGGCACCCGATATTCTGCGCGATATCGGCGGCCTCGAGACCAACAAGATCAACCAGCTTGTGGTGCACCAGACACTGCAGACGACGCGCGATCCGAATATTTTCGCGATGGGCGATTGCGCCGCCTGTCCGCTCGACGACACCGGCGCGACAGTGCCGCCGCGCGCCCAAGCGGCGCACCAGGAGGCAAGCCATCTCTACAAGCAGATCCAAAACCAGATGGAAGGCAAGCCGCTAGAGCCCTACCATTATCGCGATTTTGGCTCGCTCGTGTCGCTCGGCAAATATACGACGGTCGGCAATCTCATGGGCTTCATCATCGGCCGCAATTTCCGGGTCGAAGGCTGGTTCGCGCGGCTGATGTATCGCTCGCTCTATAAGATGCACGAATATGCGCTGCACGGCGGCCGCCGGGTCATCCTCAGCATTCTCGCGCGCGGCCTGTCGCATCGTGCCGAGCCGGAGGTCAAGCTGCACTAGCATTCCGGGCGTGTCTTAAAAATGCAAAAGCGCCCGCGGGGATCACGGGCGCTTTTTTATTTATTCCGCTTTGTTATTCCGCGGCGACGGCGCCGGCCTGATTGTCGCCGACGTCGCAGCTGATCGGCGCTGGCGCCAGATGCGCCGAGGGCTCCGGATCGGGCGCGCCGGCCGCTTCGAGCACGGCGGCACGCCATTCCTTCTTGATCGGCAGCAGCGGCGGCATCGGCGCGACCGGCGGATCGGCCGTGACCGAGGCGATCGAATCGATGTGATCGGTCTTCGCCGCCTTGCGCATGAAGGCGTTATAGACCGTCCATTGCGCCTTATGGCGCTTGTCCCACGGGAAACGCCGCGCCATCGACGGCAGGCCATAGAAATTATCATAGGCGCGCGCATGGCCGACGCGCAATTCATCCGGCTGCATCTGCGCCGGCGTATAGGTGACATGGCCCTGATCGTACATCGTCCAGTCATAGGAGAAGATGCGATTGGCCTTGCGCAACTCGTACCAGGTGAGCGTGCCGGGATAGGGCGTCAGCACCGAATAGGCGCAGGCGTCGTAATCGGCCTCGACGTTGAACTTCACCGTATCGTCGAAGACGTTGAGGTCGTCGCCGTCGAAGCCGAACATGAACAGGCCGAAGACCATGATGCCGTAGGAATGCACCTTCTCGACCAGCTTGGCGAACTGGTCCGGCCGGTTGACGTGCTTATGCACGCTGGTCAGCGTCGAGCGCGAGATCGATTCAAAGCCGATGCTGAGCAGGGTGCAGCCGCTTTCCGCCGCGAGTTCGAGCATCGCGTCGTCTTGCGCCAGCTTCGAGGTGACGCCCGCCTGCCATTGGAAGCCGCGGCCCTTCATCGCCCGCATCACTTCCTTCGGCCGCTCCGGCGTGCCGAAGAAGTCGGCATCGTTGATGGAGATGATGCGCTCGCCGCAATTCTCCATCTCGCGGATCACTTCATCGACCGGCCGGTAGCGGAATTTGAGCCCGTTCATCAGCGGCTCAGCGCAGAAGGTACAGCCCTGGTGGCAACCGCGCGAGGTCTGCACGAAGGTGCGGTTGACGTAGCGGTTCTTTTTCAGAAGGTCGTAGCGGGGCATCGGCACATTGACCATCGGATGCAATCCGCTGGCGCGATAGGTGCCGCGCATTTCGCCGTGCTTTAGGTCGTCGAGCAGCTTGTCGATGATAAGCTCGACTTCGCCGATGACGACGGCATCGCAATGTTGCAACGCCTCTTTCGGCATGAAGCTCGGGTGGACGCCGCCCATCACCACCGGCACGCCCTTGGCGCGGAACTTGTCAGCGATCTCATAGCCGCGATTGACGTAGCTCGTCATCGCCGAGATGCCGACGAGGTCGCATTCAATATCGAAGTCGATCGTTTCGATATTCTCGTCGGTCAGGATCACCTCATATTGATCGCGCGGGATACAGGCCGCGACAGCCAGCAGTCCGGCGAGCGGCGAATAAAGGGCGCGATTGAAGTAGATTGGACGCGTTGTGAGGGAATCGGTCTTGGGATTGATGAGGTGGATGACGCGTGAGCGCAAGTGGCCCTCCCCGGCTCTCGACTTGAATCGAAACGCAAGCCTAACACGAAGTCTGAGTTTTGCCCGTCAAATCGATCAAGGTCAACGGTGCGTGCCGCGGCACGGCATTTGCGCTATCAGGGGCTTGGCTTAGAGCGCCGCTATCCGAACGCGCCCAATCTATGTATGATCGTGGGCGTAGCCGTACCTCGGGTTAAGTGGGCCGCGGCTTATTTTGCAAAAGAACATTTTAAGGCAGCGCGAGAGGCGCTCAATTCGGTCTCGCGCGGCCATACGCGGGAGGTTCAAATGAACAGCAGAGCTTTCTTCGTTGTCAGCGCCGCCGTCGCCGTGCTTTTCGCGCTCGGATTTCTCGCCATCCCGCGCGCGGTCGCCCGCATTTACGGGATCGTCGCGCACGAGGATGCGCTCTTGGCGTTCCGCTATTTCGGCGTCGCGCTGCTCGGCGTCGGCCTTATTTTCTGGTTCGCCAAGGATGTGCAGGATCGGGATGCACGCAATGCGATCCTGACGGGTGCCGGCATCGCCAACCAGATCGGCCTGGTCGTGACGCTATGGGGCACGACGTCGGGCATGATGAACGCGCTTGGCTGGACGGTTGCGCTTCTCTATCTCGCACTGGCGGCGGGCTGCTTTTATTTCCGTGGCGAGGACCGTGTCCTGACCTGGGATTCACTTCCGGTCAAATCGCTCAGGCGGACGATACCCAAATAATATCAATTCTTTGCAAGGAAGCCTCGCAGCTTGGCGCTGCGAGGCCAGGCCGACGTAAATAAAGCAAGTATTATTGCGGCATGACTTTCAAAAGCTGCTGATGCAGATAGTCCGGGAGCTCGTCCACGGGCATCATGACATACATTTTGCCGTTCATTCTGACGACATGCGCATGCATCGTCGTGCCGTCCTTCATCACAAGGTCGGCCATCGTAATCATTTCAACGGTTTCTTGAACGTTAACGGCTTTCGCGCCGCTGGCGATGAGAAGTCCTGTGACGATAGCGACGATAGTTGCTCTAACACGCATCTTCGCACTCCTTCTATTCCCCAAAACAGGGGGCAAAAGAGGCTAACTTTCTTCTGCGCTGCACGCAAACGCCTGCCGGTTGCGAATTTTCGCGCGTTCATCGGGCGGCTCCGGTCTCCCTGCGCTGCCTTACAGCTTCGGGAGATCACCCTGCGCCCTGACGGGTTTTGGTAGCCAGCCGCTCGAAGTACGTCAGGGCGTAGGCTGGCGGAGAGGGGGGGATTCGAACCCCCGATAGGCTTTCACCTATGCCGCATTTCGAGTGCGGTGCATTCAACCGCTCTGCCACCTCTCCAACCCCGGCTGCGGTAGGCGGCGCAGATAACATGGGCGTCCCGGCCATACAAGGCGGCGGCGCGCATCGGCCGGCTCAATCCGGTTCCTCGCCCTGCCGGAAAAGCCCGTATTGCTGCGGGGCCGCCGGCGCTTCGAGCCCAAGGTGGCGGAAGGCATGCGGCGTCAGCAGGCGGCCGCGCGGCGTGCGCTGGAGAAAGCCCTGCTGGATCAGATAGGGCTCGATAATGTCCTCGATCGCGTCGCGCGGCTCGGAGAGCGCCGCGGCAAGCGTTTCGATCCCGACCGGGCCACCGCCGAAGCTTGTCGCGATCAGCCCGAGATAACGCCGGTCCATCATGTCGAGGCCGATGGCATCGACATCGAGCGCCCGCAGCGCCAGATCGGCCACGGCGCGGGTGATTCCCTGCTTGGCAGCGCCGACCTCGGCGAAATCGCGCACCCGCCGCAACAGCCGCCCGGCAACGCGCGGCGTGCCCCGCGCCCGCTTGGCGATCTCATTGGCGCCATCGTCGGTGATGGCGACGCCGAGCAGGCGGCCATTGCGCCGGACGATGATTTCGAGTTCTGGCACAGTATAGAAATCGAGCCGTATCGGAATGCCGAACCGGTCGCGCAGCGGCGTCGTCAGCAGGCCCGCGCGCGTCGTCGCGCCGACCAAAGTGAATTTGGCGAGATCGATCTTGACGGAGCGGGCACCGGGGCCGGTGCCGACCATGAGATCGAGCTGAAAATCCTCCATCGCCGGATAAAGGATTTCCTCGACCGCCGGGTTCAGCCGGTGGATTTCGTCGATGAAGAGCACGTCGCGCTCTTCGAGCGCGGTCAATTGCGCCGCGAGGTCGCCGCCCTTGGCGATCACGGGTCCGGAGGTCGAACGGAAATTCACCCCCAATTCGCGCGCGACGATCTGGGCAAGCGTGGTCTTGCCGAGGCCGGGCGGGCCGACGAAGAGGACATGGTCGAGCGCGCTGCGCCGTGCCTTGGCCGCCTCGACGAAAATCTTCAGGTTTTTGCGCGCCGTCTCCTGGCCGGTGAAATCGGCAAGCGTCGAAGGCCGCAGCGAGGCATCCTGGTCCTCGGCAGCTTCTTCCGGCGCGATCAGGCGGCGCGGCTCATTCACGATCGATCCTCTCGAATCGCCAACCTATCACGGCGCCGGGCTCGGCGTCTTTTTGGGCCAGCGGCAGAGGTCTTCGATCAGGCAGCGCCAGCATTGCGGCTTGCGCGCCTGGCAGATGTAGCGCCCGTGCAGGATCAGCCAATGATGCGCGTGCAGCTTGTAGGCGTCGGGCACGACCTTTTCGAGCCCGTCTTCGACCTCGCGCACATTCTTGCCGGGGGCGAGCGGAATGCGGTTCGAGACGCGGAAGACATGCGTGTCGACGGCGATCACCGGCTCGGCATAGGCATTGTTCAGCACGACATTCGCGGTCTTGCGGCCGACACCGGGCAGGGTTTCGAGCGCTTCGCGCGTCCGTGGCACCTCGCCGCCAAAATTTTCAACCAGGGCGCGCGACAGGCCGATGATGTTCTTGGCCTTGGCGCGATAAAGGCCGATCGTCTTGATGAGGTCGCGGACCTTGTCCTCGCCCAGCGCCAGCATTTTCTCCGGCGTGTCCGCGAGGGCGAAAAGCGCCGGCGTCGCCTTGTTCACCCCGGCATCGGTCGCCTGCGCCGACAAAACCACCGCGACTAGAAAGGTGAAGGCGTTTTTGGAGTGCAATTCGCCGCGCGGATGGGCATTGGCCTCGGCAAAGCGGCGGAAAATCTCGGCCACGGTCTGCGGCGGCACGGGCTTTGGCCAGCGCTCGGCCCGCGGTTTGCCAGCTGCTTTGCGTGGCGTGGCCGGAACTTTTGCGGCAGGTTTCGGCTTGGTTCTGATGACGGGCGCCATTAGATGCTTATAGAATTCGACGAGAGCCGGGAGAAGAGCGCGCCGCGATGGACGACCGCCCGATCCACATGATCGATCGTCAAAACGGCGATCCGCCCGATCCTGCCGTGCAGCGGATTTATGCCGTGCGCCTGCATCCGCACCGCTCGTTGAGCGAGCGCAATTTTTGGATCCTGCTCTGCATCTTCTCGGCGATCAGCTTCGCGACCACCGTTCCGTTCGTGGTGTTGGGCGCCTGGCCCGTGGCCGGGTTCATGGGGCTTGACGTGGCGATCTTCTATTTCGCCTTCCGGGCCAATTTCCGCGCCGCGCGGGCCTATGAGGACGTGAACGTCACGCCGATCGATCTCTCGCTCGCCAAAGTCTCGCCCAAGGGCGCGCGGGCGGAATGGCATTTCAACCCGTCCTGGGTCTATCTCCATAAGGAGACCCACGAGGAATATGGCGTGCAGAAGGTCGCGCTGATCTCACGCGGCCGCAGCGTCGAGGTCGGCAATTTTCTGGGGCCGGACGAGAAGGCGCTGTTCGCGCATGATCTGTCGCTGGCGCTCGCCGAGGCGCGCCGCGGCCCGCGGTTTTCGAACTAAGCTTTTTTCGTGAATCTTTTGCACCGCATCGGATTCATCCGAAAACCGCGTCGCACTTCTCGGTCCGATGCTCAGTTGCAATAAACCGGCGGCGGGCTGGCGAGGAGAATGCGCGAGGGGGCCGGGCAATCAATGCCGCAGGGCGTGCCGTTGACGTCCCGGACGAGGTCCGAAAGCTGATCGTAGGTGCCGTCTGGCTGCTGATAATGGCTCATCTTGACGACGAGGCCTGGGCCGGCGGCCCAGCAGTTCGGCACATGATGATGGAAATGGGCCGATGCCGGCATTACGGCGCCGGCGAAGAAGGTTCCGGCGATAAGACAGCGCACGATCGCTTGCATGATGACCCCTCCAAGCCAGCGCCAATATGGCCCGTGCAACATGCCAATCTAACGGGCAAAAACGCTCTGATCGCCTAATAAACGATTTAGATGAAGCTTGATGTGTGATTTCGCGCACGGAAACCGCCGCCGCGTCCCCGCGAGCGGTGCATCCGGCACCTCGCTTCCGTAACCATGGTTTCGGTTAGGCGGATCATCTTGAGACGGATTTTCTCCGATAGGCCGCCGGTCCGCGCCCTGTCGCAGCGGTCGAGCTTCGGGTACGCTCAGAGAACGCCGCAACAGGCTTGCCTTGCGTCGAAAAATGACCCGCTTATATAGCCCCCATCTTGCGCCCTCCTGCGGCGCTACCACATTGACTTCTATCGGGGACCGGGCGGCCTTTACCCGTCCGCCCATCGCCGGATCGCTTCGGGGTCCGGCCGGTCTTGCGGCTCGAAAGGACAAACGACATGGCTAAAGTTATCGGCATCGACCTCGGCACCACCAATTCATGCGTAGCGGTGATGGAAGGGACGACGCCCAAAGTTATTGAGAATGCGGAAGGCGCGCGCACCACGCCCTCCATCGTTGCTTTTACGGACGATGGCGAGAGGCTCGTCGGCCAGCCGGCCAAGCGTCAGGCGGTGACGAATCCGGAGCGTACTTTCTTCGCGATCAAGCGGCTCATCGGCCGCACCTTTGACGACCCCATGACCAAGAAGGACATGTCGCTCGTCCCTTACAAGATCATTCGTGCGTCGAACGGCGATGCCTGGGTTCAGGCCGACGGCAAGCAATATTCGCCCTCGCAGATTTCGGCCTTCATCCTGCAGAAGATGAAGGAGACGGCGGAGGCCTATCTTGGCCAGCCGGTTTCGCAGGCGGTCATCACCGTCCCCGCTTATTTCAACGATGCCCAGCGTCAGGCGACCAAAGACGCCGGCAAGATCGCGGGCCTCGAAGTCCTGCGCATCATCAACGAGCCGACGGCGGCGGCGCTTGCCTATGGTCTCGACAAGAAGGGCTCGGGCACGATCGCGGTCTATGACCTCGGCGGCGGTACGTTCGACGTGTCGATCCTCGAGATCGGCGACGGCGTGTTCGAAGTGAAGTCGACCAACGGCGACACCTTCCTTGGCGGCGAGGACTTCGACAATCGCATCGTCGATTACTTGAACGACGAGTTCAAAAAGGAAACGGGCATTGACCTCAAGAAGGACAAGCTCGCCCTGCAGCGCCTGAAGGAAGCGGCGGAAAAGGCGAAGGTCGAACTCTCCTCGGCGACGCAGACCGAGATCAACCTGCCTTACATCACCGCCGATGCTTCGGGCCCGAAACATCTCACCTTGAAGCTCACGCGCGCCAAACTCGAAGCGCTTGTCGATGATCTCATCCAGCGCACCGTCGAGCCGTGCCGCAAGGCGTTGAAGGATGCCGGCCTCACCGCGGGCGAGATCAACGAAGTCGTCCTCGTCGGCGGCATGACGCGCATGCCCAAGGTGCAGGAAGTCGTCAAAAACTTCTTCGGCAAGGAGCCGCATAAGGGCGTCAACCCGGATGAAGTCGTGGCGATCGGCGCCGCCATTCAGGCGGGCGTCTTGCAGGGCGACGTCAAGGATGTGCTGCTGCTCGACGTGACGCCGCTGTCGCTCGGCATCGAGACACTGGGTGGCGTGTTCACGCGGTTGATCGACCGCAACACGACGATCCCGACCAAGAAGAGCCAGGTGTTCTCGACCGCCGAAGACAATCAGACGGCGGTGACGATCCGCGTCTTCCAGGGCGAGCGCGAGATGGCAGCCGACAACAAATTGCTCGGCCAGTTCGATCTCGTCGGCATTCCGCCGGCGCCGCGCGGCGTGCCGCAAGTCGAGGTCACGTTTGACATCGACGCCAATGGCATCGTCAACGTCACGGCAAAGGACAAGGCGACCAGCAAGGAACAGCAGATCCGCATCCAGGCGTCGGGCGGCCTCAGCGAGGCCGACATCGACAAGATGGTCAAGGATGCCGAGTTGCACGCGGCCGAAGACAAATCGCGGCGCGAATTGGTCGATGCCAAGAACCACGGCGAAGCGATGATCCATACGGCGGAGAAATCCGTCGCCGAATATGGCGACAAGGTCTCGCAGGCGGATAAGAGCGCGGTGGAATCCGCCGTCGCGGCGCTGAAGACGGCGCTCGAAGGCGAAGACCTCGCGGGGATCAAGGCGCGGACCGAAGAGCTCGTGCAAGCCTCGATGAAGCTTGGCGAAGCCATGTACAAAGCGCAGAGCGAGACCGGCGCAGCCGGAGCCGGCTCTGAAGGCGGCGCGCAGGACGATGTCATCGACGCCGATTTCAAGGAAGTCGGCGACGACAAGAAATCGGCCTGATTGCCGTGCGGCGGATGGAAAATTGCGAAAGGGCCAGGCGGTCACGCCTGGCCTTTTTGCGTCCGCGCGGCGGTTGGCAAGGCGGAACGTGCCGCTTATCTGTGGTTCGGGTCAGTGAAAAGGTTGCGCGCGCGCAAGATCTCGGCCGAATCGCGTTAGGATTCGAAGCGTAAAACGCCGCGGGGGCGGCGCAGGGACTGATAGGCAATGGGCAAGATCTGCTATTATGAAACCCTCGGCGTGGTGCGGACATGCAGCGACGGGGAATTGAAGTCGGCCTTTCGCAAGGCCGCGATGCAATTCCATCCCGACCGCAATCCAGGCGACCATACCTGCGAGGTCAAATTCAAAGAGGTCAACGAGGCCTATCAGTGCCTCTCCGATCCGCAGAAGCGCGCCGCCTATGATCGTTTTGGCCACAGCGCTTTCGAACAGGGCAATGGCTTTGCCAATGGTACGGCCGATGGCTTTGGCGCCTCGATGGCGGATATTTTCGACGATCTCTTCGGCGATGTGATGGGCCGGCGCGGCGGCCGCGGCAGCGGCGCCACGCGCGGCTCGGACCTGCGCTACAATCTCGAAATCAGCCTTGAAGAAGCTTTCGCTGGCAAAACCGCCAATCTCACTTTGCCGACCTCCGTCGCCTGCACGGCTTGCACAGGCTCCGGCGCGAAGCCCGGCGCCAAGCCCCGCGCCTGCTCGACCTGCGGCGGCTATGGCCGCGTCCGGGCGCAGCAGGGCTTCTTCTCGATCGAGCGCACCTGTCCGCATTGCCACGGCCAGGGCGAAGTGATCGACAATCCTTGCACGACCTGCTCGGGCACCGGCCGCGTGACGCGCGAGCGCAGCCTTGCGGTCAATGTGCCGGCGGGTGTGGAGGACGGGACGCGCATCCGCTTGGCCGGCGAAGGCGAGGCGGGGCTGCGCGGCGGTCCGCCCGGCGATCTTTACATTTTCGTCGCCACCAAGCCGCATCCGTTTTACCAGCGCGATGGCGCAGACCTGTTCTGCCGCGTACCGATCTCGATGGTCCAGGCGGCGCTCGGCGGCGAGATCGCCGTGCGCACGATCGATGGCGGCGAGACCAAGGTGAAAGTGCCGGAGGGCACGCAATCCGGCAAACAGTTCAAAGTCCGCAACAAGGGCATGCCGGTGCTGCGCTCGCGCGACGTCGGCGATCTTTACATTCAGGTTAATGTCGAGACGCCGCAGAACCTCACCAAGCGCCAGCGCGAGCTCCTGGCCGAATTCGAATCCCTGTCGTCGAACAATACGCATCCGGAATCGTCCGGCTTCTTCGCCAAGATGAAGGACTTTTTCGAGAATCTCGGTAGCTAGGGGCGGGGCGTGTCGCTTGACGCTGGCGATCCAGTCGGCGAATTTGGCGCGCGTTCGAACCCCATTCCGAGGCGATCTTGAGCCTACCATCCCCTACGCCGCAAAGCCGTCGCGCCGATGCCGCGCAATTCCTGCGCACCTGGGCGGCAAATCCGCTGCTCCTTGGTGCGGTGACGCCCTCGGGGCCAGCACTCGCCGCAACCATGGCGGCTGAGATCGATCCGGCGCAGCCGGGCCAGGTGATCGAATTGGGTCCCGGTACCGGCGTGATGACCGAGGCGCTGCTGAACCGCGGCGTGGCGCCGGGCCGGCTGCTTCTCATCGAATACGAACCGGGCTTCTGCGATTTGCTGCGCGCCCGCTTCCCGGGCGTCACGGTCTTGCAGGGCGATGCCTATAATTTGCAAGCGACGCTCGGCGCGCGGCTGACACAAAAGGCGATCGCCGTCGTGTCCAGCCTGCCGCTCATCACCCGGCCGGAGCCGCAGCGCGCGGCTTTGCTCGCGGAAGCCTTCTCGCTGATGGTGCCGGACGGACCCTTCGTCCAATTCTCCTACAGCCTGTTTTCGCCGATGCCGTTGAAGCTGGCGCCGCCGCACCGGCTGAAGATATCGCCTTGGGTCTGGCGCAATTTTCCGCCGGCCCGTGTCTGGATCTATCGCGGCGGGGGCGCGGCGTGAGCCTGATCAAGCCGTCCGACCGGCTGATCCTCGCGCTCGATCTGCCCGATGTGGCGCAGGCGCGCGCGCTCGTCGCGACGCTCGGCGACAGCGTCTCCTTCTACAAGATCGGCATGGAGCTGGCCTATAGCGGCGACGGCTTCACGCTGGCAGATGAGCTTGCGGCGCGCGGCAAGAAAATCTTCCTCGACCTTAAGCTGCACGACATTCCGAATACGGTGAAGCGCGCGACAGCGCAGCTTGCGCGCCGCGGCGCGACCTTCGTGACGGTTCATGCGTTTCCGCAGACCATGGCGGCGGCGAAGGAAGGCGCGGCCGGCAGCGGCCTCAAGCTGCTCGCGGTCACGGTGCTGACGTCCTATGACGATGACGACTTGGCCGCGGCCGGCTACCGCTTTCCGGTGCGCGATCTCGTCCCGCATCGGGCGCAACAGGCCAAGGCGCTGGGGATCGACGGGCTTGTCGCCGGGGCTTCAGAGGCGGCGGAGCTTCGCCGCAACATTGGGCCGGATGTCATCCTCGTCACGCCGGGCATTCGCCCGGCCGGCGGGGAAGCGGGCGATCAGAAGCGGGTGGCGACGCCGGCAGCGGCAATTGCGGCGGGGGCGGATTATCTCGTCGTCGGCCGGCCGATCACCGAGGCGGCTGATCCACGCGCCGCAGCCGAGGCGATCCAGCACGAAATCGCCACGGCGCGGGGATAATGGCTACGCGCGGAACACTCAACGCAAACGCAACTTTGACGCAACGCCGCAACATGTGACCGAGGGGCAAGCACAAGCGAACGTACCTCCGGTTCGCCTGCCCGGCGCACTGCCGGAACGCTCCCCTGGTCAAGATGGACGATAGTCGGGCTCTGTGACCCGCCCGTGACGGCGCTTCGACTTTTCATTGGCGCTGGCGCGCCTTATAGACGGCGGGTGAATCCGGGGAAGATTTTATGAGCGAGATGCGGCTCATCGTGGCCGGCGCGGCGGGCCGCATGGGCTGCGCCTTGATCGAATTGATCGCCAAGACGCCGGGCGTTACCCTTGCCGCGGCCTTGGAGCGGCCGGGGAGCGCCGCGCTTGGCCAGGATGCCGGCATTTATGCAGGCTCTGGTCATCTCGGAATTGAGATTTCGAGCGATCCGCTCACGGCGGCGCTTGCGGCCGACGGCATCGTGGATTTCTCCTCGCCGCATTCGAGCGTCGAGCTTGCCGCCTTGGCGGCGCAGGCGCGCATGGTCCACGTGATTGGCACGACCGGCCTTTCGGCCGAGGATCGCGCCAAGATCGAAGCCGCGAGCCATCACGCCACCATCGTGCAATCCGGCAATATGAGCCTTGGCGTCAATCTTCTTGCCAATCTCGTGGAGAAGGTTGCGCTGGCGCTGGGGCCGGAGTTCGACATCGAGATCGTCGAAATGCATCATCGCATGAAGGTCGATGCGCCGTCCGGCACCGCCTTGCTGCTGGGCGAAGCGGCGGCGCGCGGGCGCGGCATTTCGCTCGCCGAACAATGGGTGAAAAGCCGCGACGGCCATACCGGCGCACGCAACGAGGGGGCGATTGGCTTTGCGGCCTTGCGCGGCGGCACGGTCGTCGGCGACCATTCGGTGATTTTCGCCGGGCCCGGCGAACGGATCGAACTCACCCACAAGGCCGAGGATCGAACCATTTTCGCCCGCGGCGCGTTGCGGGCAGCGCTCTGGGCGCGCGGCCGCAAACCCGGCCTCTACACGATGACCGATGTGCTCGGCCTGAAATAGGAATTTTCCATGCAACGGCTTCTCGTTCTCGTGCGGCACGGGCAGAGCGAATGGAACCTCAAAAACCTTTTCACCGGCTGGAAGGACCCCGGTCTTACGACGCTCGGCGTGGCCGAGGCGCGCGGCGCCGGACGGGCGCTGAAGGCGGCGGGTCTCGGCTTCGATCAGGCTTTCACCTCCGAGCTCGGCCGCGCGCAAAAGACCCTGACCTTCATCCTCGATGAACTTGGCGTTCCGAACCTCGCGACGCTGCGCGATGTCGCGCTGAACGAACGCGACTATGGCGATCTCTCCGGCCTCAACAAGGATGAAGCGCGCGAACGCTGGGGCGAACAGCAGGTTCGCCTTTGGCGGCGGTCCTATGACGTGCCGCCGCCGGGCGGCGAAAGCTTGAAGGATACGATCGCCCGCGTCCTGCCCTATTATTGTCAGGAGATCCTGCCGCGCGTGCTGGGCGGCGAGCGCACGATTGTCGTCGCGCATGGCAATTCGCTGCGCGCGCTCGTCATGGTGCTGGACCGTTTGACGCGCGACACGATCCTCGATGCGGAGATCGCGACCGGCGCAGCGCTCATCTATGAACTCAAGCCAGACTCGACCGTGGCTTCGAAGACGGTTCTGCTGCCCGAAGTCGATTAACGCGTGACGGAAACGGCCATGCTGAAATTCACCGATCGGCATGAATGGCTCAAGCTCGATGGCGAAGTCGCGGTCGTCGGCATCACCCGTCACGCCGCGCAGGGAGCCGGCCCCTTCATCTCCGTCGAATTGCCGAAGCTCGGCGCCATTCTGAAGACGGGCGATCGCGCCGCCCTGCTGGTCTCGGCGTTGTCGGCTTTGGACGCCGTCGCCCCGGCGGATGGCGAAGTCATCGAAATCAACCAGGACGCCATTGACGAGCCGTCGCAGATCAACGCCGATCCGCAGGGCAAAGGCTGGCTTTATCGCCTGCGCGTCGATGATGCCGCCGCGCTCAATGGCCTGATGGACGAACAGGCCTATCGGCAATTCGTCGCCGCATGAAACTCGGGTCAGCGATTCGATGACACGCGCGATTCAATGACTCTCTTGGCCGGCACGCGGGAGACATTTGCTGACGGGCTGATTTATGCGCCCGGCTATCTCGACCCTGCGGCGCAGGAAGCCTTGCTTGCCGAGATCGAAGCGGTGATCGCCGAAGCGCCGCTGTTCCGGCCGCAGATGCCGAAGACCGGCAAACCGTTCTCGGTCGAGATGACGAATTGCGGCGCGCTTGGCTGGGCGTCGGATCGTGCCGGCTATCGCTATCAGGCGACGCATCCCGAGACCGGCCGGCCCTGGCCGCCGATCCCCGCGCTGGCGCTGCGAGCTTGGAGCGAGCTTGGCGAGTATCCGCATCCGCCGGAAGCGTGTCTCGTCAACTCTTATTGTCCCGACGCGCGGATGGGCTTGCATCAGGACCGCGACGAAGAGGATTTTGCCGCGCCGGTCGTCTCGCTATCGCTCGGCGCCTCCTGCCTGTTCCGCTGGGGCGGCGCGGCGCGCGGCGGCAAGACGCAATCCTTGATCCTGGCTTCGGGCGATGCACTGGTGCTCGCCGGCAAGGCGCGGCTCGCTTATCACGGCGTCGCGCGCATCCTGCCCGGCACGTCAGAGCGGCTTTCGGAGCGCCTTTTAGAGCGCCTTGGTGGCGCCCGCATCAACCTCACGCTGCGGCGCGTGACGAAACCCTCCGCCTCGCCGGACGGTTTCGCCACAAAGTGACTCGACTCAATGATGCAAGAAAAGCGCGAGAATAATAATCACCGGGATCGGAATACCGATCAGCCAAAGCAGTAAGCCTTTTCCGAAACTCATGATCCGTCCTCCTTTTTGAAGGCGGGGGCTAACCGGATCATGGCCTTTCGGTTCCGCACACGCGCAAGCCGCCTTCAGCGGAACTTTGCGGCGCGCAGATTGTTGTCCTGAAAATTGTGGCTCGTTGTGAGTGCCGTCATGAAAGACATTTTTTCGAAGTTCGCAGCCGGCTGCGCGCATGTCGCCGGTCAGCCCATGGCTTTCGGCGTTTCGCTTTTGCTGATTGTCGCTTGGGCCGTTCTGGGGCCGTCATTTCACTATTCGGACACCTGGCAGCTTGTTGCCAATACGGCGACGAGCCTCATCACCTTCCTCATGGTGTTCCTCATCCAGAGCTCGCAGAATCGCGACGGTGCGGCGATCCAGGTCAAGCTCGACGAACTGATCCGGGCGGGCGATGCCGAGAATCGATTCGTTGGCATCGATCTTCTGACCGAAGACGAGGTCAATCGCCTGCGCGCGACCTGTGCCGAGCGCGCCAATGCTGAACGCGCGAAGGGCAGGGCCGCTTAAAAGATCTGGGCCGCTCAAAGTGCCAGCGGATCGCAGACGATGCGATCGGTCGATTTAACGCGGCCCGCGCGAAACGGCGACTTTCGCCGGCCGTAAAACTCGATCGCCTATCGTATAACCGTCCTCGACCACCTTCACGACGGTGCCGTTCGGCACGGTCTCGTCGGGTATTTCGTAAAGCGCCTCATGCAGATTGGGGTCGAATTTGCCGCCGAGCGGCTCTATTTTCTTGGCGCCATGGCGCGCCAGCCGCGCGATGAAATCGCGTTCGATGACTTCGAGGCCGTCGGTCAGCGTCTTGACCGCGCTGTCGGCGCTCTTGCGCAATTCATCCGGAATATTGTCCACGGCGCGGCGGAGATTGTCGGCAAAGCTCAGCATGTCGCGGGCAAAGCTCGAAATGCCATAAAGCTTGGCGTCGGCGACTTCTCTTTCAGTGCGGCGACGTAAATTCTCCATCTCGGCCAGCGTGCGCAGAAGCCGGTCCTTGAGCTCGCCGTTCTCGCGCTGAAGATTCTGCAGAACGACAAACGGGTCGGGCGTATTTTCGGCGGTCGACGGCGCATCGCCCTCCGGGTTCGGCAAATTGGTCTCAGGCAATGTTTCGTCGGGCATGGCGGGTCCGCTGCTCGTGAATTGAGGAATGGCACGCCCCGGGCGCGCATGGTGCTGGAATCTCCGCCGATATCATGGCTCGGGCGGAGAAAATCAAGCCAAAGCGGGGCTTTTATCTCATGGCGCGGCCGCCGCCACAGGGGCTTCGGCCGCCGCCGCCGGGCCCTGGCTCGGAAAGGCGTCGAGCAGTTTCTGGCGGATCGAGGCCTTGCGTCCGCTGGTGGTGATCTTGGCGCCGGTCAGATCGGTCACATAGAAGACGTCGGCGGCCTTTTCGCCAAAGGTCACGATATGCGCCGAGGCGATGTTGAGATTGAGCCGCGAGAGAATGTCGGCGATCGAATAGAGCAGCCCCGGCCGGTCGCGGCCGGAGACCTCGATCACGGTGTAGCGGTTCGACAATTCGTTATCGATCGAGACCTGCGGCGGCACATCGAAGGGCGTGCCCTTGGCGGCGGCCGCGGCGCGTTTGGCGGCAACGACATCGGCCAAGCGAATCTGGCCGCGCAAAGCCTGTTCGATGGCGAGCACAATGCGCTCGCCGCGACGCAATTCGTCCTCGTCGCGCTCGAAGGTCCGCGAAACGAAGAACGAATCGAGCGCCATCCCGTCGGTGGTGGTGAAAATCTGCGCATCGACAATATTGGCGCCGGCGGCGGCGCAGGCGCCGGCGACGATCGACAGCAACCGCGGATGGTCGAGTGCAATTAGCGTGATCTCGGTCACGCCGGGATAGGTGTCCGTCTGAATGTCGATGATCGGCTCGGGCAGGTCGGCCTCGGTGCGGTGAAGCAGCCGGGCGTGGCGAATTTTCCGCGGCAGATCGACGCGCAGCCAATAGGCTTGCGGATGGCGCATGGCGTAGGCGGCGAATTCGGCATCCGACCAGTTCGGCAATTGCGCCCGCAATTCGGCCTTGCCCCTTTCGATCCGCGCGGTGCGCTCGGTTTTGGTATGGCCGCCGCCCAGCACGATCTGCGTCTCGAGGAAAAGCGTGCGCAGCAATTCGCCCTTCCAGCCGTTCCAGACACCGGGCCCGACCGCCTGAATGTCGCAGACCGTCAGCAGGAACAGCATCTTGAGCCGTTCCATCGTCTGCACGCGGGCGGCAAAAGTCTCGATCGTGCGCCGGTCCGCAAGATCGCGCCGCTGCGCCGTATCCGACATGAGCAGGTGATTTTCGATGAGCCAGGCGGCCGTCTCGGTCTCGGCCGCATTGAGCCCGAGCCGCGGGCACAATTGATGCGCGACGGCAGCACCGGCGACCGAATGATCTTCCATGCGGCCCTTGGCGACATCGTGCAGGAAGACCGCGACATAGAGCGACCGGCGCTTGTCGATCGAGGACATGATCGTATCGGTCAGGGGCAGATCGTCGCGATGCCGGTTGGCGTCGATCTCGGCGAGATAGCCGACGGCGCGCAGCAGATGCTCGTCGACCGTATAGTGATGATACATGTTGAACTGCATCATCGCGACGATGCGTCCGAAGGGCGGGACGAAGCGGCCGAGCACGCCGGAATCATTCATCAGCCGCAGCACCGCCTCGGCCGAATTGCGCGAGGTCAGAATGTCGAGGAACAGCCGGTTCGCCTCGCGATCCTCACGCAGATTGGCATCGATCAGATAAAGATTCGAAATCGCGAGATGGACGAGGTCTGGATGCAGCGCGACGCCATCGCGATCGGCGAGCCAGTACATGCGGATGAGGTTGACAGGATCGTGTTTGAAGACGTCGGGCCGCGTCGCTTTCAGCCGGCCGTTTTCAATGGTGAAGCCGAATTCCTTGACGCGCTTGTCCGGGCGCCGCACGCGGATGTGGAATCGGTCGAGCACGGCGGCGGGCTTGGCGTGGCGCTCCTCCAGCCGGGCGCTGAGCACGGCGGTCAGATCGCCGACTTCCTTGGCGATCAGGAAGTAATGTTTCATGAAGCGCTCGACGCCGGAGAGGCCGGCGCGGCCGGGATAACCGAGCCGTTCGGCGATCGGCCGCTGCATGTCGAAGCTCAGAATTTCCTCGGCGCGGCCGGCAAGGAAATGCATTTGGCAACGCACGAGCCATAGAAATTCCTCGCAGCGGCAGAAGCGCCGGTATTCGCGCGGCGTGAACAGGCCGGCTTGGACAAGCTCCGAGGCTTCGCGCACGCGATAGACATATTTGGCGATCCAGAACAGGGAATTGAGGTCGCGCAGCCCGCCTTTGCCCTCTTTGACGTTGGGCTCGACGAGATAGCGGGTCTTGCCTTCCTTGCTGATGCGGGCGTCGCGCTCGGCGAGCTTGGCGACGACGAATTCGCGCGGATTGCGCTGAACGATCTCCTTGTCAAAGCGCCGGTACATGTCGGCGAAAAGTTTTTCGTCGCCGAGAATGAAACGTGCTTCGAGCAAGGCGGTGCGGATCGTCATGTCGCGCCGCGATTGGGACAGGCATTCCTCGACCGAGCGCGTCGAATGGCCGACCTTCTGCTTCAGGTCCCAGAGCAGATAGAGCACCGATTCGGTGACGCGCTTGCCCCAATTGTCGTCGTCCGAGGGCAGCAGAAACAGAAGGTCGATATCGGAGCCCGGCGCCAGCGTCGCGCGGCCATAGCCGCCAACCGCGGCAATGACGAGCGGCCGAGCCCCGGCCGACGGCGGCGGAGAGAGATAAGTGATCGTGAAATCGTGCAGCGCGCGGATCAGCTCGTCTTCGAGCTTCGACAGATTGCCGGCGCAGGCGAGGCCGCCGCGCGTCGCATCGAAAACCGCGTGGGCGCAGGCGCGTCCCGCCTCGAGCCCGGCGCGGAAAAGATCGAGCGCGGTCTTGCGCAGATCGTCGGGGCCGAGGCCGGTGTCGTGCGCAGTCGCGATGGCCGCGGCAATCGCCGCCCGGTCGAAAAGCTGGGCCGGGGGGAGCATCGCGCTGCCGCGGCGGGGCCGGTCCTGAGGCGTGGCAAGTTCGCTGAGGCTCATGCTTTGATGCTCATGCGTTGATATCTTGGCGCCGGGCGGCGCGTTTTGCCTCGATGGCATCCCAGATGAGCGCGGCGACATCAGGGCCGCCGGTCTTGCGGATCGCCCTTATGCCAGTCGGCGAGGTGACGTTGATCTCCGTCAAATAGCCGTCGATCACGTCGATTCCAACAAAAAGCAGGCCGCGGCGTTTCAGCTCCGGCCCGATCACGGCGCAAATTTCCTTTTCGCGCGGCGTGAGTTCGGCCGCGGCCGCGGCGCCGCCCCGCACCATATTGGCGCGGATGTCGTTTTCCGCCGGTACCCGGTTGACCGCGCCGGCTGGTGCGCCATCGACCAGGATGATGCGCTTATCGCCTTTGGCGACCTGCGGCAGAAATTTCTGCGCGACCCAGGGCTCTTTGAAGGTCGTGGCGAAGAGGTCGTAGAGCGATCCGAAATTCGGATCCTTGCGGCTGAGCTTGAAGACGGCGGCGCCGCCGTGCCCATGCAGCGGCTTGACCACGATCTCCCCGTGTTCTTCCAGGAAGGCGGCGATGGCGGCCTTGTCGCGGCTGATCAGCGTCGCGGGCATAAATTGCGGGAAGTCCATCACAAACAGCTTTTCCGGCGCATTGCGCACTGCGGCGGGGTCGTTGACGACGAGCACATGCGGCGGCAATTGCTCGAGCAGATGCGTTGAGGTGATATAGCCAAGGTCGAAGGGCGGGTCCTGCCGCAGCAACACGACATCGGCCTTCGCGAGTTCGAGACGCACCGGCGCCTGCAGCGTAAAATAATCGCCCGGCTGGTCGCGCACTTGGGTTTCCGCCGCAACGGCACTGATGCCGTGCGCGTCCCAGGTCAGCCTGTCGGGCGTGTAGTGGAAGAGCTTATGGCCACGCTTTTCCGCCTCCAGCATCAAGGCGAAGGTCGAATCGCCCGCGAAGTTGATTTTCTCGATCGGATCCATCTGGACCGCGACGACGAGGGACATAAGTGCTCCTTCCGTCCCGGCTTTTCCGCCGGTAGCTCGCAAAAATCTACGGCCGCGGGGCCGCGTCGTTAACTTCCCATGAAGCGCATCGGACATATTGTCCAGTTTACGTGCGGCAGAGGCAAACTCATGGGTAATCTTTCCATCGGCCGAAGCTTAATACTGAGGCAACTGCTTTACATCGGTCTTCTCGTCGCGCTGAGTGTGGTGGCCTATCTTGCCTCCCTCCAGGTGCGCGACCTTGCCCATGCGATCGTCACCGCCGACCCCCAGACCGCCCATCTTGAGGCCATTGAGCTCGATCATGCCGCAGGGCAGTTGAGCCGCGATCTGCTTTTCGGCTCGGCGCTCGGCTGTGTGCTGGTGTTGATCATCTCGACGCCCATCGCCTATTTCACCATCGCCCGGCCGGTTGACATTCTGGCGAAGCATATGTCGGCGCTGGCGGCCGGCAATGCCGATATCGAGATCGACGGCGCCGAGCGCAATGACGAGATCGGCGCGATCTCCCGGGCGTTGCGCGTGCTCCGCGATGGGGTCAAGAAGAACAACGAGCTTGTGGCCGAAATCCGCGCCCGCGACGATCGCGAAAAGCGTCTGCTGCGCGAAGCGGCCATCCGCGACAAGGTCGAGAAATTCTCCAGCGATCTTTCGAGCCGTGTCGGACAATTGACGGAAATGACGCGGCGCATGTCCGCCGCCTCGCAGGACATGATCGCCGGCGCCCGCAACGCCGCCGAAGGCTCTTCGCAGGCCAAGATCGCCTCGTCGAACGCGGCAGGCGATGTGTCCTCCGTCGCCATCGCCTCGGAGGAACTGCTCGCCTCGATCGAGGAAATTAGCCGCCAGGTCGTGCAGTCGACGACCGTCGTCAAGCGCGCGGTCTCGGAGAGCATCGAAACCTCGAGCGGCATGGCCCGCCTCACCGAGGCGGCGCGTCGCGTCGGCGACATCGTCAGCCTGATTTCACGCATTGCGGCCCAGACCAATCTTCTGGCGTTGAACGCGACGATCGAAGCCGCACGTGCCGGCGAGGCCGGCCGCGGCTTTGCCGTCGTCGCGCAGGAGGTCAAGACGCTCGCCACCCAGACCGCCCGCGCGACGCAGGACATCTCCGCCCAGATCGCCGACATGCAGGCGGCGACCGACAGTTCGGTGACGGCGATCGATACGATCCAGACCAAGATCGGCGAGATCGAGCAGATTTCGGCGATCATAGCCTCCGCGGTGCAGGAGCAGGGCGCCTCGACCCAGGAGATCGCCCGCAACGTACGCTCCGCCGCGTCCGGCACGTCGGCGACGTCGTCCTTTGTCGAAAATGTCGCGAAGGCTGCATCGCTCACCAGCCAGCACGCCGAATCGCTTGTCGGCCTGGCGCGCGAGCTCGATACGCTGGCGGCGCGCGTCCTCGCCGACGTGCGCACCTTCGCCGAAGCATTGGGCGAGGCGGCGTAACCCTCGGTTGCGCGGCGTCATTGCGGGCCGCGGATTTTCATTTGACTCGGTCCGCGATCCCCGCGAACTAGACGTATGAAGATCAGCCTCATCCAGATGAATTCGCGCCACGACAAGGCCGCGAATATTGCCGCGGCCGGCGAATTGATCGAACAGGCCGTTGCGCAGGAGCGCCCCGACTGGGTCGGCCTGCCGGAATGTTTCGATTTTCTCGGCGGCCAGCGCGCCGACAAGCAGGAAGCGGCCGAAATCCTCGGCGAAGGTCCGGCCTATACCGCGATGCAGGCGCTGGCGCGCCATCACGGCATCTTCATCCACGCCGGCTCGATCCTCGAAAAAATCCCCGACGACAACCGCATCTACAATACGACATTGGTCTTCGACCGCAACGGCCATGAGATTGCACGCTATCGCAAGATCCATATGTTCGACATCACCGCGCCGGACGGCACGCAATATCGCGAAAGCCTGTCGTTCAAGCCGGGCGATCAGGTCGTCGTCTATCAAGCTGAGGGGTTCACCATCGGCTGCGCCATCTGCTACGATCTGCGCTTCCCCGATCTTTTCCAGGCGCTGGTCGAAAAGGGCGCCGATATCATCGCCTTGCCGTCCGCCTTCACGCTCTTGACCGGCAAGGACCATTGGGAGGTTCTCTGCCGCGCCCGCGCGATCGAGACGGAAACCTATTTCTGCGCCCCGGCGCAGACCGGCATGCATAAAGTCGGCGATGCGACACGGGCGACCTATGGTCATTCGCTCATCGCCGATCCTTGGGGCCATGTGATCGCCCGGGCCTCGGATGGGGTCGGCATTGTCTCGACCCGGATCGAGCGCGGCTTGATCGACAAGGTGCGGGCGCAGATTCCCGTCGCCCAGCATAAAGTCAAACTGCGTTAGCAACCGTCTGGAATTTGGGGGAGTGCATGCGCCGTCTTTGGTATCACCGCCAACCCGGCACGGCGCAGAAAAAACCTCGTCACACGCTTCGTTCGCTCATCAATATCATCGGGCCGGGCTTCATCACCGGCGCGGCGGATGACGACCCGTCCGGCATCGCGACTTATTCCCAGACCGGCGCGCAATTCGGCTTCGGCATGCTTTGGACGGCGGCCTATCAGGTGCCGCTGCTGCTCGCGGTACAGGAATGCTGCGGCCGCATCGGCGCCGTCACCGGCAAGGGCCTCGCCGGCGTCATCAAGCAGCATTACAGCCGCAAGGTTCTGCTTGCCATCGTGCTGTTGGTGCTTGCTGCGAATGTCATCAACATCGGTGCCGATATCGGCGCTGTCGCCGCCGCGGTGCGGCTGGTTTATCCGGCGCCGTTCTGGCTTCTTGCGGTTCTGACCGTCGCCATCGTCATCTCGCTCGAAATCTGGCTGAGCTATCCGGCCTATGCGAACATTCTCAAATGGCTCGCCCTGGCGCTGCTGGCCTATCCGGCGACGGCGCTGCTCGTCGCCAAGGACTGGGGCGCGATCTTCCATGCGACGATCGTCCCGCATGTCGAATTTTCGTTTGCGTTTCTCTTCATCATCACCGGCGTCTTCGGCACGTCGATCTCGCCTTACATGTTTTTCTGGCAAGCCTCGGAGGAGGTCGAGGAGGAACAGGCGATCGCCGCGCGCGCCGGCAAGAGCGGGCCGCTGCAATTGCCGCCGCACTTCATCGAGAACATGCGCATCGATACCGCGATCGGGATGCTCTCCTCGCAAATCGTGCAATGGTTCATCATCATCACCACCGGCACGGTGCTCTTCGCGCATGGCGTGAAGAACATCAACACCGCGGCGGATGCGGCCGCCGCACTGGAGCCTCTGGTCCGTTCGTTCCCCAATGCCGGCCAAATGGCGCGCGATATTTTCGCCTTCGGAATCGTCGGTCTTGGCTTGTTGGCGATTCCGGTTCTGGCGGGATCGGCGGCTTATGCCATGGCCGAGGCGCTCGACTGGAAGGAGGGGCTGTCGCGCAAATTCGGCGAGGCGCGCGGCTTCTATGGCGTCATCCTGGTCGCGACTCTCGTCGGGCTGGCGCTGAATTTCGTCGGCATCGATCCGATCAAAGCGCTGGTCTACACGGCCGTGTTCAACGGCATCGCCGCCGTGCCGCTGCTTTACGTCATCGCGCGGCTCAATGGACGGGCCGACATTCTTGGCCAGCACCGTGGCGGCCCGCTCTCGCGCTTCTTCGTCTGGCTGGCGTTCGTGGTGATGGCGGTTGCCGGCGCGGCGCTGATCTACACGACCATCCGCGGCGGCTGATTTCCGCGAGATCGCTCAAATTTTAGCTAAATCAAAAAAGAAAGCTGAAGCCCCGCGGAGCTATGACTTTGCCATAAGTCTAGGGGAGCGTTCATGGCGATATCCGGGGTCGGACCGAGGGCGGTGCAATTCACACGTGGGACGGTCGCGCAGACCGCGCCGCTGAAGAGCTTTGCGCAGCAGTCGAAGGAATTGTCCGACGCCGTCGTCGCCCTGCTGGCACCGACGATTCTGCCATCTCCCGTGCGCACCAGTTCCAGCACGCAGATGGCCACCCTCTGCCTCGTCCAGCCAGGCGACAATGCCACGAGCGCCGGAAGCGGCGGGCTTAATACGGCGCTTGCCGCCTATGCGACGGTGTTCACCGATTAGAGCGTCGGACGCTCAAATCGAATCGCTCGGCGCTTTTAAGTCTTTCTCGTCGCATCGGATGTGTCCGAAAACCGCTTCGCACTTTTCGGTCCGATACTCTAGCCGCGTGTCTGCGCTGGCGCACGTGGCGCCGTCATCAGATTGAACTGGGCTTTTTGGTCGTCGGTGAGCGTCGCGTAGAAATCCTTCAATTTCGGCGCGATGAGATCGATCGCGCTCTTCATCGCCTTGAGCCGCGTGTCGATCGCGTCGAAACGCGCTGTCACATTCTGCGGCGCCTGCGCCGGGCAGGAATCTTCGACATTGGCGGCGGCTTTGTCGGAGGTCAGCTTCAGCGTATCGAAGGCGCTCTTCTGGTCGCCGGTCGGCTTCAGCGTGTCGGAGATCTGCTGCACCGGCAGATCGGTGAATTGCTGCGCGCGTTCCTTGCACTGGGCGACGAAATCGCCGGGCTCCGTCTTCTTCGGCGCGCGGCGATGACGCCCCAAGGCGATGGCGTCGAACTTCTGCTTCTGTTCATCACCAAGCGAGTCATAAAGCTTGGCAAGCGGCGCACGGATCGTGCCGAGCGCCTGCTCAGTCGCGTCGAGCCTTTTGGCGATCGCCGCGACGCGGCTCACCGGCGTCAGCGGCGGCTGGCTCGGGCAGGCCGCACGCAGAAATTCGTTGGCTTTGCCGGCTGCGGTCTTGAGATCGTTTAGAAGATTGGTCTGGTCGGCGCTCGGCTGAATCGCTTTTTCAATGCGCGCGAGCGGCAAGTCGGTCACGCCCGGCGCGGAAGCCGCGCAAACATCGGCCGCATTGGCTTGCGTCTCCACGGGCTCGCGATGATGGCGGCGATGCCCGCGCTCCGGCGCGCGGGCATAATAAAGGCTACCGCCGTAAAAATCGCCGGCGTAGGCGTCATAATCATAACCGCCGCCAGGCCAGAAGAGGCCGGCGAAGAGATCATCCGGCCCGTAGTCAAAGAACGGATCGTAAAAAGCGCCGGGCCAGAGCGCATAGAGCAGCGCGTCGTCATAATAATACGGCCAGAACAGCCCGCCGCCCCAGCCACCGCCCCAACCCCAACCGCCGCCCCAACCTGCACTATAGCCATTGCGCCAGCCGCCGGCGGCAAAGCCATGCGCGAAGCCGCCGGCCATATGCGCATTCAAGCCATGGCCAAAACGCGCGCCGGCAAAACGATGTGCGCCAAAACCATGCCCGCCGAAACCATGGGCGCGGGCGAAATGTGCATGGCCGAAATGTCCGCCGAAATGGCGGCCACCGAAATGGCCACCGCCAAATCGGGCGAAGTGTCCGCCCCCGAAATGCCCGCCAAAGTGGCCACCGCCGAAATGTCCGCCGCCAAAGTGACCACCACCCCCGAAATGCCCGCCACCACCGCCAAAGTGGCCCCCGCCTCCGCCGCCATGGCCGAAAGCGAAGGTGTCCGTTGTAAGCATTGCGGTGAAGCAAAAGGCTGTCGTCAGGCAAAGCAATTTGGCGGTTCGGCGCGGCATTTGAGCCTCCATTCCCCCGCGAACATCGGAAGGATCAACGCGCGATCCGGCCTGACCGTTGCGTCACGCCGCTCAAATTAGCGTGCTTAAACCAACGCGATTGCAGCAATGAGACGTCCGTAATCCGGCTCGTTGCGGTGCGTCGTGCGCCGGTAGGAGAAGCAGCGCGCTTCGTCGGTATAGGTGTCGATATTGCAATCGGCGAAAGCGCCGATCCCCGCCTTCTCGAGCCGAAAGCCGATGAAGCGCGGCAGGTCGAACATGAAATGCGCCGTCCGCGTCGATGGCTTAAAGAATTGCGCATGATCTTGCGCCGCATCGAGAAAGCGGGCGAAGAATTCCGGCCCGACCTCATAGGAATTGGGTCCGATCGTCGGGCCAAGCGCGGCGATGATCGACGTGCGCTCTGCGCCGATCTCTTCCATGGCGGCGATTGTCGCTTCGAGCACGCCGGTGAGCGCGCCTTTCCAGCCGGCATGGGCCGCGCCGATGATCTGCCGCTCGCGGTCGGCGAAGAGCACGATGCCGCAATCGGCACCGGTGACGCCGAGGCCGAGCCCCCGCGTCGCGGTGACGAGACCGTCGCAGCGCGGCCGCGCATCCGCGGCAAACGGCGCGGTGACGTGCAATGCCGTCGCCGAATGGATCTGGAACGGGACGAGCAGATTGTCGCCGGCGATGCCGAGCGCCTGCGCCATGAGGTGGCGGTTTGCGGTGACACGCGCCGGATCGTCGTTCGAGCCGACGCCGCCGTTGAGCGAGGCATAGACGCCGGTCGAGACGCCGCCGCGGCGGGTGAAGAACCCATGCGCCAGGCCGGGGGCTTTGAGACACTCGAGATAGACCGCTTCGGCTTTCATGGCGCGTGTCCTGCACTGGTGTCGAAGCCCGGCGGAGCCGGAAGATCGGGCGAGAGAACAGCCATCACCTTGAACAGCTCCGCCATGCTGGCTTTTGGGCCGCTCTGCGGGCCCGGCACTGCGAGACGCGAGAGCGCGGCATCGATCGCTGCGGCTTGCTCCGGCGTCGCCTTGCGCTTCAAGGCCGTGGCGCGCTCGAAAATGCCGAGACGGGCGAGAAACTTGCCTTGGCTGACCGGGCCGTAAACCATAGCGCCTTCGGCGGTCGCAGCGCGGGCGAGCGCGGCAAAATCGACATGCGCCGTCAAGTCAGCTTCGCCCGGCGCACGCAGCGGTTCGTCGGGCCTGTGGTTCTGCAACGCCTGCAGCGTGTCGCCGGCGCCGGGCTGGATATACCCGTAGTCGATCACGAGCAGGGCGCTCGCTATGCGCGCCGCGAGACGGCGCAGAACCGCCTGCGCCGCGGCGCCGACTTCGAAGATCGCGCCCTGCGGCGCGGCGGCGGGCGCCGATACACCGGTCGGTATGAGGCCGAAGCTGAGCCCGCCATCCGCATTCAGGCCGACGCTGCGTTCGCAGAGGCCTTTTTCGGTCTGCACATATTGGCGGATCGGCAGCGCATCGAAAAATTCATTGGCGATGATGATCGACGGCCCGTCCGGCAGACTATCGATCGACGTATGCCAGGTAATTGGTACCCCGGCCAAGGTTTCGCGCTGCACCTCGATCAGCGTTTCGCTCGCTTCGACGAGATGAATCTCGGCGGCCTGTAAAAAGGCCGGGCGCAGCCGTGCGGCACGCAGAAAATCCGCCAGCAGCGTTCCGCGTCCCGGGCCAAGCTCGATGAGCCGGAAGGGCGACGGCTCGCCCATCTGCTGCCAGAGCTCGACCGACCAGAGGCCGATCAATTCGCCGAACATCTGATGGATTTCCGGCGCGGTGATGAAGTCGCCCGCAGCACCGATCGGCCGGCGCGCGCGATAATAGCCATGGCGCGGATGCTGGAGCGCCAGCGTCATGAAGCGCTCGAGGCTCATCGGCCCGTCTTGCGCGATCATCGCGGCGATCTCTTGCGCCAGCGCGTTCATGCCGCCCTGTCGCGCAGCGCGGAATAGATGAGGACGAGCCCGGCGAGGATCAGCGGCACCGACAGCAGCATGCCCATGGTCGCCCCGCCGAAGAGGAAGCCGAGCTGCGGGTCCGGCTCGCGGAAGAATTCGCAGATGATCCGCGCCACCCCATAGCCGAGCGCGAAGAGGCCGGTGACGAGGCCCGGACGTTTCAGCGCGCCCAGCCGCACCGCAAGCATCAGGAGGAGGAACAGCGCGACGCCTTCGAGGCCCGCTTCATAAAGCTGGCTCGGATGGCGCGGCTGGCCGTCCGAGCCTGGAAAGATCATCGCCCAGGGCACGTCGGTCGGGCGGCCCCAGAGCTCGGGCTTGATGAAATTGGCGAGCCGCCCCAGCGCGAGGCCGATCGGCACCGAGGCGGCGGTTGCGTCCATGACCGAGAGCATCGGCACGCCGACCCGCCGGGCAAAGAGGATGATGCCGAGCATGGCGCCGATGAGACCGCCGTGAAACGACATGCCGCCCTTCCAGACGGCGAACATTTCAAGCGGATGCGCGAGATAGACCGGCAGGTTGTAGAACAGCACATAGCCGGCGCGGCCGCCAAGGATGATGCCAAAAGCGACATAGACGACGAGATCGTCGATGCTGGCCGGCGTCGGATGCGGAACGCTGCCCCAGAGCTTATCCCGGCTGACGAGGTGGCGCACATAGGCCCAGCCGAAGATGATCCCGGCAATATAGGCGAGCGCATACCAGCGGATCGGCAGCGGGCCGATATTGACCAGCACCGGATTGATAGCGGGATAGGGGATCAGAAGCAGCATCGCCCGAATCTGGCTGAAATCTGCGGCGGTGATGCGACGCGGCGACGGTCAGGTCAAGACGGCCCGTTTGCGCTTGCGGCAGAAACGAAAACGCGCAACATAAAGGGAACGAAATGACGCTTGAACGAATGAAAGCTGGAGCGTGCCATGCCCGAAACCCGCAGCAACGTGTTTAACGATTTCTCCCGCCTCATGAATGATGCGACCGAAATGGCGCATGGCGTGCGCCGCGAGGCGGAAGGCGTCGTCAAAGCGCAGGTCGAGCGCTTCCTGTCGGCCATGGATGTCGTCACCCGCGAGGAATTCGAAGCGGTGCGCGAAATGGCGATCGCCGCGCGCGACGAGAACGACCGTTTGAAGAAGCGGATCGAAGCGCTCGAAGCCAAGCTCGGCGTGACGCCCGCCGCCTAAATCCCGTGCAGCCTATCAGCCCTTTGGCGGTCGTCGACGGCCGCCAGTCGGATATGGCGCTGGCGATTGCGCGCGGCACGCGGCGCCTGCTGCGCAATTTGCGTTTCTCGACCTTGACCGAATTGCCGCTGGCGAGCGGCCGGCGCGCCGACGTCGTGGCCCTGGCGGCGGACGGAACGATCGTCATCGTCGAGATCAAATCATCGCTCGCCGATTTTCGCGCCGACCAGAAATGGCCGGATTATCGCGCCCATTGCGACCGGCTCTATTTCGCGATCGCCGATAATCTCGCGCCGGAGATCATGCCGGACGATGCCGGGCTGATTGTCGCCGATGCCTTCGGCGCGGCGGTTCTGCGCGAAGCCCCGGAGCACCGGCTTGCCGCGGCGACGCGGCGCGCCATGTTGATGCGCTTCGCCCATGCCGCCGCGCATCGGCTGCACGGGCTGACCGATCCGGAGATTTTGAGTTTCGGTCCGGTCTGATCAGCGCGGCGCGCGCTTGGCCAGAATGCGCTGGAGCGTGCGCCGGTGCATGTTGAGCCGCCGCGCCGTCTCCGAGACATTGCGGCCGCAGAGTTCGTAGATGCGCTGGATGTGCTCCCACCGGACCCGATCGGCCGACATCGGATTTTCCGGCACTTCCGCCTTGTCATGATGCGTCGCCATCAGCGCGGCATAGATGTCGTCGGCATCCGCGGGCTTGGCCAGATAATCGAAGGCGCCGAGCTTCACCGCCGTCACCGCGGTGACGATATTGCCATAGCCCGTCAGGATGATGGCGCGCGCCTCGGGGCGCCTGGCCTTCAATTCGGAGATGACATCGAGGCCGTTGCCGTCGGCGAGCCGCATGTCGATCACGGCGAAAGCCGGCGGCGCATGGGCGATGACGGCCAAGCCTTCGGCGACCGATTGGGCAGAGGTGACGATGAAGCCGCGCCCTTCCATGGCGCGCGCAAGCCGCGTCAGGAACGCCCGATCGTCGTCGACGATCAGCAGCGTCTTGTCCTCGGGCAGATCCCCTAAGATCGCGGTCGTTTCCACCCTAGCCCCCGAGATCGGTTCAAAGGGGTCTGATTTGGTCATGGCCTTGAAGCCTCTGGCTATATTAGAGCGATTTGCTGCGCCCTAGAATGGGAAATTCGTCGGATTGGACGGTCCGAAAGCCGCTTGGCGGCCGGTGCTGCGACCTTTTTGCCGATACCGCGGCGAAATGGCAAATCGACAGTTCCGAATGGTAAATCGATTGCGTCAATGGGCGGGCCATTGGGCGATGCGCCGGCCGTCGCCGCGCTGCTCCAGGGCGAGGCGGGCGGCGAGGCTCTGCGCCGTCTCGGCATGGGAGTCGAACCGGCTTCGCGGCCAGCGCAGGGTGATCCGGGCGCCCGATTGCGGCGGCAGCCGATTGCTGATGATGACGGTCGCGCCGGAGCGCTCGAGCAGCGTTTTGGCGATGAACAGGCCGAGGCCGAGCCCCGAATCCTCCTCATGCTTGGTATGCCGGCCGGCACGCGTCGTCACATAAGGCTCGCCGATGCGGCCGATCACGTCGGGCGAAAAGCCCGGTCCGTCGTCCTCGATGGTGATTTCCAGAATGCTCTTGTTCCAGCGGGCGATGATGCGGACCTCCGACTTGGCGAAATCGGTGGCGTTTTCGATCAGATTGCCGAGGCCGTACAGAAGTCCGGGGTTGCGTTTCGTCACCGGCTCCGGCGCGACGCCGTTCTTGACCACATTGATCGCAATCTCGAAGCCGCGATAGGGCGACGCCGTCTCTTCGATCAAGAGGTCGAGGCTCATCTCCTGCAAGATGCTGCCCGGTTCGTCTTCGCCCAATGAG
This sequence comes from Pseudomonadota bacterium, assembly GCA_040756295.1. GTDB lineage: Bacteria > Pseudomonadota > Alphaproteobacteria > Rhizobiales > Beijerinckiaceae > Methylovirgula. The sequence continues at coordinate 214,220 of JBFLZN010000002.1, read as the reverse complement.
GCGAGCTTGCTCAAGATGCTGCGGCAGCGGCCGATCTCCTGAATGATCAGGCCGACGTCGTCGTCATAGCTGCCGGGCGGCAGCTGCTTGCGTAATTCTTTCGCAGCGATGCTGATGGTCGCGAGCGGCGTGCCGAGCTCATGCGCGGCGGCGGCGGCAAGTCCGTCGAGCTGGCTCAAGAGCTGTTCGCGGGCGATGACAAGCTCGGTCGCGGCAAAGGCATCGGCCAGCTTGCGCGTCTCCTCGGCAATGCGCGAGGCATAGATCACGGTGAAGGCGGCGCTCACCGTGACGGCGGCCCAGATGCCGAGGCTATAGAGCGAGGGAAGCTGAAACGGTGAATTCTGCGTCCACGGCAGCGGATGATGGAAAAAGGTGATCACCGTCGCGGCGACGACCATGAGAATGAAAAGGCCGATCGCCGTGCGCGCCGAAAACGAGACCGCGGCGATCATCACCGGCGCGAGAAACAGAACCGCGAACGGGTTCTCGATGCCGCCGGTGAGATAGAGCAGCGCGGCGAGCTGGACGATGTCGTAGCCAAGGATTGCGGCCGCGGGCGTGTCGTTGAGGCGGTCGCTGCGGTTGTAGCGCAAGGTGAGCACGATATTCAGCCAGGCCGAGCCGGCGATGAAGATGAGGCAGATGCCGACCGGGATGGGAAAGCCGAGCCCGAAGCGCACCAGCAGCACGGCCACCAATTGGCCGCACACGGCGAGCCAGCGCAGCTTGACCAGAGTGTCGACGCGCAGCCGGCGCGACCGCCGGCCGAGGTCGAGGTAGAGATTCTCTGTCATTGTTGCATCTATGTCCGGGGCCTCGCTGTCGGTCAATTGTCACGCGAATGCAATGAAATTCGACGCAGAGGCGGGAAGCATTATCCAGTGGCTATCATGAACTCTGAGCCACAATTCGTTGTGCCTGGCTGATCGACAACCTATCTTTAGGCAGAGGCCGCGAATCGGCCATGCGGGGCGGACCCCCCGCGAAGGCCGGGTTGCGTTCCGGTTAAACAATAACCATAATAAGCTTTGTTGCAGTGCAGCAAAGGCTCCGCGGCGGGAAACTTAAGCTCAATCGAACAGTTGCCGCCTAAGTAGAGAGACAGCTGGGGATGGCTAGGTCGATGAACGATTTTTCCTATCAATGGCACGAACTCGCTTATCTGGCGGTGGCGCCGGCGCGTGCCGTTTCCGACGTGACGCGCGTCTGGTTCAAGAGCCCGCTCAATCCGCTGTCGAATACGCCGGTCGGCCGCAATGTTGCGGCTTCGGCAGAGATTTTCGAACGGCTCACGCGCCGCTATGGCAAGCCGGTTTTCGGGCTTGAGCAGACCGTGGTCGACGGCAACGAGGTTCCGATCCTCGAAAAGGTCGTCTGGGAGCGCTCCTTCTGCCGGTTGCTGCATTTCGAACGGCAATGGTCGCGGCCGCATAAGCCGCAGGCGAAGCTTCTGATCGTCGCGCCGATGTCGGGCCACTATGCGACGCTGCTGCGCGGCACCGTCGAGGCCTTCCTCCCTTTTTACGATGTCTACATCACCGATTGGGCCGACGCCCGCATGGTGCCGATCGCCTACGGCGGCTTCGATCTCGACGACAACATCGATTACATGATCGATATTTTCCGCGCCCTCAGCGCGCGCAACGATGGGCTGCCGCTGCACACGATCGCGGTCTGCCAGCCGGCAGTGCCGGTGCTCGCCGCCGTGGCGCATCTCGAGAAACTGCATGATCCCGACGTTCCGGCGTCGATGGTGCTGATGGGCGGGCCGATCGATACGCGTCGCAGTCCGACCGCCGTCAACAAGCTCGCCGAGTCGCGCGGCAGCCAATGGTTCAAGGACAATTGCATCTATCCGGTGCCCTATCCTTATCCGGGTGCGCGGCGGCTCGTTTATCCGGGCTTCCTGCAGCTCTCCGGCTTCATGGCGATGAATTTCGACCGTCACTTCAACGCCCATGTCGAGATGTTCAATCATCTGATGGAAGGCGACGGCGACTCGGCCGAGAAGCACCGCGAATTCTACGACGAATATCTCGCGGTGATGGACCTCACCGCGGAATTCTACCTGCAAACGATCGAGACGGTTTTCGTGCGCCACCTTCTGCCGGAAGGAAAGATGACGCATGACAATCAGTACATCGACCTCACCGCGGTCAACCGCACCGCGCTGATGACCGTCGAGGGCGAGAAGGACGATATTTCCGGCCTCGGTCAGACCAAGGCGGCGCAGGATCTCTGCACCAATATCCCGCCCAAGCTGAAGCTGCATTATCAGCAGGACAATGTCGGCCATTACGGCGTCTTCAACGGCTCGCGTTTCCGCCAGTCCGTCGCGCCGCGCATCCGCGAATTCCACGCTGCGGTCGCGCCGGTCTGACGCTGGGGCCGGCACGCCTTCTCCCTCTGTGTTGCGATGCACAAACAGACAACCACAGCCTCCGGCTGCAGGTAAAATGCCGCCAATTTGAGCCGCCGATTTAGTGGCGACTCAGGCTAGCTGCGGCTAAAATTGCCCAATGCCAGGTCCCCGCAAGAACGCACCAAGAACATCGGATATCACTTTCCTCGACGTGTCGCACGACGGCGAGACGTTTCGCGTTGCCTTGAAGCGCATCAGCACCGCGCGCCGCTTCACCTTGCGCGTCCGCGCGGCGACGCGCGACGTGGTGCTGACTATGCCGCCGCGCGGTTCGCTCATCGGGGCGCGCAATTTCGTCGAGCGGCATGCGGCCTGGATCGGCGTGCGGCTGCAACGTCTGCCGGCGCCTATGCCATTCGGTGGCGGCGAAGTGGTGCCGATCCGCGGCGTCAATCACCGCATTGTCGAGCGTCCGCGCCAACGCGGCACCGCCTGGGTCGAGCCTGCGCCCAATCCCGAGAGCGACAAAAGTATGCCGCTGCTTTGCGTGACCGGCGAGCGCGCGCATGTCGCGCGGCGGGTGCAGGATTTCCTGATGCGCGAGGCCAAGCGCGACATTGAATCCGCCGTCACGCGCCATGCCGCCAAGCTTGGAGTCACGCCGCGCAAGATCACGCTGCGCGACACGACGAGCCGCTGGGGCTCATGCTCTTCGACCGGCGCGCTCAATTTCTCCTGGCGGCTGATCATGGCGCCGGCCTATGTGCTCGACTATCTCGCCGCGCACGAGGTCGCCCATCTCGTCCATATGAACCATTCGCCGGCATTCTGGAAAATCCTCGGGAAGCTCTCGGCGCATGTCGATCACGCCGAAAGCTGGCTCAAGGTCAACGGCGCCGGTCTGCTGCGCTTCGGGCCTTACAAGGCTTGATCATTCTTGGCTTGATCGTTTTCGGCCTGATCAGTTCCGCACGAAGGTGAGATAGACCGGCCGGCGGCCGGCGGCGAGCGCTTTGGCTTCGTAACGTGTCGAGGCCCAACCGGCCCAAGGTTCGCGCCAATCCTGGGCCGTCTTGGCCCGCCATTCGAAATCAGGCGCGCGCAGCGCCCGGGCGAGCGTCCAGGCGGCGTTGTCGTCGATGTCGGTGGCGAAACGGATTTCCGCTTGCGGGCGCAGTATCCGGGCAAGACGCTTCAGCATTTCGTCCGACAGAAAGCGCCGTTTGCGCTGGCGCCGTTTCGGCCAAGGATCGGGATAGAGCAAATAGGCACCGGCGAGGCTTTGCGCCGGTAAAGTGTCGATGATGGCACCGGCATCGCCTTGATACAGGCGGATATTGCCGAGGTCCTGTCCGGCGATCAGCGACAGAGCCTTGACGACGCCGTTCTCAAAGAATTCGCAGCCGATGAAACCGCAATCGGGATGCGCGGCGGCCTCCGCCGCAAGATGCTCGCCGCCGCCGAAGCCAATTTCGAGCCAGATGTCTTTTGGGGCGTGCGGAAACAAGGCCGTCGCATCGGCGATCGGCCGCGACGGATCGAGCGCGAGCCGCGGCAGCAGATTTTCAAGCAGGCCCTGCTGATGCGCGCTCAGCTTCTTGCCCTTGCGGCGGCCATAGAGGCGCGCCGCAGGGGCTTGTTCGTCGATCATGTGTGGTTCGGCTTATCGGCGTTAGTTGAAGCTCGCGCGCAGCTTGTCGACGAGGTCGGTCTTCTCCCAGGAGAAGCCGCCATCGGCCTCGGGCGCGCGGCCGAAATGGCCATAGGCGGCGGTGCGTGCATAGATCGGACGGTTGAGTTGCAGATGGTCGCGGATGCCGCGCGGCGAGAGGCGCATGATCTGCGGCAGCGCCAGTTCGAGCTTCTCTTCCGGCACGCGGCCGGTGCCATGCGTATCGACATAGATCGACAGCGGCTCGGAATAGCCGATGGCATAGGCGAGCTGGATCGTTACGCGATCGGCGAGATCGGCCGCGACGATGTTCTTGGCGAGATAGCGCGCCGCATAGGCCGCCGAGCGGTCGACCTTGGTCGGATCCTTGCCCGAGAACGCGCCGCCGCCATGCGGCGCCGCGCCGCCGTAGGTATCGACGATGATCTTGCGGCCGGTGAGGCCGGTGTCGCCGTCCGGTCCGCCGATGACGAATTTGCCGGTCGGGTTGACGTGCCAGATGGTCTTGTCATTGATCCAATGCGTCGGCAGCGTCTTGCGGATATAGGGTTCGACGATGGCGCGCACGTCGTCCGAAGACAGGTTCGGATCGATATGCTGTGTCGAGAGCACGATCTGCGTCGCTGCGACCGGCTTGCCGTCGACATATTGGATTGTCACCTGGCTCTTGGCGTCGGGGCCGAGCTTGGCCGCATCGCCTTCGCGGGCGTGGCGCGCCTTGGCGAGCGTCTCCAGAATCTTGTGCGAATAATAAAGCGGCGCCGGCATCAGCTCCGGCGTTTCGCGGCAGGCGAAGCCGAACATGATGCCTTGGTCGCCGGCGCCTTCATCCTTGTTGCCGGCAGCATCGACGCCTTGGGCGATGTCGACGGACTGGGCGTGCAGCAACACTTCGAATTTGCAGTTCTCCCAGTGGAAGCCGTCCTGCTCATAGCCGATGGCTTTGATCGCCTTGCGGGCGGTTTGCTCGATGACATCAGGCGAAAGCGCGGGGCCGCGCGTCTCGCCGGCAATGACGACGCGGTTCGTCGTCGCCAGCGTCTCGCAGGCGACACGCACTTGGTAGGGGTCGATACCGGCTTTGGCGGATTCGCGGAAGAAAAGATCGACGATTTCGTCGGAGATGCGGTCGCAGACTTTGTCGGGATGGCCTTCAGAGACGGATTCGCTCGTAAACAGATAGTTTTGCCGGGGCACGAAACACTCCAACGTCGCCAAATGCTGGAAAGGGGTGGAAATCGGCTCGGCTGCGGCGGGACCGGACACAAGGCCAAGCGATTTGATGGACTTTCGGCCAATCCGTTCGTTTCGTCAAGCCATTTGCGGCTCAGCGTTCGTTATAACGAATTGTGCTTAGGGCTTTTCGCCTTGGCCGTTGTTGGCGGGCGCTGCTGCGACCGGCGGCTCATCACCCGCGAGGCTGGCGATGAGATCGATGATCCGCTTGCGGACCTTGGGGTCCTGGATGCGGGCGAAAGCCTTGTTGAGATGCAGGCCCTCTGCCGTGGCGATGAAGTCGAGAATGAAGGTTGAGCTCGGCGGCTCGGCGACAGCGTGATGTTCGCCGCCATTTTCCAAAGGATCGTCTTGCGATGGCGCGCCGTCGAAAAAGAAAGCCGGCGGAACGTTGAGCGTGCGTGAAATCTGCTGCAGGCGGCTGGCACCAATTCGGTTGGTGCCTTTCTCATATTTCTGGATTTGCTGAAACGTCAGGCCCAGAGCTTCGCCAAGCTTTTCCTGACTCATGCCGAGAAGGATTCGGCGCATACGCACGCGGCTGCCGACATGGCGGTCAATCGGATTCGGAGCCTTCTTCACGTACCACATACTCCCAGGCCGCAGCGGTCCGGGATCGAGCGCAATCGATTCCTGGCAGCGTGGCAATCTACATAATTTGAGCGGATGACCATGACGAAAAGCCGGGTCGGACGATTTCTATTCTTGCGCGATGGTGGGAAACGCGAATGAAACGCAAGCATGCGCCTCACAGCTTGTTTGAGGCGCGGCAATGCAGCGTTTCGTTTTTGCCCCCGTAGCAGATTTTGCCATATAAAACCGTGTTGTTAGCGGTTGTCAAACAATCCCTCGCAGCGCGAGCGAGGCGCAAAACGCTACAACCCAGGCTAAGATACCGGCGAGAAATGGCGCCCGTGCAAAGGGGGGCGGCGCAATCTTTTCGGGCAGCGCGCCATCGATCACACCTTCCTGTTGCAGGCCGAGCGATTGCCGCACACGGCCGTAGGGATCGATGATCGCCGAGATGCCGGTGTTGGCGTCGCGCAGCATCGGCAAGCCTTGTTCTATGGTCAAAAGCCGGGCCTGCGCCATGTGCTGATAAGGGCCGGCGGTGTTGCCGAACCAGGCATCGTTGGTGACATTGATGATGAGGCCCGGTTCCGTGCCGGGCGGCAGCCCTTGCGGCAGGGCTTCTTCCGGAAAGATCGCTTCATAGCAGATGAGCGCCATGACCGGCGGCAGGCCCGGCAGGTTCATCAGCCGATGCGCCGCGCCCGGCGCAAAGCCGCCGGGAATATGGACGAAGTGATGCAAGCCGATATGGCGCAGCGCGGCTTCGAACGGCAGGTATTCGCCGAACGGCACCAAATGTACTTTGTCATAAGTATCGAGAATGATGCCGCCGCGGGCGATGGCGAGCATGGAATTGAAATAGGCGGGATAATCCCGTCCGGCGGTGCTGACGATGCCGACACGCGCCGCGCCGGTCACAAGCGTCGTGTTCGGCGGCAGGGCGCCGCCGATCGCGGCGAGCGAGGGCGGGTCTTCCGTCAGAATGAAGGGAAAAGCGGATTCGGGCCAGATCAGCAGCGTCACATCGGCGAGGCCGGTATGTTCGGGGCTCGTCGCACGGTCGGACAGCGCGAGATAACGCGCGACAATCTCGTCCTTATGCGCGGCGCTGAAATTATCGTCCTCGGTGACATTGGGCTGCATCAACCGGACTTTGACGCCGGGCAGGTCTTTGGGCAGCGGCGCCGCCAGCCGCACGGCGCCAAAGCCGGCGAGGCCCGCCAATGCGGCGGCCGCGACGATCAGCCCGCCGGGCACACGCCGGCCTTTCTTCATGCGCGCATCGGCGATCAAGGCCGGTGCGGCGAAGATCGCGACGGTGAGGACATTGAGCGCCGGCAGGCCGCCGATCGCCGCGAATTGCGCCAGCACGAGATGACCGCCGAGCGCCATCCCGTAATCGTTCCAGGGGAAGCCGGTGAGCACATGCTCGCGCAGCCATTCGCTAAAGCCGAGAGCGGCGGCGAGCATCAGGATACGGCTTGGTCCCGCCGACCAGCCAAGCCGCGCCAGCGCGAAGCCGAAAGCCGGGAATAGTGCGAGAAAGGCGGGCAGGCCGAAAATGCCGAGCGGCATCGCCCAGACGAAATCCTGCGGCTCGACCAGAAAGGCGGCGCCGAGCCACCAGAAGCCGGCGACAAAATAGCCGAAGCCCCACCACCAGCCGGCGCTGAACGCATTGCGCACGGCGGCGGAACGCAAATGTGCGCCGGGACTTTGCTTCGCCTCCGCGGCGCCGTCGATGAGCCAGACCGCGATCGTCATCGGCACGATCATGGCGAAAAGAAAATTGACGGGCGCCAGCGCCAGCGCGCCGCAGGCGCCGCCGATGAAAGCGATCAGCCGGCGCCGCCAGCCGCCGGCGAGGATCACGAATTCGGCGACTGGATACATATCTCGGGCGGGCTGAGAGAAAGAAAGCGGTGAGGCATGCCGAACCGGCGCGGGTCTCGACGGGCGCAGAGCCCTGTCGAATCGCCAGCCGCGCCCTTTTTTAACTGCATCGGATTCATCCGAAAACGCTTCGCACTTTTCGGTCCGATGCTCTACCGGCTTTTTGAGGCTTGGCTAAGTCCGGCTTGCGGCGAATGCGCCTCCTCCTCCGGGGCCCCGGCGTCCGAGGGCGTCGGCTCGTCGCTTGCGGCGGGACGGATCTTGATGCGCTTCACCCGGCGCGGGTCGGCGTCAAGAACCTCGAATTGGAAACCTTCGGCGGTCAGGGTCTCGCCGCGCAGCGGCACATGTCCGGCGAGATTTGTCACAAGGCCGCCGAGCGTATCGACCTCTTCGGCATCGACAAGCTCGGACAGATCGCGGCCGAGCGCCTGCGAAACATCGCCAAGGCTCGCCCGCGCATCGACGATAAAGGTGCCGTCGGGGCCCTCCTCGATCTTCGGCGTCTCGTCGTCGTCGTGCTCGTCCTCGATGTCGCCGACGATCATCTCGACGACATCCTCGATTGAGGCGAGGCCGTCGGTGCCGCCATATTCGTCGATGACCAGCGCCATATGGGTGCGCGTCGTCTGCATTTTGACGAGCAGGTCGAGCGCTGGCATGGAGGGCGGCGCAAACAGCACCGGCCGTAGAATGCCGGATTCGGCCAGCGTGATGTCGGCGAAGCCGCGCTGGGCCGGCCGTGGCGCATTGAGCTTGAAGCCGTCGGTGAGATTGGCGACGAGATCGACGAGGTCGCGGATATGGACCATGCCGCGCGGATCGTCGAGATTATCCGCATAGACGGGCAGCCGCGAATGGCCGGCGGTGCGGAAGGCATCGAGCACTTCGGCGAGGCTTGCATCGTGCGCGACGGCGATAATGTCTGCGCGCGGGATCATGATGTCGACGACGCGGACCTCGTGCAGCGAGAGCACATTGTTGAGCATCTCGCGTTCGAGCGGCGAGAAGCCCGAGGCTTCGGTGATCTCCTCGATCGCCTCCTGCACATCCTCGCGCAGCGAGCCGCCGCCGAGGCCGAGCAAGGCCCGCAACCGGCTGAGCAATCCCTGCTTGCCGGATTTTTCGTGACTACTGTCCGGGTCTCCGTTGATACTCATTCGACGCTCGCAACGCGGACGGCATAGGGATCGGAAATGCCGAGCGCGGCGAGGATGTCGCGTTCCAGCGTTTCCATCTCAACGGCCTCCGCCTCCGTCTCGTGATCGAAACCGATCAGATGCAAAAAGCCATGCACGGCGAGATGCGTCACATGGGCTTGAAAGGTCTTCAACTCGACGCCTGCCTCGCGGGCGCAGGTCTCATAGGCGATGGCAATGTCGCCAAGCGACGGCCGCGTCTCGATCTTGCCGGGCGCGGGAAAGGAGAGAACATTGGTCGCCTGGTCCTTGCCGCGCCATTGCGCATTGAGCTTTTGGATCGATTCGTCGTCCGTCAGCAGAATGCTGATCTCAACGCCGGGGCTGAGCTTGACGCCCGACTTCAGGATCGCTTCGCCGATGGCCGCGGCCACCCAGCCGGGAACGTCGGGGGCATTTTCCCAAAGCGCGCCTTCGACGACGAAATCGATCAACGGGGGTTCGCTCATCGCCGCGCCTTTCCCTCAAGCGCCGGCGTGCGCGCGCGCGCCTCATAGGCCGTGACGATCCGGCGGACGAGATCGTGGCGCACGACATCGCTATCGGCGAAGCGGATATGGCCGACGCCTTCAAGGTTGGCGAGCAGGCCGATCGCTTCGGCAAGGCCGGAGATCTGTCCGGGCGGCAGATCGATCTGCGACGGATCGCCGGTGACGATCATGCGCGAGCCTTCGCCGAGCCGGGTCAGGAACATTTTCATCTGCACCGAGGTCGTGTTCTGCGCCTCGTCGAGCAGTACGCAGGCATTGGTCAAGGTGCGGCCGCGCATGAAAGCGAGCGGCGCCACTTCGATCATGCCGGTCTGCATGCCGCGTTCGACCATGCGCGGGTCCATGAAATCGTTGAGCGCATCGAAGATCGGCCGCAGATAGGGATCGACCTTTTCGCGCATGTCGCCGGGCAGGAAGCCGAGCCGCTCGCCGGCCTCGACCGCCGGTCGCGAGAGGATGAGCCGCTCGACGATGCCTTGTTCGAGCAGCGAGACGGCATAGCCGACGGCGAGCCAGGTCTTGCCGGTTCCGGCCGGGCCTTCGGCGAAGCAAAGCTCCTGGCGTTTCAGGCAGCGGATATAAAGGTCCTGCGCCGCATTGCGGGCGCGGACCACGCCGCGCCGGCGGGTGCTGATCTGCTCGAAATGCGTGCGCGCGATATCGGCGTTGGGGAACAGCGAGCCTTGCAGCGCGCGCTCCTCGATGGCGCCGTCGACATCGCCGGGGCCAACCGCTTGCCCGAGCTTGACGCGGGCATAGAGCGTCTCGAGCACTTCGCGCGCCTGTTCGCAGGCGTCCGGCGGGCCTTTGATCGTGACCTGATTGCCAAGCGCGTTGGCGACGACGCCGAGCTTGCGTTCGACCTTGGCGAGGTTCTGATCGTAGAGACCGAAGAGCAGCGAGGCGTGCTTGTTGTCGTCGAAGGCCAGGGTCACTTGCGCCGGCGCCTCGGGCGCCAAGGGAACCGGCGTGGAATCGCCGCGGAGCGACATCGAACGGTCAGATGGTCTCAAAGCCTCTGTGTCTCCTCGGGCGCCAGGCGCCCAAATAGCGAATTCGTCCCCAGGCCGGTGATCTCGACCGGCAGAATCCGGCCGATCAGCGCCTCCGGCGCCTCGACCTGGACAGGTTGTAGATAAGGTGACCGGCCGGCGATTTGCCCGGCATGCCGCCCTTTTTTCTCGAACAGGACAGCAAGAGTTCTGCCAACCAGGCTCTGGTTGAAGGCGAGCCGCTGCGCATCGAGCAGCTCTTGCAGCACGGAGAGCCGCGCGATCTTCACCGCCTCGGGCACCTGATCGGCCATTTCGGCCCCGGGCGTGCCGGGCCGCGGCGAATATTTGAACGAAAAGGCGCTGGCGAAGGTGATCTCGCGGATAAGATCGAGCGTCGCGTCGAAATCGGCATCGCTCTCGCCGGGGAAGCCGACGATGAAATCGGACGAGAGGGCGATATCCGGGCAGGCCTCGCGAAGCCGGCGCACGATGTCGCGATAGGCGGCGCCGTCATGCTTGCGATTCATGCCGGTCAGGATCGCATCGGCGCCCGACTGCACCGGCAGATGCAGATAGGGCATCAGCGCCGGCAGATCGCGATGCGCGGCGATGAGATCGTCGTCCATGTCGTTCGGATGGCTCGTCGTGTAGCGCAGCCGTGCAATGCCTGGCACGTCGGCGAGCCGTGCGCAGAGCTTGGCCAGCGACCAGACGCGCCCGTCCGGTCCTTCGCCATGATAGGCATTGACGTTCTGGCCGAGCAGCGTGATCTCGCGCACGCCCGCCTCGGCGAGGTCGGCGATCTCGGCGACGATCTTCTCGACCGGGCGCGAGACTTCCGCGCCGCGCGTATAGGGCACGACACAGAAGGTGCAGAACTTGTCGCAGCCTTCCTGCACGGTGACGAAGGCGGCAACGCCGCGCGCCTGGGTGACGCGGCGCGGTGCCTTGACCAGAAAATCGAACTTGTCCTCGACCGGGAAGTCCGTGTCGATCACCGGCGCGACTTCGGCGCGGCGCAGAAGATCGGGCAGGTGATGATAATTCTGCGGGCCGACGACGAGATCGACCGCCTTCTGGCGGCGCACGATCTCACCGCCCTCGGCCTGGGCGACGCAGCCGGCGACGACGACCTGGGTGGCGCGGCCCTCGGCGCGGCGCGCCATCTTCACCTCGCGCACCTTGCCGAGCTCGGAGAAGATCTTCTCCGCCGCACGCTCGCGGATATGGCAGGTGTTGAGAATGACGAGGTCCGCGTCGTCCAAGTTTTGGGTTTCGTCGAAGCCCGCAGGCGCCAGCAAATCAGTCATTTTCTGCGCATCGTAAGCATTCATCTGACAGCCATATGACTTGATGAACAGCTTGCGGCGCGGCGCGGCGGTTTGCGGCTCAGCTGCCGCCTCGACAGGCAAATCGATCGTTTCGGTCATGGTCCTCGCAGGCGGCCAGTCGGCGGCGCCAGTTGCCCCTTTTAACCCGGATTCGCTTTCGCCGCCACGCCGCTAAAAAAGATCCCGGCGTAAAACCAGGGCGGTGGCGCGGCTGCCGTCGGCGGCGCGGTAATAGGCCTTGCGCTCGCCGACCCGGCGGAAGCCGAAGCTCTCATAGAGCCGGATAGCGGCCTTATTGCCCGCCTCGACCTCCAGAAATAGGGATCGCACCCCGGCCGCCGCCAGAGTGGGCAGGTGATTGGCCAGAAGCGCCGCGCCAATTCCGCGCCGACGCGCCTTGGCGGTCACCGCGATGGTTAAAATCTCCGCCTGGTCAGCCGCTTGCCGCGAAAGGACGAAGCCTGCGGGCCCGGCGCCCCAGCGCCACAGGCGCGCCGGCAGCGTCGCCGCATGGGCGATCACGTCACGGCCGGCGAGCAGGCTCTCGAATTCCTCGGCGCTCCACGGATGGGGGAAGCCTTCGGCATGGATCCGGGCGCAGGCCTTGCCGCCTTGCGGGCCGAGGCGGCGGACCGAGGGTGTCGCGGACTTGCTGAACCAGTTGAGCATCAGGCCGTCGCGAGCGGGATCTGGCTCTGCTCCTGGGGCTTAGCGTCCGGCGGCTTCAGATAGAGCGGCCGCGGCGGCGCGCCATAGGGATCGGCGAGCAGGCCGAGCCGCGCGACATAGGCGATGTCGGGCGCGCCTGTCTCGCCAACGACCTCCGCCGCCAGCCGCGCCGACCACGCCTCGATCGCTAGCATCGGCGCGCCGGAGCCCGCCATGCGGATTGGCCCGGTGCCGAGCAGCCGCACCGCCTCGCGCACTGTTGCGACGCGCGGCGCGACGAGCGCCCGCCCGTCAGGGCCAAAGACGGCGAAATAAATGCTGCCGTGTTTGGCATCGATCGCCGGCACGACAAGGCCGGGCTCGCCCGCCAGGATCAAGGGCGCGGCCAAGGCGGCAAGGGTCGAGACGCCGACCACGGCGACCTGGCAGGCGATGCCGATCGCCCGCGCCGCGGCGATGCCGACGCGCAGCCCGGTGAACGAGCCCGGGCCGACGGTGACGGCGATCCGGTCCAGCGTCTCGAAGCCGCCGGCCTTCGAGACCACGCGATCAAGCAGCGGCATCAGCGCCTCGGCCTGGCCGCGCTGCATGACGATCGTCTCGGACACGAAAACATCGTCGGCGCTATCGTCGTAAACGCAGGCGGAGACGGCATCGAGCGCCGTGTCGATGGCGAGGATTCGTGTCATCCGGCCGTGTCGGCCCTCCGCATCAAGATCAACGGTCCAAAATCAATTCCCAAAATCAGATTCCAAAGACCCTGGCGCGAGACTTGCGCGAAAATCGGCATCCACTTTTTCACATCCCGCTTTAGAGCGTCGGACGTTCGAATCGAATCGCTCGGCGCTTTTAAGTCTTTCTCATCGCATCGGATTTGTCCGAAAACCGCTTCGCACTTTTCGGTCCGATGCTCTAGACGGATTGGACCGTCTGTACCCCCGGCACGTAATGACGCAGCAGATTTTCGATCCCGTGCCGCAGCGTCGCCGTCGACGACGGGCAGCCCGAGCATGAGCCCTTCATCGCCAGATAGACCGTGCCATCGCGAAAGCCGCGGAACTTGATGTCGCCGCCGTCGCCGGCAACGGAGGGCCGTACGCGCGTTTCGATCAGCTCCTTGATCGTCTCCACCGTCTCGGCATCCTCGGCGGCAAAGAATTCATCCGGCTCGTCGTCCGGGTCGCCGGTGACGCCCTCGGCAAGCAAAGGTGCGCCGGAGGTGAAATGCTCCATGATGACGCCGAGGATGGCAGGCTTCAGCGCCGGCCAGTCGCTGGCGTTTTTCGTCACGGTGATGAAATCGCTGCCGAAATAGACGCCCGCGACGCCGGGAATTTCGAACAGAGCTTCGGCCAGCGGCGATTGCGCAGCGCCCGAGGCATCCGGAATGTCGAGCGTGCCTTCCGGCATCACATGCCGGCCGGGCAGGAATTTCAGCGTCGCCGGATTCGGCGTCAGTTCGGTTTCGATGAACATTTTCGGCTCCCAATATCCGGTTCAAGGCCGGAGCTGGACATAGCCTCTATATGGGCGAGGAATTTTGCCTGAGCAAGTCGTGAATTAGACGGATCACCGGCCGCGTCAGCGGCCAGCTTCACCGGCCTGGTGGGCCGGCCAGGACTTGAACCTGCAACCAGACCGTTAGGGGCGCTGTGCTTTTGCTTTGATGCCTAGCGACTTCTTTAGTTACGATTTCGTGATTTTCAGCGGCTCCGAGGCAGGGAAGCGCGATGGCGGTCAATGGTCGAGCGCGCTTATCGTGACGCAATACCCATCGGGGTCTCGCAGCGAAAATTCCATTGTCCTCGTGTTTGGATTTATATGCGGTTCTTCTTCAAGCCGACGTGTCAGCGTGCGCGCCGCTGCCAGCGCCACATCGAAGTTGTCGACCCGGAAGAACAGCAAGAGGCCGTTGCCAGGCTTGGCGTGGTCGGGACTTGTCAACGACGGATGCTCGTGGGCACCCCACTTATGAAGGCAGAGCAGGACGGTTCCGTCATCGTCCACGATTTGCCCGAAGTAATCGTGCGCGGGAGCCGACTCCCTTAGGCCAAGCAAGGATTGATACCATCTGAAACTCGTGGGCACGTTGGCCGCGCCAATGATTGTCCATAAGCGCTTCATGGCTGCCTCGCATTTCGCGACGAGCGGCAACGCTACGACGTCGCGGCGTTGAAGCACATCCTTCCACATTCTTAATGCAGCCGTTCAAAAGGCAAGTTTTTGCGGGATACTTTTTACGAAAATTGTTTGTATCAATCGAAGCACTGGCGCTTCTGCGCCGTTTCTTTGCGGCGGCCACATGGACTTTTTGCTCATCGCCATTGTCGCGGTTTTGTTTCTTGTGAGCTTCGCGCTGTGTCAGGGCGCGAGCCGCGCCGCCGCCCGCATGTGGACGCTTTTCGCGCGGAAGGCCGCCCGATGAATGCAAAGGCAGGGAACTTTGCGATTATATCGCTCTGCGCCGTCGTCTTCCTCGCGGCTTCAACGCTCGTTAGTTTCCAGGTCAGGGCGGAAATGAGTTGCGAGGCGGCAGGCGGTATCCCAGTTCGCGGCTTTAACTTCCCGTCCTTCGTCAAGTGCATCACCTGACGATTGACTTGGTGGATATCTTGGCCGCTTGCGGGTGGTGCGCCTTACTGGGCTGGCCCGGCTTCCACGCGCCTAACCTCAATTGCCTCGACGCCATGCTGAAAAAATGACGGGTGCGCTTTGAAAAAATCAGACGCCCATGCGATCGCCGCTTCTAGCTTTGTAAATGCTGGCGACTGCGGCAGTAGCTCAAGGCGCGAACCGCGCCGCTTGAAAACTCGGAACATGCTGTGAATGCCATGAAAAAGGCTCGCATCTGGGCTGCGGCATAGCGGAAAGACCGAGCCAGCGGCAGCGTAATCAGGCGGTAAGCTTAATAGCGTTGCCACCTCGGCTGCGGCGCTCACGGAAAAGCGGCCGCCTCGACCGCCTTGGCCAGCGAAAACCCTGAATTTTGATAGGATTGGTGGGCCGGGCAGGACTTGAACCTGCAACCAGACCGTTATGAGCGGCCGGCTCTAACCAATTGAGCTACCGGCCCGGCTCGTGAGCCGAGGCTGCGGGCATTACACCGAACGTGGCCGCCAACGCAAGGCGGCCTGGCTGCCGTTCCGCTTGAAACTCAGTGCTGATGCTCCAGGACGTCGATGGATTCACCGTTTTCGTCCTTGTTGATGATCTTGCTCCCGCGACAGACCAAGACGTCTTGGTTTTCCGTCCATTGCGAGGCCGTCGCTTGATCACCCAAGTCGACATCGTAAGACGCGCCCGACTGCAGGACGATCAGGTCGCCGTCCTCCGACACCGTCTGGATTGTATCTTGATCGCATCCGGCAAAAGCCGGATGCGGCGCGAGTGCGAGAGCGGCTGCGAGGAGCCAGAATTTCGAATTCACTTTTCGGTCAGCTTCAATTCGATGCGGCGGTTCTTGGCATAGGCCGCGTCATTGTCGCCCGGATCGATTGGCTGGAATTCGCCGAACCCTGCGGCCGCGAGCCGGTCGGCCGGCACGCCTTTGCTGATCAGATATTGCACAACGGCGATGGCGCGGGCGGCCGACAGATCCCAGTTCGAGTGGAATTCCGGCGATTGAATCGGCCGCTTGTCGGTATGCCCGTCGACGCGCAGAACCCAGGGAATTTCCGGCGGGATCTCTTTATTGAGCTCGACGATGGCGGCGGCGAGCTTGTCGAGCGCGCTTTCGCCGGCGGGGTTCAGCACCGCCTTGCCGGTGTCGAACAGAACTTCGGACTGGAAGACGAAACGATCGCCGACAGTGCGGATATCCGGCCGGTCGCCGAGAATCTGCCGCAGCCGGCCGAAGAAGTCCGAGCGATAGCGGGCGAGCTCCTGCACCTTCTGCGCCAGCGCGATGTTGAGCCGCGAGCCGAGGTCGGCGATCTTCGCCTGCGATTCCTTATCGCGGGTCTCGGACGCCGCGAGTGCATCCTCGATCGCCGCCAATTGCTTGCGCAGCGCGCCGATCTGCTGATTGAGGATTTCGACCTGCGCCAGCGCCTGGGCGGAGACTTCCTTCTCCGCTTCGAGCGCCTGTTGGGCGGCGACGACGCGCTTGTCGGCGCTGCCCGCGCCGGCGCCCGCCGCGGCGATCTCGCCCTGCAGCGCGACATTCCGCTTCTGCTCCGTCGCGAGCGTCGCGGACAGCGCGGAAATCTGATTTTCCGCATCGGCCTTGTTGGTCTGCGCCAAGGCGAGCTGCGCGGTCAATTCGGCGATCTGCCGGTTGAGCTTGGTCAGCACCGTGTCCTTGCCGGTGACTTCGCGGGCGAGGAAGAATTGCGCCAGCATGAACACCGAGAGCAGGAAGGTGATGACGAGCAGCATCGTCGTCAGCGCATCGACGAAGCCCGGCCAATAATCGATCGGGCGCTGAGCGCGCCGGGCACGGACGGAGGGCATCAGCCGTGCTCCGTCTCGCTGGCGATCTGCTTCAAAACTTCCTTCACCTCATTGTTCTGCGCCGCCTGCGCCTCGACCCAATCGCGGATCATCTGCTGCTCGGCACGCATATGCTGCACGAGGCTCTGGACGCCATCGGCAAGATTGGCCATGGCGATCGAGGTGGCGCGGGCATGCGTCTGGTCGGCCGTCGCGGCGATCTTTTCGATGGCACTGTGCAGATCGTGCGGCAGGCTCGCGGCAACCGGCAAGTGCTCGACCGGGTGATCGGCGGGGGTCATCTTGGCGGTCAGATTGTCTTCAAGCTCGTTGTAGAAACGGTTTTGCGCCTGGCCCGCCTGCAGGTCGAGAAAGCCGAGCACGAGGGAGCCCGCGAGGCCGAAGAGCGACGAGGTGAAGGAAATGCTCATGCCGGCGAGCGGCCGCGCCAGATTGTTCTTCAGATCGTCGAACATCACTGCCGCATCGCCGCCGGTCTGCATCGAATTCAGGATGCTGCCGATCGAGCCGACGGTCGTGAGCAGGCCCCAGAAGGTGCCGAGCAGACCAAGGAAGATGAGCAGGCCGGTCAGATAGCGCGATGTGTCGCGCGCCTCGTCGAGCCGCGTGCCGATCGAATCGAGAACCGCCCGCAGCGTCAAGGTCGGCAGCGCCGCCTGGCTCACCGGCCGGCCGCCGAGCAGCGTCGCAATCGGCGCCAGCAGAATGGGCTGCTTGACCTCGTTCTCATAGCCGCGCGACAAGGCATTGACCCAGCGCACCTCGCGGAACAGGCGGATCACCTGCCGCAGCGCCAGCACGATGCCGACAAAGAGCACGAAGAAGATCAGGCTGTTGAGGCCGGGGTTGGCGAGAAAGGCGGTCTTGATCTGCTTGTTCAGGATCAGCGCGGCGAAACCGACGAGGATCAGGAACACCAGCATGCGGACGAGATAGATTCGCGGCGACGACAATTTGTATGGATCAATTTCGACCGCCATCGGATGCGCTCCGCCTTCGCTTCCCCGCCAAATATTAGTGTTTGTCTAGCACAGATCGATTTTAGCGGGCAGAGCGAATGAGTGCCAACAGATGCGAATGGATCGCCTCATTTCCGGCGCAAATCGAGCCGGTCCCGAAAATGTCCGTGCCGCCATCGGCATCGGTGACGAAGCCGCCGGCCTCGCGGACGATCAAAATGCCCGCCGCCATGTCCCAGGACTTCAGCTGGCGCTCCCAAAAGCCGTCATAGGCGCCCTGCGCGACGAAGCAGAGATCGAGCGCCGCGGCGCCAAGCCGGCGCAGATTGGAGGCGCGCGCCATGACCGCGGCGAATTCCGCCCGGAAGCGGTCGTGATCCTTCTTGCCGAGATGCGGAATGCCGCAGCCGATGAGCGCGTCGGAAAAATCGCGCCGGGCGGCGACGCGCAGGCGGCGGTTGTTGAGAAACGCCCCCTGGCCCTTCTCGGCGACATACATGTCTTCGGTCGCCGGATTGTACACGAGCCCGGCGACGATCTGGCCTTCACGCGCGAGGCCGATCGAAATGGCGAAGATCGGCAGGCCGTGGAGAAAATTGGTCGTGCCGTCGAGCGGGTCGATATACCAGGTGTGGCTCTTGTCGGTGCCTTCGACCGTGCCCGATTCTTCCATGACGAAGCCATAGCCGGGCCGTGCCTTGGAAAGTTCTTCGAACAGAATTTTCTCGGATTTCTTGTCGGCCGCGGAGACGAAATCGCCGGGGCCCTTGACCGAGACTTGCAGGTTTTCGACCTCGCCAAAGTCGCGCTTCAAGCCGCGCCCGGCCTTCAGGGCTGCGGCGGTCATCACGTTCATCAGGGCGGAGCGGATCATGGGAACTCGAAATTCGGCGGCGCAATAGGGCGGCCTCGGAAGGCGCCCATCTGCCCGCTCGCGCCTAAGACGTCAAGTTTCGCCATCGCGCGGTTGACGCCCGCCGTAAGCCCGCCTCCAATAGGCGGCGCTGAAGCCCGGAGGCTCACGTGATCTATTCGACTAAGGACATCGTCGATATCGTTGCGATTGCGATGCTGCCGATCGGGTTTGTCGGCTTCCTATGGCAGCGGCGCTCAATCGGCAAAGCCATCGATACGCCGGCGGTTCAGTTCATCGCCGTCGTGTTTCTGCTGCCGATCATTCTCATTCTCGCGCTTGAAAAAGTCCTTGATGGCATGACGGTCGGCACATTGATCGGCGCCTTCACCGGCTATCTCTTGGCCGGCGCGCGCGATGCCCGCGACCGTTCGAAAGACGAGCGCGATTGATTCTGTCCCGAGTTTAAAGCCCGCCCATTTTGCAGATCAGCTTCCATTCCGCGTCGGTGACCGGCTGCACCGAGAGGCGCGAATTGTTGACGAGCACCATGTCCTTGAGCCGCGGCTCGGCCTTGATGGCTTCAAGCGTCACCGGATGTTTCAGCGGCGTCCCGGCGCGCACGTCGACCATGCCGAACTTGCCGCTTTCATCGGTCGGATCGGGATAATAAGGCTTGATGATCGTCACGATGCCGACGATCTCCTTGCCCTCGTTCGAATGATAGAAGAAGGCTTCCTCGCCGACCTTCATCGCCATCAGATGCAGCTTGGCACTGTGGTTGCGCACGCCGTTCCAGAACGTGCCTTTGGCGCCGGCCTCGACCTGCTGCTGCCAGGACCAGCTTGACGGTTCGCTTTTCAACAGCCAGTGCGCCATGAATCACCTTTTTGAAGAGTGCGTCATCCTTCGCTCGACGCGCGCGCCAGTTCCGATTTCGCCGGCCGCGCCAAAAGCGCTTCGATCGCCGCGTCAATGCCGATGCGTTCGGCGAGCACCGCATCGACGGCTTCGCTGATCGGCATGTCGATATTTTTCTGATGCGCGAGATCGACCAGCACGCCGCTGGTGAAGACGCCTTCGGTCAGCTGCCCGTCGGCGCGAGCCGAAGCGACATCGTGGCCCTGCCCGAGCGCCAGGCCGAGCGAGAAATTGCGCGATTGGCCGGAGGTGCAGGTCAGCACCAGATCGCCGAGACCCGAGAGGCCGGCGAGCGTCGTCACCTCGGCGCCGAAGGCGCGGCCGAAGCGCGAAAGCTCGGCGAAGCCGCGGGCGATGAGCGCGGCGCCAGCGCTCGCACCAAGGCCGCGGCCGGCGGCAATGCCGCTGGCGATCGCGAGCACGTTCTTGGCCGCGCCGCCGATCTCGACGCCGCGGATGTCGCGCGAATGGTAGAGCCGGAACCACGGCGCGGCGAGCGTCCGCGCCAGCATCGCTGCCTGATCTTCGCCGTCGGCGGCAAGCGTCACGGCCGTCGGCAGGCCCTTGGCGACATCTTCGGCAAAGCTCGGCCCGGAGAGCACGGCCGGCGGATTGGCCGGCAGGATTTCGCCGATCACATCGCTGAGGAAAAGCCCGCTCGCGCGCTCGATGCCTTTGGCGCAAATGATGAGCGGCACGCCCAGTGCGACGTTGCCCGCGAGCGCGGTACAGGTCTGTCGCACCGCCTGCGCCGGCACGGCGAGAAAGATCACACTCGCCTCGGCTGCGTCTTCGAGCGCCGCCGTCGGCACGACGTTGAAGGCGAGCGGGATGCCGGGCAGCCGCCGCGCATTGACGCCGGTCGCGGCCATTTCGGCAGCGTGAGCCGTATCGCGCGCCCAGAGATGAACCTTCGCCGCATTGCGCGCGGCGAGATTGGCGAGCACCGTGCCCCAGGCGCCGGCGCCGAGGACGGCGATATGATCGTGATCGGGCATTCAGGCTTTGCCGTGGTGCAGGGCTTCGGCGTCGCTGTCGAGCGGCCAGCGTGGCCGCGCGGCGAAGGTCATATCATCGCTGAGGCCGAGCCGCAGCCGCTCAATGCCGGCCCAGGCGATCATGGCGCCATTGTCGGTGCAAAGGCCGATCGGCGGTACGACGAGCCGCAAGCCGCTTTCGCCGCAAAAGCGCATCAGGGCGCGGCGGATCGAGGAATTGGCGGCAACGCCGCCGGCGACGACCATTGCCTGGCAGGGGCCGACTTTCTCGCCGAAGACGCGGATGCCCGCCCGCAGCCGGTCGACCAATGTATCGACCACGGCGGCCTGGAACGAGGCGCAAAGGTCGGCGACCGCGGCGGCATTGAGCGGCGCGATCTTCTCGGCTTCGAGCCGCACCGCGGTCTTGAGGCCGGAGAAGGAGAAGTCGGGCTTCGGCCGGCCGAGCATGGGGCGGGGCAGGTCGAACCGCGTCGGATCGCCTTTCAGCGCTTCGCGCTCCACCTGCGGCCCGCCCGGATAGGGCAGGCCAAGCATTTTCGCCACTTTGTCGAAGGCTTCGCCGACGGCATCGTCCACCGTCGCGCCGAGACGCAGATAATCGCCGACGCCGCGTACCGCGACGAGCTGGGTGTGGCCGCCGGAGACGAGCAGCAGCAGATAAGGAAAATCGAGCCCGCCGGCGAGCCGCGCGGTCAGCGCATGCGCTTCGAGGTGGTTGATCGCGACAAACGGCTTTCGCGCCGCCAGCGCCAAAGCCTTGCCGGTGGTGAGCCCGATCATGACGCCGCCGATGAGGCCAGGGCCGGCCGCCGCGGCAATGCCGTCGAGATCGGCGAGTTCGAGCTTGGCATTGTCCAGCGCGCGCAGGATCAGCCGGTCGAGCACTTCGATATGCGCGCGGGCGGCAATTTCCGGCACGACGCCGCCATAGGCCTGGTGCTCGGCGATCTGGCTGAAAACCTCATTCGAGAGGATTTCGCCGCCGCCGTCCGGCTTGAGGGCAACGACGGCGGCCGCCGTCTCATCGCAAGTAGTTTCGATCCCGAGAAAACGCATCAGTGATCTCAATGGCTTGGGGAAAAGTGGCGAATGCCCCCGCCCCGCCGCAAAGGCATAGTATCGAACCGCGCGCCGCTAAAGTCCTTTGGCTGGCTATACGCCGGCTTTTGGTGCAAAACACGCGGCCGAGCCATCAGATTCGTCACAATTACCTAAAATTACAAGGAAATCCCCAATTCCAGGTTCTCATGCGGCAGGCGCCTCTCCGGCGCGATTAAGACTAGGCACGCGCGGCAGCCCCCTGGCCCTGGCGCAGGCCGAAGAGGTGAAACGCACACTCGCCGCGGCGCTTGGGGCCTCGGCGCCAGAGATTGAAATCGTGCCGATCCGCACGACCGGCGACGCGATCCAGGATCGCGCGCTGGCGGCCGCGGGCGGCAAGGGCCTGTTTACCAAAGAGCTCGACGACGCGCTGCTGCGCGGCGACATCGATTTCGCCGTTCATTCCGCCAAGGATCTGCCGACCTTTCTGCCGCAGGGCATCGGCATCGCCGGTTTTTTGCCGCGCGAAGACGCGCGCGACGTGTGGATTTCCGCCAAGGCCGCCGACCCCCGCGAACTGCCGCCGGGGAGCATCGTTGGCACGGCCTCCTTGCGGCGCAGCGCCATGCTGCTGCGGCTGCGGCCCGATCTTGCCATCACGCTGCTGCGCGGCAATGTCGAGACGCGGCTCGCCAAGCTCGCGCGCGGCGAGATCGACGCGACGATCCTGGCATTGGCGGGGTTGAAACGTCTCGGCCTGGCCGATAAAGCCACGCGGCTGCTCGACCCGGCCGATTTCGTTCCCGCCGTCGGCCAGGGCGCGATCGGCATCACGCTGCGCAGCGACGATGCGCCGGTCGCCGCGGCGCTGCAGCCGATCCTCGATCAGGCGACGGGTATTGCGCTTGCTTGCGAACGGGCGCTGCTGCAGGTGCTCGACGGCTCCTGCCGTACGCCGATCGGCGGCCATGCCTGGCTCGATAATGACACGCTGCATCTGCGCGCGATCATCCTGCGGCCGGACGGTTCGCAATTCTTCGAGACCCAGATCGAAGGTCCGCCGGCCGATGCGATCGGCCTCGGCGAGCGTGCCGCGCGCAGTCTTCTGAAACAGGCGCCGCCCGGCTTTTTGGCAGTCTGACAATGTACGTGCTTGTCACGCGGCCGATGGCGCAGGCGGCGGAAACCGCGGCCGTCCTCGCCGTGCTCGGACATGAGGCGGTGATTTCGCCGGTCATCGACATCGCGCCGACCGGCGCATCGTGGCCGTCGCGGACCATCGACTTTCTCCTGGCGACGAGCGCCCGCGCTTTCGAGGCTTTGCATACCGCGCCGGACTTTCCGACCGCCGAGACGCGCCGGCTTCTGCCGCTTTATCTCGTCGGTCAGAAGACGCTGACGGCGGCGCGTACGGCGGGCTTCACCGGCCCCGCGGTCGTCGCGGCCGACGTCAAGGATTTGGTGCCGAAGCTGATCGCGCAGCTTCGCTCCTATACGCACGCGCTTTATCTCGCCGGCCGCGAACGCAAGCCGGATCTCGAGAAGACCTGCGCCGATGCGGGCTTTGCGCTCGATGTCCTCGAAACTTATGCGGCTGCGGCGGCGCCGCGCTTGCATGACGAGGCTTTGGCCGCGCTGGACGATGGTGCGATCGGCGCGGTTCTGCATTATTCGCGGCGAAGCGCGGCGATCTTTCTAGGATTGTTGGAAGCCGAGGGTTTCGATCCGGCGGCGCTGCATCACATCGCCATTTCCGAAGATGCGGCGGCGCCGTTGCGCGAGAGCGATGTGCCGTCTCTCGCCGTGGCGGCGAAGCCCGACGAAGATTCGATGCTGGCGCTGCTGCCCGCCGAAGACCGGGGCTGAACAAATATCTTACAAGCGCACCCGTAGGTCGGATGACGCATCGGTGATAGATGTTTCCGCGCATCGCGTGATAAAAGCCGCGCGGGCATGCCAAACTTTCCCGGCCGCCCGCGTTGATCCGAATGGTAAGAATGTTGGCTCAGAGGGAAGAAACAGCGGCAAAGGCGCCGGAGGCGCCGCCAGCGTCCGGGGCGGCTCAAGCCGCGCTTGAGGTCGCAGGCGTCACGCATTTTTACGGCAAGCGCAAAGCCCTCGACAATGTCTCCTTCAATGTTGCGCCCGGCACATTCACTGTGCTGCTCGGGCTCAATGGCGCGGGCAAGAGCACGCTGTTCTCGCTGATCACGCGGCTCTATGTGAACCGCAGCGGCACGATCAAGATCTTCGGGTACAATGTCGCCAAGCAAAGCGGCGAAGCCTTGCGCCGGCTCGGCGTCGTGTTTCAGGCGCGCACGCTCGATCTCGAGCTGACGGTCACGCAAAATCTCATTTATCATGCTGCCCTGCATGGCATCGGTCCGTTCGAAGCCAAGCGCCGGATGGCGAGCGTGCTCGCGCGTGCCGGCCTTGCCGACCGCGCCAAGGAGAAGGTGCGCAATCTTTCCGGCGGCTATATCCGCCGCGTCGAGATCGCCCGCGCCTTTCTGCATCACCCGCAATTGCTGCTGCTCGACGAGCCGACCGTCGGCCTCGATATCAAGGCGCGCGCCGATATTATCGCGCAGGTCCGCGATCTTGTGGCGACGGAAAACATCGGCGTGCTCTGGACGACGCATTTGATCGACGAGATCGTGCCGACCGATCGGGTCGTTATCCTGCATCAGGGCAAAGTGCTCGACCAGGGCGTGGCGAGCGACATCCTGGCGCGCACGGGGACGCCGGATATGCGCAGCGCCTTTGTGAAGATCACCGGCTCCGACATCAGTGAAGGAGTCG
This sequence comes from Pseudomonadota bacterium, assembly GCA_040756295.1. Taxonomy (GTDB): domain Bacteria; phylum Pseudomonadota; class Alphaproteobacteria; order Rhizobiales; family Beijerinckiaceae; genus Methylovirgula. Next base: position 189,767 of record JBFLZN010000002.1, on the reverse strand, counting down.
CTCCGTGACCAGCGTGACGACGACACAGCCGGCGCCGGCGCGCGGCTTCACGCCCACGCAATATCTCATCTGCATGGGCGGCATCGTCTGGCGCGAGGCTTTGCGCTTCGTCCACCAGCGCGGCCGCTTCATCTCGGCGCTGGTGCGCCCGCTTGTTTGGCTGTTCATCTTCGCCGCCGGCTTCCGCTCGGTGCTCGGCGTGTCGATCATCCCGCCGTACCAGACCTACATTCTTTACGACGTCTATATCACGCCCGGCCTGATGGCGATGATTCAGCTCTTCAACGGCATGCAATCGTCGCTGTCGATGGTCTATGACCGCGAGACGGGCAATATGCGCACCTTGCTCGTCAGCCCATTGCCGCGCTGGTACTTGCTGTCATCGAAGCTGCTTGCCGGCGCGGCGGTGTCGATCCTGCAGGTCTATGCCTATCTGCTGATCGCTTATTTCTGGGGCATCGAGCCGGATTCGCTTTGGGGCTATCTCGCCGTATTGCCGGCGCTGATGCTGTCCGGCCTGATGCTCGGGGCGCTCGGCATGGCGCTTTCGTCGATGGTGCGGCAGTTGGAAAATTTCGCCGGCGTGATGAACTTCGTCATCTTCCCGATGTTCTTCGCCTCGAGCGCGCTTTACCCGATCTGGAAGGTGCAGGAGGGCTCGCCGTGGCTGGCGACCGTCTGCCAGCTCAACCCCTTCACTTATGCGGTCGAGCTGATCCGCTTCGCGCTGTATCTGCAGGTCGATTGGCTGTCGCTGGCGGTCGTCGCCGGCTGCCTCGTTGTTTTCCTGGCAGCGGCGATCCTGGCTTACGATCCGGCGCGCGGCATGTTGATCCGCCGCGGCGGAGCCGCCGAATGAGCGCGGCCCCGAAACAAAAACGCTCCGGCGAAGACCGGAGCGTTGATGGAGTCCTGCAGTTTGGCGCGGCTTTATTTCGAGCCGTCGGCCTTGAACTGCGAGATGTAGGCCCAGATGTTGTCGCGCTGGCTGTGCTTGTCCAAGCCGGCGAAGATCATCTTGACGCCCGGAATGTCGGCCTGCGGGTTGGTGATGTACTTCTTGAAGGTATCTTCGTTCCAGGTGATGCCCGACTTCTTCATCGCGTCGGAATAATCATAGCCCGCGGCGGTGCCCGCCTTGCGGCCATTGATGCCGTTCAATTGCGGGCCGACGAAATTCTTCGCGCCGGGGCCGATCTGGTGGCAAAGATGGCAGGTATGCTCGAAAATCTGCTCACCGGCCCCCGCGTCGCCCGCGGCATAGGCTGGATGCGCCAATCCGGCTATGGCCAGAACCCCCGCCGCAGCAAAGACGATACGCATTTGCTTCATTGTTTCCTTCCCCTTCTTCAGGCGCCACTCGCCAGCGCGCGTCAAATTAGAGCGCTTCCAGCGAATGTGTAGCCCGATCTGCCGCGGGATGACAATCCGCAACGCAATTGTGAACGACGAGTGACAATAGGATGAGCGACATTTTCCGCGTCAAGGCCGCCACACCCCAAAATCCGGGCCGCAAAATTGCGGCCTTTTGCCTCGTTCTGATGCTGGCTTGCACCGGCCGTGCTGAAGCCGCGGACACGTTGCGGATTGCAGCGCAAAAAACCGGCACGTTCTCCTGGGAGCTTGGTGTCATCAAGGACCACGGCCTCGACACGAAGGCCGGTATCAACCTCGATGTGACGGAGCTTGCGACAACCGAGGCCGGCAAGGTCGCGATCATGGGCGGCTCGGCCGATGTGATCCTATCCGACTGGCTCTGGGTGTCGCGTGAACGCAGCCTCGGCGGCAAGCTCAAATTCTATCCCTATTCGAGCACGCTCGGCGCGGTGATGCTGCCGCCCGGCTCGCCGGTCAAAGCGCTTGCCGATCTCAAGGGCAAGAAGCTTGGCGTCGCCGGCGGCCCGCTCGACAAGAGCTGGCTGCTGTTGCAGGCCTATGCCAAGAATTCCGGCATCGATCTCGATTCCGACGTCACGATCCTTTATGGCGCGCCGCCGCTGCTGACGCAGCAGGCTTTGGACGGCAAGGTCGATGCGACGCTGAACTTCTGGAATTTTTGCGCCGCGCTTGAAGCCAAGGGCTTCACCCGGCTGATCGGCATCGAAGATGTCGGAAAGGCGCTTGGCGCCACGGGTCGCGTCGCTCTCGTCGGCTATGTCTTCGACGAGACTTATGCGGCAAGCCACGCCGATCTCTTGCGGCGCTTCTTTGCGATGACGGCCGAGGCGCAGGACATTCTGGCGCATTCGCCGGAGGAATGGAAAAAGATCGGTGAGAAAATCGGCGTCACCGATCCGGCGGCGCTCGAAATCTACCGCAAGCGCTATCTCGATGGCACGGTGCGCCGGCCCGTCGCGGCGCAAGAGGCCGATGCGCGCAAGCTCTATCTGGTGCTCGCCAAGATCGGCGGCGCCAAGCTCGTCGGTCCGGCGTCGGAGCTCGACAGCGGCACGTTCTTCAAAGACGCGGCGAGCGATTGACGTGCTGCTGAGGCTGCTGTCGCTTCTCTTGCTGATCGCGCTGTGGCAAGCGGCCTCGATGGTCGCCGACAGCCGGCTGTTGCCGCCGCCGCTCACGGTGCTGGCCGTCATCGGCCGCGAGGCGCATTCGCATGCGCTTTATTTCAACCTCGGCACGACCCTGGCGCGGGTTGCGATCGCTTTCACCTTGGCGATGCTGCTCGGGACGATCTTCGGCATTTTGATGGGCCGCAACACGACCTTCGACCGGCTCGGCGACCCCTGGCTCGTTATTCTGCTCAATCTGCCGGCGCTGGTCATCATCGTGATGGCCTATGTCTGGCTCGGCCTCACCGATGTCGCCGCGGTGCTGGCGGTGGCGCTCAACAAATTTCCCAATACGGTCGTGACGATCCGCGAAGGCGCGCGCGCGCTCGATCCCGGGCTCGAAGAAATGGCCGCCGTCTTCGCCATGCCGTGGCAGACGCGGGTCAAACATGTGATGCTGCCGCAGCTTGCCCCCTATATCGCGGCGGCGACGCGGGCCGGCCTCTCGCTTGTCTGGAAGATCGTCCTCGTTGTCGAACTGATGGGCCGTTCCAACGGCGTCGGCTTCGAGATCGGCAGCGCCTTCCAGCTTTTCGACGTGGCGCTGCTCCTCGCCTATGCGCTGCCTTTCGTCGGCATCATGCTGGCGATCGAAACCTTCCTCGTGCAACCTTTCGAGCGACATGTCTCCCGCTGGCGACCCAAAGCAGCTTGAGGTTTTCGTCAAGCGCAAGGCGTTTCGCGCCGCCAATGGCGAGCAGCGCGAAGTGCTGCGCGATTTTTCGTTGACCTTGGATGCCGGCAAGATCCATGCGCTGGTCGGCCCCTCGGGTTACGGCAAGACGACGTTGCTGCGCATCATCATCGGCCTCGATCGCGATTTCGACGGCCACGTGACGCTGCCGCCGCAGACGAAGATCGGCATGGTATTCCAGGAGCCGCGGCTGCTGCCCTGGCGCTCCGTGCTCGACAATCTGAAGCTCGCAGCGCCTGAGGCTGCCGAGCCGGATCTGACGAAACTCGCCGACGATCTCGGCATCGGCGATCATCTGCATAACTTCCCCGGCGAACTGTCGCTTGGCCAGGCGCGCCGCGTGGCGCTCGCGCGCGCCTTGGCGATTGCGCCCAATCTGCTGGTGCTCGACGAGCCCTTCGTCTCGCTCGACGAGGTGCTCGCCCGGCGCCTGGGGAGCGAAATCACGACACTCGTCGAGCGCATGGGGATCACGACATTGCTGGTCACGCATGACATCGACGAGGCGATCCGGCTCGCCGATCACATCATCCTGCTCGGCCATCGTCCGGCCGAGATCGTCGGCAACATCGACGTGACCCTGCCGCGCCGCGCGATGACCGCCGATTATGCGGCCAAGACGAAAGCGCAGATCGGCGCGATATTGGCGGAGACCTCGGTTTGAGCCTGCTGATTTTCGATTGCGACGGCGTCCTCGTCGATTCCGAAATCATCGCCTTCGATGTCCTTGCGCAGATGCTCTCGGCGCTCGGGCGGCCGATGTCGCTGGCCGAATGCCGCCGCCGCTTCATGGGCCGCCGCACGCCGGAAGTGCTGGCCGAGATCGAAGCCGACCTCGGCCATCCGATCCCCCCCGATACGGGTCTGCGGATGAAGGGCTTGTTGTTCGATCGCTTGCGCCATGAGCTGCGGCCGGTCGAGGGCGTGAAAGAGGCCATCGCGCGCCTGCCGCGGCCGATCTGCGTTGCCTCATCCTCGTCGCCCGAGCGCATCGCTTTGTCGCTCGAAGTGACGGGCCTCGCGCCTTTGTTCGGCGCGCATGTCTTCAGCGCCGAGCAGGTGGCGCAGGGCAAGCCGGCGCCCGATCTCTTCCTCTTCGCCGCACGATCGATGGGCGTTGCGCCGGGCGAGACCATCGTCATTGAGGATTCGACGGCCGGCGTCACCGCCGCGCGGCGCGCCGGCATGGGCATCATCGGCTTCGCCGGGGCGAGTCATGCTGATCAAGAGCTGATCGAGGCGCTGCACGCGGCCGGCGCGGCGGTCGTTCTCACTAACATGGCGGATTTGCCTGCCGCCGTCGCAAAGCTCGGCACCGGACAGGCCGTATCATGAGACTTCTTTTCGTCGTCGCGGCGGCGCTGATCGATCCCGACAATCGTGTGCTGATTGCACAACGGCCGGAGGGCAAGCAGCTTGCCGGTCTCTGGGAATTTCCCGGCGGCAAGCTGCATGAGGGCGAGCGGCCGGAAACGGCGCTGATCCGCGAGCTTGACGAGGAGCTCGGCATCATTGTCGAGGAAGCCTGTCTCGCGCCGCTGACCTTCGCGAGCCATGCCTATCCCGAGTTTCACCTGCTGATGCCGCTTTACATCTGCCGGCGCTGGCGCGGCCAAGTCACGCCGCGCGAAAGCCAGGCGCTCAAATGGGTGCGGCCGCAAAATCTGCGCGATTATCCGATGCCGCCGGCCGATGCACCGCTGATCCCGGCGCTGATCGATCTTCTGACATAGATCGCGATGATCTTGGATCGAATCGATCCAAGATCATGCCTAATTCTAGTTTTCTGAAGCGCAATTTGATACCGTTGTTCATATGGAACAGAACACGCTCTATGAGCGCCCCGATCTGTATGACTTGATGGCGCCGCGTGACCAAATGCTCGAGCGGTTCTACGTCGAGATGGCTTGCGAGCGAGGCGGAAGCGTTCTTGATCTTGCCTGTGGAACGGGTCGTCTAACGATTCCGCTCGCTCAAGCCGGCTTGCGGGTGACGGGCGGAGATATCTCTGCCGGCATGTTGAAGCGAGCGCGCCAGCGTGCCGAGGCACAGGCGGTTACAATTGATTTGGTTCAACTGGATATGCGCGACTTTGATTTGGGCGGGCGTACCTTCGACACCATAGTCATCGCCATCAATTCTATTATGCACCTTCATAGCCTCGATGATTTCAGAAGCTTTTTTGGATCCGTGGCGCGACATTTGTCACAGAAGGGCAGGCTCGTATTCGACGCTTTTGTCCCCAATGTCGCTAGGCTCGGCCGTGATCCCAAACAGCGTCAATTGGTCGGCGTAGCCGTCCATGAAACGTTAGGCGAAGTCACGGTGGAGGAAAAGCTCATAAGCTACGACCCGGTTGCGCAGATCAGCCACGTCGATTGGTATTGGTCAACAGACGGGGAAAAGGACTTTTGGAAGAGTTCTTTGCAGATGCGCTGCATCTTTCCGCAGGAGATGCCGCTCCTGGTCGCGTGCGGCGGCTTGCGGCTCGATCAGCGCTTTGGTGATTTTGATAGGAGCCCGCTCACGTCGGGAAGCCCACGGCAGGTATGTGTGTGCTGGCCAATGAGAGAAGGTACGTAGAGCGGAATTTACGCAGAAAACCGATTGCTTTCTCGTATCCCGCTCCGACGCGCAATCTTATTGATCGTCGCCGCCGTAAGGCTGGTAGCCCCATTGCGGACCCCAGCCGCCGCCGCCGTAACCATAGCCGCTGTAGCCATAGCCCGCGGGCTGCATGCCGTAGCCACGCGGCGCGGACGCATAATAGGGATGACGCCGATGGCGCGCAGCATAATGCGTTGCCGGCGGCTGGCCGGTGATATGGATGATGCCGCCTTCCTCTTTCACCATCTCGAACAGAAGCGCCGCGTTCTGCGGGGAAATTCGCACGCAGCCATGCGAGGCCGGGCGGCCGAGCCACCGCGTTTCATAGGTTCCATGGATGGCATAGCCGCCGGCGAAGAAGATCGAATGCGGCATCGGCGAATGATAATATTTCTTCGAATAATGGATCGACTGCAGGCTCTGCGGGGCGAACGTGCCGTCCGGCGTCACGTAACCGTCACGCGCCGAAGAAATCGCCCAATCGTACGTGCCTGTGGACGAGACGACATGCATCGTCTGCGCACTCAAATCGATGTCGATTAACACTTTTGCCGCCGCGGGCGAGGCCGGAAGGAGGCCGCTGAACAGCACGACACACGCAAAAAGCTTACGCATCACGCACCTCAAAGCGGCCGAAACGCGCCGCAGACGGCACATTCCTCTCATACTGAGCTTGCCGCGTAAACCGTACTGTTCAAGTAAGGTTTATGTGAAATATCGAGATTGAGAAATAGAAGCGGGTGCCGAATCGCAGTAACAGTAAAGCGTTATGCTTAAGCAGAGTCACGATTGCTCGACCGGGCTTTACAAGAAACCGGCGTAGAGGGGCCCCTGCAGATGCGCAAATTATTGGTTTTGGCTTTCGCAATTTTTGGTCTTGCGGCGATCTTCTCTGTCGCCGGCAGTGCCCAGGATTTGGGCACGCTCCACCCCAAAAAGCTGGCGCCGATCGAGCATCCGAAAGCTTCGACGCCGGCCAAACAGCTTTTCGGCCGCGTGCTGACGCCGACCGAGGCGGCGGCGCGCAGCATCGGCTTTTATTCGCGCGGCTGCCTTGCCGGCGGCATCGCGCTGCCCGTCGACGGACCGGACTGGCAGGTCATGCGCCTGTCGCGCAATCGCAATTGGGGCACGCCGCAGCTCATCGCCTTCCTCGAGCGCTTTTCGCGCGAGGTGACGCGCGTCAGCGCGTGGCCGGGCATTCTCGTGGGCGATATGTCGCAACCGCGCGGCGGCCCGATGCTGACCGGCCATGCGTCGCATCAGATCGGCCTCGATGTCGATATCTGGTTGAAGCCGATGCCGCCCTACACGCTGTCGCGCGCGCAGCGCGAGGAGATGCTGTCGACCAACGTCGTGCGCGCCGACCGGCTCGATGTCGATCCGCGCTATTGGACGCCGGACCATGTCGCCGTCATCAAGGCGGCGGCCGAGGATTCTGAAGTGCAGCGCATTTTCGTCAATCCGGCGATCAAGAAGGCGCTGTGCCGCGAGGCGGGGCTGGACCGCGCCTGGCTCAATAAGGTGCGCCCGTTCTTCGGGCACGATTATCACTTCCATGTCCGGCTCGTCTGTCCGCCGGGGGAATCCGGCTGCCAGGCGCAGGAGCCGGTGACGCCGGGCGACGGCTGCGACGCTGCTTCGCTCGCCTATTGGTTCTCGCCAGGCGCGCTGCATCCGCGCCCGCAGCTTGGCCCGTCCCGGCCGCGGCCGGCCCTGACGCTGGCCGATCTGCCGGCCGCCTGCCGGACGATCCTGACACAGAGGTAGCGAGGCGGCGTCCCTTCGCCCATATTGGGCGGGTTGGAGGACGCCGATGACCCGCGAGACGCAAAATCCCCTGCTCGAAAATTGGACCGCGCCGTTCGGTGCGCCGCCTTTTTCCGCGGTCGCGCCGGCCGATTTTCCGCCCGCTTTTGAGACGGCTTTCGCGGCCCATAAAGCCGAGATTGCCGCCATCGCCGAAAATCCGGCGCCGCCGAGCTTCGAGAACACGATCATGGCCTTCGAACGCTCGGGGCATTTGCTGACCCGGCTGTCGGCCCTGTTCTTCAATCTGGCCGGCGCCGATACGAGCGATGAGATCGAGGCGATCGAGCGCGATATCGCGCCGCGTTTCGCCGCGCATGAGGCCGAAATCCATCTCAATGATGCTTTGTTTGCCCGCATCAATGCGCTTTGGCATCAGCGCGAGAGGCTTGATCTCGGCGACGAGGAAAAGCGCGCGCTCGAGCGTCATTACATCGCCTTTCGCCGTGCCGGCGCCGGGCAATTGGCGAAGGTGCGGGCGCGGCTTGCGGCCATCGGCGAAAGGCTCGCCGTTCTCGGCACGCAATTCTCGCAGAATGTGCTCGCCGACGAGAACGCCTTTGCGCTGATCCTCGACGAAGATGATCTCGCGGGCCTGCCGGACTGGCAGCGCGCCGCGGCGGCCGCCACGGCCAAAGAGCGCGGCCACGACGGCAAATATGCGATCACTTTGGCGCGCTCGTCGATCGAACCGTTTTTGCAAATGTCGCCGCGCCGCGATCTGCGTGAAAAGGTTTTCCGGGCCTGGGTCGCGCGTGGTGCGAACGACGGCGCGAGCGACAATCGTGCCATTGCCGCCGAGATGGTGAGACTGCGCCAGGAGAAGGCGCGGCTTCTCGGCCATGAGAATTTTGCCGAATATCGGCTGGCCGACATGATGGCGAAGAAGCCGGCGGCGGCGCAGCATCTCCTCGATGAAGTTGGACGCGCGGCCGCGCCAGGGCCTTGCGCGAGCAGGTGGCTTTGCAGGAACTGGTTGCGGCCGAGGGCGGCAATTTCACGCTCCAGCCCTGGGACTGGCGCTATTATGCCGAGAAGCGCCGCAAGGCGGAGTTCGATCTCGACGAGGCGGCGTTCAAGCCCTACTTGCCGCTCGATGCGATGATTGCCGCCGTCTTTTTCACGGCGCAAAAGCTTTTCGGCCTCAGCTTCGAAGAACGCGCCGACATTGCGCTTTATCATCCGGATGCGCGCGCCTGGACGGTGCGCAACGCGGCGGGCGGCGCGATCGGCCTCTTCATCGGCGATTATTTCGCCCGCGCCTCGAAACATGGCGGCGCCTGGATGGGCGCTTATCGCGACCAGCAGAAGCTCGATGGCGACATCCTGCCGATCATCGTCAATGTGCTGAATTTCGTGAAGCCGCCGCCGGGCGAAGCCTGTCTCTTGAGCTTCGATGACGCGCGCACGCTCTTCCACGAATTCGGTCACGCGCTGCACGGGCTTTTGTCGGACGTGACCTTTCCTTCGCTCGCCGGCACCAATGTGTCGTCGGATTTCGTCGAGTTCCCGTCGCAGCTTTACGAACATTGGTTCGAGCAGAGCGAAGTGCTGCGCCGCTTCGCGCGCCATTATCAGACGGGCGCGCCGATGCCCGAAGCCTTGATCGAAAAGGTCATCGCCGCGCGGCAATTCAATCAGGGCTTTCTCACCGTCGAATATACCGCCTCGGCGCTCGTCGATCTCGCCTTGCACAGCACGGAGGCCGGGGATGATCTCGACATCGTCGCCTTCGAGCGGGCGAAGCTCGCCGAGATCGGCATGCCCGAGGCGATCGCCATGCGCCACCGGCTGCCGCATTTCGCCCATGTGTTTGCCGGCGACGGCTATTCGGCCGGCTATTATTCCTATCTCTGGTCGGAAGTGCTCGATGCCGATGGCTTCGCGGCGTTCACCGAGACCGGCGATGTCTTTGCGCCTGATGTCGCCGCGCGGTTGAAACAGCATGTCTATTCTGCCGGCAATCGCGCCGATCCGGAATTGGCCTATCAGGCGTTCCGCGGCCGCCCGGCCTCGCCCGAGCCGCTGCTCAAGAAGCGCGGGTTGGTCGAGGCCTGATCGCGATAGGCCGCGGCGATTCGCGCAAAGCAATCCTCCGCAATGGCGCGGCGCGACAAGGGCCGATCGAGCGGCAAGGGCTCGCAGAAGATCAGCTCGCACGTTACCGGCGGATTTTTCATCAGCGTGATGACATGCGGCAGCAAGGCGTCGTCGCCAATCCAGGGCGCATGCGGCGCCGAATAGCGGATAGCAATCGGCTGGATGGCGTGGTTTGCGCCGGCCTTTTGCAAGTCGTCCACGATTGCGAGATGCGAGGAATGGAACGGCTGCGGGCCGTCGGCATGGGTCGTCGCTTCGGGGAAGAGCACGACATGTTCGCCGGCCGCGATATGGGCGAGCATGGCCGCATTGGTCGCCAGGATCGTCCTGCGGTCGCCGCGGTCGACAAAGATCGTGTTCACGAGCCGCGCGAAGGTGCGGATGATCGGCCAGCGGCCGACCTCGCTCTTGGCGACGAACGAGGCCGGGAACAGCGCGCCGAGCGCCGGAATATCGGTCCAGGAGACGTGGTTGGTGACGACCAGCGCGGCGATGTCGCGGCTCTTCCGGCCGGTGACGGTGACGCGCACTTTCACGAGCGAGAGGACGATTGTGTAGAAAAGCCGTGGCAGGATCTGGCCATAGCGCGGCGCCGCCTTCAACAGCAGAGCTTGAATCGGCGCGAAAATCAGGAAGGAGGCGAAAATCGTCAGGGCAAGCGCCGCCGCGCGCAGGCCGACCTCGCTCCATAAAAAGCCGCGTGAAATGAGGCGCGAAATCGGGTAGGACATGGCTGTGGGTGGCGGCGGCCCGCGTCATCAAAGTTTCGTTCGGGCTCATTAGCCTCGACAGATCTTACCTGAGCAGACGATTCGACAAAACATGTGGCCGATTGAGCCCTTTGGCGCCGTCATCCCGTTTTCACCCGGCCGGCGCCTTTTGCGCCCCAAGCGTGCGACGCTCGGGGATCTGCCGCGCGTGCTCGGCCGTTGGGGCGATTTCGAGATCCGCATCGCTCGCGGCAAGGAAATCCGCAAGGCGCAGCGGCTGCGCTACAAGGTCTTCTATGAAGAGGGCGGGGCGACCGCCCATGGCCATTCGGCGCTCGTGCGGCGCGATATCTGCCCCTTCGACAAGTTTTGCGATCATCTGCTGATCGTCGATCTCGCGGCGCGCAATGCCTTCGGCCGGGTCAAACCGAAGATCGTCGGCACCTACCGGCTGCTGCGCGGCGAGGTGGCGGCGGAGCATGGCGGCTTTTACAGCGAGGGCGAGTTCGACATTGCGCCGCTGCTGGCGCGCCACGCCGGCAAAAGATTTCTCGAGCTCGGCCGCTCCTGCGTTCATGCCAAATACCGCTCGAAGCGGGTGATCGAGCTTCTCTGGCGCGGGCTCTGGACCTACGCCCAGCATTACCACGTCGACGTGTTGTTCGGCTGCGCCAGCCTGCCGGGCGTAAATCCGCTGGCTTTGGCGCTGCCCCTGAGCTTCCTGCATCATCATGCCTCGGCTGAGGCCGACTGGCAGGTGCGCCCGCGCCAGGGCCGCGCTGTGGCGATGGATGCGCTCGATGAAGGCACCTTCGACAAGCGCAAGGGCTTGGCGGCACTGCCGCCGCTCATCAAAGCCTATCTGCGGGTCGGGGCGAAATTCGGCGAGGGCGCGGTGATCGATCCGCAATTCGGCACGATCGACGTCTTCACCGTCATGCCGGTCGCCGAAATCGAGCAGCGCTATATCGCCTATTATGGCGGCGATGCGAGCGAGAGCGCCGCGGCGTAAGCCGCAAAGTCATATCGCGCTTCTATCGAGTTCTGCCGCGGCGATTTCGGCCACCTGAAGAACCGGCCCGACACTTTCGCGGTCGCCATCCTCAATGCCCCAGGCAGCTGAAAGCCCGGCCCAGGCGAGAATCCATTGCAGCAGGCGCTTGCGCTCCAATTTTGCCGCCTGCGCAACCACGTCGGCTTGCCGTGCGAGGCGGCCAGGCGCCGTGGCCACAAGGTAATCCGGATTGCAGAATAGGTTGGCGTAGTCGAAGCCGCGCTCTCCGCCGAGCCGCTTTGGATCGATGGCAAGCCAGCCTTGTTCTGCGAAATCGAGAATGTTGCCGTGATGGATGTCGCCGTGCAGCGCCACGGTGTCTCGCGGATCGGCGAGCAATGTTCGGGCAGTTTCGGCGCAGCGGACGAAGAGTCCGCCTTCTCGCGCGGCGACGGGCTCAAGTGCACGAAACCATTGGGTGAGGGGAACCAATTCAGGCAGCGGTTTGCCGCGCGGTGCGTGGAGCTTGGCAACCACGTCGCAGATGATGCGGCTCGCCTCGTCGTCTCGACCGTCCTTTGCCATCTCGATGAGGGAGCTTTTGCCAGTGGCGCGCTCGAGGAGAATGGCATTCTCGTCATGCTCCAGCACGCGCGCGGCGCCGATCCCGTCCCACCAGACCATCAACGCGGCGCCCCATCTCTCTTCCGCCTCAACGGCAATTTTGAGCATGGCGAGCGCGCCGTCGCGGCGCACCGGAATCAAAAGGCTGGAGTCGGTTACGATCGGATCGCCGTCCGGCGTCAAAGCCCAGCGGGCGAAGTAATATTCGAAATCAGCGTTTGTGCTCATCCGGACGCACGGACAATGGTCTTACGACCGGTAGTCGCCGTTGATCTCGACATATTCCTTGGTGAGATCGCAGGTATAGACCGTGGCCTCGCCCTTGCCGAGGCCGAGATCGACGCGGACGGCGATCTCCGGCAGGCGCATCAGCGCCGCGACTTTCTTTTCGTCATAGGCCGGATCGCGCAGGCCCTTATGGGCGACGCGGATATCGCCGAACCAGATCGCCAGCCGATCGCGTTCGGCGGGCTCCCCCGCCTTGCCGACCGCCATTACGACGCGGCCCCAATTGGCATCTTCGCCGGCAACGGCCGTCTTCACCAGGGGGGAATTGGCGATGGCCTTGGCGATGATCTTTGCCGATTTGCGGCTCGTCGCGCCTTCGACCGTGATGGTGACGAATTTGCGCGCGCCTTCGCCATCGCGCACGACCTGGAAGGCGAGATCGCGCAACACGCCATCGAGCGCGTGGCGGAAGTCTTTCAGCCGGCGGTCATTGCTGTCGATGACGGGCACGCCGCGTTGCGCCGCTGCGCCGGTGGCAAAGAGGAGCAGCGTATCCGAGGTCGACGTGTCGCCATCGACGGTAATGGCGTTGAAGGATTGCTCGACGCCCTTGTCGAGCAGCTTCTGCAGGACAGGCGCGGCAATTGGCGCATCGGTGAAGACGAAAGAGAGCATGGTCGCCATGTCCGGCGCGATCATGCCGGCGCCCTTGGCCATGCCGGCGATCGTCACTTCGACGCCGTCGATCTGCGCCTTGGCCATCGCCACCTTCGGAAAGGTATCGGTGGTCATGATCGCCTTGGCGGCGCCGAGGAGGCCGCTGGGCGAAGCCTCATGCGCCAGCGTTTCGAGCACGCCGTCGAATTTCGTCGCATCGAGCGGTTCGCCGATGACGCCGGTCGAAGCGATGAAAATGTCATTCGGCCGCACGCCCGCCGCCGCCGCGGCGAGCTCGGCGGTGCGCTTGACCGCCTCGGCGCCGGTCTTGCCGGTGAAGGCATTGGCATTGCCGGAATTGACGACGAGCGCCCGGGCCTTGCCGCGACCTAGCCGCGCCCGGCACCAATCGACCGGGGCGGAGGCGCATTTCGATTTGGTGAAGACGCCCGCGACCTGCGTGCCCTTGTCCAAGAGCGCCAGCATCACATCGGTGCGGCCTTTATAGCGGATGGCGGCGGCGCCGGTTGCGAAGCGCACGCCGTCGATCGGCGGAATTTCCGGGAAGCTCTTTGGCGCGAGGGGGGAGATTTTGGCGGGGTCTGACATGCGGGGACCGGCGTTGAACGTGTCCGTCCATAGCCGATCCACTGTAACAGGTCGATGAATTTCCCTGTCCGCTGGCGCCGTCTATTTCTTGTCCGGCGCCGGGGCTGGCACCGGCGCCGGCGGGACGGGGGCCGCCTCCGCGCGCACGATCTTGGCGCCCTTGCGCAGGCTTTCGACGAGTTCCGTCTGCGCCTTCTGGATCACATAGGCCGTCACCTGGCCCTTCACCTGATCGAAGGGCGGGAACTGGGTCTGGCGGACGGCGAGCACCTGGATGATGTGCCAGCCGAATTCGCTCTTCACCGGGGCCGAGACGTCGCCGACTTTCAGTTTGAACGCCGCATTGGCGAATTCCGGGACCACTTTCTCCCGGGTGAACCAGCCGAGATCGCCGCCGTCGGAGCCCGTGTCCTTCGACAATTCCTTGGCGACCTTGGCGAAGTCCTCGCCGGCCTTCAGCCGTTTCTCGACCGCCTCAGCCTCGGCCTCGGTCCCGACGAGAATATGGCGCGCGTGGATTTCTTCTTCCGGCTTCTGCGCCTTGGCAGCCTGCTCATAGGTCTTTTGCAGGCTGTCGGGCGTGACGGCCTCGCGGGCGACCTTGGTCAGCAGGGCTTCCATCAGGACCTTCGAGCGGTAATAGGCGAGTTCCCTCGCGAATTCAGGTCCCTGGTCGAGCTTGTCCTGCAGCGCCTTCTGCGCCACCAGCGTTCCATCGATCAGATAGTCGAGGAGATATTGCTGCCGCCCCTTGGCGTCGAGCTGGCGCGGGATGCTGTCGCCGAGGTCCGCGGCGGCGATGCGCAGATCGTCGTCGGTGATGTTGACGCCATTGACCGTCGCCAGCACATTGGCCGCCGTGGCCTGCGCGATCGGGGCGAAGGTCGCGAGGATCAAGCCGACGCCGAGCGCGCTCGCGTGCAATCGTTTTGCGCAAATCATGCGGAACTCCTCGATATATCGGATCGTCTGAGCCCCAGGTGGGACATAGCGGGGGGCAATTCCGGCTTAAATGGGTCCGGCCGGTCCGCCAAGAGCGAAACGCGAAAAAAGCGCGAAACGTGAAAAAACCCGAAATGCCGTTCGCGAAATGCCGTTCGATTGACAAGCCGGGACCCCCCTCTTATCTCTCGGGCACTCCGGCAGGGTGGATTGCTGCACTGCGTTCGGGGTTAAGCTGCGCCGCGTGTTCGATTTCACCGCGTTGAGACAGACGCAGATGAGGCCCGCAGGGCTGGCGCCGGCTCGGCTGCACGAGACCTTCGCCCCGCCGTGGCACTCTGCTTCCGCTTTCAACGGTCTGGGAAAACGTATGGGCCGCGAAAGGGTCTTTGATGTTCAGCACGGTTGCTAAGAAAATCTTCGGCTCGGCCAACGACCGGCGGTTGAAAGCCTATCGCCCCAAGGTTGCCGCGATCAACGCCCTTGAGCCGGACATTCAGAAGCTGACCGATGAAGAATTGAAGGCGCAGACGGAAAAATTCCGCGCCGAGCTTGCCGCCGGAAAAAAACTCGACGATCTGCTGGTCCCGGCCTTTGCCACCGTGCGGGAGGCGGCGCGCCGCGTGCTCGGCCAGCGCCATTTCGATGTCCAGCTCATCGGCGGCATGGTGCTTCACGAAGGCTCCATCGCCGAGATGCGCACCGGCGAAGGCAAGACGCTGGTCGCGACGCTCGCCGCCTATCTCAACGCGCTGCCGGCAACTGGCGTCCACGTCGTCACCGTCAACGATTACCTCGCGACCCGCGACGCCGAATGGATGGGCCGCATCTATAAATTCCTCGGCCTCACCGTCGGCACGATCGTTCACGGCAAGGACGATGACGAGCGCCGCCAATCCTATGCCGCCGACATCACCTACGGCACCAACAACGAATTCGGCTTCGACTATCTGCGCGACAATATGAAATATGAGCTGAACCAGATGGTTCAGCGCGGCCATGCCTTCGGGATCGTCGACGAGGTCGATTCCATTCTGGTTGATGAGGCGCGCACGCCGCTCATCATCTCCGGGCCCTCGGACGATAAGTCGGACCTTTACAATTCCATCGACAAGCTCCTGCCGCGCCTTGTCGCCGAGGACTACGATCTCGACGAGAAGCAGCGCACCGTCAGCCTCACCGAGGCGGGCAATGAGCATATGGAGCAATTGTTGCACGAGAGCGGCGCGTTGAGCGACGAAGACGGCTCGCTCTATGACGCCGGCAATGTCACGATCGTGCATCACGTCAATCAGGCCCTGCGCGCGCATAAGCTCTTCCAGCGCGACAAGGATTACATCGTCCGCAATGGCGAAGTGGTGATCATCGACGAATTCACCGGCCGCATGATGCCCGGCCGGCGCTATTCGGAAGGTCTGCATCAGGCGCTCGAAGCCAAGGAGCGCGTGCAGGTCCAGCCGGAGAATGCGACGCTCGCCTCGATCACCTTTCAGAATTATTTCCGGCTCTATAAGAAGCTCGCCGGCATGACCGGCACGGCCTCGACCGAGGCCGACGAATTCGCCGAAATCTACAACCTCGACGTCGTCGAAATCCCGACCAACAAGTCGGTGCGCCGTTTCGACGAGGACGACGAAGTTTATCGCTCGGCCGAGGAAAAGCTGCGCGCCATCGTCGGCGAGATCGATGCCGCGAACCAGAAGATGCAGCCGATGCTCGTCGGCACGACCTCGATCGAAAAGTCGGAGCTGCTCGCCGATTATCTGAAGAAGAAGGGCTATAAGCAGATCGACTTCACCGCCCCCGGCGCGTTGCAGCCGCTCTATGCCGCGGCCCGCGCCGGCAAGCCGTCGAAGCTTTTCGCGGTGCTGAACGCCCGCTTCCATGAGCAGGAAGCCTATATTGTCGCCGAGGCCGGCGTGCCCGGCGCCATCACTGTTGCGACCAATATGGCCGGCCGCGGCACCGACATTCAGCTTGGCGGCAATGTCGAGATGCGCGTCGCACAGGAATGCGCCGGCTTGCCGGAAGGGCCGGAGCGCGCCGCCAAGGAAGCCGAGATCCGCGCCGAAGTCGCAAGCTTCAAGGAAAAGGCGCTCGAGGCCGGCGGCCTCTACATCGTCGGCACCGAGCGGCACGAGAGCCGCCGCATCGACAATCAGTTGCGCGGCCGGTCCGGCCGCCAGGGCGATCCGGGCCGGTCGAAGTTCTTCCTGGCGCTCACCGACGATCTGATGCGCATCTTCGGTTCGGACCGCATGGATTCGATGCTGGTCCGCCTCGGCCTCAAGGAAGACGAGGCGATCGTCCATCCCTGGATCAACAAGGCGCTGGAAAAGGCGCAGCAGAAGGTCGAAGCCCGCAACTTCGACATCCGCAAGAACATCCTGAAATACGATAACGTCATGAACGACCAGCGCAAGGTGGTCTTCGAGCAGCGCCGCGAGATGATGGGGCAGGAATCGCTCGAAGAGATGATCACCGACATGCGCCACGGCGTCGTCGAGGACATTGTCGCCAAATATGCGCCGCCGGATGCCTATCCCGAGACCTGGGAAATCGACGAAATGGCGAAGACGGTCGAGCGCGGGCTCAATGCCACGCCGCCGCTGGCCGATTGGGCGAAGGAAGAGGGCATCACCGACGAGATTCTGCGCGAGCGTTTGGAGAAGGCCGCGGACGAAGCCTATGCGGCGCGCGTCGAGAAGAACGGCGACGGCCTCATGCGCTATGTCGAGAAGCAGATTCTGCTGCAATCGCTCGATCATCTCTGGCGCGACCATCTCGTCACGCTCGATCATTTGCGCCAAGTCATCGGCTGGCGCGGCATGGCGCAGCGCGACCCGCTCAACGAATATAAATCGGAGGCGTTCGAGCTTTTCGGCGAGCTCATCACCCAATTGCGCGAAAACACGACGACGCAATTGAACCATGTCGAGATCGCCTATGAGGCGCCGCCGCTGCAGGCGCAGAGCTTCGATTCAATGGCGCAGCCGGCGAATTTCATCGAGGCGATGACACCGCCGGCCGCGGCCATGCCGCCGCCCGCACTCGACCCCGCGGCCTTGCAGCAGCAGCGCGGCGCGGCGCCAGTGCGCCTGCCGGGCGACCCGTCGACCTGGGGCAAGGTCGGCCGCAACGAGCCCTGTCCGTGCGGCTCGGGCAAGAAATACAAGCACTGCCACGGCCAGATCGGCTAATTCACGCCGGGTCTCAGCACGCGACCGCACAGGCTTTGGGCCACGCCCAGGGCCTTCGACCTTTGTCCGAGATCATGGAACCCCGCGCGCGGCGGGAGGTTTAGCAGCTCCGAGCGGGATGCGAAAAAGTGTCAGCGGTTTTTCGCAAAAGAATCCCGCTCTAAACCATGAGAACCGATCACGTTTATGATTTCGGATCGAATCGATCCGAAATCATCGTGATCTACGGCGTGGGACTTGCTTTGCATTTTTCAGCGCGGGCTCTCGACGGAGGTAAGTCCCATGATCCGCATCAAGCTCGGATGCGACCTCAATTTTGAATTTCCGCAGCCGACGCCGATGATCGTCGTGCTCAATGTCCATTATACGCGCGTGTCCGATCTCGAAGGGCCGGATTATGTCATCACCCGGCCGCGCGTGCCGCTTGCGGGCTATCGCGATGGTTTCGGCAATTGGTGTTATCGCTTTGTCGCGCCCGCCGGCCATTTCGAGATTTCGACCGATGCAATCGTCCGCGACACCGGCGAATGGGACGCGGCCGCGCACGATGCGCTCCAACACCCGGTCGAAGCCCTGCCGGCCGAGGCGATCCAATATCTGCTGGGCAGCCGCTATTGCGAGACCGACCGGCTGATGGACGAAGCCTGGCGGCTCTTCGGCACCATAGCGCCCGGCTGGGCGCGCGTTCAGGCGATCTGCGACTATGTCCACGACATCATGGATTTCGGCTACGCGCATTCGCGGCCGACGCGCACCGCCTACGAGGCCTATCAGGAGCGCCAAGGCGTCTGCCGCGACTATGCGCATCTGGCAGTGGCCTTCTGCCGCTGTCTCAACATTCCGGCGCGCTATTGCACCGGCTATATCACCGATATCGGCCTGCCGCCGCCTTATGAGCCGATGGATTTCGCCGCCTGGATCGAGGTCTATCTCGGCGGCCGCTGGCACGCTTTCGATCCGCGCAACAATGCGCCGCGCATCGGCCGGGTTCTTGTTGCGCAGGGCCGCGACGCCGCCGACGTGCCGCTGACGCATTCGTTCGGGCCGGGGACCTTGTCGAAATTTCTGGTCTGGGCGGAGGAGGCGCCGCCGCTCGCGGCCATGGCGTCGGCTTAATTTCCGGCTCAAACGGCCGCGAAAAGGCGTGCAAGTTTTGGGCGACATGCTCTAAGCCTCGCGCATGAGCGAGCGCGCGAGTCGCAAAGGGCGCGTGGCCGATGTCCTCGTGCCCGTTGCCGTCGATCAGACCTATTCCTATCGCGTCCCGGCCGAACTCGATCTCGCCGCGGGCGATCTCGTCGAAGTGCCGCTCGGCACGAGGCAAGCGGTGGGCGCCGTCTGGGACATCAGCGAGGGCGGTGGCGGCAATCTCAAAGCTGTCACCGGGCGCTTCGACATCCCGCCGCTCAGCGAGAAACTGCGCGCCTTTGTCGATTGGGTCGCGCGCTGGACGTTGAGCCCGCGCGGCATGGTGCTACGCATGTGCGCCCGTGCGCCCTTCCATGCAGTGGAGGAGAAACCCCGCATCGGCCTGCGCCGCGCCGGCCCGGAACCCAAGCGCATGACCCCCGCCCGTGCCCGCGTACTGGCCGCGATGGAGGGCGACCTTGCCGTGACGAAGAGCGAGTTGGCCGAGCGCGCCGCCTGTTCGGCGAGCGTCATCGATTCGCTGGTCGATGAAGGCACGCTGGAGGCCGTGGCGCTGCCGGCGGAACCCATCGCCGCCGCCTGCGATCCGGATTTCGCGCCGCCGCAGCTCGAAGCGGATCAGGCGAAGGCCGCGGCCGCGCTCGTCAGCGAGGTGACAGCCCGCGGCTTTTCGGTGACCTTGCTCGAAGGCGTCACCGGCTCGGGCAAGACGGAAGTCTATTTCGAGGCGGTTGCGCAAGCGCTGCGCGCCGGCCGCCAGGCTTTGATCCTGATGCCGGAGATCGCGCTGACCGCGCAATTTCTCGATCGCTTTGCGGCCCGCTTCGGCGCGCGCCCGGCCGAATGGCATTCGGCCATCAGCCCGCGCAAGCGGGCCCGCATCTGGAGCGGCGTCGCGCAAGGCGAAGTGAAGGTTGTGGCCGGGGCGCGTTCGGCGCTGTTTCTGCCGTTCGATGATCTCGCCGTGCTCGTCGTCGATGAGGAGCATGAGGCCGCTTACAAGCAGGACGACGGCGTCTCCTATCATGCGCGCGACATGGCCGTGGTGCGCGGCCAGATCGACAAGGCGGCGGTGATCCTCGCCTCGGCGACGCCGTCGATCGAATCGCGCGTCAATGCCGAACAGGGCCGCTATAAACATCTGAAACTCGGCGCCCGTTACGGCGGCGCCAAACTGCCGTCGATCGAGGCGGTGGATTTGCGGCGCGAGGCGCCGCCGCGCGGCCGGTGGATTTCGCCGCCGCTTTCCGTCGCCGTCGGCGCGGCGCTTGACGCCGGCGAGCAGGCTTTGCTTTTTCTCAATCGCCGCGGCTATGCGCCGCTGACGCTCTGCCGCACCTGCGGCCATCGCTTCCAATGTCCGAATTGCACGTCCTGGCTCGTCGAGCATCGCTTTCGCCGCGCCCTCGTCTGCCATCAATGCGGTCATATCGAGCGGGTGCCGCAGCACTGCCCGGAGTGCGACAATGTCGAGACGCTGACGCCCTGCGGCCCGGGCGTCGAGCGGCTGGCGGAAGAAGTGGCCAAGCTCTGGCCGCAGGCCAAGGCGCTGATCCTCTCATCCGACTTTCCCGGCGGCACGCAGCGCCTGCGCGACGAGCTGGATGCCGTCGCCAACGGCGCCTGCGACATCATCATCGGCACGCAGCTCGTGGCCAAGGGGCATAATTTTCCGCTGCTGTCGCTTGTCGGCGTCATCGACGCCGACGTTGGGCTTTCGAACGGCGATCCGCGCGCTTCCGAGCGCACGTTCCAGGTTTTGCAGCAGGTGACGGGCCGCGCCGGGCGCATGGGCCGGCTCGGCAAGGCGCTGGTGCAGACCTGGCAGCCGGAGCATCCTGTGATCCGCGCGCTCATCTCGGGCGATGCGGAAAAATTCTACAGTGAAGAAACGGAGCAACGCCGCCGCGCCGGGCTGCCGCCCTTTGGCCGGCTCGCCGCGCTGATCGTCTCGGGCAAGGACCGCGCCTCGGCCGAGACCCATGCCCGTGCGCTGGTGCGCGCGGCGCATGCGCTGCCGCCCAATCCGAAATGGAAGCTCGGCGCACTCGGCGGGCTGCCGCAGGACGATGACATCAGTCTGCTCGGTCCGGCCGAAGCGCCGATTGCGGTCATCCGCGGCCAGCATCGCTTCCGGCTCCTGGTCCGCGCGCCGAAAGCCGCCGATCTGCAGGGCTTTCTGCGCGCCGTGCTGGCGACGGCGCCGCCGGAGCGCGGCGGCGTGCGCGTCATCGTCGATGTCGATCCGCAGAATTTTATGTGAACGTCTTTGCGCGGCGCGCCGCGCCGAAGCAATCCAGAACGACCTCTGGACGGCTTCGTTTCGCTCGCTAGATGTTGGGATCTTCCGCCGAATGGGCGCGCATGATCGCTTCGACAAGGCGCGGGTCGAGCTTGTGCCGGTCGACGATCACCTTCTGCGCATGCACGCCCGTCACCGCCGCGGCGGGGATGGCAAAATCGCCGGCATTCTCGACATAGACGATAATGTCCTGCCGGTTGCGCGAGACTTCACGAACGGCGCCGAACGCCTTCTGGCCATCGGCGAGAAACACCTCATATCCTTCGCCAACTTCGAGCGCCATTTTCGTCTCCTGATTTATTTCCATTTGATCGAGCAGCCGATCGAGGGAATCTGATGATCCGGCGCATGGCCGGTCTTGGCAATCATCCGCATCGCATCGAGCAATTCGCGGCGCGCGCCGGCCGGCGGCGGCGTGGTGCGGCCTTCGTCGAGCCGGCCGCGGTATTTAAGCTTGCGATGCTTGTCGAAGCCGAAAAAGTCCGGCGTGCAGACGGCCTCATAGGCGCGCGCGACCGCCTGGCTTTCGTCGTGCAGATAGGGAAACGGGAAGCGATGTTTCTCGGCGAAGCGGCGCATATTGTCGAACGAATCGTCGGGATAAGTCTCGGAATCATTCGAGCAGATCGCGGCAAAGCCGATGCCCTCGGCGAGCAGCAGGCGCGCATCGGCGACGAGCCGGTCGATCACCGCAATCACATAGGGGCAATGATTGCAGATGAAGACGATGACACTGGCTTTTTCGCCGGCGACATCGTCGAGCGAATAGGTCTTGCCGTCGGTCGCGGGCAGGCGGAAATCCGCCGCCGGCGTGTCGAGGGTAATCGAGGTTACGGCTGTGGCCATAGGGTCCTCCGGGGGTGGTCCCAAAATATAGGCAAAAGCCCCCGTCTGGCCAGCCTCGCGGCGCCGAGCGAAACTGCCGCTGCACTATGCAATCGCGGACGGGTTGCGCACAAAAATGCCATATGTTAGGGACCCTCCGCCTTGGGAGGGGTACCGCGTTTTCGCGCCCGACCGGGCTTTCTTCTGTCCGCTTGCGGTTGCTCGCGAATTGCTGCGCGAACTCTTGCAAGCCGGGTCGTTCCGCCGACGTTCTAAGGGTCATTGTCTTGGCGCAAGACGAAAGCATCGTATCGGGAGTAGGGGGCCGCTATGCCGTGGCGCTTTACGAGCTCGCCAAGGAGCAGGGGCTGACCGATCAGGTCGCCAAGGACCTTGAAAATTTTGCCGCGCTGATCGCCGAGAGCAAGGATCTGAAGCGCTTCGTATCGGCGCCGATCTATTCCGCCGAGGAACAGCTCAAGGCCTTGAACGACATTCTCGCCCGCGCCGGCATTTCGGGCATTTCCGCCAATTTCGTGAAACTCGTCGCGATGAAGCGCCGGCTGACGCATATCGCCGACATGATCGCCGATTTCCACAAGCTCGACGATCAGGCCAAGGGCCGCGTCCGCGCCGAGGTCACGGCGGCCGAGCCGCTCAAGGACGCGCATGTCGCGGCACTGAAAACCGCGCTTGCCGAACTCACCGGCGGCAAGTCCGTCGAAATCGCTCTGAAGGTCGATCCCGGCATCATCGGCGGGCTTATCGTTAAGCTCGGCTCCCGCATGATCGACGGTTCGCTCAAAACCAGACTCAATTCTCTCCGCACACGTTTGAAAGAGGTCGGCTGATGGACATCCGCGCCGCAGAGATTTCATCGATCCTGAAGAAAGAAATCGCCAATTTCGGCAATGACGCCGAAGTCACTGAAGTTGGCCAGGTTCTTTCGGTCGGTGACGGCATTGCCCGCGTTTATGGGCTGGACAATGTCCAGGCCGGCGAAATGGTCGCCTTCGAATCGGGCGTGCGCGGCATGGCGCTCAACCTCGAGAGCGACAACGTCGGTATCGTCATTTTCGGCAGCGACCGCGAGATCAAGGAAGGCCAGACGGTCAAGCGCACCGGCGCCATCGTTGACGTGCCGGTCGGCAAGGAATTGCTCGGCCGCGTCGTCGATGCGCTCGGCAATCCGATCGACGGCAAAGGCCCGATCAACGCGCAGCGCCGCGCCCGCGTCGACGTGAAGGCGCCGGGCATCATCCCGCGCAAATCGGTGCATGAGCCAATGTCGACGGGCCTCAAGGCGATCGACGCCCTGATCCCGATCGGCCGCGGCCAGCGCGAGCTGATCATCGGCGACCGCCAGACCGGCAAGACCGCCATCGCGCTCGACACGATCCTCAATCAGAAGTCGATCAATCAGGGCACGAACGAGAGCGCCAAGCTCTATTGCGTCTATGTCGCCGTCGGCCAGAAGCGTTCGACCGTCGCGCAATTCGTCAAGGTGCTCGAAGAGCACGGCGCACTCGAATATTCGATCGTCGTCGCCGCCACCGCGTCCGATCCCGCGCCGATGCAGTTCCTGGCGCCCTTCGCCGGCTGCGCCATGGGCGAATATTTCCGCGACAACGGCATGCACGCGCTCATCATTTATGACGATCTGTCGAAGCAGGCCGTGGCCTATCGCCAGATGTCGCTGCTGCTGCGCCGGCCGCCGGGCCGCGAAGCCTATCCCGGCGACGTGTTCTATCTCCACTCGCGGCTCCTCGAGCGCGCCGCCAAGCTCAATGACGAGCATGGCAATGGCTCGCTCACCGCTCTGCCGGTCATCGAGACGCAGGCGAACGACGTGTCGGCCTATATTCCGACCAATGTCATTTCGATCACCGACGGCCAGATCTTCCTTGAGACGGATCTGTTCTACCAGGGCATCCGTCCGGCGGTGAACGTCGGTCTGTCGGTGTCGCGCGTCGGTTCGTCGGCACAGACGAAGTCGATGAAAAAGGTCGCCGGCAAGATCAAGGGCGAGCTCGCGCAATATCGCGAAATGGCCGCCTTCGCGCAGTTCGGCTCCGACCTCGATGCGACGACGCAGCGCCTTCTGGCGCGCGGCTCGCGCCTCACCGAGCTTCTGAAGCAGGCGCAATTCTCGCCGCTGAAGATCGAGGAGCAGGTCTGCGTGATCTACGCCGGCGTCAACGGCTATCTCGATCCGCTGCCGGTCAACCGGGTCAAGGCGTTCGAGGACGGCTTGCTCGCGCTGCTGCGCTCGAGCCACACCGATCTTCTGGCGGCGATCCGCGACTCGAAGGACCTGTCGGACGCTTCGGCCGCCAGCCTCAAGTCGATCGTCGAAAATTATGCGAAATCCTTCGCCTGAGGCCTGTCCTCGTCACGTGAGCTAAAGCGGAACTGACATGCCCTCGTTGAAGGACCTGCGCAACCGCATCGCCTCGGTCAAGGCGACGCAGAAGATCACCAAGGCCATGCAAATGGTCGCGGCGGCGAAGCTGCGTCGGGCGCAGTTGGCGGCCGAAGCGGCGCGCCCCTTCGCCGAGCGCATGGAGAAAGTGCTGACCGGCATTTCCGGCGGGTTCAGTGGGACGAAACCCCCGCTGCTCGGCGGCACCGGCGGCACCGCCGTCCAGCTTCTCGTCGTTTGCACGGCGGAGCGTGGCCTCTGCGGCGCCTTCAATTCGTCGATCGCCCGGCTTGCGCGCGATAAGGCGCTGGACCTTCAGGCCGAAGGCAAGACGGTCAAGATTCTCTGCGTCGGCCGTAAGGGCTACGACCTACTGAAGCGCCAGTTCGGCGCGCAGATCATTGAAGTCATCGAATTGCGCGGTGTTCGCCAACTCGGCTTCGGCAATGCCGACGAGATTGGCCGCAAGATCATCGACCTTTTCGAAAAGGGCGAGTTCGATGTCGCGACCTTGTTCTTCTCGCGCTTCCGCTCGGTGATCGCGCAGATCCCGACGGCGCTGCAAATCATCCCCGCCGAATTGGCGGGCGAGGCCAACCACGCGCATGTGCATTACGAGACGGAGCCGGAGCCCGACGAACTCCTCTCCGTGCTGCTGCCGCGCAATATTTCCGTGCAGGTGTTCCGCGCGCTGCTCGAAAACGCCGCCTCCGAACAGGGCGCGCGGATGAGCGCGATGGACAATGCCACGCGCAATGCCGGCGAAATGATCAAGAAGCAAACGTTGAAGTACAACCGCACCCGTCAAGCGATGATCACGAAGGAACTGATCGAGATCATCTCCGGCGCCGAGGCGCTCTAAAGAGGACGAAGCATGGCCGACGAAACCAAGCCCATTGGCCACATCACCCAGGTGATTGGCGCCGTCATCGACGTCAAGTTCGACGACCATCTGCCGAAAATCCTGAATGCGCTTGAGACGCAGAACGGCGGCAATAGGCTCGTGCTCGAAGTCGCCCAGCACCTTGGCGAGAACACGGTGCGCACCATCGCCATGGACATTTCCGAAGGCCTCGTCCGCGGCCAGGAGGTCGTCGATACCGGCGCCCCGATCAGCGTGCCCGTAGGCGACGAGACGCTCGGCCGCATCATGAACGTGATCGGCCAGCCGGTCGATGAAGCGGGTCCGATCAACACGACGGCGCGCCGCGCCATCCACCAGCCGGCGCCCTCTTACGCCGACCAGGCGACGGAAGCCCAGATTCTCGAGACCGGCATCAAGGTCGTCGATCTGCTCGCGCCTTATGCCAAGGGCGGCAAGATCGGCCTCTTCGGCGGCGCCGGCGTCGGCAAGACCGTGCTGATCATGGAGCTCATCAACAATATCGCCAAGGCGCACGGCGGTTATTCGGTGTTCGCCGGCGTCGGCGAGCGCACCCGCGAAGGCAACGACCTCTATCACGAGATGATCGAGTCGAAGGTCAATATCGATCCGCATGAGAACAACGGCTCGGCCGTGGGTTCGAAATGCGCGCTCGTCTATGGCCAGATGAACGAGCCGCCGGGCGCCCGCGCCCGTGTCGCGCTCACCGGCCTCACCGTCGCCGAGGATTTCCGCGACAAGGGCCAGGACGTGCTCTTCTTCGTCGACAACATCTTCCGCTTTACCCAGGCGGGCTCGGAAGTGTCGGCGCTCTTGGGCCGCATCCCGTCGGCCGTCGGTTATCAGCCGACGCTTGCGACCGACATGGGCGATCTGCAGGAGCGCATCACGACGACGACCAAGGGTTCGATCACCTCGGTGCAGGCGATCTATGTGCCGGCCGACGACTTGACCGATCCGGCGCCGGCGACCTCCTTCGCGCATCTCGATGCGACGACCGTGCTGTCGCGCGCCATCGCCGAGAAGGGCATCTATCCGGCGGTCGATCCGCTCGACTCGACCTCGCGCATGCTGTCGCCGCTCATCGTCGGCGAGGAGCATTACAATATCGCCCGTCAGGTGCAGCAGGTGCTGCAGCGCTACAAGGCGCTGCAAGACATCATCGCCATTCTCGGCATGGACGAGCTCTCGGAAGAGGACAAGCTGACCGTGGCGCGCGCCCGCAAGATCGAGCGCTTCCTGTCGCAGCCCTTCCATGTCGCGGAAGTCTTCACCGGCTCGCCCGGCAAGCTCGTGCCGCTCGCCGAGACGATCAAGGGCTTCAAGGGCCTGATCGAAGGCAAGTACGACAACCTGCCCGAGTCCGCCTTCTACATGGTGGGCTCGATCGACGAGGCGGTGCAGAAGGCCGAGCGTTTGGCCAAGGAAGCCGCCTGATATGAACGCGCGCGTCCTGTTCCTGATCGTCGGATTGGTGCTGGGCGCGCTCGTTGGTTGGGTCACGCGGCCGGAGGCGACCGAAGTGCGCCTCGGCCCGTTGCAGATCGAGGTTCAAAGCGATCACGCGGCCGGCGTGCATGACACCGGCAGCCTGACCAACGGTCAGATTCGCCATATTGCGATTTACACGGTTGCCGGCGGCGTGCTCGGTGCGTTGGCCGGCCTGCTCGCCACGCGGCGCGCCTAGAGAGGATTGGCTATGCCGGCTTTCCCGTTCGAACTCGTCTCGCCGGAGAAGATCGTTTTCTCGGGCGACGTCGAAGCCGTCGTCGTTCCGGGCGTCGAGGGCGAATTCACCGTGCTGAAAGATCACGCGCCGACGCTGGCGCTGCTGAAGCCCGGCATTCTCGAATTCGAGCGTTCGCCGTCGCAGACGACCAAGCTGTTCGTGCGCGGTGGCTTTGCGCAAATCGCGCCGGA
The DNA here is from genome assembly GCA_040756295.1 of Pseudomonadota bacterium. Lineage (GTDB taxonomy): Bacteria > Pseudomonadota > Alphaproteobacteria > Rhizobiales > Beijerinckiaceae > Methylovirgula. The sequence continues at coordinate 162,525 of JBFLZN010000002.1, read as the reverse complement.
GGGTCTCACCATCCTCGCCGAGCAGGCAATCGCGCTCGAAGAGCTCGATGCTGCTAAGATCGATGCCGATCTCAAGGATGCGGAAGAAGATGTCGCCGACGCCAAGTCGGACGAAGCGCGCCGCATCGCGACCGAGCGCCGCGATCAGCTCAACGAGCTGAAGGCGGTTCTGAAGCTCTGATCACCGCGCCGGCTGAGGCCGGCGTCACTCGCCCGCTGTTCCCACGAGCTTTGCCTGCGCCCGGTAGAGGCCGGGGAAAAGCTCGTGCAGCGCCGCGATCTTCGGCAGATCGTTCTCGGCGATATAGCCGTTGTCGGGATGCAGCGTCGCAAAGTCCTGATGATAGCCTTCGGCCGGGTAGAAGGCCCGGAACGAGTCGACAGCCGTCACGATCGGCGCGCCGAAGACATGCGCTCTGTCCAATTGCGCAATATAGGCCTGCGCGATTTTCCTCTGCGCGTCATTGGCGGCGAAGATCACCGAGCGGTATTGGCTGCCGACATCCGGACCTTGCCGGTTGAGCTCGGTCGGGTCGGTCGCCACCGAAAAATAGATCTGCAAAATCTTGCCATAGCTCACGACGCGCGGATCGAAGGTGATGCGCACGGATTCCGCATGGCCGGTTTCGCCGGTGCCGACGAGCTCATAATGCGCATTGGCTTTGCTGCCGCCGGAATAGCCGGAGATCGCTTGGGCAACGCCTTTCACATGTTGAAAGACGCCTTGCACGCCCCAGAAGCAGCCGCCGGCGACGACGATCGTTTCGAGATGCGCGTGCGGCGCTTCATCGGCGAGCGGCGCCGGCACACGCGCCGCGGGCTCGGCGTAGCTATGTGAGTTCGACCAGAAGGCCGCGGCGACCAACGCCGCCGCGCCAAACCCAAGAACCATATGCCGTTGCGACATGTCCGCCTCCTATCCGAAGGTGAAGGAAAAGGCCTGCACGCCAGGATTAAGAAATTGAATTTCGAAGGTCCGGTCGGCGACCTGCCCGCTCTGGCGCACGAGCTGATAGAGCCGCTGTTCGGTCACGACGCCGTTGCCCGCCGCATCGACATCGGCACCATGATCGGCGCCCGGTGCCTGGCCATCGACGAGGACGCGAAAATGCACCGGCCTGCCGTCGGCGCCGGGTCCGAGCACCAGATGCAGATCGCGGGCGTGGAAGCGATAGGTGATCCCGCCATCGGCCGCATCGAGCGCGGCGCGTTCGCCGCCGATCGTCCAATGGCCGCTCAGGCCCCATTGGTTCAGGGCGAGCTTCGGCGCGAGCGCATAGACATGCGGCGTGTCGTGCACCGCGACTTCCGTCGAAGCGAAATTCTCGGCGCGGTCATAGCCGATATAGGTTTCGGGCGATTGCACGTCGGCCATGTCTGCCGCCGCTTCGGCGCCCCCGGCCGAGACTTTGACGATCGAGCCATCGACGCCGGTACGGCCGGCCTCGGCGAGAAGCTCTTGGATGACTTTCTCCGATTCGGCGTAATTGCCTTCGCCGAAATGGTGGTGGCGGATGCGTCCCTCGGCATCGATGAAATAATGCGCCGGCCAGTACTCGTTGTTGAAGCCCTGCCAGATCGCATAATCATTATCGATCGCCACCGGATAAGTGATCCGAAGCTCACGCAATGCGCGGCGCACGTTGTCGATGTTCTTCTCGAAGGCGAATTCCGGCGCATGCACGCCGATGACGACGAGACCCTTGTCTTTGTACTTGTCGGCCCAGGCGCGGACATAGGGCAGCGTGCGCAGGCAATTGATGCAGGAATAGGTCCAGAAATCGACCAGCACGACCTTGCCGCGCAGACTTTCTCTGGTGAGCGGCGGCGAATTGAGCCATTGCGTCGCGCCAGCAAGCGAGGGCATCTCGCCTTCGACCGGCAAATCGCTCGCGGAATGATGCGCCGCCATCATCATGGCGCCGGCGCCATCGTTCATCGCGACGGGGGTTGCGGGCCTCTGCGCTTGCGTCTTGTCGATCAGCGCTTGTTCGAGGGCGCTGGTCGGCGCGGCCGAGAGCCGGGTCAGAAAGCCGGTGTCGAAACCGAGCGCAATGGCGGCAACGCCGACTAGCACAGCAACACCCAATCCGCGGCGGATCCATTCGCCGGCGCCGAGCCCGCGTTTCATCGCGGCGAAAACCCGCCCGCCGATGAGCAGCGCGCAGGCGAGCGATGTCGCCGCACCGGCAGCATAGGCAAGCAGCAGAAGCGAGGTCTTGGTATTGGCACCCTGCAGCGCCGCGCCGGTCAGCACAAGGCCGAGGATCGGGCCGGCGCAGGGCGCCCAGAGCAGGCCGGTCGCAATGCCGAGCACGAAGGACGAAAGGGTCGTTTCGCCGGCGCGCGCTTCCGACGTCGCCGATTGCGACAGCCTATTGCCGAGCGCCACGATCGGACGGGTCAATCTGTCGGCGATGGCCGGCACGATCAGCGTGACGCCGAAAATGGCGAGCAGCACCAGCGCGGCGATGCGGCCGAATTCATTGGCGCGCACCGCCCAGCCGCCGCCGACGGCCGCCAAGGTCGCAACGGCGGCGAAGGTCAGCGCCATGCCGGCGAGCAGCGGCAGGCCGCTTTTCAGGAACGGCTGATCGGCGCGAGCGAAGACGAAGGGCAGCACCGGCAGGATGCAGGGGCTTAAGATCGTCAATGCGCCGCCGAGATAGGCGATGAGAGCGAGCAGCATGATCGTGCCTCAGGCGGTCGGGCCGGGAATGAATTTCAGCGCCACACCGTCCATGCAATAGCGCAGGCCCGTCGGCTTTGGCCCGTCGTCGAAGACATGGCCGAGGTGGCCGCCGCAGCGCCGGCAGGAAATTTCCGTCCGCGCCATGCCGAGGGAATTGTCCTGCGCCTCGTTGACCGCATTCGGCAACGGCGCCCAAAAGCTCGGCCAGCCGGTGCCGCTGTCGAACTTGGTGGTGGACGAGAAGAGGTGCTGGTCGCAGCCGGCGCAGGCGAAAATTCCGGCGCGATGCTCGTTGAGGAGCGGACTGGTGAAAGGCCGCTCGGTGCCCTGCTGGCGCAGCACGTCATATTGCGCGGGGGTCAGAAGCTGGCGCCATTCGGCGTCGGTATGGGTCACTTCATAGGCCGGTGCGGCGCTGGCGCTCTGGCTGCCCGCCAGGCGGCTGAAGCCAAAGGCGGCGGCGAGTCCGGTTGCGGTTCCGGCAACGGAAAATGCTCTACGGGTCAGCATTTTGTTTCCTCGATCCTTTATCGGCGGCCCTCGCGATTTTAGCCGCCATTCGCTAGGAGATACGAGCCCGGCCGGTAAAGCGTTACGCCGCTGGCGGGCCTTCACGGACTGTTGAAAGATTAAATCACGTTCATGGCTGCCCCGCTTCTCACTCTTCAATCGATCCGTTTGAGCTTCGGCGGCACGCCGCTTCTGACAGAGGCGGAGCTGACGGTTGCGACCGGCGACCGGCTCTGCCTTGTCGGGCGCAATGGCTCCGGCAAATCGACGCTGCTGAAGATCGCCGCCGGGCTGATCGAAGCGGATGGCGGCCGGCGCTTTCTCCAGCCGGATGCGAGCCTGCGCTATCTGCCGCAAGAACCGGATTTTTCCGGCTTTGCCACGGCGCTCGATTATGTCGCCGAAGGGCTGAGCCCGGTCGACGGCCCGCATCTTGGCCGGGCGCTTTTGAACGAGCTTGGCCTGAGCGGGGACGAAAATCCGACACGGCTCTCCGGCGGCCAGGCGCGGCGCGTCGCCTTGGCGCGGGTGCTGGCGCCGGAGCCGGACATCCTGCTGCTCGACGAGCCGACCAATCATCTCGACCTGCCGACGATCGAATGGCTGGAGGGCAAGCTCGCGAGCCTGCGCTCGGCGCTCGTGCTCATCAGCCATGACCGCCGCTTCCTACAGAACCTGACGAAGAAGACCGTCTGGCTCGACCGCGGCCTCACCTTCAACCGCGATCGCGGTTTTGCCGAATTCGAAGCCTGGCGCGACCAGATGCTGGAGGAGGAGGAGCTCAAACATCATAAACTGGCGCGGAAAATCGCCGCGGAGGAGGATTGGCTGCGTTATGGCGTGACGGCGCGGCGCAAGCGCAACCAGAAACGGCTCGCCGATCTCCAAGGCTTGCGCAAGGAACATCGCGAGCATCGCCGCGCGACAGGTCAGGTGAAATTCGCCGCGGGCGAGGCCGAGACCGCGCCGGCGCTGGTCATCGAGGCGCGCAACATTGCCAAGGCCTATGGCGAGCGGCCGATCGTCAGGGATTTCTCGGCCCGCATTCTGCGCGGCGACCGGCTCGGCCTCGTTGGCGCCAACGGCGCCGGCAAGACGACGCTCATCAACCTGCTGACCGGCGTGCTGGCGCCCGAATCCGGCGAGGTGAAACGCGGCACCGGCCTCGTCATGGCGAGCCTCGACCAGAATCGCGCCTCGCTCGATCCGGCAACGAGCCTGAAGGACGCGCTGACCGGCGGCGGCAGCGATTATGTCGAGGTCGCCGGCGCGCGCAAACATGTCATCGGCTATATGCGCGACTTTCTATTCGGGCCGGAGCAGGCGGGCACGCCGATCGGCCGGCTCTCGGGCGGCGAGCGCGGCCGGCTGATGCTGGCGCGGGCGCTCGCCTTGCCGACAAATCTGCTCGTCCTCGACGAGCCGACCAACGATCTCGATCTTGAGACGCTCGATCTGCTGCAGGAATTGCTTGCCGACTACAAAGGCACCGTGATTCTGGCGAGCCATGACCGCGATTTTCTCGACCGTATCGCGACCTCGGTGCTTGTCGCCGAAGGCAGTGCCCGTTGGACGGAATATGCCGGCGGCTATTCCGATATGGTCGCGCAGCGCGGCCAAGGTCTCAGCGCCAGTCCGGTGCAAAAACCGGCGCGCGAAAAAGCCGATCCGAAGGCGCAGACCGCCGCGCCGCCGAAAGCCAAGCGCAAACTGTCCTTCAAGGAGAAACATGCGCTCGAAACCCTGCCGGCACGGATGGAGACGTTGCGCAAAGAGGCGGCGCGGCACAAGGCCGTGCTGGCGGATTCCGACCTCTATCGCCGCGACCGGGCGAAATTCACCGCGGCGACCGAGGCTTTGGCCAATGCGGCGATGGCCCTGAGCGAGGCCGAAGACGAATGGCTGGCACTCGAAATCCTCCGCGAGGAAATCGAAGGGTAGAGCATCGGACCGAAAAGTGCGAAGCGGTTTTCGGACAAATCCGATGCGGTTTTAAGAACAATCGGACCGAAAAGTGCGACGCGGTTTTCGGACAAATCCGATGCGGTGAGAAAGACTTAAAAGCGCCGAGCGATTCAATTTGAACGCCCGACGCTTTAGCGTCCCGCCCGTATCGCCGATCCGCGAATCTTGCTACCAGGGGCCCTACGGCGGTGATTATGTTCAAAAAACTTTATCAATGGACGCTTTCCCTGGCGGAAAGCCCGCATGCGCCCTGGGCGCTGGGCCTTATCGCCTTTGCCGAAAGCTCGTTTTTTCCCATTCCGCCGGACACGATTCTCGTGCCGATGGCGCTCGCCCGGCCGAAGCGGGCCTTCCTCTATGCGCTGATCTGCACGCTCGCCTCCGTCGCCGGCGGCCTGCTCGGCTATGCCATCGGCGCGCTGCTTTATGCGACGCTCGGCCAATGGCTCATCCACGTTTACGGCTATGGTGCGCGCGTCAATGAGGTTCGCGCGCTCTATGCGCATTGGGGCTGGGCCATCATTCTCATCAAGGGGCTGACGCCAATCCCGTTCAAGATCGTGACGATCACCAGCGGGCTTCTTGCCTATAGTCTGCCGCTCTTCGTGCTGCTTTGTCTGATCACGCGCGGGGCGCGCTTCTTTCTGCTTGCCGCGGTGCTCAATCGTTATGGCGCGCCGATCAACGGCTTGTTAGAGAAATACTTCGGCTATTTCCTGCTGCTTCTTGCTGGCGCCGTAATTCTCGGTTTTGTCATCGCCGCACATATGGCGTGAGGGACAATGGCCGAGACTTACTTTCGTGACGTGCATGCCGCGCGTGCGGCCTGGCTGATCCTGCTGATTGCAGCGGCGACGATTGCCGGCGCATGGATTTTCCAGGCGATCGGCTATGCGCCCTGCGAGCTCTGCCTCAGCGAGCGCATTCCCTATTATGTCGGCGTCCCCGTCGCCGCAGCGACGCTCGTCTTCGCTCTGCAGCGGACCCGCGCGTTGATGCTCGCGGGCTTCATCCTGCTGTTCTTGATCTTTGCGTTCAGCGCCGGATTCGGCGTCTATCACGCCGGCGTCGAATGGCATTTCTGGGCAGGGCCGTCGGCCTGCACCGGCGATGCGCTGACCAAGGTCAACACGATGCAGGATTTCCTGCATCAATTGCAGACGCAGAAGGTCGTGCGCTGTGATGCGGTGGCGATCCGCATCCTCGGGCTTTCGCTTGCCGGTTGGAATGCTTTGATCTCGGCGGCGCTCGCCATCATCGCCGTTTGGGGCGCCCGCAAAGTCGGCTGACCTAGTCAGTCTCTGCCGCGAGTCGCGCCCGGGCGCGCAGCTTCTCCGTTTCGCTTTTCAACTGGCCGCAGGCAGCGAGAATGTCGCGGCCGCGCGGCGTGCGCACCGGGCTCGCATAGCCGGCGTTGAAGACGATGTCGGAAAAGGCTTCGATCTTGTCCCAGGCCGAACATTCATATTGCGTACCGGGCCAGGGATTGAACGGGATCAGATTGATCTTCGCCGGAATGCCTTTCAAGAGCCGCACGAGTTCGCGCGCCTCGGCGGGCGAATCGTTGACGCCTTTCAGCATCACATATTCGAAGGTGATGCGTCGCGCATTGGACGCGCCGGGATAGTCGCGGCAGGCGGCGAGCAGGTCCTTGATCGGATATTTCTTATTGAGCGGCACGAGCGTGTCGCGCAGATCGTCGCGCACGGCGTGGAGCGAAATGGCGAGCATCGGTCCGGCCTCGGCGCCGAGCTTTTCGATTTGCGGCACGACGCCGGCGGTCGAGACGGTGATGCGGCGCTTCGACACCGAGAGGCCGTCGCCATCGGCGAGCACACCGACCGCATCGCGCACATTGTCGAAATTATACAGCGGCTCGCCCATGCCCATGAAGACGATATTGGTGATCGGCCGCGTCTCGCCCTGCGGCAGGAGGCCGTTCGTCGGCGGTGTCAAGCCGAGGAAATCGCCGAGCCTTTCGCGCGCGACGATGATCTGCGAGACGATCTCGCGCGTCGTCAGATTGCGGACGAGCTTTTGCGTGCCGGTGTGGCAGAAGCGGCAGGTGAGCGTGCAGCCGACCTGGCTCGAAATGCACAGCGTGCCGCGATCGCTCTCCGGAATATAGACGCATTCGACCTCGGCGCCCTTGTCGGTTTTGTCGACCGGGGCGAGGCGCAGCAGCCATTTGCGTGTCCCGTCCTGCGAGACCTGCTCGGTCACGACCTCCGGCCGCGCCAGGCTCTCATGCGCGGCGAGCGTGCTGCGCAAGCCCTTGCCGATGTTCAGCATGACATCGAAGTCGCGGGCGCCCTGGAAATAAAGCCAGTGCCAGAGCTGCGCGACGCGCATTCTTATCTCGCGCTCGGGCACGCCATGCGCGCGCAAGGTCTCGGCAAGCTCGGCGCGGGTGGCGCCGGCCAGCGAGGCTTTGGACGTGAGCGTGGCGTCATCATCTCGCCGCACGGACGCGGATGATGGAAGGGTCTCTGCAGGGAAATCCATGGCGGCTATGTAGCATCGGGCGGCCGATTTCTCCACTCTCACGCGAAGGAAGGTTTTATGGCTCTCGCTCGTCTTGCCGTGCCTCTGGGCTGCGGCCTCCTTGCCTGCGGTCTTCTCGCCCCTGGCGCGCTCCGGGCGCAGGTGGCGCTGGTCGATTCGGTGCCGCATATCACCGTCGTCGGCCATGCCCATAGCGAGGTCGTGCCTGATTCCGTGACCCTTTCGCTGGCCGTCGTGACCGAGCGCCCCAAAGCTGCGGCCGCGGCCGCCGCCAATGCGCAGGCGGCGCAGGCGGTGATCGAGGCGGTCAAGGCGGACGGCGTCGATCCCAAGGACGTCCAGACGAGCGAGGTTTCGCTCAATCCCGTTTACGACAGCGTCACCGATGCCGAGGGGCGCGGCACCGGCCAGAAATTGCGCGGCTATCAGGCGCGCAACGGCATCACAATCCGCGTGCGTGCCGTCGGCCGCGCCGGCGAACTCGCAGCGCGCCTGATCGATAGCGGCGCGAACGAGTTTCAAGGCATCAGCTATAGCGCGAGCGACGAAGACGCGATCTATGCCAAGCTCAACGCCGCGGCGATGCAGGACGCCCTGCGCTTGGCCAATGCCTATCTCCCGGTGGCGGGCGTGAGCCTCGGCCGCGTGCTGGAGATTGCGCCCAATGATCAGGGCGGCATCCAGCCGCGCGTCTTCGCCAGAGCGATGGCGCCGCTGGCCAATGTGCCGATCTCGCCCGGCACGTTGAGCTATGATTCACAAGTGCGGGTGACCTGGCAGCTCGTGCCGCATCCTTAGATCTTTGCGTGTACAATGACGGCTAGCGCTAGAGCGTCGGACGTTCAAATTGAATCGCTCGGCGCTTTTAAGTCTTTTTCATCGCATCGGATTCGTCCGAAAACCGCTTCGCACTTTTCGGTCCGATGCTCTAGGTCTTGCGCAAGACATCGGCGAGCGGGATTTTTCCGCTGCCGGGTTTGAGCGGTTTCTGCTGGCTCTCATGCGGCGCCCAGCCTGAGAGAAAGATCAGTTCGAAGGTGGCGCGCAGCCGCCCGTCGGGATCGGCATGGTCGCGCGCATAAATCTCCGCGGCGCGGAGAAAGAGCGCGCGGCGCGTCGGCCGCTTCAGCCGTTCGATCAGCGTGTTCGTCGCGCCCATCGCCCGCAGATCGGCGAAGAGCGCGAAGAGATGCGGATAGCGCACGGTCAGGGTTTCGACGTCGGTGACAGGCAGGGCGAAACCGGCGCGTTGCAGCAGGGCGCCGATGTCGCGCAGATCCGCGAAGGGCGCGACACGCGGCGAAACACCGCCTGAGATGTCCGTCTCGGCCTCGGCCAGCGCGGCGCGCAATTCGCGCAGCGTGGCGCCGCCGATGAGACAGCCGAGAAAGAGACCGTCGGGTTTCAGGCTCCGGCGGATTTGCGCCAGCGCGCCGGGCAGGTCGTTGACGTCTTGCAGCGCAAGCGCCGAGACGGCGAGATCGAAGGCATCGCGCGCGAAAGGCAAGAGCTCGGCATCGCCGGTGACATCGGCACGGCCGGCCGGCGCGAGATGCGTCACCTGCGCTGCCGGGTAGCGTTCGGCGAGGCGCGCGGCGAGCAGCGGCAGCGGCGTCCCGATATCGGCGATCGACGAAAATGGCCGCATGACGGCTTGAAGCCGTTCCAGGATCTCGTCCGATGCCCGCGCGAGGAGAAAGTCGGCCGGCCCGCGCAGAAGCGCGCGGGCGCGGCGCTGGCGCTGCAAGGCGCGATCGAAAATCAAGAAACTGCTTGTCGTCACGGCCACCTTTTAGCGCATTGCAGTGGCTTGCCCGGCAAAATTTCTGGCGCATGGCGAAGCCATGTCTATGCTGGGCCATGATTTGCGACGAACCCGCACTGGTCGCTCCGCCAGCCGCCGCCTGGGCAAAGGCTTTGCGGTGCGGACGCGCTCTGGCCAATGCGGTGCTCGATCTCGTATTCCCGCCCTCCTGCCTTGCCTGCCGTAAGGCGGTCTCGGCGCATGGCGCGCTGTGTCCCGCCTGCTGGCGGCGGGTCGGCTTTATCGAGAAGCCTTATTGCGAGCGGCTCGGCACGCCCTTTTCCTACGATCTTGGCGTTGCCGGCCTGCAATCGCCCGAGGCGATGGCCAATCCGCCCGTCTATCATCGCGCCCGCGCCGTCGCGCGCTTCGAGGACGGCCCGGTGCGCGACCTCGTCCACCGGCTGAAATATGGCGACCGGCTGGAATTGGCGAAGCCGCTCGGCCTCTGGATGGCGCGTGCCGGCGTGGAGCTTCTGGCGGAAGCCGATCTGCTCGTCCCCGTGCCGTTGCATCGGCGGCGGCTGATCTGGCGGCAGTTCAATCAGGCAAACGCCTTGGCCGAGGTCGTCGGCAAGGCGAGCGGCAAAAGGGTCGATCCTTTCGCGCTGGCCCGCGTGAAGCCGACGGTGCCGCAGGTCGGCCTCAGCCGGGCGCAACGCGCCGACAATGTGCAAGGCGCTTTCGCCGTGCCCGAGCAAGCCCAGATCGCCGTCATGGGACGCAATGTCCTGCTGATCGACGATGTGCTGACCTCCGGCGCAACGCTCAATGCGGCGGCGCGGGCCTTGCTTCGTGGCGGCGCTGCGCGCGTTGACGTCTTGGTCTTCGCCAGGGTTGTGACAGCCGGATGAAATACCATATCCTGGGTGAACCCTGCGAGGTCGACACGAATGCCGCAACCCGTTGATATCGTCATCTATACGACGGCAACCTGCCCCTATTGCCTGCGCGCCAAGGCGTTGCTGCGCCAGCGCGGCCTCGAATTCGAGGAGATTCCCGTCGATGGCGATCCGGCGCTGCGCGAAGCCATGACGGCCCGCGCCGGCGGCCGGCGGACCGTGCCGCAGATTTTCTTCGGCGAGACGCCGATCGGCGGTTACGACGATTTGCGTGAGCTTGATGTCGGGGGTGAACTCGAATCGGTTTTGGCCGACGCGGCGCGATGATCAAATATGCTCTGAAATGCGTGCACGACCATGAATTCGATTCGTGGTTTGCGAGCGCTGCCAGCTTCGATGAGCAAGCTGCGCGAGGCCAGGTCTCTTGCCCGGTCTGCGCGTCGGCGGAGGTTGCCAAAGCCATTATGGCACCGGCGCTCGCCCATGGCGAAAAGATCGAAGCGCCAAGTGTGCGGGAGAGCGCCGAGGAGAGCGCCCGCAAACGCGCCGAACTCTCTGCCTTCCGGCATTATGTGATGGGCGTGACCGAGGATGTTGGCACGCGTTTTTCCGAAGAGGCGCGAAAGATCGCCGAAGGGACTAGTGAGGAGCGTCCGATTCGCGGCCAGGCGACGCGCGAGGAGGCCAAGGCGCTTCTCGATGAGGGCATTGCCATCCTGCCGCTGCCGCTTGCGCCGGACGATCTGAACTAGAGCGTCGGACGTCAGTCCCGCACAAGCTGTGCCGTGGACAGTTCCGCCTTCAACATGCGGAGCTTCCCATGCCACAGGCTCAGGATACGGCCTTCGCCAATCGCGCCGCGGCGCCGCATTCGATCTTTGCCGGCGATCTCGACGCAGCCTTGCAGGAGGCCGCCGAGAAGTTGCGGCAGGGGCGCAAGGCCGAAGCGCTCGCCCCGCTCGCAGCGCTCGATCCGGGCAAGATCAGCAGTGCGGAGCGTTGTCAGCTCGCCGGCCTCATCCATGTCGGTGCGGAAGCTTGGGCGGCCGCCGTGCCGTGGTTCGCGCAGGCCCGCGCGCTGCGCCCGGATTTTCTCGACGCCATCGTGCGGTTGGCGCGCGTGCTGCAGCGGCTCGGCCGCTTCGAAGAAGCCGCGGCGGCATTCGGCGAGGCGGAAAAGCTCGGCCTTGCCGACCCAATTGCCCATTACAACCACGGCCTTGTCCTGAATGCGCTCGGCCGCAAGGGCGCGGCGATCGCCGCCTTCGATCGTGCGCTGCGCTTGCAGCCGGCCTATCCCGAGGCTCTGCGCGCTGGTGGTATCATCCTGTCGGAAAGCGGCAATCCGGACAGCGCACTGAAATTTCTCGAAGAGGCGTTGCGCCTCAAGCCGGATTATTACGAGGCGCTGCTCGACCGCGGCAATATCCTCAACGACGTCAAACGGCATGACGCGTCCTGCGAAGCCTATCGCACCGCGCTCGCGCGTTTCCCCGGCAATCCGGAGCTTCTGAACAATCTCGGCGTCGCCTTGATCAACACCGGCGATCTCTTTGGCGCGATCGAAGCCTTCGACCAGTCGCTGGCCGCGGCGCCGGACTCGGCTGCGCCGTGGTTCAATCGCGGCACGGCGCTGATGGTCACGGCCGGGCCCGAGGCGGCGCTGCAATCGATCGATCGCGCGCTGGCGCTGCGGCCGGATTATCAGGCCGCGCTCGTCGGCCGCGGCGTGGCGCTCAAGGAGCTTCGCCAGTTCGAAGCGGCGGACGCCGCCTTCGATGCCGCCATCGCGCTCGATCCCGAGAGCGCCCATGCCCGCAACAACAAGGGCGTGCTGCAATTGTTGCGCGGCGATTTCCGCAATGGCTGGGAGAACTACGAATATCGTTGGGGCTGCGGTCTCATCGCGCATAACGAGCTGAAATTCCCGATCCCCGAATGGCGCGGCAAAAGCCATCCGGGCGAGAAGCTGATCGTCCATGGCGGCGAGGGGCTCGGCGATGCCCTGCAATTCAGCCGCTACCTGCCGCTGCTGGCCAATGCCGGCATCGATGTCACCTTCTTCTGTCGCAGCAAGATGCTGCGGCTGTTTCGCGGGCTGAGCCCCAAGGTGCGTTGCGTCGATGATCTCGGAGCGAACGAAAGATTCGACAGCCAGATCGCGCTTTCAAGCCTGCCGCGCGCCTTCGGCAGCGACCTCGCGACCATTCCGCGGCATGCGCCCTATCTTGCGACCGAACCCGCGCTCGTGGCGAAATGGGCCGAGCGGCTGACACGCGGCGGCAATTCCGCCGCCTTCAAGATCGGCCTCTGCTGGCAGGGCAATTCCGACCCGAAGGTCGATCCGGCGCGCTCGATTCCCCTGGCGCGTTTCGCGCCGCTCGCCGGCGTCAAGGATTTCCGCCTCATCAGCCTGCAGATGGGCGAAGGCCTGGCGCAATTGGCGACCGCGCCGGAGCTTGCCATCGAAACGCTCGGCGATGATTTCGACGCCGGGCCGGATGCCTTTGTCGATACGGCGGCGGTCATGCAGGCGCTTGATCTCGTCATCACCTGCGACACGTCCGTCGCGCACCTCGCCGGCGCGCTGGGGCGCCCGACCTTCCTGCTGCTCAAGGGCATCCCGGATTGGCGCTGGCTGCTCGATCGCGAGGACACGCCGTGGTATCCGACGCTGCGGCTGTTCCGCCAGAAGACGCGCGGCGATTGGGACGAGGTGATGCAGCGCGTGGTGGCCGCGGTCGCGGACTTGCGTGATTACAGCTCCGGTCTTCAGGCCCTGCGCTCGGCCGCGATGATGTAATTCACATCCATGTCGCGGCTCGGCCGCCATGTGGCGCTGAGCGGGTGATAGACGACGCCGGTCTCGTCGAGGATTTTCAGGCCGCCGGCGCGCAGCGCAAGGCGCAGCTCGCGCGGCGTGACGAAATGCTCCCAATCATGCGTGCCACGCGGCAGCCAGCGCAGGATATATTCCGCGCCGACGATCGCCAGCGCATAGCTTTTCAAGGTGCGGTTGAGCGTCGCCATAACCAGCACGCCGCCCGGCCGCACCAGCGAGGCCGCCGTTGCGGTGAAGGCTTTGACATCGCGCACATGCTCGACGACTTCCATGGCGAGCACCACGTCGTAGCGCCGGTTTTCCGCGGCGAGCGTTTCGGCGGTCGTCTCGAGATAGGTGATCCTGAGGCCCGATTGCTCGGCGTGGCGGCGCGCGACGGCAATGTTGGTCGGTCCCGGATCGATGCCGGTCACTTCGCCGCCAAGCCGCACCAGGGCCTCGCTCAAAATGCCGCCGCCGCAGCCGATGTCGAGGATTTCGAGGCCGTCGAGCGGCCGGTCGGGCTTCCCCGTCGGCCGGCTGTCGCCGCGCGGCCGGTCGATGAGGAGCTCTTTGAGGTAATTGACGCGCACGGGATTGAACCGGTGCAGCGGCTTCATCGGCCCTTTCAGGTCCCACCAGGTCGCGGCCAGGCGGTCGAAGCGCGCAACCTCGTCCGGATTGATACTGGCCTGCGTCTCCGGCGCCTCTACCCCCGGCATCTTAACCCTCCTTCTGTGCCGCTTTTGCCTTGAATTGACTTGTAATTGACTTGGCCGCCAAGGTCGTGGTGTAAACGCGCCGCATTGCCGCGGCGCGCCATCCAGCCGCCGTGGCTACATATTCCAAAGACCGAAACAAGAGAGCGCTGCCGGTCCCGATGGCCCGCCTGGTGATGAAATTCGGCGGCACGTCCGTCGCCGGGATCGATCGCATCCGCAATGTTGCGCGCCATGTCCAGCGCGAAGTCGCCGCCGGCCACGAGGTCGCGGTCATCGTCTCGGCCATGGCTGGCAAGACCGATGAGCTGGTCGCGCTCTGCAAGGATGCCTCCCGTCACTACGATGCGCGCGAATACGACGCTGTCGTTGCCACCGGCGAACAGGTCACTGCCGGCCTGCTCGCCATCGTCCTCCAGGATATGGGCATTCCGGCCCGCTCCTGGCAAGGCTGGCAAGTGCCGATTCTGACGACCGAGGCGGCGAGCGCGGCGCGGATTGCCGGGGTTAACGGCGAGCACATTCTCGCGGGCTTCCTGGCAAAGGAGGTGGCGATCGTCTCGGGCTTCCAGGGGCTCAACGCGGCCACCGGCCGGATCACCACGCTTGGGCGTGGCGGTTCGGACACCAGCGCCGTCGCGATTGCGGCCGCGATCAAGGCGGAACGCTGCGACATCTACACCGACGTCGACGGCATCTATACGACCGACCCGCGCGTGGTGCCGAAGGCGCGCCGGCTCGATCGCATTGCATTTGAGGAAATTTTGGAAATGGCGTCGCTCGGCGCCAAAGTCATGCAGGTGCGCTCGGTCGAATTGGCGATGATGAAGCGGGTTAAGACCTATGTCCGCTCGTCGTTCGATGATCCCGACAATCCGAGGCCCGGCACTTTGATTTGCGATGAGGAGGATATCGTGGAACAGCAGGTCGTCACCGGCATCGCTTTTTCACGCAACGAGGCGCAGATCACGCTGCGCCGCGTCGCTGACCGGCCGGGCGTCGCGGCGGCGATTTTCCTGCCCCTCGCCGAAGCGCATATCAATGTCGACATGATCGTCCAGGTCGCCTCCGATGACACGGTGACGACTGACATCACGTTCACTGTCGCTGCCAACGATTACGAGCGCGCGCGAACCATTCTAGAAAAGGCGCGGCCGTCGATCGGCTTTGCTGCATTGCAAGGCGCCGGCGACGTGGCCAAGGTTTCGGCCATCGGCATCGGCATGCGCAGCCATGCCGGCGTGGCCGCGCTGGCCTTCAAAGCCTTGTCGGACAAAGGCATCAACATCCGCGCCATCACGACGTCGGAGATCAAATTTTCAGTATTGATTGATGCCGCCTATACTGAGCTCGCGGTGCGCACATTGCACACGCTTTATGGCCTTGATCAGGTCTAAAATCTGCGCATCTTTTTCACCGCGCATCGAATGATGCTTGCGGTCTGATCTTTGCATTGGCTATAGGGAGTGTGTCGCGTTTTGGTGGCATCGGCCTTTGCAATGGCAGGGTTCGTTTAGAGCCCGTCCGATCGCCTCAGTGCCATCGCCGGAGAAGCGTGCGGCGGGCGTTTCTCCAGATTTGATGCTTTCTACAGTCCCCCTGCGGATGAGACTTTGTGCCGACCTATGAATCAGAGGCTCAAGGGCCGGAAAAAGACAAGGTCCTGCGCGCTGCGCCGGGCGGTCCGCGGCAATTGCTGCGGCGGCTGCGCGAGGTCATGGCCGAGCCGATCAGTCCGCAGGACCGGCTCGACAAGATCGTCATCCTCATCGCCGCGAACATGGTGGCGGAGGTCTGCTCCGTTTACGTTCTGCGCGCCGACGGAAGGCTTGAGCTTTTCGCAACCGAAGGCCTGAATCGCGAGGCCGTCCATCTCACCACGATGCGCAAGGGCGAGGGCCTTGTCGGCTTGATCGCCGAATCGGCGGAAGCGCTCGCGCTGGCCGATGCGCAGCATCATCCCTCCTTCTCCTATCGGCCGGAGACGGGCGAAGAGATTTATTCGTCCTTCCTCGGCGTGCCGATCTTGCGCGGCGGCAATACGCTTGGCGTTCTTGTCGTGCAGAACCGCGCGCGCCGTGTCTATCTCGAAGAAGAGATGGAGGCATTGCAGACGACGGCGATGCTGCTCGCCGAAATGGTTGCCTCCGGCGAATTGCAGTCGATCGGCCTGCTCGATACGGAAATCGCGCTCAACCGGCCGGTGACGCTCAAAGGCGTGCCGATCGCCGAGGGGGTCGGACTCGGCTATGTCGTGCTGCATGAGCCGCGCGTCAGCGTGAAGCAGCTTGTTGCCGAGGATGTGAAGGCCGAGACCGAGCGGCTTGAAACCGCGATCGGCGGCGTGCGTGAATCGATCGACAAATTGATCGAGCGCGGTGACCTCGGTCATGGCGAGCATCGCGAAGTGCTCGAAGCGTTTCGCATGTTCGCCTATGACCGCGGCTGGATCCGGCGTTTGCGCGAAGCCGTTGCCACGGGCCTGACGGCCGAGGCCGCGGTCGAGCGGGTGCAAAACGATGCGCGCGCACGGTTGCAGCGCCAGACCGATCCTTATCTGCGCGAGCGTCTGCACGATCTCGACGATCTCGCCAACCGGCTGCTCTATCAGCTCGCCGGACGCGATTTTGCCACGGCGCAGGCGGACCTGCCGGAGAATGCGATCATCGTCGCGCGGACGATGGGACCAGCGGCGCTGCTCGATTACGACCGCACCAAACTGCGCGGCATCGTGCTCGAAGATGCCGGCCTTTCGAGCCATGTCGCCATTGTCGCGCGGGCGCTGGGCATTGCGACTGTCGGCGAGGTTTCCAACATCCTCTCCTTTGTCGAGCCCGGCGATGCTTTGATTGTCGATGGCTCGACCGGCGACGTGCAGGTGCGTCCGCCGCCGGATGTCGAAAATGCCTATGCCGAAAAAGCCCGGCTGCGGGCGCGCCGGCAGGAACAATATCACAAGCTCCGCAGCGTTGCGTCGATCACCAAAGACGGCGTGCCGTTCGAATTGCACATGAATGCCGGCCTGCTGGTCGATCTGCAACATGCGGAGGAAACCGGCGCGGCGTCGATCGGCCTGTTCCGCACCGAACTGCAATTCATGATCGTCTCGCAGTTCCCGCGCATTCAGCAGCAATATGATTTCTACACCGCGGCGTTCGCGGCGGTGCCGGACAAGCCGATCACTTTCCGTACGCTCGACATCGGTTCCGACAAGGTGCTGCCCTATATGACGCAGGCCGAGGAGGAGAATCCGGCGCTCGGCTGGCGCGCCATCCGCATCTCCCTCGATCGCCCGGCGCTTCTGCGGATGCAATTGCGGGCGCTGCTGCGGGCCGGCGCGGGGCGCGATCTGCGGATCATGTTCCCGATGGTCGCGATCGTCGATGAATTTGCCCGCGCCAAGGATTTGGTGTTGCGCGAAATCGCCTTCCTGAAGCGCCACGGCCATGGCGTGCCGCGCGAATTGCAGCTCGGCGCCATGGTCGAAGTGCCGGCGCTTCTGTGGCAGCTCGACGAGATCTGCGCGCAGGCTGATTTTCTGTCAGTCGGAACGAACGATCTGATTCAATATATGTTCGCGGCGGACCGCGAGAACAAACACGTGTCGAGTCGGTTCGATCCTTTGTCGGCGCCGCTGCTGCGGGCGTTGCGCACGATCGTCGAGACGGCGGCGCGCAACAAGACGCCGGTGACTTTGTGCGGCGAGATGGGCGGCCAGCCGTTGGAAGCTTTGGCGCTCATGGCCGTCGGCTACCGCCGGCTGTCGATGTCGCCGTCTTCGATCGGGCCGGTCAAGGCGGCGCTGCTTGCGACCGACCTTCTGGCGGTCAGCAAATTGGTCAATGGGTTGATCGACGCCAAGGGCGGCGCCAAATCGATCCGCGAGCCGCTCCGGGCATTCGCTGAGGACCACGCCATTCCCGTCGCCTAGTGCAGCCGGGCAAACGTCCACCGCTCAGGACGCTCGCCACATTGACCTTAAGGGGCCGATAAGCTCTTAAACAGCCATGTTGCCGCAAGAAAAACTCGATCTCATTCTGCGCCGCCACGCCGAAATTTCGGACCGCCTCGCCTCGGGGCCGGATTCCGCGATCTTCGTGGCGCTGTCGCGCGAGCTGGCGGAGCTCGACGATGTCGCCGCCGCGATCCGCGCCTATCGGCATGAGGCCGAGGAGATCGCCGGGATCGACTCGCTGCTCGAAGACCCGTCTCTCGATAGCGAGATGTACAGCCTCGCGGAGGCCGAGCGGGCCGACGCGCGGGTGCGCCTCGCGACGCTCGAGCAGAAGCTGCGCATCGCCTTGTTACCGAAGGATGCGGCGGACGAAAAGAGCGCCATCCTCGAAATCCGCGCCGGTACGGGCGGCGACGAGGCGGCGCTTTTCGCCGGTGATCTCTTCCGCATGTACCAGCGCTATGCCGAGGCGAAGGGCTGGCGCGTCGAGATTCTTTCGGCGAGCGAAGGCGCACTGGGCGGCTTCAAGGAGATTATCGCGGAGATCGAGGGGCGCGGCGTGTTCGCGCGGCTGAAGTTCGAATCGGGCGTGCATCGCGTGCAGCGTGTGCCCGAGACAGAGACGCAGGGCCGCGTGCATACGTCGGCGGCGACGGTCGCCGTCCTGCCCGAGGCGCAGGATGTCGACATCGACATCAACGATGCCGACCTCAAGATCGATACGATGCGCGCGCAGGGCGCCGGCGGCCAGCACGTCAACAAGACGGAATCGGCGATCCGCATTACCCATTTGCCGACCAACACGATCGTCTTCGTTCAGGACGAGCGCTCGCAGCATAAGAACCGGGCGCGGGCGATGGCGCTGCTGCGCGCCCGCCTTTACGACACGCAGCGCCAGAAGCTCGATGCCGAGCGCGCCGCGGACCGGCGTTCGCAGGTCGGCTCCGGCGATCGCTCCGAGCGCATCCGCACCTATAATTTTCCGCAAGGCCGCGTCACCGACCACCGGATCAACCTGACGCTTTACAAGCTCGACAAGGTGATCACCGGCGAAGCGCTCGACGAAGTCATCGACGCGCTCATCACCGAGCATCAGGCAACGCTGCTCGCGAGCGAGAAATAATCAGTCCGGCCCCACAAGTTGCCCCGGCGCCGGCAAGGCCGGGTGACTGGGCAGCCGCGGCCGGTTGTGCAGCAGGCTTGCGAAAAATCCAGCGAAGGTCGCGTCGAGCGCCGCGAAAATGGCGTTGCCGGCAAGCGCCGGGATTGGCCAGCCCTGCCGGTGCGTGAAGAAGAAATGCCCCATCAGGGCGAGGGCGACGATGAGACCCGCGCCGGCGTCGAAAGCGGTGGTGCGTTGGATCAGGGTCAGCACCAGAACCGGCGCGATGAGGCTCGCTGAGAAGATCGCCGCGAGCAGGATCAGCGTGCGCGGATCGGCGCGGTGATGCATGAAGAAGAGGCTGCAGAGGACGATGAGCAGGATCGTCAGCGCCCGGGCGATGGCGAGCCGCCGGCTTACCGGACCGAAGCGCCGCCGCGCCGGATGGTAGATGTCGTGGCCGAGGCTGGTGGCGAAGGATTGAATCCCCGCCGCCGCGACGGCAATGCCGAGCGTCATCGCAAAGACCGAGGCAAGGCCGCTGAGCACCGGGCCGAAATGTAGCAAAGTCGGCAGATTTTCGAGGAGATAGGCGGCGCTTGTGCGGCTCGGCGGATGCGCCGCGTCGAGCGCCTCAGTGGCGCGCGCCAAAGTCAGCACTGATAGTGTGGCCAGCACGCCGATGAAGAAAACCGCGAGCGCGCCGGCGCGCAAGGCGGTGATGCGCCGGTCGCTGGCGACCGAAGGCCCGAAGAGCGGCGCGAGGACCGAGAGACCAAGCGCCATCGCGATCGCGACCGCCGGGTTGAAGGCGGGCATCGCCGCCGTTCCGGTGATTTGCGCGAAACGGTCAAGGCCGCCCGTCCAAAGCGGTGCTTCATGGAAAATGTTGAGCGCCACCGGCAGGCCGAGCGCGGCGAGGCTGACGATCGTCCCGCCAACCGCAAGCCAGATGACGCCGGAAAGGCCGCCCGGCACGATCAGGAGCACGAGCAGAAACCCGACGATGCCGATAGCGAGATTGCGCTCGATGCCGGTCGTAGCGATGAAGGCGCTGAGCGCGGTGTCATAGCCGGCGAGCGCGACGAAGACGGCGCAGCCAGCGGCGATCACCGCGATGGCGCAGCGCACGAGCGGATGCGGGAAACGCATGCCGACGAGATCGGCGATGGAAAAGGCGGCGCTGCGGCGCAGATAGGGCCCGGTCGCGCAGAGCGCCGCGGCGAGCCCCATGGCGAATCCGGCGGCCAGCGAGCCAAACCCGACATCCGGAAGCAGCGGCGGCAGGAACGGCAGGAATAGTCCCGCCGCGAGACCGGCATAGGCCAGCGCCGCATAGGCCGGCGGCAGGTTGCGCCCGCCGGCATAAAATTCCGCCGGCCGCATGGTCCGCAGCCGCGCGGCAATGACGATGAGGCCGGCGAAAATGACGGCCCAAACGCAAAATCGCAGGGCCGTGTCGGGCAGGCCGACCCGCATCAAAACAGCCAGGAGGCCGAGCCCGACGAAAAACGCCGCGAGCGCGAAGCTGAAGCCGGCGTCGATCGAGGCCCGCGCCAAATAGGCGTCCGATTCGTCCTTTTGCGTCATGGGAAACCTGCGGCGAAGCGAATGCGCATCATAAAGCCATCGCAATCCTCGGCAAACCTTTGCGGCGAAACGATTGGGTCCGGCGCCGCGTGAGAACCCGCACTTGGAGCTGCGCCAGCCGTTCCTATATCCAGCTCGCAATTCAGCCAAAGAGGCTCACATGGTCGAGGATATCAAGACTGCACCGCCTCCGGCGCCGGGCGTCTGGGCGCCGGCTTCGGGCGTTTCCGCCTGGAAACCGCAGCCGGATACGGCACTGACGCGTTTTCTCGGTGGCTCGCCGGTCGGCGTGTTTCTGCGCTTGTTCTTCCTGTCGCTCATCGTCGGCGCGGTGCTGATGTGGCTCGACATCCGGCCCTACGACGTCTTCGAGGCGGTGGTGCACTTCGCGCATCGGATCTGGGCGCTCGGCTTCGACGCCATCCGCCAGCTCGGCGATTATCTGCTCGCCGGCGCGATCATCGTCGTGCCGATCTGGTTCGTCTCGCGGCTTCTCTCGTCGCGCCGGTAGTTCAGACGGCCGAATGCAGTTCGGCGGCGGACATTTTGCCCGCCGCCCAATCTTCGGCGCAGCGCCCGCGCAATTCGCTGAGCCGGCTCAGGTTTGCCTGCGACAGGTGCTGCAGCAATCCGTCTTTGATCTCCGCCACGAGGCCGATGCCCTTGTAGACGAGGGCCGAATAAAGCTCGATCACGTCGGCGCCGGCTTCGATCTTGGCCAAGGCGGTCGCGGCATTTTCGACCCCGCCGATGCCGATCAGCGGAAATTGGCCTTCGACCCGCAGATAGGCGTGGGCGAGGAGCCAGGTCGAGAGATGAAACAACGGCCGGCCGGATAGGCCGCCGTGCTGTTTGGCAATCTCATGATCGGCGAGCTGCTCCGGCCGGGCCAGCGTCGTGTTGGAGACGGCAAGCCCGTCGATGCGAAAGGCGCGGCAGACGCGGATGATGCCGTCGAGCTCATCGAGCGTCAGATCCGGCGCGATCTTGACCACCACCGGCACGCGGCGCGCCGCGGCATCGCGCGCCGCTAGGACATTCGGTAGAAGATCGTTCAGAGCCTGCTGGCGCTGGAGGTCGCGCAGGCCCGGCGTGTTCGGCGAGGAAATGTTGATGACGAAGAAGCTCGCCACATCGGCGAAGGTTTTGACGCCTTCGGCATAATCGGCGATGCGGTTATCGGACTCTTTGTTGGCGCCGAGGTTCACCGCGACGAGGCCGGGTTTGGCGGCGCGCGCCAGAAGCCGGCGATGGACAAAGGCGTGCCCGCGGCTGTTGAAGCCGAGGCGATTGATGATGCCGCGATCTTGCAGCAGGCGGAAGATGCGCGGGCGCGCATTGCCGGCCTGCGGGTGCGGCGTCACGGTGCCGACTTCGGCAAAACCGAACCCGAACCGCAGGATGGCATCGACCGCCTCGCCATTCTTGTCGAAGCCCGCGGCGAGCCCCAGCGGATTGGGAAAATCGAGACCGAACGCTTGCACGGCAAGGCGCGGATCGTCGGCCGGCGCCGGCGGCAAGGGCACGGCCGAGAGCGCATGCAGCGTCATCCGATGCGCCGTCTCCGGCGGCAGCCGCAAGGCGAGCGAATGCGCCGTCGAGGTGAGAAAACGATGCCGGCTCACGGGAAATTATCGTCGAATTGGTGCAGGCCATCGGCGCCGAGCGGCAAGGCTTTGACGGAGATGACCGCAGCGAGGTTGAGCGGCGCATAAAGATGCGGGAACAGCGCGCCGCCGCGGGACGGCTCGTAGCGCAGATCGGTGCCTAAAAGCTGCGGGTCGACGCCGACGAGCAGCAGACCGTCCTGGCCGGCAAAGTGGCGGCCCGCCGTGCCGCGCACCTGCGCTGCGGTCGAAAGATGGATGAAGCCGTCGGCGAGATCGGCCGGCGAGCCGGCGAACGTGCCGGTGAGCTCGGCATGATGCCAGAGCTCTGCCGGGACGATTTTATAGATCAGTTCCACCGCGAACGAGCCTCACAACGCCAAACCGCAAAGGCTTCGCGCGTTCTTTGGACCGGCGCAAGAGGCTATCTCAAAAGGCCTATCTGTCGTCGCTCTCGAAGGCGAGCAGCGCATCCTTTGGCATGGCAAAACTATTGGCGGCGGTCGGAAACGCATGGTCGCGCACGTCGCGGACATAGGCGGAGACCGCGGTTTCGATGAGCGGGCCGAGGTCGGCATAGCGCCGATTGTGCCGGAAGCTCGCGCCGGTCAGGCCCAGCAGATCGGTGATGACCAGGACCTGGCCGTCGGTGAAGCGGCCGGCACCGATGCCGATCGTCGGCGTGCCGATCGCTGCCGTCACCCGTTTGGCGACTTCCTCGGGAATGAGTTCGAGCACCAGCATGGCGATGCCGGCCTTGTCGAGCGCAATGGCGTCGCCCAGCAATTGTGCCGCCTCTTCGGCCGAGCGGCCGCGCAATTTCTTGTCGAGATGGGTCTGGGGTTCGAGGCCAAGGTGGCCGCAGGCCGGGATGCCGGCAGCGATGAGGGCGGCGGCAATCTCCGGCCGCGCGCCTTCGAATTTCACCATGTCGGCCCCGGCTTCGCGCAGCACCTGCGCACTGGCGACGGCAGCTTCGCGCGTTTCATAGGTGAGATAGGGCAGGTCGGCGAGGATCGGCGTCTGCGGCGCGCCGCGGCGGACGGCGCGGACATGATGCGCGATATCCTCGAGCCGCACCTCCTGCTCGCTCGCATAACCCAGCACATTGGTGCCGACGCTGTCGCCGACGAGGATGAGATCGACGCCGGCCGCCGCCTCGGCCTTGGCGGTGGGATAATCATAGCCCGTGAGCACGGCGATCGGCCGGGCGCGGCGTTTCATGTCGAGAAAGTGCGCTTTGATGTCCATCATGGCTGTTTAACGGTCAGACGTTCGCGAAACCACGCGGCAAGTTCGCCTTCGGCCAAAAGACCCGCCGCGACTGCGGTCACGAGCCTTACAGCATCAAGCTTGTCGAATTGCAGATGGGTGCCGTTATCGGCGAGAAACAGACGCGCGACGATCCAAGCCGTACGTTTATTTCCGTCGGCGAAGCCGTGACTGCGTGCAAGGCCATAGGCATAAGCGGCGGCGAGGTCGGCCGCATCGGGTTGGCCGTAGGCCACGAGATTGCGCGGCCGCGCCAGAGCCGATTCGACGGCCCCTTGATCGCGGATGCCATCAGGGCCGCCATGTTCGGCAAGCTGTCGATCGTGAACGGCATAGACAAGAGGGGCGGCAATCCAGCGCCATTCGGTCACTTCGCCAGCGCCCGAAGGATGTCGCGATCCTCGTGCATGATGTCTTCGGCGAGGCGCATTTGCCGCTCGAAATCCGGATCGTAAGGCGTCAGGCGATAGCCGCCCGGCGCCTCGGTCAGATAGACCGTATCGCCCTTCTGGACCCTCAGCCGCGCCATAGCTTCCTTGGTGAGGATGAAACCGGCAGAAGCGCCAACCGTCGTGACTTTGAAGGCAAGCATGACCAATGTCCTCTATATAATGATTATTATATATCTCGAACTGGTAGGCTTCAACAGGGGTTATCCTTGAAACCCACAGCGGACGCGACAGCGGCGCATCGTTAAATCCATTCAGGACAAATATACTTCATCGGACTCTATAGGCGCCTATGCGATTCCCTACCTCCTTCCTCAACGATTTGAAGGCCCGACTGCCGGTCTCCGAGGTCGTGCGCCGCCGGGTCAAGCTGATGAAGGCCGGGCGCGAATGGCGCGGTCTTTCGCCCTTCAATGCCGAGCGGACGCCCTCCTTCTACGTCAATGACCAGAAGATGGCCTGGTTCGACCATTCGGCTGGCAAGAACGGCAACATTTTCGATTTCCTGATGGAGACCGAGGGGCTGAGCTTCCCCGAGGCGGTCGAGCGCCTCGCCCAGGAGGCCGGCCTGCCGCTGCCGCGCTCGACGCCGGAAGCCGAAGCGCAGGAGAAACAGCGCGCGAGCCTTCACGATGTGCTCGAGGCCGCGGCGCAGTTTTTCGTCAGCGCGCTTGCCGGCCGCGCCGGCGCCCATGCGCGCGACTATCTCGCCGGGCGCGGTCTCACGCCGGCTTTGCAAAGCGATTTCCGCCTCGGTTATGCGCCGCCGGACAAATTTGCGCTGCGCGATCATCTGGCGGGCAAGGGCATCGCCGCCGAAGCGATGATCGAGGCGGGCCTGCTCGTGCATGGCGATGACATCGCCGTGCCCTATGACCGTTTCCGTGATCGCGTGATGTTTCCGATCGCCGACCGCAACGGCCGCATCATCGCTTTTGGCGGGCGCGCGCTCAGCAAGGACGTGCAGGCGAAATATCTCAATTCGCCGGAGACGGTGCTCTTCCACAAGGGGGCGGTGCTCTACAATCATCATCGCGCCCGCAAGGCCGCGCATGACAAAGGCAATGTCATTGCCGTCGAGGGCTATGTCGATGTCATCGCCATGTCGGCGGCGGGCTTTCCGCAGAGCGTCGCGCCGCTCGGCACGGCGCTCACCGCCGAGCAATGCGAATTGCTCTGGAAAATGGCGGAAGAGCCGATCCTCTGCTTCGACGGCGACCGCGCCGGCCGCAAGGCGGCCTTTCGCGCCGTCGATCTGGCCCTGCCTTTGATCGGCGTCGGGCGGTCGCTGCGCTTTGCTTTGCTCCCGGAAGGCCAGGACCCGGACGATCTTGCGCGCAGCGGCGGCCCCGCGGCGATTGCCGGCGTGATCGAGACGGCGCTGCCGCTCGTCGAGCTCATCTGGCAGCGCGAGACGGCGGCGGATGTGCTGACAACGCCGGAGCGTCGCGCGGCCTTGGAGCGCCGGCTTCAGGCGCTCGCCGGCGACATCCGCGACGAGACCCTGCGGCGGCATTATCAGGCCGAGTTCCGCGACCGGCTCTCGGCCCTGTTCAATCAGGGGCGCGCGCGGCCCGAGGGCGGCTTTTCAGCCCGGCGCGGGGCGCAACGGCCCGACCGGCCGGGCTTCCGCCGCGGCCAGTTCGGCGCGCCGGAGCCGCAAAGCTATGCCTCGCTGCCGCTGGCCGTGGGTGCGGGGCTTGCCCGCTCGGCGATTTTGCGGCCGCAGGCGCCGGAGATTTCGGCGCGGGAATGTTTTATTTTTTTAATCCTGCTCAATCATCCCGCGCTGCTCGATCCTTATGGCGAAGTTTTTACCGAGCTTGATCTGAGCAATGGCGAAGCGGCCGCTTTGCGCAACAAGATGCTCGATCTTTGGGCGCACGGCCGCTCGACGCCGGAGGATCTGCGGGACGGGCTCATGTCGGGCGGTTTCGCCGCTTTTTTGCGCCGTCTCGACGCCAGCGCCCATGCGGCGCTCTGGATCGTCTCCCCCAAGGCGGCCGATGCCGATGCCGAAGAGGCTTTGAAGCAAGCCTTGGCCTTGCATCGTAAGATGCGGGCGCTACATAGCGAATTGCATTCGGCAGAGACGGCTTTGGCGCAGGACGCGAGCGAGGTCAATTTGGCCCGATTGCTGGATATTCGCGAGCAATTATCGGCGCTTACGGGGACCGAGGCGATGATCGAAGGCTTTGGCGCGGCCTCCGGCCGGCAAAGCGGGACGACCTAGCTCAATTGCGCGCGGGGACTCTAAGGTCTTAGCTTGAAGGGAATTTCCCCTAACGCTAGAGGTAGAGTTTGGTCCGGCCGTCCGGCACGGAATTCGTAAGCGCTATTGGGTTGCGCGCCGCAACCAGATTTTAAGTCTCTGTCGGTCATCGCAGTAGGCGCGGTCCGCAGGGGCGTCGATTCGGGCCTGGTGCCGGATAAGACGCTTGCCAGTTTGGACTTGCCGGCGTGAACGGGGAATGAATCGGGGGCTTGCGCCCGCGGCAATGGCAGACGGAATACCAGAGCGGAATACGAAAAAGTGGATACCGGGCTTTTCGTGGCAATCCAGCTCTGAGGTTTGTGAGTCGGTCGGGTTATGATTTCGGATTGAGGCGGTCCAAAGTCATAACGTGATCTAAGGGGCGGATTACCGCTCGGCGCCGGGACTGAGGCGCTTTCGGCACGGCGGCTTCCCGCCGAGTGAAAGAGGATTCGATGGCTAAGAAAGATAACGAGAAGACGGAAGCCGAAGGCACCACCGCCGTCGAAACCACCGACAGCCCGCTGCTCGATATGTCGGATGCCGCCGTCAAGCGGATGATCAAGCTCGCCAAGAAGCGCGGCTTTGTCACTTATCGCGAATTGAACGCGGTTCTGCCGTCCGAGGAAGTCAATTCCGAGCAGATCGAAGACATTCTGGCGATGCTCAACGAAATGGGCATCAATGTCATCGAGAGCGAGGAGGCTGAGGAAGCCGACGCCGAGGAAGAGGAAGAGGAGATCGAGGGTGGCGAGCTTGTCGAGGTCACGCAAACCAAGGCGCTGACCACCAAGTCCTCGGAGCCAGCCGACCGCACCGACGATCCGGTGCGCATGTATCTGCGCGAAATGGGCTCGGTCGAATTGCTCTCGCGCGAGGGCGAGATTGCGATTGCCAAGCGCATCGAGGCCGGCCGCGAAGCGATGATTGCAGGCCTCTGCGAAAGCCCGCTCACCTTCCAGGCCATCATCATCTGGCGCGACGAACTGAACGAAGGCAAGGTTCTGCTGCGCGACATCATCGATCTTGAGGCGACCTATGCGGGCCCCGACGGCAAGAACACGCCGAAGATCGACATGACCGCGCCGGGCGCTGCCGAGGCTTTGGCCGCGCAGCGCGCGCCGGCCACCGCGCCGATCAATCCGCCGGCGGGCCTTCGCCCCGCGGGCGACGACGAGGCCGAGGCGCCGATTCCGGAAGAGACCTTCGACGAAGAGGACGATATGGAGAATTCCGTATCGCTCTCCGCCATGGAGGCCGAGCTCAAGCCGAAAGTGCTTGAGACTTTCGACCGCATCGCCGACGCCTATAAGAAGCTCAACAAGCTGCAAGTGCAGAACGTCGAGAGCAAGCTCAAGAACGAGACGCTGACGCCGGCGCAGGAGCGCCGCTACAAGGCGCTCAAGAAAGAGATCGTCGTCGACGTCAAATCCCTGTCGCTCAATCAGAACCGCATCGACGTGCTGGTCGAGCAGCTCTACGACATCAACAAGAAGCTCATCGGCCTTGAGACGAAGCTGCTGCGCCTTGCCGAAGAGTCGGGCGTCGGGCGCGAGGACTTCCTCAAGAACTATCATAATTCCGAGCTCGATCCGAAATGGCTGCTGCGCATTTCGAAGCTCGGCGGCCGCGGCTGGAAGGATTTCGTCAATCACCGCAAGGATCAGATTCGTGAGATCCGCACCGACATTCACGACCTGACCAAGGAGACCGGCGTCGAGACGGCGGAATTCCGCAAGATCGTCCAGGTCGTGCAGAAGGGCGAGCGCGAAGCGCGCCAGGCGAAGAAGGAAATGGTCGAGGCGAACCTGCGTCTCGTCATCTCGATCGCCAAGAAATATACCAACCGCGGCTTGCAATTCCTCGACCTCATTCAGGAAGGCAATATCGGCCTGATGAAAGCGGTCGATAAGTTCGAATACCGCCGCGGCTACAAGTTCTCGACCTATGCGACCTGGTGGATCCGGCAGGCGATCACCCGCAGCATTGCCGATCAAGCAAGAACCATCCGCATTCCGGTGCATATGATCGAGACGATCAACAAGATCGTGCGCACCTCGCGCCAGATGCTGCATGAGATCGGCCGCGAGCCGACGCCGGAAGAGCTTGCCGAAAAGCTCGCCATGCCGCTCGAAAAAGTGCGCAAGGTTTTGAAGATCGCCAAGGAGCCGATCTCGCTCGAAACGCCGATCGGCGACGAGGAGGATTCGCATCTCGGCGATTTCATCGAGGACAAGAATGCGATTCTGCCGATCGATGCGGCGATCCAGTCGAACCTGCGCGAGACGACGACACGCGTGCTCGCCTCGCTCACGCCGCGCGAGGAGCGCGTGCTGCGCATGCGCTTCGGCATCGGCATGAACACCGACCATACGCTGGAAGAAGTCGGCCAGCAGTTCTCGGTGACGCGCGAGCGCATCCGCCAGATCGAGGCGAAGGCGCTGCGCAAATTGAAACATCCGTCTCGGTCGAGAAAACTGCGTAGCTTCCTCGATAACTAGCCTTCAGTCCCCGGGCTTGACCCGGGGAACCCGAGCCGGAGCCGGAAGCTCAGGAGCTTCTTGGATAATTGACAGGTAGCCGGGCGTGCCGTTCAGGCTGCTTCGAGCCGCGCCAGTTCCGCCTCGAATTCGAAGCACAATTGGGTCGCTTCCTCGATAGGAAGCCAGTTGACCATCTGCGGAAAGATCGTCCGATAGAGCCTGAGGCGACGTGGCTCCCATGGCATCGTCCGCGAGACGCGCGCCTCAGCCAGGATTTTATGGAGGTCTGCGCGCACATCGTCGGGGTTCGGGCGATAGCTTGGCATCGGCTGATCTTCAAAGAGATCATCCTGCCGTTCATTATTGAAAAGGTCGCCTTGCCGTGGGAAAACCATGCGCCATGCATCGCCGCTTCGAATCAGATCGGATGATGCGTGATTTTGTCGAAGAACGCGAGCGAACCGCTCGACTTGTTCCCGCAACCCACGGTGTTCTTCTCAACCTTTGTCTTTGCGCTTGACTTTCCGTGCGTGCGATTTTTCCTCTCCAACCTCGAATGCGCCGGCCTCACGAAGTTCGTCTACGCTTTGCAGAGGGCTAGCACAGATTCGGTCGAGAAGGTCCGCCTGCCTCGGTTCGAGATCAACGAGGCGACCCAAGACATTGAGAAGATCGAGCAAGTCTGTCGTGTATTCCGGCAGCCAATGATCGGGCTGGATGGAGTCGAGCGGCGAGGGCGCACGCCGGTCGCCGATGATAGGGCGGCTGCGGTCGCACCGGCGATAGCTGAACCAGTGCCAAAGCACTTGCTTGCCGGACACCTCATAGGCCCACATCTGCGGCGTGACGTTCTCGACGTAGCCTTTGCCAATCTTCAATCGTCGCTTCGCCGGATCATAGTCCATCGTGTCGGGCAATGGCTCGGGCGCGGAGGGGATCGCACCGCCAGAAGGGATGGTGGGCGCGCGGTTTCTAGGTAGGCGCGGTGCCTGCCTCGGCCTGCCTGCCGCTGCATCGATGAAACGCTCGCCATAGCTGTGCAGCCAGATCACTTCGCTGCCGAGCGCGACCGCTTCCGCGAACAATTTGGCATCTGCCGTCAGCGGTAGGCGCAGGCCCGGGCGAACAAGATCGGCTTTAAACCGCGCCGTGAAAGCTGGGTGCGCCATGACCGCGGCGAGGTACGCCATGACATCCCCGGCCTTGATGGGATGGCCATAGACCTTGGCGAGAGTGGCAAGAAGTGCGGGCTTTATGTTGGACTGCGATGCATGGGCATCGAGCCAGAGAGGAAATACCCGCCCGCCTGAGGAGCCTTTGTAAAAATTCATATCAGGCAGCAATGCAGAAAAGGTGATACTTGGACCGCTTTCGGGAGCGCGCCGTTCTAACGAAATAAGGTGCACTTGGTTTGCCGCCTGTATATTCCAAAGGTTTGGTCGCGCTGACAAGAGCAGTCTGTTGTCTGGAATAATCCATTGTCGATCAAATGATCGAAACCCGAATCGTACAGGCTCAATTACTGGCAATCTATCTTTGGCTATGGCTATGGAACGGTGTTGATGACCATGGAGGCCGTCCACCACTATCTTCTGAATATGTCGATCTGCGACTTCGCCATTTCGCAACGTGGGAAAGAAAAGCTCTTCCTTCTTCACCGCCGAGCTTTCAGTAATTAGCCGATTCCATCGCTGCCTTAAGCTCTCCGAATCCGGAGCAACCACCCAAGTCCGCCCGGGAAGCACCCCTGATCCGTCCCAAACAAAAAAACTCTCCATGGTTGGGAATTCTGACCAGGCGCCTTCCATATCGGGCAGGAAGGGGTCCCGCCATCCAGCTGGACAATCCATCCATTGCGCCCCTGTCAGAGACAACTTTGCTAATGTCTCGAACTTTTCGTCGCGAACGCCCTTTGGCAATACGCAAAAGCGGACGATAGCGGGGATATTCTTATCGTGATTAAGAGCGCGCGCCGCCAATACGATGCAGATGGGCTGCTGGACTCCTTGAAAGATGCGCGTCGACACTTCGGGTTGATGGCCTTCAGGGGAACAATCGATCACCCATATCTCATCACAGGAATGCCTTAGATCGTCGCGCATCTTTTGAAAGCCGTCTCCGCCGAGAAAGCCAGCCGCAGTGATGAAGCAGACGATCCCCGCTTTATCTGTCTCTTCAAGCCCTGTAGATAAATTGAATCCGCTGCCGAACACTTTCCACGTTGCCCATCGCCAAAAATAAACATACAGATTCTTGAGATGCTTCGCGTCGAGGCCAACGCCCCAGGATGTCGGTGGGGTCCACAGCTGCATCGGCGCTGCTCGTCCGGTCGTTCCTTCTTCGATCCAACCGCCTTTTCCCTTTGCTTTATCCTTATAAGGTGGATTACCTATCACAACGGTTATCCGCTCCTCCTTCTTGACCTTATTTGCGGCGCGCCGAGATGTTGCGATAGGCTCATAGGTCTGGCCTAGTCGTTCCTCCTCAATAAATGGATTGCCAAGCGTGTCGGTTATGAAAAAGGCGGAGTTCGGGCGGGTGCGATCCGTGAATCAAGGCTTGCAGTTCAGCTATCAGTCGAAGTTGCGCCACAGCAAACGGGCCAAATTGAAGCTCGAATCCGATTAGGCGCTTGGCTGCCGCCTCAATGGCTCCGGGCACGGCGCCGGGGCCTTGATCGTCACTCACGGTCGAGGCAATGCGCCGCAGAACGCCGAGAAGAAAAGTTCCCGTTCCGGCCGCGGGATCCGCGACGACAACATCGGAAGCGGCAAAGCCAGCCGCCCGCTCAAAGAGCGGGCTGCGTAAAGCCTCATCGACAAGATTAACCATCGCCGCGACGACTTCTGGCGGCGTGTAATAAGATCCCGTTTTCTTGCGCAGTACGTTGTCGTAGACTTCGAGAAAATTCTCGTAGAAATAGAGCCAAGCTTCTGGCTTGTCTTGGCTTATCGTGTGCCAATTGACCGTGTCGAGCACGCGCGTTAATGCGCCCAGCGAGGTTTTAAGCGCCTCCTGATTAAGCGGGTCCTCCGTTAACAACCTGAGTGCAGTGCCAATAAGCGAGTTCGATCTTCGTAACTCTTGTGCTGCAGCCTCGGTGCCCTTCGATAGTGGAATATCTCTTGCCCGTGCCACGAGCAGTCCAAATGTAACGGCCTGCGCGTAACCATCCGCGAATTGGGCGTTGTCAGCTTGCGGAAAAAGAAGCTTGCGCCAATCCTCGGCGAGGCCCGTTAATCCAGGGCTTCCACGCTCCATCTGCTCCACGACTTCATCGCGCAGAAAACGGCACAGGCGCGCGCTCACTTGCGCGAGCTGCTTTGCGCTCTTCGGCGGGATTGGACTCCATTGCAGAAAATCGATGAGAAGGGGAAGCAATGTTGGCGGTGCCGTAAGCTTCGCGCCTGTGCTTTCTACATCGCCATCAAGACGGACGATCGATCCTTCAAGTTTTCCGTCTCGCCAGAGGCTAAACGAGTTGCCATCCGTATAAATGAGGTTCGGCAGCGATTTGAGCTTGTTCCATTGGTCTTTATCATGCGGGTCGTCGAAGCGCCGAGGATCGGCTCCCTTGCCAGGGGCTTTGATCTCGATGAAGCCGATCAGGGCATTGTTCGCGCTGACGGCATAATCCGGACGCGTCTTGATGTCCGAAAGCGTTGTTTCACCGACCAAATGAACTGCGCCGTTGGCAAAACCACCGATCTGCGCGAGGTCGGTTACGAGCTTTTCAAGCGGTCCCCGTAGCTGGTCCTCCGGCGCGCCGGCGATCGCCGGATTTGCCAATTTTGATTTGGTGCTTGCACCAAAAGCCGAGACAGCGGCAGCGATGGATAATGTTGACAATCTATTAAGCTCAGCGTGGCGAATCTTTACCTATTTGCAGCAACTTTATTATTTCTCGTATCTTTTCAAAAGTGCTTTCGCGTTGCCATTTTTCTGTATTCTCTGGTTTCACCGGTCCGTCTAAGCCCGTCTTAACTTATTAATGGTCTTCTCTCCCTGCAGAGCTTCGGCCCCGGCGGCCGGGCTCCGCCTGCGCTCGCGGGAGAAGTCTTTGAAAAAGCTCGACGCCCTGATCATCGGTGCCGGCCCCGCCGGGCTCACGACCGCCTATAGTCTCGCCAAGGCAGGCAAGTCCGTCCTCGTCATCGAGCAGGACCCCGACTATGTCGGCGGCATCAGCCGCACCGCGCATTACAAGAATTATCTGTTCGACATCGGCGGCCATCGCTTCTTCTCGAAGTCGAAAGAGGTGGTCGATCTCTGGAACGAGATCCTGCCCGACGATTTCATCGAGCGGCCGCGCCTGTCGCGCATCTATTACCGCGACAAGTTCTATTCCTATCCGCTGAAGGCTTTTGAGGCGCTGCGCAATCTCGGCATTTTCACGAGCGCTCTTTGCGTCGCCTCCTATGCCTATGCCAAGCTCAATCCGGTGAAGGACCCGAAGACCTTTCACGAATGGGTGCGCAACCAGTTCGGCGAGCGGCTGTTCTCGATCTTCTTCAAGACCTATACGGAAAAGGTCTGGGGCATGAGCTGCGACGAGATTTCCGCCGAATGGGCGGCGCAGCGCATCAAGGGGCTGAGCCTCGGCGCGGCGATCGCCGACGGGCTTCGCCGCTCGCTCGGCCGCAAGAAAGACGGCGCTGTTGCCAAGACGCTGATCGAATCCTTCCGCTATCCGCGCCGCGGCCCCGGCATGATGTGGGAAGCCTGCGCCGGCAAGGTGAAGGCGCTCGGCGGCGAGATCCTCATGGGCCGCAAGCTGCGCTCGCTCGCCCGCGACAGGTATACGAACACCTGGTCGGTCGCGGTCGAGAGCAGCGACGGGAAAGTGGAGCATTATACCGCGCAGCATGTCGTCTCCTCGGCACCCGTGCGCGAACTGATCTCCGCGTTGAAGCCGACGGCGTTGACGCTGCTCCACGCGCGCGAACTCAAATATCGCGACTTCCTCACCGTCGTCCTCATCGGCGAGAGCAAGGGCGAACTGCCGGACAATTGGATTTACATCCACGATCCGAAGGTGAAGGTCGGCCGCGTGCAGAATTTCCGCTCCTGGTCGCCGGAGATGTTGCCGGACGAAACCTCGACCTGTCTCGGCCTCGAATATTTCTGCTTCGAAGGCGATGGCCTCTGGGGTTCAAGCGACGAGGAGCTGATTGCCCGCGGCAAACGCGAGATCGGCGAGATCGGCCTGATGGACCCCGCCGATGTCCGCGACGCCTGCGTCGTGCGGCAGAAGAAAGCCTATCCGGTCTATGACGAGACCTATGCCGACCACATGAAGGAGATCCGCCGCGAGCTGCGCCTCTCCTATCCCAATCTTCATCTCGTCGGCCGCAACGGCATGCACAAATATAACAATCAGGACCATGCGATGATGACCGGCATGCTCACCGCCGCCAACATCGTGGCGGGCGAAGAGCTTTACGACGTCTGGCAGGTCAATGAGGACGCCGAATACGGCGAGGCCGGCACGTCGGGTGCGCAGGAGGCGTTGAAGAGCCTGCGCCTGGTGCCGAAGCGCGTGGCGGCCTGAGGATGAGCGCGGTCACAGAATCCGTTTCGCGGCAAGAGCGTGCGCCATGGCGGCCGCGCCATGCCGCGCTGCGTCTCTTTGCGTCTGATCTTTTCGGTTATGGGCTCGTCAGTGCCGCGGCTCTGGCGCTCGATTGGGGGCTCCTGATCGCCTTCGTCAAGGCCGGCGTGAACTATCAGATTGCCGCGGCGATCAGCTTCACGCTCGGCATGCTGCTCGCTTACGTCGGCAGCGTGCGCCTCATCTTTCGCGGCCGCCGTCAGCGCAGCCTCAGTGCCGAGGCGATCGGCTTTTTCGCCATCGGCTTTCTCGGCCTCGCGCTGAATGAGGCGCTGCTCTTCACCTTCGTCCATTTCGCCGCGCTGCCGGTCGGTCTTGCCAAAGCGCCGACGGCAGGCCTTGTCTTCACCTTCAACTTCTTCGCCCGGCGCACATTGCTCTTCGTCACGGAGACGGGCCGCACGGCATGACCATGCAAGCGGACTTCGAGACGACTCGTCCCGTTCTTGACAGGCACGAGGCGCCGCCGTCCGCGCCAGTCAGCCCGGCGAACTCGCGCGGCCAAGCACCACGCATCGGCGATGTCTTTCTGCCGCTGATCGCCGTCGCACTTTGGCTGCTGACGCATAGTTTTCCTGGCATTTTCGGCGACGCTAACATCTACATCGGCTACGCCCTCGCCAAGCTCGATCCGGGCGGCGTCGGCCGCGACATGATGTTCGCCAATGACGGGCAGATGGGCTTCAGCCTGTTTCCGGCCCTGCTGAAGCCCTTGGTTGCGGGGCTTGGCACATTGGCGGTGGTGCGCATCTTTGCCGTGCTGTCGATCATCTGCTGGCTTGCGGCGCTGTCGGCCTTCGCGCGCCAGTTTGTCGGCTGGCGGGCGATCTCCGTCGTCGTGATCTTCGTCGCGATCCTGCCGACTTTCTACGGCTGGCCCTGGCATTTCAGCTATTCCGAAATCACCGCCATTCCGCGCCCCTTCGCCGAGGCTTTGGTGCTTGCGGGGCTCGCGGCGCTCATCGCCCATCGCACTGCGCTCGCTCTGGCGGCGCTTGTCGCGGCGAGCCTGATCCATCCCTTGATGTCGCTCGCCGGCTGGGGCGTGCTCGGCCTCGTGCTCTGCCGCGAAGATGCGCGCTGGCGTGTCGCCGCGGCGCTCGCCGCCATCGCCCTGGTCGTCGCAGCGCTCTCCGGTGCGCCAGTCATCGGACGCCTGTTGATGCCGATGGCGCCGGACCTGAAAGCGCTGGCGCAGGGGCGAAGCCCGCTATTGTTCCTGAAATCCTGGCCGGTTTCCGCCTTCTATCCGATGGTGATCCAGGCGGTGACTTTGGTCATTGCCGCAAGCCTTTATCGCGGCCGCCGCCAGACGGTCTTCGTCGCGGCCGTCCTTGTCGCGCTGCTCGGCCTCGCCGTGCAGGTCGTGTTCGGCGATCGCTTCAGCCTCGTCCTCGTTCTCCAGGCGCAGCTTTGGCGGATGACCTGGCTGATGGCGGCGCTGGCCGCAATCGCCATGGCGCTGCTGGCGCTGCGGTTGCGCGATGCGCCGCCGCGCGATCATGCCGTCTTCGCCTTCCTCGCCATGGCTTGGCTTGGCTATGATTCCATGTGGTGCACAATCGTCCTCGCGGCTGTCGCCGCACTGCTCCATTTCGGCTTCCGCACATCGACGATTTTCACATGGCGGCTGGCGGCCGTGCTGTGGGGCGTCGCGATCCTCTGGGGCCTGTTCTGGATCGTCACTTATTACATCGGCTATGCGCATTTTGCTGCCGGCCTGCCGGCCGGGGGCCCGGGCGCCTTTTCCTATTTCTTCACGCGGCGCTATCTCGCGCTGCCGATTTGCGCGCTGCCGCTCGCGCTGTTCTTCGCGCCGCCATCGCGGCTGAAATGGATCGGCGAAGCGGTGCTCGCGGCCGCGCTCGCCGGCCTCGCCGCCTGGGTCTGGGATTCGCGGCCGGCGTTTCAGAAGCTCATCGACGCGAATATTCATCCGCCAGGCCTCGTCGAGAGGCTCGCCGCCCGTCCTGGTGAAATTCTCTGGATCAATGGGCTGACCGAATCCTGGTATCTCGCCGGCCGGCCGCAATGGGCGTCGCCGCAGCAGGGCGTCAGTTCGATTTTCTCGCCGACGCTGGCGCGCAAATGGCGCGAGCGCACCCAATTTCTGATCGCGCAGGGGCTTGTCGACCGGCATGTCCTTGCCATGACGCTCAATCTCGCCTCCGACGCCGACCTGCCGCGCGTCACCCGTGCCGGCCTCGATCGTCTCTGCGCCCGCCCAGATGCGCCGGCCTGGGTCGTCGCCCCCAACTGGGCGGCCGATGCGATCGCGGCGGATCTGAACCCCGTCTATTGGCACGCGGGCGTGCCGAGCTATTTGATGACCGAAGAGACGGATGGCTATGTCTGGCACCGCATCTCGGGCTACGCCATCTTCCCCTGCGCCAAGGGTTAAGCCTCAAAAGCCTTGAAAATGCCCTGGGCTTGGGGTCTGTCTGCGGCTGAATGAACGCCTTTTCGCTCGCCTTCACACCGCTTCTGCCGCCGGCGCTGCTCTGGGGCTTCGCGGCGCTGGCGCTGATCGTCACGATCCTGGCCATGTTCGGCCGTCGCCGCGGCGCGCTCTTGCGCGGCCTCGGCCTCGGTCTTGTGCTGCTGGCGCTGACCGACCCTTCACTCGTGCGTGAGAACCGCAAGCCGCTGAAGGATGTCGTCGCGGTCGTCGTCGATGAGAGCGGCAGCCAGACGATCGGCGACCGCATGCAGCAGACGCAGAAGGCTGCCGCGGAGCTGAAGCAGCGGCTCGAAGCTTTGGGCAATGTCGATGTGCGGATGATCGAAAGCGCCCGCACCGACACCGAAAACAATGGCACGCGTCTGTTCGCGGCGCTCAACCAGGGCCTGGCCGATGTCCCGGCCGAGCGCATCGGCGCCGCCTTCATGATCACCGACGGCGTCGTGCACGACATTCCGGCGAATGTCGCGGCGCTCGGCTTCAAGGCGCCGCTGCATGCCTTCATCACTGGGCACGAGGGCGAGCGCGACCGCCGCATCGAGCTTTTGACCGCGCCGCGGTTCGGCATTGTCGGCAAGGACGTGACCATCGATCTGCGCGTGCTCGATACCGCCAATGGCACCGAGCCCGTGGTCCTGCATGTCCGCCGCGACGGCAATCCGATTGCCGATGTGACCGCCGTGATCGGCGAGACGATCCGCGTGCCGGTGAAGATCGAGCACGGCGGCCCCAATGTCGTCGAGCTCGAAGTCGAGGCCTTGCCGGGCGAATTGACCGCGCTCAACAACAAGGCGGTGCTGACGATCGACGGCGTGCGCGACAAGCTGAAAGTGCTGCTTGTCTCCGGCGAGCCGAACCAGGGCGAGCGCATGTGGCGCAACCTGCTCAAGTCGGATGCCAATGTCGATCTCGTGCATTTCACCATTCTGCGGCCGCCGGAGAAGCAGGACGGCACGCCGATCAATGAGCTTTCGCTGATCGCCTTTCCGACAGCCGATCTCTTCGGCAACAAGATCGGCGATTTCGATCTCATCATCTTCGATCGCTATTCCAATCAGGCGATCCTGCCGATGGTCTATCTCGACAATATCGTGCGCTATGTCCGCGCCGGCGGCGCGCTGATGATTGCGGCGGGACCGGATTTCGCCTCGTCGGACGGCATCTATTATTCGCCGCTCGGCACGCTTTCGCCGGTCGATCCCACCGGCAATATCATCGAGCAGGCGTTCCGTCCGGCCATCACCACGATCGGCGCCAAGCATCCGGTGACGCGCGGGCTGCCGGGGTCCGATGAAACGCCGCCGGCCTGGAGCCGCTGGTTCCGCCAGGTCGATGCCAATGTCACGCGCGGCACGAGCGTTCTTTCCGGCGCCAACAACAAGCCGCTGCTCGTGCTGTCGCGCGAAGACAAGGGCCGCGTCGCGCTTTTGCTCTCGGACCAGATGTGGCTTTGGGCGCGCGGCTTCGAGGGCGGCGGCCCGCATCTCGATCTCCTGCGGCGCTTGGCGCATTGGCTGATGAAGGAGCCGGAGCTTGAGGAAGAGGCGCTACGCGCCACGGCACAGGGCGACACGCTGTCGATCGAGCGCCAAAGCCTCAAGGATCAGATCCCGCCGGTGCAGATCGCGGCACCATCGGGCAAAGTGACGACGGCGAAGCTCTCTGGGGCCGAGCCCGGCCTTTCGCGGGCGCAGATCAAAGTCTCCGAACTCGGGCTTTATCGCGTCACCGACGGGACATTGACGACGCTCGTCAATGTCGGGCCGGAGAATCCGCGTGAGTTCCAGGAGGTCGTTTCGACGACCGAGAAGCTGCGGCCGCTGGCCGAGGCGACCGGCGGCACTGTCCGCCGCATCGGCACAAGCCACGGCAGCGATGTCAGCCTGCCGCGCATCGTCGCCATGCACGACAGCCCCGTCTATGGCGGTTCGGACTATGCCGCGATCAAGCGCACCGGCGCGGCACAGGTCACTGGCATCGGCATCGCGCCGCTCGCCATCGGCTTCCTTGGCTTGCTCTTCCTGCTCGCGAGCGTGATCGCGACCTGGCTTTACGAAGGGCGCGGCCGCGGCGCGCGGGCTTAGCGCATCGGACGTTCAAATTGAATCGCTCGGCGCTTTTAAGTCTTTCTCATCGCATCGGATTTGTCCGAAAACCGCTTCGCACTTTTCGGTCCGATGCTTTAGCGCACGCCAAGCAGCCGCGACAGCGCCAGATAGAGCAGGAACGCGGCGACGCCGCCGAGAATCGGCGTGAAGAACCAGGAGAAGACGATTTCCGCCAGCGCGCGGCGGTTGAGCGTCGCGCGGCCGCGCGCATGGCTCGCCCCGGCAATGCCGCCGATCAGCGCCTGATTCATGGATGTCGGATAGCCGAGGATCGCCGCCGTATGCGCGGTCAGGCTCTGCGCCAGCTTGGCGCCGACAGCCATGTCGAGATCGAGCTCAGCGATGCCTTTGCCCATCTTTTCGAGGATCGGCCGGCCCCAAGTCAAAGCCCCGAGCGCCATGACAAATCCGCCGGCGAAGCCCGCCTTCACCGGCGTCGCGAGCTTCAAGCCATAAAAAACGCCGACGGCATTGCCGGTATTGTTGGCGCCGAGCGTGTAGGCGGCATAGCAGCAGCCGGCGAGCAGCGCCCAGCGCAGAAAGCGTGTCGCCCATTCGGCCTGGCGCGTGGCGCGATCAAGACCATGCGTCAGCAGGAAACCGAGCAGCGCGCTCGCGATCGGCGTCCCGATCCAGGTCGCAAACAAGAGCACGACCGTGCTCGACCAATTGACCGGCGCCCCCATGCCGAGGCCGGCGCCGACGACGGAGAAACAGGCGAGCTGCGAGGTCGAGACCGGCCATTTCATATAAGTGTTCGCGGCGGTCACGAGCGCGGCGGTCAGCATCATTACCATGCCGCCGAGCGGCGTCATGTATCGATCGGGGATGATGCCCGTCCCGACCGTCTCGACCACATGGCGGCTTTCGAAGGTCGCGCCGAGGAGCACGAAAAAGGCGATCAGCGCCAGCGCCGTCATCGGCCGTTTGATGACGCCGGCGCCATAGGCCATGCCCATGGTGGCGCCGGTGTAATGCGAGCCGATCGTCCAGCCGAAAAAGAGGCCGGAGAGCACCATGCCGATGGTGAGGAATGTATTCACGAATCCGCGCCCACATGTTGGAGCGGGCTCTATAGCAGAATTTCAGTCCGGCTTTGTTTCGCCCTGCGTGAAAACGCGGCTGGCGCGGACATCTTCGGAGGTGATCGTCGTCAGATCATCGAGCGTCACGAGGCCCTGCTGTTCGAAATGCCGGTTCGCCTGGCGCAGCCGCATCCGATCGAGCGCATTGCGGATCGAACGCGCATTGGCGAAATGCGGCTGCTTGCGCCGCGTCGCGATATAGTCGCGAAACGCCGCCGCACCGCCGGTATCGAAATGGTAGCTGAGCGATGTCAGCATCCTTTCGGCAATGTCCATCAGCTCCGCATCGGTATAATCCGGAAAGTCGATGTGATGCGCGATGCGCGAGCGGAAACCCGGATTGGCGCGGAAGAATTTGTCCATCCGGTCGGCATAGCCGGCGAAGATCACGACGAGATCGTCGCGCTGGTTCTCCATCACCTGCAGGAGGATTTCGATCGCCTCCTGGCCATAGTCGCGCTCATTCTCCGGGCGATAGAGATAATACGCTTCGTCGATGAACAGCACGCCGCCCATCGCCTTCTTCAGCACCTCTTTCGTCTTGGGCGCCGTATGGCCGATATATTGGCCGACAAGGTCGTCGCGCGTGACCGAGACGAGATGGCCGCGGCGGATATAGCCGAGCTTGTGCAGGATCTCGGCCATGCGCAGCGCGACCGTGGTCTTGCCGGTGCCGGGATTGCCGGTGAAGCTCATATGCAGCGTCGGCGTCTCCGCCGTGAGGCCCATGCGGCGGCGGACGCGGTCGACGATCAGCAGCGCGGCGATCTGGCGGATGCGCGTCTTGACCGGAACGAGGCCGACAAGCTCGCGGTCGAGCTCGTCGAGCACTTCGCCGACCTGGGTTTCGGCCAGCTCCTTGCGCAGGTCGATCGCGATCGGGGTCGTTTCGGTCGTCAGCGGCTCCGCCATCTCTTTCGCCTTATCCTGCGCCTTATGCGCCGGCGAGGGGGCGCGCCTGCAGGGTATATTGGATCGCCTGGCCGCCAAGCTCGTTGCGGGTCAGGACAAAGCCCGGCTCTTCCGCCGGCCGCCCAACCATGAAGGAAAGGCGCACGCTCTCCCAGCCATGTGTGCTGTCGAAGCCGGACAGGCGGATATATTTGCGGCCGCCATGCACTTTGCGGCAGGAGTCGAGTTCGAGCATGATCGCCGCCGCGTCTTTGACGTCGAACATCGGCAGGCCCCACATTTCCCAATAGGTGTTGCGGGGATGCGGATCGTCGGTGAATTCGATGTTCACCGCCCAGCCTTTGTCGATGCAATATTGCACCTGGGTGCGGATTTGCGCGTCGGTCAAATCCGGCAGGAACGAAAAGCAGCCTTGGGTCACACGCATCGGGCTCTCCTATTGGGCTGCGGTCGCGGTCGGCACGAAATCGGGCGTGTCGGTCGAGGAATAGTTGAAGGTCACGTCCTTCCAGGTCTCGAGTGCCTGGCGCAGCGGCAGGCAATTCTTCGCCGCCTCTTCGAGGATTTGCGGACCCTCGCGCAGCACGTCGCGGCCGGCGTTGCGGGCAAAGATGATCGCTTCGAGCGCGACGCGATTGGCCGTGGCGCCCGCCTCGATGCCCATAGGATGGCCGATCGTGCCGCCGCCGAATTGCAGCACGCAATCCTCGCCGAGCATATCGACCAATTGATGCATCTGGCCGGCGTGGATGCCGCCCGAGGCGACCGGCATCACCTTGTTGAGCGAGGCCCAATGCTGGTCGAAGAAAATGCCGTGCTCGAGCGCGACGGGATTAAAGTCCTCGCGGCAGATGTCGTAATAGCCGCGCACGTTGTTCGGGTCGCCTTCGAGTTTGCCGACGACGGTGCCAGCGTGGATGTGATCGACCCCGGCAAGTCGCATCCATTTGGTGATGACGCGGAAGGAGACGCCATGCGCCTTCTGCCGCGTATAGGTCGAATGACCGGCGCGATGCAGATGCAGGACCGTGTCGTTCTTGCGCGCCCATTTGGCCATGGACTGGATCGCCGTATAGCCGATGACGAGATCGATCATGACGATGACCGAGCCGAGCTCTTTGGCGAATTCGGCGCGCTCGTACATGTCTTCCATCGTCGCGGCGGTGACGTTGAGATAGGTGCCCTTCACCTCGCCGGTCGCCGCCTCGGCCTTGGCCACGGCCTCCATGCAATAAAGGAAACGGTCGCGCCAGTGCATGAAGGGCTGTGAATTGATGTTCTCGTCGTCCTTGGTGAAGTCGAGGCCGCCCTTCAACGCCTCATAGACGACGCGGCCGTAATTGCGGCCGGAGAGGCCGAGCTTCGGTTTCACTGTCGCGCCGAGCAGCGGCCGGCCGAATTTGTCGAGCCGCTCGCGTTCGACGACAATGCCGGTCGCCGGGCCCTGGAACGTCTTCACATAAGCGACGGGGAAGCGCATGTCTTCGAGCCGCAATGCTTTCAGCGGCTTGAAGCCGAAGACATTGCCGATGATCGAGGCGGACAGATTGGCGATCGAGCCCGGCTCGAAGAGATCGAGATCATAGGCGATGAAGGCGAAATAGGAGCCGGGCGCATTCGGCACCTCATCGACGCGATAGCATTTGGCACGATATTTCTCGCAAGCCGTCAGCCTATCGGTCCAGACGACGGTCCAGGTCGCGGTCGAGGATTCGCCGGCAACCGCAGCCGCCGCTTCGATCGGATCGACGCCATCCTGCGGCGTGACGCGAAAGACGGCGAGAATGTCGGTGTCTTTCGGCTCATAATCGGGCTG
Organism: Pseudomonadota bacterium; assembly: GCA_040756295.1. GTDB lineage: Bacteria > Pseudomonadota > Alphaproteobacteria > Rhizobiales > Beijerinckiaceae > Methylovirgula. The sequence continues at coordinate 119,962 of JBFLZN010000002.1, read as the reverse complement.
CCAATAGCCCATTTCGCGATATTCCATCACGCCGGCCGAATAACGGCTGCGCTTTTCGCCGGCGGACGTTTTCTTGTCGAGCATGATCGCGACTCCTCAAAGCTGTTGGCGCCCCCGTGAAAAGCAAATCCCTCAACTGACGGTTCCATGGCCGGCGGCGGCGCGCGCGGCATTCACGATGGCCTCGACCGTGATGCCGAAGAATTTGTAGAGATCGGCAATCGGCGCGCTGGCGCCGAAATCCGTCATGCCGATGAAGAAATCTCCCGGCGCGAGCACCGCATCCCAGCCCTGGCGCAATGCAGCCTCTATGCCGACGCGCGGCGCCTGGCCGAGCACACTGGCGCGATAGCCCGGCGCCTGTTCGGCAAAAAGCTCGAAGCATGGGATCGAGACCACCGCGGCCTTGACGTTTTGCTTGGCGAGCTCGTCCGCCGCCGTGAGCGCGAGCGAGACTTCGGAGCCCGTGGCAAAGAGCGTCACGTCACGCGCGCCCGGTGCCTCGCGCAGAACATAGGCGCCCAAAGCGGAACGGTTCTCGACGCTGTGTTCCTTGCGCACGATCGGCAGATTCTGCCGCGACAAGGCGAGCACGGACGGCGCATGCTTAAGGCCCAGCGCCAGCTCCCAGACCTCGGCTGTTTCGACCGCGTCGGCGGGACGGAAGACATGCAGATGCGGGATCGCCCGCAGCGCCGCCAGCGTCTCGACCGGCTGATGCGTCGGCCCGTCTTCGCCAAGGCCGATCGAATCATGCGTCAGCACATAGATGACGCGCTGATGCATCAGCGCCGACAGGCGGATCGCCGGGCGCGCATAATCGGCGAAGACGAGGAAGGTGCCGCCGTAAGGAATGAAGCCGCCGTGCAGCGTGAGGCCATTCATCGCCGCCGCCATGCCGAACTCGCGGATGCCGTAATGGATATAGCGGCCGGAGAAATCGAGCGGCGTGACATTGTTCATGCCGGCCGCCTTGGTGTTGTTCGAGCCGGTGAGATCGGCCGAGCCGCCGAGGAGGTTCGGCTGAACCTTGGCGAGGACGTCGAGGACCTTCTGCGAAGAGACGCGCGTCGCCTGCGCCGCATTGGCGCCGCTCGCCGCCTGCTTGAATTCGGCGATGGCGCCGGCGAGCGCCGGGCTCAAGGCTTCGGCAACATCCTCATCGAAGCGCGCCGCGGCGGCTTCGTTGTCGTGGCGCGCCGTCCAGGCTTCGTGCGTCTTGGCGCCGCGCGCGCCGGCGGCGCGCCAGGTGGCGAGGATCGGCTCAGGCACCTCGAAAGCCGGCGCCGTCCAGCCGAGCTTTTCGCGCGCCGCCGCAATCTCGGCTGCGCCGAGCGCGGCGCCATGGACACTATGCGTGCCGGCCTTGGTCGGGGCGCCGAAGCCGATCACGGTCTTGCAGGCGATGAGCACCGGTCTGTCGGACTGCTGCGCCTTGCCAAGCGCCTCGGCGATCGCCTGCGTGTCGTGGCCGTCGATATGCCAGGCATCCCAGCCTGCGGCCTTGAAACGCGCCACCTGGTCGGTCGAATCGGCGAGGCTCACGGCGCCGTCGATCGTGATGTTGTTGTTGTCCCAGAGCACGATGAGCTTCGAAAGTTTCAGATGCCCCGCGAGGGTGATCGCTTCCTGGCTCACGCCCTCCATCAGGCAGCCGTCGCCGGCGATGACATAGGTGCGGTGATCGACCAGATCGCTGCCATAGCGCGCGGCGAGCAGCTTCTCGGCGAGCGCCATGCCGACAGCCATGGCAAGGCCCTGGCCGAGCGGGCCAGTGGTCGTCTCGACCCCGGGCGTGTGGCCATATTCGGGATGGCCCGGCGTCTTCGAGCCGAGCTGGCGGAAGCGCTTGATCTCCTCGATCGTCATCTCCGGATAGCCGGTGAGATAAAGCAGCGCATAGAGAAGCATCGAGCCATGGCCGGCCGAAAGCACGAAACGGTCGCGGTCCGGCCATTTCGGATCGGCGGGATCGAATTTCAGGAATTGCGTGAACAGCACGGTCGCGACATCGGCCATGCCCATCGGCATGCCGGGGTGACCGCAGGTCGCCTTTTCCACCGCATCGACGGCGAGAAAGCGGATCGCATTGGCAAGCTGGTCATGCGTGACGCCGGCGTCAGCCTTGGCGAGCACATTCATCACATTCTCCTTCACAGCGCGCGCCGGGCGCGTTCGACCATTTGCATGATGATCGGCGTTAGAATGAGCTGCATGGCAAGGTCAAGCTTGCCGCCGCCGACGACGATCGAATTGGCTCGCGACATAAAACTGTCGTGGATCATCGACAGCAGGTAGGAAAAGTCGATGCCGCGCGGGTTCTTGAAGCGGATGATGACCATGGATTCGTCCGAGGTCGGGATCCAGCGCGCCGCGAAGGGATTGGACGTATCGACCGTCGGCACGCGCTGGAAATTGATGTCCGTCTCGGTGAACTGCGGACAGATGTAGTTCACATAGTCCGGCATGCGGCGCAAAATTGTGTCGGTGACGGCTTCCTTCGAATAGCCGCGCGCCGCCTTGTCGCGGTAGATTTTTTGAATCCATTCGAGATTGATGACCGGCACGACGCCGATCTTGAGGTCGGCATAGCGGGCGATATCCACGCCCTCGCTGACGAGCGCGCCGTGCAGGCCCTCGTAGAAGAGGACTTCCGACTTTTCCGGCAGCGGCCCCCAATCGGTGAACTTCCCCGGCTCGCCGCCGTAAAGCTCGGCCTCGGCCTCGTCATGCAGATAATGGCGCGTCTTGGCGTGGCCGGTCTCGCTATAGGTGCGGAAGACCGCTTCGAGTTCCTCGAGCAGGTTGGCGGCGGGGCCGAAATGGCTGAAATGGTTGTTGCCGCGCTTTTCCTCCTCGCGCATCACGCGGCGCATGTCCTCGCGGTCGAAGCGGTGGAAGGCGTCGCCCTCGATAAAGGCGGCGCCGATCTTCTCGCGTCGGAAAATATGCTCGAACGTCCGTCGCACGGAGGTTGTGCCGGCGCCGGACGATCCGGTGACCGAAATGATGGGATGTTTTGCCGACATTGCGCCGCCCCGCTTAAAACCGCATCAGGCCGCGGCGGCCAAAGAGCGGCGAATGTTCCGCCGAAAATTGCGGATCGGTATGATACCGCGTGACGAGATGTACCACATCGGCGGAGCCGAAGACGAAGGGCGTGCGTGCGTGCAGCTCCGTCGGCTGGATGTCGAGGATGCGGCGGGCGCAGTCGGTGGCTGAGCCGCGCGCGTTCTCGATGATGAGGCTGATTGGGTTCGCCTCATAGATCAGCCGCAGCCGCCCAGCGCTGTAGCCCTGGCGCAGATCGCCGGGATAGAGAAAGACGCCGCCGCGCGCCAGGATGCGATAGGCTTCCGCAACCAGCGAGGCGATCCAGCGCATGTTCTGATCCTGGCCGATGGGGCCCTCCTTGCCCTTGATGCAATCGTCGACAAAGGCGCGCACCGACGGGGCCCAGTGACGATAGTTCGAGGCGTTGATCGCATATTCTTTCGATTTCGGCGGAATATCGGCCTGCGGCTCAACGCGCACGAAGGCGCCGAGGCGGCGGTCGAGGGTGAAGATCTGCGTCGCCTCGGCGGCGGCAAGGACGATGGCGGTCTGCGGGCCGTAGATCACGAAGCCGGCCGCCATTTGATTGCGGCCCGGCTGCAGGAAATGCGCCTTCGGATCGTCGGCGTCCGGCAGAACCGGCAGGACCGAGAAGATCGTGCCGATCGAGACATTGGCGTTGATGTTCGAGGATCCGTCGACGGGGTCCATCGCGACCGCGAGCGGCGCCTCGCCATTGAGCACCAGCGGCGCGTCCAATTCCTCCGACAAGACCACATTGACCGGGGCCCGCCGCAGCGCATTGACGAAAAGCTCGTGGCCGAAGAGGTCGAGTTTCTTCTGAACGTCACCGCTGCCATTGACATCGCCGACGGCCGCGGCGCCGTCGCCATAGAGCAGGCCGAGCCCGATCACATCGGCCATTTCGATCGCCGCGGCGGCGATCTCATGCACGAGCTTGGCCACGGGCGCGAAAGCGGCATCCCGCGCGGTAATGTCCTGCAGGATGTCTTCCAGATGATTGCTGTGCGCGACCTTGAGCATATCCTACCCTGCGCCGGTTTTTTATCTGGAGTCTTATGGCCCGAAGTCACGCTGGCTTGGGCCAAAGAAAAATGAATTATATTGAGATAGCATCAAAAAAAATCTAATAACAGAGGATGAAACGGGTTACCATCAAACAACTCGAAAGCGTCCGCGCCGTTGCCGAGGCCGGGACGATAGTTAAAGCCGCCGAACAGCTTAACGTGACCCCCGCGGCGCTGACCTCGCGAATCCAATTGCTTGAGGAAGACGCGGGCGTTGCCTTGTTCGACCGCGCCGGCGGGCGCCTGCGGCTGACTGTCGCCGGGGAAGAGGTGGTCACTGCGGCGCACCGGGTCGAGCGCGTTCTCACCGATCTCGATGTCACCTTGGGCGCCATCCGCGGCACGCGCAGCGGCCGCATTGCTGTCGGCATCGTCTCGACGGCCAAATATATCGCGCCGCGCCTCGTCGCCGCCTTCGCCCGGCAAAACCAGCATATCGAAGTGACGATCACGGTCGGCAACCGCAGCGAAATGGTCGCCCAATTGCGCGACCATAAGATCGATGTGTGCTTGATGGGCCGCCCACCCGCCGATTTCCCGGTCGAGAGCGTTGCGATCGGCGAACATCCGCAGGTCATCGTCGCCGCGCCGGATCACCCCCTTGTCAGTCACCGGGACATCGGCAAGGCCGAGCTCGCGCAAGAGAATTTCATCATCCGCGAAGAAGGCTCGGGCACCCGCGCGGTGTTCGATTATTTCTTTTCCGACGTGCCGGTTCGCCATCCGACGGTCAATATCGAGATCGGCTCGAACGAGACGATCAAGCAGGCGGTGATGGCGGGCCTCGGCCTCGCGCTCTTGTCGGCGCATACGATCGAGGCGGAAGTCGCCAGCGGCCGGCTGGCTGTTCTCGATGTCGCCGGCCTGCCGCTGCTGCGGCAATGGTTCATCGTGCGGCGCGCCGATCGCGCGCCGGCCCCGATCGCCCAAGCGATGTGGGAGTTTGCGGTCAAAGAGGCGCCGAAGTTTTTGCCGAAGGGGATCGCGGCTTAGGAGCATCGGACCGAAAAGTGCGAAGCGGTTTTCGGACAAATCCGATGCGATGAGAAAGACTTAAAAGCGCCGAGCGATTCAATTTGAACGTCCGACGCTCTAGGCCTAAGTCCGATGCTCTAGCTCGCCGCCTGGAAGCGCATTTGCGGCTGGCCGACGAAACTATAGGCGCCGATATGGGTCAGCTTGCCCTCGGTGTCGAGCCAGATCTTGCCGCCGATGTCGCGCCATTTCTGACAGAAGCCGAAATCCTCGCTGATATAGGTCTTGGTGTCGGGATCGATCGCGCATTCGAACAGCGCGTAAGCCTCGCCGCCCTTGGCATTGCTATAGGCATGGACGCCGCCATAGCGCGTCTCGGGATAGGCGGCGATCATCTTCTCGATCACCTGGCGCTTGAGCATCATGAAGCCGCCGCCGCAATAAATGCCGGTGGCGAAGCGGCCCTGCCGCTCGATCTCGTTGTCGGTGCAAAGCGTGCCGACATAGAGCAACGGCGCGCTCTGGAACGTCTCGCCGATGGTCAGCCGCTTCATCGCCGCCGCACCCCAGTCGATCACTTTCAGCGGATAGATGCCGGAGACGAACTCCTGGTCGAAGGCCAGCATGTCGCAGACCTGCTGCGGGTTGAACGAAATGTCGGCGTCGATGAACAGCATATGCGTCGCCGGCGTGCTGAGGAATTGCGCGACGAGCGTGTTGCGGCTGCGGGTGATCAAGGAATCATGCCCGAGCAGCGCCAGCATGGCATCGAAGCCCGCTTGGCCGGCCGTTTGGATGAGGCTGATGACCGATTGCATGTAGTGCTGCGCGACGAGGCCGCCGAAACACGGCGTGGCGATGAAGAGCAGCGGGCGTTGGGTCATGGCGGCCTCAGGCAGGACGAGAATCGCCGCGCATCCTGGGCGTGCCCCGGGGCAAAGGCAATGCCGCCCGGCGCAAGCAGGACAGTTTCGCGCCAGCTTTGAAAGGCGGATCGACGGGGAAAATTACCCCGCGATCCGCAGGCCGGAGGAGGCGCTGTCGCGGCGCCGCAACTCGGCTTCCCGCCGCAGCATGTAATCGCGCGTCAGCGGCACCGTCTCGACCTTCTTGGCAAGCTGGATCTGGAAGACCACTTCGCCGGTATAGCGGAAGGCGCATTCGGACCCGGCAAGATAATATTCCCACATCCGGCAGAAACGCTCGTCGTACAGCGCAAGGACGTCGGCACGATGCGCCAGGAAGCGCTCGCGCCACAATCTGAGCGTCTCGGCATAATGCAGCCGCAGCACTTCGAGGTCGGTGACATAAAGGCCGGCCTTTTGGATCGACGGCATGATGGTCGACAACGCCGGAATGTAGCCGCCCGGGAAGATGTATTTGTTGATCCAGGGATCCGGCTCGTACTGTTTGCGCGAGGTGCCGATCGTGTGGATCAGCGCCATGCCGTCCGGGTTGAGCATTTTGGCGACCTGCCGGAAATAGGCGTCGTAGAATTCGCGCCCGACGTGTTCGAACATGCCGACCGAGACGATCTTGTCGAAGCGCTCGTCGATCTCGCGATAGTCTTGCAGCCGGAAATCGATCGCGCTGCTCTGCCCGGCCTCCGTTGCGCGCTCACGCGCATAGGCAAGCTGTTCGCGCGACAGCGTGATGCCGGTGACCTTGGCGCCGCAGATGCGGGCGAGATACAGCGCCATGCCGCCCCAGCCGCAGCCGATGTCGAGAACCCGCTCGCCTTTCTCGACCATGAGTTTCGCCGCGATATGGCGCTTCTTGGCAAGTTGCGCCTCGTCCAGCGTCGCCCCGGCAGTCTCGAAATAGGCGCAGGAATATTGCATGTCGCTGTCGAGGAAGAGCTTATAAAGCCGCCGGTCGAGATCGTAATGATGCGCCACGTTGCGGCGCGCGCGGATCGAGTTGTTGACTTTGAAAATATGCCGCAGGCGGGCATGGACGTTGGTCAGCGCCTGCACCCACCAGATGCGTTCGAGATATTCGACGTTGCGGCAGATGATGGCGAGGACGTCATAGATCGTGCCTTTCTCGATCGTGACGCGCTCGTCCATGTAAAGCTCGCCGAAGTGCAATGTCGGATTGCGCAAAACGGCATTCTGGGCAGCCCGGTCGGCGAAGCGCAGGCGGGCCGTCGGCTCGCTGCCATCGCCGAAATGATAGACCGCGCCGGACGCGGCCTCGATTTCGAGCGAGCCGGTCTTGACGATGGCGGCAATGAACCGCCGGAACAGCTTTTCCATTTGGCACCTCGACGCCATCAAGGTGTCGCGTGCGGCCGGGCGGCGCTTGGTCCTTCGTCGCCGGGCCTGTGTGCGAACGCACAATGCACGCACGCAACCTTGAGCCCGCCCTGAAGCGGAACCTTCGGCCCCCTTCCGACTTCCGGCTGCGCGCCCATATCGGCAAGTGGTGGTGGCGCTGTTTGGTTCGCACCAAGGCAACGCCATTTAAGGACCGGAGTCTCGAAGATGCAATATTCTCGTCTTTTACGCGCCTCGATTTGCGCAGCTGCGCTGCTGGTCGCGGCGCCCGCGTTGGCATTCAGCGGCGGCCATGGCGGCGGCGGTCATGGCGGTGGCGGCTTCGGCGGCGGCTTCCACGGCGGCGGTGGTGGCGGATTTCATGGCAGCTATGCAGGCGGTGGATGGCACGGCGGTGGCTGGCAGGGCGGCGGCTGGCACGGCGGTGGTTGGCATGGTGCGGGTTGGCACACCGGTGGCGGCTACCCAGTTTATAGTGGAGGCTACGGGTATCCTTACGGCTACGACTACGATTACCCGGGCTATTGGTATGGCGGCGACTATGGGACCTACGGTTATGATGCTCCTGATTACGATTACAGCTATGACAATGGCGACCCTGGCTATGGCCCGGGCGTCTACACGCAAGGCGGCTATGATCAGGGTCCCGGCTACAACCCGCAGGCCTCGGGTGCCCTCGGCCAATATTGCCACACGCCGGTGAAGACCTGTCAGCTTTACAATCCGTCGACGATCGGCGTCGGTTGCTCGTGCCGTGACGGTGCCGGCCGTGCTTATGGCCAAGTTGGCCAATAAATCTTCGGACTGTAAAGTCGGACAGTAAGTCTCTCGAAGCCGTTCAAAATGCCGAGAGCCGCGCTGCAAGGCCGCGGCTCTTTTTATTGCCGGTTTGCTTATTGCCGGTAGCGCTCGCGATACCAGGCAACGAAATTCGGCACGCCGGTCGAGATCGGCGTCGATGGCCGGAAGCTGGTCAAGCGCTCGAGGAGATCGGTGTTGGCGAAGGTCGCCGGCACATCGCCGCTCTGCATCGGCAGCAGTTTGCGCTCGGCTCTCTGGCCGAGGGCGGCTTCGACGGCGGCGACGAAATCCTCCAATTCGACCGGCCGGCCGGCGCCGATATTGACGACGCGCCACGGCGCGACCGGCGAAAGGCTGTCGCCCTCGATCGCACCATGCGGACTTCCGGGTGCGGGCGGCGCATTGTGCAAGAGCCGCAGCATGGCTTCGACGAGATCGTCGATATAGGTGAAGTCGCGCCGCATCTTGCCGTGGTTGTAAAGCTCGATCGGCTGGCCGCTCAGCATCGCCGCGACGAATTTGAACAGCGCCATGTCCGGCCGCCCCCACGGCCCATAGACCGTGAAGAAGCGCAGCATGGTTGTCGGAATGCCGAAGAGATGGCTGTAGGAATGCGCCATTTCCTCATTCGCCTTCTTGCTCGCCGCATAAAGCGTCAACGGATGATCGGCGTGGTCGGTCTCGAAGAAGGGGATTTTCGCATTGGCGCCATAGACCGACGAGGTCGAGGCGAGCAATGCATGGCGAGGCGGATTGGCACGCATCAATTCGAGCAGATTGTAGGTGCCGACGAGATTGGTCTCGACATAGGCGCGCGGGTTTTCGAGGCTGTAGCGCACGCCGGCCTGGGCGGCGAAATGGTAGACGATGTCGAAACCGTCGCCATAGGCGCGTTGCAAGCCGTCGAAATCCTCCAGCATCAGCCGATGGCCGGTATAGAGGCCGTGCTGATCGAGCAGCGCCTGTCGCGCCGTCTTCAAGGACACGTCGTAATAGGGCGTGAACCCATCGACGCCGACGACTTCGTCGCCACGCTCGAGCAGGCGGCGCGCCATGTGGAAGCCGATGAAACCGGCCGCGCCGGTCACGAGAATACGCATTCCGAACTACTCCACGCTCGCCGCCCTGCTAAGCATGTTCCGAAAAAGTTGCAGACTTCTTCGATAAGGGCATGCTCCAACCCGATGGATCGGTTCGCTAACGGCGATTTGACTTAGCTCATAAAGGTGTGTCTGGCGCGGCCGCATATTGTCCTTAGCTTAGCCTGTGCACAGCTTAACAGACCCGCCGCGCCCGCGCGGCGGCCCTAAGGAGGGTTCGATGCAGAGCATAGTGAAGCGGCTGGCCATAGCGGGCCTCGCGTTTGGGCTGATGAGCGGGCAGGGCGCCCTCGCTTTCGGCCATGGCGGCGGCGGTGGTGGCTTTCACGGCGGCGGCTTTGGTGGCGGCGGCTTCCATGGCGGCGGATGGCACGGCGGCGGCTGGGGCGGCGGTTGGCATGGCGGCGGATGGGGAGGCTGGGGCGGTTGGGGCTGGGGCTATCCCTATTGGGGCTATGGCTGGGCCTCGCCCTATCTCTACTCTTACCCCTATGACTACGGCTATGATTACCCACCCCCGCCGCAACCCTATGGCAGCGGCGGCGGCCTTTATTGCGTGACGAGGGCGCATCTTTGCGCGCTGAGCAGCGCGCGGTCGCCCGGCGCGCATTGCGCCTGCGGCGGTGTCAGGGGCCGCGTCTCGGTCCTGCAGGGGCAATAGCACCGGCCAGAAGGCCGCATCGGCTGCGCCGGCGGGTTTCGCCGGCGCATTTTTTGTCAAGTTTTGAACGCCTTGATTTCGATCAAGAATTTTTTGCGAATCCGCCGCTTTCGTTGTGACTTTTCGCCCACTTGCGCCGCTTTTGGAATTAGGCCAAAACCAATCTGGGGAAGCGACGAAGCCGGGTCAGGCGCGACGCCCGTAATTGGGGCGCGCCCAGAAGGCGCAAACAAAGGCCATAGGCGCCGCACAAGGACTGGGTTCGTCCATGGAGTATCGGACATATTTCGAAGACGCTTTGGGCCGTCTCAAAGCTGAGAGACGTTACCGCGTTTTCGTCGATCTTGAGCGTGATGCCGAGCATTTCCCCTACGCCCGCTGGCACCGCGGCGGCGGCCAGGTTGAAGACGTCATTATCTGGTGCTCCAACGATTATCTCGGCATGGGTCTCAATCCGCAGGTGATCGAGGCGATGCGGGTTGCTGCGACCCGCCACGGCGTCGGCGCCGGCGGCACGCGCAACATTGCCGGCACCAACCATCCCCTCGTCGCGCTTGAGGCCGAGCTCGCCGATCTGCACGGCAAGCCCGGCTGTCTCGTGTTCACCTCGGGGTGGATTTCCAATCTCGCGGCGATCTCCGCCATCGGCGCGCTGCTGCCCGACTGCCTGATCCTGTCGGACGCCTATAACCACAATTCGATGATCGAGGGGATCAAGCGCTCGCACGCCGAGCGGCAGATCTTCCGCCATAACGATCTCGACCATCTCGAAGACCTGCTGAAGGCGGCCGGCCGCGAGCGGCCGAAGCTCATCGCCTTCGAGAGCCTTTATTCGATGGATGGCGACATCGCGCCGATCGGCAAGATCGCCGACCTCGCCGAGCGCTACAATGCGATGACCTATCTCGACGAAGTCCATGCCGTGGGCCTTTATGGCCCGCGCGGCGGCGGCATCGCCGATCGCGACGGCGAGATGGGCCGCATCGACGTGATCGAGGGCACGCTGGCCAAGGGCTTCGGCACGCTCGGCGGCTATATCGCGGCCGATGCGGCGATCATCGACGCGGTGCGCTCTTACGCGGCCTCCTTCATCTTCACGACGGCGCTCTCGCCGGCGCTCGCTGCGGCGGCGCGCAAGGCGGTTGAGATGCTGAAGAGCGAAGAGGGCGTCGAGCTGCGCGCCCGGCATCAGCGCCAGGCCATGCTGACCAAGCATGCGCTCTCGGCCGCCGGCCTGCCGGTGATGGCCAATCATTCGCATATCGTGCCGGTCTTCGTCGGCGATGCCGAGCGCTGCAAGGCGGCCTCCGACATGCTGCTCGAACGCCACAGCGTCTATATCCAGCCGATCAATTATCCGACCGTCGCGCGCGGCACGGAGCGGCTGCGCATCACGCCCTCGCCGGCGCATTCGGATGGCCATGTCGCCCATCTGGTCGAGGCGATGGTCGATGTCTGGCAGACGCTGAAACTGCCGTTCACCGAGACGGCGGCCAATGTCGTGCCGTTCCGCCGCGAGACGGACGATGCGCACTGCACCTTCCCGGACTTCAAGAAGGCGGCGGAATAAGAGCCTTCAAGCCGCCGCCAAATCCGGCAGGCAATGCTCGCGGATATGCGCCGCGAGCAGCCGGTAATCCTCCGCCCGTACCGCGCCCTTGCGCCAGACGAGCACCAATGTCCGCACCGCCTTCGGTGCGGAATAGGGGATGAGCTGAACCGCCGTGCCGGCGGCTTCGCGCGCGATCTTCGGCAAGAGCGTAATGCCCATGCCGGCTTCGACAAGCTGCACTAAGGTCAAAAGCGAGGCGGCACGCACGTCGTTCTCCTCGGCAATGGCGTCGCGGCCGAGCGCTTCCATCGCATGTTCGCGCAGGCAATGGCCATGATCGAGCAGCAGCAGCGGCTCGCTGGCGAGATGGGCTTTTGTCACCTGCGTGCGCGCCGCGAGCGGATGGCCGCGTTTGACGGCGAGATAGAACGGGTCTTTGCCCAGTTCGACCATTTCGATGCCGTCGAGCGACGGCACGTGGGCAATGAAAGCGGCATCGAGCCGTCCGCTCGAAAGCTCGGTCAGGAGCGATTGCGTCAGCCCCTCGCGGACGCGCAGATGCAGCGCCGGATAGGACTGACTGAGGCTCGCAAGCAGCTTCGGCAGGACGAACGGCGCGACCGATGGGATGACACCGAGTCGCAGGTGCTTGCCCAATGGCAAGATTTCCTGCGCCGCATATTCCGGCAGTTCCTGGATCTCGGCGAGGATATGCCGGGCCCGGCGGACCATCGCTTCGCCGAACGGCAGGAGCTGCATCCGCCGCCCCGAACGGTCGATGAGCGAGTGCCCGAACTCGGCCTCAAGCCCTTGAATTGCCGCGCTTAATGTCGATTGGGTGATGCCCGCCGCCTTGGCCGCCGCGGCGAAGGTGCTGCTCTCGGACAGCGTCACCAGATAGCGCAGATGGCGCAGGTTCACATTGACGGTCATGCGCGGCTTATATCGAGAAAATCGAACGATACGATGAAAATATTCGGCTTGATCGAAATTTTTAAAGCTCTTTAGATTGCAGTGCAACATCGCCCTTTAGGGCCGACGGATGCGACCTCCCACAAGCACTGCCGTCAAAGGAATCATGGAATGGCTGGAATCGGAGATAAACTGCCCTCGTTTTCGGTGACGGGCGTCAAGCCCGGCTTCAACAATCACGAGGAAAACGGCGTCTCGGCCTTCGAGGCGCTGACGGAAGCGAGCTTCCCCGGCAAGTGGAAGATCATCTTCTTCTATCCGAAGGACTTCACCTTCGTCTGCCCGACCGAGATTGCGGAATTCGCCAAGCTTTCAGGCGAGTTCACCGACCGCGACGCGGTGGTCCTCGGCGGCTCGACGGACAATGAATTCGTCAAGCTCGCCTGGCGGCGCAGCCACAAGGATCTCGACAAGCTGCCGATCTGGTCCTTTGCCGACACCAATGGCTCGCTGACCGACGGCCTCGGCGTGCGCTCGCCCGACGGCGTCGCCTATCGCTACACGTTCATTGTCGATCCGGACAATGTCATCCAGCACGTCTATGCGACGAACCTCAACGTCGGCCGCGCGCCGAAGGATACGCTGCGGGTGCTCGACGCTTTGCAGACGGATGAGCTCTGCCCCTGCAATCGTGAGGTTGGCGGCGAGACGCTGAAGGCTGCGTAAGGCTTTCGGTCTGACGATTTCATTGATCTAGGCCGTCATTGCGAGGAGCGCAGCGACGAAGCAATCCAGTGTGCTCCTGGATTGCTTCGCCTTTGGCTCGCAATGACGGCCTTTCTTGTGCGTTTCTGAAGGGAATAAAATGTCGCTCGACGCGCTGAAAAATCAAATCGCCGATTTCGCCAAAGACGTGCGGCTCAATCTCTCGTCCATGGCGAGCGACGAGACGCTCACGCCGGTGCAGAAATACGGCCTCTTCGCCGCCTGCGGCATCGCCTCGCGCAATCCGCAGGTGCGCCAGGCGCTGGTCGCCGAGGCCGCGCAGCATATCGACGAAGCAGCCCTCAATGCCGCCAAGTCCGCCGCGGCGATCATGGGCATGAACAATGTCTATTATCGCTTCCTGCACCTCGCCTCGAACGCGGAATTCCGCACCATGCCGGCGAAGCTGCGCATGAATGTCATCGCCAATCCCGGCGTCGCCAAGCAGGATTTCGAGCTCTGGTCGCTGGCGGTCTCGGCGATCAACGGCTGCGGCACCTGCATCGACGCGCATGAAGTGGAATTGCGCAAGGCCGGGGTGAGCTCGCAAACCATTCAGACGGCGGTGCGTTTCGCCGCGATCATCGAATCGGCCGCCATCGCGCTCGAGGCGGCGGCCTAGCAACTTGCTGCCGTTCATCGGGACGGCAATATTGTCAGTGGGGTAGAAGGCGCGGCGAAAGAAGCCGCGCCGAGCAGGGCTGCGTGACAGGGATCGCGGACATGAGGCTCGATGATCTCGAAACGCGCATCTGCATCCTAGGGCCGTCCAACAGCGGTAAATCAACCCTGGCGGCAGCGATCGCACGTGCGCGCGCGCTAAAGCTGGTTCACCTCGACCTGCTGTATCATCGACCGGATACGGACTGGGAGATGCGTCCGAGGGAAGAGTTCATCGCCCTGCACGACGACGCGATCGCCGGCGATTCCTGGATCATGGAGGGCAATTACTCGTTTTGCATGCCGCAACGTTTGGCACGCGCCACTGGCTTGATCCTGCTCGACGTCAGCATGTCGACCAGTCTGCTTCGCTATTTTCGCAGAACAATCTTTGGCCGGCGCGACAGGGTCGGCGCTCTGTCAGGCGGCCGGGACAGTCTGAAGTGGGACATGATTCATCATATCACTGTCACCCAGCCAGCTAACCGCACCCGCTATGCGGCCCTGTTCCGCGAAATTAACGTGCCCAAGATCCGTCTGTCGTCGCCGCGCGAGATCGAAGGCTTTTATCGCGCCGAGGGCCTGACAAGATAAGGTTTCTCGGCTGGCCTTCTCCCGCGTGCGGGAGAAGGAGAGTTGTTTGGCGAAGGATCTTATTCCGCCACGTCGGCGTTGCCTTCGGCCTTTTCCTTGGCCTCGAGGTCTTCGCCCGTCTGCTGATCGACGACGCGCATCGAGAGCCGCACCTTGCCGCGATCGTCGAAGCCGAGCAGTTTCACCTTCACCTTGTCGCCTTCCTTGACGACATCGGTGGTCTTGGCGACGCGGCCCTTGGCGAGCTGCGAAATGTGGACGAGGCCGTCCTTCGAGCCGAAGAAGTTCACGAAGGCGCCGAATTCCACCACCTTGACGACGGTGCCATCGTAGATTTGGCCGACTTCCGGGTCCATCGCGATCGACTTGATCCAATTGACCGCCGCCTTGATCGAATTGGCGTCGTTCGAGGCGACCTTCACCGTGCCGTCGTCCTCGATATTGATCTTGGCGCCGGTCTTTTCGACGATCTCGCGGATCACCTTGCCGCCGGTGCCGATCACTTCGCGGATCTTATCCGTATTGATCTTGAAGCTCTCGATGCGCGGCGCGAATTCGCCAAGCTCGGCGCGGGCGCCGGTGATGGCCTTGGCCATTTCGCCGAGGATGTGCAGCCGGCCGTCCTTCGCCTGGCCGAGCGCGACGCGCATGATCTCCTCGGTGATGCCAGCGATCTTGATGTCCATCTGCAGCGAGGTGACGCCGTTCTCGGTGCCCGCCACTTTGAAGTCCATGTCGCCGAGATGATCCTCGTCACCCAGGATGTCGGAAAGCACGGCGAAGCGCTCGCCTTCGAGGATGAGGCCCATGGCGATGCCGGCGGTCGGCGCCTTGAGCGGTACGCCCGCATCCATCAAGGCCAGCGACGAGCCGCAGACCGTCGCCATCGATGACGAGCCGTTCGACTCGGTGATCTCGGAGACGACGCGGATCGTATAGGGGAATTCCGCCGCCGTCGGCAGCATCGGGCGGATGGCGCGCCAGGCGAGCTTGCCGTGACCGATCTCGCGCCGGCCGGGCGAACCCATGCGGCCCGTCTCGCCGACCGAATAGGGCGGGAAATTGTAATGGAGCAGGAAGCGCTCTTTATAGGTGCCCTCGAGCGAATCGATGAATTGCTCATCCTCGCCGGTGCCGAGCGTGGCGACGACCAAAGCCTGCGTTTCGCCGCGGGTGAAGAGCGCCGAACCATGCGTGCGCGGCAGAACGCCGACCTGCGCCAGGATCGGGCGCACGGTGCGCACGTCGCGCCCGTCGATACGGATGCCATGGTCGAGAATGTTCCAGCGCACGACCTTGGCCTGCAGGTCGTGGAAGGCCTCGCCGACCTGTTCCTTGGTGAACTTGGCTTCGCCCTCGGCCGGGAACAGTGCCTCTTGGACCTTCGCCTTCACGGCATCGACGGCGGCGTAGCGCTCCTGCTTGGCGGTGAGCTTGTAGGCTTCGCGCAGATCCGCCTCGGCGACCTGGCGCACCGCCGCTTCGACCTCGCTCTTGTCGGGCGTGACGAGTTCGCGCGGCTCCTTTGCCGCCTTTTCAGCCAGGCGGATGATGGCATCGATCACCGGCTGGAAGCCGCGATGGCCGGTCATCACCGCTTCGAGCATGGTCGCTTCGGAGAGTTCCTTGGCCTCGGATTCGACCATCAGCACGGCATCGCCGGTGCCGGCGACGACGAGGTCGAGCGATGAATCCTTCATCTCCTCGATCGTCGGATTGAGCTTCAACTGGCCGTTGATGTAGCCGACCCGCGCCGCGCCGACCGGGCCCATGAAGGGAACGCCGGAGAGCGTCAGGGCGGCGGAGGCTGCGACCATCGCCAGAATGTCGGGATCGTTCTCAAGGTCGTGCGAGAGGACGGTGACGATGACTTGCGTGTCGTTGCGGTAGCCGTCCGGGAAGAGCGGGCGGATGGGGCGGTCGATCAGGCGGGAGACCAGCGTCTCACGCTCGGAAGGGCGGCCTTCCCGCTTGAAATAACCGCCGGGGATACGGCCGGCGGCGAAAGCCTTCTCTTGGTAATTGACGGTGAGCGGGAAAAAATCCTGCCCTGGCTTCGGCGCCTTGGCCGAGACGACGGTCGCCAGCACGGTGGTCTCGCCTAAGGTGGCGAACACGGCGCCGTCCGCCTGGCGGGCGATGCGGCCGGTTTCGAGCACGAGCTTGTGCCCGGCCCAATTCAATTCTTCACGATGGATCTCGAACATTGGTCTTTCTCTTTGATCGAGGCGAAGACCCAAGGCCATGTGCAGAACGGCAAGAGGCTTCCCGGGAACGAGAAGCGCCTGGCGATCCTGCCATGGCTCTGGTCTGCCAGGCCGCGACGGCCCCATGCCGCGCGGCCGACTTCCAAGATCGCGCCGCGTTTAAGCCGAAGAGCCTAAAAGCATGTGACGCGATCGTTTGCCTAAGTCAGAGCGGGGTCCCGCTCCGCCCGGTCCGGGGCCGGGAGAGTTTAGAACATTTTCGCCGGCGGGGAACCGGCGACAATAGAACTTCGGCCCGCCGCCCACAGGACGCCAGGCCTAAAGCTTAAGTAATTGTCCAGGCGATGATTTCCAGCGCCAAGCGGATGCAGCATCAGCGGCGGATGCCGAGGCGCTCGATCAGCGTCTTGTAGCGCGGCTCGTCCTTGCGCTTCACATAGTCGAGAAGCTGACGGCGCTGCGAGACGAGCTTGAGCAAACCGCGACGCGAGTGATTGTCCTTCACATGCGTCTTGAAATGCCCGGTGAGATTGGCGATCCGCTCGGTGAGGATGGCGACTTGGACTTCCGGCGAGCCGGTGTCGCCCGATTTGGTCGCATATTCTTTGATGAGCGCGTTCTTGCGCTCGGCCGTGATCGACATCGTTAATCCTTTCAGGTTGGAAAAATGCGTCCGCCCGCGGCCAGGCCGGGATGTCGTCCAGCAAGGTTTTGGGGGAGCGCGCCGGCCAAAGGGCCAGCGATCCGGGCTTTATACAGGAAATTGCGGCAGAGGGAAGGCTTAGAAAGTCAACCTCGCGAACGGCCGGTTTCCTTTAGCTCGCGTGTAGCCGGGTCTCTTTCGTAGCTACGCGTGATCCCATTCTCTGTAATTTTCAATTCCAGTATCTCTTCCTCTTTGATCTGAATTATTTCTGGTGAAATACCGATATCGGTTGCTAATGCTTCGCTTATTTTCAGAAGTCGATTGAAGCAGTCGAAACAAAATTCGAGAGCATCCTGATGCGATGGCAACTCGAAGAAACGACGGAGTTCAGCTTCGTCCGTTGTTTCGAAAAGGCCTTTTGAAGAACCTCGCTCGATTCTTCGCATTCGCGCAACATCATCGTAAAGGGGATAGACTAAATATTGTACTTTTCCGTAACTGCCCCCCGATTCATAGAATCTATAGACATCATTAATTATTGGATTGGTCGCGCCTAGGCAATGCAATGCGATGCTTCTGTACAATGACATGCGATCAATTAACAAATCTCCGCCTTCAAACATAGACGAAGCGATAATATTGGAAGTATTCGAATTGTCGCTAAGAACAGAGGATTTTATTTTTGACATGCTAAAAGGGTCGGAGCGCCTAAAAAATAGACGAAATGTCGCCATCAGAAGTGCATCTCGCAACGAATAAAGTTCGTTGATTAACGCCCTATACTCCGTTCCAAGGTAATGTGCGTAAGCATCACTAGTGAATGCTTTTCGTTCTAAGTCATATGGCGACGCGCGCGCGATCGTACTTCTGTAGGCCGCCAACAAGCGTTCAAGACGCGAAGCGCAAACGTGAATTTGTTGACGAATTCTATTTGCCAAAATGGCGTCGCCGTTGCGATGTCTCCGCGACAACGCGATTCCAATTCCAGACCAAAGGTGAAATTGACTGTCCGCGAGATAACGCTCCCTTGAATCCGTAGAGAAGGCATGGAAATTAGGCATTATCGCCACGTTCATCTCTTCTGCCGTACCAAAATAAGTGATGCCCAAAATTCGTAATGGTTTTTGGTCATCCAGCAGTATTTGAGATGACGCCTCATCTAGAACTGAAAACATTATCGGCCCAATCTCACTCGGTGCGAGCAGGATTGACGAACGGTTCTTGCCGATCAACATCGATAAACCACCGCTCAGATGATAGAAAACAATTGGCGGCTCCAGAGTAAGCATTTGTCATCCAGTCTAATTTTTCAAAACCCCTCGTCCGGGCGCGCGCCGTGGCTGGAAACCGCCTCGAAATCCGATTCCGGCGTTTGCAGCACATTCTGCGTTTCGGCGAGCTTGGCGAAGCGGCCGCCGAGCGCGACAAGATCCTCGTAGCTGCCGCGTTCGACGATCTTGCCCCGCTCAAAGACGAAAATGCGGTCGGCATTGCGCACCGTCGCGAGCCGGTGGGCGATGATGAAGGTCGTCCGGCCCTTGGTCGCGCGCGCCATGGCAAGCTGCAATTGCCGCTCGGTCTCGACATCGAGCGCCGAGGTGGCTTCGTCGAAGATCATGATCGGCGGGTCTTTCAAGAGCGCGCGGGCGATGGCGAGGCGCTGGCGCTCACCGCCGGAGAGCGAGCGGCCGCGCTCGCTGACGATCGTGTTGAGCCCTTCGGTCTGCCGGGCGACGAATTCGTCGGCCTGCGCAAGGTCGAGCGCCTCGTCGAGTTGGGCATTGGTCGCGTCGAGATTGCCGATCTTGACGTTCTCCTCGATCGAACGGGCGAACAGCATCGGCTCTTGAAAGACCACGCCGATATTGCGGCGCAGCCCGGCGAGCGTCATGTCGCGGATGTCGGTGCCGTCGATACTGATCTTGCCCGCCTGCGGATCGAAGACGCGATGCAGCAGGCTGAGCGTCGTCGATTTGCCGGAGCCGGTCGCACCGACCAGCGCCACCGTCTCGCCCGGGGCGACATCGAAGCTCACATTGTCGATCGCCGTCTTGCCGTCGACATAGGCGAAGGTCACATGGTCGAAGACGACGTGGCCCGTGAGCCGGCTGGGGTCCTTCGCGTCGGCCCGGTCGGCGACGCTCGGCGCCGTGTCGAGCACGCGGAAGAATTCCGCCAGTTTCGGCGCCTGCAGAAACAGGCCGTTGATGAAATTGACGATCTCGACCAGCTTGCCGATCAGCATGGTGGCCAGCGCCATGAAGGTGACGAGCTGGCCGATCGTCGCAAGGCCCTGCGCATGCAGCCAGACGCCGACGATGAAGATCGTCAGCAAGGTCAGCGTCGAGGCGGCACGGGCC
Organism: Pseudomonadota bacterium; assembly: GCA_040756295.1. Taxonomy (GTDB): domain Bacteria; phylum Pseudomonadota; class Alphaproteobacteria; order Rhizobiales; family Beijerinckiaceae; genus Methylovirgula. Next base: position 100,308 of record JBFLZN010000002.1, on the reverse strand, counting down.
GCGACGACCGCCACCGCCCACCAGGAGAGGACCGGCATTTGCGCATTGAGCACGGCCTGGATCAGGCCGTTCATCGCCAGCGCCTCGCTCTGGATGCGGGTGAAGCTCTGGATGACGGCAATATTGCCGAGCACGTCCGAGGCGCGCTCAGACAGGTTGGCGTTGAAGCCTTCGACCTGGGTTTGCAGAATATGCGTCCGCCGCACGACGAAGATGATGATCACGCCGAAGATCGCCACAAGGATGATCAGCGGCAGGCCGAGGCGCCAGTTGATGAAAAGGGCGAGCGGCAGCAGCACGGTCAGCGCGACGAAATCGGCGCATTTCTCGCGGAAGAAGGAGAGCCACAGCCAGAAGAGCGCCGAGGCGCCTTCGAGCATGCCTTTCAACAGCCGGCCGGAATGGACCGAGGCATGGAAGGACAGCGGCAGGTTCAGCACATGCTCGAAATAAAGCCCCATGGCCGCGAGCCGGCGGCGATGCGCCATCCGGTCGGCGCGCAGGCCGACGAAGACCGCGCCGATGATGGAGAAGAGCGCGAAGCCGATCCAGGCGCCGATCAAGGGGGCGAGCTGGCGGATGCCGGGGCTCTGGTGCAGCGTCTCGCCGATGTTCATCCGGTCGATGATGCGGCCGAAGAGGATGGGCTCGGCGAATTGCGCGGCGGCGAGGGCGAAATTGGCAAGCGCCAAAAAGATCGCCACATGGGTTTCGTTGCCGAGCAGGCCGAGGGCGCGGAAATAGAGCCGCGACAGGGAGCTCGTGTCGGTCTGGGGCTGGGCCTTGGACATCGGCGACGGGTTCATTGATAAGAGTGCTTGATTAAAGCATTTCCGGGTGGCGCCCAAATAGGGATTGGGCGGCGCCAAGGCCGAACGGCAAGAGACCGGACCAAACAGCAAGAGATATGAACACAGGCTTGACGGACTTCGACGACATCGTCGCCGAGAAATTTGCCTTTGCCGTTGCCGCCGAGGATGCCGGGCGGCGGCTCGATGCCCTGCTTGCGGCGCGCCCCGAAGCCCAGGACGCGGCGCTGTCGCGTACGCGGCTCAAGGCGCTGATCGAGGCCGGCGCGGTCGCCATCGACGGCGCGCCGGTGCAGGACGCAGGCCTCAAAGTCAAAGCCGGGCAGACGATCGACGTCAAAGTGCCGGCGGCGGAAGACCCGGTGCCGCAGGGCGAGGCGATCCCGCTCGCCATCGTTCACGAAGACGCGCACCTCATCGTCATCGACAAGCCGGCGGGGCTCGTCGTGCATCCGGCGCCCGGCCATCCGAGCGGCACCCTGGTCAATGCCTTGATCGCCCATTGCGGCGACGGCCTTTCCGGCATCGGCGGGGTCAAGCGGCCGGGCATCGTCCATCGTCTCGACAAGGATACGTCCGGCCTCCTCGTCGTGGCCAAGACCGACGCGGCGCATAAGGGCCTCGCGCAGCTCTTCGCCGATCATAGCCTTGAGGCGCTGACGCGCGAATATCTGGCCTTCGTCTGGGGCGTGCCGGAGCGCGCCGCGGGGACGATCGACCTGCCGCTCGGCCGCCACAAGATCGACCGGGAGAAAATGGCCGTCGTCCGCGACGGCGCCGGCCGCGCGGCGGTGACGCATTGGGAGCTTGTCGAGACCTATAACGGCAGCGACGGCAAACCGGTGGCGAGCCTGCTGCGCTGCGCTTTGGAGACAGGGCGGACGCATCAGATCCGAGTGCATCTGGCGCATGGCGGCCATCCGCTTTTGGGGGACGCGCTCTATGGTCGCGGCTTCAAAACCAAGGCGGCGCGGCTCGGGCCAAAGGCCCAGGCAGCGCTCGAAGGGCTCGGCCGGCAGGCCTTGCATGCCGCCACGCTCGGGTTTAGACACCCTGTTTCTGCTGAGGAATCTTTATTTGAGAGCGCGCTGCCGGAAGAGTTAGTGCGCTTGCGCACGGCGCTCGCAGCCGGAACCTAGCAAAGAAGCCGCGGCAGGGCGTTGCCGCAAAATCGCGCCTCTTAGTTACCCTTTTGTAATCTCTGATCTTGGGCGCGCTCTTTCGAAGGAAGGGCGACGCTCCTATATTCGTTAGACGGCAGACTACGGTTGCCGTTTTGAGCTCGCCGCAACGGGAGTTCGACAGGAGGGATTATCGACAATGGCTTCAGCAGCCGCACTTCCCATTCTCTCGGGGGAAAACGGACTATCCCGCTATCTCCGCGAAATCCGCCGGTTCCCGATGCTGGAACCGCAAGAGGAATATATGCTCGCCAAGCGCTGGCGCGAGCACGAGGACCCGCAAGCCGCGCATAAATTGGTGACGTCGCACCTGCGACTCGTCGCCAAAATCGCCATGGGCTATCGCGGCTATGGCTTGCCGATCGGCGAAGTGATCTCGGAAGGCAATGTCGGCCTGATGCAGGCCGTCAAACGCTTCGAGCCCGATCGCGGCTTTCGCCTGGCGACCTACGCGATGTGGTGGATCCGCGCCTCGATTCAAGAATATATCCTGCGCTCCTGGTCGCTCGTGAAGATGGGCACCACGGCGAGCCAGAAGAAGCTGTTCTTCAACCTGCGCAAGGCCAAGAGCGCGATTTCGGCGCTTGAAGACGGCGACATGAATCCGGATCAGGTCGCGATCATCGCCAAGCGCCTCGGCGTCTCGCAGCAGGACGTGATCGAGATGAACCGCCGCATGTCAGGCGACGCCTCGCTCAATGCGCCGCTGCGCGAAGAGGGCGAGGGCGAATGGCAGGATTGGCTCGTCGACGACAGCACCAGCCAGGAGAACCTGCTGGCGAATCGCGAGGAGACCGATAATAGGCTCGACGCGCTGCATGAGGCGCTCGGTGTTCTCTCCGATCGCGAGCGGCGCATCTTCGAGGCGCGGCGTCTGGCCGAGGAGCCGATCACGCTCGAGCAATTGTCGGACGAGTTCCACATCTCGCGCGAGCGCGTCCGGCAGATCGAGGTCCGCGCCTTCGAAAAGGTGCAGGAGGCGGTCAAGGCCGGCATGGCCAAGATCGAGGCCGCCGCACCGCCGGCGGCACTCCCGCCGGCCGGCCCGCGTCACGCTGCGGCTGTTTAAGACGGTCGATTTGCAGGTCCCGCGCCCTTGTCGGGCGCGGGCAGCCTAGCTATAAGGCATGCGCCGCGGGCGTCTGCGCCCAAACTTACCGGCAAAATCGGAGTGTAGCGCAGCCTGGTAGCGCACCTCGTTCGGGACGAGGGGGTCGGAGGTTCGAATCCTCTCACTCCGACCAATTTCATCTTTCGGCTTCAATTTCCGGCCTGTGCCTGCGGCTTACCCGAGCGCCGCGGCGATCACGGTCGCGAACGGCACGGTCGGCCGGCCGATCAATCCCGAGAGCTGATGTCCTGCGTCGAACAGCGCCCCCTTGGCGGCGCCGGCATCGCAATCGGCGAGCAATTTCGCGAAGGGCTCCGGCAATCCGGCCCCGAGCAGGGCGGCGGCATAATCGGCCTCTGGCAAATTCTCATAGGGAAGCGTCCGGCCGGTCTGCTTCGAGACTTCGGCGGCAAGCTCCGCGAGCGTGAAGGCTTCATCGCCGGCAAGTTCGTAGATCTTGCCCTCATGCCCCGTGCCGGTCAGCACCACGGCCGCGGCTTCGGCGTAATCGGCCCGCGGCGCGGCGGCGATTTTGCCCGCGCCGGCCGCACCGATGAAAGCGCCGTGCGCCAACGCGCTGCCGATCGCAGCCTCATAATTTTCCGTGTACCAGCCGTTGCGCAAGATCGTGAATGCGACGCCTGAGGCCTTCAGGGCGGCCTCGGTGGCGAGGTGTTCTGCGGCAAGGCCGAGCGGCGAGGTGTCGGCGTGGAGCAGGCTCGTATAGACGATCCGCTTTACGCCGGATGTCTTCGCCTGATCGATGACGTTGCGGTGCTGCGCCACGCGCTGCCCGATCTCGCTTGAGGATATCAGGAGCAATGTATCGACGCCGGCGAGAGCCTGCTCCTGCGTCTGCGGCTTGCTGTAGTCGGCCGCGCGGATGGCGACGCCGAGATCGGCCGCCTTCTCGGGCGTGCGCGCCAGCGCGATAATATTCGAGGCGGAACCTCTTTCCTTGAGGCTGGCGATGACAAGACGGCCGAGGTGGCCGCTGGCTCCGGTAATGGCGATGGTCATGGGCGTCGGTCCTTGCAGTGGGAACTGCGCCCTAGGTAAAGCCTTTACTTATTTTTCGTAAGTACTTACATAAACGTAAGCGCTTACGCGCGATCCCATTTCGGAGGGGCGAGCATGTCCAAAGCTCGGTCCGGCGCCACCGCCGGCAACATCTCCTTGTCGGCGAAATTGCAGCGCGGAGATTTGATGGTGGCCGACTGCCCCTCGCGCGAAGTGCTGAAGCACGTCACCAGCCGCTGGGGCGTTTTGGCGTTGATCGCGCTCGAGGCCGGGACGCACCGCTTCAGCGAACTGCGGCGCAAGATCGGCGGCGTCAGCGAGCGCATGCTCGCGCAGACGCTGCAATGGCTGGAGCACGACGGGTTCGTCCGGCGCGTCGCTTACGAGATCGTGCCGCCGCATGTCGAATATAGCCTGACGCCCTTGGGCCGGGAGGCGGCGCGGAAGGTGCGCGGTCTCGCCGATTGGATCGAGATCAACATGCCGCGTATTGCGAGCGGCTGGGATAAGCGGGCGTGAGCTACTCGCCCAGCGCCACGGCGCGATATTGATTCGGCGAGACGCCTTCCCAGCGCTTGAAGGCGCGCGAAAAGGCGCTGATCTCGGAATAGCCGAGCAGAAGCGCGATCTCGCTCACCGCAATGTGGCGCTGCGCCAGATAGGCCAGCGCCTGTTCGCGGCGCACCTGCTCGACGAGCTTGCCAAAGCCGATATTCTCATCCTCGAGCCGCCGCAGCAGCGCCGATTGCGACATCCGCAGCGCCGCGGCGATATCGGTGAATTTCACCTCGCCTGCGGCGAGATGCATGCGGATCTCCCCCGTCAGCCGGTCCTTGAAGGCGAGCTGCGTCGTCTGCGCGACACGCGTCAGCGTCGCGCGCAGGAGCGACAGCAATTGCGGATCGGCGCCCGGCATCGGCCGCTCGAGCTGATCGTTGCGGAACACCAGCCGGTTGCTGCCGCGGCCGAAAAAGATCGGCGCGTGGAAGGCGTGCTCGTGCTCTTCCGGCGCCTGCGGCGCGGCATGTTCGAGATGCACTTCTTCCGGCACCCAATTACGGCCGAGGCAATGGCGGAACAGATTGGCGAACATGCCCATCGTCAGCTCGGCATCCTGCCGGCGATTGACGATGCGGCCGTCGAGAATCTGATATTCGAGATGCAGCAGGCCGTCGTGCGTGAAAAGGCGCGTGCGCGTGCCCGATTGATGCAGCGGAAAATAATGCGCGAGATTTTTGACCGCCTCGCCTAACGTCGGCGACGCGAGCGCGATAAAGCCGATGAGCCCGAGCATATGCGGCTCGAACTGCTGGCCGTACCAAAGGCCGAAATTGTCTTCGCCGGTCTGGCGCGCCGCTTCCTCGAACAGACCGCAATAGCCGCGCAGATCGACGGGATCGGTCGGAACTTCCAATTGCTTGAGATCGACGCCGGCGACTGCTGCAACGCGTTCCGGATCGCCGCCGCGCGCGGTGATGAAATCGACGGCACCATGCGCCGCCGCGGCCAAGACGACCGAATTGCCGTTTGCCGCAGTGCCGTACGTGTTGTCCTGAAAAGCGCGCTGCTGAACCGGCACCTGCATTCTCCGGTTGAGGAACGGACAAAGGTCAAATCTTGGCTGGAAAATGTCAAGAAAATATCTTTCGGCTGCGTCCAGACTGCGGAAGTTTCTTCTGGGGGCGGCATACATATCGCATCGCCGCGCTCCGCCGAGTTGAGGCTACGGGCTCCCTGAGGGGAGCTGCGAGGAGGCGCCGATGTCAACCGAACCCGAATCCACCGACCAATCCGTTCTCGAAGAAGACGTCCATGTGCTGCATCAGATGGGCTATGCCCAAGAGCTTGCACGCGGCATGAAGAGCTTCTCCAATTTCGCGATTTCCTTCTCGATCATTTGCATTCTGGCCGGCGGCATCACCAGTTTTCAAAACGGCTTCTCGACCGTGGGCGGTTTCAGCATCGGCGTCGGCTGGCTCGTCGGCGGCGTCTTTTCACTGATCGTCGGCCTGTCGATGGCGCAGATCGGCTCGGCCTATCCCACGGCCGGCGGGCTTTATCATTGGTCGTCGATCCTGGGCGGGCGCGGCTGGGGCTGGGCGACGGCGTGGATGAACCTGCTTGGCCTAATCTTTGTCACTGCCGCGGTCACGGTCGGCGCCTATACTTTGTTCACCAGCCTGATCCTGACCGACATCTTCCATATCGACACGTCGAAATGGGGCTATTGGCAGCAATTGGCCGGCGTCGGCATCATCGCCGTGACACAGGGCCTGCTCAATCATTTCGGCATCAAGCTGACGAGCAAGCTCACCGACTTCTCCGGCTATCTGATCTTCTTCGTCGCCATTCTCCTGACCGCGACGATGCTGTTCAGCGTGCATCATTTCGATCTGTCGCGCCTGTTCCACATCGTCAACAACACCGGCTCTGCGGGCGGCGATGTCGTGCCGCATACCAACAATCTCCTCTATGCTTTCCTGCTCAGCCTGCTGCTGCCGCTCTATACGATCACCGGCTTCGATGCCTCGGCCCATACCGCCGAGGAGACGCTGAACGCCCGCATCGCAGTGCCGAAGGGGATCATCAATTCGATCCTCTATTCGGTGATCTTCGGCTACATCATGGTCTGCTCCTTCGTCTTAGCGATGAGCGACCCGGTGGCGTCGGCGAAGGACGGCGGCAATGTGTTCTTCAACCTGCTCAACGGCCTGGCGGTGCCGACGGCGTTGAAGGACGCGCTTTTCGTCCTGATCGTCATCGCCAATTTTCTCTGTTCGCTCGCCTGCGTCACCTCGACCTCGCGCATGATCTTCGCCTTCTCGCGCGACGGCGGCATACCGTTCCTGTCGCCGCTGCTGCGCAAGGTGAGCACCGCCTATCGCACGCCCATCGGCGGCATCTGGGCGACGGTGATCCTCGCCGTCGCGGCGACGCTCTATTCCTCGGCCTATAATGCTTTGGCGGCGGGCTCGGCGGTCTTCCTCTATATTTCCTATGCGATGCCGGTCGCGGCCGGGCTTTATGCCGAGCAGCGCGGCTGGCTGCCGTCCGGGCCGTTCAAGCTCGGCGTCTGGTCGAAGCCGCTTGCGGTCATCACCAGCCTCGGCGTCCTTGGCGTCACCTGGATCGGTCTGCAGCCGCCGAACGACATCGTCATCAATTATGCGATCGGCATTCTCGTCCTGCTCGTCGTCGGCTGGTTCGCGCTTGAGCGTAAGCGTTTCCCCGGGCCGCCGATCAGCGCCGCCGAGATTGCCAGGCGCCATGCCGAAATCCTCGCCGAAGAAGCGGCGGTCGGCGAAACGGTTCACGCCGGGCTTTGATCCCTTGCGGGCGCGGGTCTCCCGCGCCCGTCGCCGGGGGCTTTATAATAGGACGCAAAAGCAAAGCTTCTGGAGCCAAAGATGGGCTATCATTATGCGACGGGGACGACCCGTTGGGCGTTCGGATCCTTGGCCGATCTCATGGCCAAGGCGACGCCGCCGCGCTCCGGCGACATGCTCGCGGGGATCGCGGCAAGCTGCGCCGAAGAGAATGTCGCTGCCAAGCTCTGCCTGGCCGACATGCCGCTCAAGCGCTTTCTCGAAGAGATGCTCGTTCCCTACGAGAGCGACGAGATCACAAGGCTCATCGTCGACACGCATGACCGCGCGGCCTTCGCGCCGATCGCGCATCTGACGGTCGGCGAATTCCGCAACTTTCTGCTGTCGGATGAGGCGACGCCGGAGATCGTCTCGGCGCTCGCGCCCGGCGTCACGCCGGAGATGGCGGCGGCGGTCAGCAAGCTCATGCGCAACCAGGACCTGATCCTGGCGGCGAAGAAGTGCCGGGTGGTGACGAAATTCCGCGACACGATCGGCCTGCCGGGCACGATGGCGGTGCGCCTGCAGCCCAATCATCCGACCGACAGCCGCGCCGGCGTTGCCGCCTCGATCATCGACGGGCTGATGTATGGCAGCGGCGATGCCGTCATCGGCATCAACCCGGCGTCTGACAGCCTGCCGGTGCTCGCCGATCTGCTGCAATTGATCGACGGCGTGATCGAACGGTTCGAGATTCCAACGCAGGCCTGCGTGCTGACCCATGTCACGAGCTCGATCGAGCTCATCAATCGCGGCCTGCCGCTCGATCTCGTCTTTCAATCGGTCGCGGGGACCGAAGCCGCGAACCGGTCCTTCGGTGTCGATCTCGCCGTGCTGAAGGAGGGCCGCGAGGCGGCGCTGTCGCTGAAGCGCGGCACGATCGGCGACAATGTCATGTATTTCGAAACCGGGCAGGGCAGCGCGCTCTCCGCCAATGCGCATCACGGCGTCGATCAGCAGACGCTCGAGGCGCGCGCCTATGCCACCTGCCGGCCATTCGAGCCGCTGCTCGTCAATACCGTCGTCGGCTTCATCGGGCCCGAATATCTTTATGACGGCAAGCAGATCATCCGCGCCGGGCTCGAGGACCATTTCTGCGGCAAGCTGATGGGCCTGCCGCTCGGCTGCGACGTTTGCTACACCAACCACGCCGAGGCGGATCAGGACGACATGGACAGTCTGATGACGCTGCTGGCGGCGGCGGGCATCACCTATATCATGGGCATTCCCGGCGCCGACGACGTCATGCTGAACTATCAATCGACCTCGTTCCACGATGCGCTTTACCTGCGCGAGGTCTTTGGCGTGAAGCGCGCGCCGGAATTCGAGGCCTGGCTCACGCGCATGAACATCACCGGCCCCGATGGGCGGCTGTTGCGCCAGCAAGCGGCGCATCCGCTCATCGCCTGGCACCAGGGTTGAAAATGCGCCCGCCGGTCGTCGAGGATTTCTGGAAAAGTCTTTCGCGGACGACGCAGGCGCGCATCGCGCTCGGCCGTGCCGGCGCGTCGCTGCCGACGCAGGAAGTGCTGAATTTCTCGCTCGCCCATGCCCGCGCGCGGGACGCCGTGCATGCGCCTTTCGATCGCGACAAAGTCGCGGCCGAGATCGAAAAGCTCGGCTTCGAGACCATCTTCGTCGAGAGCGCCGCGCCGGATCGCGCGAGCTATCTGCGCCGCCCCGATTGGGGCCGCGAGCTCAGCGTGAGAAGCCGGGCGCTGCTGGCGGATCGGCGCAGCCGCGCGTGCGATCTCGCCATCGTCGTTGCGGACGGCCTTTCGGCGACGGCGGTGCACTGCCAGACCGCGCCGTTTCTTACGGCCTTCAAACCCTATCTCGCCCGCGCCGGCTGGTCTGCCGCGCCGGTCATCGTCGCAAATCAGGCGCGGGTCGCGCTCGGCGACGAGATCGGCAAATTGCTCAAGGCGCGCGCGCTGATTTTGCTCGTCGGCGAACGCCCCGGCCTGTCGTCGCCGGACTCGCTCGGCATTTATCTCACTTATGATCCGAAGCCCGGCCGCAACGACGGCGAGCGCAATTGCATTTCCAACGTGCGCTATGAGGGCCTGGCGCATGAGCTTGCGGCCTTCAAGCTTGCCTGGCTGGTGGACGAGGCGCTGAAGCGCAAGCTCACCGGCGTGGCGCTCAAAGACGAATCCGATGTCTTGCTTGCGGCCGAGGGCCGGCCTGCCGCGTTGCCCTAGAGCGTCGGACGTTCAAATTGAATCGCTCGGCGCTTTTAAGTCTTTACGCATCGCATCGGATTTGTTCGAAAACCGCTACGCGCTTTTCGGTCCGATGCTCTAGAACGGCAGGTTGAAGACGCGGCCCGGCACCAGTTCGCCGCGCTCGATGGCGCCGACCGCGACGACCACGCCGCCGCAGCAGGCATAGGCCGCGCCATCGCCGGGCGCATCGCGGCCGCGCAGCAGCACCGATTGGCCGCGCCGCAGCCGCGCGGCGGAATCGCGATCGACCACGACTTGCGGCAATTCCAAAAGCCCCGCCTCGACCCGGCGCAAGGCGTCCGGCACGGAGGCATCCTCGATCTGCGCCAGCGGCACGGCCTCGCCTTCGCCGAAGGGGCCGACGCGCGTCCGGCGCAGGGCGGTGACATGGCCGAGGCAGCCGAGCAAGCGGCCGAGATCGCGCGCAATGGCGCGCACATAAGTGCCCTTGCCGCAGCGCGCCTCGAAGGTCGCGTCGTCCGCATTGATCGCCACGAGCGCCAATTCGTGGATCGTCACCGGCCGCGGCTGAAGTTCCGGCATCTCGCCGTCGCGGGCGATGTCATAGGCGCGCTCGCCGGCAATCTTGATCGCCGAAAAGGCCGGCGGCGTCTGCAGGATCGTGCCGGTGAACTGCGGCAGCGCCGCTATGATGTCGGCGGTCTGCGGCCGCAGGTCCGAGCGGGCGACGACAGTGCCGTCGGCATCATCGGAATCCGTCTCCGCGCCCCATTGGATGGTGAAGCGGTAGGCCTTCTCGCCATCCTGCACGAAGGGCACCGTCTTCGTCGCCTCGCCGAAGGCGACCGGCAGAACGCCGGACGCGAGCGGGTCGAGCGTGCCGGCATGGCCCGCCTTCTTGGCGTTGAAGACACGCTTCAGCCGGGCCACGGCATGGGTCGAGGTCATGCCGACGGGCTTGTCGAGCACGACCCAGCCATTGACTTCGGTGCGCTTGGAGCGGGGTGCGTTCATCAGCTCTCAGGGGTCTTGATCAGGTCGCGCTTGACTTGCGGCGAGTCGAGCAGCGCATCGATATGCGCGCCGCGGTCGAAGCTCTGGTCCGGCTTGAAGCGGATGTCCGGCGCGAATTTCAGGTTGACGCAATGGGCGATCTCGCCGCGCAGGAACTTCTTGTTGCGGTCGAAGGCGGCGATCACGTCGTTCATATCCTTGCCGCCGAGCGGCATGACATAGACGGTCGCGAGCTTGAGATCGGGGCTCATGCGCACGTCGGGGATGGTGACGACATGGCCTTCGAGCACGGGATCGTTGATGGCGCCGCGGCTCAGAAGGTTGGATACGGTATGGCGGATCATCTCGCCGACGCGCAACATGCGCTGCGACGGCTCGCCGCCAGTATGGTGCAGTCTCGACATTTCTTTAATGTCCTTAGCCTTCGCCCGCCGCTGAGCGGCGGGCGTTTTTCGTGAGTATCGGGGTTAAATCCGGCGCGGATATACCAAGCCCCTCGGGAGCGTGCGCCTTACAAGCTCCGCTTGATCTCCTGGACATTGTAGCACTCGATCACATCGCCGACGCGCATGTCCTGGTAACTTTCGAAGGCCATGCCGCATTCCTGTCCGGCAACGACCTCTTTCACTTCGTCCTTGAACCGCTTCAACGTCGACAGCTTGCCCTCGTGGACGACGACATTGTCGCGGATCAAACGCACATTGGCGCCACGCTGGACAGTGCCGTCCGTCACACGACAGCCGGCCACCTTGCCCACCTTGGAGATGTTGAACACCTCCAGGATGACGGCATTGCCGAGCATCTCCTCGCGCAGGGTCGGCGGCAATAGACCGGACATCGCCGCCTTCACGTCATCCACGAGATTGTAGATGATGTTGTAATAGCGGATTTCGATGCCGGCCTGTTCGGCGAGCGCGCGCGCCTCTTTATGGGCGCGGACGTTGAAGCCGATGATCACGGCGTGTGAGGCTTCCGCCAAGGTCACGTCGGATTCGGTGATGCCGCCGACGCCGGCGTGCAGCACGCGGGCGGCAACCTCGTCGGTGTTGAGCTTTTCGAGCGTCGCGACGATCGCTTCGACCGAGCCTTGCACGTCGCCCTTGATGACGAGGGGGAATTCCTTGCGGCCCGCCGTCTTCAACTGGCTCATCATGTCGGCGAGCGAGCTGCGCGCGCCGGTGCCGCGGGCAGCCGCCTTATCGCGCTTCTGGCGCTCGCGATATTCGGTGATCTCGCGCGCCCGCGCTTCGGTCTCGACGACGGCGACACGGTCGCCGGCCTCGGGGGAGCCGTTGAAGCCCAGGATCTCGACCGGCATCGATGGGCCGGCGCTGTCCTGCGTCTCGCCCTTGTCGTCGATCAGTGCCCGTACGCGGCCCCATTGCGAACCGCCGACGATGATGTCGCCGGTGCGCAGCGTGCCGCGCTGGACGAGAACGGTCGCGACCGGGCCGCGGCCGCGGTCGAGCCGCGCCTCGATCACCGTGCCTTCGGCCGCCCGGTCGGGATTGGCCTTGAGGTCAAGCACTTCGGCCTGCAGCGAAATGATCTCGAGCAGCTTGTCGAGATTGAGCTTCTGCGTCGCCGAAACCTCAACTTCGAGCGTCTCGCCGCCCAGGGATTCGACCTGCACTTCATATTGCAGAAGCTCGGTGCGCACCCGCTCGGGTTTGGCGTCCGCCTTGTCGATCTTGTTGATGGCGACGATGAGCGGCACGCCTGCGGCGCGCGCGTGGGTGATCGCTTCGATCGTCTGCGGCATGACGCCATCGTCCGCCGCGACGACGAGCACGACGATATCCGTCACCTTGGCACCGCGGGCGCGCATCGCCGTAAAGGCAGCGTGGCCCGGCGTGTCGATGAAGGTGATGCGCTCGCCATTCGGCGCCGTCACCTGATAGGCGCCGATATGCTGGGTAATGCCGCCGGCTTCGCCGGAGACGACATTCGCGTGGCGGATGGCGTCGAGCAGCGAGGTCTTGCCGTGGTCGACATGGCCCATGATGGTGACGACGGGCGGGCGCGGCACCAGATGCTCGTCGGCATCCGGCGTGTCGAACAAGCCTTCCTCGACGTCGGATTCGGCAACGCGCTTGACCGTGTGGCCCAGTTCCTCGGCGATGAGCTCGGCCGTGTCGGCATCGATCACATCGGTGATCTTGGCCATCTGACCTTGCCGCATGAGCAGCTTGATCACGTCGACGCCGCGCTCCGACATGCGGTTCGCGAGCTCTTGGATGGTGATCGTCTCGGGCAGGATGACTTCGCGCGACAGCTTTTCCTTCTGCTCGGCGACATGGCCCTTGAGGCGCTGGACGCGGCGGCGGAACGAGGCGACCGAACGGGTGCGCTCGTCCTCCTCGCCGGTCGCGCTGGCGACGGTGAGACGGCCGCGATTCTTCTGCTCGCCGGTACGCGTGGGGCGCGGCAGCACGACCTTCGTCGGCAATCCGGGCCGGCGGATGATCCGTTTCGCCTCTTCCTCTTCCTGCGTCGCCGGGCGCGCGGCGACCGGCGTCGTCGGGGTGGCGGTGGGCGTCAGGCCAAGCGGCTTGCGCGCCACGGGCGCCGCGGTGGGGGCAGGGGGCGGCGGCGGACCGCCGACTTCGAGCCGGCGCTTGGCTTCCTGTTCCGACCTGCGCTTGGTCTCGGCATCATGGGCGCGGCGCGTCTCTTCCTCGCGCTTGCGCTCTTCGGCTGCGGCGCGCTCAACTCGTTCGGCCGCCTCGCGCTCTTCGCGCGCCTTGGCATCGACCGCGGCGCGGCGGCGCTCTTCCTCTTCGCGTTCGCGGGCGCCGGACAAAGCGCGGGCGCGCGCCTCCTGCTCTTCCTCGGTCAGGGTGCGCAGCACGACGCCGCTGCCGCTCCGCGGCGCCTGGCGCGGCTCCGGCCGCGTGCGCTCCTGGTGCGGCGCGCGGGCCTGCACTGGCGGATTGGCAGGCGCCGGCGTCGGCGCAGGCGTGGGGGCATGCGTCTCGCCCGGCCCAAGCGTCCGGCGTTTCACTTTCTCGACAACAACCGCCTTCGTGCGGCCGTGCGAAAAACTCTGCCGCACAATGCCGGATTCCACCGGCCGTTTCAGCGACAAGGTCTTCGACGGGGCGACGGTCAGCGTGCTGTCGCCGGGGTTTTTCGAGTCAGTCATTCGTTCCCAATCCGGGCCAAGGCCCAATCCAAAGCTCAAGCGCGATTATAACCAAAAGCCGGCGCTATGGCCGGCTCGGCCCCGCAACCGTGCGGACGTAGGCGGGGCCTCGATCTGGCTCGCGATGTCCGCGAGGCGCCCTGCCGGGCGACTTTTCATAAATCTATGTCGTTTTTCCCAAGCCAACCCGCAAGGGCCAGCCGGGGATGCTATCACGTTTAAGCCACTGTTACCCCATGCTCAAATCGGTCGAGGCCAAAAACTCATCCTCGGCCGGCTCGTCCGCCGCTGCGACCGGAGAAAGATAAGATTTCAAACGCCGGCATTGCGAAAGAAAGCTGTCGGCCAGCGTGCCGCGCGTGAGCGCAGCATGTACCACATTTGCGCCGCCGAGTGCCAAGCTCAATTGCGGCTCGGTGAATAGATTAATTTCCGGAACATCAACGCGCGCCCGGCGCAGGGCCTGGCGCAGCTTGCGGCTGCCGTCGGCGCCCCCGTCGCTGGCGCTGATCAGGCCGATCACCGCGCCCGTCTGTGCCGCAGCCTCAACCTTGGCGAATCCCGCGACGATCTGGCCGGCCTTTTTGGCCAGCGACAGGGTCTGCAGGCAGTCCCTCTCCATCAGCGCCGCGACCTCGTCCGGGAGCGCCTCGGAAACCTTCACCTCGGCCTTGAAGCCGCGCGCGAAAGCCTTTCGTTTGACCGCCTGGGCGACGGTCTTGGCATCGGCGGAGACCCAGACACCGCGGCCCGGCAGCTTGTGCCGCAAATCCGGCACGACCGCGCCATCCGGCGCCCGGACGAAGCGCAGCAGGTCCTCTGGCGCGCCCTTCGCCCGCGTGACAATGCACGTGCGCTCGGATTGAAGCTCGGCTTTGCTGTCTCGGCTCAATCTGCCGCTCCGCTTAGAGCGCTGGACGTTCAAATTGAATCGCTCGGCGCTTTTAAGTCTTTCTCATCGCATCGGATTTGTCCGAAAACCGCTTCGCACTTTTCGGTCCGATGCTTTAGTGCTCCGCCGGCGCTTCCTCGGTCGCCGCCTCAGTCGGAGTGGCGAGGGCCGATTCATCGATCCAGCCGGCCTTGACGCGGGCCTTCATGATCAGGGTTTCGGCTTCGTCGCGCGAAACCTCCATCCCGTCCAAATAGCCGAGATGCTTGACCGTCTCGTTGTCCTTGCGCTCGCTCCAGCCGACAAGATCGTCGGTAGCGCAGCCGGCAAGATCCTCGACCGTCTTCACGCCGTTTTCGCCAAGTCTGACCAGCATGGCCGTGTTGACGCCCTCGATCTCGCGCACTTCATCCTCGACGCCGAGCGCCTTGCGCTTGGCTTCGAGCTCGGCTTCGACCTTGGCGAGATGCTCGCGCGCCCGGTTTTGGATTTCCCCCGCCGTGTCGGCGTCGAAGCCCTCGATCGAGGCAAGCTCGGCCGGTTCGACGAAGGCCAGTTCCTCAACCGAGCGGAAGCCTTCCGAAGCCAGCAATTGGCCGACGACCTCGTCGACATCGAGCGCCTTCATGAAGGCGTTGGTGCGCTCGACGAATTCCTTCTGCCGCCGCTCGGATTCCTCGGCTTCGGTCAGGATGTCGATATCCCAGCCGGTGAGCTGCGAGGCGAGGCGGACGTTCTGGCCGCGGCGGCCGATGGCGAGCGAGAGCTGATCGTCCGGGACGACGACTTCAATGCGCTCGGAATCCTCGTCGAGCACGACTTTGACGACTTCCGCCGGCTGCAACGCGTTGACGATGAACGTCGCCGCATCCGCCGACCAGGGGATGATGTCGATCTTCTCGCCCTGCAATTCGTTGACGACCGCCTGAACGCGCGAGCCGCGCATGCCGACGCAGGCGCCGACCGGATCGATCGAGGAATCCCGCGAGATCACCGCGATCTTGGCGCGTGAGCCCGGGTCGCGCGCCACGGCCTTCACCTCGATCACGCCGTCATAGATTTCCGGCACTTCCTGGCGGAACAGCTTGGCCATGAATTGCGGATGCGTGCGCGACAGGAAAATCTGCGGGCCGCGCTGCTCGCGCCGCACGTCGTAAACATAGGCGCGCACCCGGTCGCCGGGGCGGAATTGTTCGCGCGGGATCATCTCGTCGCGGCGGATGGTGGCCTCGCCGCGGCCGAGGTCGATGATGACATTGCCATATTCGACACGCTTGACGACGCCGTTGACGATCTCGCCGATGCGATCCTTGAACTCTTGATATTGCCGGTCGCGCTCGGCCTCGCGCACCTTCTGCACGATCACCTGTTTCGCCGATTGCGCGGCGATGCGGCCGAAGTCGAAGGGCGGCAAGGTCTCGGCGATCCAGTCGCCGACCTGGGCGGCCGGGTTCTTCTTGCGCGCCTCGGCGACAGTGATCTCCTTGGCGTCGTTCTCGATCTCATCGACGACCTGGAGCAGGCGCGAGAAGCGCACTTCGCCGGTCTTGGGATTGATCTCGGCGCGCACTTCCGTCTCCTGCCCATAGCGGGAGCGGGCGGCCTTCTGCATCGCGTCTTCCATCGAGGCCAGCACGATCTGCCGGTCGATCGATTTTTCGCGCGCGACCGCATCGGCGATCTGCAGAAGTTCGAGCCTGTTGGCGCTGACGGCCATGAATTTTCTCCTTGAAATCCGGCGGCGCTGCTCGGCACCGGCGGCAGTTTGCTTTAGGTCTTCTTGGCTTTCGGTGTTTTCGCCGCGGGTTCCTTCGGCCGCGCAAAGCGGCCCGGGCCGCGCCGCGGCGGCGCTTCCTCGTCCGAGGCACCATCGGCCTCGCTCTGTTTCGCCGCGCGCAAAGCCGCGCGGATCAAAGCTTCGGTCAGGACGAGCTTCGCTTCAGCCATATCCGCGAGCCGCAGCGACACGTCCGGATTTTCGTCGGGCTTCGCGTCAGTGCGGCGCAGCCGGATCTCAGTCTCGGTGCCGTCGCCGTCGAGGCCTTCGAGAAGGCCGCGGAAACGCTTGCGGCCGCCGACTGGGGCGAGCATTTCGATCTTCGCTTCATGCCCGAGCGCGCGGGAAAAATCCGAGGCGCGAACCAGCGGCCGGTCGATGCCGGGCGAGGAAATCTCCAGCCGGTAACCGCCGGGAATCGGGTCCTCGACATCGAGCACCGGCGAGAGCGCCTGGCTCAACGTCTCGCAATCCTCGACCGTCATGCTGCCATCCGGCCGCTCGGCCATGATCTGCACGGTTGCGCCGGCCTGGGCCGAAAGTTTTACCCGCACGAGGCGGAAGCCGAAATCGGCCAGCACCGGGGCACTCAACGCGGCGATGCGCGCGGCAATGCCGGTCTCCGAGGTAAAACGCTTTTCGTCCAGCGTGGCTTGCAAGCTCATCTCGTTTGCGCGGGCGGGATGCCCGTAATGCGTTGATTTATTTTGTATTCTCATCGGCGCGCCGGCGCCCCGCCGGCGGCAATAAAAAAGAGCGGGTCCGGCGGGCGGCCCACTCTCAAAACCCGATCACCGGACGATGACCGCTATGAGAAATTACACCGTCAGATATACGACTTTTGAGGAGATTTGCAAGCGCGGGATGCCGGGCGATCCGGCGATTGCCGCGCATTTTCTTTGCATCCAATCGACACGATTGGCAAAGCGATCGTCGACATATCAACGCCTATGAGAGGCCTTGCGCCCAAAGGCGCGCTCTCTATAGTCGCGCCGCTTCAAATCCCTCCGTTTCGAGAAGAAAATGTCCGATCCGAAAAAGATCAAGCGCGTCGTTCTCGCCTATTCCGGCGGCCTCGACACGTCGATCATCCTCAAATGGCTGCAGACGACCTATGGCTGTGAGGTCGTCACCTTCACCGCCGATCTCGGCCAGGGCGAGGAACTGGAGCCGGCGCGTCAGAAGGCGCTGCTGCTCGGCATCAAGCCGGAGCATATTTTCATCGAGGATCTGCGCGAGGAATTCGTCCGCGACTATGTCTTCCCGATGTTTCGCGCCAATGCGCAATATGAGGGAGTTTACCTGCTCGGCACGTCGATCGCCCGGCCGCTGATCGCCAAGAAGCAGATCGAGATCGCCCGCAAGGTCGGCGCCGATGCGGTGGCGCATGGCGCGACCGGCAAAGGCAACGATCAAGTGCGCTTCGAATTGTCCTATTACGCGCTGGAGCCGGACATCAAAGTCATCGCGCCCTGGCGTGAATGGAATCTCACGTCGCGCACGGCTCTGCTCAATTTCGCCGAGAAAAATCAGATTCCGATCGCCAAGGACAAGCGCGGCGAAGCGCCGTTCTCGGTCGATGCCAACTTGTTGCACGTCTCGTCGGAAGGCAAAGTGCTTGAAGACCCGGCGCAGGACGTGCCGGATTATGTCTATTCGCGCACCGTCAATCCCGAGGATGCGCCGGAGACGCCGACGTTCATCGAGATCGAGTTCAAGTCGGGCGATCCTGTCGCCGTCGATGGCAAGGCGATGTCGCCGGCAACGCTGCTCGCGCATCTCAATGCGCTTGGCCGTATCAACGGCATTGGCCGGCTCGATCTTGTCGAGAATCGTTTCGTCGGCATGAAATCGCGCGGCATGTATGAAACGCCGGGCGGCACCATCCTGCTTGCTGCGCATCGTGGCATTGAGCAGATCACGCTCGATCGCGGCGCCGCGCATCTCAAGGATGAGCTGATGCCGAAATATGCCGAGCTGATCTACAACGGCTTCTGGTTCTCGCCCGAGCGCGAGATGCTGCAGGCTTTGGTCGACAAGAGTCAGACGTTCGTCACCGGCACAGTGCGGCTCAAACTCTATAAGGGTTCAGTCGGCGTCGTCGGCCGCTGGAGTCCTTATTCGCTCTATGATCAGGATCTCGTCACCTTCGAGGATGGCGCCGTCGCTTATGATCACAACGATGCGGCGGGCTTCATCAAGCTCAACGCGCTGCGGCTGCGCACGCTCGCCCGGCGCAAAAGCAAAATCGCACCGTGATTCTCCGAATTCCCCTCGGAGGCGGGCTGAGCTATGCGATTTTGGCATGGCTTGGCCTCTGAGGGCCACAAGAGCGCGGGCTTCTGGCCTCACAGCGGGCGCGTGCAGCGCAAAGCGTAAGAATTGCCCTGAATAATTTCGCTGAAACCGGCAATTCCCCTTGCGGTCTGGTTGCTTGGGCAGTGATTTTAGGTACTAGGGCAATGAGCCCGCGTGGTTCGCGCGATTCGATTGGAGAGAAAGCGATGCCGAGCGCACCGAAAAAGACTGCGACTAAAGCCAAGGCCCCGGCCGCCCCGAAGAAAAAGGCCGTCAGCGCGTTCAACAAGCCGTTGACGCCCTCCAAGGAACTTGCCGCGATCGTTGGCGCCGAGCCGCTGCCGCGCACGGATGTGGTGAGCAAGGTTTGGGATTACATCAAGAAGCACAAGCTGCAGAATCCCGCCAACAAGCGCGAAATCCTGGCGGACGACAAGCTGCATGCCGTTTTCGGCAAGAAGTCCGTCACCATGTTCGAGATGAACAAGTATCTCGCCAAGCACCTGAAATAAGGGCATCGCGAAGCATCGCCTTTAGTGCGTGAGGCAATCCGAGCCCGGATTGCCTCATGTCTTGCGCGGGCTATGGTATCGGACCGAAAAGCGCAAAGCGGTTTTCGGACAAATCCGATGCGATGAAAAAGACCTAAACGCGCCGAGCGATTCCATTTGAACCTCCGGCGCCCTATCGTCGCGAGATGAATCGCATGCGCGGGGCCAGCGCGTAATTCAGCTGCACAAGCAGCATGAAGCCCAGCGCCCAATATGTATTGATCACGCACAGCGCGACGCCGAAGGCGTAAAGCGATTGCGCGCCAATGATCCGGCGCCTGACGGCTTCATCGACCTCCTGGGTCACATCGGGCTTGCCGAGCCGCATACGAAACGCGTAGCCCCAGGCGATATAGAGAATCGCGCCAAGCAGCAGGATATTCAGCCAATAGGCGACGAGCGCGACGCGATAGGAGATGAATTCCGCCATCAGCGATGTCGAAAAGGGCATCAGCGACACCGCGAATAAAAAGACGAGATGCAGCCAGGTGAAATCGCGGTCGCTGCGTTCGAGATGGTTGAGCTGGGTCTGTTGGCCGACCCAGAAAATGCCGAGCGTCAGAAAGCTCATCAGGTAGACGAGCACGCGCGGCGCCAGCGCGACGATCGCGTGCCAGAGCGCCGCCTCGCTTTGGATGCGCATCGCATCCGGCGTGTGCAGATCGAGCACCAGCAGGGTCATAGCCACGGCAAAGACGCCGTCGCTGATGGCGGCGAGGCGTTCGATGCTTTGCCCGGCGATGAGATTATAGTGATTGCGCACGGCAGAATGTCCCGAAATTCGTCCGCAAGGTTTTGACCTGTCGGGGACGCGGCTTCAAGTGCCGGATAGCCGGCGCAGATGCGCGAGGAGGCCAGCGGTCGAGGCATCGAGCGCCGCCGTCGAAGCCTGCGGATCGGCGACAAGCGGCGCAAGCCGCAGCGCCAGCTCCTTGCCGAGTTCGACGCCCCATTGGTCGAAAGGATCGATATTCCAGATGACCGATTGCACGAAGACCTTGTGCTCATAAAGCGCAATGAGCCGGCCGAGCATGCGCGGCGTGAGGCTTTTGTAAAGCAAGGTGCTCGACGGCCGGTTGCCGGGAAAGACCTTGTGCGGCGCCAGCGCCGCGATCGCCTCGTCGGCGAGGCCCTGCGCCTTCAATTTCGCTTTGACTTCCGCGTGCGTGCGTCCGTTCATCAAAGCCTCGCTTTGCGCGAAGCAATTGGCGAGGAGAAGATGATGCTGCTTGGGATCGCTCGCGATGGGCTCGGCGGCGATCAGAAAATCGACCGGCACGATCTCCGTGCCCTGGTGGAAGAGCTGGAAGAAGGCATGCTGGGCATTGGTGCCCGGCTCGCCGAAGATCACCGGCCCTGTCGGCGTCTCGAGCGGCTCGCCAGCGAGCGAAACGGATTTGCCGTTCGATTCCATTTCGAGCTGTTGCAGATAGGCCGGGAAGCGCGCGAGACGTTGATCGTAGGGAATGACCGCCTGCGCCGCATAATTCCAGAAGTTGCGATACCAGATCTCGATCAGCGCCATCAGCACGGGAATGTTGGCGTCGAGTGGCGCTTTAGCGAAATGCTTGTCGATGTCCTCGCCGCCGCGCAGAAAATCCTCGAAGTTCTGCGCGCCGATGCCGATGGCGAGCGACAGCCCGATCGACGACCAGAGTGAATAACGCCCGCCGACCCAATCCCAGAAGAGAAAGCGGCGGTCGTCGCGAATGCCGAAGGCAGCGACCTCCTTGGCCGCAGTCGAGACGGCGCAGAAATGGCTGGCCACGGCGGCCTCGCCGAGCGCGTCGACGACGGCCTGGCGCGCCGCGTGGGCGTTGGTCATCGTCTCGAGCGTGGTGAATGTCTTCGAACTGACGATGAGGAGCGTGCGCTTCAGATCGACCTGTTTCAGCGTGTCGGCGAGATCGGCGCCATCGACATTGGCGACGAAATGCAAATCGAGATGCGATGCCACAAACGGCGCGAGCGCCCGCGCCGCCATGGCCGGGCCGAGGTCCGAGCCGCCGATGCCGATATTGACGATATGGGCGAAGCTTTCGCCCGAGGCGCTCTTCAGCGCGCCGTCCCGCACGGACTCGGCAAAGGCCAGCATTTTTCGGCGTTCGGCCAGCACCTCGGGCATGACGTCGACGCCGTTCGCTTTGATCGGCGTGCCGCTCATATTGCGCAGCGCCATATGCAGCGCCGGGCGGCCCTCGGTCTCGTTGACGATGGCGCCGGCAAAGAGCGCCGCGCGCCGCGCTTCGAGCTTTGCCGCGCCGGCAAGGTCGATCAACAATTTGAGCGTCGTGCGGTCCAAGCGGTGTTTGGAAAAATCGAAGAGCAGATCGCCGAGCACGACATGAAAATCGGCGAACCGGTGCGGGTCGCGCGCGAACAGGTCTGCAATCGTCACGTCGCGGATATCGAAGTGATGTGCTTCGAGCGCATAAAGCGCCTCGGAAAGTTCGGGGTGGTCCATGGATGATCCGATCGGAGACGTCGCGCTGATGGGTCGTGTCCCAGTTTGAATTTCGGCTCCCCGTCCTTAGCGGTCTCGTGTGACGCTTGAGAGAGGACGTTCCATCACGATAGTGCGTTCCTCCCCGTAGTAGCTATCCCCGACGGCATTAAACCCCAGCTTGGCATAGAAAGGCTCGGCGGTGACGGACGAAGGTACTTCCAGGACCGAAACGCCCTTTTCTATGGCCACCCGCTCGACCTCAGTCATAAGTGCCCTCCCAACGCCGCGATTCTGGTACTCCGGCTTGACGAAGACCGTCCGCACAATTCGGCCATCGAGGCTCGCGGTACCGACAATGTCGTCACCTGTGGCAGCGACGAACACGAGCCGACGCTCGATGAGGTCCAGCACGGCTGCGAGCGAGAAGCTCAGCTCGACGCGCGCGATCACTGCTTCAGAATAGTCCCTGGCGTTCGTCTCCCGAAGGGCCGAGATGATGACGCGACTGATAGTGTCGGCGTCCTCACGTCGCGCGGCGCGGATCAGGTATTCCAAGCGCATTCTCCTTCCGCTTCTCGCAGAGCCGAAATTCAAACTGAGACATTGCTAGCTGATCTATCACGCGGCGGGGCAAAGCCGCCATCGGCTCGATGCGAAAACCTGGCGCGAAAACGCGTTATTTGGCGATACGCTCTGGGCGATAGCCAAGGCCGATGAAGCGCGCCGGCCAGCGCTGCAGCCAGGGAACCTGTTTCAACAGAATGAGCGGCCAGGGCGGCGTCGGCGGCCGGTCCTGATGCGCGAGAACATTGGAGATCACCCTTTTCTGCACGAAGACCTGGAAGGTCTGGGTGAGCTTGACGGCGGGCTCGCGCCGTTTTTGCACGGTATCCAACAAAGCGTCGCTTGGCACTTCGCCGCGCGCCAGCACCGGGGCGAGGATATTCGCCGTGGCAATGGCATCCTGGATGGCGAGGTTGATGCCGACGCCGCCGACCGGCGACATGGCATGGGCGCTGTCGCCGATGCAGATGAGCCCCGGTCTGTGCCAGAGCGGCAGCCGATCGACGGTGACTGTCAGCAGGCTGACATTGTTCCAGCTTGCAAGCTCGCCCACACGGTTGGCAACAAAGGGCGCGAGGCCCGCAACATTCTCGCGCAGGGCCGCAATGCCCTGCGCCTGCAGCGCCGTAAAGCCGCCCTTCGGGATGACATAGCCGCATTGCCAATGATCGCCGCGGTTGATCATGACGAGGAATTTTCCGGCGCCCATGCGGCCGAAAAGCTCCGCCGTGTCGCTCGCGTGCCGCGTGAGCTTGAACCACAGCACGTCCATCGGCGCGCCGATATCCAAGGGGTGGAAGCCCGCCTTGTCGCGGACGATCGAACGGCGGCCGTCGGCGCCGATCGTCAGCGCCGCCTTCACGTCGAGCGGGCCTTGCGGCGTCTGCGCCGTGACGCCGGTGATCCGGCCTGCCTCTTCGATCAGGCCGTTGACGTCGGCCTGCATGATGAGCCGGAAATGCGGATATTTCGCCGCTTCGCGGGCGACGAAATTGAGAAAATCCCATTGCGGCATGAAGGCGACGAATTTCGCCCGCGTCGGCAGATGCGAGAAGTCGCCGATCGGAAAGCTCTCGTCGCCGAATTGCGCCGAAAGCTGCCGTGCTTCCTGGTGCGGCAGCGCCAGGAATTGATCGTAGAGGCCGAGGTCGTCCATCGCCTGCAAGGTCGAAGGATGGATCGTGTCGCCGCGGAAATCGCGCAGGAAGTTGGCGTGCTTTTCGAGTACGACGGTGCCGACGCCGGCCCGGGCGAAGAGCAGGCCCGCCATCATGCCGGCGGGGCCGCCGCCGGCGATCACGCAGCGCGTTTCGATCGTCTCTGCCATGGAGCGTCTCCCGCCCTTATCATAGGCTAGGAAGGCCGCGGCGGACAGACTATGGGACGGCCAGAACCGGCGTGCCGATGCTCACCCGCTGGTAGAGATCCTCGACGTCCTCGTTATACATGCGGATGCAGCCATAGGAGGCGGCGGTGCCGATCGAGCGGCGCATGTGCCGTGTCGTGCCGTGGATCGCGACCTGATAGCGCGAAAGCGTGATCGCGGCCGCGCCCATCGGATTGTGCGGCGAGCCGCCGGGAATGAAGCTTGGCAATTCCGGATGGTCGTGCGCGACGATCTCCGGCGGCGACCAGTCCGGCGCCAGATATTTGCCCTCGACCGAGGCCGAGCCGAGCCAGGCCATGCCGCGCTTGCCGACGGCGATCGGATAGCGGATGGCGCGGCCATCGCCTTCGGTGAAATAAAGCGCGCGCTGATGCTGGCTGATGATGATTTCGCCGGCCGGATAGGCGGCCGAGAAACGAACGTCGTGCCAGGCGGCTTGCGCCGGCGCGGCTGCGCCGCAGAGGGTCACAGCCAAAGCTAAAGCAGCTAAAGCAAAAACAGATATGGCCGGCGCGGCGCCAGCCCTTTGACTCAAGGTGCTCATTACGCCCCCAACGCGAACAAAACTCGTCGACCGCGACCATAGCAAAGGCCGCCACGGCTTGAAGCGATTTTGGGGGGCAGCGTTAAAATCCCCTTGACATGTGGCGCGGCGGCCGCACGCGGGGCACAGACCCCCTCTCCCGCCTCGGCGGGAGAGGGATTTGCTTAACCTTACAGCGGATGTTTCTTGCGCTCGCGGATCAGGTCCTCGACCACCGCCGGGTCGGCGAGCGTCGAGGTATCGCCGAGGGCGTTGAACTCGTTCTCGGCAATCTTGCGCAGGATGCGCCGCATGATCTTGCCGGAGCGCGTTTTCGGCAGTCCCGGCGCGAACTGAACGATGTCGGGCGAGGCGATCGGGCCGATCTCCTGCCGCACCCAGGCGATCAGGTCTTTGCGCAGCTTTTCGCTCGGCTCATGGCCGTTGATCAGCGTCACATAGGCGAAAATGCCCTGGCCCTTGATGTCATGCGGGAAGCCGACGACGGCGGCTTCGGCGACGCGCTCATGCGCGACGAGCGCGCTTTCGACCTCTGCCGTGCCCATGCGGTGGCCCGAAACGTTGATCACATCGTCGACGCGGCCGGTGATCCAATAATCGCCATCGGCGTCCCGGCGGGCGCCGTCGCCGGTGAAATATTTGCCCGGGAAGGACGAGAAATAGGTCTGCACGAAGCGATCGTGGTCGCCATAGATCGTGCGCATCTGCCCCGGCCAGGAATCGGCGATCACCAATATGCCTTCGGCAGCGCCTTCCAGAACCGCGCCGCCGCCATCGACGATCTGCGGCTTGATGCCGAAGAAGGGCTTGGTCGCGGAGCCGGGCTTGAGCGATGTCACGCCGGGCAGCGGCGTGATCATATGGCCGCCGGTCTCGGTCTGCCACCATGTGTCGATGATCGGGCAGCGGCGCTCGCCGACGACGTTATAATACCATTCCCAGGCTTCGGGATTGATCGGCTCGCCGACCGTGGCAAGCAACCGCAGCGAGGCGCGGCTCGTCTTCTTGACCGGTTCGTCGCCGGCACCCATCAGCGAGCGGATGGCGGTCGGCGCGGTGTAGAAAATATTCACCTTGTGCTTATCGACCACCTCCCAGAAGCGGGAGATCGTCGGATAGGTCGGCACGCCTTCGAACATCAGCGTCGTCGCGCCATTGGCGAGCGGCCCGTAGAGGATGTAGCTGTGACCGGTCACCCAGCCGATGTCGGCCGTGCACCAATAGATATCGCCATCGTGGTAATCGAAGGCATATTGATGCGTCATCGACGCGTAGAGGAGATAGCCGGCGGTCGTATGCACGACGCCCTTGGGCGTGCCGGTCGAGCCGGACGTATAGAGGATGAAGAGCGGATCTTCCGCGCCCATGGGCGTGATCGGGCAATCGGCCGAGACTTTCTCCAGCGCCTCATGCAGCCAGACATCGCGGCTCGGGTTCCAATTGATCGCGCCGCCGGTATGTTTGACGACGATCACATCGTCCACGACAAAGGACAGCTTCTCGAGCGCCGCATCGACATTGGCCTTGAGCGGCACTTTCTTGCCGCCGCGCAGGCCCTCATCGGCGGTGATCAGCAGTTTGGAGCCGCAATCGCGAACCCGGCCGGCGAGCGAATCCGGCGAGAAGCCGCCGAAGACCACCGAATGAATGGCGCCGATCCGCGCGCAGGCCAGCATCGCATAAGCGGCCTCGGGGATCATCGGCAGATAGATCGTGACCGTGTCGCCCTTCTGGATGCCGCGGGCCTTCAAGACATTGGCGAAGCGGCTCACCCGTTCATGCAATTGCTTGTAGGTGATGTGCGCCGAGCGCGAAGGATCGTCGCCCTCCCAGATGATGGCGACCTGGTCGCCGCGCTTTTCGAGATGACGGTCGATGCAATTCAGGCTGAGGTTGGTGACGCCGTCCTCGAACCATTTGATGAAGACGTCGCCGGGACCGAACGAGGTGTTCTTGACCTTGGTGAAGGGCTTGATCCAGTCGAGGCGGCGGCGGGCTTCCTCGCCCCAGAAGCCGTCGGGATCGGTGATGGAGCGATGATAAAGCTCCTTGTATTTGGCCGCGTCGAAGTAAGCGCGGCGAGCCCATTCTTCGCTCACCGGATAGATATGAGACTCAGACATACTTCCTCCCAGTGACTTTTTATGTGGCGGCCGCCAACATCTTGATGGCGCATGCTCTCGTCGAAACATGCGCCAAGCGGTCCGCGCCGTCACTTCGCACTTTATTCGCGCTTGGCAATTGTTTTGGCGCAATCTTCCGGGCAAGCCGGACCTATCCCGCTCGCTATTATGCGCCAGCGGCAGACAACGAACAAGGCAGCCGAACGGGGGAGGCGGCGCGCCTTGCGCTTTCAGCCGCGCAGGGTCAGCGGCACTCGTGCGCCGCCTTCTCGAGCGCCTGGTGCAGGCCGGCGAGGGAATAAGTGTCGGTCGTCGTCTTGCCTCGGGTCGAGGCGGCCGTGACGACGAGCTTGGCGCCGTGCCGCAGGGCGGAGATGAAATGACCTTCCTCGGCGGGATTCTTGATCCAGGCGTTGCGGCCCTTGGAGACGAGGTCGAAGGTGGTGCCACCGACATCGGCTTCGGCGTCACCATTGTCCTTCATCGGGAAACCCATGGTGATCGAAATTTCGTTGTGAATGTGCTCGCCGGGCCGGTTGGAGATGAACACATAGGCCGGGTCGCGCTTGAGTTTGGCGGGCTCGCGGGTCTTCGGCTGGGCCAGGACATAGCAGGTCTTGGTGTCGCTGGTCTCGGCGACGAAGACGCCCCAATCGCCGAAACTGCCAACCTGAGACGGCTTGCCGCTTTCGTCCTCGCTCGGTGCTTCGGTTTTCTTGCTCTTTTTTGCGGCCTTTTTGCTCGCCCGGTGATGCCGGAGCGACCCGGTCTCGTCATCGGCCGCGGCGACAAGAAAGGGTTTGGAGGTAAGCCCTTGGTCGTCCAGCGCAAACGCCGGAGCGGCGGCAAAACCGCACGGCAAAAGAAGCACGGCCACCAAGGCCAAGCGAGTTCTGCGAATCATGTACGGCAACATATCCTGTTTCAAGGCGGGGCGGCGAGGGGCCGATTACGCGGCGCCGCATGAAACGGGTGGATCAGGGCAAAATTCCGGCTTTGCCGCGGCGCGAAGGCCGGCGGCTCAGAGCCCGTCGCTCTTGGCGGCTGCGAGAATGACGCCGGGGTTGTCCAGGGAGCCGCGCTGAAGCAGGACGACATAGCCTTCGTCGTCGCCGCGCAATTCCGTGAGCTTCAAGCTCATGGGCGCCCCGCTCCACACGCCGACCTTGTGAATGGCGCGCACGACATTCGTATAGGTGGCGTTATGGCCGGAATTTGCGCCCCGCGAGATAAGCACGGTGCGCGATTTGGCGACGCGTAGAACATAAATCCCCGCAGGGCCGGCGCCGTGGCCGATGTCGATCTGCAGAACGCCGTTGGCCTCGCTCAGATGGACCGGCACGCTCAAGGCGAGGCCGCCGGTTCGCCCTTCGGTCATAGCCTTCTCGATTGCCGGTCTATCGCTGCCGATGGCGTCGAATTCGCCGTCGACGATCGCTTCCGGCGTATAGACATGCAAATCGCCGCGGCCGGACGCATAGGCTTTCTGCCGCGCGGTGAATTCGGGCGCCGCGAGCGTGTCCTTCCAGCCGATATAATCCCAGTAATTGATGGCGAAGGTCAGCGTCACCGTGTCCGGCTTGCCGGCCATTGTGGTGAGCAGGCGATCGGCCGGCGGGCATTTCGAGCAGCCTTGCGAGGTGAAAAGCTCGACGACACCCTGGATGTCGGTCGGCGTCGCCAAGGCGGCCGTCGCCGTACCGGCCAGCAGCGCCGCACTCACACATCCCTGACGTAGAATATCGTAATATCGCATGGCCTAGGCCGATGTTTCCAATGGCAAATCTAAAACAAGCCGATCTCGGCGCCAGTCAATTCCCGGTGAAAATTCCCGAGTCCGACTACACTTCAAAGTGAAGCACCGATCCTGAACAAATCCTGTCTTGAAAATGTTGGTTGGTTCGTAATTTTAACGGCCGGTTCGCTGCGTTTGATGGCTGTCAATGGCTGTGCAAGGCCGCCAGCAGCGATTGGCTGGCGCGTCCGTTGGGCTTCATGCCGCTGCGGCGTTGAAAATCGGCAATCGCGTCCTCGGTCTTGTGCCCGAGCACGCCGTCGATCTTGCCACCGATGTCATAGCCGTGCTGGATCAGCAGGCGTTGGACTTCGCGGCGTCCGGCGCGCGAAAGCCCCGGATCATTGGTCGGCCAGGGCGTGACGATCGGGCCGTGGCCCCGCAGCCGGTCGGACAGAAGCGCGATCGCCAAAGCGTAAGATTCCGCGGCATTGTAGGAATAGATCGCATTGAAATTGCGGCTGACGAGAAAGGCCGGTCCGCGCGGCCCGGCCGGAAGAAACAGCCCGTAAGCGCCGCCGCCGCCAAGCGGCGTGCCATCGATATGGGTGATGCCGCGCGCCGCCCAGGCCGCGAGCGGCTGCTTGCTGCGCCAGTTGGAACGGCCCTCGAAGCCCGCCGGCAGTTTGACCTCGAAGCCCCAAGGCAGGCCCGGCACAAAGCCGCTGCGGTGGAGATAATTGGCGGTCGAGCCCAAAGCGTCGGGCACGGAATTGATGATGTCGCGCCGCCCGTCGCCATCGAGATCGACGGCAAGCCGCAGGAAGACCGAAGGCATGAACTGGGTATTGCCGAAGGCGCCCGCCCACGAGCCGTTGAAATGCGCGGGATCGGCGCCGCCCTCGTTGACGATCTCCATCGCGGCGAGAAATTCGCGATGATAATAGCTCGGCCGCATCGAGTTGGAGCAGGCGAGGCTTGCGAGCGATTGCAGCACCGGCTTGTTGCCGAAATTCTGGCCGAAGTTCGATTCGACGCCCCAGATTGCGGCGATGACATAGGGGCTGACGCCGTAGCGATGCCCGGCGAGATCGAACCAGCGCTGCCATTTGGCCATTGCGGCGCGGCCATCGGCGACGCGCTCGTCGTCGACAAGCGCGGCGATATAGTCCCAGATCGGCGTGGTAAATTCGGGCTGCGACCGCTCGGCGTCGAGGACGTCCGGGTTGAAGGTCAGGTTGCGCGTCGCGGCCTCCGCGACTTGCGCGGAGACGCCGTGGGCTTCGGCCTCGGCGGCAAGCCCTTCCACGCAGGCGCGGAAGTCGGCGTAGGCTGGAGCGGCGGTGCAGAGGCCGGCCAAGAGCGTGACCAAAAGGGCGGCAATGAAGGAGAATCGCATCATGCGTCGAGTTTACCAAAAACCGGCGCCGCAGGCCACGCCTGGACCATCGGCCTAGCTAACTGTTTCTCAATAACTTTCGCTTTACGCGCGAGGCGGTTCACGTATCCTGTCGAAGAGTGAGTTAGGGGTTTCGTGCGGATGTCGGCACGCAGAGCATCTTTGATCTCGTCGATTTCCCTGCTCGTCGGTTTCATTCTCCTCTTCATTGCGGCGGTCAGCGCGGTTTTCCTGGCCGGGCAAGAGCAGGAGATCGACAAGCAGATCCGTCATACGTTCGTCGTCAACGATGAGCTGGAGCGCATCCAGACGTTGCTGACCGACGCCGAATCGGGCCAGCGCGGCTATCTCTTGACCGACCGGCTGAGCTATCTCGATTCCTATAATCTCGCCAAAACCACGCTCCCTGGCGAACTCGATGCGCTTCAGTCGGAGCTCAGCAATAGCCCGACGCCGCAACTCAGAGAACTGCGCGCGACAGTCACGGAAAAGCTGGGGGAGTTGCAGGACACGATCGACCTGCGATCCCAGAACAAACCCGCCGCCGCACTCGCCGTCGTCAACAACGACAGCGGCAAGCAGTTTATGGATCGCATCCGAAAGATTTTGGCCGACATGCAGGCGAGACAAGAGAGATTGCTCGAAGATCGCTCGGTCGAGGCGGCGCAGGTCAACGGCAGCCGCCGCACCGTCCTCTTGGCCAGCGTGCTTCTCGTCATCGCGCTCGGGGTCGGGACGTTGATCGATAATCGCCGCCGCCTGCTCGAGCTTCAGGCAGCGAACGACAAGTTGCAGAAAGAAGCGGGCGAGCGCCGGGCGGCGGAAATTCAGGTCCGCCAGTTGCAGAAGATGGAGGCGGTCGGCCAATTGACCGGCGGCATCGCGCATGACTTCAACAATATGCTGGCGATCGTCATCGGCTCGCTCGATATGGCGCGCCGCCGGCTTTCGGCTGGCGATCAGGCCAGCGTCCTCAAATATATCGCCAATGCCGACGAAGGCGCGCAGCGCGCCGCGCAGCTGACCTCGCGGCTGCTGGCCTTCTCGCGCAAGGCGGCGCTTGAGCCGCGGGTGTTCGACGTCAACCGGCTGGTCGGCGGCATGTCGGAACTGCTGCGCGGCACGATCGGCGAGCAGATCGCGATCGAAACCGTCCTCGCCGGCGGTCTTTGGCGGATCTTCGCCGATCCGGCGCAGGTCGAGACGGCGCTTCTCAACCTCGCCGTCAACGCCCGCGACGCTATGCCGGACGGCGGCAAATTGACGATCGAGACCGCCAACACCCATCTCGACGAGCGTTACGCCACCGCGCATAGCGAGGTCACGCCGGGCCAATATGTGATGATCTCGGTCACCGATACCGGGGTCGGCATGCCGCCGGATGTGGTCGAGCGCGCTTTCGAGCCGTTCTTCTCGACCAAGGGCTCGGGCCGCGGCACCGGCCTCGGCCTCAGCCAAGTCTTTGGCTTCGTCAAACAATCGCACGGCCACGTGAAAATCTATTCGGAGCCGGGCGAAGGCACGACCGTCAAAGTCTACCTGCCGCGCCAAGCCGGCGCCGCGGCGGCGGTCGAACGCGAAGGTATCGGCGGCGAAGTTCCGCGCGGCCATATCGACGAGGTCATTCTCGTCGTCGAGGACGACCTCAAGGTCAAGCAGATGTCGATCGAGGCCCTGCGCGAGCTCGGTTATACCGTCATCCACGCGCAGACGCCCTCCGAGGCGATGCAGAAATTCGAAGCCCAGCCGCGGATCGCCCTGGTGTTCAGCGACATCGTCATGCCGGAGATGAGCGGCCGCGAACTCGCCGAGCGGATGACGGCCTTGCGGCCCGACCTCAAAGTGCTGTTCACGACGGGCTATACGCAGAACGCCATCGTGCATCACGGCATTGTCGACCCAGGCACCGCCTTCCTGCCGAAACCGTTCACGCTCGATCAGCTCGCGCGCAAGGTGCGCGCCGTCATCGACGGCAAGGAATAGGCGGCGCGCCGCAGCGCTGATCCGGTCGAATCAGTGCCAAAATAAAAGCCCCGGCCGAGACCGGGGCTTTCGTGTTCGTTGATGGGCTACAAGGAGCCCGCAATGTCAGCGCAGACGCTGAGCCCCCGCAACGAGCGCGGCGGAGAGTTCCAGCGACTTTGCGATCAGACATTGAGACACTGGATCACCTCCTTTCGATTCGGTTGACGACGCACCTTTATCGCAGGTGCGGCGCCGTCTGCCAAGCGATCAGCTTACGCGAGGCTGGGCGTGGCCGAGCACGACGACCCGCGTGCCGACAGGCGTCTGCGAGTAAAGGTCGATCGCGTCCTGGTTGATCATGCGGATGCAGCCCGAGGACGCATGCGTGCCGATCGACGAAGGCTCGACCGTGCCATGGATGCGGAAGAGCGTGTCTTTATTGCCTTGCCAGAGATACATGGCGCGGGCGCCGAGCGGATTGCCCGGGCCGCCGTGCATGCCGATGCCGCTCTGCAATTGGGCGAGCGACCGGCGCAATTGCGGCTCACGGGCGATCATCTCCTTCGGCGGATACCAGTCCGGCCATTCCTGCTTCGAATGGATTTCGGCAACGCCCGACCACGCAAAGCCTTCGCGGCCCGGGCCGATGCCGTAGCGCATCGCCTTGCCGTTCGGCAGGATATGGTAGAGGTAGCGCGCGGCGGGATCGATGACGATCGTGCCCGGCTGCTCGACGGTCTGATAATCGACGAGCTTGCGCATGAAGCCTTTTTTGATCTGCGACAGCCTGACCGGCGGAACCTGGAAACCGCCGTCCGGGAAGCCGGCATACATCGCCTCGTAATCGATCGGCCCGTTGCTTTCATCGGCCTGGGCGATCAGCGATTGAGACGGCGCCGCCGCAGGCTGGGCGTTCGGCTGCGGCGGGACGGAGGCATTGGCCTCGAAGCCGGGGCTCGACTGGTTCGTGACGCAGCCGGCGAGGGTCAGCGAAGCGCCAGCCGCTGCGGCGCTGGCCAAAAGGTTACGACGGGTGATGAGGCTCATGAAACCTACCTGCGAAGTCAGTGAAACGCGCCGTGCGGCACCGGCAGGGCCGGCCCGTCTGTCCAAGACCACGTTGCGATACGTGTCTTAAAATTACGGCAAAAAGCGCGGCATGGTTGTGTCATCTGCGCCACGCCGAGTGACTTTCCGGCACTCGCCGGCTAAACGGCGGAACTCATCTCCTCCAGCACCCGGGCGACGGCCGGGTGGGCGCGGCTTGTCTCGACATAGCGCGCGACCTTGGGATAAGCGCCGATCAGATCGCGGCGCATCAGCGGCTCGACGACCCGCGGCACCCGGAAGAGCGCCGGCGCCAGCTGGCAATCCGCCAGCGTCAGCTCACCGCCGGCGGCGAAACTTTCGCCGCTCAGCAGGCCTTGCAGGGCCGAAAGGCCGCGCACGAGACGCGTGAGCCGATTGGCGCTTTCGTCGGTATTGGGCGCCGCCTGGCACAGTTCGACCGTTTGCGTCGTGATGTGCAATTCGCCGATGCGCTGCAGCAGCCGAACATTGGCGCGTGCTTCAGGATTTTTCGGCAAAAGGGTTGGGACCGGAAATTTTTCTTCCAGATATTCCATGATCGCCGAGGATTCCGGCAGCCGGGCGCCGTCGTCGAGAATGAGGCAGGGGATCGTGCCGAGCGGATTGACGGCGTGATATTGCGCCGAGCGCAGGCCGCCGGGCGGCGCGACGATTTCGATATCGAGCGTCTTGGCATAAATGGCGATGCGCACCGGCGCGGAAAACGGCGAGGAGTTTTCCGAATAGAGGCGCATCGGCTCAGCTGCCTTCCGCCTCGGCCTGTTGCACGTCGAGCTTCAGCCGCTCGGGCCGCGGCATGGCGATAATGCTGTAGCCCGCGTCGACATAATGAACCTCGCCGGTGACGCAGCGGGCAAGATCGCTCAAGAGATAAAGCGCGGCGCCGCCGACATCCTCGATGGTGATGGCGCGGCGCAGCGGCGCATGCAGCTTCTCGTAATTGAACATCGCCCGCGCATCGGTGATGCCGGCGCCGGCGAGGGTGCGCACCGGCCCGGCGGAGATCGCGTTGACGCGAATGCCGGCGGGGCCGAAATCGGTGGCGAGATAACGCACGCCGGCTTCGAGCGCGGCTTTGGCGATGCCCATCACATTATAGTTGGGCATGGCCCGCGTCGCGCCGCCAAAGGTGAGGGTGAGCAGGGCGCCGCCATCGGGCATCAGCGCCGCGGCGCGCTTGGCCGCCTCGGTGAAGGAAAAGGCCGAGATCAGCAGCGTGCGCTGAAAATTCTCGCGCGTCGTATCGGCATAGCGGCCGCGCAGCTCCGCCCGGTCGGAATAGGCGATGCAATGAACGAGGAAATCGAGCTTACCCCAGGTCTCGGCGAGAGCGGCGAAGACCGCGTCGACTTCGGTGAGGTTCTCGACATCGCAGGGCAGGACGAGCGACGAGCCGAGGCTTTTCGCCAAGGGTTTGACGCGCTTGCCGAGCGCTTCGCCCTGATAGGTGAAGGCGAGCTCGGCGCCTTCTTTGGCGAGCGCGCTTGCGATGCCCCAGGCGATCGAATGATCGTTGGCGACCCCCATGACGAGGCCGCGCTTGCCCTGCATCAAGCCCGGGTGCGGATCAGGCATCGAGGTGCTTGAAGACGAGCGAGGCGTTGGTGCCGCCGAAGCCGAAGGAATTGGAGAGCACGGCGCGCAGATTCACATTGTCGCGACGCTCGCGCAGAATGTTCATATCGGCGAAGGCCGGGTCGAGTTCCTCGATATTGGCGCTCTTGCAGATGAAGCCGCTCTGCATCATCAGCAGCGAATAGATCGCCTCATGCACGCTGGTCGCGCCCTGGGCATGGCCGGTGAGCGACTTGGTGGCGGCGATCGGCGGGCATTTGTCCTCGTTGCCGAAGACGGTGCGGATCGCCTCGATCTCCTTCAGGTCGCCGATCGGCGTCGAGGTCGCATGCGGATTGATGTAGTCGATCGGCACTTTCACGTCTTGCAGCGCCATTTTCATGCAGCGCACGGCGCCTTCGCCGGACGGGGCGACCATATCGGCGCCATCCGAGGTCACGCCATAGCCGGCGATCTCGGCATAGATTTTTGCGCCGCGGGCCTTGGCCGCCTCAAGCTCTTCCAGCACCAGAACGCCGGCGCCGGCGGAAATGACGAAGCCGTCGCGGTTCTTGTCATAGGCGCGGGAGGCAACCTCCGGCCGGTCGTTGAAGGTGGAGGAGAGCGCGCCCATCGCGTCGAAGAGGACGGTCAGCGTCCAGTCGAGTTCCTCGCAGCCGCCGGCGAACATCCGGTCCTGCTTGCCGTAGCGGATCATCTCGTAGGCATTGCCGATGCAATGATTGGAGGTCGCGCAAGCGGAGGAGATCGAATAGTTCACGCCTTTGATCTTGAACCAGGTCGCGAGCGTCGCCGACGCGGTCGAGGACATGGCCTTCGGCACGGCGAAGGGGCCGATCTTCTTCGGTCCCTTGGTGCGGGCGGTATCGGCGGCCTCGATCAAGGTGCGCGTCGAGGGGCCGCCCGAGCCCATGATGATGCCGGTGCGCTCATTGGAGATGTCATCGCCCGACAGCCCGGCATCGAGGATCGCCTGATCCATGGCGACATGGTTCCAGGCCGTGCCGCCGCCGTGGAAACGCAGGGCGCGGCGGTCGATCATATGCTCCGGGTCGAGCGTCGGCGCGCCATGCACCTGGCTGCGAAAGCCCATCTCGGCATATTTATCGGCTCTGACGATGCCGGATTTGGCCTCGCGCAAGGAGGCCAGCACCTCCTGGGTATTGTTTCCGATCGAAGAGACAATGCCCATGCCGGTGACGACGACGCGTCTCATTCCAATCTCCTGCCTCAGACGGCTTGGCAGCCTTCAAACTTTGGGTCGGGCAATCGTGTGGGTCAGGCCGCCGATGGCGTTGCGGATTTGAACAGGCCGACTTTCAGATCCGTTGCATGATAGATGCGACGCCCGTCGGCTTCCAGCCACCCGTCGGCAATGCCGAGCACCAATTTGGTGTTGAACACGCGTTTCAGGTCGACCCCATAGATCAGCCGCTTCACCGTGGGCAGAACCTGTTCGGTGAACTTGACCTCGCCGACGCCCAGCGCCCGGCCGCGGCCCTGCAGGCCGAGCCAGCCGAGATAGAAGCCGAGCAATTGCCACAGCGCATCGAGACCGAGGCAACCGGGCATCACCGGGTCGCCTTTGAAATGGCAGCTGAAGAACCATTGGTCCGGCTTGATCGCATATTCGGCGCGGATGGTGCCTTTGCCATTGGCACCGCCCAGCTCGGAAATGTCGGCGATCTTGTCGAACATCAGCAACGGCGGCAGCGGCAATTGCGGATTGCCGGGACCAAAGAGGTCACCGCGGCCACAGGCTATGAGGTCTTCGTAATCGAAGCTGGAGCGTCGCTCGCTCATCATGTCTTTCACGTTCGAGTGTTCGCCCCGAAGGCGCACCCACGCGAGCGAAGATGGCGGCTTCTAACATAGGCCGCGCCGGGCTGAAAGTCTCAACGCGGTCTTTGCCGACGATCGATTGGGCAAACCATTATTTTGCAATGCGATAGCGGCGGGGCAGCCGCCCGCTGGCGTTTCCAGGGCGGACTTACGCCTTGTTCTCAAACCGACTTTTCCTCAACTTTGAGCTTAATCAATTTTCTCGTTCGGGTAGACGCCCCAGAGGTCGGTCTGGCGGATATAGCCGTCGAATCCCTCGCCATAGATCTCGCACCAGTCGCCGTCGCAGGTCCTGATGTTGCCGATGACGCCCGGCTGGAGGCGGGCGGTCGGCGCGGAATCCTCCGCCGGCCGCACATAGAGCGTGAAGACCGTCGCTTTCTTCCAGGGCGCGACGATCCCGGTCCGGCGGCCGGACAGGAGATTGTGCAGCACCCAGCCTTCCGTGCCGTCCGAATCGCGGACTTTTCGCCACATGCCGTATTCGCCGGTGATCTCGACCGGCAGGCCGGCGCGCTCATAGATCCAGGTCGTGCGATGGTCTTTCGACGGGCCTTCGCGCAAATTGACCCGGTCCGCCTTCAGGCTGACGAAACGCGGCACCGGCAGGCCGCTCACGCTGCCGATCGTCTGGCCATTGGTGTCGGCCGTCTGCGCCGCAGCGGGCAGCGGCCCTTGCAGGCTCGCAAGAAGGGCCGCCAGCAGGAGCGCATGCACAAAAAAGAAACGGCGTTTCATGCCCAAGCGATTCGTTGCGAGATTCGTTGCGAGATTCGTTGCCAAGTCCGCGTCACTCTACCAGAGGCCGGCGATGCCGACGTTTTTATGTTGCCTTGGAGTTTGCAGCGCGGCGCGCGTGCCCCCCTTTGGCATTCTTGTGTTTGGACCGCCATCTGCTAGAGAGGCGCGGTGCCTTGCCGGCCACCCCGCCTGCCTTGGTTGGCGTCATGTAAGTGCGTCATGCGGGGTTAAAGCCGGGTGAAAAGGCAGGCTCGGTTTGGCCAGGGCTTGGGCTCGGTTCGGCGGCGGACGGACGGGATAGAGGATGGTCAAGAAGAAACCGCTCGTTGTCATCACGCGCAAATTGCCCGATGTGGTCGAGACGCGGATGCGCGAGCTTTTTGACGCCCGCCTCAATCTCGATGACAAGCCGATGAGCCATGACGATCTCGTCGCCGCCATGCGCAGCGCCGATGTCCTGGTGCCGACGGTGACCGACCGGATCGACGCCGCGCTCATCGAACAGGCCGGCAGCCAGTTGAAGCTCATCGCCAATTTTGGCACCGGCGTCGACAATATCGATGTCGCGGCAGCGGCAAAACGCGGCATCACCGTCACCAACACGCCGGGGGTCCTGACCCAGGACACTGCCGACATGACGATGGCGTTGATTCTCGCCGTGGCGCGCCGGATCGTCGAAGGTGCGGAAGTCATTCCGCAAGGCAATTGGGTCGGCTGGTCGCCGACCTGGATGCTCGGGACGCGTATCACCGGCAAGCGGCTCGGCATCGTCGGCATGGGCCGTATCGGCCAGGCGCTCGCCTACCGCGCGCGGGCCTTCGGCCTGCAGATTCATTATCACAACCGCCGCCGCGTCGCGACGTCGATCGAAGAGACGCTCGAAGCCACCTATTGGGATTCGCTCGATCAGATGCTGACGCGGATGGACATCGTCTCGGTCAATTGCCCGCATACGCCGGCGACCTTCCATCTGCTCTCGGCGCGCCGGCTGCAGCAGATGCGGCCGCAGGCGATCCTGGTGAATACGGCGCGCGGCGAAATCATCGACGAGACGGCGTTGATCGAGATGCTGGAGGCGGGCGAGCTCGCTGGCGCCGGCCTCGATGTCTTCGAACATGAGCCCGCCGTCTCGGAGCGGCTGGTCAAGCTCGCCGAGGCCGGTAAGGTTACGATCCTGCCGCACATGGGCTCGGCGACGCGCGAGGGCCGCGTCGACATGGGCGAGAAGGTCATCATTAACGTCAAAATGTTCATGGACGGCCACCGCCCGCCCGACCGGGTTCTCCCCAGCGCCGTCTAGAGCATCGGACCGAAAAGTGCGAAGCGGTTTTCGGACAAATCCGATGCGGTTTTAAGAATAATCGGACCGAAAAATGCGAAGCGGTTCGGACAAATCCGATGCGATGAGAAAGACTTAAAAGCGCCAAGCGATTCAATTTGAGCGTCCGACGCTCTGAATCGCGCCAAAAAATCAAAATTGATCTTGGTCAAGGCTTAAGCGGCCGGCCGCGGTATTGACCGTTTTGCCATCTTGGCGATCATGCTGTCCGCACTATCCTCCAAGGAGACGGAGGAACGCCGATGAACATCGCCCGTTTGCTGCGCCGCGCCGTACGGAAGATTGCGTCACGGAAGAATGAGCCCTGGACCATCCGTAGACTGAACCGCACTGCCGACGATATCGAAAGTCAGTTGCGAATCATGTCCGATGAGGAATTCGCCGAATATCTACGGCTGCATTCAAGGTCGCATTGGTGGAAAGCCTAGGCGTGTCCACTTGGACATCTTCACTGGGCACGTCACTTGGACGCGAGACGAGGGCACGCGCCATTTGGGCACGGCGGGTCACCGGCGCCGATGTCCCGCCGCGATGATTGAGGCTTAGAGGATGCTGCCGAGGCCGAGGCCGCCGACGAGGCCCGTGACGAGGCTGCCGACGTCGCCGACGAGAGTGTTGACCTCCTTGAACACGTCGTTGGCATTGACCCCTACATGGGCCTGCAGGCCGAGGCCGACGGTGACCCCGAGGCCACCGGCGACCTGATCGATTTCCGAGCTGCTCAATTCACGCATCGTTTCGAATTCCGGCATTTTGTTCTCCCTATTGGGTTGGTCGAATCGAGATCGCCGCCGCCCCCCGAAAGGCGCCGCACGCGCGACCGCGACGCGCCCACCTAAAAGGTGGCTTGGGGCATTTTCGTAGCGCAGTTATGGAAAATAATTGGCAGCTTTGCTGTATAACCTTAGCAATAAGAGTTCAAAATACGTATTAGACCCCTGTGCGGAAAACTTAG
This sequence comes from Pseudomonadota bacterium, assembly GCA_040756295.1. GTDB lineage: Bacteria > Pseudomonadota > Alphaproteobacteria > Rhizobiales > Beijerinckiaceae > Methylovirgula. The sequence goes on along the minus strand of JBFLZN010000002.1, from coordinate 61,252 downwards.
TTCCCCTTAGAGATCATAGTAAAACAAGGATATACTAGTAATATATCAAGCGTGAGCTTGGTTATTGCAATTTTTCCACTCAATCGCCTTCAATTGGCCCGAGTCTCTGGCTTGAATTCAGCCGTTCGGCCGGTTTCTACTTATTGATGTGTCATGGCTCTTTTTCGCGATGAAGTCGTGGAGGCGCGGAAGAGTGCCTGGCTCGGCCCCGTCCAACTCGCCCAACCCTTGCCTGTCAGGCTGGTTTCCGGCGTCACCGCGGGGCTGCTGTTCGCCGTGCTGGCGTTTGTGGCTTTGGGCACCTACACGCGCCGCGTCCATGCCGCCGGCATCCTCATGCCGCGGGCCGGATTGATCACGCTGGCGAGTCCTGCGGCCGGCGTTGTCACCAGCGCCGCGGTCAAGGAGGGCGATATCGTCGCCAAAGGCGCACTTCTCTATGTGCTCGATCTCGACACCCATTCCGCCGAGGGCGCCACCGAGCAGCAGGTCATCGCGCAACTGACGCAGCAAAAGGCAAATCTGCAAAAGCAACGCGCCAATCGCCTGTCCATCGCCAAAATCGAAAAGCAGGCCTTGCAGGATCAGCGCACCAATCTGGCGAATCAGCATCAGCAATTGCAGTTGCAGATTTCCATCCAGAACGGCGCCGTCGCAGCGATGAAGGCCAAGGCCGAGCAGTTGCGGGGCGGCGTGCGCCGCGGGATCGTCAGCGACCCGGACTACCAGAGCCAGAATTACATCTATATTCAGGCTCTGTCGGAGGAGGCGCAGTTCCAGCAGAACGATCTGCAGGTCCAAGCCCGCCTGTCGGATGTCGATCATCAGCTTTTGATGTTCGACGACAAGCTGGCGCAGGACATTTTCCAGCTGAACAGCGAATTGCTCAGGCTTGACCAGTTGATCGCGGAAAACCAGGCCAAGCAAAGCATCGAAGTCCGCGCCCCCGAATCAGGCACCGCGACATCGATTCGCGTCCATGTCGGGCAGCAGGTTCCCACCGGCGCGCCGCTCGTGACCTTGCTGCCGCGCACCGGCACTTTGGAAGTCAATCTCTTCGTCAACAGCGCGGCGATTGGATTCGTCGAAAAAGGCGCGCCGGTCGTGCTTCGCTATTCGGCCTATCCTTTCCAGCGTTACGGGCTTTACCGCGGCCGCGTGGCCGAATCGACGCATGCGCCCGTCGGCGCCGGCGATTTCGCCAATGGCATGCAGAACGAGAACGGCGCGCAGAACGACAACGACGATTCCATTTATCGAATCCTGGTCACGCCGGAGACGAATTACGTGCTGGCAAACGGCGAACGTAAGCCGCTGGAAGCGGGGATGCGCGTCGATGCGGATATCGCGCTCGAGAAGCGGCGTCTCTATCGCTGGCTCTTCGACCCGCTCTATCACATCCAGCGCAGCGTCGCCTTGGTCAGCAATGGAGGTGTTCGTTGATCTGGGAGAGGCAGCTACAATTCGGGTTCCGCCGCCGCCTTCCGGTCATTCTGCAAAGCGAAGCGGCGGAATGCGGCCTTGCATGCCTGGCGATGATTCTCGCTTTTCACGGGCACCCGATCGATCTCACGCTGCTGCGCCGGCGCTATGCGATCTCGCTCAAGGGGACGACGCTGCGCCATTTGATGGAGATCGCCAGCGCCACGGGCCTCGCGGTTCGCGCGCTGCGGCTCGAAATTCCGGATCTGTCGCGGCTGCGGCTTCCCTGCGTCTTGCATTGGGACCTCAACCATTTCGTCGTCCTTGAAAAGATCGATCCGAAGGCGGCCGTCATTCACGATCCCGCCGCCGGGCGCCGCACCGTGCCGCTTGCCGATCTGTCGAAGTCCTTCACCGGCATCGCTCTCGAAGTGCTGCCGTCGGACACGTTCGTCAAGGCAGACGAGCGCCAGTCGATGCGGCTCTGGGACTTGTTCCGCAAGGTTTCGGGGCTGCGTTCGTCGCTTGGGCAGATTCTGCTCCTTTCGCTCGGCATCGAGGCGACCACCCTGCTGATCCCGATCGCGTCGCAGGTGATCATCGATGAAGTCATCGTCAATGCGGACCGCGATCTTCTGCTCGTCGTCGCCGTCGGCCTCGGGCTGCTGCTTCTCTCCCAGCTCGCCATCGCCACGGCGCGCACCTGGGCGATCATGCTGACGAGCACGCGCATTTCGCTGCGATGGAACTCGAGCCTGTTCGATCATCTCGCACGGCTGCCGTTGAATTATTTCGAGAACCGGCATGTCGGCGATCTGATTTCGCGCTTCTCCGCTCTGACGGTGATTCAAAAGGCGCTGACCACCGATCTGGTCCAGGCCGTGCTCGACGGCATCATGGCGATCGGCATGCTGATCATGCTGTTCGTCTATGGCGGCTGGCTCGGCTTCGTCGCGATCGCCTCGGTCTCGCTGAACGTCGCGCTGCGCGTCGTTGCCTATAGTTCGTATCGCGAGCGCACCGAAGATGCGATCATCAACGAGGCGAAACAGCAAAGCCATTTCATCGAAACGATGCGCGGCATCGCGACCGTGAAGCTTCTTGGCCTCGCCGAGCGGCGGCGCGGCATCTGGATCAATTATTTCATCGACTCGCTCAACGCGCGCCTGCAATTGCAGCGGCTCGATCTTGTCTTCAGCCGGGCCAATGATTTCCTGTTCGGCGCCGACCGGGTGATTTTGCTTATGCTCGGCGCGACCATGGTCCTCGACAGCAAGATGACGCTCGGCATGCTCGTCGCCTTCCTCGCTTATAAGGATCAGTTCACCGGGCGCGTCGGCAATCTCTTGACGTCGGGTCTGCAATTGCGAGCCTTGAACGTGCAGACCGACCGTCTGTCCGACATTGCGCTTGCCGAGCCCGAGCCGCAGAAGACGGCGAGCTTCCCGCCGAACGCACTCGGTTTCCGCTACAAGGGCGCGACCTTGATCGCCTCGGGCGTTTCGCTGCGCTACGGCGACAACGAGCCGTGGATCTTCCGCAATGTGACGCTCGCCATCGAAGCTGGGCAATGCTGCGCGATCACCGGCCCGTCCGGCTGCGGCAAGACGACGTTTCTGAAAATCCTGATGGGGCTTCTGGAGCCGACCGAGGGCGCGGTGACGATCGACAATGTCGATGTCCGCAGTCTCTCCACCGACGATTATCGCCGCTATATCGGCGGCGTGCTGCAGAACGACGGTTTGTTCGCCGGCACGATCGCTGAAAATATCTCGGGCTTCGACGACCAGCCCGATTATGCGCTGATCGAGGAATGCGCCATGCGTTCGGCGATCATCGACGACATCCGCCGGATGCCGATGGCGTTCGAGACACTGGTCGGCGATATGGGCAGCGCGCTCTCCGGCGGCCAGAAGCAGCGGATCATCCTGGCGCGCGCGCTTTATCTGCGGCCGCGGATCCTGTTCCTCGACGAGGCGACAAGCCATCTCGACGAGGCGACCGAGGCCATCATCGCGGAAACGCTGCGCGCCCTCAAAATCACCCGTGTCATTGCCGCGCATCGGCCGGCGACCCTGGCGCATGCGGATGTGGTCATTCCCTTCGGCCAGTGGACGCGGGCGAGCCGGACCTTGCGCCGATCGGCGATTTGACGGGCCACGGTCCGCCGCCTCATCCCGCCCAGCCATACTTGGCCTGTGCTTTCCGCGCTCTTGAAGGGGCGCCGCCAATCGCCATATTCCGAGAGCGGAGGCGCCATAACGGGCCTCCCGGAAAGTCCGAAGGCCTGAGGGCTTCGCTATGTCGCGTATGTTGACCATCAATTCGCCCTTTCTGCTCGGGTTCGAGGAGTTCGAGCGGATGGTCGACCGGGTGACGCGGGCAGGTTCGGATGGCTATCCGCCCTACAACATCGAGCGGATCGCAAAGACCGATGCGGAGCCGGAAAAGCTGCGCATCACCTTGGCCGTGGCCGGGTTCATGCGCGATCAGCTCGAGGTGACGGTCGAGGAGGGCCAATTGGTTATCCGCGGCCGCCAGCAGGATGAGAAGCCGCGCGATTTCCTCCACCGGGGGATCGCGGCGCGGCAGTTTCAGCGGGTTTTTCTCCTCGCCGAGGGGATGCGCGTTGCAACCGCCGACCTGGCCCACGGATTGCTGACGGTGGATCTCGTCCGGCCGGAGCCGTCACGAGTGGTTAAGAAGATCGATATCATGATGCGAGACTGAATGTTCGCATCCGCGCGGGTCTTGGAGAGACCGCAGAAGGAGTGTTGAATGTTGAACGAATTCGAAGAGGCCACAGAAACGGCTCCCCTGACCGAGGAACAGTTCGCCCATTTGGGTGGCGGTTCGCTCGCCTATGTGCGGGCCATCCGGTCGGAAGATGTGAGCCGTCTTTTCCCGCAGGCGCCGCCGCTCCAGCCCGGCCTTGAGCTTTTCGCTCTGCTCGGCGCCGACGGCACGCCGATCGTTCTCACCGATTCGCGCGACGCCGCGCTTGCTAATGCTTTGCAGCACGAGCTCCAGACGGTGAGCGTGCACTAGATCACGATGATTTCGGATCGTATCGACCCGAAATCATAAGCGTGATCGATTCTAATGATTTAGAGCGGGATTTTTTGCGAAAAACCGCTGACACTTTTTCGCATCCCGCTCTGAGCGCGAGTTCGGCACACGCTCACGCGTCTGTCTCGCTCCATCGAGCGAAATTACGGCAAAATCAGCGGATGCTGGCCTGAAGAGGCAGGGCATTCAAATTCTGGTCCCCGCGGACGGCGCATGAAATCAGCGCGCGGTTTGCGGGGGTCGGGCTGCAGGCTGGATCAACTGCCGGCGTCGTCGCGCAAATGTCGATCACGCGCAGCAGGATCGCGGCCATCAGAAATGCAATCAGCGATATCTCTGGTGTCAGCTTGCTCGGTTGCCCCGAAACTTTTTGAATTTGTGTTTTCGTTCTCATTTTGATCTCCGAGGCCGAGAATCGACCACGGGTCTTGAGTTGGCCGGCTGGGCATAAAAAATCCATGTCTCTTGGCTGACCGCGGCATTAAAATCGGCGAAAACAGCGGTTTACCGGTGCGGAATCAGCAATTTCCGGCAAAAATTTTCGAAAAATCGCGGTTCGAAAGCCCAAAAACTCAAAATAAGCCGAAAAACGGCTTGCCCTGCTGCTGTTGGCTCGCTTCGCCGCCATTCGGGATCGAAGCCGGCGGCAGGCCGTCGTTCTGATCGTCTCTTTGATCATCTCTTGGCGGCGGATAATAAGCGCGGCGCCGCGGCGGCGCCTGGCCGAAGGCCGCCGGCGAGGCTTGCGGCATGGCGCGGCCTGGCTGCGGCTGCGCTTGACCGTTGAAGAAGTTCATAATCGCGCTCGCAATCGGCACGTTCGCCGGCGCCGCCGGCGCGATCCAGACGCCGCCGTTGAGCGGGGCCGGCGGAATGCCGGCATGGGCGACTTGCATGAAACGCGACCAGATCACGACCGGCAGCGAGCCGCCGGAGGCGTGCTTGGTCGGCGAATTGTCGTCATTGCCGAGCCAGACGCCGCAGACCATGTGGCTCGTGTAGCCGACGAACCAGGCGTCGCGGAAATCCTGGCTGGTGCCGGTCTTGCCGGCCGCCGGCCAGCCCGGCAGGTCGACGCGCCGCGCCGTCCCGGTTGCCAGCGTCTCGGCCATCATCCGGTTCATCATCGCCACATATTCGGGCGCAATGACGCGGCCGCCGGGCGCCGGCTGATGCAGATAGAGCAGATGGCCGCCCGCGCTCGTGATCTTGGCGACGACATAGGGCGTCACGGCGATGCCGCCGTTGGCGAAGGGCACATAGGCCGAGACGAGTTCGAGCGGCGTGACGGCGGAGGTGCCAAGCGCGATCGTCGGATTGACGTCGAGTGCCGAGGTGATGCCGAGCCGTCGCGCCGTCCGCGCCACATTGGCCGGGCCGACCTCGAGCGCGAGCCGCACCGCTACCGTATTGAGCGATTGGGCGAGCCCGGTCGTCAGCGTCACCGGCCCCATATAGCGATGTTCGTAATCCTCCGGCCGCCAGCCGCGCAGATTGATCGGCGCATCATTGCGGATCGTGTCCGGCGTCAGCCCATGTTCGAGCGCCGTGAGATAGACGAACGGCTTGAACGACGAGCCCGGTTGCCGCTTGGCGGCCGTCGCGCGGTTGAACTGGCTCTCGACATAGTCGCGGCCGCCGACGAGCGCACGCAATGCACCGTCCGGGTCGAGCGCGACCAGCGCGCCCTGGCTCACATCATAATGGGCGCCCTTGGCCTCCAGCGTGTCGCGCAGCGCCTTTTCGGCCGCGGTCTGCAGGGTGGCGCTGATCGTCGTGTGGACGGCGATGTCCTCGTCGACCGGGCCGACCAGATCGTCGAGCTGGTCCATCACATAATCAGCGACATAATTGATCGTGCCGCCGGCCTTGGGTTTTGTCGGCTTGGCGGGCTCGGCGAGCGCCAATTCCGCCATCGGCCGCGTGATGAAGCCTTGATCGCGCATGGCCTGGATCACCTCTCCGGCGCGCTCCGTCGCGGCGGCGAGGTTGTGGTTCGGCGCATAGCGCGACGGTGCCTTCATCAGCCCGGCCAGCATGGCCGCTTCGGCGAGGCTCACTTCGCGGGCGCTATGACCGAAATATTTCTGCGCCGCGGCTTCGACGCCAAAGGCGCCGGCGCCGAAATAGACGCGGTTCAGATAGAGATCGAGGATCTGGTCCTTGGAATATTTGTGCTCCAGCCAGACGGCGAGGATCGCCTCCTGGATCTTGCGCGGCAGCGTGCGCTCCTGCGTCAGGAACAGGTTCTTGGCGAGCTGCTGGGTCAGCGTCGAGCCGCCTTCCATGCCGCCGTGGCCGATCGCATCGCGCACCAAGGCGCGTAAAATCCCGATCGGATCGATGCCCCAATGGTCGTAGAAGCGCCGGTCCTCGATGGCGACGAAAGCCTTCGGCAGATAGGGCGGCAATTCGGCCAAAGGGACCGCCGCGCCGCCGGTGTCGCCGCGATTGGCCAGCAGCGTCCCGTCCTCGGCGAGAATGGCGATATTCGGCGGCCGTTTGGGGATCGTGAGCTGATCGATCGGCGGCAATTGCGCCGCATAATAGGCGACGACGATCGAGACGCCGACGGCGCCCCAGACGCCCAGCATCAGCACCCAATAAACGAGGCGATTCAGGATGGACGGGCGCTTGCGCTTCGATTTGCGCTTTTTTTTCTTCGGGGCGCGGCGCGGCTCATCCTCCTCGTCGTCCGGGTAGGCGTCGAAGATCGGTTCCCGCCGCTCGCCGTTCCAGCCTTTGGCCATTCTCGCTGTGCCGCTCGTAGATCCGCCGTGGCCGGCGGTTGGCGCGAGCCTAGATCGGCGCGATTAAGGCGCGGTAAAACGGTCGAAAGCCCGGTGGCGCCGTGACCGAACCGGGATATTTCGGCCACGGGCCTAAGCACAGCCGAAAACTGGGCATTGACGACAGCGGCGCTTGCGATTTGGCTTGAGCCGCGCCAAATTTGCGCCCCTTGCGCGGCACGCGCCGCGCATGCCCGCCGCAAGCTCCCAACCGGAAGCTTCAAAGAGTTCGGATTCGTCCCATGCAAGTTACCCTCGAACGCGCCGCTCTCCTGAAGGCGCTCGGCCATGTGCACCGCGTCGTCGAACGGCGCACGACGATCCCGATCCTCTCCAACGTCCTCTTTGCCGCCGAGGGCAGTTCCGTGCTTCTCAAAGCGACCGATCTCGATCTCGAGGTCACCGACCGGCTGCCGGCCGATGTCGGCCAGGCGGGCGCGACAACGCTGCCGGCGCATATCCTTTATGAGATCGTCCGCAAGCTGCCCGAGGGTGCGCAGGTCTCGCTCGATGCGACGGGCGATGCGGCGCAATTGCTGCTGCGCTCGGGCCGCTCGCGCTTCCATCTCCAGGCCTTGCCCGAAAGCGACTTTCCCGATCTCGCCGCTGGCGATTTCACGCATCGCTTCACGCTCACCGCCGCCGATCTCAAGAAGCTGATCGAAAAAACGCAATTTGCGATCTCGAACGAAGAGACGCGCTATTATCTCAACGGCATTTATCTGCACACGGTCGATGCCGACGGTCACACCATGTTGCGCGCGGTGGCAACCGATGGGCATCGCCTGGCGCGGGTCGAAATCCCGGCACCGCAAGGCGCCGCCGGCATGCCCGGCGTCATCATTCCGCGCAAGGCCGTCGCCGAAGTGCAAAAGCTGATCGAAGATCTCGAGGCCGATGTGGTGCTCGAAATCTCGCCGACCAAGGCGCGCTTCAGCTTCGGCGATGTGGTGCTCATCACCAAGCTCATCGACGGGACGTTCCCGGACTATGTCCGCGTCATTCCGGCGGGCAACGATAAATTGCTGACGGTCGACCGGCAGCCCTTTGCCGCAGCGGTCGATCGCGTCTCGACAATCTCATCCGAACGCGGCCGCGCCGTGAAGCTTGCCGTAGGCGACAACAAGCTGACCTTGTCCGTCACCAATCCGGATTCGGGCTCCGCCGTCGAGGAGCTTGAGGTCGATTATGACGCGGCGGCGCTCGAAATCGGCTTCAACGCCCGCTATCTGCTCGACATTACCAACCAGCTCGATGGCGACACGGCGCTTTTCAAGCTCGCCGATCCAGGTTCGCCGACGCTGGTGCTCGATCACGAAGGCGCCGCGGCGCTCTATGTCCTGATGCCCATGCGGGTGTAACCGCATGTTCCGGTTTGTGATCTTTCCGTGATTGAACCCGGCAAAGGACTGGCTTAGAGAGTTTTGCCCCGCATCATCCGGAGAGGTTGAACTTGGCGACCGCCAATAATAGTCCGCGCCCGATCCTGGCCTATCTCGCAATTCCAGTCCTGATTGGCCTCATCGCACTCTTCGAATCGTGGCATTTCGTCAGCTTTTTCCGTGCTCTCACCTTTAGCGCCCTGGCCTTGCTGCTGGCGGATATCGCCTGGCTGACGCGCGGCAAGCTGCGCGATTTTTTTATCATCCTCACATCCATCGCCATCGGCCTCATCATCATCGAAGGGGTCTCGGATTCGATGATGCATCAGACAGGCGGCACTTTGGCGCCGCGCGGTCATTGGTCGCCAGGCGAACCGATCATCGGCTGGGGCCCCAATGTGGTGGGGCGTTTTCATGATTACCGCATCGATAGTTCGGGCAAGACGATCTACGATGCCAATTACACGATCGATCACAATCTTCTGCGCCAGACCCTGTCCTGCAAGAAGGGGCCGCCGGTGGTCTTTTTCGGCTGTTCTTTCACCTTCGGCGATGGGGTGAACGACAACGAGACCCTGCCGCAAAATTTTTCCAATCTGCTCGATCGCAAACTCCGCGTTCTGAATCTCGGGTTCACGGGCTACGGGCCGCAGCAATTCCTGCGCGAGGAAGAAACGGGCCTGTATGACAAAGTCATCGGCCCCGATCCCAAGCTCTTCGTCTTTCTGACGGCCGTCTGGCATGCCGAGCGCACGGCGTGCAAAGCCTATTGGACGGCGCAGGCGCCGAAGTATGTCGTGAAAGACGACAAGGTCGTCTATGTCGGCCAATGCAATCCGCATGGGCCAAGCCGCTGGTTCCGCGATTGGCTGGAGAATACCGGCCTTTATCGTGAGTTCGTGGAGCCCTATCGCCGGCAGCTGACGCATGACGATATCGAGCTCTATATCCGCATCACCAATGCGGCGGTTCAGCTCGCGAAATCGAAATATAACGCCTCAACGGTCATCCTCTATCTGCGCTCGGACGACAGCTTCTTCCGCGGCACCGGATTTACGGATGACGAAATCATGCAGCGGCTGCGCGACGGCGGTGCCACGGTGATCGACGCGAGCCTGCAGAAAGAATCGCCCACCAAAATCAGCATCCAGGGCGACGGCCATCCGACGCCCTATGCAAACCAGCTCCGCGCGTCGATGCTGAAGGATTATCTGGCGGAACATGCGCCCAATCTTTTGCAATCGGCGTCCGATCCGCAATGCCAGGGCGCGACGGCAGGCGGGACCAATTAATCCAGCTCGAAGGCGTCTTTGTAGTCGCGCTTGAGCGCCGGGTTCTGCTCGTCCTTGCGCAGGATGCAATTGCCGACCGCGAGAAATTCGATCTCGGTCCCCATCAGGCAGGCGAACGCGTCTTCCGGCGTGCAGACGATCGGCTCGCCGCGCACATTGAAGCTCGTATTGACGAGGACGGGACAGCCGGTCTGCGCGGCGAAGGCCTCGATCAGGGCGTGATAGCGCGGGTTCGTCTCTTGATGCACGGTCTGGATGCGCGCCGAATAATCGACATGCGTCACCGCCGGAATCTCGGAGCGCAAAACATTGAGCTTATCGATGCCGAAGAGCTGTTCGTCGTCAGCCGACACCTTGCGACAGCGTGAGTCTTTGACATTGGCGACAAGCAGCATGTAGGGCGAGTCGGTGTCGAGATCGAACCACTCGCCGACCTTTTCGCGCAGCACGGAGGGTGCGAAGGGCCGGAAGCTCTCGCGATATTTGACCTTCAGGTTCAACACCTTTTGCATCGTCGGCGAGCGCGGGTCGCCGAGGATCGAGCGCCCGCCGAGGGCGCGCGGGCCGAATTCCATCCGGCCCTGATGCCAGCCGACCGCCTGGCCCGCGGCAAGCGCCGCTGCCGTTTCGCTGATCAGCGCGGCATCGTCGACGACATGAAATTTGGCCCCGGCTTTCTGCAGCCGCTCTTCAATATCGGCCTGCGCATAGGCCGGCCCGAGATAGGAGCCGTGCATCGCGTCGGGTTCCGCGACGATCGATTTTTTCTGCGCATCGCGGCGGCCATCATAATAGCCGGCAAGCGCCGCACCGAGCGCGCCGCCGGCATCGCCTGATGCCGGCTGGATGAAAATGCGCTCGAACCCGCCGTCGCGCAGAACCTTGCCGTTGGCGACGCAATTCAGCGCGACGCCGCCGGCAAGACAGAGATTCTTCTCGCCCGTCTCGGCCGCAAGGGCGCGCGTCAGGCGCAGCACGACTTCTTCGGTCACGGCCTGGATCGAGGCGGCGAGATCCATGTGGCGCTGTTCGAGCCGTTGGTCGGGCCGGCGCGGCGGTCCGCCGAAGAGCGCGTCGAAGCGCGCATCGGTCATGGTGAGGCCGGTGCAATAGGAGAAATAATCGAGGTTGAGGCGGAACGAGCCGTCGGCCTTCACGTCGATCAGATGATCGAAGATGGTCTGCGCATATTTCGGCGTGCCATAGGGCGCAAGGCCCATGACTTTATACTCGCCGGAATTCACCTTGAAGCCGGTGTAATAGGTGAACGCGGAATAGAGCAGGCCGAGCGAGTGCGGAAAGCGGATTTCCTTGATGATGTTGAGATCGTCGCCGCGCCCGATGGCGGCCGTGGTCGTCGCCCATTCGCCGACGCCGTCCATCGTCAGCACGATCGCCGAGGTAAAGGGCGAGGGATAATAGGCGGAGGCGGCGTGTGAATAATGATGCTCGGTGAAGCCGAGTTTCTTTTTGTCGCCGAGCGCCGGATCGATCGCCTTCAATTCGCGCAGCAAGAGATCGCGCTGGAAAAGCTTCTCGCCGATCCACAGCGGCATTGCCTTGCGGAACGAGGCGAAGCCTTGCGGCGCGAAGGCGAGATAGGTCTCAAGCAGCCGCTCGAATTTGACGAAGGGCTTTTCGTAGAAGATGACCCGGTCGATGCCGGCGGCGCCGCTCGGCGTCTGGCTCAGGCAATAGTCGATCGCGTTACGCGGAAACGCCGGATCGTGCTTCTTGCGCGTGAAGCGCTCCTCCTGCGCGGCGGCAAGAATGCGTCCATCCTCGACCAGCGCCGCGGCGCTGTCGTGATAGAAAGCGGAGATACCGAGAACTCGCACGCGCGATCAGAAGAGCGTGTAGATGAACGGGGCGACGACGGAGCCTTGCGTCAGGACGAAGAGACCGCCGAAGATCAGGAACAGCACGAGCAGCGGGATCAGCCAGAATTTTTTTCGCGTCCCGAGGAATTCGAAAAGTTCGGCAAAGATCGACATTCCCGGTCTCCTAGAATTGCTTGTCCAACGTTCCCTGGCCTGGGCCGGGCGGGTCGCGCAGGGTCCAATAGGTCGTGGCCTCGGGGGCAAGCTTCAGAGCGAGGATGTCCTCGCCTGTCTTGCGCAGAAACCAGCCGACAGGCACCACGGCGCCGTAGAACAAGAGGCCCATGACGATGGGGCTGACAATTGTGTTCAGCGCGAGGCCGAGCTTGAACCACGCCCGGTTCGCCACTGTCAATGCACTTGGGAAAATTGCGCCGGCGATGAGGAAAACCGCCGCAACGATCAGGAGCCACCAATGCGGGGCGCGATGGTGCAGGAGCGGCGCGAGGCTCGCGGCGGCGAATAAAGCGCCGAGCGTCAGGCCGAACTTGCGGTTCGAGCCGAGTTCAACCTTGCGAAAGCTCGCGATGTTTTCGTGCGTTTGCGTCACAAGTGCCTGCCGCGCCTAGTTATCGGCGAGGGTCTTGGCATGATTGTGGCGAAAAATCTACGGCCTTGGCCAGGCTTGGCGGCCGCGCGATCGGGACTCGAATATCGAGACCAGCCTATCGAGACTCATTTATCGAGACTCAAGTGGGGCATTCGAAGAGATATTGCTCGCAGATGGTCATGCCGAGCCGCGTATTGTCCTCGACGAAAGCGGTGACGAATTCATGCAGGCCGGACTGGAAAATCTCCCGCGTCGTCGATTTCATCAGCCTCGCCATCACATGATGCGCCTGGACTTGCGCCGTGCCCTTTTGACCATAGGCTTGGCTGATTGAATCAAGGAAGCGCACGATATTGTCGTAGCAGGCTAGGAGCGAGCGCGGCATCTCCATCCGCAGGATGAGCAGATCGGCGATGAGCCAGGGTTTGAGGCTCGTGCGATAGACCCAATGATAGGCGTTGAGCGCCGAGACGGCGCGCAGGATCGAGGCCCATTGGAAATAGTCGAGCGAGCCGCCGATCGTCTCGCTCTCCGGCAGCAGGATATTATATTTGACGTCGAGGATGCGCGCCGTGTTGTCGGCGCGTTCGATATAGAGGCCGAGACGCGAGAACCAGTAGGCGTCGTTGCGCAACATCGTGCGATGCGCCGCGCCATCATAGTCGAGCGATGCCTTTTTGACGAAATCGAGGAAGCGCGTCAGCTCGACGCGGTCGTAAAAAGAGCTGCTGGCGCGCGCCTGAAGATAGCGTTTGAGCTCGATCCAGGCGCCGTTGATCGCGTCCCACATTTCGGCGGTCAGCGCCGTGCGCACCGCCCGCGCATTGGTGCGCGCCTTCTCGATGCAATTGCAGATCGACGACGGATTGTCCTCGGCGAAGGTCAGATAATCGACGACGGCGAGTTCGTCCGCCATATGTCCCGTCTTGCGGAAGCCTTCGGCCGCGCCCGAGGCCTCCAGCACGCTGTCCCATTCCGTTCCAGGTCCGGCATTGGCGGTGGGCACGATGGCGAGCCGCCGGCTGGCATCGAGGATTCGCGCCAAAAAATCGGCGCGTTCCATATAGCGGGCGAGCCAGTAGAGATTATCGGCGGTGCGAGCCAGCATGATCCAATCCGGCCAAAGGCGATGAATGCGAAGAGATTTGCGTCTGCGCCATAAAACCCGCAGCGTCCGGGAAACCGGGTTTGTCTTCGACACCCCAGTCTTCGACGACCCAGGTATCTTTCGTGCCGCCGCCCTGCGAGGAATTGACGACGAGCGAGCCTTCCTTCAGCGCGACACGGGTCAGGCCACCGGGCACGACGCGCACCCCATCCGACCCCGACAGCACGAAAGGCCGCAGATCGACGTGCCGCGGCACAATACCGCTGTCGAGGGCCGTCGGACAGGTGGAGAGCGCGAGCGTCGGCTGGGCGATGAAATTGTTCGGATCGGCGCGCAGCTTATCGGTGAACAGCGCGAGTTCCGCCGCTGTCGCATGCGGGCCGATCAGCATGCCGTAACCGCCCGAGCCGTTGACCTCCTTGACCACCAGCTCCGGCAGATGCGCGAGGACATAGGCGAGCGCCTGGGGCTCGCGGCAGCGCCAGGTCGGCACATTCTTCAGGATCGGCTTTTCGCCGAGGTAGAATTCGACGATGTCCGGCACATAGCTGTAGATCGCCTTGTCGTCGCCGATTCCGGTGCCGACCGCATTGGCCAGCGTCACATTGCCCGCTTTATAGGCAGAAAACAGGCCCGGCACGCCGAGCACCGAGTCCGGCCGGAAGGCGAGCGGATCGAGAAAAGCATCGTCGATGCGCCGGTAAATGACATCGACCCGCTTCGGCCCCTCGGTCGTGCGCATATAGACGATGTCGTCGCGCACCAGGAGATCGCGGCCTTCGACGAGTTCAACGCCAAGCCGGTCGGCCAGGAACGAATGTTCGTAATAGGCGGAATTAAATTGGCCGGGCGTCAGCAGGACGATGGTCGGCTCGCTCACCGCCGTTTCCGGCGCAACCGACCGCAAGGTGGCGAGCAATACGTCGGGATAGTTCTCGACCGGCGCGACGCGATGCTCGGCAAAGAGATCCGGCGCGAGCCGCATCATCACTTCGCGATTCTCGAGCATATAGGAGACGCCGGACGGCGTGCGCAGATTGTCTTCGAGAACATAGAAATCGTTCTCGTCGATGCGCACGACATCGATCCCGGCGATCTGCATGTAGATATTGTGCGGCACCTTGAGACCGCGCATGACCGGCAGATAGTACGGGTTGTCGAGCACGATATCCGGCGGCAGGCGGCCGCTTTTCAGGATGTCTTGGGCGCCGTAGATGTCGGCGAGAAACATGTTCAGCGCCTTCACGCGCTGAAAGAGGCCGGCTTCGAGCCGCGCCCATTCGGCCCGGCCGATGACGCGCGGCACGATGTCGAAGGGGATCAAGCGCTCGGCCGCGTCCTTGCTGCCATAGACCGCGAAGGTGATGCCGATCCGGCGAAACAAAAGCTCGGCTTGCCCGCGGCGCGAGGCCAGATGTTCGGGCGGCGTCTCGCGCAGCCAGCGGGCAATCTTCTCATAGACGGCGCGGGTCTCGCCGTCCGGACGCGTCATTTCGTCGAAGCAAGGCCCCATGCGCCACCCGGCCCTTCAAAACATTTTATTCCTGCAACGCTTATTAAGCAAAATCGATGCAACTCGGCGGGGTCCGCCGCGGCGCGGCGCCGGCATAAGGTAAAGGATCGCTAACCGATTAAGGTTAACACTGTCCTCTCCGGTTATCGCCACCAGAGACCCGAGGGGAATTATGCCACGAATGCGCAGCCGTCGCTTGTCGCCACATGCCGCCTCGCCGGAACAAATGTTCCGCGCCGTCGCCGTCGGCCTGGCTTTCGCGATGATGTTGGTCTGGACGCTGCGGCAAACGCCCGCCGGCGCGACAGAGGCGCCGGCAAGTCAAGTGGTTGCTAATCGCTAGAGCATCGGACCGAAAAGTGCGAAGCGGTTTTCGGACAAATTCGATGCGATGAGAAAGACTTAAAAGCGCCGAGCGGTTTTGTTTGAACGTCCGACGCGCTAAGCGGGTTTATTCGCCGGACTTGTTGTCGACGAGCGCCAGAGCGCTCTCCTGACTTGGCGTCATGCTGCCGAAATGATCGGCCGGAAGCGCCGCCGCCACATGGCTGAAGCGCGTCGAATAAGCGGCCGGGACATTCAACAGCGCCGCGGTTTCGACCCGCGCGGCGCTGCGTAGACCGGCGACGGTCGGCCCAAAAATGGTCGCGCTGGCGAGTTCGGCAATATCCGTCCCGCCCGTCAGGCTGCGGAAATTCGAGCCGTCGAGCCGGGCGGGAACGATGATGACGGTCTTCGCCGGCGACGCAGCTTGCGCGGCAGCGGGCGCCGCGGCGCGGTCACGCGCCGCCGAACGCAAGCCTTCCATCTGCGCCACGGGCGCATAGGCGAGCACCTGTTCCGGCACGCCATAGGCCCGCGAGAGGCCCTGGCGCGGGCGCCCATCGTCGGGGCCTTGGGTGATGATGCCGGGAAGATCCGGTACGGCGCCTTCGGCCTCGGCCATGACCGTGGGGGCGGGCTTGACGGGGGCGGGTGTCGTAATGGCGGCGAGTTGCAGGGTCGGGCGTTCAGGCGGCAGCGGCACGTCGGCGGTGGCCATCAGATCGACCGGACGGTGCGGCGGCAAGGGCATATCGATGGTCGGCTCCGCCGCGGTCTCGGCGGCCGTCTCCGCGTCTGAGGCGTTGGCATGGTCCGGAATGCTGCCGGTCGCGTCGGCCTGCATGCCTGGCTCCGGCGCGGCAGGTGCTTGTGCGGCAGGTGCTTGTGCGGCGGGTGCCTCTGCTGCGGCGACTTGCGTCTGCTGCGGCGCGGGCGCGGCCGGCGCCTGCTGGGCTCCTGCATTATCCTCGTCGTCGCCGCTGTTGCCCTTGCCAAAAAGCCAGGCGAAGAACGTCCCGATGCCCGAATTCTGCGACGGCGGCAGGCTGGCGACGGCGGTGCCGTTCGCCGCGAGCTCGGAGCGCGCTTCCTCATAGCCCGGCAAGGTCCGCCCGTCAGAGGCGATATGGACCGTCTTGCCGTCCGGGAACAGCCGCATCAGCTGCGCATAGGTCATGCGCGGCCACATGCGTACGCCGCCGACGTCGATATGGACGAAATTGGTGTTGCCGTAATAGCCGACGCCGCCCATTTGCAGGCGGGCGGCGGATTCGCGCAGCCGCTCCATCGACAGGCCCGGCATGGTCGAATCCATCGCCTTGCCGAGGATGTGCTGCGAATGTTCCGCAACCGCGCGCGAGCGGCGCCGCAGCATCGCATTCGTCTCCGGCGAACGGAAGCCGCACAGCACGACGATGCGTTGCGTCGCGCCGGCACCGCGATAGGCTTCCCACACCGCATCGAAGAGGCGCGGGTCCATCGTGGTCTCTTCATTGCGCCGCCAGTCGCGCAGGAACCAGTTCAGCTTTTTCAGGACGTCGGGATCGTAATGGCCATCGACGAGGTAAGTGGCGTCGATCGATTCACCCGTATGCGCATGATAGAGATAAAGCGTGCGCGTATCGCCGTTGGCGGCCGCGGATTCGGTCGCGGAAGGGGCGAAAAGAAGGAGGGAAGAGCCGATCAGGCCGGCGGCCAGGATTTTAGAGGAGATCGAACGGGCTTCGAGAGCGGATTTGATCGCGCCAAGCTTCAGGCTGATCAAATTTACAATCTCACCTCTACGCCATCGCGCGCTTACTGGGTCCGTGCTGAAGCGCGGTTTTGGCAAAACAAATCCCCGGTTCTCGGATACGGCGGTGAAGCCGATCTGCTTTTCTCGGGCGTCGCCGCCTATGAGCCTTATTTTCCACCGAGAACCGTTAACGTCCTATCGCCGAAGCGCGAACGTTACCCCCGTTCCACGGTTGTCCCGCATTCATGACACTCTTAAACGTTGTCGATGATTGAAGACCAAGTCAGGTAAGCCATCAAATGTGGCGAACCTGTGTCGGCGGTGAAAGCTTTCTCCGCGCGCTTGATCGCCATCGGATGCGGGAAACGAACGCCGCTTTCGTTTCATCCCCGAGTCTTCGCTGATTCGGCGCGGCGTCGTCAATATCGTGTGCGGAGGAGGGCACTAGCGCCACAATCAGCCGACGAGGCCGAGCGCCTTCTCGATCTGATGCTCGTAGCCGTAGACGTCATCGCGCAGGATCAGGCGGCCGTCGTCGCCAACATAGGCGGTGAAATATTCAATATGGATCGGCAGCGGCCGCGGCAGGAAGACATAATGCTCCTTGCCGCCGATCAGGCTCTTGATGCGGTCCTCCGGCCATTTCGGGCCGAGCAGCGTTTGCGCGAAATCGAACGGCTGATCGACGCGCACGCAGCCATGGCTGAACGCGCGCTTCGTCTGGGCGAACAGCCGCCGTTGCGGCGTGTCGTGCAGATAGACCGAATATTGGTTGGGGAACATGAATTTGATGCGGCCGAGCGCGTTCCGCTCGCCCGGGGGCTGGCGCACCATCAGGCGGCCATGGAAATAGAAGGTCTCGAAGCCCATGCGCTGCAGGTAATAGGGATCGCGGGCCAGATGCGGCAGCATCTCCTTGCGCAGGATCGAGGGCGGCACGTTCCAATAGGGATTCACGATGAGGAACTTCATCGTGTTGGAGAAGATCGGCGTCGGCGTATCCGGCTTGCCGACCACGACCTTGTTTTCCAGAACGAGGTTGCCGTTGAGGACGACGCGCACCTCATAGTCCGGGATGTTCACGTCGATGCGGCTCTGGCCGAGGTCGCGCGGCATCCAGCGCCAGGTTTCCATATTGGCGATGATGTCGTTCTCGATATTTTCTTTCGGCTGCGGCGAAAGGCTTTCCTGCGTGCGCGGCGTGAAAACGCCGGAGGGGCGCAGGCCGTTCGCCTTCTGGAAGTCGGCGATCGCGGTCGCGACCTGCGTGTCGTAGATCAGATCGGAATCGCTCTGCGTCACATCGAGGCCGAGCCTCGCGCGGATCAGCGGCACGCGCGGATCGGTCATGCCGAGCTTGAGCGAGGGGCCCGGCGGGATCGCCTGTTGCGAAACCGGGGCGCTCCGCTGGCGAAGCGCGATCAGTTTTGCGCGCAAGGCGAGATAGGGTTTCTGCTGCGGATTGAAGCTTTGCAGAACGCTGTCGCCATTCGTCTCCGCCGCGGCGACGGCGCCGAGGATCAGGCCGGGTTCGGCGACCTCGGGCTTGGCGCCGATCAGCGGGTTGATGTCCTGCGGATCGATGCGCGAGCCTGACGCCTGCCGGCCATAGGCGACGATCTCTTCGGAAAAAGCGATTTCGGCCGCGGCGAGATGATCGTCGTCGCCGGAGAAATCGGCCTGCGGAATGTCGGCGAGATTGAGCGCGTCATCGCCAGCGAGCGCGAGTCGCGCCTTGATCGGCGCGACAGCGGCGACGGGCTTTCCGTCCGCGACCCAGAGCGGGGCATAGTCCCGCGCGGCGTAATATTCAGCGATGTCCTTATGCTCGAGCCAGAGTTCGGCGACCTGGCGGCCCTTGCCTTGCGGCACCGGCCAGGAATCGAGCGCCTTCTTCACATCGACGGCAAAGCCGGTGAGCGGCTTCGGCGGTGGCGCGGGCGGCGCGATTGCGGTGCCATTGGGTTGCGAGGTCTTGGGCGCAGGCGCTGCGGGCGCCGCCGCCGCGGGGAGCGGCATATCGCTCGGCAGGACGAGCTTGGGCGGCAGGCTCGAATCATCCTGGAGCGGCGTTGCCTCCTGGGCCGGAATGGCGCCGGTCACATCGCCGAGCGCCGGCGGCGCTTTGACGCTGACCGGTGTGGCGACCGCCTGCGGCGGCTGATGGCCCGGCGGCGCCGCGTCGGGCGCCTGGGCATGGACCGCAAAAGGGAGACACGCCGCCAGGCCGGCAGCGAAAACGAGGCCAAATCGACAGTCGCGGTACATGCGCGTCCTTACGCCTGAGATCACGATCCGGAGCGTAGCATAAATAAGTAAATTAAAGCGGCGAACGGATGGAACATCGCGCACGGCCGGACAAAATCGGAGCTGAAATAATACGCAGTCCGAACGGCGCTTTGTGTCCGGCGTAGGCCAACCCCTTAAACTTAGGCCGCGGCATTGCCCTCGTCAGGGTCCTTGTCCATCAAACTCTCGTCATCGGCGTGATGGAATCCGTACTCTTTCATCTTGCGATAGAGAGTCGAGCGGCCAATGCCGAGCTTGCGCGCCACTGCCGACATTTGGCCGCGGTAATAGGCGAGGGCGAATTTGATCGTCTCGGCTTCGAGATGATCGAGCTGGCGCAGATTTCCGGCGCCGTCGAGCAGCGGCAGAACGTTCGGATCGCGGACTTCGACGCGCACGACCTCCCGCTCAGGCCGCGGCGGCCGCACCAGCGAGGCAGGTGCCGCCGGAATGCGGACATCGAAACCTTCGACCTGCGCGGCGATCTGCGGAAATTCGGTGACCGTCAGTTCGTCGCTATCGGCCAGGACCACGGCGCGGAAAATGGCATTCTCCAATTGCCGCACGTTGCCGGGCCAGGGATAGGAGTTGAGCAGGGCCTGCGCCTCGGCGCTGATGCCGCGTAGCGGCTTGCCTTCCTCGGCCGCGAAACGCGCCGCAAACCGCCGGGCGAGATCGGCAATATCCTCGCGCCGCGCCCGCAGCGCCGGCACGGTGATGGGGAAGACGTTCAACCGGTAATAGAGGTCTTCGCGGAAGACGCCGCGTTTGACGAGATCGATCAGGTCCTGATTCGTCGCCGAGATGAGGCGGACATCGGCCTTGACCGGGCGCTTAGCGCCGACCGGATCGACTTCGCCATCCTGGAGCGCGCGCAGAAGCTTGACCTGCGCCTCCTGCGGCAGATCGCCGACCTCATCGAGAAACAGCGTGCCGCCGTTCGCCTCAACGAATTTGCCGAGATGTTTCTCCGTCGCGCCGGTGAAGGCGCCTTTCTCGTGGCCGAAGAGAATCGATTCGACGAGGTTTTCCGGCAGCGCCCCGCAATTGACCGTAACAAAGGGTTTGCTGCGCCGGTCGGAGGCGCCCTGGATCGCCCGGGCGATCACTTCCTTGCCGACGCCTGATTCGCCTTCGAGCAAAACCGGGATCGTCGATTTCGCCGCCCGCTCGCCGAGCCGCACGACGCGTTCCATGTCTTCGCTCTTGCTGCGCAGATCCTTGAAGGTCAGCGTGCCCGACGACTGCCGGTTGAGCCGGCGCACCTCGTCTTCCAGGGCCTCGACGCGCAGCGCGTTCTTGATCGAGACTTGCAGCCGTTCGGCGCCGACCGGCTTCACGACAAAGTCGATCGCACCGGCGCGCATGGCCGAGATCACCGCATCGATCGAACCATGCGCGGTCTGCACGATGATCGGCGTGGCGCGCTTCTGATCGCGCATCCGTTCGAGCACCGTCATGCCATCCACATCGGGCATGACCAGATCGAGAATCACGAGGTCGATGTCAGGCGCGCGCGACTCGAGACGCTGCAACGCCGCAGCGCCGCTGTCGACCGATTCGCAATCATAGCCGAACCGGCGAACGAGCGTTTCGAGGACTCGGCGTTGAACTGGATCGTCGTCGACAATCAGCACGAGTGAGGACATGGGCTCTTTCTTTGACAGGCGGCGGCATGCCGCCGTGATCCAGCGCGAGGCCTCGGGTCCCTGGCGGGAACCGCGCGGCCGCCGGCCGCATCCGCAAGCTATCCAAATCCATGCTGGCCCATCAGGGTAAATGCGGTGTTAATGCGCGCCTTATTGCGGCACAGAGCGAGCGCTTTAGGCAACGAAAAGGGCGCATGACGAGAGCCATGCGCCCTTAAAGCGTGACGCCGCGCGATTCGGCGCGGCAGAAAAGTTAAAATTTTAATGCTGAACGCGGAAAATCTGCTGGTGCAGATAGTCGGGCAGCTCATCGGCCGGGATGGCGATCATCATATGGCCGTTCATCTTCACCACATCGACGTCGAGCTTGGTGCCGTCGTTGAGGGTCGCCGTGGTGTGATCCATCATTTCGACCATCACGTGATGATGGCGATGCATGGCGGCGGCGTTCGCATTGGTTGCGGCAAAGGCGAAAGCGAGCGCACAGGCTGCGAGCGTGGCTTTGACGTTCATGGTCTTGTTCCTTTTCATGTCTCCAAGACGCGGAGAGGTGCGATCCGCGCCCGCCGCGGCCGGCCGGAGCATCCGGGCCGTACGGCTCTGGTTTCGCAGCCAGGCCGTGTCGCGTTACCGGCGCCGCCGCGAGGCCGCGTCAACAAAAGTTGAGAGGAAATCCGCCGTGCCCGATGTAACGCCGCGCCGTCGCCGCACGAATACAGTGCGGGCGATTTTGCCATCTGGCTTGCGTGCGGTAATGAAGCTCTCGATCCCTTGAAAACGGCGCCTCAAACCCGGTCGAGCCATGTCTTCAAAAAATACGTCAAAGGTCTTCTCGCCTGTTGCGGCCGCGGCGGCTGAGACGGCTGCGCTGGGCCCGCTCCCCGAATGGGCGCTGTCGGATCTCTATCCGGCGATGGACTCGCCGCAGCTGGCCGAAGATTTCGCCCGCGCCGAGCGCGAGGCCAAGGCGTTCGCGGCGGATTATCGCGGCAATCTCGCAGCCCTTGCGGCGCAAGATCTTGCCGATCCGCAATCGCATGATCTCGCGGAGGCGGTGCGTCGCTATGAGGCGCTCGACGATCTCACCGGCAAGATCGGGTCTTATGCGAGCCTCGTCTATTCCGGCGATACGACCGATCCGGTGCGCGTGAAATTCTACGGCGACACGCAGGAAAGGCTCAATGCGCTCTGGACCGAGCTTTTGTTTTTCCAGCTCGAGCTCAATCGCCTCGACGACGATGTGATCGCGCAATTGGCGGCGCGGCCGCCGCTCGCGCACTACCGTCCTTGGCTCGAGGATATCCGCAAAGACAAGCCGCACGAACTCGCCGACGACATCGAGCGATTGTTCCATGAAAAATCGGTGACGAGCCGCGCCGCTTTCAATCGCCTGTTCGATGAGACGATCGCGAGCCTGCGCTTCAAGGTCGGCGGCGAAGATCTGGCGCTCGAACCGGTCCTCAACCTCATGGTTGACGAGAAGGAGGCCGTGCGCAAGGAGGCGGCTGGCGCTATCGCCGAGACCTTGTCGCAAAATCTGCGCACCTTCGCCTTCGTCACCAATGTGCTCGCCAAGGACAAGGAAATCTCCGACCGCTGGCGCGGCTTCGAGGATGTCGCCGACGCGCGGCACTTGTCGAATCGCGTCGAGCGCGAGGTCGTCGATGCGCTGGCGGCCGCTGTCGAGGCGGCTTATCCGCGTCTCTCGCATCGCTATTACAAATTAAAGGCCCGCTGGTTCGGCAAGGATGCGCTCGAATTCTGGGATCGCAATGCGCCGCTGCCGAACGTGCCGCAGCGAACCTATGCCTGGCACGAAGCGCGCGACACGGTGCTCGGCGCCTATGCCGATTTTTCGCCGCGCATGGCCGGCATTGCCGAAGAATTTTTCGCCCGCAATTGGATCGATGCGCCGGTGCGTCCCGGCAAGGCGCCGGGGGCTTTCGCGCATCCGACCGTGCCGTCCGCGCATCCCTATGTGCTGCTCAATTATCAAGGCAAGCCGCGCGATGTGATGACGCTTGCGCATGAGCTCGGCCATGGCGTGCATCAGGTGCTGGCCGCGCCGAACGGCGCGCTGATGGCGCCGACGCCGCTGACTTTGGCCGAGACCGCCTCGGTCTTCGGCGAAATGCTCACCTTCCGCGCTTTGCTGGCCAAAGCCCGCTCCGTCACCGAGCGCCGCGCCATGCTGGCGGCAAAGGTCGAGGACATGATCAACACGGTGGTGCGCCAGATCGCCTTCTATGCGTTCGAGCGCAAGGTGCATGTCGAGCGCCGCAATGGCGAATTGACGCGTGAAAAGATCTGCGAGCTATGGATGAGCGTGCAGGGCGAGAGCCTCGGCCCGGCGATCCGGCTCGGCCCCGGCTATGAGACCTTCTGGGCCTATATTCCGCATTTCATCCATTCGCCGTTTTACGTCTATGCCTATGCTTTCGGTGATTGCCTGGTGAATTCGCTTTATGGCGTCTACCAGCGCGCAAGCGAGGGCTTTGCCGAACGCTATCTCGCCATGCTCGCGGCCGGCGGCAGCAAGCATTATTCGGAGCTGCTTGCGCCTTTCGGCCTTGACGCGAAGGACCCCGCCTTCTGGCAGATCGGCCTCGGCATGGTCGAAGGCCTCATCGGCGAGCTTGAGGGGCTGGAAGGCCAGGCTTAAGCCCCTGGCCAGGCTCAGGTCTTGAGCTTGGCGCTAGGATGTGCTGGATTGCCGCCGCCCGCCGATTGACGTTTCGGCGCGGCCGTGGGATTTGCGTAAAGCCCTGCGAAGCGGGCACAGGCTAAGAACGCCATGGTTTTCATCTCCTATCTCGCGACCGCTTGGCTCGCCATCGCGCTCTTCGTGTTTTTGGCGACCTGCATCGGCGCCTTGCTGCAGCCGCTGCTGCAGGCGCGGCGGGCGAAGAATCCCGAGCAGCCGCCGGTCACGGCGGTCATGCCGATCAAGCTGGAGCATTCCGGGTTCGATGTCGCCCAGGCTTCGGCTTTCGACCAGGCCTATCCCGATTATGAGGTGCTGTTCAGCGCCGCCGAAGCCGATTCCCCGGCGCTCGAAACGGCCTTCGCGCTGAAGGCGAGCCATCCGCAGATTCCGACGCGCATCCTGCGCTCGCAGTCGGATTTCGCGGTCAGCCCCAAGCTCAATACGCTCGATGCGCCTCTGTCGGCCGCGGCCCATGATTTCATCATGGTCAAGGATTCGAACATCGTGCTGGAGCGCGACACGCTCGCGCTGTTCATGCGCAATTTCGCGCCCGGCATCGGCATGGTCGTCGGCGTGCCGGTCGCCGAACGGGCCGAGACGGTCGCCGGCCATATCGAAGGCGCGATCATCAATGCCCATGCGCGGCTGTTGCTGACCGCCTCGATGCTCGGCTTCGGCTATGGCGTCGGCAAGGTGATGTTATTCCGACGCAGCGATCTTGCACGGGCCGGCGGCATTGACGCCGTGAGCTATACGCTGGCCGAAGACACCGCCATCGCCAAGGGCCTCGACGCGGTTGGCCTGCGCACGGTCTTTGCGCATCGCACGTTGCGCCAGCTCATCGGTTGGCGGACCTTGCGCGAGGTCTATGACCGGCAGGTGCGCTGGAGCGTGATACGCCATACGCACGAGCCGCTGACATTTCCGCTGGAGCCGATCGTCAGCCCGCTGCCCGCGTCCTTCGCGGCGGCCCTGGCGGCGCCGGTTCTCGGCCTGCCGGCCTTTGCCGCCTTCGGCCTGACGCTCGGCGGCTGGTTCCTCGGCGAACTCGGCCTTGCCAAACTCAAAGGCTGGGAGATTTCGATCTATGCGCCGCTGGCCTTCATTGGCCGTGAGACGCTGGCGCTTGCGGCGTGGCTGCGCGCTTGGACGACCAACGACGTCGTCTGGCAGAACGGCCGCTTCGATGTGTTCGTCGGCGCCCGCAAGCCACGGCCGCCGACGCTCAAACTACGGCCGCGGACATCCGCGCGGGAGCGGGCCTGATTATCTCGCAATGAGAGATGTTAGCCGCGGCGCTGTTCCGGCGGCGCGCAGCGTGTCCCGAAGACGGCATCCCAATAGGGCGCGCTGACGCCGTAATAGCTCTCCGGATCGCGGAAATGGTGCAGCATATGGACCTGGCGCATGTAGCGGCCAAGGCGCGTCGTCGGCGTCGCGTGGTGCACGTAATAATGCACCATGTCATAGGCCAGATAGCCGATGATGAAGCCCATCAGCACCGGGTAGCCGAGCGGGCGGCCGAAGAGGACGAGCGCGACGCCGAGCGCGATCAACATGATCGGGCCGCTGAGCAGCGGCGGCATGACAAGCCGCAGCGGATCGTTCGGATGGTCGTGATGGACGCCGTGGATCAGGAAATGCAGCCGCGCGCCCCATTTCCCCGGGAATTCGGCGTGGAAAAGATAGCGATGCCCGAAATATTCGATCAGCGTCCAGATCGTATAGCCGAGCGCCGTCAACGCGAGGGCCGCAAGCGGCGAGAAGCTCTGCAAGCTCAGCCAGCCGAGCCACGCCACGAAGGGCAGGTAAATGAACAAGGGCGTCGACCAATGCACGCGCGAGAGCTTGTCGAGCAGCGCATTGTCGAAAAGCCGCGGCGAGGCGCGTAAGGCTTCCGCCGTCGTTCCGGCGTTGGGGGACGTCATCAGCAAGGCCTTTTCATCGTGCCCGGACAGGCAGCGTCAAGCCGCCACCGGGATAATGGGCGGTGATCAGATGGATATTTGCGCGTTTTCGTCAAGCAGGCCGCTCAAGCGAACCGTAAATTGATTTTACAAAGCTGTTATAGGCGCCTGTCGCGGCCGCAACAATTGCTGCGCCTTGATCCTGCCCTCTGCCGCCGCTAAAAGGGCCAAAACCGTTCGAAGGCAAGTTTCGACGGCATGTTTCGAAGGTATGCGAAGGCCGAGCCGTTGCGCGAATTGTTCCCGTTTCGATCTGTTTGGATCGGCATTGCCCCATAAATCTTGTGGTTGTGAGGTTTTCTCGCGGTTCGCCGGCGGGGCGAAATCGCGCCGTCATACTTCTGGCGTTCCTTTGACGATTGGCGTCAATCGCAAAAGTCCAGCCCCCGGTCGAATTTCGGCTGATCTTGTCGTCGCGAAGTGAGTCATGCCTGAAGCCGTCGCACCGTCTGAAACTATCCAGCCCAAGAAATACGGCATTGCCATCATCGCCAATGACCGTGTGATCGATTGGCTTTTGCCGTTTTTCGAAAGCTATGTGGCGACGAGCGCCTCGATCCCGCTTTATCTCATCCCTTATGACGACAATCTCGAGCGCACGCGCAAGGCCGCCGAAGCCTATGGCGTCGAGATCGTCTCGCTCGACAGCAGCGAGCTCGATGCGCTGGCGCGCCGGCTTTATCCGCTCAATCCGGGGCATCGCCGCCGGTTGCGCAAATTGCTGGCGCTGGCGCTGCCGCTCGACGAAGTCATCTATCTCGACGTCGATACGATCATGCTGCAGGATTTCACCAAGGTCCTCGGCCATATCGAGTCGGGAAAGGCGGAGTTCATCGTCTCGGCGCGGTGCCACGACTACATCTATAATTCGCGGCATAAGGACTACGACTTCCTGCGCGATGCGCTCTTGTTCAATGACGGATTCTTCGTCACGTCGCGGCACGTTCTTTCGCTGCAGAATTTCTATGATGTGATCGCCAAGGATGAGCGGATCTTTCACACCGTGCGCCAGCGCGGCGGCCTGTTTGCCCAGCCGCTGACCAATTTCGTCGTGCACCGCAGCGGCCTGAAGATCGCGACCTTGAAAGAGATCATCCCGACCGCTTCGGGCGAGAGCTATTATAAGAGCGACGGCATCACCTTGAGCCCGGAAGGGCCGGTCGATTTCAGGGGCGATAAGCTCTATTTCTGCCATTGGCCGGGCATTATCGGCATGCCGCGCCGGCAGCGGCCCATCGATCAGTACTGGCACCAATTTGCCGACAAGGCCGCGGCGCGGTTTCGTCCCTAGAGCATCGGACCGAAAAGTGCGAAGCGGTTTTCGGATGAATCCGATGCGATGAGAAAGGCTTAAAAGCGCCGAGCGATTTAATTTGAACGTCCGACGCTTTAGCGCCCGGCGCCGGCGGTCACGTTGACGCCATGCGGCACTTGCGGTTCGGCAAGCGCGGCAAGTGCGAGCGCCGCAAGCCTTTCCCGATAGACGGCGGGCGTGAAGAATTTCTCGTAGAGCCGCCGCGTATCGCTGTTGGCGCAAGCGTCTTCGCTCAAGGCCGGCGCCTGCGCGGAGTGTCGCATGGCGCTGGCAAAGTCCGCCGCGGTCTCGACGAGGGCGACATTGTTCAGGTCTGCCGGCTCGATCCCCATGCCGCGGAACGCCGGCCGTGTGGCGATCAGCCGCGCGCCGCTCGAAAGCGCCTCGACGGTCTTGATCGAAATGCCGAAGCCCGATGTCGTCGGCAGGAGAATCGTGCCGGCCTCGGCATAGACCTTGGCGAGATCGCCGGTGAAGCCGGCAAACAGCGACTTGTAGCGGCGATAGAGCTTTGGCGTGTGCCAGCGGACGAGGCGATCGATATTGCCGATGATGCGGACGGGACTATCGCCGACCTGCGGCATCACCTCGCTCAAAAACCATTTGAGCCCAAGGAAGTTCGGATAGTTGGCGCTGGCGACGATGACGATGTGGTTGCCGCGGCTGAGCGGCATCGGCGAAACGGCCGGGAAGAGCAGCACATGGCTCTTTTCCGGCAGCAGCGCGCGGAAAGATTCCGCCTCCTCGGTGTTGAGATGGATCAGCCGATCGGCGGCGCGCATTTCGATGAGTTCGCGCGCCAGCATCGTCTCGTATGTGGCTTTGGGGGCGAGCGTCCAGGCGTCGCGGTTGCGCAAAGCGAATTGCCGCGCTTGCAGATCATGCGTGTCGAGCAGCACCGGAACGTCACGGTCGCCGCGCAGCCTGACAGCGACCGGCATGCAGAAGAAATGATTGCAGTGAATGAGGTCGATCGGCATCGTCCGCAGCGCTTCGGGCAAGGCGGATCGGCGCGCGGCCTCGACCAGCATGGCGGCGTAATCGCCGTGCAGCCAGGCATTGGCCGCGTCTGCGAAGGTCCGCGTCGGGACGGCGGCGAATGGCATGCCGGTGAAAAATCGTTCGCCGACCTTCAGGTCCTGCGTCGCCGCGACATAGGCCTTTGCGGCGGATGATTGCGCGGTATTGCCGGGGAATCCATCGACCGCGAGGCTGTGCACCTGTGCGCCAAGCGCCCGATAGGCCTCGGCCTGCGCGGCGAAGACATTATAGCTGCCGCAGGAATGCCATGCGGGATGAACGAGGAGGACGGTCTTGTCCGCAAGGTCCGCGGCGGGCACTGTGGTCGGCGGACCCGCTGTCACGCGTCTTGCCGCGCAACCTGCGCGATGACCGAGGGTGGGACCCGCAGCCAGAGCAATAGAGCGCGGGTCTTCCAGGGGCCGATCGCTGCGGCGACGTCGGGATAATGATCGACCAATTGTGCGGCCGCGCGCGAGCGGCGCCGCCAGGCCGGCAATTGCGGATGCGGATCGGGGTCGCGCTGGTCGAGCCGCACGAGCGCGAGGAAATAATCGAACGGCACCTGGCTATGATTATAGAAGCGGTCCGCCTTCAAAACGAGATGATCGATGAGAAGCTGGCGCGCATAATCGTTATTGTTGTGCGACGTCGAGTCGTAAACCTTGTAGCGGTTGAGCTGCGGCTGGCGCGAGAACTCATTGCCGCCGTGAATGCGATAAACGAACACCGGCGTGTCGATGATGGCGCCGCCGTAAAGGCTGCAAATGCCTTGCGCGAAATACATATCCGTACCGGTTCGGAGTCCGGCCAACGGCGGATTGTCGACGAACTGGCGCAGCGCATCGCGGCGATAACAGAGGCCGGAGGTCGGCGACCAGACCCATTTCACCGTCGCGTGCGGCACGAGATGGACTTTGTCGCGCAGGGATTCGGCGAGGCCGGCCGGCGGCCAGTGGGGCTCGAAGGCGTGCTCATAGTTTCGCAGCAGATTTTCACGCCGTCCCGAACCGCTCAGGATATAGCGATTCAATTGCTCGCCCGTGCCGACGACGATCTGGTCATCCGTACTCTGCAGCATGTCGCCCGACGTGATGCCGACATGCACGCGCAGCGAAAGATGGACGAACATATGCGCGTCGACCGCCTGCGGCAGCAGAAGATCGTCCGCATCCATGAAAATCACATAGGCGCCGCGGGCAATCTCCAAGCCGTCGAGGGAGGCTGCGGTCTGGCCGTCATTGGTCGCGCGCCGGACGACGCGAAGCTGTGGATAACGCGCCTCGAGCGAGGTCAATATGTCGAGGCTTGCGTCGGTCGAGGCATTGTCGACGACGATGCATTCAACGTTCGGATAGGTCTGGCCGAAAACGCTATTGACGACCTGTTCCAGAAAACGGCCGTAATTATAATTGACGACGACGACGCTGACGCAGGGGAGCTGAAATCCAGTCCACTGTGAATTGATCTCTCGCGTCGAAGTGTCTCGCAATGGGGCCGAAATGTTCATAGGGGTTTGCCTGCCTGCGGCCTCCGCGCCCTCAAGTTCATCGTCTGGCCTAAGCGCTTGGGTACACAACGCGAATGGAAACTATATATTTGCTTCTACCGTGGTTATAGCCACAAGTCAGCAGCGGACCTCCGGGGAGAGGCGAGATATGCTTAATCCAGGGCGCGGGTCGGCGCACGCAAGATTTACTTGCCGCGGTCGATCGTAGGCAAGGACAAACCAGTCGCGAATCAATGCGCCGGAATGATGACGGAACGATCCGAAACGCCCGGCGGCACATCCCGCAAACGCTAATAAAAGCAGAGAATTAGCAAGTGCCAAGGCTGCTTTACGTCTATCTTGGTCGGCGGATCTTTCTCACCGTCGTCTTGCTCGAAGTGGGGCTTTGCGTGCCCGTGGTGATGACGCAGCTTTTCCACTATTTGCCGTCGTCCGCGGTGCGCAGCGGCCTGCTGATGCCGGCGCTGATGGGAACCTTGCCGACCGCCGTCTATCTCGCTTTGCCGATGGCCGTCGGCGTTGCCGTGGCGCTGGAGTTTTCGCGCATGGCCACCGAGGGCATGATCGCTGTGCTTTATTCGCTGCGTCTTTCGGTCCTGTCGATCTGCGTGCCGGCGGCGGCCGTCGCCGCGATCGCGGTCGTTCTGGGCTATTGGGTGTCCATCGTCATCGCGCCGAACAATGTCGGCCAGATGCACGACGTCATCTACGTCATCCGCAATTCGCTCAATCACCGGATGCTCGAGCCGGCGCAATTCTACACATTCGATAACGGCTCGCGGACGCTCTATTTCAAGCGCTGGAAGACCGAAGATATCGTCGAGGGCATGTTCATCCACCAATACAATGCGACGAAAAAGGAAGAGGAAATCATCACCGCCAAGCAGACCGAGTTTCGCCGCAACGAACACGGCGTCTTGCTGGTCATGACCCATGGCTCGTTTCAGAGCCGGCCGAATGGCTCTGACGAGATCCGCACCGCCGATTTCGATCAATATGTGATTCAGCTCGACATGCAGGGCACGAACGGCATGCCGAAGCGCGGCTGGCGCGGCGTGTTCGAAATGCCCGGCGCGGAATTTCTGGCGGCTTGGCCCGGCCGCGACAAGCCGCAGAACCTCGCCGATTGGATGAGTGAGGCGGCCAAACGTTTCGGCATTCCGATCATGGCCTTGTCGCATGCGCTGCTGGCGATCGGCCTTGTCTTGACCCTATCGAGCACGACGGGGCGCAATGCCACCACGATGGCGGCGCTCGTCGCAATTCCGGTGATCCATATCGGCATCCTGATCGGCACGGAAAGCCTGGTGCGGCGCGACCCCTTCCTGGTGTTTCTCGTCGCCGTGGCGATCGGCCTCGAATTCGTGGTGGCCCTCGCCTTGATCCTTCGCCAGCAATCGCGCTTTGCCGTAAAGGGCAAGAACCGTCGCGATCCCCGTGTGCCGAGCGGCGCCGCGGCTTCGCTGTGACCAAGTTTGATTTTTGCGGCGGCGTCAGACGACGAGACGCGGCACGCTGACTTGCTTGACGATGTTGAAGGCGCGTCGATAAGCGGCGGTCACCTCGGCGGGGCGGCCAATGGCCGCAACGTGGCCGTCGTCGATCCAGAGGATGTTGTCGCACAAGGTCTCAAGCGTGGTGAGATCATGCGAGACGACAAGAATCGTCCCTCTCGAGGCGAAATCCTTGATGTAATCGTCGCATTTCTTGGCGAAGGTCGCATCGCCGACGGACAGCGCCTCGTCGACGATCAGAATATCGGCATCGGCATGGGCGCAGACCGCGAAAGCGAGCCGCGCCATCATGCCGCTTGAATACATTTTAAGCGGCTGGTTGAAGAATTCGCCGATGTCGGCGAAAGCCGCGATCGAATCGAGCTTAGGCAGAATGTCCCTGCGGCGCAGGCCGAGAATGGCGCCGCCGATCAGCGCATTCTCGCGCCCCGTCAATTCGAGATCGAAACCGGCGCCGAGCGCCAGGATCGGGGCGATCCGCCCCTTGACCTCGATGTCGCCGCAGCTCGGCTTGCTGATGCCGCAGATGAGCTGCAGCAAAGTCGTCTTGCCGGTGCCGTTGCGGCCGATGATGCCCCAGGTCTCGCCCCGCCGGACTTCGAAGCTGATGTCACGCAGAACCCAATGCGGATGGTAGAACTGCCTCCACCGGCCAAACAGCGCCTGATAAAGCTGGTCGTTCCGCTTCAGGTAAAGTTGGAACGCCTTGCCGACGCCTTTGCAGCTGATTGCGACTTCAGATGACATCGACGAAGACATTCTTGTAGCGCATGTAGAATCGATAGGCGGAGCGGAAGATAACAAGGGAGATAAGGACGGTCCCCAGATAAAGCCAGAGATTCGGCAGTCGATTGAGCAGGACGATGTCGCGCATGAGCTCGACGTAGTCGCCGATCAGATTGAGCCGCAACACGTAGCGCAAACCCGGCGGCACGTCATCGATGGAATAGAAGATCGGCGTGGCAAACATGAAGACCGGGACGATCGAGGCCATCAGATGCATCACATCGCGCGTGAACGAGCCGAGCGCCATCAGAAACCACGACACGCCCATCAGAAAAAGGAAAAACGGCACGAAAACGAACGGCAGCAGCAGGATCGTCGGCGCCAGCTGATGCGTGATGACCACGATGAAGAACAGCAACACGCAGAAGCTGATTCCGGCATAGACGCTGGCGCGGATCGCCGCCGTCCAAGCCAAGGTTTCGCTCGGGAAGATCGATTTTTTGATGAAGTTCACATGTTCGTGCAACAGGCCGGGCGCCCGATAGGCGAGCTCCGCGAACAGGTTGAACATGATGAGGCCGACAAAGATGTTCAGCGAATAATTCGCGACGCCATGCGACGCCGTTTGGCTGCGAATGCCGACGGCATGCGAGAAAATGACCGTATAGACCGACAGCATCAGCAGCGGCCCGAAGATCGCCCAGAGCCAGCCGAGGATCGAGCCGCTAAAGCGCGCCATCAACTCGCGCCGGACGACGGCGCGGATCAGCTCGCGAAAATGCCAAGCCCGCTCGAGCGGCGTGACGAGTCCCAGCCTTTCGGCAAATTCGCCCGTGATTCCGGAGCCCGGCTTCTTGACGGCAGCATCTGTCATAATCGGTGAGCAAAACCCCAAATGGAGGCGGATGTAGACCAGTTTGCGTCCGTCTAGTCAACGCGGGTGACGATTGCCGGCGGCCGACCACGTCGTGCGATCGGGCGCCGCGACACCGTCGAGTGCCACTTGGCGGCGCAAAGGGCGGCAAAAATTTGTCGTTGTCGCGACCTCGTTTTCCAGGCGCAGCAGCGCCTCGCGGGCGGTTTCGGCGGCAACTTCCATAAAATGGCAGGCGCGGCCGGGGCGCAATTGCGCCAGGCGGCCGATATCGGCGCGGGCGACATGGCCGAGCTTGGGATAGCCGCCGGTCGGCGGATGATCGGCCATCAGGATCAGCGGCTTTTTGTCTCCGGCGATCTGGATCGCGCCCAAAGCCACGCCATCGGAGACGATGTTATAGCCGCGGCTCTGCGCGATCGAAGGGCCGTCGAGCCGATAAGCCATGCGATCGCCCGCCGCGACCCGGAACGGCGCGCTGAAGAAAAGATCGCGCGCTGTAGGGTCGAAATAATCGTCTTGCGGACCGAGCACCACACGTAAAGGCGCATCGAGGTCGGGCCGCAACCATGGCGCGACAATCATGGCATCGCCCTCGCCGGAGCCACCCGCGACGTCGAGCGGCAGCAGATCGCCGGCGCGTAACAGGCCGCCGTTGAGGCCGCCGATTCCGGCACGCGTATAAGTGGCGCGGCTGCCGAGTTCGACGGGCGTCCGCAAGCCACCGGCGACGGCGAGATAGGTGAAAATGCCGGCGACGCCCGGCTGCGCGCTCAAGATCTCGCCCGGCGCCAGGCTCAGCCGGGCTGCAGCGCCGACCAATTGACCGCCGCGCAGCCAGGTGAAGCCGCCGCCGCAAAAGGCAAGATTCACCGGCGCTTCCGCTTCGACGATCAGCTCGACGCCGCCAGGCCCCACCTCGATCGCCGCGGCGTCCGCCGCATTGCCAAGCGCCAGATTGGCGGTGCGGAAGGCGACCCAATCCATCGGTCCGGCCGGCGTCAGCCCATAGCGGCGATAGCCGAACCGGCCGCCGTCCTGGATGGTCGCGCCGGGTCCGGCGCTGAGCACGCGCAGATGCGCCAAAGTCTATGCCTTCTGCCTGATCACCGGCTGGCCCTCGGCCACGGCCTGCCGCAAGCTTGCGAATGTCGCGCCATCGACGGGCACGAAGCTGATCCTGTCGCCGAGATCGACGCTGACGGGCGGCGTGCGCTGCGGATCGAAAAGCAGGGCTGGTGTCGCCCCCAGATTGTACCAGCCGGTCGGCATCGGCCGATTGGCGATCAAGGCTTGGCCGCCGGCGATCAGCAGGGCGCCTTGCGGTACGGGCGGGCGCGGCTTCGGCCGCCGCGAGATCGCGAGTTCGGCCGGAAGGCCGCCGAGAAAGACATAGCCTGGCGCAAAGCCGAACATATAGATGCGGTAGGTCGCTCCAGCGTGCAGCGCCACGACGCGTTCGGGCGCAAGATCGAGCGCGGCCGCGACCTCGGCCAGGTCCTCGTCATGCGGCGGCTCGTAGCAGGCGGGGATCAGCCAATGTTTCGCTTGCGCAAGTGTCCCGGCAA
This sequence comes from Pseudomonadota bacterium, assembly GCA_040756295.1. Classification (GTDB taxonomy): domain Bacteria; phylum Pseudomonadota; class Alphaproteobacteria; order Rhizobiales; family Beijerinckiaceae; genus Methylovirgula. Next base: position 27,049 of record JBFLZN010000002.1, on the reverse strand, counting down.
ATGTCTCGGGCGCGACCGTCAGCCGGCGGAGCTGTTCGATCAAGGTATCGGTTGCGAGCTGACGCGGATCGAAATGGATCATCAGCGAGCGGTAGGTCGGGACCGCTTCGATAACGCCGGGAATGACTGCCTGCGCCAAGGCGCGATCGAAGGCATGGACCGCGTCGTTGAGCGCAGGATCGATCGCTGCGCCGAATTCGACGACGAGCGCGGATTCGCCCGCGGGCAGGAAGCGGGGCGCGGTGGGCATGACGGCCTCCCGAGCCTCTCAGCTCAATTGGGCAGCCAATGGGCGAAGACGGCGACCAGCAGAAAGATGCCAAGCAGGACGCGATAGATGGCGAAAGGCCAGGAGGCGAAGCGTTCGAGGATACGCAACAGGCCCCAGATCGCGATGAAGGCCGAGATCGAGGCGATGACGAGGCCGAAGCCGAGGATCGACCAGCCATGCGCATCGAGATGCGCCTTGTGTAATTCGTAAAGCTCTTTGAGCCCGGCGGCGGCAATGGCCGGAATGCCGAGCAAGAAGGAAAAGCGCGCCGCCTCGGTGCGCTCGAGGTCGCGGAACAAAGCCGCGGTGAATGTCGAGCCCGACCGCGAAACGCCGGGGATCAGCGCGCCGCATTGCGCCAAGCCGACGATCATCGCGTCTTTCAGATCGACATTGTCGAGTGTGCGCTTGTGGCGCGAATAGAGCTCCGCCAGCGCCAGCAAAGCGCCCATGACGATATAGGCGACACCGATGGCGGCGAGCGAGCGCAGCGGCGAATTGCAGGTGTTGAGCAGTTTGGAGAGAAGCGAACCGACGATGATGATCGGCAAGGTCGCGAGGAGGATCCAGACGCAGAAGCGCAGCGACCAGTCGGCATAGTCGCGCCGCTGCAAGGCGGCGATGGCGCCGCCCGTGAGGCCCTTCACATCGGCCCAGAAATAGCTCACGACCGCGGCGAGCGCGGCAAGCTGCATGGCGGCCGAGAAGGCCGAGCCTGGATCGCGCCAGCCGAGCAGTGCCGGCACGATCCGCATATGCGCCGTCGAGGAGACGGGCAAAAGCTCGGTGATGCCCTGGACGATGCCGAGAACGCCAACCTTGGCATAGCCCAGCGCGACAAATCCAGTATCGAGGCCTTCCGTGCAGGCGCCAGTCATGTCGATGAAGTCCCGCCCGTTTTCGATTCGTGCTCTGCACGTGCCGCAAAAGTTTGCCGCAAGCAAGAGGCTGCGTAAACGGGACGGGGATTCACACCCGAATTCAGGCTTTAGACCAAGGCCTCGTTCCCGCTAAGCGGCGACGTGCAGTCGGTCCAGATCGGCGATCAGACTTGGTCCGGTCGGGTTCCAGCCGAGCTTCTTGCGGGTCTTTTCGCTCGAGGCGCGAAGGTCGCGCCCCGCGAACATCGCCAGCCAGCCAAAATGCGCCGGTGCCTCTTCGGCACTGATGGATTTCACCGGCAACTTCAGGCTGCGGCCAAGGGCTTCCGCGACGTCGCGCAGCGGCACGCCTTCTTCAGCCACCGCATGATACTTCGCGCCGGCTTCGTTGTTTTCCAGCGCAAGCCGGTAAAGACGGGCGACATCCGAGACATGCGCGGCCGGCCAGCGGTTGCTTCCATCGCCGATGTAAGCCGACACGCCCTTCTCGCGCGCCACGGCGACCGCATAAGTGATCAGCCCTTGCTTTTCGGTATCGTGGACCTGGGGAAGGCGCATGACCGACGCGCGCACCCCTTTCAGGGAAAGAGCGGTCTGTTCCGAAACCCGGGGGAATGGGAAATCCGGCGGGATATCATTGTCTTCGGTCGTCACTTCCCCCGGCCTGGCCAAGCCCGCCGTCCCACCTGTCACGATGAGCGGCCGATCGGAGCCGGCAAGCACAGACCCCAAAGCTTCGATCGCCCGCCGGTCGACCTCGCAACTCTGCGCAAAATTCGACCAATCGTGAATAAAGGCCAGATGAATGACGGCGTCCGAAGCATTCGCCCCCGAGCGCAAGCTCTCAAGCTCTTCAAGCGAGCCATGATGAACGTCCGCGCCGATGGCGGCCAAGGCTTTGGCCCCTTCGTCCGAACGGGTCAGGCCGAGGACTTGATGCCCGGCATTGATCAGTTCCTTGACGACGGGCAGGCCGACGAATCCCGTCGCACCAGTGACAAACACGCGCATGAACAAGTCTCCAAAGGTTTGTGGAGACAGATGTCGGGGCACGGTCTATTCTAGTAAAGTAGTGAGTTTATCATAGTAAAACGACTAACGGGATGAGCGAGCACCTCACGACCGAAAATTTGCTCGGGGTCTATCTGAAGGACCGCCGCATGAAGCTCGATCCTGCCGCCTTGGGCTTTCCGCCGGCGCGCCGCCGCACGCCCGGCCTGCGCCGCGAGGAAGTGGCGCAGCGCGCCAATATCAGCCCGACCTGGTACACCTGGCTCGAACAAGGGCGCGGCGGCGCGCCTTCGGCCGACGTGCTCGATCGGATCGCCCGCGCGCTGATGCTGACCGATGTCGAGCGCGAGCATCTCTTCCTGCTCGGTCTCGGCCGCCCGCCGGAAGTGCGTTACCGCAAGAACGATGGCGTCACGCCGCGGCTGCAGCGCGTCCTCGATGCATTGGACCCGACCCCTGCGATCATCAGGACCGCGATCTGGGATGTCGTTGCCTGGAACCGGGCGGCAACCGTGATGCTGACCGACTATGGATCGCTGCCGCCGGAACGGCGCAACATCCTGCACCACATCTTCCTCGATCCGCGCGCCCGCGCGGCGCATTATGATTGGGCGAGCGTGGCGCGGTTCATCCTGGGCGCCTTCAGGGTCGATACGGCGCGCGCCGGCGCCGCCGAGGAGGTCGGGCCGCTGGTTGAGGAGCTCAGCCGGCTCAGCCCCGAGTTCCGGTCGATGTGGCGCGACAATGATCTTCAGGGCGCCCATGGCGAGGCCGTCAAGCACATCCGCCACCCGGTTCTCGGGCCCTACTCGTTCGAATATTCGGTCTTCGCCGTCGATGGCCGCACCGACCTTGCCATGGTGGTCTATAATCCGGCGACGCCGGCGGATATGGCGCGGCTCGAGGCGCTGATCGCGGCGGGTCCAAAGCCAAATCCCTGATGCGCGGCCTGCTCGACAAAGCGCACTGCCTCGTGTAGAAGCCGCGCCTTAACTTACAACAGCGTTCCGAAACGCCCGCCTGGCGGCTGCGGCCGAACCCAGGCGAAACGGAAGGATTATTTCTATGGCGAATATTATCGAAGAGCTCGAAGCAGCTCAGGCGGCCAAGCTCGCCGCGGTACGGCCGGTCCCGGTCTTCCAGCCGGGCGACACGATCGTCGTCAACGTCAAGGTGAAGGAAGGCGAGCGCACCCGCGTTCAGGCCTACGAGGGCGTCTGCATCGCCCGCACCGGCGGCGGCCTCAACGAGAGCTTCACCGTCCGCAAGATTTCTTATGGCGAGGGCGTCGAGCGCGTCTTCCCGATCTATTCGCCGAACATCGACTCGATCAAGGTTCTGCGTCGCGGCAAGGTGCGCCGCGCCAAGCTCTATTATCTGCGCGACCGCCGCGGCAAGTCGGCCCGTATCGCCGAGAGGCTGGAGACGCCGGAGGCAAAGGCCGCGCGCGAAGCCGCCAATGCCCAGGCGCCGACGGTGAAGAAGGCCGCGCCGGTGAAGAAGGCCGCGGGCGCGATCCGCGCCCCGAAGGGCGGCGGCAAGGGCAAATAAGCCGTAGGCTCCACGTCAGCCGAGCGGGGCGTTCAGGATCCAGCGATGGCCGAACGGGTCGCGGAAGGTCGCGAGCCTTGTGCCCCAGAAACTATTGGTCGGGTTCGTCTCGCCTTTGCTGCCGAGCCCGATCGCCCGCTTGAACACGAGATCGACCTCCTCGGAGGTCTCGAATTCGAGGCTGACTGAGACGGTCATCGGCTCGCCGGGGACCGGGACGCGGGTGTTGCCGAATTCGGGAAAGGCGTCGGCGAGCATGACCGAGCCGCCGTTGATCAAAAGCTCGCAATGCATGATTCGCAGCCCGTCCAGGGCCGGCATCAGCGCCTGCTGCTTCGCCCCGAAAACGGTCGTATAAAAAGCGATCGCGGCCATGGCCGGCGAAACGGTGAGATAGGGCGCGACGGGCGGGCGCATGCTGTTCTCCGCTGATCCGGGCCTCGACCACGGCGATTTTGGATCGAATCGACCCAAAATCATAAAACATGATCGAGTCTTAAAACTTAGGGCCGAAAACTTGGAGCCGCGCCGTTTGCGAAAAACAGGCATCCATTTTTCGCATTCCGCTCTTGCGAGCCCAGACGCCTCCGCATAGAGGCAATGACGTTTTTATAATTGTTCCTATATCGGCGTTGGGGCTAATAACGCCGGAGTTTCCGCCAGATATGCCGCGGCGGCAAGCGGCCCGGGGTCGTAACCTTATGAAGAGTGCTTGAATCATGGCCGAGTTACGCACGCTCTATGACAAAATTTTCGACGATCACGTCGTCGATCGTCAGGATGATGGCACCTGTCTCATTTATATCGACCGTCATCTCGTCCATGAGGTGACGAGCCCGCAGGCCTTCGAGGGGCTGCGGCTTGCCGGCCGGCCGGTGCGCGCGCCGGAGAAGACGCTCGCCGTCGTCGATCACAACGTGCCGACGTCCGACCGCTCGCAAGGCATCAAGGATGAGGAAAGCCGCATCCAGGTCGAGACGCTCGCCACCAATGCGCGGGATTTCGGCATCGATTATTTCAACGAGCAGGACCGCCGCCAGGGCATCGTCCACATCATCGGGCCGGAGCAGGGCTTCACGCTTCCCGGCACGACGATCGTCTGCGGCGACAGCCATACCTCGACGCATGGCGCGTTCGGCGCGCTGGCGCATGGCATCGGCACGTCCGAGGTCGAGCATGTGCTGGCGACCCAGACGCTGATCCAGTCGAAGGCCAAGAACATGCGCGTCGTCGTCGACGGCAAGCGCGGCCCCGGCGTCTTCGCCAAGGACATCATCCTGGCGATCATCGGCGAGATGGGCACCGCCGGCGGCAATGGCCATGTCATCGAATATGCCGGCGAGGCGATCCGCGACCTTACGATGGAAGGCCGGATGACCGTCTGCAACATGACGATCGAAGGCGGCGCCCGCGCAGGCCTCATCGCGCCCGACGAAAAGACCTATGCCTTCATCAAGGACCGGCCGCGCGCGCCGAAAGGCGCCGCCTGGGACGAAGCGCGGCGCTTCTGGGAGACGCTGCAATCCGACGAAGGCGCGTATTTCGACCGGGAAATCCGGCTCGACGCCGCCAACCTGCCGCCGATCGTCACCTGGGGCACGAGCCCCGAGGATGTGATCTCGATCAATGGCCGGGTGCCGACGCCCGACCTCGGCGCGACCGAGGCCAAGCGCGCCTCGATCCGCCGCGCCCTCGACTATATGGGCCTGCAAGGCGGCGAGAAGATCAGCGATGTCGCCATCGACCGCGTCTTCATCGGCTCCTGCACCAATGGCCGCATCGAGGATTTGCGCGTCGCCGCCAAGATCGTCGAAGGCAAGCGGGTGTCGGACCGGGTCAATGCGATGGTCGTGCCGGGTTCAGGCCTCGTCAAGGCGCAGGCCGAGGCGGAAGGTCTCGACAAGATCTTCAGGGCCGCCGGTTTCGACTGGCGCGAGCCCGGCTGCTCGATGTGCCTCGCCATGAACCCCGACCGGCTGGCGCCGGGCGAGCGCTGCGCCTCGACCTCGAACCGCAATTTCGAGGGCCGGCAGGGCTTCAAGGGCCGCACCCATCTCGTCTCCCCGGCCATGGCCGCGGCGGCGGCCGTCGCTGGCCGTTTCGTCGACGTGCGCGAGTGGGAAAGCGCGCTCGCCTAAGCGCTTATCTCGCTTCAACTGCGGGTCCCAAGCCTTGTGGTTTGGGATGCCGCAGATTCTGCTCGGCATTGTGACGGTATTTCTCGCGCGTCAGATATTGCGAGAGTACGAAATCATCGCTGTCGCCAGGGACGCCGAAAGCAAGCCCATTCAGGTAAAGTAGAGCGGCGGCGATGGCCAGTTTCAGGAAAGTGCTACGGACGTAGGGCATGACGCTCGCCTCCGTCAGGTAAACACAATCCTAATAGGACCATTGCCTGCGTGCGGCCACGCTCAAGCGTGAAAGCGGTAATCAGTTTATTAACGCAATCATCCAGATTTCTTTGCCCTGGAGCGCAACCCCGGGTGGCGGATGAGGCGGCGTATCCAATTCGCACCGTTTGGGCGTGTTTCAGTTAAGAGGGCGGCTTGCCCGCGGCGCGGCGATCTTATAATTCGGCGCCTTCATCCCTGCGGGCGTGGCGGAACTGGTAGACGCGCCAGACTCAAAATCTGGTTCTGGTAACAGAGTGTCGGTTCGATTCCGACCGCCCGCACCACGCGCTTTCTTCCTGCGCCAGGAAGATCGCGGCGCAGGCTGTGACAGGTTTCGGGGGAGTTGTCGGTGGTTTCGATTGAGAGCCAGCCTGTCGCGGCAAGACTTTCCCGCTCGGCGATTTTCATCGTCGCGACATTGAATGAGGCAAGCGACAGCGCGGAGACCGTTCGCGCCTTTTGCGCCGATCTGTCGTCGCTCATCCGCGCGGTAGGATTCCGCGACTTGAACAGCGGGCTCTCCTGCGTGATGGGTTTCGGCGCGGCGGCCTGGGATCGGCTGTTTGACGGTGCGCGGCCCAAGGATCTCCATCCGTTTCGCGAGATCCGCGGCGTGCATCATGCCGTTTCGACACCCGGCGATCTTCTCTTTCACATTCGCGCGACGCGCACGGACCTCTGCTTCGAACTCGCCGCGCAGATCGTGTCGCGGCTTGGCCGTGCGATCCGCGTCGTCGATGAAACGCATGGGTTCAAATATTTCGATGACCGTGACTTGATCGGGTTCGTCGACGGCACCGAGAATCCCGTCGGCCAAGCCTCGATCGATGCCGTCATCATCGGTGACGAGGACCCGCCGTTCGCCGGCGGAAGTTACGTCATCGTGCAAAAATATCTTCACGATCTCGATAAATGGAACGCGCTGCCGGTCGAGACGCAAGAGGGCATCATCGGCCGCAAGAAATTGTCGGACATTGAAATCGACGACGCGGCCAAACAGCCCTATGCGCATAATGTCCTGACTAACATCGTCGACGAGAACGGCGAGCAATTGCAGATCGTTCGCGACAACATGCCGTTCGGCAGCATCGGCGTGGGCGAGTTCGGCACCTATTTCATCGGCTATGCCCGCGCGCCGCGCCGGATCGAGCGGATGCTGGAGAATATGTTCGTCGGCAATCCGCCGGGAAACTATGACCGGCTGCTCGACTTCAGCCGCGCCGTCACCGGCTCGTTGTTTTTCGTGCCGACGGCGACATTTCTCGATGCCGTCGCGCCGGAAGATGCCGGGTCGCCGCCGCCTGTCGAGCCTGAAGGCAACGCGGCGCCGCCCATTTCGTCAAAGCCGCGGTCCGACGGATCGCTTGGGATCGGTTCTCTGAAAGAAGAGGGTCAGAATGAATAACCTTCATCGCGAGCTGGCGCCGATTTCCAGCAGCGCCTGGGAGCAGATCGAGGAAGAGGCGTCGCGGACGCTGAAGCGGTATCTCGCCGCGCGCCGCGTCGTCGATATCGAGGGCCCCAAGGGCGTTGATTTCTCGTCGATCGGCACCGGCCATACGCGTCCGATCACGCCGCTCTGCAACGGCCTTGAGGTGTCGCAGCGCGAGGTCAGGCCGCTCATCGAACTGAAGGTTCCCTTCGAGCTCACGCGTCAGGCGATCGATGACGTGGAGCGCGGCTCGAATGATTCCGACTGGCAGCCGTTGAAGGACGCCGCCCGCACCATTGCGTTCGCCGAGGACCATGCGGTCTTCGAGGGCTATGCCGATGCCGGCATTCAAGGCGTGCGCCAGGCGACGAGCAATCAGCCGGTCGCGCTGCCAACCGACGTGCGGGCCTATCCAGATGCCGTCGCCGAGGCCGTCGAGCGGCTGCGCCTTGCCGGCGTCAACGGACCCTATGCGCTGCTGCTCGGCGCCGAACCCTATACGCGGATCACCGGCGCGAGCGACGATGGCTATCCGGTGCTGAAGCATATTCGCGAGCTCGTGGACAAGGAGATCATCTGGAGTCCCGCCATCAAGGGCGGTGTCGTGCTGACGACCCGCGGCGGCGATTTCGATCTTTACCTCGGGCAGGATATTTCGATCGGCTACCTCAGCCATACCGAGAGCGCGGTAAAACTCTATTTCCTGGAATCGCTCACCTATGTCACGCAGACTTCGGAGGCTTCGGTCATCCTCCAGCCCGCCGGCGACGCCAAATAGGCCGCGACGTGCGTGACGGTGCAAAATGCAGCGGCCCGCTGCTTGCGGGCCGCGCGGCAATCTTATAAGTCAGCGCCTCCACCTCGGCGGGCGTGGCGGAACTGGTAGACGCGCCAGACTCAAAATCTGGTTCTGGTAACAGAGTGTCGGTTCGATTCCGACCGCCCGCACCAGGTCTCCCTGTCCAGACATCAGCCGAGGAATTGCCCGCCGTTGACCGAGAGAGTCGCGCCGGTGATGAAACCCGCGTCCTCCGCGACGAGGAAAAGAACGCAGCGCGCGATCTCTTCGACCTTGCCAAGCCTGCCGACGGGGATCTGCGGCAGAATGGTCTTTTCCAAGACCTCCTGCGGAATCGCCTGCACCATTTCGGTGGCGATATAGCCCGGGGCGATGGCATTGACGGTGATGCCCTTCTTGGCATTCTCCTGCGCCAGCGACTTGGTGAAGCCGATGTCGCCGGCCTTCGAGGCGGCATAATTCGCCTGGCCGATCTGGCCTTTCAGTCCGTTGATCGATGAGATGTTGACGATGCGGCCAAAGCCGCGCTCGCGCATGCCCTCGATCACCGGCCGGGTCATGTTGAACAGCGAATTGAGATTGGTGTTGATGACGGCATACCATTGCTCCGGCTTCATCTTGTGAAGCGTCGTATCGCGGGTGATGCCGGCATTGTTGATGAGGACTTCGACGGGCCCGAGATCGGCCGTGACCTTGCCGAGGCCAGCCGCGCAAGCCTCGCAATCTGAGACATCCCATTTATAAACCGGGATGTTTGTTTCGCTCTTGAATTTGGCTGCTGCCTCATCATTGCCGGCATAGACCGCCGCAACGCGATAACCTGCTTTCGCCAAAGCTTTGCTGACGGCCGCGCCTATCCCGCGCGTGCCGCCGCTGACTAGTGCCACCCGGCCCATGGGGCTGTTTCCTCATTCTTATCCCACCGGCGGGATTCGATGTCGGATTCGATCAGGTCGATTCCGCCGGCGGCGCCACCGCGCTGGAGCCGGGTGTCGCCCAGCCCAAATTCCATCGCCTCACTTGACGGCGGTACCGGCCGGAACTTTGACGAGGCCAACGTCCCGCGGCGTGAAAGCTTCTTTCAGCAGCTGGGTATAAAGCTCGCCGACCTTTTTGGTGTGCGCGAGGAAGTCTTCATAGGTCGATTTGGCATAGTCGGACTGGATTTGGACGGCGGTGTCGAGCGATTTGGCGCCGAGGACCTTTTCGGCATGGGCCGAGCCGGTCTCCAGAGAGTTCTTCGAATAATCAGCGACCTCTGCAGCAATCGTCTGGAAGCCCTTCGCGAGCGAAGCGGCAAACGTGCTGGCAGCTTCGAACCGTTCCTTGCCGAATTGCTGGAATACTTCAAAATTATTGTACATTTAGACGAACCTTTCGCGGGGTGTTGGCGTCGCGAATAGGCCTTGCGCTTCAGCGACAGACAAGCCGGGGAAAATCCCTGCTTTAGGACGAGCTTTTTCGCGATTTCCCGCTTGGCCATGAAGATTGCGCGAATGGTGCACGCGAGATTCCGACCCGCCTTATGCCCAAGCTCTCGCTCTGAAACTAAGCCGTGACGATTTTAAATTTGCTCTCGAAAATTTCGCTTGCTCCATTTCGTGATAATAATTATAGTTTCCTGATAGGAAAAACAGCCAGGCAAGATGCATTGTGCCGATTTTGATCTTCGGCATTCAGAGGTTGGTAAAGGGCAACCTTCAGGAGCGCGTCATGACCAAGCGCATATCAGACGAGAAGATCGGGGAAACCGGCTTTCGATGCTTGGATTGCAGAAGCTTCCTTGGTGAAGACCGCGAGCATCACGAGTTACACCCGAGGCACATTAAGCGAGACGCATTCGCTTTCCCGCTCTTGGAGCGAGAAAATGAGCGACTGCGCGCAGAGATCGAAATTTTGAGCACGATGATCTGGCGCGGTTCCGTCCGCTACTGGCCGGATATTCCGTTTTTTGCCGATGCGGCCTGCGAAGCCAATGGTTAGCCCTCTCGAAGCGCAAACCTACGTCGAACGCAGGTTACTCGATTGGGGTTACCACTCGATCAAGATCAGCAGTGTGATTCAGGCTGCGCACAAGCACGGCGACGATGCGGCCAAGGTCGTCATCGGCAGCGCCACAGATGAATATGGCGAAACATCATTCGACTGGTTTGTTTGGCGGCTGGTCGACGGCACGATTTATGGAGAATGGTGAAAAGAGCTCGCGCAATTCATCCATAACGACATGCTTGGAATGATCACGAATTCCGGCTGCCTGCGGTCCGATCTGCATTTGGACTGACGAGCGGGGAAACATCCATATGTGCCGTCATAATCGGGTAAAATATGCCGCTTTCCTTTTCGCACGACATAAGCCAGGAATTCATTAGATCTCAGTCCGTTATATCTATCGTTGCCGATGACCCTGCGGTTCGGGACTCGCTCAGATCGCCGCTTGTCAGGGCAGGATTTGACGTTCGAACTTATGATTCGCCGAAAGCCTTCCTGGATGCAATCGCGCCGTCCGCGACCGGTTGCGTCTTGATCGACATCGACATGCCGGACGGTGCCGGCTTCGGGCTCATGGCTGAAATACATCGGCGCCATCTTGCCCTGCCGTTCATCGTCACGACAGGGCACGCCAATCCTGTCTTCTGCACCCCGGAAAAGAAAGCGCTCGCGAACAGCTGTCTTAAAAGGCCGTTTGAAGAGCAAACCCTGCTGGCGATCGTCTGCCATGTTTTGAAGCAGGCGCATGACCACAATCCTGAATCGCGCGCGATTCGCCTGCGGCTCGCAAGCTTGTCTAAAAGAGAAGGCGACGTGTTGGCCGGATTGCTGCGAGGACGATCGAGCAAAGCCATCGCGCACGAACTGGGTATCAGCCGGAAGACTGTCGAAGGTCATCGCGCTAATCTCAAGGCGAAGACAGGCGCCCGAAGCCTTGTCGAACTGCTTCGGATGTCGCTGGCCGCCGAGAAAAGCCTCGCGCCCCCTCCATAGCGAGCCGGAGCCTATCCGACCGCCCGCGCCCAAAGGCCGGCCCGCGCCAAAATCCCGCCTCGCAAAGCGCCCTGATCTTGCCTCATTGATGAAGCGATTGGCGTCCGGGTGACGCTGCCCCTGCGGGCCGCTATAAGCCCCGGCGAACCGGGTTGGAGTTAAGGGAGAGGTCGGGATGCGTGGAAAAATGGCCGTGTGGGCGAAGCCGGCGCTGATGTGCGGGGCGCTCGGGTTTCTGGGTTTGGGCCTGGCGCCGGCGCGCGCCGATGATTCCGCCTGCCGTGGCCTCACCGACGCGATGGTGAAGAATTCCAAGACGCCCTATCACAGCGTCGGGACCATCTCCTTCGATCCCAAGGACCCGCCGGCGGGCGACGCCACGATCACGAAGAAGCCGATTTCGACCGAGACGATTTTCACCGGCAGCCAGGTCTTCGTGAAATTGCCGAACGGCCAGTGGAAAGACATCCACGCCGTCGTCTCTGAGCTGCAGCAGCGGGTCGAATCGAGCGCGCAGAGCTTCACCGATTGCAAGCAGCTCGGGGATGATACGATCGACGGCAAGAAATTCGCGGTCTATACCGGCGCCGACAAGACCGACACGATCAATGTGACGACCAAGATCTGGGTTTCGGTCGATACGGGGACGCTGGCGCATACCGAGACCACGATTGCCGGTCCGACCGCGCCGGATGGCAAGATCCGGCATCAGTTCCTGTCGCTGCGCTACGACTACGCCGACATCAAAGCGCCGGTTTCGAACTGATCCAGCGCGCCGCGGCGGCCTCGTCGTCGTCCTTTGCCGCAACCCAGTCGCCGGCACTCCCGTCGCGCCTGTGCGCCTTTTTCCAAAAGGGCGCACGGGTCTTCAGATAGTCCATGAGGAATTCGGCGGCGTGGAATGCCTCGTCCCGATGCGCGCTGGCGGTCGCGACGAGGACGATGGCCTCGCCGGCGCCGATCATGCCCGTGCGGTGGACGACAAGCACGGCGTCGAGCGGCCAGCGGCGTTCTGCTTCGGTCACGACGCGGCCGATCTCGGCCTCCGCCATTTCCGGATAGGCTTCGATCTCAAGCGCGGCGAGCGTGCCGCCTTCGTCGCGGCAGAGCCCGGTGAAGGTCACGAGCGCGCCGGTCGCGCTGTCGATTTCGAGCGCGGCGATCTCGGCTGCGGCGTCGAAGGCTTTCTCCTGGACGCGCAAGATGCGCTTCATCTCAGCCGCCCGTCATCGGCGGGAAAAAGGCGACTTCCGCGGCCGCGGCAATCGGCGTGCCGGGCTTCACATGCTGGCGATCGAGCGCGGCGCGGATCGTCGCCGCGTTGGCAAAGGCCGCCGCATAATTCTCGCCACGCTGCTGCTGCCAGGCGATGAGATCGGCGATCGTCTTGACCGAGGCCGGCGGCGCGATCTCCTCTTCGGCGAGGCCGATGCGCTCGCGCACCCAGGCGAAATAGCGGGCCTTCATGGCGTCTCATCCTCATCGACGAGATATTTGACCCCCGCCGTTAGATAATCCCAGCCGGTGTAAAGCGTAAGGAGCGCCGAGACCCAGAGCAGCGCAAGGCCGATGTGGGTGGTGCCGGGCAGGATCGGCTCGGCCGCCGGCCCGGCGATGAGAAAGCCGAGCGCCACGAGCTGCAGAAAGGTCTTCCACTTGGCAACCTTGCTCACCGGCACCGAGACCTTGAGCTCCGCCAGGAATTCGCGCAGGCCGGAGACGAGGATTTCGCGGCACAGGATGACGATGGCCGCCCAAAGCGAGACGCTCGTGATTGTATGGTCGGCCGCCAGCATCAGCAGCACGGCCGAGACGAGCAGCTTGTCGGCGATCGGATCGAGCATGCGGCCGAGCGAGGATTGCTGCGCCAGGGCGCGCGCCAGATAGCCGTCGAGGAAGTCGCTGATCCCGGCCAGGATGAAGATCGCCAGCGCCGCCCAGCGCGCCGCGGCGACGCCCGGCCAGAACAGGCAGCCGACCACGACCGGCACGGCGGCGACCCGTCCGTAGGTCAGGAGATTGGGCAGGGCGAAGCGCCGGCTTTGTCCGCGTGCGACAGTGGAGACGACCATGCCGGGAAGGAACATGCCGAGACGCGAAAGGTCAATAGACCGCGATAGGGCGTGACCTGACAAGGTGAAGACGGCGGCCGCTCACGTCCGCTCGCCGTGGAAGAAATCATAGACGAGCTTTGCCGTCGCCGAATTGATGCCGTCGACCTTTTCGAGATCGGCGAGCCCCGCATGCGCCACCGCTTTGGCCGTGCCGAACGCCTGTAGCAGGGCTCTTTTCCGCGCCGGGCCGATACCGGCGATCTCGTCCAAGGGGCTGCGGGTGAATTCCTTCTTGCGCCGGGCGCGATGCGTGCCGATGGCGAAGCGATGCGCCTCGTCGCGCAGCCGCTCGACGAAATAGAGCGCCGGATCGCGCGGCGGCAAGCGGAACGGCTCCTTGCCCTCGACGAAAAAGGTTTCGCGCCCCGCCTCGCGGTCGAGCCCTTTGGCGATGGAGACCACCGCGACGTCGTTGATGCCGAGATCGGCGAGCACGCCGCGCGCCGCTTCGAACTGGCCTTTGCCGCCGTCGATCAGGACCAGGTCGGGCCGTTGCGGAAAGGCGTCCGGGTCCTGATTGGCGCCCTCGTCCTCTTTGGCGAGGCGGGTGAAGCGGCGGCGCAGAACTTCGCGCATCATGCCGAAATCGTCGCCCGGCGTCAGGTCTTCGCCCTTGATGTTGAAGGTGCGGTAATGCGTCTTCATGAAGCCTTCGGGACCGGCGACGATCATCGCGCCGACCGCATTCGTGCCCATGATGTGGGAATTGTCGTAGACCTCGATACGCCGCAGATTGTCCTCGATACCGAAGGCGATGGCGAGGGCGGCGAGCAGTTTCTCCTGGCTGGCGCCATCCGCCAATTTGCGCGCCAGCGCCTCGCGCGCGTTCTGTGTCGCGTGATCGACGAGATCTTTCTTTTCGCCCCGCTGCGGCACCGCGACTTCGATGCGATGGCCGGCGCGCTCGCAGAGCGCCCGTTCGAGCAGCTCGCGGTTCTCGATCTCATGCGAGAGCAGGACAAGCCGCGCGGCGGGCTTGTCGGCATAGAATTGCGCGAGAAAGGCGTCGAGCACTTCGCTTTGGCTGAGACTCTTGTCGGCGCGGGGAAAATAGCCGCGGTTGCCCCAGTTCTGATAGGTGCGGAAGAAGAAGACCTGGACGCAGAATTGCCCCGCCTCCTCGGCGATGGCGAAAACATCCGCCTCTTCCACCGAATGCGGATTGATGCCCTGCGCGCCCTGGATGTTGGACAGCGCGGCGATGCGATCGCGCAGTCGCGCCGCGCGCTCGTAGTCGAGCACTTCGGCGGCTTCGTTCATTTCCTTGGCGAGCAGGTCGCGCACCGCGCGGCTGCGGCCGGAGAGAAAGGCGCGGGCCTCGTCGACCAGCGCGGCATAGTCGGTCACGCCGATTTCGCCGGTGCAGGGGGCCGAACAGCGTTTGATCTGATGCAGCAGGCAGGGCCGGGTGCGGTTGGCGAAATAAGAATCGGTGCAGGAGCGCAGCAGAAAGGCGCGCTCCAGCGCATTCAGCGTCCGGTTAACCGCCCAGACGCTGGCGAAGGGGCCGAAATAATCGCCTTTGCGATCGCGGGCGCCGCGATGTTTCATGATCTGCGGCGCCGGATGATCGCCGCTGATGAAAATATAAGGAAACGACTTGTCGTCGCGCATCAGGACGTTGAAGCGCGGCTTCATCTGCTTGATGTAATTGGTCTCGAGCAGCAGCGCCTCGGTCTCCGTCTCGGTCGAGACAAAGACCATCGAGGCGGTCAGCGAAATCATCCGGGCGATGCGATGGGTATGGCCGCCGAGCCGCATGTAGCTCGCGATGCGCTTGCGCACGCTCTTGGCCTTGCCGACGTAAAGCACCTCGCCGTCGGCGCCGAGCATGCGATAGACGCCGGGCCCGAGCGGCGCGTGCTTCCAGTTGGCCTTGATGACATCGGCGCCGCGCTTGAGCGCGCTGCTCGGCTCGTCGCCAAGGTCGATGACCGGCTCCGAGTCGGCAGTCTCGCCGGCGGCGGTCTCAGCCGCGACGGCTTCGGGCGTTTCGGCAGTCTGTTTCGGGATCATTGCGAGAGATGTAGGCGGCGCGCGCGGCCAGGAAAAGCCGGATTTCGCCACGATCTGGCCGCGGTGCGATTTTGCCGGCTGCCGCCGTGGTTTCCGCAAGGGCATGATTTTGTGCCGGCTTCGCCCTATCTGCGGCAACGGTTGCGGCTGATTCCGCCGCGTCTGGACCTTAGGTTAAAATCGGGTTAGCTGTTGATGATGAGCGATGGCCCAACTTGGCCCAGGATTTGGCCCAGGATTTGGCCCAAGCCGGCGGACGCGTCAGCCGTGCAGATGCGGCGCAATTTTCGAGGCGACATGGATCGAAGCTTTGCCGTTCCGGCGCCTGTTTCGCAGTCTGCACGCGCCCCCCGATGGATCATCTTGGCGGCATTGGCCTGCGGCATCGGGCTTGGCGGCTGTGTCGAGGAAAACGCGGCGCAAGCGCCGGTGGCGGCCGCACCGTCCGACAATATCGCGCGGCGGCCCGATGTGAGCCCGGCCGGCGCGACGGTCGCAGTGGCCAGCATCAGTGGCGCGCCTGGCGGCCTCGGTGACAAATACCAGGCGATGCTCGCGACGTTCGCCAAGCGCGGCAATGTCTCGCTGGCCGATGCGGGCGGCGCCAACTATCTGGTGCGTGCCTATCTCAGCGCCTATCCCGAGGGCGATACGGCAACCGCCGTGGCCTATGTTCTCGACGTCTTCGATGCCGGCAAGCGGCGCACGCAGCGTG
Source organism: Pseudomonadota bacterium (assembly GCA_040756295.1). Taxonomy (GTDB): domain Bacteria; phylum Pseudomonadota; class Alphaproteobacteria; order Rhizobiales; family Beijerinckiaceae; genus Methylovirgula. Next base: position 10,884 of record JBFLZN010000002.1, on the reverse strand, counting down.
TCGAGGACGAGGTGGTCGTGCGTGGCACGGCGCCCGATCCCTGGTCGCTGGTCAGCGACGATGTTCTTGCCGCCGTGGCGCAGAAAAGCGCCGCCGATCTTGCCGCGGTGATGACCAACACGCCGGAAGCGATCGCCGCGGCGAGCACGCCGCCGGCCGGCGGTGCTTCGACGCAAGTTGCCGCCAATGGCGCCAATGGCGCATCGCCAGCACCAGCACAAGTTGCAGCCGCTGCGCCCGCCGCGCCGCCGCAAGACGGCCAGACGGTCGTCGCTGCGACACCGCCGGCGAGTTCGGCTGCGTCCGCCGTGCCGCAAGGCGCATCTGCAACGCCGTCCGGCAATGGCGATGGAATGACCGCCCAGCGCTAGCCAGCCCTCCCCCGATGCGATAAGCACTCCCCCGGCCGCCGGTCGCAGTCTGCTGACCGTCAAGACGTTTCAACTATGAGGACCCCCCATGAATTTTTCGCAGTTCGCTCGCCCGCTTTGCTTGACCGGGTTGCTCTTGGCTTCGACTGGCGCCTTTGCCGAACTTTCACCGGCCGGCGACTGGCGCGTCGCCGACGGCACCGCGACGATTCGCATCCATCGCTGCGGCGGCGGCTGGTGTGGCCGGGTGGTGTCGACGATCACCCCGGCCGGCAAGGACCTCCACAATCCGGATCCGCGCAAGCGCAACCGCACCGTGCTCGGCCTTGAGGTTCTCTACGGTCTGCATGCCAACGGCGCGAACAATTGGGCGGGCTACAGCTATAATGCCCAGGATGGCCAGACCTACACGATCTCGGTCTCGCTGCAGAGCGCGGCCGCGTTGCGGGTGCAGGGCTGCGTGCCGGGCGGCGGCGCCTGCGGCGGCGAAACCTGGACGCGGGTGCGTTAAGCACCCCCGTTCAATTCTATGGACGGAATGGCGGCTCATCCGCCAAAATCAAACGCTATGAAGATCCTCGCCGGCAATTCAAACCATGCGCTGACCGCTGCCATCGCCGCCTATATCGGCGTCCCCTTGACCAAGTGCCAAGTGCGGCGCTTCGCGGACATGGAGATTTTCGTCGAGATTCAGGAGAACGTGCGCGGTCAGGACACATTCATCGTTCAATCGACGTCCTTTCCGGCCAACGATCACCTGATGGAAGTGCTGATCATGACCGACGCGCTGCGCCGCGCGTCGGCCCGGCGCATTACCGCGGTGATTCCTTATTTCGGCTATGCCCGGCAGGACCGCAAACCCGGGCCACGCACGCCGATCTCGGCCAAGCTCGTCGCCAATCTCATCAGCCGCGCCGGTGCCGACCGTGTGCTGACGGTCGATCTGCATGCGGGCCAGATCCAAGGCTTCTTCGATATTCCGACCGACAATCTCTTTGCCGCGCCGGTGATGGTGCGTGACATCCGCGAGCGCAACGACCTGAAGAACGTGATGGTCGTTTCGCCCGACGTCGGCGGCGTCGTGCGGGCGCGCGCACTCGCCAAACGCATCGATGCGCCGCTTGCCATCGTCGACAAGCGCCGCGAGCGCGCCGGCGAATCCGAGGTCATGAATGTCATCGGCGATCCGGGCGGCAAGACCTGTATCCTCGTCGACGATATCGTCGATTCCGGCGGCACGCTCTGCAACGCTGCCGACGCGCTGATCACCCAGGGCGCCAAGGACGTCTACGCCTATATCACCCATGGCGTGCTCTCCGGCGGCGCGGTGGCGCGGATCGCCAAATCCTCGCTCAAGGAACTGGTCGTCACCGACACGATCGCGCCGACCGAGGCGGTGTTGCAGACCAAGAACATTCGTGTCCTGCCGATCGCGCCGTTGATCGGCGAGGCCATCGCCCGCACCGCCAAGGAAGAAAGCGTCTCCAGCCTTTTCGATTGAGTTGAATTAAGCTTCTTTTCGCTTGCGCCTTGGTCGGGCCGCGCGGATGGCCCATCTTCCTTGACTTGAAGCCCCGAAATGGGGAGTTTCCCCCGCCTTTCGGACCCCTAACAGGCCTCATGCGCAGCTATCTCGATTTTGAAAAGCCGGTTGCCGAACTCGACACCAAGGTGGACGAGCTGCGCGCGCTTGTCGGCGACGGCGGCGAGACCGGGGCCGCGAGCGAGGATCTGACGCGGCTTGAAATCCGTGCCGAGAAGGCGTTGGCCGATCTCTATGCCAACCTCACGCCCTGGCAGAAGACGCAGGTCGCGCGCCATCCGCAGCGGCCGCATTACGCCGATTTCGTCGCCGGCCTTGTCACCGATTTCACGCCGCTCGCCGGCGACCGGCTGTTCGGCGACGATGCGGCGATTGTCGGTGGCTTCGGGCGGTTTCGCGGCAGTTCCATCTGCCTGATCGGCCAGGAAAAGGGCAGCGATACCGAGACGCGCCTGAAGCACAATTTCGGCATGGCGCGGCCGGAGGGCTATCGTAAAGCCGTGCGGCTGATGGAACTTGCGGATCGCTTTGGCTTGCCGGTGATCTCGCTCGTCGATACCGCCGGCGCCTTTCCCGGCGTCGATGCCGAAGAGCGCGGCCAGGCCGAGGCGATTGCGCGCTCGACGGACAAATCCCTGTCGCTCGGCGTTCCCAATGTCGCGGTGGTGATCGGCGAGGGCGGTTCGGGCGGCGCCATTGCGATCGCCGCCTGCAATCGCGTGCTGATGCTGGAGCATGCGATCTATACTGTCGCCTCGCCCGAGGCATCCGCCTCGATTCTCTGGCGCGATGCGGCGAGGGCGCAGGACGCCGCAACGAATATGAAGATCACAGCGCAGGATTTGCTGCGTTTCGGCATTATCGACGCGATCATTTCGGAGCCGATCGGCGGCGCGCATCGCGATCCCTCCGCCGCCATCGCAACGACTGGCAATGCCATCGCCGCGGCGCTCGAAAGCCTCGGCAATATGTCGCCGGAAGCCTTGCGCGAGGCGCGTGCCGATAAATTTCTCGCGATGGGCCGCAAGATCTAAGCGGGCCGCGTCTGGCATCGCGTTGATTTAGACCGTGATGCGTGCAAAGAGAGCGGCGGTCAGCAAGCCAATCTCGATTTCCGATGAAATCGCAAGCGGTCAGCGGTCGCGCCTTTGCCGTCGTCGAAGTCCACCGCGACGCCGCGGCGGCCTTTGCTGTTTGGGAAGAGCTTGAAGCCTTAGCGCCGATCTCGATTTATCAGACGCGCGCCTTTCTCGTTCCTTGGCTCGAGACGCTCGGCGCGGCGCGGAAAATCGCGCCTTTGTTCATCGCCGCGAAGGATCACGGCGGCCGGCCCGTCATGCTTCTCTGTCTGGGCGTCAGGACCATGGGGCCGTTGCGGATCGGCAGTTTTCTCGGCGACAAAGCCTCGAATTTCGATATGCCGCTCTGGCGTCCGGATGTGATTTGGACACGCAAGGACGTTGAAGCCCTGCTGCATCGCGCCGTTTCGCTGCTTGGCGCGGCGGCGCCGGATGTTTTCGCATTGCGCGAACAGCCGTTCGAATGGCGGGGATGCCGCAATCCCTTCGCGCTCTTGCCGCACCAGCCGAGCCCCAATGTCGTGCCGGCGGCAAAATTGGAGGCGGATAGCAAAAAATATTTTGCGTCAAAATTGTCCGCCAACGCGCGCAAGAAATTGCGTCAGCATGAGATGTGGCTGACAGATTTGCGGGGGCCCGTTGAGGTCATTCGCAATGACACGGCTGCCCGTGCCGATTCGATCCTCGTCGCTTTTTTTGCGCAACGCATTGCCCGCTTCCGCGAACAGGGCATCGAAGCGGATTTTTCCGATCCGGCGATGCAAGCCTTTTGGAAGAAGCTCGTGCGCCCGTCCGCTGCGCCGGCCGCCGTCGAATTCTATGCGCTGACCGCGGGCGGCCAAATCGTCGCAACGATTGCCGGGGCGGCGCATGCTGGCTGTTTCAGCGCCGTCGTCAATTCCATCGACATGAATCCGGAAATTGCAAGGTTCAGTCCGGGCACACTTCTCTTCAGCAAGCTGATCGCGCTGCAATGTGACAAGGCGGTCGAACACTTCGACTGTGGACCGGGCGAAGCGCATTACAAAATGCGATATTGCGACCAGACGATCGCGCTTTTTGATGTTTTCGTGCCGGTGCGCCTTCAGGGCCGGGTCTTCGCCGGTCTGCGCGCGTCAGGCTTGCGGCTGAAGCGCGCGATCAAGCAAAATCCACGTCTCTTTGAAACGATCCGCGGGGTGAAGCGCAGGCTCCGCGCCCAGCGCCTTGGCGCAGAGACGATCGAAAATTGATTGTACCCTGGAGCGTCAGACGTTCAAATTGAATCACTCGGCGCTTTTAAATCTTTTGCATCGCATCGGATTTGTCCGAAAACCGCTTCGCACTTTTCGGTCCGATGCTCAATGCCTGAAGTGCCTTGCGCCGGTGAAGATCATCGCGAGGCCCGCCGCATCCGCTGCCTCGATCACATCGCCGTCGCGCAAGGAGCCGCCGGGCTGGATCACCGCCGTTGCGCCTGCCGCCGCGGCGGCAAGCAATCCGTCGGCAAAGGGAAAGAAGGCGTCCGAGGCGACGACCGCGCCTTTGGCGAGGCTCTCGGAGAGGCCGGCGGCTTTCGCCGCCTCTTCGGCTTTCTGCGCGGCGATGCGCGAGGAATCGACCCGGCTCATTTGCCCGGCGCCAATGCCGACCGTCGCACCGCCTTTGGCATAGACGATGGCGTTCGATTTGACGTGCTTGGCGACGCGGAAGGCGAATTTGAGATCGTCGAGCTCGGCTTGCGTCGGGGCGCGCTTGGTGACGACCTGCAGGTTCAAATCATCGACCAGCGCATTGTCGCGGCCCTGGACCAGAAACCCTCCGTTGACCGAGCGGAAGGTCAAGACCTCGCGGCGCGGATCGGGCAGGCCCCCGGTCAGCAGCAGCCGCAGATTGAGCTTGGTCGCGATGATCTCGCGCGCCTCTTCGGTCGCGTCCGGCGCAATGATGACTTCAGTGAAGATTTTGACGATCTCGCGCGCCGTCTCAGCGTCAAGCAGGCGGTTCAATGCGATAATGCCGCCAAAAGCCGAGACCGGATCGCTGCGTAGCGCGAGCCTGTAGGCCTCGGCGAGATTGGCTGCCTCCGCCACGCCGCAGGGGTTGGCGTGTTTGATGATCGCCACCGCCGCCGTCCGGGCCGGATCGAATTCGCTGACGAGTTCGAGCGCCGCATCGGTGTCGCCGACATTATTGTAGGAAAGCTGTTTGCCCTGGATCTGCTGGGCGGTCGCAAGGCCGAAACTCGGCTGCTCATTGGCGTAGAAGGCCGCCGCCTGATGCGGGTTCTCGCCGTAGCGCAGGGCTTCGAGCTTGCGGCCGCCAAAGGCGCGGTAATCGGGCGCCGTCTCGCCAATCTGCGCCGCGAGCCAGTTGGAAATGCCGGCGTCGTAGACGCCGGTGCGGGCGAAGGCCTTTTGCGCCAGGGCGCGGCGGAAGGCGAGACTCGTCTTGCCGTCATGCGCGTCGAGTTCAGCGAGCAGCCGCGGATAATCGGCGACATCGACGAGCACGCTGACGGCGTCGAAATTCTTCGACGCGGCGCGGATCATCGCCGGACCGCCGATGTCGATATTCTCGATACATTCGTCGAAGCCGGCGCCCTTCGCGACGGTCGCTTCGAACGGATAGAGATTGACGACAAGCAGGTCGATCGGCGCGATGTCATGTGCCAGCATCGCCGCCTCGTGTTCGGGATTCTCGCGGATCGCCAGCAGGCCGCCGTGCACCTTCGGATGCAAGGTTTTGACCCGGCCGTCCATCATCTCCGGATAGCCGGTGAGCTCCGAGACATCGCGCGCGGCGATGCCGGCGGCGACGAGCGTCTTATGCGTCCCGCCGGTCGAGACGATCTCGATGCCGCGGGCGGCCAGCGCCGTGGCGAATTCGATAAGACCGGATTTGTCGGAGACGGAAATCAGCGCGCGGCGGATGGGATGAAGCTTTTCGGACATGAGCCTTCTCAGAATCGTGCGCGGGGGATTTAGCATGTCCGCGAAGGGCGCGGCAGGCCGGTTCTCGTCATGCCATCTCGGCAATTCGGCCAGCCGCGGCAAGCGATTGCGCGGTCAGGGTTTTTCCGTCATGGCCGGTGATCGCGACCTGCGTCAGCCGCCCCGCCGGCACCTCGCCAACGCGCACTTTGCTGAAATCCTCGGTGCGCGCGATGCCGCCCCGCTCGGTCAGCACGGTCAGCCTCCTGCCGATCTGCGCGTCGAGATGGCGCGTGAGCGCCGCCTCGCCCGTCCGGCGCAAGTGCTTCGCCCGCGTGGCGATCACATCCGGCGAAAGCTGCGGCATCAGCGCCGCCGGCGTGCCGGGGCGCGGCGAAAACGGAAAGACGTGGAGATGCGTCAGGCCACAATCTTCGACGAGCGCCAGCGTCTCGGCGAACATTTCTTCCGTCTCGGTCGGAAAACCGGCAATGAGATCGGCGCCGAAGACGATCTCCGGCCGCGCCTTGCGGATGTCGGCGCAGAAGCTGACTGCATCGGCGCGGCTGTGGCGGCGCTTCATCCGTTTCAGGATCATGTCGCTGCCGGCCTGCAACGAAAGATGCAGATGCGGCATCAGCCGCGGCTCGGTGGCGATGGCCTGAAGAAGCGCATCGTCCGCCTCGATGCAATCGATGGATGAGAGCCGCAGCCGCACGAGGCCGGGGGCGGTTTTCAAGATCGCCTTCACCAGCCGGCCGAGGCCCGGCTCGCCGTCGATGTCCCGGCCATAGGCGGTGAGATCGACGCCGGTCAGCACGATCTCCTGAAAGCCCTGTTCAACGCAGTTTTGCGCCGCGGCGATGATCGCCTCGGCGGGCGTCGAGCGCGATGGCCCACGGCCATAGGGAATGATGCAGAAGGTGCAGCGATGATCGCAGCCGGTCTGGATCGCGAGAAAAGCGCGGGTGTGATCCTCGACGCCGCCAAGCGCCGGCGGCGGCGCGCTCAACGCAAAAATATCGCCGACATTGACGCGTTTGCTTTCGTCGGGCGCGAAGGCGTCGGCGCTGAGCTTTTCCGCATTGCCCAGAAGCTTGGCGACTTCCGGCATGGCGGCAAAACGCTCCGGCGCCGTCTGCACGGCGCAGCCGGTGACGATGATCTCGCACTCGGGCGATTGCCGCTTCAGCCGGCGGATCGCCTGGCGCGCCTGGCGCGCCGCTTCGGCGGTGACGGCGCAGGTGTTGACGATGACAAGGTTGTCGCGGCCCGCGGCTTCCGCCGCGCGGCGCATGGCCTCGCCCTCGACGAGATTGAGCCGGCAGCCGAAATTGACGACCTCGACCTTGGCGCGGGCCGCCGCACTCACGCCGTTTCTTCCTCGAACAGAGGCGATTCGAGAATGGTCTCGAATTCCCATTCGACTGGACCGCCGAGCACGACCTGACCGTCGCTCTCGCGCCAGTTTACGGACAGATCGCCGCCCGGCAGGCTGATGACGGCGTTGCGGCCGGTCAGGCCCCGGCGCGCCGCCGCGACCAGCACGGCGCAGGCGGCCGAGCCGCAGGCATAGGTGAGACCCGCGCCACGCTCCCAGACCGACACGGCGATGTGATCGCGGTCGAGCACCCGGGCGAAGGATATATTGGCGCGTTCCGGAAACAGCGGATCATGCTCGAGCCGCGGGCCGAGCAAGGTAAGATCATAGGCGTCGAGATCGTCGACGAAGAAAATTGCGTGCGGATTGCCCATATTCACCGCCGCCGCGGGCAGCGCCACGCCGCCCCGGCCGATGGGGAAGGGGATCGCCGCTGTATCGGCGATGGGCTCCGCAAGCGGGATCGTCTGCCAGCCGAATTTGGGCTGCCCCATTTCGACGGAGAAACGCCGCTCGCCTTGGCGCCGGCATTCGAGGATTCCATTCAGGGTCTCGACCTTGAGCTGATCGCGGTCTTCGTCGTCGCGCAGCAACACCCAGGCGACGCAGCGCGTGCCGTTGCCGCAGGCGCCGGCCTCGCTGCCGTCGCGATTGAAAATGCGGACATAAGCCTCGGTGCCGGGCGAGACCGGCGCGTGCAGAACCATCAGCTGGTCGAAGCAAAGCTCCGGCGCCTGGGCGATGGCGCGCACCGCCGGCACATCGAGTTCATAGGTCGAATCGCGCAGATCGAGGATGACGATCGCGTTGCCGAGGCCGTTCATCTTGATCGCGGATCTTCCCGCCAGAGGATGCATTGGAAATCTCGCCACAAGTTTGCGCCTCATATAGGACAAAGCTGCCAGTGAGGCCAAGAATTGCTGTCAAGGATTGCCGGCATTGTGCGGCGGCCGGATGGAGAAAGCGCATGAAGGGGCTTTGGGTTGGATGCCTGCTTGCGGCTGGGCTGATGATGTCGTCTGGGCCAGGCTTGGCGCAGACGCCGGCCACCCCCTCGCCACCGCCGCCGCCGGCTCCAGCCGTCAAGGCGCCCGCGACCGCCAGCACGCCGGCGCCCGCGCCCAAATTGGCGCCGAAGCCGGCTCCCGTCACCCCGTCAAAGCCGCCGCCGACCGCCCCCGGCGCCCCGCCGCCTCCGCCGCCAGGTCCGCCGCCCGGCACGCCGGCCAATCCCGGACCGAACGAGCCGGAGCAGGGCGCGCCCGGCGTGCAGAGCGATTCCGCGACCGTCATGCTCGATGTGCCGGGCCGGCCGGTGGCGCTCCTCGCCGCGACGGCCAAATGGGACGAGGCCTTCAAGGTCATTAAGAATACCCAGCAGCGGGTGAAGGCGGCGGTCGATAAAGCCGGGCTCAAAATCGCCGGCCACCCGGTCGCCATGTTCACCAAAGAGGACGATAGCGGCTTCACCTTTACGGCCATGCTGCCGCTGGCGCCGGGCGCCAAGGCGACGTTGACCGATGGCGTGACGCTCGGCCAGTCGCCGGCCGGCAAGGCGATCAAGTTCCAGCATCGCGGTGCTTACGACGACATCGATTCGACGTATGATCTCGTTACGGCCTATCTCGACGAAAAGGGCCTCGAAGCGCAGGATTTCTTCATCGAAGAATATCTGACCCCTTTGACCAGCGGCGAGGATCCCTATCTCGCTGTCGATATCTATGTCTTCCTCAAACCGTGAGGCGCGCAGAGATGGCCATACACGACCACGCGAGTGACGGGCTCGATCATTCGCATTTCTTTCTCGGCGCGGACCATGCGGCGAATGAAAAGCGCATGCTCGCCGTCGTGGTGCTGACCTGCGTCATGATGGTCGGCGAGATCGTCGGCGGCCTCATATTCCGCTCGATCGGCCTCGTCGCCGACGGTCTGCATATGTCGACGCATGCCGCGGCACTGGGCGTCTCGGCCTTCGCTTATTGGTATGCACGCCGTCATGTGAATGATCCCCGCTTCGCCTTCGGCACCGGCAAGGTCGGCGATCTGGCGGCCTTCACCAGCGGTCTGGCGCTCGCCATGGTCGCTCTGTTCATCGCCTACGAGGCCATCAACCGGTTCTTCAGCCCGCAACCGATCGCTTACGTCGAGGCGCTTGTGCTCGCCACTTTCGGGCTTTGCGTCAATATCGCGAGCGCCTGGCTTCTGCGCGGCGATCATCATGGCCACGGGCATTCGCATGGCCATGGTCATGATCATGGTCCTGGCGCGCAAGCGCACGATCATGATGATGATCACGCGCACGATCATAATCACGCGCACGATCATGGCGACCAGGATCTCAACCTGCGTTCGGCCTATGTCCATATCATCGCCGATGCGGCCGTCTCGCTCCTCGTCATTGGCGCCTTGCTGCTCGCACGCGCCTTCGGTTGGGTCTGGCTCGATCCGGTCGTTGGCTTCGTCGGCTCCGCGGTCATCATCAGCTGGGCCTATGGGCTTCTGCGCGACGCCGGCAGCGTGTTGCTCGATATGACGCCGGACGAAAAAATGAAGGACGCCATCCGGACGCGGCTCGAAACGAACGGCGATTATGTTTCGGATTTGCATCTCTGGCGCGTCGGGCCGGGGCATCGCGCGGCGATGGTCTCATTGGTGAGTTCGAATCCGCGGCCCGCCGAAGCGCATAAGGCGGCTTTGGCCGATCTGCCCGGCCTGAGCCATGTTACAATCGAGGTCTTGACGTGCCCGCAAAGGCATTGAGATCCGTATCGGGCAAGTGTTGGCGCAAGCGATGAACTGGCGCAATTTTTGGCGCGGCGATCGCGCAAGCCGGGCCGGCGACCGCTTTCCCGCCGTCTATTACGAAGATATCGCCAAGGCGATCGCCGCCCAAATTCCGGCGCCCGCGGCGGTGATGCTCGACTATGGCTGCGGTTCGGCGCCGGCCGCGGCGCTCATCGCCGAACATTGCGCGACGCTTTTTCTTTATGAGCCGGCGCCCAAGATGCAGGCCGCCTTGCGGCAGCGCTATGCCGGCAATCCGAAGATCAAGGTTTTGAACGATGCGCAGGTGAAGGCGCTGCCCGACATCTCGCTCGACATGGTTCTGTTCAATGCGCTGTTTCAATATCTGACGGTGGCGCAATGCACGGCGGCGGTCGATTTCGCCGCGGCGAAATTGCGGCTCGGCGGCCGGCTTGTCGTCGCCGATGTCATCCCGCCGCATGCCGATCCGCTGAGCGATTCCTGGGCGCTGATGGAATATGCCTATCGCGGCGGCTTTCTCCTCGCGGCCTTGCGCGGGGCGCTGTCACGCGGCCGGCCTTTGCGGCGGCGGGCGCCGCTCACCACCTTCACCATTCCGGATATGCAGCGCCTGCTCGCGACGCATGGTTTCGAAACGCGCCGCGCCGACCGCAACATCGGGCACAATCAAATGCACATGACGTTTCTGGCGAAGCGGGTTTAGCGCATCGGACCGAAAAGTGCGAAGCGGTTTTCGGACACATCCGATGCGGTTTTAGGAATCATCGGACCGAAAAGTGCGAAGCGGTTTTCGGACACATCCGATGCGGTTTTAGGAATCATCGGACCGAAA
>JBFLZN010000001.1:0-1715059 GCA_040756295.1 Pseudomonadota bacterium | reverse complement strand
AGGGCATCGACCAGCGCTCGGCCTGCCGGCATCCCGACTGGACGGGGCCGGACGATCTTGAGATCAAGATCGAGGAATTGCGCGAGATCACCGATTGGGAGAAGCCGATCTATGTGAAGGTCGGCGCGTCGCGGCCCTATTACGACATCGCGCTGGCGGTGAAGGCAGGGGCCGACGTCATCGTGCTCGACGGCATGCAGGGCGGCACGGCGGCGACGCAGGAAGTGTTCATCGAACATGTCGGCATCCCGATCCTGGCGGCGATCCGGCCGGCGGTGAAGGCGCTGCAGGACCTTGGCATGCATCGCAAGGTGCAGCTCATCGTCTCCGGCGGCATCCGCAACGGCGCCGATGTGGCGAAGGCTTTGGCGCTTGGCGCCGATGCGGTCTCGATCGGCACCGCGGCGCTGATCGCGCTCGGCGACAACGATCCGCATTGGCAGGCCGATTACGAGGCTTTGGGCTCGGCCGCTGGCGCCTATGACGATTGGCATGAGGGCCGCGACCCGGCCGGCATCACGACGCAGGACCCGGAACTGGCCAAGCGCCTCGATCCGATCGGCGCCGGACGGCGGCTTGCCAATTATCTGTCGGTGCTGACGCTCGAGACGCAGACGATCGCCCGCGCCGCCGGCAAGAGCCACGTGCACAATCTCGAACCGGAAGACTTGGTGGCCCTCACGGTCGAGGCCGCCGCCATGGCCGGCGTTCCACTCGCAGGTACCAACTGGATCCCGGGCAACGGCGGGTTCTAGAGCATCGGACCGAAAAGTGCGAAGCGGTTTTCGGATAAATCCGATGCGATGAGAAAAACTTAAAAGCGCCGAGCGACCCAATTTGAACGTCCGACGCTTTAAGTCTGGATTACTGCGAGCCACCTCAAGCTCATTCCCCGCAGACCAACTCTTCTCCCCGGAACTCGTGTTTCGGGGAGATTTTTATGTCGGGCCGTTGCTCTGATCCCTAGAACTCGCCATAGCCCCGCGCCATGGCCGCAGCGAAGCCGAGCAGCGGCACGAAGAGCGCGAGTTCGAGGTGGAGATAGATCCGCACGCGTTTGACCTCTGGGTCACCCGGCGGCACGCCGTCTCTGCGCCAGCGCAGATAAGCGAGCGTGGGCGGCACCGATGACAGGCCGATCAAGGCGAATGTGCCAAGCTTCGCCCAGAAGAAGGCGTTGTGCGAATAATAGTGCCAGCCTTTGGCCGCGAAGATCACGCGTGAGAAGCCCACGATCAGGATCAGGCCGGCGAAGATTCCATAGAAAAGGTCGAGCGTCGCAAGCCTGGCAATCGCCTCGCGTCCCAATCCTGGCCGCAGCGCGTAAAATTCGGCGAAGACAATGCCGAACAGGCTGAAGACGAGCAGGTGATGGATGATGGCGAGCGTGAGATCGAGCATCACGAAGAACCGTGTGAGAAGGGATGGCGAGATCGAAGAGACTGGCGATTGTACCCAGATGCCGCAGCGACGCCAAGCTAGGCCGCGGCGTCGTTGGTAGTCTCCAGCACATCTTTGACGCTGGCACGAATGAGCTTCGAAAGCGCAGCGAGCGCCGTGCGGCGCGGATGGCTCGGCCGGAAGATCAGCCGCACGCGGCGGCGTGCCTTCGTGCCGCTCAAATGCCGCGCCACCAGGCCGCCGGGCAGGGGCTGTTCCTGCCGCAGCGCCAGCGCCGGAATGAGCGTCATGCCATAGCCGGCGGCCGCCATGTGCAACAGCGTCTTCAAACTTGTCGCGCGCATGTCGGCGATCGCTTGTTCGGCGTTCTTCGGCGGCCCGCAGAGTTCGAGCGCCTGGTCGCGCAGACAATGGCCGTCGGTCAAAAGCAAAAGCGATTGCGGGTCGATGTCGGCAATGGTGATCCGGTTTCTCGCGGTGAGCGGATTGGCCTGTCCGAGCACGAGCCAGAAATCCTCGTCGAACAAGGTGTCGGCCTTGAGCGCCGGCGTTTCCGGGTCCGAGGCGATGATCGCCGCATCGAGCTTGCCGGCCGTCACAAGCTCGATGAGACGCACGGTCAAGTCTTCGACGAGCACAAGCCGCATCGACCGCAAGCCGCGCTGCGCCGCCGGCAGCGCATAAGGCATGAGATAGGGCCCGAGCGTCGGGATGACGCCGAGATGCAACGGCCCGGCGAGCGGATCGCGCGCGGACTTCGCGACGGAGACGATGTCTTCGGCCGCGGCCAAGGCGCGGCGCGCATGCGCGAGAATTTGCTCGCCCGGCGCGGTCGGCCGCACCGTATGGCCGACACGCTCGAAGATGGCGAGGCCGAGCTCTTCCTCAAGCTTGCGGATCTGGCCCGAAAGCGTCGGCTGGCTGACATTGCAAGCTTCAGCCGCGCGGCCGAAATGACCGAAATCGGCAACGGCGACGATATAGCGGAGATCGCGAAGGTTCATGGCTCACGGAACATAATTTGAAGCTATTTTGACCGCCATTGGCGCCGCCTATGAAATTAAACGGAACTATCGATTGGATCAATCTCTCGCGCTCGCCTAGCTTCCCGTCCAGCGGGGAAACAGCGTGCAATCGGAGGGACAGATGGACGCAAAAACGGACAGTGGTGCGGGCAAATGCCCATTCACGGGCGGCAATCATGGCCGCTCAAATCGCGACTGGTGGCCGGATCACCTTGACGTTCAGGTTCTTCACGAAAACTCGACCTTGTCGAACCCGATGGGCGAGGCATTCGACTACGCAAAAGAGTTCAAGACTCTCGATCTCAATGCCGTGATCAGGGACCTGCATGCCTTGATGACGGACTCGCAGGATTGGTGGCCGGCCGACTTCGGCCATTACGGCGGCTTGTTCATCCGCATGGCCTGGCATAGCGCGGGAACGTATCGCATCACCGACGGGCGCGGCGGCGCCGGCGGCGGGCAGCAGCGTTTTGCGCCGCTGAACTCCTGGCCGGATAACGCGAACCTCGACAAGGCGCGCCGGCTGTTGTGGCCGATCAAGCAGAAATACGGCCGCAAGCTCTCCTGGGCCGATCTCTTAGTGCTCACCGGCAATGTCGCTTTGGAGTCGATGGGTTTCAAGACATTCGGTTTCGCCGGCGGCCGTGTCGATACCTGGGAGCCGGAGGAGCTTTATTGGGGTCCTGAAGGGACATGGCTCGGCGACGAGCGCTACAGCGGCGAGCGCCAGTTGGCCGAGCCGCTGGGTGCCGTGCAGATGGGCCTGATCTACGTCAATCCGGAAGGGCCAAATGGCAATCCGGACCCGGTCGCGGCGGCGAAGGACATCCGCGAGACGTTCTTCCGCATGGCGATGAACGACGAGGAAACCGTTGCGCTGATCGCCGGCGGTCACACGTTCGGCAAGACTCACGGCGCCGGCGATCCGTCATTCCTCGGCCCGGAACCGGAAGGTGCGGTCATCGAGGATCAGGGCCTCGGCTGGAAGAGCCAGTACGGCACGGGCGTTGGCGCCGACGCGCTCACCGGCGGTCCGGAAGTGACTTGGTCGCAGACGCCGACGCAATGGAGCAACCACTTCTTCGACAACCTGTTCAAATATGAATGGGAGTTGGAGAAGAGCCCGGCCGGCGCCTGGCAGTGGAAGGCGATCGCGGCGGATGCCTCGGTCCCCGATGCTTACGATGCGTCGAAGAAGCATGTGCCGACCATGCTGACCACGGACTTGTCGCTCAAATTCGATCCCGCCTACGCGAAGATCTCGCGGCATTTCTATGAGAACCCGGCGGCGTTTGCCGACGCCTTTGCCCGGGCGTGGTTCAAGCTCACCCATCGCGACATGGGTCCGATCCAGCGCTATCTCGGCCCGCTCGTGCCAAAGGAAGCGCTGATCTGGCAGGACCCGATCCCGGCGGTCGATCATGAACTCGTCAGCGCGCAGGATATCGCGGCGCTCAAAGCCAAGATCCTGGCCTCGGGCCTGTCGGTGTCGGACCTGGTCTCAACCGCCTGGGCCTCGGCCTCGACCTTCCGCGGCTCCGATAAGCGCGGCGGCGCCAATGGCGCACGCATCCGCCTCGCGCCGCAGAAGGATTGGGAGGTCAACCAGCCGGCGCAACTCAAGACGGTTCTGGAGAAGCTCGAAGCCATCCAGACGGAGTTCAACGCGGCGCAAAAGGACGGCAAGAAAGTCTCGCTCGCCGACTTGATTGTCCTTGGTGGCGCCGCGGCGATCGAGAAGGCGGCGAAAGACGCCGGCACCAATGTAAGCGTGCCGTTCACGCCGGGCCGCATGGACGCATCGCAGGAGCAGACGGATGCGCATTCCTTCGCGCCGCTCGAGCCGCGCGCCGATGGATTCCGCAACTATCAGGGCCGCGATTTCCTGGCGCCCGAAGAGGCGCTCGTGGACCGGGCGCAATTGCTGCGGCTGACCGGACCGGAATTGACGGTGCTCGTCGGCGGGTTGCGGGTGCTCGGCGCCAATGCCGGGCAGTCGAAGCACGGCGTCTTCACCGACCGGCCGGGGAAGCTGACGAACGATTTCTTCGTCAACCTTCTCGACATGCGCACGCAATGGCAGCCGGCCGATAGTGAGGAGGGCGTCTACGAGGCCCGCGACCGCAAGTCCGGAGCGCCGCGCTGGACGGGGACGCGCGTCGACCTGATCTTCGGCTCGCACGCGCAGCTGCGCGCCTTCGCCGAAGTCTATGCCTGCACGGACTCGCAGGAGAAATTCGTCCACGACTTTGTCGCGGCCTGGACCAAGGTGATGAATGCCGATCGCTTCGATCTTGCCTGATCCCGGCCCGGCTTGCCGGATTGGCTGCCCGCTGCGGGCAGCCGCATAGCCCCCCGTGCCCGGCGGACTGGCCGAAAGTCCGTAGGGCGCGTGCCGCCCGCCTATGGCGGCAGACAGCCGCGGGTCGTCCCCCCGCGGCTGTTGCTTTTGGCGCCTTGCCTTCCCATATCCACGCCTCTATAAGCACCCCCATTCCACACGCGGAATTCGCGGTCCTGCTTCAAGGCCCGCACCCGGTGGCTCCGGCGGCAACGCCGGCCAGCCTGACTTTCCGCGGCGGCTCAACCGGAGAAAGACTGATCTATGTTGCCTGATTTTTCGATGCGTGGGCTCCTCGAGTCCGGCGCCCATTTCGGCCATCAATCCCATCGCTGGAACCCGAAAATGGCGCCGTACATTTTCGGCACCCGCAACAACATCCATATCATCGACCTCGCCCAGACGGTGCCGCTGCTGCACCAGGCGCTGAAGGCGGTGTCGGACACCGTCGCCCGCGGCGGGCGGGTGCTCTTCGTCGGCACCAAGCGCCAGGCGCAGGAGGCGATTGCCGATGCGGCCAAGCGTTCGGCGCAATATTACATCAATTCCCGCTGGCTCGGCGGCATGCTGACCAATTGGAAGACGATCTCCGCCTCGATCCAGCGGCTGCGCAAGCTCACCGAAACGCTTGATACGGGCGGCCAGGGCCTCACCAAGAAGGAGCGCCTGATGCTGTCGCGCGAGCGCGACAAGCTGGAGAAGGCGCTCGGCGGCATCAAGGAGATGGGCGGCACGCCCGACCTGATCTTCGTCATCGACACCAACAAGGAACAACTGGCGATCAAAGAGGCGGCGCGGCTTCATATTCCTGTCGCGGCCATTCTCGATACCAATTGCGATCCGGATGGAATCACCTTCCCGATTCCCGGCAATGACGACGCGGGGCGCGCCATCAGCCTCTATTGCGATCTCATCGCCCGTGCGGCGCTCGACGGCATTTCCCGCAGCCGCGGCGAATCGGGCCTCGATCTTGGCGCCGACACGGCGCCGGCCGCTGAAGATCTGCCGGAGACCGTTGCGCCCGAAGCCGATACGCAGACCGAGCATTTCGAATTGCTCGCCGCGCCGCGCGGCGCGCCGGATGATCTGGCGAAGCTGCATGGCGTCGGCCCGCAGGTCGTCAAGAAGCTCAACGACGCCGGCGTCTTCCATTATTGGCAGATCGCCGCGCTGACCTCGGACGAAGCGAAGAAGCTCGATCAGGACCTGAAGCTCAGCGGCCGCATCGAGCGCGACGGCTGGAGCGATCAGGCGAAGACCCTGATGGCAGCGGAATAGCCGTTGCGGTTTCCGCATCGGCTTCACTTGAATTGATTGAAGGATGAACGCGATGGCGAATGTCACGGCGGCACTGGTGAAAGAGCTGCGCGAGAAGACCGGCGCCGGCATGATGGATTGCAAGGCGGCGCTGTCGGAGTCGAATGCCGATCTCGAAGCGGCGGTCGATTGGCTGCGCAAGAAGGGCCTGTCGAAGGCGGCGAAAAAGTCCGGCCGCATTGCGGCTGAGGGCTTGATCGCGCTTGCCGTCGCGCCGCTGAAGGGCGTCGCCGTCGAGCTGAATTCCGAGACCGATTTCGTTGCCCGCAACGAAGACTTCCAGAAGATCGCGCGCAACCTCGCCGAGGTCGTCGTCAAAACCGGCCTGACGGATGTCGAGGCCTTGAAGGCCGCCGCCTATCCGGACGGCGGCACCGTGGCCGAGGCGCTCGCCAATGGCATTGCCACGATCGGCGAGAATCTGAACCTGCGCCGCGCCGCGTTGGTTGCGGTCGGGCAGGGCGTGATCGGCTCCTATGTCCACACGCCGGTTGCCGACCGTCTCGGCAAGATCGGCGTGCTGGTGGCGCTCGAATCGGCCGGCAAGGCCGAGGTTCTGGCGCCGCTGGCGCGGCTCATTGCGCTGCATGTCGCGGCGGCCAGTCCGCTCGCGGTGGATGCCTCGGGCATCGATCCGGAAGTTATCGAGCGCGAGAAGAAGGTGCTGGCCGAGAAGAACGCCGGCAAGCCGCCGCATGTGCTGGAGAAGATCGTCGAATCGGGCCTGAAGACCTATTACAAAGAGGTCACGCTGCTCGAACAGCCGTCGATCCATGCCGAGCACAGCAACAAGACCATCGGCCAGGTGCTGAAGGAAGCCGAGGGGGCCGCCGGTGCGCCGGTGACGCTCAAGACCTTCGTGCGCTATGCGCTGGGCGAGGGCATCGAGAAGCAGGAATCGGACTTCGCGGCCGAAGTCGCGGCCGCCTCGGGGCAGGGGTAAGGCGCTCCGTCTTACCTGCCTTTTTTGACCCTGGCTTTTTTGACGGGTTTGGCGGGCCTTCGGGCCCGCTTCGCCGTTTTCTTCACCGCGGATCGTTTCGTCGCCGGTTTGGCGATCACGGCTTTCTTGCCGCGGCGGCGGCTCGCCAGGATTTCGGCGAAGGTCACCGGCCGGTAATCGAAGACATCGATGCCGACGTCGTATTGGCGCGGCAATTCCTTCAGTTTGCCATGCGAATGGCCGTGGATGTCGATGGCGCCCTTGGCGCTGCGATGCCAGGTCCGAAACGGATAATGGCAGAGCACGACGAGGCGCCCGTCGATGACAAGTTCGACGTAATGCGAGATGCTCGCCCACGCGCTGCTGCCGGTGACTGCGGGCGAATCATTGTTGCCGACGATGAGATGCTTGCGGCCATTGAGCGCCGCGAGCCATGATTCGACAGCCGCGGCATCCATCGTCACAGCGAAATCGCCAAGGTGATAGACGTCGTCGTCGGGACCGACGATCTCGTTCCAGCGGGCGATCAGCGCGGCATCATGTTCGCCGATCGTCTTGAACGGGCGCTTGTCGATGCGGAGGCGGCGGGCGTCGCCAAAATGCGTATCGCTGGTGAAGTAGACGGCCATTAGATTTCGATATTGTGAGTCGCCGCCGGACAGCGACTCGCTCACTTAACACGGAATGCCGGGTTTCGTTCGGACCACAGTGACATCGTCATCTTGATACCAACAAAGGCTTTGCACGCTGATGTTGGAGTCATCGCGCAAGAGACGCCGGCATAATTCGGCGCGCAGAGATTGACCGGCAAACATGCGAGGCCGGTTCGTCAATGAAGGTCGCCGAGCCACCAACAAATCGGCGCGGGGCGCCGATCTCGCGATTGCCGCTGAAACGCGCTCAGCCGCCCGCTGGCTTTTAGTGTAACTCGTCAATATAATTGTATAATCAATTGGTTTTGTTTATATAAAATTGAATTTACACGAAGCTCGGCGCGGCGGTGCGGCGCCGCTTCGTCGAATTGCGAAAGTTCGTTGAAATTTGCGGTTTTCGGCTTCGGAACCGGGCTTTGATCGGCTAGAAAGGCGCCGCTGAGGCCTCAGACGGACGATCCATGAGCGATAACAAACCGAAATGGCGGCGGGTCGTCGTCAAGCTTTCAGGCGAGGCCTTGATGGGCCAGGCGAGCCATGGGCTCGATGCGCGCACCGTCGAAGCGATCGCTGCCGATCTTGCCAGCGCGGCGCGACTCGGAGTCGAGACCGGCGTGGTCGTCGGCGGCGGCAATTTCTTCCGCGGCATTGCCGGGGCGGAGACCGGAATCGAGCGGGCCCGCGCCGATTCGATCGGCATGCTGGCGACAGTCATGAACGCGCTGGCGATGGAGCACGCGATCGAAAAGCAGGGCCAGGCGGCCCGCGCACTATCCGCCGTCGCCATGCCGTCGCTGTGCGAGCCGTATTCGCGCCAGGCGGCGCTGCACCATCTCGGCAAGGGCCGGGTCGTGGTGCTCGCCGGCGGCACCGGCAATCCGTTTTTTACGACCGACACCGGCGCGGCCTTGCGGGCGGCAGAGCTGTCCGCCGATGTCATCCTGAAAGCGACGCAGGTTGACGGCGTCTATTCTGCCGATCCCAAACGCCATCCGCATGCGGAGCGCTATGAGACGCTGACGCATGACGAGGCCATCGCCAAGAACCTCGCCATCATGGATACGGCTGCGTTCGCTTTGGCGCGGGAAACCAAAATCCCGATCCTGGTTTTTTCGATCAAGGAGCCGGGCGCCATCTGCGCCGCGCTCAAGGGCAAGGGTCGCGCGACGCTGGTCACGCCCTAGGCGCAATTTGGCGTGTAGGCTTGGAGCGTCACTTGGCCCATCACTTGGCGCGAGCCGGGAAATGGCATAGCAAAGCGAAAGATTCTGTGATCATATCCGCCCCCGCCGCAATACCGCCGGACAGGCGCCGCCGAGGCGGATATCAAAGGCGGATAATGCAGGACGTGCCAGCATGGCCTGCGGCGGAAAATCATCGCGATCCGGCAAGGTTCAAAATGAGTGACGAGTTCGATCTTTCTGATTTGAAGCGCCGGATGCAGGGCGCCATCGCCTCGCTCAAGCACGAGCTTGGCGGGCTGCGGACGGGGCGGGCCTCGGCGAGCCTGATCGAGCCGGTGCATGTCGATGCTTATGGGCAATCGATGCCGATCAATCAGCTGGCGACGATCAGCGTGCCGGAGCCGCGCATGCTGTCGGTGCAGGTTTGGGACAAGGGCATGGTCGGCGCGGTCGAGCGTGCGATCCGCGATTCCAATCTTGGCCTGTCGCCCGTCACCGAAGGCCAGACGCTGCGCATCCGCATTCCCGAGCTCAACGAGCAGCGCCGCAAGGAAATGGTGAAGGTGGCGCACCGCTATGCGGAGGAAGGGCGCGTCGCCGTGCGGCACGTCCGCCGCGACGGCCTCGATCATTTGAAGCGCCTCTTGAAAGACAAGCTGATCAGCGAGGACGACGAGAAGCGCCACGAGGCCGAGGTGCAAAAAGTCACCGATCAGCACGTGAGTGAGATCGATGTCGCTCTGGCGACAAAAGAAAAGGAAATTATGCAGATTTGAGCGACGATCCGGACAGCGCCAGGCGCATTTGGACTGGGGTCGGAGTCAAAGGATTTACGGCGGATTGCAGCCAAGGATGATGCGGAGATGATCGGCGCCAAGACTGCAGCGCAAGTCAAGCCGGCCCAGACAACGACTTCGCAAGCAGAGCCATCCGAAGTCGAAACTTGGCCGGGCCGCGTGCCGCGCCACGTCGGCATCATCATGGATGGCAACGGCCGCTGGGCCTCGCGCCGCGGCTTGCCGCGCATCGAGGGGCACCGCCGCGGTGTCGAGGCTTTGCGAGCGACGGTGCGGGCCGCGATCGATTTCGGTCTCGATTATCTGACGGTCTACAGTTTCTCCTCGGAGAACTGGAGCCGCCCGGTTGAAGAGATCAGCGATCTCATGGGGCTTCTGAAGCTCTTCATCCGCAACGATCTCGCCGAGCTTGCCAGCGCCGGTGTCAGGATCAAGGTGATCGGCACGCGTGCCAATCTCAAGCCGGACATTCTGGCGCTGCTGGAGGAAGCCGAGGCGAGCACCGCCGCCAATAGCGGGCTCAATCTCGTCGTCGCCTTCAATTACGGCGGCCGGCAGGAGATCGCCGCCGCTGCCAGGCTCATCGCGGAGCAAGTCGCGGCGGGCACGCTCGATCCGGCAAAAATCGACGCGGATTTCTTCGCCCGGCACCTCGATACGGCCGGGATTCCCGATCCCGACCTCATTATCCGCACCTCCGGCGAGCAGCGGCTGTCGAATTTCCTGATGTGGCAGGCGGCCTATAGCGAATTCGTCTTTCTGCCGATCCATTGGCCGGACTTTGACCGCAATGCGCTGGCCGCCGCGCTTGAGGAGTTTTCTGCCCGCGAGCGCCGCTTCGGCGGCGTGACCTTGCCGCGCGGCAGTGTTATGCCCGGCCGATGAGCCCTTCTGAAGAGGTGTCGGGGGTAAGGACGGCGCGGCCGAGACCGCCGCTGACGCTTGGCGCACGCCTCGCCGACCTCGGCCCGCGGCTCGGCTCCGCCGCGGTATTGATCGCCGTCGCCGCCTTGTCCTGGTGGGTCGGCGGGATCGTCTTTTTCCTCGTCTGGCTCGTCGCCGCGCTGGTCGTCGATTTCGAATGGCAGCGCATCATCGGCGGCGCGCGGCCCAATGCGCGGCAGGTGATCGGCGCCGTCGCCCTGATCGCGACCGGCATTGCGGTTCGCTCGCAGGCGCCGGCGCTCGGCGCTCTGATTCTGCTGATCTGGGCCGGCGTCACCGGCTATCAGGCGGGGCCGGGGCGGCGGGTCTGGTCCACACTCGGCGTGCTTTATGCCGGCGCCTTGCTCATTGCCGTGCTGACGCTGCGCAGCTCGTTCCCGTTCGGGCGCTGGTCGATCGGCTGGCTTTTTGCCATCGTCTGGGGAACCGATGCGAGCGCTTATTTCGCCGGCCGGCTGATCGGCGGGCCGAAGTTCCTGCCGCAGATTTCGCCATCGAAGACCTGGTCGGGGACGGGCGTCGGCATTCTCGCGGGCGCCTTGATCGGCCTCGGCTTTCTCGTTTTTGCCACACAATATAGCGAGCTTGAGACGCTGGCGCCGAGCCCGGCCTTGTTTGCCGTGGGCCTGGTTCTCGCAGCGGTCTCGCAGATCGGCGACCTGTTCGAATCCTGGATGAAGCGCCGCTTCGGCGCCAAGGATTCGAGCAATATCATTCCGGGCCATGGCGGCCTGATGGACCGTGTCGACGGTTTCACCGCCACGGTCGTCTTTGCGGCCATTCTCGGCGTGCTGCGGGCTTTTCCGACGCCGGCCGAGGGCCTGTTTCATTGGATGTAGAGCGTATGACCCTGGGACTTGACGTCGAAAATCCGCGGCGCCTGCCGCCGAAAGCCGTGCCGCGCAGCATTGTCGTTCTGGGTGCCACCGGCTCGATCGGCACCTCGACCGCCGACATCATCAGGAATTCGGGCGGCGCTTTCGATGTCGTGGCCGTCGCCGGCGGGCGCGATCCGATCGCGCTGGCCAAAGTCGCGCGCGACCTCGGCGCGCGCTTCGCCGCGCTGGCGGATGATTCGGGTTACAGCGCCTTGAAGGAGGCGTTGAACGGCAGCGGCATCGAGGCCGCGGCAGGACGCGCCGCCGTGGTCGAGGCGGCGCTGCATCCGGCCGATATTGTGATGGGCGCCATCGCCGGCACGGCCGGGGTCGAGCCGACCTATGCGGCTTTGTCGGCCGGGCGGACCATCGCGCTTGCCAACAAGGAATGTCTCGTGTGCGCCGGCGCCGCTTTCATCCGCCAGGCCAAGGCGATGGGCACCCAGCTCCTGCCGGTCGACAGCGAGCACAATGCGATCTTCCAGGCTTTGGGCGATGCCGAGCCCGATACGATCGAAATGATGACGCTCACCGCCTCGGGCGGCCCGTTCCGCGCCTGGACCGCCGAGGCGATCGCCAAGGCGACGCCGGAGCAGGCGCTGAAACATCCCAATTGGGCGATGGGCCCGAAGGTGACGATCGATTCTGCCGGCCTTATGAACAAAGGCCTGGAAGTTATTGAAGCGCATCATATTTTTGGGATCGAGGCCGAACGTCTCGATGTCCTCGTCCACGCCCAGTCGGTGGTCCATGGTCTTGTGGCCTTCCGCGACGGATCGGTGACCGCCGGTCTTGCTGCGCCCGATATGCGGGTGCCGATCGCGCATTGTCTTGCCTATCCCGAGCGGCTTGCGACCCACGCCCGGCGGCTCGATCTCGCCGCGGTCGGGCAATTGACCTTCGAGCGGCCTGATTTCACGAGGTTTCCGGCTCTCAGGGTGGCGCTCGATGCCTTGCGCACGGGGCGGGGCCTGCCGACGGTCCTCAATGCCGCCAATGAGGTGGCCGTCGAAGCCTTCCTCAAACACCGGATTTCCTTCCACGACATCGCCCGGCTGGTCGAGGCCTGCTGCGAGGCGGCGCTGCGCGACGGGACGGCGACCGAGCCCGCCTCGGTAGAAGAAGCCCTGGCCGTTGACCATATTGCAAGAGAAAGCGCCAAGACCCTCTTGGCGGAGGGGCGGGGTTTCGGCATGTTAACGACTTGCTAACCAAACGGGCCGGCTTTAATGCCCGCCCTGGTTGCGCCGAGGCTGACACTTCGCCCGCGGCGCGCGAAAAAGGAATGAAATGTCCATCACGGCCCATCTCGCTTCCGCCGCCGGCTCCATCCTGCCGTTTCTGTTTGTCCTCAGCATCGTCGTCTTCTTTCACGAGATGGGGCATTTCCTCATCGGCCGGCTCTGCGGGGTAAAAGTCGATACGTTCTCGCTCGGCTTCGGGCCTGAGATCGCCCATTTCGTCGATCGCTGGGGCACCCGCTGGCGGCTGGCCGCGCTGCCGCTCGGCGGCTACGTGAAGTTTCATGGCGATGCCAACGGCGCCTCGATGACCGATAACGATGCCGTGGCGGCGATGCCGGATGCCGAGAAGAAGGTGACCTTCTTCGGCCAGAACGTGTGGAAGCGCGCGGCCATTGTGGCGGCGGGCCCGATCGCCAATTTTATCCTGGCGATCGTCATCTTCACGGGGATTTTTGCGATCCATGGCCGCGCCGTGCTGGTGCCGCAGGTTGCCAAGATCTCCCATGACAGCGCCGCCGAAGCCGCAGGCTTTCGTCCCGACGACGTGATTCTCTCCATCGACGGCCGCAAGATGGACAGTTTCGAAGACGTGCAGCGCATCGTTCAAGGTGCGAGCGACGTGCCGCTGACCTTCGTCGTCACGCGCCGAGGCAAAGAGGTGACTTTGATCGCGACGCCGCGCCGGCGCAGCATGACGACGGCCATCGGCCTGTCGGATGTCGGCGTGCTTGGTGTCGAGGCGAAGGCTGCGGCGGCCAATTGGCATATCCAGCGCTACGGAATCGTCCAATCCTTCCAGCTCGCCTCAGGCGAGACCTGGTACATCATCGAGCAAACTGGCGCTTACGCCCGGGGCCTGATTCTCGGCCGGGAATCGACCGATCAGCTCTCCGGGCCGATCCGGATCGCCGAGGTCTCCGGAGAAATGGCCAAGGTCGGATTCGCAGCGCTCCTCAATCTTGCCGCGGTTTTGTCAATTTCAATTGGAATCCTGAACCTGCTGCCGATCCCGCTGCTTGATGGCGGGCATCTGGTCTACTACGCAATCGAAGCCGTGCGGGGGAAGGCACTGAATGAGAAGATCCAGCAGGTCGGCTTCAAAATCGGCCTGACCTTTGTTCTGGGTCTGATGATCTTGGCGACATACAACGATATCTTGCGGCTGACGAAGTGATTCTGAAGCCGCGCTTCGCGCTTACGAGCGCGAGGCATTCGGGGGCTTTCCGGTCTTTTGCCCGATTACGAGCGGCGTGGCTGACGCGCGCTTAAAAGCGCAGGTTAACCATGCCTCTTAACGCGACGCTGAGGGTATTAAGCGTGTCTTACTCGCCACGCAGTTCCGAAAACGACGCATCGCAGGCAAACGGCATTTGCAGGGTAAATCAAACCCTGTAGAAGCGGAACCTGGGGCTGGCGGGCCGGCGGCCAAAATAGCCGCCGAAACAAAGGGCGCGGCCAAGTTTGAGGCCGCGTTCTGGACTGACAGCCCGTCGCGTGCGCCGGGAGGTTGTCCGAAGATTGACTTGGGGCGGGTGTTGCGGGTTGGCGGCCTCTGAGGGGCCGATCGGCGACAAAGTTAGATCGATAATGCGGGGACCGGGCGTAGATGCGAATTCGGGGTCAACTGTTCCGGTGGTTTCTCGCCGTATTGCTCGTGGCGCCGCTTTTGGCGTCAATTCCAGCTCTCGCCGCGAACGTCGAGGTCGAGGGCAACCATCGCGTCGATAGTGAGACGATCTCGTCTTACTTCGCCGGCACGGACCCGGCGTCGATCAACACCGGCGTCAAGGCGCTTTATGCGACCGGCCTCTTCTCCGACATCCAGGTTCGGCGCGATGGCGGTGCCATCCTCGTCCGGGTTACGGAAAACAACCTGATCAATCGCGTCGCCTTCGAAGGCAACAGCAAGGTCAAAACCGACCAGCTGCAGAGCGAGATTCAGTCGAAGGATCACGGTCCTTTCAACAAGACGATCGTCGATGCCGACGTCGAGCGCATCAAGGATCTTTACCGGCGCGCCGGCGAAGCCGCAGCGAGCGTCAGCTATCGCATCGTCAATCTGCCCAATGGCCGCGTCGACGTCGTCTTCAAGATCGACGAAGGTCCGAAGACCGGCGTGAAGCAGATCAATTTCGTCGGCAACCACATCTATTCGTCCGGCAAACTGCGCGATCTGATGCAGACGACGGAAATGGACTGGCTGTCGTTCTTCAAAAACTCCGACGTCTATGATCCGGACAAGATCGCGTCGGACCTTGAGGCGATCCGTCGATTCTATTTGAAGAATGGCTATGCCGACTTCCATGTCGTCGGCTCCGATGCCCGTTACGATCCGGGCCTGAAGGGCTATATCGTCACCATCACCGTGGAAGAGGGCGTGCAATATCGCGTCGCCTCGGTGGACGTCGAATCGCATATCCCGGCGATCGACGGCGGTGCGCTGCGGTCTTATCTGCGCGTCTCGCAAGGCGAGATTTATAATGGCGATCAGGTGCAAAAGACCGTCGATGCGCTGACCACCCAGGTGATGCGCCGCGGCTATGCCTTTTCGCAGGTGCATCCGCGCGGCGACCGCGACCCGGTCACGCGCACCGTCCGTCTTGCCTTTGTCATCGACGAAGGTCCGCGCGTCTACATCGAGCGCATCGACATCCGCGGCAATACGCGAACCCGCGATTATGTCATCCGGCGCGAATTCGATATCGGCGAAGGCGACGCCTATAACAAGGCGCTTATCGACCGCGCCGAGCGCCGGCTGAACAATCTCGGCTTCTTCAAGAAGGTGACGATCACCAACGAGCCAGGCTCAGCGCCCGATCGCGTGGTTGTCGTTGTCACGGTCGAAGATCAGCCGACCGGCTCGTTCTCCGTCTCCGGCGGTTACTCGACGGCGGAAGGCGTTATCGGCGAAGTCGCGGTGCAGGAAACGAACTTCATGGGCCGCGGCCAGTTTGCCCGCTTGTCGGTCCAACTTGGGCAATATGCGGAAGGCGTGACCTTCTCCTTCACCGAGCCCTATTTCCTCGATCATCGGATCGCGGCCGGCTTCGACGTGTTCGCCAAGAACAGCATGGTGTCGCAATACGCCTTCTATAACGACTTCATGGTCGGCGGCACCTTGCGCGGCGGCTTGCCGGTGACGGACGAGATCACCTTCTCGCCACGCTATTCGATCTATTCGTCGGACATTTCGATCCCGAACAGCTCCACTTTCCCGTACAATTCTTGCCAAAACCCCATTTACGGGATCACGCCGAGCTGGAGTCCGATCTATCAAGCGCAGGGTTATCCGTCGGCAGGCTATAACTTCAACTGCTTGTCGGAAGGCCAAGCCTCGCTGGCTCTGAAGCAGGCGCAAGGTGTGACGCTCACCTCGATGCCGGGCTTCACGCTGTCGTACAATTCGCTCGACAGCAACCGCAATCCGACGGACGGCATTCATGCGGAATTGCGCGAAGACTTTGCCGGCGCCGGCGGTAACGAGCGCTATGTCCGCTCGACTGCCGACCTTCGCTACTATCATGATATCTATGACGAAATCGTCGGCGTGCTGCACTTCCAGGGTGGTATTCTGAACCATTGGGGTTCGGGCGAGGCAAGGATCGTTGACAATTTCAACATGGGTCCGGAATTGGTCCGCGGCTTCCAGCCTGACGGTATCGGTCCGCGCGACGTGTCGGCGGGCGTCGATCCCGAAGGCAACCCGCTGGGCGGCACCAAGTTCTGGGGCGCATCGGCCGAGGCGGATTTCCCGATCCCCTATATGCCGCGAGAAGTTGGGTTGAAGGGCGCCGTCTTCAGCGATTTCGGCGCGCTCTGGGGTTACCAAGGAGCGACGTTCTTCCCGCAATTCGCTTCAAGCCCGATCGTGACGACCGGGGCGCCTGTCGGAACGTTCCAGGGCAACACGATCACCGTGGGCGGCGATTCGACCGATATCCGCGCATCGGTCGGTGTCTCGCTCATCTGGTCGTCGCCAATGGGTCCGATCCGCTTCGACTTCGCCAAGGCGGTGCTCAAGAACAAATATGACCAGACGCAAATCTTCAACTTCACGGGCGGCACCACCTTCTAATCCAGGACGGGACGGCAAGGCCGAAATCGGCTAGGGTCGCCGCGTCCGGCCCGCCGACGGTGGCGCCGTCTCGGTCCGTGCCTCCATGAACGATCCAATCTTCTTCCGTCCCGCGATTCGCCCAAGCCTTGCCGAGGTCGTCGCGTGGACCGGCGCGGCGCCAAACGCGGCCGCCGATCTCGCCGGGCTTTTCGTCGAAAGTGTTGCGCCGCTCGACGAGGCGGGGCCGGGCACGCTGGCCTTTTTCGACGATCCCAAAGATCTCGACGATCTTCTGGCCACCCACGCGATGGCCTGTTTTGTCGCGCCGCGCTTCGCGCCGCGCGTGCCGCGCGGGACTTTGGCCTTGGTCACGTCCGCGCCGGCGCGCGACTTTACCCGCGTGCTGGCACAGCTCTATCCCGATGCGCTGACGCCGGGCACGATGTTCGATTCGAAGGGCGAAAGCCCGGGCGCGGACATCCATCCTGAGGCGCGGCTCGAGCCGGATGTGATCGTCGATCCGGGCGTTGTCGTCGGCCCGCATGCCGAGGTGGGCTCCGGCACGATGATCGGTGCCAATGCGGTCATCGGTCCGAATGTGCGGATCGGGCGCGGCTGCGCGATCGGTCCGGGTGCGGTCGTTGCCAATGCGCTCATCGGCAACCGCGTCATCATCCACGCCGGCGCCAAGATCGGTCAGGACGGTTTCGGCTATATTGCCGGCGGGCATGGACATTTGAAGATCGCGCAGATCGGCCGGGTGATCATCCAGGATGATGTCGAGATCGGCGCCAATACCACGATCAATCGCGGCACAACCCACGACACGGTCATCGGCGAAGGCACCAAAATCGATAATCTCGTCCAGATTGGCTACAACGTGCGCATCGGCCGGCACTGCCTGATCGCGGCGCAGGCCGGCATCTCCGGCTTGACGGAATTGGGCGATTTCGTCGGTGTCGGCGGCCAGGCGGGTTTTGCCGCCAATCTTGAAATTGGCAATGGCGCGCAGATCACCGCGCAATCCGGCGTCATCAATGACCTGCCGCCGAAGGCGCAGGTCGGCGGCACGCCGGCGCGGGCGTTTCGCGCCTGGCTGCGCGGCGAAGCTTGGCTTGCGCGCGAGGCCGGACGCCGGCATAGGCATGACGGAACCGGAGTGAAGCCAGCCAATGGATGAGAAGGTGGCGAGCGTTCTTGAGACCTATGACATCGAGCGGCTTCTGAAGCTGCTGCCGCATCGCTATCCGTTTTTGCTGGTCGACCGGATCATCGAGGCGAAGGGCGACGAGTCCTGCATCGGTATCAAGAATGTCAGCGCCAACGAGCCGCAGTTCCAGGGCCATTTTCCGGAGCGGCCGGTTATGCCGGGCGTGCTGATGATCGAAGGCATGGCGCAGACCGCGGGCGCGCTCTGCATCAATGCGGTGGCCGGCGGACAGAAACTGCCGCTCGTCTATTTCATGACGATCGAGAAGGCCAAGTTCCGCAAGCCGGTGCTCCCCGGCGACCGGATCGAATATCACATGAAGAAGCTGAACCGGCGTCGCACGATCTGGTGGTACAGCGGCCGTGCGCTGGTCGACGGCACGCTCGTCTGCGAGGCGGAAATCTCCGCCATGCTGGTGCTCGACGAGTCCGCCAAGGATAAGTAAGCGCCGGCGGCCGCGGTGCTTAATTCAGGCTCGAGACCCGGGCGTCCTGCGCAATGCCGACCCAGATATTGGGGTTTTCCTGCGACTGGCGTTTCAGGAAGTGATAGCCGGTCTCGTCCCACGGCCGGATGTCGTCGCGCAGATTGTCGAGAATGAACTCGCCGCGGTCGGTCTTGACCGTCAGGATCGTATGGCCTTCGCCGTTGAGGTCGCGCACGATGGTCATCAGCAGCGCCTGGCGGGGCAGGCCGGCATCCATCAGGATCTTGCGCTTCCACAGCGCGTAGATCTTGCAGTCGCCTTTGCCGTCCTTCGGATAATCCCAATGATCGAGCAGCGTGCCCCAATGATCCATATTGGAGATCGGCACGATCGTGCGGTTCACGTGAAGGTTGACCGTGTTCAACAGGTGCCAGATGGCGGGCGTAAGATTGAGGTCGGCGGCCGGCAGGACGGGCTGATTGCATTCCTGCGGCTCGCGGCCACAGAAATCGACCCAGCCATAGGGAACCGAGGTCGGCCCGGTCAGGGTTGCCGTGCTCGCCCGCAGCTCATGCGCGCGGCTCTGTGCATAGGCAAAGGTCACGCCCGCAAGAACAAGGGTGACCGACATTGCCCGGAAAATTTTTCTAAAGCCCATCCCAGTGCCCCAGCCGAAAGCGCGGAAATGTCCGCGTTTGCTGGAGCGAATGTGCCGGGCTGCCCTTTGCCGCGGTCGCAATTGAAAAGTTCGAATTTTATCGATCGGCGGGTTTTTTCGGCGCCGGGCCTATCTTGGTAAACGAAGCTCAAACCTGAGGATGGGGGCCGCGCCGGGGCCGGGCGTGAGCTTTGCCGGTGCCGGCGGCCCCTCTCTTGGCCTCCAAAAGGGCTTGCGAAGCCTTTTGCTCTGGCGGACACCACGCGGGGCACGGGCTTTTGCGGTCCTGGGAGGACCCATGAAACGACCAGGGAAGGGTGAAATGATCAAAGCAGTCGTTGTGCACGAGACGGGCGGCCCGGGCGTGATGCATCTCGAAGAGATCGAAATGCCGAAACCGGGGCCGGGCGAGGCGCTAGTGCGCAATCATGCGATCGGGCTCAATTACATCGACACCTATTTCCGGTCCGGCGCCTATCCGGCGCAGGTGCCGTTCATTCCGGGCGCGGAGGCCGCCGGCGAAGTCATCGAGCTCGGCAAGGGCGTCAAGGAGGTCAAGATCGGCGACCGTGTCGCCTATCATGCTAGCCTCGGCAGTTACGCAGAGGTGCGAGCGGTCAAAGCGAGCCGCCTGGTGAAATTGCCCAAGGCGATTTCCTACGAGACCGGCGCCGCCATGCTGCTGAAGGGCCTCACGGCGCAATATCTTCTGCGCCGCACGTATAAGGTTAAAAAAGGCGATACGATCCTCGTCCATGCCGCCGCGGGCGGCACCGGCCTGATCCTCTGCCAATGGGCCAAGGCGCTCGGCGCTGAGGTCATCGGAACGGTCGGCTCGGCCGAAAAGGCGAAGCTCGCCAAAAAGGCCGGCGCCAAACATACGATCCTTTATCGCGAGGAGAATTTCGTCGAGGCGGTGAAGAAGATCACCAAGGGCAGGCTCTGCGACGTAGTCTATGACAGCATCGGCAAGGATACGTATCCCGCTTCGCTCGATTGCTTGCGGCCTTTCGGCCTGCTGGCCAGTTTCGGCGCCTCGTCGGGCCCGGTCGAAGCTTTCAACCTCGGGCTCCTGTCGCAAAAGGGCTCGCTCTATGTCACGCGGCCGTCGCTCAATACTTACACCGCCAAGGATGAGGACCTGCACAAAATGGCGCGCGATGTCATACGTGTGGTCTCGGACGGGACGGTGAAAATCCCCTATGTCACCCGGCCGCTCTCCGAGATCGTCGCCGCGCATCAAGCGCTCGAATCGCGCGCGACGACCGGCGCGACCGTGCTGATCCCGTAAAACGTCGGACGTTCAAATTGAATCGCTCGGCGCTTTAAGTCTTTCTCTAAGTCTTTCTCCTGGCATCGGATTTGTCCGAAAACCGCTTCGCACTTTTCGGTCCGATGCTCTAAGCAAAATGGCCGGGGAGACCCGGCCATTTCCTATCCTGCGAAGCCACAAAGCGGCAGCTTACATGCCCTTTAGGTGCTTGTTGCACTCGCTCCAGTAGCCGCCGCCCTTCTCGATCCATTTCAAATTACCGTTGCCGCCCGTCGCCTTATTGGCACGGTATTGGGCGGCGCAGGTCTCGAGGCGCGCACGGCCGCCTTTGAGATTGGCATATTGCGCCGAAATGGCTGTCGGGAACACGACGTTTCCGGCGCTGACGGGCGGCGGCGCCGACGCCGGCGCACCGGCCTGGCTGCTGTTATTATTGTTGTTACCGCCCTGCCACCAATGATGCTTCTTCGGCGCCGGCGCGGCTTGGGTCGTCGTGGTCGTCGTGGTCGCCGGGGGCGGCGCGGAGGTCGTGGTGGTGGTCGCGGGCGCAGGCGCCTCGGCGGCACCGCCGCCCTTCAGCCCGGCGGCGCATTGCTTATAGAACTGGTTCCAGGTCTCGCCGTTGAGCGAATTCGACGCCTTCGCGGCCTGATACTTGACGCTGCACTGTTTCTGAACGGATTCCGCTTGCGCCGGTCCGCCGAAGGCGAGCGCGGCGGCAAAGGCGAAACCGGCAACCGCAACGGCCGGACGCCAAACATGATTCGACATCAATTCCTCCTGGTGATGGGCGCGTCAGCGAAGCGCCGCGGGAAACCGCTTTGACCTATTCAGCGCAAATAATTTCACGCCGATGAACTTGGGCTGAACGCTTCGACCGCGCGCTAATCGCCGATGGCGTCCCGCGCGCATTTTTTGGTGAAGCTCGTCTTCGCGGCACCGTGCAACTTTTTGTCTTCCGCATTCGTGTCGCACATACTCTTTGCGTCGCGCTCGCATTTCTTCATGAAGCTCGTGTAGGCCGCGCCTGCGAGTTTCTTTTCGGCCGCGCGCGAATGACAGGTCGACATTTGCGCCATGGCGGCGCTGGTACAAAAGGAAAGTGCCAAAGCAAGCGAGAGGATTTTCGTCATGGTGTTTCCCCGGGGCGATCCCTGTGAACGCCGGGGGAATCTAGGCGGCGTCGGAGTACTCGGTCAATCGACGTTGCGTACAATATGTGCTGTGTCGCACGCGCTTAACTTTGCTGCTTCGCAGCGAGACGGGCAATGAAGCTCGAAGTATCCCAGGGGCGAAGGCGAGCCCCTCGGTGCCCGGCCGGTCAGCCGGACCGTGGTGGGCGTGGCTCGCGATCACCGGCCAGGCTTCGCGGCAGGGCTTCGGCATAGACGCCGGGATCGCCGCCACACGTCACGCTCAAGATGCCTTTTTGAACACCGGCCGCGCCGTATGCCAAGACGGGCGGCTAGAAAGGCGCGTGGGTGCTGAGGGCGGAAGGCAGGGTACCGGCGGCCTTTTGAACTCAGCGCGAGATTGCCGGCGCCGGCGCCACGTCTGGCCTGTGCAGGCCGGGGAACCGCGGGCGTGACGCGAAATGCGTGATCCGGCGAAATGCGGCGAGCGCTTGCGGGTTCTTTTTGATCGCTACTTTAAGGCGGGAGTAAATCGTTTGGCGCGCGGCGAGGATGACGCCCTTGGGTCCAAGCGGCATCACGAGATCGAACAACGGCACGGTCGTGTCGCAATAGGTCTCTTTGTAGCGCGCTTCGCCAATGCCGAGGTCGAAGCTTTCGCGGCCGAGCTCGCATTGCGCGGCCACGAGCTTCATCAAAAGAAGATCGCCGGGGCTCGACTTGGCGATCACGGGATCGCCATCGAAGGAATTGACCATGGCGCTGAAGCGGTCGTAATGCGTCGCCCCGACATAGGTGGCGATGACACGGCCGCCGAGCGACAGGCCATAGAGTTCGAGCCAGGGCTTTCCGCAGGCGGTCGTTTGACGGCAGAGGCGGTCAAAGAAGGCGCGCATGGCGGGGGCGGCGAAATCCGACGCGATCGACTTCTCCTCGCAACGCCTGATCTTGTCGATGAAGAAGGCGTCGAGAATCTTGCAGGCGTCATCCGGGTTTTCGCCGGTGATCAAGGTAAGTTGATCGATCTCGGCGAGCCGCGCCTCCTTCTTGCGCAATTTCTTACGCGTGTCCTTTGAGAGCTTGGCGTCGAGGAATGCGGTCGCGCTGCTGGCGAGCTGCGTCGCATAGGCGAAACTCGGACTCTGGCGATGCGGCAGCGACGCGAAAGGGTTCTGCATCCTGTTCCAGTCGTAGGGCTGGTTTTTGAGGATGAAGACATCCGGCGCATCGGCGCCCGCGGCCTTGGCGGCCTCGCGCAGAAGCCGGCGCAAATCCGCAGCGCGGAAACTCACGCCCGGCCGGAACAGGCCGAGGTTGAAATTCGCCTCTTTGCCGCCGACGAAAGACGCCGTGCGAAACAAGCCGATTTGGCGCAGACCAAGGCAGAGCAGGGCCGTGGCGCGGCCTTGCGTATCGCGTGCAACGACGAAGAACGGTTTGATCTTGCGCGCTGCACCAAGCGTCGCAAGCCAAGGCAGGACAAAGGCGCGCGTCTGATAGACGGAGACCGGCGCGAGCTCTTCGAGCTCGGCCCAATCTGCTACGATCGCATCGGCCGCACGATGAACTTCGACTTTGGCGAAAGCCCGGCTCGCCGCAGCCTCTTCAACAGAAAGGCGGCGCGAAACGGACGACGGAAAGTATTCGACGACATTTGACAAGATAGGCGCCCCGACAACAGCCTGAAGCGAAACGCTAGCAACTAAAGGTCAACGACATCTTGCCAGAATAACAAGCTTTTTCCGGAGGTGCATGTGGCCGTTTCAAAAAACCGATTAATTTCTTCGGGTTTTGGTTTCTTTCGGCAAACCGGCCTGCACCGGCTCGCGGCGCCTTTTACGCGTGGCGCCGGGGCAATTCTGATGTTTCACCACGTGCGCCCCTGGGCCCCGCGCGCCTTTGCGCCGAACCGGCTGCTCGAGATCACGCCGGATTTTCTCGACGCCGTGATCGGGCGGCTGAAAGCGCTCGGCTATGCGATCGTCGATCTCGATACGGCGTTAACCATGACCGGCAAAGCCGCGGAGACCCCATTTGCCGTTTTGACCTTCGACGATGGCTACAAGGATACGCGCGACGTCGCTTTGCCGATCCTCGAAAAGCATGCGGCGCCGTTTACCATGTTCGTCACGACCGGTTTTGCCGAACGCACGGCGCGACTCTGGTGGGTCGAGCTTGAAGCGGCCATTGCGCGTCTGCCGCGCGTCCGCATCGCGGGCTTCGATCTTCCGGCAGAAAGTGCGGCTGAGAAGAGCGCCGCCTTCGCGACGCTTTATGCGCATCTGACGGCGGGCTCGGAAGAGGATTTGCTCGCAACCATCGCCAACCTCGCGCATGAAGCGGGCGTCGATGCCACAGCAATCCCCGACGATCTCTGCCTCGATTGGGCCGGCATCGAAGCCATGTCGCGCCACGAGCTTTGCACGATCGGCGTGCACACGCTCACCCATCCGCGGCTCGGCAAAGTCGGCGAAGCGCAAATGCGCCGCGAGCTCGCCGACAGCCGCGCGTCGATCGAGGCGCATATCGGCAAACCGGCGGTTCATCTCGCCTATCCTGTCGGCAATCCGGTTGCCGCGGGTGCGCGCGAGTTCCAGGCGGCGGCGGAGCTCGGCTTCAAGAGCGCTGTGACGACACGGCCCGGCATGATCTTTCCGGCGCATGATGCGCGCCACACGGCGCTGCCGCGGCTGTCGATCAACGGCCATTGGCAGTCGCTCGATGTCGTCGAAATCCTGCTCTCGGGCGTCCCCTTCGCGCTTTGGAACAGGGGCAGGCTGGTGGCTTAGGCCCGTGGGTATGCGGATTGCGTCATTGCGAGGCGCGGCGCGACGAAGCAATCCAGTCCTTGCTCCTGGATTGGCTCCTGGATTGCTTCGCTTCGTTCGCAATGACGGTTTTAGTCCCGTTCCATCCACCGGATGAGCGGCATCAGCGGCAGCACCCAGGCGAGGCCGAGGACCGCATAATAGAGAAATTGCAGATAGCCCGGCGCGCGCTGGACCGCCGGCGCCTGCGCCAGCACCATGGCAATTAGCGCATAGACAAGGACGAAGGCGAGCATTACGACGCTGCCGACGAATTTGCGCTGGCTTTTGCGCAAGAATTCCTCCCCCGAGCGAGGCTGATGAGCGTTCTCACTTCCACAAATTCCGCCGTAACGAAAGCCGTCCCGTCCGATCGTCTCGCAATTCAGATCTGGCTCTGGTGCGTCGCCGCGCTGATCTTCTGCATGGTCGTCGTCGGCGGCGCGACGCGGCTCACCGAATCCGGACTGTCGATCACGGAATGGCACCCGATCTCCGGCGTCATTCCGCCGTTGAGTCACGAAGCGTGGGCTGCTGAATTTGATAAATTCAAGCAAATTCCGCAATATAAAGCGATTTTCTCAAATCTCGATTTAAGCGGCTTCAAGTTCATTTTCTTCTGGGAATGGAGCCATCGGCTGCTCGGCCGGGTGATCGGCCTCGCGGTGGCGCTGCCGCTTGCCTTCTTCTGGTGGCGCGGATCGCTCACCCGCGACCTGAAGTTCAAGCTCGTCGGCTTGCTGGCGCTTGGCGGTCTTCAGGGTTTTGTCGGCTGGTGGATGGTCTCCTCCGGCCTCGTCAACCGCATCGAGGTGGCGCAGGAGCGGCTCGCCATCCACCTGCTGCTGGCGTCGATCACCTTCGCCGCGACAGTCTGGATCGCGGCCTCGCTCGGGGCGGGCAATGCCGTGCGCTCGGAGCGCTGGCAGCGGCGCTTCGCCGCGACGATCGTCGTCTTCACGCTTTTGCAGATCTTTCTGGGCGCCCTGGTCGCAGGCCTGCGCGCCGGGCGCGCCTATAACACCTGGCCGCTGATGGACGGACATTTCGTGCCGGATGTGGTGATGTTGCTTCAGCCGTGGTGGCGCAATTTCGTCGACAATATCGCGACGGTGCAATTCCAGCACCGGATGGTTGCCTATACGCTGCTGGCGCTCGCCATCATTCAAGCGATCGTGACCGTGCGCGCGGCGCCGGGCAGCCGCGCGGCGAAGCGGACGACGCATTTCGCCGGCCTCGTGACGCTGCAGGCCGGGCTTGGCATCGTCACTCTATTGCTCGTCGTGCCGCTCTGGGCGGGACTCGTGCATCAGGCTTTTGCGATGCTCGTGCTCTTCGCCAGCGTGCGCTATCTGCAAGGCTTGGCGGCGGGCAAAGACAACGCGTCGCTGCGATCCTAAATCGCCGGAATAGCGAGCCGCGCGATCTCGATCTTCGGACAGCGGTCCATCACGACTTCGATGCCGGCGACGCGGGCTTTCGCGGCCGCCGCCTCATTGATCACGCCGAGCTGCATCCAGATGATCTTTGGCAGCGGCGAGAGCGCAAGGGCCTCGTCGACAACGCCGCCGGCGGCTTCCGAATTGCGGAAAATATCGACCATGTCGATTGCGATCGGTACGTCCGCGAGGCGGGCAAAGACCGGGGCGCCGTGGATCCTCTGGCCGGCAAGGCCGGGATTGACGCCGACCACGGCATAGCCGTGCCGGAGCAGGAAGCCGAAGACGACATTGGAATCGCGCGCCGGATTGGCCGACAGGCCGACGAGGGCGATGGTTTGCACGCCTTGGAGAATTTCGCGGATGTGGGCATCCGGAACATGTTGAGGTATCATATTACCGCATCACCAAAATGATTGTTTTTCCGCCGATTTTAGGCCTATTGCGATTGACGAAACGCGCTCTGCCGCGTAGAAGCACCGGCTTCGGCGCAAGCCCCATCAAACGAGTTTAATATGTTCGGCAACACCCATTCGACCAAGACGGCCGATATCCAGAAAAACTGGATTTTGATCGACGCCAAGGGCCTCGTCGTCGGCCGGCTGGCCTCGCTCATCGCGCTCCGGCTGCGCGGCAAGCACAAGGCGAGCTTTACGCCGCATATGGACGACGGCGACAACATCATCGTCATCAATGCGGACAAGGTGGTCTTCACCGGCCGCAAATACGACGACAAGGTCTATCACCATTACACCGGCTTCCAGGGCGGCATCAAAGAGCGCTCGGCGAAGTTCATCCTTCAGGGCCGCTTTCCGGAGCGGGTCATCGAGAAGGCGGTGGAGCGCATGCTTCCGCGCGGCCCGCTCGGCCGCAAGCAGCTCGGCAATCTGCGCGTCTATAAAGGCGCGGAGCATCCGCACGCGGCGCAAAACCCGGTGACGCTCGACGTCGCCAGCCTCAATCGCAAGAATGCAAGGAGCGCCTGACGATGGCGGAGACTGTTTCCTCGCTGCAGGATCTGGCGGCAGCGAATGTCGAAGCGCAGCCCGCCGCGCCGGTCTATGTGCAGAAGCTCGATAAACAGGGCCGCGCTTATGCCACCGGCAAGCGCAAGGATGCCGTCGCGCGCGTCTGGATCAAGCCCGGCTCCGGCAAGGTCACGGTCAATGACCGGCCGATCGAAGTCTATTTCGCCCGTCCGGTGCTCCGGATGATCCTGCAGCAGCCGCTCGGCATCGCCAAGCGCACGGGTCAGTACGACATCACGGTCAGTGTCGCCGGCGGCGGCCTCTCCGGCCAGGCGGGCGCGGTGCGTCACGGCCTCGCCAAGGCGCTGACCCATTACGAGCCCGATCTGCGCCCGGTGCTGAAGCACGAAGGCTTCCTGACGCGCGATTCCCGCGCCGTCGAGCGCAAGAAATACGGCAAGAAGAAAGCTCGTCGCAGCTTCCAGTTCTCGAAACGCTGATTATCTTAGGGCTTCATGCGGCTGCCATCTGGCGGCCGCATAGAGCTGAAAGGTTTCTCTCGAGGCTGCGAGCATGAGCGCACGCGTCTTCATCGACGGTCAATCCGGCACGACGGGCCTGGGCATCCAGGCGCGCCTCGAAGCCATGCCCGACATCGTGCTGGCCGAATTGCCGCCGCAAGAGCGCAAGAACCCGGCGGCCAAGGCCGATATCCTGCGCACGGTCGATCTCGCCATTCTCTGCCTGCCCAATGCCGCGGCGGAGGAGAGCGTGGCGTTGATCTCCGGCCTCGGCAATGCGGCGCCGCGCGTGCTCGATGCGTCGACCGCGCATCGCGTTACGCCGGGCTGGGTCTATGGCTTTCCGGAGCTCGCGCCGGGGCAGGACGACAAGATCAGGGGCGCGCAACGCGTCGCCAATCCCGGCTGCCATGCGACAGGCGCCATCGCTTTGCTGCGGCCGCTCGTCGATGCCGGCCTGATCCCCGCCGATTTTCCGATCACGATTACCTCCGTCTCCGGCTATTCCGGCGGCGGCAAGACCATGATCGCCGATTTCGAGGCGGGACTGGCGCCGCATTTCGAGCTTTATGCCCTCGAACTCGAACACAAGCACGTGCCGGAGATCATGGCTTATGGCGGGCTCACCCGGCGGCCGATCTTCGTGCCGAGCGTCGGCAATTTCGCGCAAGGCATGCTCGTCTCGATCCCTTTGTTCCTCGACGATTTGCCGGAAAAGCCGGAGGCCGA
Organism: Pseudomonadota bacterium; assembly: GCA_040756295.1. Classification (GTDB taxonomy): domain Bacteria; phylum Pseudomonadota; class Alphaproteobacteria; order Rhizobiales; family Beijerinckiaceae; genus Methylovirgula. Next base: position 1,687,109 of record JBFLZN010000001.1, on the reverse strand, counting down.
GGAACTCGAAGCCGCGCTTGCCGCGCATTATGCCGAGACTGCCGCGATCCGCGTGCTGCGGCCCGATGGCGAGACCCGGCTTGAGCCGGAATCGCTCAACGATACCAACGATCTCGAATTGCGCGTCTTTGCCAATCCGGCGCAGCGTCAAGCCGTGCTCGTCGCCAAGTTCGACAATCTGGGCAAAGGCGCCTCGGGCGCGGCCGTGCAGAATCTGCGGCTGATGCTCGGACTCGACGAGTAGAGCAGGCCGACTCCCGAAAGCCGCTTATCGCGCCTGCAAAGGCAGGCGGATCATTTGCGCCCATATATGAAGGTAAACTTTGTAGTTTGGCTTCATACGTGCTAGCCTTGGCTTATGACACAGAGTTCCTCGCCTTCTCGATTCGCTCGTGCCCTTGCGCTTGGCGACAAAAAGCCTGCCGTTCAATGGCTTGTCCTTGTTCTCCTATCGGTCGTGGTGGTCGCCGCGCTGGAGCGGGTGCATCTGCCGGCCGCGCTAATGCTCGGCGCCATGGTCGCGGCGATCCTGGTCGCGACGCAGGAGGCGTCGATCCGTGTGCCGCCGCTCGCCTTCGTGCTCGCGCAAGGCCTTGTCGGCTGCCTTGTCGCCCGGGTGCTGAAACCCTCGATCCTCACCGAGATCCGGTCGGACTGGCTCTTGTTCTTCGTTGCCGTCGGCGCGGTGATCGTCGCCAGCGCCGCCCTCGGCTGGCTGCTCGCGGCGTGGCGCGTTCTGCCAGGCTCGACCGCGCTTTGGGGATCGTTTCCCGGTGCCGCGACCGTGATGGCTTTGATGGCCGAAGCCTATGGCGCCGACATTCGCCTTGTCGCGCTCATGCAATATCTGCGCGTCGTTTGTGTCGCCTCGACCGCCGCGATCGTCGCGGCCTTGTGGGCGCATGGCGGCGGCCGGCCCCCGCCAACCGAATGGTTTCCGCCGATTGCGCCATTGCCGTTTGCCGAGACGCTGCTGCTCGCCTTCGGCGGCGCGCTGATCGCGCCCAAGCTGCGCATTCCCGCCGGCTCATTGATGCTGCCACTCGTTCTCGGCGCCATCCTCAGCGGCCGGCATCTGATGACAATCGAGCTGCCGCCGTGGCTGCTTGCCATGAGCTATGCGGTCGTCGGCTGGAGCATCGGCCTGCGCTTCACCCGTCCGACCCTCGTCTATGCGGCGCGGGCGTTGCCGCGCATCCTGCTCTCGATCCTCGCGCTGATCGCGATCTGCGCTTTATTCGGCGTCGTTCTATCGAAGGCGGCGCATGTCGACATGCTGACGGCCTATCTCGCGACCAGTCCCGGCGGCGCCGATTCCGTCGCCATTATCGCCGCATCGAGCAAGGTCGATGTCCCGTTTGTGATGGCGCTGCAAACGGCGCGGTTTGTTATTGTTCTGTTGATCGGGCCGCGTCTTGCACGTTTTGTCGCCGAGCACACCGGATTGACGGAGAAAGCGCATGAACCCAAAGCTTGAACATACGCTTGGGACTTGGCTTCGCGGCCTCCGCGCCGACGAAAAATATCTCACCTTCAACGATCCGCGTTTTGCCGCGGCGCCGATGATCATTTCGCTGACGAGCTCTGCCTTTGTCGACGGCGCGCCGATGCCCAAGCGCTATGCCGGCACCGGCGTCGGCGACAATATTTCGCCGCCGCTCGGCTGGAGCAATCTGCCGGCCGCGACGCGCGAGCTCGTGCTCATCATGCAGGACCCGGATGTGCCGCTGCCGCGCCCGATCACGCATGTCGCCGTCACCAGCATTCCGATCGGCTGGACCGGATTGGCCGAAGGCGCGCTTGCGGCCGGACCGCCGCTCGCCTTTGTGCGCGGCAGTTTCGGGCATGTCGGCTATGCCGGGCCGCGGCCGATACGCGGCCACGGAGCCCATCGTTATGTCTTCCAGATTTTCGCGCTGAACCGCGGCCTTGCCTTGCCGCCATTGCCCAAGCTCAATCTGGTCCTCGCCGGCATGGCCGACACGCTGCTCGCGCGCGGCGTCCTTGTCGGAACTTACGAGCGCCCGTAGATCGCGATGCCTTTAGGTTGAGTCAACCTAAAGGCATGGAGCGCGATCGATTCTATTAGATTAGAGCGGGATTCATTGCGAAAAACCGCTTACACTTTTTCGCATCCCGCTCTAGGCGCTCACAGGCCCCGCCGCCAAGCGATCACTTCGGCGCGCTGTTCGCCGAGGCCTTCACCGCCGAGCGTCACGACATCGCCAGGCTTCAGAAAGACCGGCGGCTTCATGCCCATGCCGACGCCGGGCGGTGTGCCCGTCACGATCACGTCGCCCGGCTCCAGCACCAGGAAGTGCGAGAGATAAGAGACGAGCTTGCGGACATTGAAGATCATCGTCTTGGTATTGCCGGTCTGGCGCCGCTCGCCATTGACGTCGAGCCAGAGAGCGATGCGCTGCGGGTTCGAAATCTCATCGCGCGTCACGAGCCACGGCCCCAGCGGCCCGAATGTCGGCGCGCCCTTGCCCTTGCCCCATTGGCCGCCGCCGCGATCGATCTGAAAGCCGCGCTCGGACACATCATTGGCGAGGCAATAGCCCGCGACATGATCGAGCGCCGCGCGCTCGCCGATGTAATGCGCGCGCGCCCCAATGACGATCGCCAGCTCGACTTCCCAATCGAGCTTCTCGCTGCCTTTCGGCTGAATGATCGGATCGTGCGGGCCGCTGACCGAATTCGCCGCCTTGAAGAAAATGATCGGCTCCTTCGGGATCGGCGCGCCTTGTTCGGCGGCGTGATCGGCGTAATTCAGCCCGATGCCGATGAAATTGCCGGGCCGCGCAATGGGCGCCCCAAGCCGCGGCCGGCCGCGAACCAGCGGCAGGCGCGAGAGGCGGGTGCGGGCCAGCTTTTCGAGAAATTTGTCGCCAAGGTAGTCGCCGGCGAAATCCGGCACGATGGCGCTCACGTCACGGATCTTGCCTTCTTCATCGATGAGGCCGGGTTTTTCTTTGCCTGGCGCGCCGTAACGGACGAGTTTCATTCCTGTTCCCCCAATTGTTCCAGTCTGTTGTTCAATAGACCGCCCGGAGCGGCCCGTCGAGGGCCGCAGAACGCGTGCTGGAACGGGCGAACTTGGTAGAAAATGTCAAAAGCCCACGCGATACTCGCGCCCGCAAGCCGGGAAACGTCCGGCAGGTTCGGAGTAGAGCGCATGAGTACGATCACCACCAAGGACGGCGTGCACATTTTCTACAAGGACTGGGGCAGGGGCCAGCCGATCGTCTTCAGCCACGGCTGGCCATTGTCGGCGGATGATTGGGACGCGCAATTGCTGTTCTTCCTCAATCACGGCTACCGGGTCATTGCGCATGACCGCCGCGGCCACGGCCGGTCAACTCAGACGAGCGACGGCCATGACATGGATCATTATGCCGATGATCTTGCCGCCGTGGTCGCGCATCTCGATCTGCAGAATGCCATTCACGTCGGCCATTCGACCGGCGGCGGCGAAGTGGTGCATTATCTCGGCCGGCACGGCGAAAGCCGCGTCGCCAAGGCGGCGCTGATCAGCGCGGTTCCGCCCCTCATGCTGAAAACGGCGGCAAATCCGGGCGGCCTGCCGAAGGAAGTCTTCGACGGCCTGCAGGCGCAGCTTGCGGCGAACCGCTCGAAATTCTATCGCGACCTGCCGGAGGGACCTTTCTACGGCTATAACCGTCCCGGCGCGAAACCCTCGGAGGCCGTCATCGCGAATTGGTGGCGCCAGGGCATGATGGGCGGCGCCAAGGCGCATTACGACGGCATCGTCGCCTTCTCGCAAACCGATTTCACCGACGATCTCAAGAAGATCAATGTGCCGGTGCTGGTGATGCACAGCGAAGACGACCAGATCGTTCCCTATGCCGATGCCGGTCCCTTGTCGGCCAAGCTCCTCAAAAACGGAACGCTGAAAACCTATAAGGATTTTCCGCACGGCATGCCGACGACGCAGGCGGAAACGATCAATGCCGATCTTCTGGCATTCCTGAAGTCGTAGGGCGCGCTCTCGCGGCTGTGTGCGGGTCGCTGCGCCCGCACATTCCCGCCCGAAAATCAGTCGAGGGTTTCGCGATAGAACCAGACGCCGATCAGGGTGACGATCAGCGCGAAGAGCGCGATCGGCCAGACCTGCGGCAGGATGTCGGTGACCTCGTTGCCTTTGAGCAGAACGCCGCGCGAGATCCGCAGCATATGGGTCACCGGAAAGATCTCGCCGAGCCATTGCGCCCAGACCGGCATGCCCTTGAACGGGAACATGAAGCCGGACAGCATGAAGGAGGGCAGCAGGGTGAATTGCGCGAGCTGCATCGCCTGCATCTGGCTTGTCGCAAGCGTCGAGATCGTGAGCCCGAGCACGACATTGCTGGCGATGAAGAAGAACAGCGCGACGAGGAGCAAGGGCAGTGAGCCGCGCACGGGCAGGTGAAAGACGAGCGCCGAGGCGGCGATGATCAACAGAACCTGGATATAGCCGATGCCGATATAGGGCACGACTTTGGCCAGCATCACTTCGATCGGCCGCAGCGGCATGGCGAGCAGGTTTTCCATCGTGCCGCGCTCGCGCTCGCGGGTGATCGACAGCGTCGTCAGAAACAGCGTCGAGAACATCAGCACGATGCAGATCAGCCCGGGCACGGTGTTGAGCACGGTCAATTGCTCGGGGTTGTAGCGGGCATGGATGATGAACTGATAGGCGGGATTGGTCGGCGTCACCCGCAGCGTCGGCGGCAAGTCACGGTTAAGCACGCTGCCGAGACCTGCAAGCGCGCCGGTGGCGTTGCCGATCGCGATCGGATCGGTCGCGTCGGTATCGACCAATATGGCCGGGCTTTCGCTGCGATCGACGTCGCGGGCGAAATTCGGCGGGATGTTGAGCACGAAGATGACATTGCCTTGCGCAAGGTCGTGCTCGCCCTCGCGCTCGGTGTGGATTTCGTGGATGTCGTAATAGCTGGAATTCTTCAAAGCCGCGACGATGCGGCGCTCATAGTTTGAATGATCGGCCGAGAGCAGGTCGGTCGGCAGATTGTGCGGATTCGAATTGATGGCGAAGCCGAACAGAAAGAGCTGCATCAGCGGCAAAGCGATGATGAACCGCAGCGTCAGCGGATCGCGGCGCAGCTGTGTCCATTCCTTCTTCAGGACGGCGAGGAAGCGGGCGAACGAAAAGCCTCCCATTATGCATCCTCCTGCACGGCAGTGAGGAGATGGATGAAAACGTCTTCGAGACTTGGCTCGACTTCGCGCCAGCCGAGCGCCGCATTTTGTTCGGTCACGCGTTGCAAGGCCGCACGGTCGGTGCCGGCGATGCGCAACGCATTACCGAAGACGGCGGCCGATTCGACGCCGGGCAAGTGGCGCAGCACCCGCGCGGACTCTTCGACGCCATTGCCGGTCGCTTCGAAAGTGATGAGATGCGCGCCGCGGCGCACATCCTCCGGCGTGCCCTGGGTGACGATCTGGCCGTTCGAGAGATAGACGATGCGTTTGCAGCGTTGCGCCTCGTCCATGTAATGGGTCGAAACGAGGACGGTGAGGCCTTCGGCGGCAAGGTCATGAATCAAGTCCCAGAACTCGCGCCGCGCCGCAGCGTCGACGCCGGCCGTCGGCTCGTCGAGCAACAGCAGCTTTGGCTGATGCAGCACACAGGCGGCGAGCGCCAGGCGCTGCTTCCAGCCGCCGGAGAGCTGGCCGGCAAGTTGCGTCGCGCGATCGTTCAACCCCATGAGCGTCATGATCTCGGCGACGGCGCGGGCGCGTGCGGGCACTTGATACACGGCGGCGACGAAATCGAGCGTCTCCTTCACCGAAAGGTCTTCGTAGAAGCTGAAGCGCTGGGTCATGTAGCCGACCTGGCGGCGGATAAGCTGCGCGTCGCGCATCAGGTCGATGCCAAGGCAGGTGCCGCTGCCGCCATCGGGGACGAGAAGGCCGCAGAGCATGCGGATCGTCGTCGTTTTGCCGCTGCCGTTGGCGCCGAGAAAGCCACAGATCTCGCCTTGCGCCACTTGCAGCGTGAGGCCATCGACGACGGTGCGGGCGCCGAAGTGTTTGCGCAGATCGTGGACGTCGATGACATAGTCGTTCATGGGGGCGCCGTTTTTGGCGGCGCCGTTGTGCCGAGCGGCCGCACCTCGACGGGTTGGCCGGGACTGAACAGCGGCGCTTCGTCTGGCAGCGGCCGCGCCTCGACCATGAAGACGAGCTTGCTGTTGTTCGACTCGCTGTAGATCAGCGGCGGCGTATATTCCGCTGTCGGCGAGATGAAGGAGATATGGCCGGTGAGGCCCGACCGGCAGCCGTCGCAATGGAGCGCCACCGGATCGCCGCGATGAAGGCCGCCGACACTTTTCTCGGGCACGAAGAAGCGCACGAAAATATTTTGCGGCGGCAGTAGCGAGACGACCGGCGCATTGGCATCGACCGATTCGCCGGGGAAGGCGATGACATCGGCGATCCGGCCCGCGGCGGGGGCGACAACGCGGCGCTGGGCGAGCCGCCATTCGGCCATGCCGAGGGCCGATTGGGCTGCGGCGACGCTCGCGCGCTGGGCGCGGATTTCGCCCTCGCGGCCCATCGGCCGCTGCATCTGCTCGAGCGCCGCCTCGTTGACCCCGACTTTGGCCTTGGCGGAAAGGTAGTCGGCGCGAAGCTGATCGACATTCTGCGCGGTGGCAAAGCCGGTCGTCATCAGCTTTTCGGCGCGCTGAAGATCGGCTTCGGTCCGCACAAGCGTGGCGCGCGAATCGGCCAGATTGCCTTCCGCCTCGCGGATTTCTGTCGGCTTGCCGCCGGAGAGCAGATTGCCAAGTTGCTCCTTGGCCTGGGCGAGCTGGCGCGCGGCTTGGTCGCGAGCCGCCAGATCATCGATCTCGTCCTGGGTGAAGAGCAGCGTGCCGGCGGCGACTGTATCGCCGCGGTTGACCAGAACCGCCGTCAGCCGGCCCTGCAGAACCGGCCCGACCTTCAGATAATCGGCCTCGGCATAGCCCTGCCAGACGGTCTCCGGCGGCTTGCGGGTCAGCACATACCAGGCGCCGGCCGCACTGGCGAGCGCGAGCACAAGCAGGATGATCCAGAGCCGCCGCATGGAGTGCCTATTTGCAACGAAACGGTTTCGTTGCATTATAGACGGGCGTTAATTCTTGCAAGATGAGATTTCGGCTAAGATCGAGACATGACGGAAACACAGCCGTTGGAATCGCCGCAACCCGCGCGCCGGGGCCGCGGCGGCCGCCCGACCCAGGCGGAATCCGAACGCCGCCATGCGGTTCTGCTGCAAAAGGCAGGGGCGTTGTTCTTCGCCAAAGGCTTCGAGGCGACCTCGATCGACGCCATCGCGCAGGCGGCCGGCGTCGCCAAGCGCTTCATCTACGCCCGCTATGCCGACAAGAGCGAATTGTTTGTCGCCGCCATTGCGCGCGCGATTCAAGATCGCGCCGGGCCGCTCTATAGTTTTGAGCTTCCGGACGAGCCGGCCGAACGGGGGCTCGTCAAATTCGCGCACCGCATCATGGACATTGCGCTGGCGCCGGAAAATTTGGCCGTCTTCCGCATGATCCTGGTCGAGGCGCCGCGCTTCCCAAGCCTGGCCACGCTCGACACCGATCGCAACCGGCACAAGGGCCTGGGGGCGATCGAACGCGTGCTGCGGTTCTACGAGAAGCGCGGCGAGCTTGTCATCGATGATGCCGACATGCAGGCCGAGCTTTTCTTCACGATCACCGTGCGTCCGGCGCAATTGCGTGCACTGCTTTTCGGACCCGAAAAGGACCCTCGGCAGTTGGAGCATCGGCTCAAGGCGGCCGTGCGGCTCTTTCTCGACGGCGCCAGGCCGCGGCGCTGACCGCGTGCCCGATGCGGGCGCGCTTTACGCCTTCACCCGCACATAAGTGCCCGGCGCATCGCAGAGCGGCATGAGCTTGTCGCCGCCGGGCTCACGGGCGGCGACTTTCTCCGGCGCTTGCGCGGCGACCCATTCGGCCCAATCGAGCCACCAGCTTCCGGGATGCTCTTTTGCCGTTTGCAGCCAGTCGTCGTAATCGCCCGCAAGCGGGCCGCCGGTCCAATATTGGTATTTTGGCTTGCGCACCGGATTGATGACGCCGGCGATGTGGCCGGACCCCGCAACCACGAAACGCACATCGCCGCCGAACAATTTCATGCCGGCGAAAATCGAGCTGGCCGGCGCGATATGGTCCTCGCGCGTCGCCAGGCTGTAGGTCGGAATTTTGATGTCGCGCAGATGCACCGGCACGCCGCGGATTTTCATCCGGCCACGGCTCAATTTGTTCTCGAGGTAGCAATTGCGCAGATAGAAGGAATGGCAGGCCGGCGTCATCCGTGTCGCGTCGGAATTCCAGGTCAGGAGATCGAACGGCATCGGCGACTGGCCGCGGATGTAATTGTTGACGACGAAAGACCAGATCAGGTCGTTCGGCCGCAGCATATTGAAGACATTCGCCATCTTGGCGCCGTCGAGATAGCCTTTCTCGGCCATGGTCTCTTCGAGCGCGCAGATCTGCGCCTCATCGATGAAGACGCGCAGATCGCCGGCATCGGCAAAATCCGTCTGCGTCGTGAAGAAGGTTGCGCTGGCGATGCGGCGGTCGTTCTTGCGCGCCATATAGGCGAGCGCGATCGACAGCAGCGTGCCGCCGACGCAATAGCCGAGCGCATTGACTTCGCTCTCGCCGGTGACTTCGGCAATCACGTCGAGCACCGTCATGATGCTCTCGTCGATATAGGCCTCGAAATCCTTGTCGCGGTGGCGCGCGTCGGGGTTGACCCAGGAGATGAGGAAGACCGTGTGGCCTTGCTCGACCGCATAGCGGACGAAGCTTTTGTCCGGGTTCAGGTCGAGGATGTAGTATTTGTTGATCCACGGCGGGACGATCAGCAGCGGCCGCTTGAAGACCGTCTCGGTCGTCGGCGTATATTGGATCAATTCCATCAGGTCGTTGCGGATGATCACCTTGCCGGGCGTTGCGGCCATGTTGACGCCGAGCATGAATTTCGAGGAATCGCTCTGCCTGATGCGTAGCGCGCCGTTGCCCGCCTTGATGTCGGCGGTGAGATTGGTGATGCCACGGACGAGATTGTCGCCGCTCGAAACCAGCGTCTCGTGCAGCAGCTCCGGATTGGTGGCGACGAAATTCGCCGGCGACAAGGCGCTGGAGATCTGGCGCAGATAGAACTCGGCCTTCAGCTTGGTCATCGGATCGGTTTCGGTGCGCGCGACGAGATCCTGGACCCATTGCGTCGCGATCGCATGCGCCTGGCGCAGAAAATCGAACAGCGGGCTTTGGTGCCATTGCGGCGCCGCAAAGCGCTTGTCGCCGGGCTCGACCGGGACGACCGGCTGCACCGTCTCGCCGGACATGCGGCGCAGCGTCTGCGCCCACAGCGACAGGAAATGCTCGGACAAAGCCGTGCGCGCCTCAATCGCGCGCTCGGGGTCCGAGAGCCAATATTCGGCGATGCGGCCGAAGGCCTGAACCGCATCGACAACGCTCTCGGAAAAACTATTGCTGGAGCGATCGGCCTGCGGCTGCAGCATGACCGACAGCGCGCGGCCGCCCTGTTCGATCAGGACGGCAAGGTTCTGCGAGAGACGGGTGAAATCGAGCTTGGGAGCATCGGGAACCGCGGGCTCCGGCGCGGCGGCAGGCTTGGCCAATTCCGGCGGTAACACAGCCTCACTCAAAGACGCTTTCCTTTCAGCAGCCGGCCGGGTCCGACTTGACCCTTGCTTCCTCGGGCCACGCGCCCGCCGTCCCTTGACCGTTGCTGTTTTAACCACGCCCGCACCGCGCCATGATAGAGCTTTATTCCGACGCTAGGGAATAGGGCGGACGGGGACGGGGTACAACCGCGCAACCAGTCGGACACGCCAAGAAATGTGGACTTTGCGGACGGCTTTTCAAATCGGCCGGGCGCTCGCCTTTTTGGGAGCGCTCGCGCTCACGCCGGCGCTCGCGCAGGAGAACTCGCCGGAAAGCATACCGGAGAACCAGCCGGGCGAGCCGGCGGTTAAGCCTGCACCACAACCCTATGGCGGCGGCACGCCGATCGACGTGATCGTGCATTCGAAATTCTGGGTCGATCCGCCGAAAATGGCCCCCTTCGTGCGGAAAGCCAGGCCCGCTCCGGATAGTCTGAACTATACGCCCACGGCCGGAACCGAGCCGAAGCGACCGGCGCTGCGGACCGCCACCGACCTTCAAAAGATGGAAGACGAGCTGGAAAATGCCGGCGCCCGCAATGAAGCCGCCGGCGGTCTCAAGACACGCCATTTCCAGGCCCTGTCGGTGAAAAAGCCGAAGAAGGCCAAGCGCAAACTTTAAGGCGCGTCCGGCGCCGGCTGCGGACTGGCGAAGCTCAGCACGCGATCGTTCGGAAAGTCGTAAAGCTTGCCGGTCTGCGTCCAGGCCGGAACGAGGAACTGCAGAAGCTTCGGTGCGAAATCTTCCGGCGTCTTCAGCGTCAGCGGGTCTTCGCCGGGCATGGCCTTGGCCCGCATGCGGGTGCGCAGCGGACCCGGATTGGCGAGCATGACGCGCACATTCGAGGTCGTGGCCGTCTCCGCCGCATAGGTTCGCGCCAAGGCATCGAGCGCCGCCTTCGAGACGGCGTAGGCACCCCAATACGGCCGGTATTCGGCGAGATGCGCGACGCCGGAGGTGATGAACAAGACGCGGCCGGCCTCGGCGGCGCGCAGCGGCACATCGAGCGCGCGGATCAGCCGCCAGTTCGCGGTGAGATTGACGGCGATGGCCTGATCCCAGGTCTTGGGCTCGATATGCGAGAGCGGCGTGACAGCGCCGAGGTCGCCGGCATTGCCGACGAAAATATCGAGCTTCTTCCAGCGCGCGTAGATCGCGGCGCCGAGACGGTCGAGCGCCTCGAAATCGGCGATGTCGCAGGGCACCAGCGTCGCCTCGCTGCGCTCGGCGCGGATCGCATCGTCGAGCTCTTCCAGCGCGCCCTGGGTGCGGGCAAGCGCGATGACATGAGCGCCCGCCCGCGCCAGTTCCAGCGCGACGGCGAAGCCGATGCCGCGCGAGGCGCCGGTGACAAGCGCAACGCGGCCCGCAAGCGGCCGGGCGGATTGATCGGGCTCAGCCATGATTCATCGGATGACAATCGAGCGGGGTTAGCCGACTTCGGCCAGCAGCGAGAGTTGCGACTTCGTCTCGCCAGCGACGTCGGTGAGATTGGTCGGATAGTCGCCGGTGAAGCAATGGTCGGTGAATTGCGGCCGCGCCGGATCGCGCGCGGGTTCGCCCATCGCGCGGTAAAGCCCGTCGACCGATAGGAAGGCGAGCGAATCGCAGCCGATGTAATCGCGCATTTCCTCGAGCGAATGGGTCGCGGCGAGCAGCTTGTCGCGCTCCGGCGTGTCGATCCCGTAATAATCGGGGTGCGTGATCGGCGGCGACGAAATGCGGAAATGGACTTCGCGCGCGCCGGCTTCGCGCATCATCTGCACGATCTTCACCGAGGTCGTGCCGCGAACGATGGAATCATCGATGAGCACGATTTTCTTGCCGGCGATCGCGGCGCGGTTGGCGCTGTGTTTCAGGCGCACGCCGAGTTCGCGGACCGATTGCGTCGGCTGAATGAAGGTGCGGCCGATGTAATGGTTGCGGATGATGCCGAGTTCGAACGGAATGCCCGATTCCTGCGAGAAGCCCAGCGCCGCCGGCACGCCCGAATCCGGCACCGGCACGATGACATCGGCGTCAAGCGCCGTCTCGCGCGCCAGCTCCTTGCCCATGGCCTTGCGGACCTCATAGACGGAACGGCCGTGGACGACCGAGTCCGGCCGGGCGAAATAGATGTATTCGAAGATGCAGGGCCGCATCGGCCGTTTGGGAAAGGGATGCAGGCTTTCGATGCCGTTCTCAGAGATGACGACGATCTCGCCGTTCTCGACATCGCGGATGAAGCGCGCCCCGATGATATCGAGGGCGCAGGTCTCCGAGGCGAGGATATAGCAGCCGTCAAGTTCGCCCAGCACCAGCGGCCGGATGCCGAGCGGATCGCGCGCGCCGATCAGCTTTTTGTTCGAGAGGCAGACGAGCGAATAGGCGCCTTCGATCTGGCGTAGCGCCTCGATAAACCGCTCGATCAGCCGCGGGCGGCGGCTACGGGCGACGAGGTGAAGAATCGCCTCGGTATCGCTCGTCGATTGAAAGATGGCGCCGTCATTGACGAGATTACGGCGCAGCGTCAGGCCGTTGGTCAGATTGCCGTTGTGGGCGACGGCGAAGCCGCCGGAACTGATCTCGGAAAACAACGGCTGGACATTGCGCAGAATGGTTTCGCCGGTCGTCGAATAGCGCACATGGCCGATGGCGCGCCGGCCCGGCAGGCGTTCGATCGTCGAGGCTTTGGAGAAATGTTCGCCGACGAGGCCGAGCCGGCGTTCGGAATTGAACCTGTGACCGTCGAAGCTGACGATGCCTGCCGCTTCCTGGCCGCGGTGTTGAAGGGCGTGCAGACCGAGCGCGGTGATCGCCGCCGCGGCGGGGTGACCGAAGATGCCGAAGACACCGCATTCTTCGCGCAGCCGGTCGGCTTCAAGATCGAGAGGCTGAAAACAGTCCGTCTCGGCCTCTCCCGTTTCGGTCAGACCTTCAGTCGCCGCATCCATTGGACCTGTCCCGCGTTTCGCAGCGTCCCGACTCGCGTCGTCGCAGACGATTCATTGGATTGTCACGGCAATCACATAATATGCGCGCCACTAAATACCAACGACTTTAAGCGAAGAGCGGCGGTTAAGCCCAGATATCGTCAACGCTTTGCTCGCCTTCGCGCCGCGGTCCGGATCGGAATTTCCTTCCAGAACAATCTATAACGCGGCAATTTCCTAAATCTTGTTCTGCTGTGCCGGCGGCGTGGGCGATGGTGTCGCAGGGGCGGCGCCGCCAGGCGCGGCCGGCGCCGGCGCGCCCGGTGTCGCAGGTGTCGTTGGCGCCGGAGCAGGGGCACCCGGCGTCGGCGTCAAGGGCGCGTCGCTGTCGGGCACCGGCTCTTCGCTCGCGGGCTTGGCTTTCTTCAGCTTGTTGAGCAGCCCTTCCGGATCATCCGGCAGCATCGCCATCAGCTCTTCGCCGGTCGATTGGAGCAGCGGCTTGATCTTGGCGTCCTTGACCCAGACGGGCTGGGCTTTCTCCGGCACCAGCCAGTTGAAGAATGCGAAGGCGATGACGCAGAGCAAAAGCCCGCGCAGGGCGCCGAAGACAAAGCCGAGCGAGCGATCGAGCGGGCCGACTTTCGAGTCGAGAATGGCGTCGGAGACTTTGACGGTGATGATCGAGACGACGATCAGGGTGGCGAAAAAGACCAGCGCTGCGGCTGCGGCGAGCGCCACCGTATCCTTGCTGATGTAGGGCTTTACGTAAGGCAGAACCAACGGGTGGAAGTAGATCGCCGCCACCGCGGCCGCGCCCCAGGAGGCGATGGCCAGCACCTCGCGGGTGAAACCGCGAACCATGGCGAGAACCGCCGAGATCAGGATGATGGCGATGACGCCGAGATCAAGATAGGATGGCATTCTGGCCTCATGCGCGTCCGACTGGCCCCGCTTATAGCGAAGCACTGGTCCCGCGTCACCCCGCGGTCGGTTCCTTGCGCCGCGCCTGTTGTGGCCTCGGGGCCGCGACGAAGGCAACGAGATCGGCAACTTCGGCGCAGCTTTTCAACAGCATAGCGTCGGCTGCGGGACCCTCCTGCGCAGGCGGCACAATCGCGTGTTTAAAGCCAAGCTTGGCGGCCTCCTTCAGCCGGGTCGCGGCATGGGCAACCGGGCGAATCGCGCCGGAGAGGCCGATCTCGCCGAAAAAGACGCAATGCGGCGGCAGGCTTTGCCCGGTCAGCGACGAGACGAGCGCCGCGGCGGCGGCAAGGTCGGCGGCGGGTTCGGCGATGCGCAGGCCGCCAGCCACATTGAGATAGACGTCATGCTGGCCGAGCCGCAGCCCGGCGCGGGCTTCGAGCACGGCAATGATCATGGCGAGCCGGTTCTGGTCCCAGCCGACGACGGCGCGGCGCGGCATGCCCAAGGGACTCGGCGCAACCAAAGCCTGAATTTCGGTCAGCAGCGGCCGCGTGCCCTCGAGCCCGGCGAAGACGGCAGTGCCGGGGGTCGCTTCGGCATGGCCCGACAGAAACAAGGCTGACGGATTGACCACCTCGGCAAGGCCGCGCCCGGTCATTTCGAAGACGCCGATCTCATGCGCCGCGCCGAAGCGATTCTTCAGCGCCCGCAAAATCCGGAAATCGCGGCCGCCTTCGCCTTCGAAAGAAATCACCGCATCGACCATATGCTCGACGACGCGCGGACCGGCGATCTGGCCGTCCTTGGTGACATGGCCGACGAGGATCACGGCAGCCCCGGTCGTTTTGGCATAGCGGATCAAAGCCTGCGCGGCGCCGCGGACCTGGGTCACCGTGCCGGGGACGGATTCGACGGCGTCGGTCCACATGGTCTGGATCGAATCGATGACGAGCAGGGCCGGGGGGCGGCTCTGGCGCAAGGTGGCAACAATGTCCTCGACTTTGGTCTCCGCCGCGAATGCGACCGGCGCCTGGGCGAGGCCAAGCCGCTCGGCGCGCAGCCGCACCTGATCGATCGCCTCTTCGCCGGAGATATAGACGACGCCGAGGCCCTGCGCGGCGAGCGCGCCGCAAACCTGGATGAGCAAAGTCGATTTGCCGATGCCCGGTTCGCCGCCGAGCAGCAACACCGAGCCGGGGACAAAGCCGCCGCCGGTGACGCGGTCGAATTCGCTGATGCCGGTCATAACCCGCGGCGCGGGTTCGCTGGCGCCGCCGAGATCGGAGAGGGCGAAGATGCGGCCCTTGCCGCCGGCGAGCGCCGGCGGCGTGGCGACGCCGGAGGTTTCCTCGATCATCGAGTTCCAGGCGCCGCAGGAATCGCAGCGGCCCTGCCAGCGCGGCGCGACCGCGCCGCAGCTTTGACAAACGAAAGTGGTTCTCGACTTGGCCACTTGGGCTCCAATGTGCAATTGCCGTCATTGCGAGGCGCTTCAGCAACGAAGCAATCCAGACATAAAATTGGATTGCTTCGCTCCGCTCGCAATGGCGCCGGCGCGATGGACTCAGATCCGCGCCGGCAAATCCTCCTCATGCGCAAGATTGCCGAAGCGGGTCATCTCCGCCTCGAAGGCGAGTTCGACCGTGCCGGTCGGACCGTGGCGCTGCTTGCCGATGATGACTTCGGCCTTGCCGAAGGCGTCCTCCATCTGCGCCTGCCAGGTCACGAATTCTTCGGTGCCTTCGCGCGGCTGGCGGTTCTTGAGATAATATTCCTCGCGGTAGACGAACATCACGACGTCGGCGTCCTGTTCGATCGAGCCGGATTCGCGAAGGTCAGACAGTTGCGGACGCTTGTCGTCGCGCGACTCGACCTGGCGCGAGAGCTGCGAGAGCGCCACGATCGGCACATTCAATTCCTTGGCGAGTGCCTTCAGGCTCGTCGTGATCTCGGTCAATTCCTGCACGCGGCTGTCGCTGCGCGACTTCGACCCCGAGAGCAATTGCAGATAATCGACGATGAGCAGATCGAGGCCGCGCTGGCGCTTCAGCCGCCGGGCACGAGCGGTCAGCTGGGCGATCGAGATGCCGCCGGTCTGATCGATGTAGAAGGGCACGCTCTGCATGTCGCGCGCCGCCTGCGCGATGCGATGGAATTCCGCCTCGGTGATGTCGCCGCGGCGGATCTTGTACGAGGGCACCGCCGCCTGTTCGGCGATGATACGGGTCGCCAATTGCTCGGCCGACATTTCGAGCGAGAAGAAGCCGACGATGCCGCCGTTCGTCGTCGCATGCGAGCCGTCGGGCCGCGTCTCGAACTGATAGGCCTTGGCGATATTGAAGCCGATGTTGGTGGCGAAAGCGGTTTTGCCCATGCCCGGGCGGCCGGCGATGATGACGAGGTCGGACGCCTGAAGCCCGCCGAGCTTGTTGTCGAGTTCGTAAAAGCTGGTGGCAAGGCCCGAGAGGCGCCCGTCGCGCTCCCAGGCTTTCGCCGCCATATCGACGGCAATCGCCAGCGTGTCGGAAAAACGCTGAAAGCCGCCGTCGTAACGGCCGGCCTCGGCAATCGCGTAGAGCTTGCGCTCGGCCTCTTCGATATGGTCGCGCGGCGCGGCCGTAATCGGCGCATCGAAGGCGGTGTTGACGATCTCCTCGCCAATCAGGATCAGTTCGCGCCGGACGGCGAGATCATGCACCGTGCGGCCATAATCGGCGGCATTGATGATCGTCGTCGCCTCGGCGGCGAGGCGGGCAAGATATTGCGCGATGCTGATGCCGCCGAGATCGTGCTCGCCCAAAAAGGTTTTCAAAGTGATCGGCGTCGCGAGCTTGCCGGCGCGGATAAGTTGCGAGGCGACATCGAAAATGCGGCGATGCAATTCCTCGGCGAAATCCTGCGGCTTCAGGAAATCCGAGACGCGGTCGAAGGCATCGTTGTTGACCAGGATCGCGCCGAGCAAGGCCTGCTCCGCCTCGATATTATGCGGCGGCACCCGATAGGCGGGGTCGTTGTGCTGGGTGGTGGCGAGAGCGGTCGAGGTATTGGCGGCCATGAGTCCGACGGACGAATCGAGAAAATCGGCTCGCCTGTTTTTGCACGCGGCCCACGCCGGCTGCAGCTAAAATTTTACGCGACCGGTCCTGCGGCCCGCTATGCTCATAATCCACACCGGGGCGAAGATTCCCCTGCGGCGTCCCCGCGCCGGAAGGGCTTTGATCCGGCGCGCGATTCCGCCAAACGCCCGCGCTTTGGCTGCGCGGGCGGTGACGAATTGCACTTGACGCGTCTTAGCCCTCGTCGCCGCCGGCTTCGGCCAGAGCCGCACCGACTTCGAGGCCGAGATCCTGGATCGAGGTTTCCTCGACGATCGTGATCGTCTCGCCCTTGGCCTGGCGCTCGGCTTCTTCCGGCGAGCGGGCAACGTTGATCGTGATTTTCGTTTCAACTTCCGGATGAAGGTGCACGGGCACCGGGTGCAGGCCGAGCGTCTTGATCGGCGCGATGAGTTCGATCTGCTCGCGGCCGACCTTGAAGCCGCCGGCGCTCACCGCATCGGCGATATCGCGCGCCGAAACCGAGCCGTAGAGATGGCCGGTCTCGCCCGCCTGGCGGACGATGACGAAGCTGTGGCCGCCAAGCTTTTCGGCGACCGCAGCCGCCTCGCTTTTGAGCTGGAGATTGCGGGCTTCGAGCTCGACCTTCTGGTCCTGGAAGCGCTTCTTGTTGGTCTCGGTGGCGCGCAGCGCTTTGCCCGTCGGCAGCAGGAAGTTACGCGCATAACCGTTCTTGACGCGCACGGTGTCGCCCATCTGACCGAGCTTGGCGACACGTTGAAGTAGAATGACGTCCATGGGAAAAATCCTTCAGTTCATTGCGGGGAAATGGCGACAACGGGTTTCCGGTCGCGCAGGGAAAAGCCGGCTTCAAACAAGCCGAGCAGGGTGAAAGGGGCAAGCGACCATGGCGTCAGCGGCACCACGAAGAGATAGATGAGAAAGAGCAGATTGTTGCGGAAACGCAGGCCGAGCGTTGCGACATGAATGACTGCCAGCCCCTGCAACGCGAAAGCAACGCCGAGGACGCTCGCGGCAAGACTGGCAACAAGGCCGATTGCGCCGCCGAGGAAGATCAGGCCGACCGCGGCAAAGAAGACCGGCGCCAGAAGCCGCGGCACGCGATATTCGCGCGCGATGTTCGGCCACGGCACTTGCAGCCGTTGCGAAATCTGGACGACCCGGCCCGCGAGCCAGAGGTCGACCAGAAAAGCGACGAAAACTAGCCCGGCCGCAACGGCCGGCAGAGACCTTGCGAGAAGATGGGCAAACGCATCGATCTCGCGCGCGCGCAACAGATCGACGCCGGTCTGTTGCATCATCACCGGCTTGATGTTGGCCGCCATTTTGTCGACGAGCGCCGGAAAATTCTCGCCCTCGATCTGCATGACGGCGAGCATGCCGGCGACGATGAGAACAGCGATGGCCGCCGCGGTGACGATAACAAGGCTGAGCCGCGACTCCTCCTTGCTGTCCTTCTTGCTTTCCTTGTCGTCCGTGGTTGAGCCGGGCAGAAACGGCAGAATCGGCGCGCTGAGCGAGAGGCTGGCGATCCGCGCCAGCCACCAGGAGGGCAGCGCTTCGCAGACGACGAAGACGAGGCCGTCAAGACCGGCATCGCGGAATGTCGAAGCGTTGAGGTCCTGCGGATTGGCCGCGACCAGCAAGGCGACGAGCGTAATGAAGGCGGCGAGCACGGCGCCAAGGCCGGTCATATGGCCGAAGCCGATCGTCGCGATCATCAGCGGCAGCGGCGACAGATAGGCGAGCAGCATCGCCGGCACCGAGCCCTGGAAGGCGGCAAGCAGCAACAAGGTTGCCGCCAGACCGCTGCCAAAGGCGATGCCGCCGCGAATATCGGGTGTTTGCGCTTGCTTCGTGACCATCGTCGAGCTGTCCCGCCTGCGCGGTTAGGGATGGATCGTCCCAGCCGAGCCGCCGGGCTGAGCCGGCGGCTTTTTACGTCGAAAGATTAGCGGATCACATAGGGCAGAAGCCCGAGGAACCGCGCCCGCTTGATCGCCTTTGCCAGTTCGCGCTGCTTCTTGGCCGAAACCGCGGTGATGCGCGAGGGCACGATCTTGCCGCGCTCGGAGATATAGCGCGAGAGCAGCCGCGTGTCCTTATAGTCGATCTTCGGCGCGTTGGGGCCGGAGAAGGGACAGGTCTTGCGACGGCGGAAGAAGGGGCGCCGGGCCGGCGTTGCAGCGGTCGACATCACAGAGCTCCTTCGTCAAGGCCGGCGTCTTCGCGCGGACGGCGCGGGCCGCGGTCGCCACGATCGGGACGCGGGCCACGGCTGCCGCGATCACCGCGATCGGGGCGGTCACCGCGGTCGTCGTCATCGCGCTTGCGCAGCATAGCGGACGGACCGGCTTCCAATTCGTCGACGCGGACGGTCAGGAAGCGCAGCACGTCTTCGCTGATGCCTTCCTGGCGCTCGACTTCGGCCAAAGCAGCGGCCGGCGCGTCGATATTGAGCAGGGTGAAATGCGCCTTGCGGTTCTTCTTGATCCGATAGGCGACGGACTTCACGCCCCAATATTCGGTCTTCTCGATCTTGCCGCCGTGCGCCTCGATGACGCCTTTGAATTGCTCGGTCAGGGCCTCCACCTGCTGGGGGGACGCGTCCTGGCGAGCAAGAAATACATGCTCGTAAAGAGCCATGATCTTGCCTTTCCTGTTGCGCGGTCGGCGCAGAGCCCTTCGAGCCCTCGGAAAGGCTCGAACGAACGAAGGCGGAGACACGGGAAGACGAATTTGCGAGAATTCTGCGTATACATTCGCACCTGATGATGCGGCGATACGCCTTCCGTTCAGCCCCCGGCCGAAACCGCTGGCCGCGAGCCCATGCCCGCGGGAAGGGCGCTTTATACGGAGAATTGCGCTGAAATCAAGAAATCTTGCGCCCGGACAACGGCAAAATCGATGGCCGGCTTTTTCGTCCGCCGCTATGGTCGCCGAATGACCCGGCCGACCAAAGTCCTCATGCCTTTGCTGATGGCAAGCCTCGGCGGATTGGCCGCAGGTCCGGCCTTGGCGCAGGACGCCTATGGCCTGACCCATCTCAAGCCTTATGGTGGCGCGGTCGCCGCCTCGCCGGCGAATGGCCTCGCCAGGGTGATCCGCTCACAAAAATCCGAGGCGGATGGCGAGCCGCATAAGACTAAGCCGGCAACCGACCCATCGTTTACCATCCATGCGTCCGGCGCGGTGATGATCGACAGCACGTTCGGGCGATAGAGCGGGATGCGAAAAGGACGCCTGGCGTTTTTCGATCCCGCTCCAACCTGCGAACAGGATCAATCCTTGTCCGTGCTGCCGCCGGCGGCCGGCGCCATCTTGTCGTGCTTGCAGGCCGAGCGGAATTTCTTGCGCGCCTTGCCGTGCAGGCCCTTGGCGTCGGCTTCCTTGGAACATTCGATCGATTTCGCCGTATGCGCCGGCTTCGCCATGGTCGTGGTCGAAGAGCTGGCGCTTTGCGCCAGAACCGGCGAGACGCCGAAACCGGCGGCCAGCGCGGCGCAGAGCGCGAGCATGGAAATCTTTTTCATGGGGACCTCCTCACTGAGTGGCATTTTCTCGCCACGGATCAGGAGGCGCACAATCCTACTCCGCAAATGAACGCATCATGAAGTCGCGCGAGTCCGCGGGGCGATCAATGCACGGCGCCGCTTGTGCTTAGAGCGTCGGACATTCAAATTAAATCGCTCGGCGCCTTTAAGTCTTCCTCATCGCATCGGATTTGTCCGAAAACCGCTTCGCACTTTTCGGTCCGATGCTCTAGATGCACGGCCCCCATTCGCCGCTCTCGCGAATGCGCCAGGACTTGAGCCCGGCCTTGGCGACGACGACGCGGCCGCTCTTGGCGACGGCGACGAGATGTTTGAAGACCAGCGGGTTGCGCCAGGCAAAAGGCTTCTCGGGGTCGCAGACGGCGCGATATTCCTCGGAATCTTCATCCTCCATGAGGATTGTGCCGATGCGGTCCGGCCGCATTTGCGCGCTCATGGCGCGGTCGCCCTTCCACAGGCATTCGTAATCGCGGCAGACCGTGGGCCGCGAGGCATAGACAGCGCAGCCCGTGCCGACAATGCAATTCGGGCAATAGGGCCCGGCCGGCTTATTGATTTCTTCGATTTCGAGCACCTTGCAGCACATGTTGCATGCGCCGCAGGCCTTGCCTGGAATGTCCATGTTCGCTCCATGCAGCGATGCGCCGCAGATTCGGCATCATGCCGGCCCGCCGCGCAGAGGCAAATGAAATTCGCCATGCACCCCAGGAAACTTGACAGCGCCGCGCCCGCAATGCGAGTCGCAGCGCCAAACAGAGGATGAAACGCGCGCGCATGGCCAAGGCATTTGTATTTCCGGGGCAGGGGTCGCAGGCCGTCGGTATGGGCAAAGCCCTGGCCGAAAGTTTCGCGCCGGCGCGCAATGTTTTTGCCGAAGTCGACGAGGCGCTGCATCAGAAGCTCTCGGCCTTGATGTTCGAAGGACCCGAGGCCGAGCTGACCCTGACCGCCAATGCCCAGCCCGCGCTCATGGCCACGAGCCTCGCGGTCCTGCGCGTGCTCGAAGCGGAAGCCGGTCTCGATCTCGCCAAGGATGCGGCCTTCGTTGCAGGTCATTCGCTCGGCGAATATTCGGCTCTGGCGGCTGCGGACTCGCTCTCGGTGACGGATGCGGCGCGCTTGTTGCGCAAACGCGGCGAGGCCATGCAGCAGGCGGTGCCGATCGGCGTCGGCGCCATGGCGGCGCTGATCGGTCTTGACCTCGACGGCGCGCGCGCCGTGGCGCAAGCGGCGTCGCAGGAGACCGGCGCCGTCTGTAGCGTCGCGAACGACAATGGCGGCGGCCAGGTCGTGATCTCCGGCGCAAAGACCGCCGTCGATGCGGCCATCGAAATCGCCAAGACCAAAGGCGTGCGCCGCGCGGTGCCGCTCGCCGTCTCCGCGCCGTTTCATTGTCCGCTGATGCAACCGGCCGCCGATGTCATGGCGGCCGCCCTGTCCGACGTCGAGATCAAGCGGCCGAAAGTGCCGCTCGTCGCCAATGTCGTGGCGGCGCCGGTTGGCGAACCGCAGGACATTCGTCGACTCCTGATCGAGCAGGTCACGGGGACGGTGCGCTGGCGCGAGAGCGTTGTTTACATGGCCGCGCAGGGCGCCAATAATTTTATCGAGCTTGGCTCCGGCAAAGTCCTGACCGGGCTGCTCAAGCGCATTGTCGCCGAGGCGCAGGGCATTGCGATCGGCACGCCCGATGAAATCGTCGCCTATCAATCCATCTCCGTATGAAAGTTTGAGGTCCGCCCATGTTTGACCTTTCCGGCCGCACGGCTCTTGTCACCGGCGCCAGCGGCGGCCTCGGCACAGCCATCGCCCGCGCGCTGCATCAGCAGGGCGCGACTTTGACGCTCTCCGGCACGCGCAAGGACGCGCTCGAGACTTTGGCGAGCGAATTGGGGGCGCGCGTGCATGTCGTGCCCTGCGACCTCGCCGATGCTGCGGCCGTCGAAAACCTGGTGCCGGCGGCCGAGGCGGCCATGGGTGGCCTCGACATTCTCGTCAACAATGCCGGCCTGACGCGCGATGGGCTCGCCATGCGGATGAAGGATGCCGATTGGGACCTTGTCCTGGCGGTCAATCTGACGGCGTCCTTCCGTCTCGCGCGCGCCGCGCTGAAATCGATGCTGAAGCGGCGCTATGGCCGGATCATCGGCATCACCTCGGTCGTCGGCGTCACCGGCAACGCCGGGCAGGCGAATTATGCCGCCTCGAAGGCCGGAATGATCGGCTTTTCCAAGAGTCTTGCGCGCGAAGTCGCCGCCCGCAACGTGACGGTGAATTGTGTCGCGCCGGGCTTTATCGAGAGCCCGATGACCGATGTGCTGACCGAGGCGCAGAAAACAGCGATCCTTTCGACGGTGCCGGTTGGGCGGCTCGGTGCGGGTACGGATATCGGCGCGGCGGTGGTTTATCTGGCCAGTTCCGAGGCCGCCTATGTGACCGGCGAGACCCTTCATGTGAACGGTGGAATGGCAATGATTTGAAGCCATTACCTAACAAGGGGAGGGCCGCCGCTCGGCTCTCGCCAACCAGAATGAAGTGTGTTACCAACCGCAGGTCAGCTCGCGGGCAGCCGGTAAATCTCTACGCCGCGCCGCAAAAGAGTTCATGGAATCCACCGGGGTTTCCCGTGGGAAATGTGATCAGGCGACGAAGGCGTCGGCTTTCGGGGGGCTTGATTTCAGATGCGCTTTTGATAACGGCTGGCGCCAGCTTTAAAGATAGGATGAAGGGTTGAACGATATGAGCGATGTCGCCGAGCGCGTGAAGAAGATTGTCATCGAACATCTCGGCGTGGACGCCGACAAAGTCACCGACGAGGCGAATTTTATCGAAGACCTCGGAGCCGATTCTCTCGACACGGTTGAACTCGTGATGGCGTTCGAGGAAGAATTCGGCGTCGAGATTCCTGACGATGCGGCCGAATCGATTGTGACCGTCGGCGACGCGATCCGTTTCCTCGACAAGGCAACCGCGGCGAGCTGATCGCCTCGATTCCGCCGCCGCGTTTCTGACGGCGGCGATTTCCCCAGTTTTCGCCGCGCCGCTTGCGCAATTTGCAAATCGGCGACGGCAATGGAATAGAAGACCACGCGGGCAGGCGCCCGGAGGAGTGGACTATCTCTAATGCGCAGGGTGGTGATAACAGGTCTCGGCATGGTCTCGCCACTTGCCTGCGGCGTCGAAGCGACTTGGGAGCGTCTTCTCGCCAGTGAAAGCGGCGCCGGCCCGATCCATGGCTTCGAGACGTCCGATCTCGCCTGCAAGATTGCGATGCAGGTGCCGCGCGGCGACGGCAGCGGCCTCACCTTCAATCCCGATCAATGGATGGATCCGAAGGACCAGCGCAAGGTCGACGATTACATCATCTATGGCGTCGCGGCCGCCACGCAGGCCCTGGCCGATTCAGGCTGGAAGCCGCAGACCGAAGACGAGCGCGCGCGCACCGGCGTTCTCATCGGCTCGGGGATCGGCGGCCTCGGCGGCATCGCCGAGACGGCCATCACGCTGCATGAAAAAGGCCCACGGCGCGTTTCGCCGTTCTTCATTTCCGGCCGCCTGATCAATCTCGTCAGCGGCTATGTCTCGATCATGCACGGGCTGAAGGGGCCGAACCATGCCGTCGTCACGGCCTGTTCGACCGGCGCGCATGCGATCGGCGATGCGGCGCGGCTCATCGCGCTCGAGGACGCCGATGTGATGGTCGCGGGCGGGGCGGAATCGGCGATCAACCGCATCGGCATTGCCGGTTTCTCGGCGTGCAAGGCGCTGTCGACGAATTTCAACGATCGGCCGAAACAGGCCTCGCGCCCCTATGACCGGGACCGCGACGGCTTTGTCATGGGCGACGGTGCCGGCTGCGTGGTGCTCGAATCCTATGAGGGCGCCAAGGCGCGCGGCGCGAAAATCTATGCCGAGGTCGTGGGCTATGGCCTGTCCGGCGACGCCTTTCATATCACCGCGCCCGACCCGACCGGCGATGGCGCGCTGCGCTCGATGCAGGCGGCGGTGAAGCGCGCCGGGATCACGGCGCAGGATATCGATTACGTCAATGCGCATGGCACCTCGACGCAGTTGGGCGACGAGGCGGAGCTCGCCGCGGTGCATAATCTCCTGGGCAATGCCCAAGGCACCAACGCCCTGTCGATGTCTTCGACCAAATCCGCGATCGGCCATCTGCTTGGCGCGGCCGGTGCCGTCGAAGCGATTTTCTGCACTTTGGCGATCCGCGACCAGATCGTGCCGCCGACGCTCAATCTCGACAATCCGTCGGTCACCACCTCGATCGACCTCGTGCCGCATAAGGCCCGCAAGCGCGAAGTGGAATTCGCTCTGTCGAATTCCTTCGGCTTCGGCGGCACCAATGCCAGCCTGATCCTCAAGGCAGTCGCTTGAGCCGAACCATAACGGATTATCCCGGGCTTTTTTTGACGGATGGGACCGGGTCTGAAGGCGGCTTGGCGGGGTTCGGCCCAAGGCGCCAAGCCCCATTTCCTCCGCAAATCGGTGCGATTGTAACGTTCTGGTGAAGCGTGTATTTGGCGCCGCCGGTTTGCCGCACCCGCTGAACTTCGTGTACAACAACGCGGCGCGGATGGACGATTATCGGAATGGCAGGCTCGCCCCAAAAAGACGGAGGCGCTTTGATGCGCCAAGAGGCTGACGACGCCGAGCCGCCGGCGCGGTTTTTCGGCCGCCGCCCGAAGCTGCAAAGCCCCAACGAGGCCTTGCAGCCGGATCTGCCGCCGCCGCCGCCGTCGCCGCACAAGCGCCGGCCGACGCTGTCGGCGCTGTCGGGGTTTCTGTCGTTTCTTTTGCTGCTTGCCTTCGCCGGGCTCTTCGGCGTCCTTTGGGGTGCGCATCGGCTGCAGCAGCCAGGCCCCCTACCGGCGGACAAGGTGCTTTATATCCAGCCGGGCACGGAAGTTGCCGACATCGTCGCGCAACTCGACGAGGAAGGGATCATCGATAGTCCCTTGCTTTTCAACGTCGCGCTTCTGATCGAGGGCGACCGCTCGAAGGTGAAGGCGGGCGAATATCTGGTCCGCGAACACGCGAGCATGCGCGAGGTCATGGATACGCTCGTCTCCGGCCGGCAAATCCTCCATTCGGTGACGATTCCGGAAGGGCTGACGAGCCAGGAGGTGGTCGACCGGTTGCGCGCCAACGATCTCCTGATGGGCGATATCCGCGAAATTCCGCAGGAAGGCAGCCTGTTGCCGGAAACCTATCGGATTGCCCGCGGCATGCCGCGCGCCGATCTGATCCGGCTGATGCAGGAGGACGACCGGAAGCTCGTGGCGCAGATCTGGGCGCAGCGCTCGCCCGACCTCTTGCTGACTTCGCCCTATGAGCTCGTCACGCTGGCTTCGATCGTCGAGAAGGAGACCGGCAAGGCCGACGAGCGGCCGCATGTGGCCTCGGTCTTTTTGAACCGTTTGCGCAAGCATATGCGCCTGCAGTCCGACCCGACCATCGTCTATGGCATCATGGGGGGCCGCGGCTCGCTTGGCCGTCCGCTGACCCATGCCGATGTCGAGCAATCCTCGCCTTACAACACCTATGTGATCGAAGGCTTGCCGCCGGGCCCGATTGCCAATCCGGGCCGCGCCGCGCTCGAAGCCGTGGCCAATCCGTCGCGCACCGCCGATCTCTATTTCGTCGCCGACGGTACGGGCGGCCATGTCTTTGCCGAGACGCTCGAAGAGCATCAGCGCAATGTTACGCGCTGGCGGCAGATCCAGAAGGACGCGAAGGACAAGGCGGGCTCGGACATCGACAAATATGTGCCGCCGCCGCCGGGACAGCGCAGCGATGACGGCTCCTCAGTTTTCGGCGCCCTGCCGGCGAGCTTCACGGCGCCGCCCGGTGCCGCAGGCCCGGCCAATGTGAGCGCCTATGCGCCGAGCGCCAAGGTTGGCGCGGCCGCCGCGGCCATCTCGCAGGCCGCGCCCGCGCAGCCCGGCGCAGCCTCAGCCCCGGCCGCTAATTCCGTCGTCGCCGACGCCCGCCCGGCGCGGCGTGCGGGGCACAAGACGGTGCCCAATCTCGGCCCGAGCCTCGATGATCTGGGGATCACCGTGCGTGGCATGGATCAGCCGTCCTCCGCGAAAAAGCTGCTCGATGGCCCGGTCGACAGTTCCGCCTCCGTCGCGCCGGCCGATCCGAACGCTTTTCCGGATGCCGTGACGGGTCCGGCGAACGGACGCCAGCCGCCGGCGCATCCGCATATCTACGATGCCTCCCAAGGCACGCCGCTCGATCCATTGCGCAACACGACTTACGATTTGAATTACGCGAAGACGGTGCCGCCGCCTTCGGAACTTAAATAATCGCAGAGAAGCCGGGGCCCATTGTCTATCGCCAGCATGACCGGCTTCGCCCGGGTCTCGAGCGCCACGGCCAATTATCGCTGGGCGTGGGAATTGAAGTCGGTGAATGCCAAGGGCCTCGACCTGCGCCTGCGGCTGCCGCAAGGCTTCGATCCGATCGAGATTGAGGCGCGCGCCATTCTCGCCGAAAAGCTTGCCCGCGGCACCTGTTACGCCACCCTGTCGGCGCAGCGCGAGGCAGCAGCCCCCGAGGTCCATGTCAACGAGACGCTTTTGCGTCGGCTGGTCGAGGCCGTGTCGCATATTCCGCGCGACAATGCGCTGCGGCCCGCGTCGATCGATGGCCTGCTTGGCGTGCGCGGGGTCGTCGAGATCCGCGACAAAGCCGACGACGAGACGGACCTGGCGGAGGCGCAGAAAGCCGCTTTGGCCGGCCTCGCCGAGGCGCTGGCAGCGCTCATCGCCATGCGCCGGAGCGAGGGGGCTACGCTCGCCCAAATCCTTAACCAGCGGCTCGCCAAGCTCGCGACGCTGCGCCGCGCGGCGGAGGATTGCCCAGCCCGCAAGCCGGAGGCGATCCGCGCCAAGCTGGCCGACTCGATCGCGCAACTGGAAAGCCAGAGCAAATTCGACGAAACCCGGCTCTATCAGGAGGCGCTGCTGCTCGCCGCCAAGGCCGATGTGCGCGAAGAGCTCGACCGGCTCGAGGCGCATATTGCCGCCTGTGCTGAACTCTTGGAGCGGGGCGGTCCGGTCGGCCGGCGGCTCGATTTTCTGGCGCAGGAGCTCGGCCGGGAGGCCAATACGCTCTGCGCCAAGTCGAATGATGCGAGCCTGACGGCGATCGGACTTGAATTGCGCGTCGAGATCGAGCAATTCCGCGAGCAAGTACAGAACATCGAATAGAGAGTCTCTTGGCCCTTGCAGCGCATCACGACGCCGGCCCGAAACGGCGCGGCCTCATGCTGATCCTTTCGTCGCCCTCGGGCGCCGGCAAGACCAGCCTCACCCGCATGCTGCTGCAAAAGCCCGAGCTTGATCTGACGCTGTCGATCTCGGTGACGACGCGGCCGCGCCGGACGAGCGAGGTCGAGGGCATCCATTATCAATTCATCAGCCGAAAGCATTTCGAGCAGCTGCGCGACGCGGGCGAATTGCTCGAATGGGCCGAAGTCCACGGCAATTTCTACGGCACGCCGCGCGAGCCGGTGGAGCGCACGCTGGCGCAAGGCCGCGATGTGCTCTTCGACATCGATTACCAAGGCACGCAGCAGGTGAAGGCGAAGGCCAGCGAGGATGTCGTGACCATCTTCATCCTGCCGCCGTCGATGCGCGAATTGAAGGCGCGGCTCGAACGCCGCGCCGAGGACACGGGCGAAGCGATCGCCGCGCGGCTCGCCAATGCGGCCAATGAAATCCGTCGCTGGACGCTCTACGATTATGTGCTGATCAATGATGATCTGCAGCAGACATTTGAGGATCTCGTTGCGATCCTGACGGCGGAACGCCGCCGGGCGGTGCGGCAGAAGCCGGGCATCGAGGCCTTCGTCGAAAAACTGCTCAAAGAGAAGTGAGAATTCCCTCTCCCCGTTTATGGGGAGGGGGAATTCGATCCAGCCCTCAGCTCTTTCAGCGCATTCGCCAAGGCGACGAATCCCGCAACATCGATCTCTTCGGCGCGCTTCGTCGGTTCGATCCCGGCGCGGGCGAGCAGAGCAAGCGGATCGGCGCCAAGACCTTTCAAGCTTTGCCGCAACATCTTGCGCCTTTGGCCGAAGGCCGCCTGGGTCACGGCGGCGAGTACAGCGGCATCGCAAGGCAAAGGCGTCGCGCGCGGCACCAGTTCGACCACGGCGGACGTGACTTTCGGCGGCGGGGTGAAGGCGGCGGCCGGCACGTCAAAAAGAATCCGTGTCGTGCAGCGCCAATTGGCGAGCACCGCGAGCCGGCCGTAGTCGGCGCGCGCGCGCGGCGTCGCGACAATGCGCTCAGCAACTTCCTTTTGAAACATCAGCACGAAGCGATCGAAGACGGGCGGCCAGTGCTTGACCTCGAGCCAGCCCGTCAACAGCGCGGTCCCGACATTGTAGGGCAGGTTGGCGCAAATCCGCGCCGGGTGGCGCTCGCCGATGAGGGAGGCGAGATCCGTCTGCAGCGCGTCGCCCTCGACGATGTCGAGCCGGCCGGGATAATGCGCGCCAATCTCGGCCAAGGCCGGCAGGCAGCGCGCGTCGCGCTCCACCGCAATGACATGCCCCGCGCCTTCGGCAAGCAGCGCACGGGTGAGGCCGCCGGGTCCGGGACCGATCTCGACCACGGTCGCATCAGCGAGCGGGGCCGCCGCGCGGGCGATGCGTGCGGTGAGGTTGAGATCGAAAAGAAAGTTCTGGCCGAGATTTTTCTTCGCCGCGAGGCCATGCGCGGCGACGACGTCGCGCAACGGCGGCAGAGCGTCTTTCACTTTTTCGTTTTCGCCAGTTTGGCGGCGAGACGCAAGGCGGCGACGAGGCTCGCGGGATCCGCCTTGCCGCTGGCGGCGATATCGAAAGCCGTGCCGTGATCCGGCGAGGTCCGCACGAAGGGCAGGCCAAGCGTCGTATTGACGGCATTGTCGAATGCGAGCGTCTTGATCGGGATCAGCGCCTGGTCGTGATACATGCAGATCGCGACATCGTATTTTTCGCGCGCCGCGGCGTGGAACAAAGTGTCGGCCGGGTAGGGGCCGCGGGCATCGATCCCGGCTTTGCGCAATGCGGCGACCGCCGGCGCGATAATGTCGATTTCCTCATGCCCGATATGGCCGGCCTCGCCGGCATGCGGATTGAGCCCGGTGAAGGCCAGGCGCGGCGCGGCCAGGCCGAACCGGCGCTGGAAATCGGCGTGGACGATTGTGCCTGTCTCGAACAGCAGATCGCGGGTGACAAGCATCGGCACTTTGGCGAGCGGCACGTGGATCGTCGCCGGGACGACGGCGAGCCAGGGCGACCACAAAAGCATGACCGGCCGCGCCTTTTCGCCATAGAAGCGGGCGGCCAATTCGCCAAGAAATTCGGTATGGCCGGGGTGCGCGAAACCGGCGCGCTGCAGAACTTCCTTGGCGATGGGATTGGTGACGAGCGCCTCGGCCGCCCCGTCGTGAACCAAGCGCACGCCCGCCTCGATCGATTGGATCGTCGCCGCGGCATCGGCAATATCGGGCGAGCCGAGCGCGCCGATGACGGCTTGCGGCGGGCCAACGACCGGCAGCGCGCGGCCAAACATGGCCGCAGCCTCGTGCGGCTCGGCCGGCTCGACTGGAACCTTCAGGCCGAAATGGCGCGCCAACCCGGCGAGATGATCCTTGTCGGCGATGACGAAAAAGGCGGGAGCGGTTGCGTCGGCATGGGTCGCGGCCCATGCCTTCAATGCCAGTTCGGGGCCTATGCCGGACGGATCACCGCGCGTCAGGGCGATGAGGCTGCGCGCCATCAGCGCTTGACGATGACGGCGTAAGACCGCAGCTCGGCGAGGCGCCGCTCGGCGTCGGCGCGCATTTGAGCGCTGAGCAGGCGCTCGGAGATCGCCTTGCGCACGGCGGTGTCGTCGTTCGACATGCCCTTGCTGCAAACGGCAATCATCTCGACGCCGTCGGCAGACCGCTCCGGCGGGGTCAGGTGGCCGGCGGGAGTCTTGTCCAGCAGGTCCTTGAGCTGATCGCTGATCTGCAGCGAATTGCGGATGATCTCATCCTTCACCGCGACATTATCCATGGCGCGGGCCAACGGCAGACCATCGGCGCAATTTGTAAAGCGCAGCCGCAATTGCTCGGCGGCCTTCATGCGCTCCTGGGTCTCGGCGAAGACATTGTTGCCGTGGAGCGTGAAGATCACCTGATGCAATTTGTAATCGACGCCGGCGGCGGATCGGCCGCCGTCCTTGGCGAGTTCGGCGCGGATGGCGCCCTCGCTTGCATCGACGCCCTTGTTATAGGCCTGCACCAGCAGATTGAACTCGAAATCGGCGGTGAAATGATCCTTGATATGCTGCTCGGAAATACCGGCTTGCTGGATCGCGCTCATGAGCGCCGACGGCGCCACATGCATCAGATTGGCTTCGAGCGCGATTTGCTCGCCGATCTCACTGCTTGTCGCGGTGATCTTGAATTTGTCGGTCTCGCCGAGCTTGAGCTGATCGTCGATCATGCTGTTGAGCGCGTCGTCGTAAGATGACGGTCTATGCATCACGCGCAGCAATTTCTCGCGCTCCGCGACATCCCAACTCGTGATCGGGGCGCCGTTGACTGTGGCAATGATGGCCTGTGCCTGTGCGCGCGGCGCGACGGAAAAGACGCCGCCAGCGACCAACAGAGCGGCCGCCAACGTCAACGGCCGGCGGAACATGAGGCTGTCCAAGCTGATGCGATCAAACATGGGGGGCCTTTCTCCCTCTTTCCAATACGTGATCAAAGCCTTCGATTCACTGAAATCTAGCTGATCACCGCAAAGTGGCAATTGTCTGCCCGACCGGGCCAAGTGGCGCTAGCGATCAATCGGCTGCGCGCCGTTGGCGTAGGTCGTCTGCTGGAATTTCGCGTCGCCCAGGGAGCGTAGCTGAATCTGGACCATGAAAATCTGATTATGCACCAAGGTACCGGTTCCAATATCCTCGTAGACCGAACTGTAATTGACGAGCACCGAGGTGCAATCGTCGTTATAGCCGGCGCCGACCCCCTCGGAGGCGATAGCCCACGGCCCGACATTGTCGAAGCCGGTCAACGAGAGCGGATAATACTGCCGGCTCATGTCGAACGTCACATTGCCCTGGACGAAATAATGCGGGGTGAGCTGGTAGCGCGACGAGAGGCTCAAGCCCTCACGCGGCACATAATAACCGAGGATCGGCTGCGCCTGATAATTGGCGAAATCGATGGCGCCGGTCCAGGCCCCGAGATTGAAATCGGAGGCGATGTCGAGCCGGTCCGGCTCAAAGGTCGCCGGGTTGAAGAGCCCTTTGGCGGTGAAGTTCAGCCAGGGGATCGGTGCAACCGTGACGGCGCCGACATAGTCCGAGGCCGTCGTCTCGAGGCCCGAGGCGAGGCCATTGTTGACGGCGCTCGGCTGATCGAAGCCGTTCGGGCCGGCGACCTGGCGCGATTGACCGGCGATGACGTTCACATAGCCGCCGTTGTTCAAGTTAAACGTGGCCTGGCCGCCGTAATTGGCGCGCGTGCCGGTCTCGAACTGGTCGTAGCCCGAATATTTGTTCCAGGCGAACAAATTGCTCTCGTCGAACACGAGGCTTTGTGAATCCATGTTCACGAGCGAATTCGAGCCAAGCAGATTGTTCGGCCGGGCAATGATCTGGCCGATCGGTTCGACGACCAGCGAGCCGAGCTTGGTATTGACGAGGATCGGATAGCGGTATTCGAGGCCGATACCCGGCATGACATAGCCCTGCACACCGCTCGCCTGACCGACGAAATTCGTCTGGTTGGAATTGAAGAAGGTGTAGCTCGCGGCATCGCTCGGATTGGTGACCGTGAAATCATTGCTGGTGTTGAGGTCAAGCCATTCGCCGTTCAAGCGGGCGAAGGCAAACGGCGTCCAAGCGCCGCCGATCGGATCGATGAACTTGCGCTGCCAGGACACGTCCGCCGTCGTGCGGGTCTGTTCGCCGCCGATGCCGCGCAGCAGACAATCGCCGACATTCGTTCCCGGCCGGTAGTTCTGGCAATATTCGTAAAGCCCGACCGCGGGATCGAACAATTGCGTCTGCGGATTGAATCCTGGTCCCGCGACGGGTGAATAGCTCGCCAGCCGCTCCGACAGCGAGGTGAAATTGAAGTCGGCCTGAACATCGCCGCCGATGCCATGCGTCTTGGCCGGGTCGAGGTCGAAAAGCCGGTTGTAGTCCAACACCAGGACGTTGGGCTGCGTCTCCTGGATATCGCGAGGATCGAGACCCTCGAAATGGAAGCCGCGCAAGTCGAAATAGCTGTTGTCGCCTTGCCCGGTCAGATAGGCGTCGGAAACAGCCTCACTGTAATAGTACGAGGAGCCCAGCGGGTTGGCGAAGGGATAATCCCAGAAGTACCACTTGTCGGTCAGCGCCGTGAGGTTCCAGCCGTATTTCCAATATTTGTCGAGCTGGAACTCGCCTTGGCTCGAAAGCGAGCCGCGGAACCTGTTGTTGCCCGAGCCATAGGGCGATTCCGGGAAAAGACCTGGATTGGTCTCGTAAATCCCGTTGGCGCGAATGAAATAATTGCCGTTCGCCAGCCGGTGACGCCATTCGAAGTCGTTATAGAAGCCTTCGTTGGCAAAAAAGGTCGGCGTCCAGGTCAGATCGTAATTCGGCGCCATGGCCCAGAAGACCGGCACTTCGACGCCGAAGCCGAGCTCCGAACTGCTGATCGTCTCCGGCATCAGGACGCCGGATTTGCGTTTGACGGTCGGATCGGGCGAGGAGAAGACCGGGATATAGGCGATCGGGAGGCCGAGGAATTCGAGCCAGGCGTCCGAATAATAGATCATATGTTCGTTGTTGTTGTGGATGATGCGCTTGGCGCGCACCCGCCACAGCGGCGGCTTCAGCGGATTATCGGCGCAGGCGGCGCAGGCCGTGTAGGTGCCCTTGTTGTAAACCGAGATCGCGCCCTGGGTGATTTCGGCATGCGGGGCGCTGAAGAACGTCTTCTGCGTCGTCGTCGAGCGCAGGCTTTCGACGAACCCTTCGCGGAAATCCTTGGTCATGTCGAAGCTGTCGCCGTAGATGATATTGCCGTCTTTGTTGATCATCTTGGCGTGGCCGTAGGCATAGAGGCGTTGGGTATTACGATCGTAGACGACCCGATCGGCCTGCAGCGTCCGGCCCTGGTAATAAATCCGCGCGTTGCCGACGGCGGAAACGGTGTTCTTGTCCTTGTCGTAGACAAGCTGATCGGCCTCGACGAACATCTTGTCGGGCTGCTTTTTCGCCTGCGCGGCGTCGCCGCTGGCCTGCGCTGCGGCGGGCGCGACCGGCGCGAGACCGAGACACGCACAAACGAGGCTGAGAGCGAGCACAAGCAGGCGAGCGCCCGCACGCCAGCGTGGCCGCAGCGTCCCGGCGAAGTCCTTGGGGCTATTACGCCGCCCCATCAACCGTCCTCCTGGTTGAGGAGAGCCAGACCGCCGAGCATGCTGCCGACGATGGCCGGCGACCATGCCGCAACCGACGCGCTCAAAATGCCAGCTTCGCCAAAATCGGACACCACTTTGGTCACGAGATAAAGCACGAAGCCCGCAGCCACGCCACCTCCGACCATCTTACCGATGCCACCAAACCGGAAAAATCTTAATGAAAATGCGCCGGCGATCAGGACCATCGCCACGAGCATCAGCGGGCGTGCCAGAAGTGTTTGAAATTGCAGGTCTAACCCGTTGGGATCGAGGCCGGCCAGCGCGCTTTCGTCGCGCATCCGCCGCAAGGCCCAGAAGGGGACGGAGTCCGGGGTCAAGAAGGTTTCCGCAAGGTCTGTCGCCGAGGCATTGGTGGCCAGAAGGTAGACACCAACCTTGCGCGGGTCCTGCCCCGGCGCCGAAATCTCGGCATTTTGCAGCGCCCAGACGCCGGGTTCGAGCGTCGCGGTCGCGGCCTCCACGCGTTCCTCGAACTTGCCGTCGGGCTCATAGACATAGGCGATGACCGACTGCAATTTCTTGCCGCTGTCGAGCGCAGTGGCGGCGCGCAGAATGGCTTCGCCGTCGACGCCGCTTTGGCGAATCCAAAGCGTGCCGTCGCCCTGGACCGTGCCGGCGCGGCCGAACAGCTCCGCCTCGATAATGTCGGCGCGCTGTTTCATGATCGCCGAGAGCGGATTGAAGGCGACGACCGAGAACGTTCCGATCAGAAGGGCAATCGCCACCGGAGGTAGCAGGAACTGCCAGACGGACACGCCGGCCGAGCGGGCGACGATCAGTTCCAGCTTGCGGGTGAGATCGATAAAGGCCGCCATCGTCCCGAACAGAACGCAGAACGGCAGGATCTGCTCGGCGACGGTCGGTGTCCGCAGCAGCGTCAGATAGGCGATATAGCCGGGCGTCACGCCATGCAGCGAATTGGAGCGGCGCAGCAATTCGACGAAATCGAAGACATAGATCGTCCCGACGATGGCCGCGAAGACCGCCGCGATCGTCTTGAAAAACCGCCAAGTGAGGTAACGCCCGAGCGTCGAGATGAGAATGCTCATGGCGCAGACCGGATTGCCGGCGCGCCGGCGTTGGACACGCGTTGTGCGGCTGCCGGCGCGGTGAGGCCGCCAGCGGTCGGCTGAGCGGAGCTGGGTAGGCTGGCAACGAACAACATAACGCGGGCGCTTCCGTGAAGAATGGGCTGCCTCAAGCAGATCCGGGGCTGCAAGATGGCGTCGTCAGACACACGGCCTCGAGAGGCCAAACCTTCGGGCCGTACCTTCGCGCAAACCTCTCCCGTCAGCGGCTGGGGCCGGATCGCGAACCCGGGTTTTCCGGCATGCCGGAATCGCAAATAGACCCCTGAAATTTTACTCCATTTTGGCTATCGAGTTGGCGCCATTGGTGCAAGCGGCTCGGGGCTTTTTCAGGGCGATCCTGCAGCAATGGCGGACCCGCGTTGCGCCGCGGCCACGGCCCCCGAAAGCCTGCCGCGCGGCGAAAAAACTGGCACGCAAACGCCGAGCGGTGCTAGGGCTTGCGATCTGCGCCGGCCGCGGGGCCCGCCGGCGCCGTTCGGGAGGCCTTAAGTTTCTGTTTCGCGGCGACTTCGGCGGCTTGGCTGCCTAGATTTGCAGCGGAAGGACGTGCAACGAAAGAGAGCGAGATGTCACACGCCGCAAAAATCGAGTTTATTCCCCTCAACTCTGTGTCAGCCGCGCCGGCGAAGACGTCCGGCAAGAGCAAGAGCACACCGGCGCTGGTG
Organism: Pseudomonadota bacterium; assembly: GCA_040756295.1. GTDB lineage: Bacteria > Pseudomonadota > Alphaproteobacteria > Rhizobiales > Beijerinckiaceae > Methylovirgula. Next base: position 1,651,663 of record JBFLZN010000001.1, on the reverse strand, counting down.
ATCTTTGCTGGCGAAGATTTGAACTTGGGCAAGGCCGCCCGGGCGCTCATCGGCGAAGATGGCGTGGCACTCGTCAAAAAGGCTGCGGGCGCCGCCAAATTCAAGGGCAAGAACGCCTCGGCGCTCGATATTCTGGCACCGGCCGGATTGGCCGCCGAGCGGTTGATCGTCATCGGCGTCGGCGGCGGCGACGAAGCGGCAAAATCCAAGGGCAAAGAGCAGGACAAGGCCAAGCCGCCGCGCGATTTCCTCAGCCTCGGCGGATTCGTTGTCGGCAAGCTCGGCCAGTCGGCTGCCGCGACGGTCGTCTTCGACCTGCCGCGCAACCCCAAGGACGCATCCGCCGCCGCGGCGGAATTCGCCGAGGGCATCACGCTGCGCCATTACAAATTCGACCTCTACAAGACCAAGAAGAAAGACGACGAATCGGAAGAGCCGATCACGGTCGCCATCGCCGTCGAAGACCCGGCCGCCGCCAAGCGCGAGGCCAAGGGCCGCGAGGCGGTTGCCGACGGCGTCATCCTCGCCCGCGAGCTCGTCAACGAGCCGGCCAACGTGCTTTACCCCGAAGAGTTCGCCAAACGCGCCGCGGCGCTCGAAAAGCTCGGCGTCGAAGTCGATATCCTCGACAAGGCGGCGCTGACCAAGCTCGGCATGGGGGCGCTGCTCGGCGTCGGGCAGGGCTCGGCGCGGGAAAGCCGCGTTGTCGTCATGCGCTGGCGCGGCGACAAGGGCAAAGACGGCAAGTCGAAGCCGGTCGCCTTCGTCGGCAAGGGCGTGACCTTCGATACCGGCGGCATTTCGATCAAGGGCGCCGCCGGCATGGAAGACATGAAGGGCGACATGGCGGGAGCCGCCTGCGTCGTCGGCCTCATCCACGCTTTGGCCGCGCGCAAGGCGAAGGTCGATGCGATCGGCGCCATCGGCCTTGTCGAGAACATGCCCGGCTCGAACGCACAGCGGCCGGGCGACATCGTCAAGTCGCTGTCCGGTCAGACGATCGAAGTGATCAACACCGACGCCGAGGGGCGGCTCGTTCTCGCCGACGTGCTCTGGTACGTGCAGGACAAATACAAGCCGCAATTTATGGTCGATCTCGCGACGCTGACCGGCGCGGTGATGGTCGCGCTCGGCCAGGAATATGCCGGTCTGTTCTCGAATGACGATGCGCTGAGCGAGCGGTTGACGGAGGCCGGCAAAGAGACGGGCGAGAAGCTTTGGCGGCTGCCGCTTGGCGCCGCTTACGACAAGCTCATCGATTCCAAATTCGCCGACATGAAAAACACCGGCGGCCGTCATGGCGGCTCGATCACCGCGGCGCAATTCCTGCAGCGCTTCGTCAATGGCACGCCCTGGGCGCATCTCGATATCGCCGGCACCGGCATGAATGCGCCGGCGAGCGACATCAACCAGAGCTGGGGGTCGGGCTTCGGCGTGCGACTCTTGGAGCGGCTCGTCAGCGATTATTACGAAGGCCGCGCCGCTTCGCAGAAGGATTGATGCGCCCGGCCATGGAGGTCTGGTTCTACCATCTGCAAAGCCAGCGGCTTGAACGGGCCTTGCCGGCGCTGCTCGAACGTGCCTCGGCGCAGGGCTGGCGTGCCGTCGTTCAGGCGACAAGCGAAGAGCGGCTCGATGCGCTCGACGACGTGCTTTGGACCTATGCCGACGCGAGCTTTCTGGCACACGGCCGGGCGCGCGACGGCGATGCCGACATGCAGCCGGTCTATCTCACCTGCGAGGGCGAAAATCCGAACGCGGCGCGGCTGCGGCTCTTCGTCGACGGCGCCGATGTCGCCGCAAGTCTCACCGCCGATGCCGCCTATGAGCGTGTGATCCTGCTCTTCGACGGCAATGACGCCGATCAGCTCGCAAGCGCCCGCGCGCAATGGAAGACGCTGAAGGACAAAGGCTTTTCGCTGACCTACTGGCAGCAGAACGAGCGCGGCGGCTGGGAAAAGAAGGCGTGAGGCGCAGCGTTTACGATCGCGCCATCAACGAGACGGCGAGCGCATAGATGCGCAGCCGCGCCTGTTCCGGAAGGCCGGCGAGCGTTTTCAGATAAATCTGGCCGACCGTGCACATGCGGGCGTCGGGGATCGGCGGATTGGGCGTCTTGCCGTCGAGGATGGCGGCGACTTCGGCATCGGTGACGCCCTGCGCCTTCATCGCGCTCGACAGCGCATTGAAATCGGCATCGCTCGGCGAGTCGCGCTCGACCCCGTTGACGCGGCCGCTGCCGATCGCCTCAAGCCCGGCAATCGCCATATCGGCGACAAGCGGGCGATGCGCCGCGGAAAAGGCGAAGAAGGCCTGGCTCGCGCCGCCATAGAGGAAATCGACGCAAAGCTTCGGATCGGTCCCGGCCAGCGCCTGCATCATGCGCAATTGAATGTTGAAGATATGCGCCAGCGCCGGCCCGTCGGCTTTGGCTGCGAGAATGCCGTTCGAGACACGAAGATCGCGCACCGCTTCCGAAAGCAACGCGTCGACATTGGTCAAATCCTTGCCGTCGAGCGCCTCTTTGGCGAAGCCGTCGAGGATCGAATCATATTCGGCCGGCAGCGTTGAACGCAGCCGGGCGAAGAAGACGGCATAGTCCGGTGCTTTGGTGGCGATTTCCCGTTCGATCGATTGCCGCGCGAGCATCAAGGGCTCGGGCGGTGGCGGCTCGGCCACGACGGTGGCGCCTGCTTGTGTGGGCGGATTTGGTGCGGCCGCCTGCTGGCCCGCATCCATGAAGAAGCCGATGGCAAGCGCAACGGCGATCACCGCGGCGCAGCTTAAGAGCGCCAGACGCAGAATGTCCTGGCCCTCGAACCCCCGCACCAGAACAGGGCCGTCGTCGCCGTGATACGCGTCGGACAACTCAGGATACTCCCACCGCACGTTGGCGCTCTTTAGCGGCGCCTGACGTGGCCATTGCGTGGCGTTGGAGCATGCTCACATCGAACACGTCGGCAGCTTTCTTGGAACACGCTCTAAGGCGTTGATTTGAAGCACACTTGCGCGGCGAAGACCAGAGGTTCTCGAAGCGGGAAGCGAAAACTGCGCCGCGGCTCTTCGCATAAACGTCACGCTAACCTATTCGAATCGATCGAATATAACGTTTCGATCGATAGGTCGAAACAAGATCGCGATCTCGCGAAGTTTTGTCAGCCGACCGCGTTGAGCCGTTCGAATCCGGCCGCGAGATCGGCCTTCAGATCCTCCGGATCTTCAAGACCGATGGAGAAACGCAAAGCGGGACCCGGCGGTGCAAACGTCGTCGCGGTGCGGTAGGTGGTGCAATCGAACGGGATGACAAGGCTTTCGTAGCCGCCCCACGAAAAGCCCATGCCGAAGAGAGTCAGGCCGTCGAGGAATGCGGCGAGCGCCGGCCGCGAAACGGATTTCAGATAGACCGAAAACAGGCCGGACGAACCGCGGAAATCGCGTTTCCAGATGGCGTGGCCGGGGCAGTCGGGCAGGGCGGGATGCAGCACCCGCGCGACCTCCGGCCGCTCGTTGAGCCAGGTGGCGAGCGAAAGGCCCTGGCGTTGCGCTTCGCGCAGCCGCAACTCAAGCGTGCGCAGACCCCGCAGCGCCAGATAGACATCCTCCGGGCCGGGGCAATTGGCGAAAAGATCGAAGCCCGCGCGCAGCCGCGGCAACCAGCGTTCGTTGGCGGAAACGAGACCGAGCAAAAGATCGGCGTGGCCGGAAAGATATTTCGTGCCGGCTTCGACGGCGAGGTCGATGCCGAAACGATGCGGCGGAAAAAACAGCGGCGTCGCCCAGGTGTTGTCGAGAATGGTGCAGATATCTTTCTCGATGGCGACCGCGGCGATCGCCGGCACGTCCTGAATTTCGAAGGTTTGCGAACCCGGTGTTTCGAGAAAGATGACGCTGGTGTTCGGCCGGATGAGCGCGGCGATATCTGCGCCGAGCCAGGGATCGTAATAAGTTGTTTCGACGCCCATCCTTTTCAGGAACCGGTCGCAGAAATTGCGCGTCGGCTGATAGACGGAATCGCTGACGAGGATGTGATCCCCGGCCTTGACCGCCGAGAGGATCGCGAGGGCGACGGCCGAAAGGCCGGAGGGCGCCAGCACCGTGCCGGCCGCGCCGGCGATCTCCGTCCAGGCGGTTTCAAGCGCGTCGGTCGTCGGCGTGCCATGCGTGCCATAGGTGTATTTGGCATTGCGCGCGACGAGATCGGCATAAGACCGGTAAAGGACGGTCGAACCGCGATAGATCGGAGTGTTGATGAAGCCGTGCTGCTCGAACGGATGGCGGCCGGCATGCACCAGTTTCGTCCGATCTTTCAAAGGCCGCCGCTCGTCCATCTTCGACATCGTTCCCTTTACCCGCGCCGACACTATGGCAAAGGCTTTACGGCAAATCTCAGATTCGCTCCAATTTCGCGCTTTTGGCAATTTGTCGCGCCGCTTGACCGCGCTGCCGGAAAGTTCTGATAGTCGCGCCGCCCGCGCCCCCACGCTTGGAGCCGAAATGATCAATGCCCCCCTGCTCAGATTCATCCTCTGCCTGTCGTTCGGCTTGTCGTTGGGCTTGGCGGCCATTTCTTCTGCCGCCGCCGCGGGCGGGACGCTCGACCAGGTCAAGCAGCGCGGCTATCTCAACTGCGGCTCGAACCCCGGCCTCGCCGGCTTCGGCTTGCCGGATTCAAGTGGCAATTGGACGGGCCTCGACGTCGATTTCTGCCACGCCGTGGCGGCGGCGATTTTCGACGATCCGAACAAGGTCAAGTTCATTCCGTTGACCGCCAAGGATCGTTTCACCGCCCTGCAATCGGGCGAAGTCGACGTGCTCGCCCATAACACGACCTGGACGCTTTCGCGCGAGGCGGGGCAGGGGCTTCTTTTCACCGGCGTCAATTATTACGACGGCCAGGGATTCATGATTCATAACAAGCTGAACATTTCCTCGGCGCTCGAACTCTCCGGCGCTTCGATCTGCGTGCAGCAAGGCACGACGAGCGAGTTGAACCTCGCCGATTTCTTCCATTCGCATCAGATGCAATATGAATCGGTCACCTTCGCGACCGCCGATGAAGCGGTCAAAGCCTACGACACCGGACGCTGCGACGCCTTTACCACCGATTCATCGGCGCTCTACATCGAGCGGCTGAAACTCGTCAATCCCGACCAGAACATCATCCTGCCGGAGATCATCTCAAAAGAACCGTTCAGCCCCGCCGTCCGCCAGGGCGACGACCAATGGTTCAATATCGTCAAATGGGTGAACTTCGCCATGCTCGATGCGGAGGAAGCCGGCATCAGCTCGAAGAATGTCGACGACAAGATGAGCTCCGACGATCCCACGGCGCGGCGGCTCCTCGGCGTCGAAGGCGATTTCGGCCAGTCTCTGGGCCTGACCAAGGATTGGGCCTACCGCATCATCAAACAGGTCGGCAATTACGGCGAGAGCTTCGACCGCAACCTCGGCGCCGGATCGAAGCTTGGGATCAAGCGCGGCATCAATTCGCTCTGGACGCATGGCGGCATTCAATATGCGCCGCCGGTGCGCTGAGCGGCATTCTCGCAATGCCAAGTAGCCCGATTGAGCGTCACGGCGCGGCGCGCGGCGCGCTCGTCCAGGTCGCTTTTGTCCTCGGCCTCGCGTTTATCGCCTATGAAGGCGCGGCGATGGCGCTGGCGCATATGCGTGCGCATCACATTCCGTTCGATTTCGGCTTCTGGGATCAACGCGCCGGCTTCGATATCGACCAGCATCTGATCCCCTATTCGTTCACCTCGACCTACGGCCGCGCCTTTTTCGTCGGCCTCACCAATACGCTCGTTGTCGCGGCGATTGGAATCGTCTTTGCGAGCCTCATCGGCTTCGCCATCGGCGCGGCGCGGCTGTCGCCCAATCTCATCGTCGCGAAATGCGCCGGCGCCTATGTCGAGGCGCTGCGCAACGTGCCGCTGCTGCTGCAGATTCTCTTCTGGTACAATGCGGTCCTCAAAGCCCTGCCGGTGCCGCGCGCATCGCTCGCCTTTCCGGGCCATATTTTTCTCAACAACCGCGGCCTGTTCGTGCCGGCGCCGAGCTTTTCGCCGATGGGCGTTTCGCTGCCGGTCTTTCACGGATTCAATTTCACCGGCGGAGCGCGACTGTCGCCGGAATTCGTCGCGCTGACCTTGTCGCTGATCCTCTATACGGCGGCCTTCATCGCCGAGATCGTCCGTGCCGGCATCGCCGGCGTGCCGAAGGGGCAGGGCGAAGCCGCCGCGGCGCTTGGCCTTAATGCGCGGCAAACGCGAAAATACGTCGTTGCCCCGCAGGCATTGCGGCTCATCGTGCCGCCGCTGACGAGCCAATATCTGAACCTTTTCAAGAATTCCTCGCTCGCCGTCTTCATCGGCTATCCGGATCTCGTGCAGGTCTTTGCGGGCACGGTGCTCAATCAGACCGGCGCGGCGGTGCCGGTGATCGCCGTGACCATGGCCGTCTATCTCTTCGTCTCGCTTATCGTCGCGACGGCGATGAATCTCTATAACCGCCGCATCGTCGGAGTCGCGCATTGATGCCCGCCGCTTATGTCCGCGCGACGCCGGCGCCCGTATTGCCGCCGCCTGCGGCGACGGGGCGGTCGTGGAGCGGGCTTTTGCGCAATCTCGTCGGCGCGCCGCAATCGCTGCTGCTGACGGGGCTCGTGCTGGCCCTGATCGTCTGGCTCGTGCCGGAGCTGTTGCGTTATTTCGTCTTCGATGCCGTCTGGCACGGCGGTGCTGCGGCCTGCCGTGCGGCGAATGGCGCCTGCTGGACGTTCATCGGCCAGAAGCTGCCGTATTTCGTTTATGGCTCCTATCCGCCCGATCAGCGCTGGCGGGTCAATCTCGTCTTTGCCATCGGCGCTGGTCTCGTCATCTGGCTGCTCGCGCCGCGGGCGCCGGCGCGGCGGCTCGGCACATGGGCCGCCTTCCTGGTTTATCCGGCGCTCGCCTTCGTGCTGCTCTACGGCTGGCCGGCGCTCGGCCTTAAGCGCGTCAGCAGCGATCTGTGGGGCGGGATGCTCGTCACCCTGATCGTCGCGACCTTCGGCATCGTCGTCTCGCTGCCGCTCGGCGTTCTGCTGGCGCTTGGGCGGCGGTCGCACCTGCCGGCGGTCCATTGGGCAAGCGCTGGCTTCATCGAGTTCATGCGTGGCGTGCCGATGATCGCTGTGCTTTTCATGGCCGACACGATGCTGCCGCTGTTTCTGCCGGAAGGCTTCGAGCCGGACCGGCTGGTGCGGCCGCTGGTGGGCGTGGCGCTCTTCGCCTCGGCCTATATGGCGGAAGTCGTGCGCGGCGGCCTGCAGGCGTTGCCGAAGGGCCAAAGCGAGGCAGGCAAGGCGCTCGGCCTGCGTTATTGGGGGATTGAACGGCTGATCGTGCTGCCGCAGGTTTTGCGGCTGACGATCCCGGCCATCGCCAGCACGTTCATCGGCCTGTTCAAGGATACGACTTTGGTTGCGACCGTCGGCATTTTCGATTTCCTGCGCACGGTGGATTCGGCGCGGCTCGATCCGAACTGGTCGGGCCCGACGATCACGACGACCGCATATAGTTTTGCCGCCCTCGTCTATTTCGTCTGCTGCTTCGGCATGTCGCGCTACGCGCTCGGCCTCGAACGGCGGCTCGCGGCGCGTTATGGCCGCACGGCGGGTTGAGGCCGAGATGACCGACACGTCCTTGCGCGCCGTCGAGATCGAGCATCTCAACAAATGGTATGGCGCCTTCCATGTTCTGCGCGACATCAATGTCAGCGTGACGCCGGGCGAGCGCATCGTCATCTGCGGCCCGTCGGGCTCCGGCAAATCGACGCTGATCCGTTGTATCAACGGGCTTGAGGATTTTCAGCAGGGGCGGCTTGCCGTCGACGGGATGGACCTCACGGCCGGCTCGCTCGCCGCGGTGCGCCGCGATGTCGGCATGGTGTTCCAGCACTTCAACCTGTTCTCGCACCTGAGCGTTTTGCAGAACTGCACCTTGGCGCCGGTCGAGGTGCGCAAAATGCCCCGCCGCGCCGCTGGAGACCTCGCCCGGCACTATCTCGCCCGCGTGAAAATGGCCGATTATGCCGATAAATATCCGGCGCAACTCTCGGGCGGCGAACAGCAGCGCGTCGCCATCGCCCGGGCGCTTTGCATGAGCCCCAAGATCATGCTGTTCGACGAGCCGACCTCGGCGCTCGATCCCGAGGCGGTGAAAGATGTGCTTGATCTCATCATGACGCTGACCGCCGAAGAGAAGACCACAATGCTTTGCGTGACCCACGAGATGGGCTTCGCGCGGCAGGTCGCAGACCGTGTGATCTTCATGGCAGGGGGCGAGATCGTCGAGATCAACCAGCCGGAAGCTTTCTTCACGGCCCCACAGCACGCGCGAACGAAGCTTTTTCTAAGCCAGATTTTGCGCTAAGCGATGCGGGGAGAGGAAGAGCTTGGCCTTTACCGAGGGCTTCCGCCCTCGCGCCCCTGAACCGGGCGAACTTGTTGTATGCCAAATGGATATGACGTTTTCCAAAAAGTTCCTTAAAGAATTTGTGATTTCCCCAGAATTAACAAAGGGATAGAACGGGAACAAAGCAGTGCGTTTCCGTCAACCCAATGATAGAGCAGCCATATTGCCAGATCTTTGCAGTGGGATAATTTTATGGTCGCTTGACGAAGGAACATAATAGGAATAAAAAAGGAACATAAGACGTTCGTAGGGGATGCTTATGATACCTTTTCTCGCTGATGCGGCCGAACTCGCCTCGTTGACCTGCTTCGTTGCGTTCATTGCTGTCGTCGCCCGGAGTTTGGGCGCGGCCTGAAATCTGTTGAGAGGCCCAAACGGGCGGCGCGGAGGCGGCGTTGAGCGATTAAGCTCCTGCGGCCGGCTTTCGCGCCGGTCTATTTCCGACGCTGGAGCGGATTGTTGGACTTCCCCCTCGCTGATCAATCGGCCGGCAGCGGCGCCGCGCCGCAGGCGCGCGCGGTGCTCCTGGAGCCGGAGCTCAACGCCGTCGCGGCCGCCGTCGGGTTCGTGCATCTTCACGTCCACAGTGCGTTTTCGCTGCGCGAGGGGGCGCTGTCGATCGGCAAGCTTGCCAAGCTGGCCGTGGCCGATGCGATGCCGGCGCTGGCCATCACCGACAGCAATAATCTGTTCGGCGCGCTCGAATTTTCCGAAAAAATCGCCAAAGAGGGTGTGCAGCCGATTATCGGCATCGAATTGACGCTCGATTTCGGCGACGGCAGCCGGCTGGCGCCCCGCGGTGCCGAAACCGGCGCCGGGCGTGCCGAAGTGGTGCTGCTGGCGAAGGATGAGACCGGTTATCGCAACCTGATGCATCTGGCCTCGCGCGCCTGGCTCAATCCCGAACCGGGCGATCTGCCGCATCTAGCGGTCGCCGCGCTCGAGGCGCGGTCGGAGGGCCTGCTGGCACTGACGGGCGGACCGGAGGGGCCGCTCGACCGCTGTCTGGCTTTTGGCCGTCCGGAAGCCGCCGAGCGCCGTCTCGATATTTTGCAACATTGCTTCGGCGGCCGGCTTTATGTCGAACTGCAGCGCCACGGCCTCGCGCCAGAGCGCGAAATAGAGCCGCAGCTGATTGATCTTGCCTTCCGCCGGTCCTTGCCGCTCGTCGCCAGCAACGAGCCTTATTTTGCCGGGGTCGATGATTACGAGGCGCATGATGCTTTGCTCTGCATCGCCGAAGGCACGGTTGTCGGCGAGCAGGCGCGACGCCAGCTTTCGCCCGAACACCGGTTCAAGACGCGCGCCGAAATGGCGCTTGCCTTTGGCGATCTGCCGGAAGCTCTGACGAACAGCGTCGAAGCCGCCCTGCGTTGCGCCTACCGGCCGCTGACCCGCAAGCCGATCTTGCCGCGCTTCTCCGCCGCCGCCGGTGACGGCGAGAGCGAGGCCGCCGAGCTTGTTCGTCAGGCCGAGGCGGGGCTTGCGGCGAGGCTCGCCAAGCGCGGCTTGGCGCCAGGTCTCGGCGAGGCGGATTACCGCGCCCGGCTCGCCTTCGAGCTCGATGTCATCATCAAGATGCAGTTTCCGGGCTATTTTCTGATCGTCTCGGACTTCATCAAATTCGCCAAGCGCAATGGCATCCCGGTTGGACCGGGGCGCGGTTCCGGCGCCGGCTCGCTCGTCGCTTACGCCTTGACGATCACCGATCTCGACCCGCTTCGGTTCGGTCTTCTGTTCGAGCGTTTTCTCAATCCCGAGCGCGTGTCGATGCCGGATTTCGACATCGATTTCTGTCAGGACCGGCGCGACGAAGTCATTCGCTATGTGCGGGAGCGCTACGGCGCCGACAGGGTCGCGCAGATCATCACCTTCGGCTCGTTCCTGGCGCGCGGCGTGCTGCGCAATGTCGGCCGCGTTCTGGAAATGCCGCTCGGCCAGGTCGATAAGCTCGCCAAGCTGGTGCCGCAAAATCCGGCGGCGCCGGTGAGCCTGAAACAGGCGATCGAATCCGAGCCGCGCCTGCGCGAAGTGGCCGAGGCCGAGCCGCGCGTCGCCCGCCTCCTGAAGATCGCCGAGACGCTCGAAGGTCTCTATTCGAACGCCTCGACCCATGCGGCGGGTATCGTCATCGGCGACCGGCCGCTGGAAGAGCTGGTGCCGCTCTATCGCGATCCAAAATCCGACATGCCGGCGACCCAGTTCAACATGAAATGGGTCGAGCCGGCGGGCCTCGTCAAATTCGACTTTCTGGGTCTCAAGACGCTCACCGTGCTCGACAAGACGGTGCGGCTTCTGGCGCAGCGCGGCATTGCGATCGATCTCGCCGAAATCCCGCTCGATGACCGCAAGACCTACGAGATGATGGGCCGCGGCGAAGTGGTCGGCGTGTTCCAGGTTGAAAGTGCCGGCATGCGCAAGGCGCTGGTCGACATGCGTGCCGACCGGTTCGAGGATTTGATCGCGTTGGTGGCGCTCTACCGGCCCGGACCCATGGCCAATATTCCGGTCTATTGCGCGCGCAAGCTCGGCGACGAGCCGGTGGAATATCTTCACCCGAAGCTTGAGCCCATCCTGCGGGAAACCTTCGGCGTCATCACCTATCAGGAGCAGGTGCAGCAGATCGCCCGCGATCTCGCCGGCTATAGTCTTGGCCAGGCCGACATCCTGCGCCGCGCGATGGGCAAGAAGATCAAGGCGGAGATGGATGCGCAGCGCGGACGTTTCGTGTCCGGCGCGGTCGAACGCGGCCTTTCAAAGGCCGATGCCGACAAGATTTTCGACGCCTGCGCCAAGTTCGCCGAATATGGGTTCAACAAATCGCATTCGGCCCCTTATGCGCTGCTGACCTACCAGACGGCTTATTTGAAGGCCAATTATCCGGTCGAATTCCTGGCCGCGTCGATGACGCTCGACAAGAGCTCGACCGACAAGCTGGCGGAATTCTGCAATGAAGCGCGGCGCCTCGGCATCCGCGTGGAGCCGCCGTCGGTCAACCGCTCAGGTGTCGATTTCGAAGTCGCGGCGCAGACGGACGGCGCCCTGGCGATCCTTTATGCGCTTTCCGCCATCAAAGGTGTCGGCGATGGCCAGGCGGCGGCCTTGATTGCGGCGCGCGGCGCGCAATCCTTCGCCGATCTTGCCGATTTCGCCGCGCGGATTTCTGCGCGCGATCTCAACAAGCGGATGCTGGAATGTCTCGCCGCCGCCGGTGCTTTCGATGCGCTGGCGCCGGACAGGGCGCGCGTTGCCGCCGCCATCGAGCCGATCTTGGCACTGGCGCATCGGCGCGAGGATGAACGGGCAGCGGGCCAATCGGGTCTTTTCGACAAAGATCGCGTCGATCCGCTCGTTGGCGTCAAGACCGAGAGCTGGTCATTGGCGGAGCGGCTGCGCCGCGAATTCGAATCCGTCGGTTTCTTTCTCTCCGGTCATCCGCTCGATGCTTACACTGCGGTTTTGGAACGGCTGCGCGTGCGGCGCTGGAGCGATTTTGCCCGCGCGGTGAAGCAGGGAGCCTCGGCCGACCGTCTCGCGGCCGTCGTGCTCGACCGGCAGGAGCGACGCACCAAGGCCGGCAACAAAATGGGCATCGTGCAATTGTCGGATCAGTCCGGCCAATACGAAGCCATTCTGTTCCAGGAAGGGCTCAATCAATATCGCGAACTTTTGGAAAAGGGTGCCACGGTTTTTGTCGCGCTTCAGGCCAGTGTCGAGGGGGAGGACGTGCGGGCGCGGATCATTTCGGTCGAGCCTTTGGATCAAGTGGCAAGCCGCCGGCAGAAGGGCTTGCGCGTCTTCCTGCGCGATCCGGCGCCGCTGCCATTGATCGCGCGCGGGCTTGCCGGGCGCGGCGAGGGCGAAGTGTCGCTTGTGCTCACGACTGAAGCTGGCGAGGTCGAGATGAAATTGCCCGGCAGATATCCGGCGACCGCCCAGGTCGCGGCGACCTTGAAGGCCATCCCGGGCATTCTCAATGTCGAGCATGTCTAAAGCATCGGACCGAAAAGTGCGAAGCGGTTTTCGGACAAATCTGATGCGATGAGAAAGACTTAGATGAGAAAGACTTGGAGCGCCGAGCGATTCAATTTGAACGTCCGGCGCTCTGGGCGCTGGGCTTTGCGCGCGGTTGCCGCCGCGGTGCGGTCCGGCTAATTTGATGCCGGTATCTTGGGGTGGATCGTTGTGCTGAGTTTCGTGCTTGCGCTCGTCTTTGGCTATCTCTGCGGCTCGATCCCCTTTGGTCTTTTGCTGACGCGGCTTGCGGGAACCGCGGATCTTCGCAGCATCGGTTCGGGCAATATTGGCGCGACCAACGTCCTGCGGACTGGGCGAAAGGATCTCGCCGCCGCCACTTTGCTACTCGATGCGCTCAAAGGTCTGGCCGCGGTGCTGATCGTGGCGGCTCTGGCTCCCGGACTTCCACCGCTTTTCGCAGCCGCCGGCGCCTTTCTCGGCCATGTCTTCCCGGTTTGGCTTAATTTTCGCGGCGGCAAAGGGGTCGCGACCTTCCTTGGCTGCCTGATCGGCCTCGATTGGCACGTTGCGCTTGTTTTCATCGCGCTCTGGCTCGGCGTTGCCGTGGTGACGCGCTATTCCTCGGCCGGGGCGCTTGTTGCAAGTGCCGTAGCGCCGGTCGCTCTATTGATCGACGGGCGCCGTGATGTCGCTGTTCTCTACGCTCTCTTGGCGATCATGCTTTGGGTTCTGCACCGGGCCAATATCGCGCGGCTTCTGGCGGGGACGGAATCGAAGATTGGCGCCTCCAAATCCGTTGGCGACAAGGCATGAACGAAGTGACGGCGGAAAGACCTAAGCTTTCCGACGCGCAGCGGTTCGATTGGTTGCGGCTGTGGCGCAGCGAGAATATCGGACCTCGAACCTTCTGGGCGCTGACCAATCGCTATGGCGGTGCCGGTGCCGCGCTTGCGGCGCTGCCGCGGCTCATGCCGCGTGGCCGGCCGGCGAAGATCGCTCCGGTCGAGGACATCGAGCGCGAATTCGAAGCCGCAGCTCGCCGCGGCGCGGTCTTTGCGGCATTGGGCGAGGCGGACTATCCGGTGCGGCTGAGCCGGATCGACGCGGCACCGCCGCTGATCGCTTTGTGTGGGCACTTGCCGGCGCTGCAGAGGTCGACGGTCGCGATCGTCGGTTCGCGCAATGCCTCGGCCGCCGGCCTCGCTTTTGCCGAGCGCCTCACCCGCGGGCTGGCGGAGGCGGGGTTTGTCATCGTGTCAGGTCTGGCACGCGGCATCGACGTGCGCGCCCACAAGACGAGCCGTGACAGCGGCACCGTCGCGGTGCTGGCCGGCGGGCTTGACCGCATCTATCCGGCCGAACACCAACCCTTGCTCGAGTCGCTGCTGGCACGCGGCGCGGCGGTCAGCGAAATGCCGTTCGGCTGGGAGGCACGGGGGCGCGATTTTCCACGCCGCAACCGGATCATCTCGGGTCTTGCCGACGGTGTCGTGATCGTCGAGGCGGCGCATCGCTCCGGCTCGCTCATCACGGCGCGCTTTGCGGCGGAGCAGGGGCGCGAAGTTTTCGCGGTTCCTGGCTCGCCGCTCGATCCGCGCGCCGAAGGGACTAATGATCTGATCCGCAACGGCGCCACGCTTTGCACCTCGTCCGACGATGTCGTCGAAGCACTGGCACGGCAGATCGCCGGCGCACAGACAAATTTTCTGTCCGACACGTCGTCGCCCCTGCCGTCGGATGAGCCTTTGTGGGATGAACTTGATCTGCCCGAGGTCGCACCAGCCCCAAACATCGCCGCCGATATCAAGGAATCGGATCGCGCCGTCGCCGCGACGGGCGAAGGCGCATTGGCGCCGCAGGCGCGGCTTGTCGCTTTGCTCGGGCCTTCGCCGGTATCGATCGACGAACTGGCGCGTGTCGCCAATTTGTCGATGCGCGAGACGCGCGCGATACTTCTCGAGCTTGAACTCTCGGGACAGCTTACGCGCGGCGCCGGCGACTTGGTCAGTCTGGCGAGTTGAATTTTGTCGCGCGCATTTTAGCCGGCAAAATTTTGCCGAGCCGAACCTAGAGTTCCGCGCAAAAACGATCGCGGCCCAGATGTGAATCTTGATTGATAATCAGGGCTTTGCGGCCGCCGCGGCGGGGCTAAAGCGCCAATTCCGATCCGAGCGCAGCGCCGGCGCGCAGGAATCGCTCGGGATCGACCGGCTGGCCATCGATACGCACTTCGTAATGGAGATGTGGCCCGGTGGCGCGGCCGGTGTCGCCAATATGGCCGACAATCGTTCCAGTCGCGACGGTTTCGCCTTGGATGACATCGATGCTCGAAAGATGCGCGTAGCGGGTTGCAAGCCCGTCGCCGTTGTCGACTTCGACGAGATTGCCGTAGCCGCCCATGACACCGGCGAAGGTCACGCGGCCGGGCGCTGTCGCGTGGATCGCATCGCCATAAGCGCCGCGCAGATCGACGCCGGTATGAAGCGCCGGACGACCCAGAAACGGATCGATGCGGGGGCCGAACGGCGACGTCACCTCAAGATCGCCCGGCAGCGGCGCTTTCAAAGGAATGTGCGGCAGGACGGATTTCAAATCCTGCGCCGTTACGAGCGCGGTTTGCAGCCGCGCCGCGGCGCCAGCGAAAGGCGAGCCGTCTGTGAGAGCCGGCAGCGGAACGAACGGGCCGCCGACGCCGCCGTCCTCGCCAGTGTGCGCCGCATGGGCCGACGTCATGCGAAAGCGTTGCGCCGAAAGGCCGAGCGCCGCCAGCGTCTCGCGCACATGATGGGTCAAAAGGTCGGCCGGGGTTTCGAGCGCCGTCAGCAAGGCGAGATCGACCGCGTCGGCGTGGTCGTAGCGCGCCGACAGTGCGCGCATGATGTCGTCGGGCGCCGCGGCATCCGTTGCGCCAAATGGGGCGGCATCGCTGGTGCTGAAGGGCAGGGCGGACGGACGCGGACCGTCCTGCAATCTCAGATCGAAACCGTCCGGATGCGGTTTGCCATCGCGCGGCGGCACCGGGAATTCGGCGGCGCTCGGCGCCGCGGCTGCGGAAGGCGTGATCTCCGCATTGGCCGGTGCTGCATCGCCAGGGGCAGGCGGCAATCCGATTTGCTTCTCATGATCGGCGAAAGCGGCGATGAGGGCTGTGCGGCTTTCGACCTGGTCCTGACGTTGCGACAACGCGCGCAAGCGCGTCGTGAAATCACTCGTCTCGGTATCGGCCCGCTGATTGGCGTTCTCGACATCGCGCCGCAGAGCGGCGATGCGGTCCTCGTAGGCATATTGCATGTCGGCCTGGCGCTGCATGAGGCCGGCGAGCACGTCATCATGGAAAATGAAATAGCAGGTCGCCGCGAGATAAATGACGGCGACGACCGGGACCAGCACAAACAAGATCAGTGCGGCAAGGCGCGGCACCGCCAGCGTGCGTGCATGCGTGCGATAAGCGAAGCTCAGGATCAGCCGATTGCCATGCGGCGTCTTGCCAATATGACCGTGACGGACGTGCATGCAACGGACTCAGCGGAGCGGAAGAACGCTCCGATAAGACGCCGTTAAGGTTAACATCCCCTAAAGCGGAAGCTCAGGCCATCGCCTCGACCGCGGCCAACACTGCGGCGGCGTGTCCGGGCACTTTCACCTTGTGCCAGACATGGGCGATCTTGCCGTTCGGCGCGATGAGAAAGGTCGTGCGCTCGACGCCCATGTAGGTCCGGCCATAGAGGCTCTTCTCCCCCCAGACGCCATAGGCTTCGAGCATGGCCTTGGATTCGTCGGAGATGAGATCGAGAGCGAGCTTGTGCTTTTTCTTGAATTTGGCGTGACTCGCCGTCGAATCGGGCGAGACGCCAAGGATGGCGGCGCCGGCCTTGGCGAAGGCGGCTTTGAGGCTGTTGAAATCCATGGCCTCTTTGGTGCAGCCGGCAGTATCGTCCTTGGGGTAGAAGTAGAGCACGAGCACGCTGCCGGCGAAATCTTCGAGACTCTTCGAACCACCTGAATCATCAGATAATTCGAAATCGGGCGCTTTATCGCCGGGGCCCGGTTTCCTACCCATCTCCGCCTTCCTTTCGTCTCATTAAACAGCAAACGCTTGCGTGAGCCGGGTCCTGTCGCGACCGCGTCGGTTTTCGACAAGCCCTGTATATTCGGGTACGAATCGGCTTTCCAGTTTACCCTGTTGCCGAAAGGCCACTGCAGTTTGGTCGATCATAGCGACGATAGGGGCGGCAACCTGCGGCGGACCGGGGATTCTCTGGCCGAACGGGACATGCGGCGTGCGCCGGCCATTCTGCGCCGGCCGCTGCGGCCGCAATTCACACTTCTGGCCTGGATGACGCGGCGCCTTGTCGGTTCGGTCGCCGGTCTCGTGGTGATCGTCGTTCTCATTGCCGGCTTTGCCGCGCTTTACGTGGCCAAGGGGCCGATTGCCATCGGCGGCCTCGGCACGCGCATCACCGAGGCGCTCAATGCCCGGATCGGCCCGGCCTACGCCTTCAAGCTCGGCACGGTCTCGGTGACGACCCACGGCTTGGGGCCGACGCTGGCGATCGACAATCTGACGCTGACGAGCCGTTCCGGCGCGACGATCATCTCCGCACCGCGCGCCGAGATTTCCGTCGATCTCGTTTCGCTCCTCTACGGCAAAGTCGTGCCGAAGCGGCTCGAAGTCTTTGGCATCGAAGTGCGGCTTGCGCTGCGGCCGGACGGATCGCTGGCCGTTTCCGCCGGCAATGGCGAGCGGCAAAATCTGCCGCTGCTCGGCCTGAGCGCCGCCATGGCGAAGGCGCCGCCGGGGGCTGCGCTGATCCCCGTGCCGGCGACCGGACCGGCCGCCGCGCGCCAGCGCTCGCTCGCGGTCAAACGCATTGCGGCCGCTATGCGGCTGCTCATGGATATTGCGACACGGCCGAATAGCCCCGTGACGGCGATCGACCGCGTGGCGATCTCGCAGGGCCGCTTCGTCATCGAAGATGAGCTCAACAAGCAGACCAAGCTTTACGACGGCTTGCAGCTCTCGCTCGCCAAGGCCGATGGCGGCACCAATTTCGATCTGTCGGCGCAGGGGCCGAACGGGGCCTGGTCGGTTTCGGCGCGCGCCGCCGGCAAGCCGGGCGCCAACCGCCGGCTCGATTTCGGCTTCAAGAATATCTCGATCGACGAAATCTCACTCGTCAGCGGCGCCCGCGACATCGGCGCGGATTTCGACATGCCGGTCTCGAGCCGCCTCACCGTCGCGCTCGACGCCAAAGGCCAATTGACCGATGTCGACGGCAACGTCCATTTCGATCCCGGCTACCTGCGCTTCGACGATCCCAACGACGAGCCACGGCTGATCGACGCGATCGATACGACCTTTCACTGGGACGGCAGCGCGCGGCAGATCATGATCGATGGCGCGCATGTGCGCACCGGCGACACAGATCTCGCGCTCCGCGGCGCGATCACGCCCCCCATCCAGGAAGGCGATCCCTGGCTTATCGATTTCACCAATTCGCAACGCGCCGTCTATGGCACCGAACGGCCTGGTGAAGACAAGATCTACTTCGACCATATCGATTTCCAGGGCCGTCTCGCGCTGGAAGACAAGGTTTTCAATATCGACCGCTTCGCCTTCAGCGGGCCGAACAATGGCTTCGCCATGGCCGGCGTGGTCGACTGGAAAAACGGGCCGCATATGAGCCTCGGCGCCTCGTTGGCGCCGACGCCGGCGACAGTGGTCATGCGGCTCTGGCCGTCGTTCATGGCGGCCGATATCCGCGCCTGGTTCCTTTCGCATGTGAAGGGCGGCACGATCGAGCATGGCACGCTGCGGATGAACGTGGACGCGGCGATGATCGATCATATGCATCATCAATACCCGCCGCCCGATCCGGCGCTCGCGATCGACTTCTCGGTCTCGGATGGCGCGCTCACCTTCCTCAAGGGCGTGCCGCCGCTCGAACATATCGTCGGCACGGGACATATCACCGGCCGCACCTCGACCTTCACCGCGACGAGCGGCACCATGCAGGTTGGTGACGCTGGCACGCTGAGCGTGTCGCAAGGCGGCTTTCATATTGCCCATGCGGAAATCCGGCCGACGCCGGCGCAATTCTCGGCGCGTGTCGCCGGCGACGTGCAGGCGGTCGGCGCGCTGCTCAATCTCGACGCGCTGAAGCCTTTTGTGTCCCTGCCGGTCGATAGCGGGCGGCTGAAAGGCCAGATCGATGGCCTGCTTGGCATCGCCCTGCGGCTCGGCCCCGGCGCCGATCCGAAAAAGGACTTCAAGCTCAACGTCGATGCGATGGCGACGCAATTTTCCGCCGCAAAGCTGCTCGGCGATCAGGACCTCGACGACGGCTCGCTCAGGATCACGGTCAACGACGACGGCCTGCACGCCTGGGGCAAGGGGCATTGCCTCGGCGGGCTGGCCGACATCGACGTGACCCGTCCCGTCGGCGCGACGGTCGGCAAGGCTGTCGTCTCGATGACGATGGACGATGCCGCGCGGGCCAAACAGGGGCTCGCGGTTCTGCCCGGTCTTTCGGGGCCGATCGGCATGCATATCACCGCGCCGCTCGGTGCGCCGGGGCCGCTGAAAGCGCAGATCGATGTCGATCTGAGCAAGGCTGAAATCGACGGCCTGGGCATTACCAAGCCGGCCGGCCGGCCGGGCAAATCGAGCTTCGACCTGTCGGTCAACGACGACCATACGACGTCGCTCGATCAGCTTCTGGTCGAGGCGGGCGGGGCGGTGATCAAGGGCGCCGTCAAGATCGGCGCGCCCGACGATGCGACGCAATTTTCGGCGCGGCTCACGCAGGTGCGGCTCTCGCCGGGTGACGATGCACGCGTCGAACTCGCGAAATCCGGCGACACGGTCAAGGTCGTCATCCATGCCACCTCATTCGACGGGCGGCCGTTCCTGAAGACGCTCACTTTGACTCACGCCGAGGAAGCCGACGCCGAACAGAGTGCGCCGCATAAGGCGCGGGTGAAGGCGGCGGCCCACGCGCTGGCCAAGACGACGTCCGATCTCAACATCGACGTCGCGATGAAGGCGCAAAGCCTGACCGGCTTCAACAAAATGTCGATGAGCAATGTCGATCTGCATCTCGTCAAGAATGGCGAGACATTGAAACAATTCGCGCTCACCGCCCGCTTGGGCCATCAGACGACGATCGTCGGCCATCTCGACCATGCCGGAACGCCGTCGCCGCAATTGGACCTGACGACCGACAATGCCGGCGGTCTGCTCGCCTTCATCGACCTCTACAAACATATGAAGGGCGGCACGCTCAATGTCGCGATGCGGCTTGGCAATGATGCCATGGCCGGCTCGCTCGTCGTACGCGATTTTGTTCTTGCCGATGAGCCGGCGCTGCGGCGCCTGGTGACCGAAGAGGTGCCGCGCAACACCGAGCAAAGCGGCACGCCGCAGTTCGATCCGGATGCGGTGCCGTTCCGCAAGCTTCAGGTCAACTTCCAGCGCGCCCAAGGCCGCCTCGACATCAGCGACGGCATCATCTACGGCTCGCAGATCGGCGTCACTGCCAATGGCTGGCTCGATTTCGGCGCAAGCCGCGTCGATCTGCAAGGCACCTTCGTTCCCGCCTACGACGTGAACAACTTTTTCACCAAGATCCCGTTCTTCGGCCTGCTCGCCGGCGGCGCCCACGAAGGTCTCTTCGCGGTCAATTATCACATCACCGGTTCGCCGCGGACACCGACGCTGAACATCAATCCGTTTTCGATCGCGCCCGGCATCTTACGGAAGATTTTCGGCTCGATCGATCTGACGAACCCGGACACTTCGGCAGCGCCGGCGCCGCCGGGTCAAGACGGCGGCCAATAATCGACGTCACGGATCGAAATCAGTCGGCTGGCTTCAGCAGCACGTGCTTCTTCTTGCCGAGCGAGAGTTTGATCGCGCCGTCGACGAGATCGCCAGGACCCAGCGTCGCACGCTCGTCGGTGATTGTCGCATCATTGACCTTGAGACCACCACCTTTGATCTGCCGGCGTGCCTCGCCTGTCGAGGTGACGAGGCCGGCTTGGACGAAGGCGGACAGGACGCCAAGGCCCGCGTCGAACGCCTGCCGCTCGACATGCACGCTTGGCAGGCTCGCGGCCGCAAGCCCGTCTTCAAACGTCTGGCGGGCGGTTTCGGCCGCTTGCTCCGCAGCTTCGCGGCCGTGCACCATGGCGGTCGCTTCGGTCGCGAGAATCTTCTTGGCCTCGTTGATCTCGGCATCGCGCAGCGATGCGAGCCGCTCGATCTCATCGAGCGGCAGTTCGGTGAAAAGCTTGAGGAACCGCGCGACGTCGCCGTCCTCGCAATTGCGCCAGTATTGCCAGTAATCGTAGACCGAGAGCATGTTGGCATCGAGCCAGACCGCGCCCTGCGCCGTCTTGCCCATTTTCGCGCCCGATGCGGTCGCCAGCAGCGGCGAGGTCAGGGCATAGAGCTGCGGCGTGCCGAGCCGGCGGCCGAGATCGATGCCGGTGACGATATTGCCCCATTGGTCGGAGCCGCCCATCTGCAGCGCGACGCTGTGGCGGCGGCTGAGCTCGACGAAATCATACGCCTGCAGGCACATGTAGTTGAATTCGAGGAACGAAAGCTCGTGCTCGCGGTCGAGCCGCAGCTTGACCGAGTCCATCGCCAGCATGCGATTGACGGAAAAATGCCGGCCGATGTCGCGCAGGAAATCGATATAGTTGAGGCCGAGCAGCCAGTCGGCATTGTCGGCCATGATCGCATCATGCCGGCCGGTGCCGAAGGTCAGGAATTTTGCGAAGACCTCTTTGATTCCGGCTTTGTTGGCCTCGATCGCCTCTTCGGTCAGAAGCTTGCGGCTCTCATCCTTGCCCGACGGATCGCCGACGCGCGTCGTGCCGCCGCCCATCAGCGCGATCGGCTTGCCGCCGCTCTTCTGCAGCCAGCGCAGCATCATGATCTGGACGAGCGAGCCGACATGCAGCGACGGCGCCGTGCAATCGAAGCCGATATAGGCGACGAGATCGCCGGTCTTTGCCTTTTCGTCGAGGCCCGCGAGATCGGAGCATTGATGCAGAAAGCCACGCTGCGAGAGCACGTGGAGAAAATCGGACGTCGGGCGAAAAGCGTCGGACACGGAGACCTGCGGGTTAGCGCGCTTTCCGACCGGATGGGGTCATCCGGTCGATAAGAAATCGCGCCGATTCATAATATCAGAGCATGTTCTGGTCGAAAAAGTCGTCCAACTTTTTCGGAACATGCCTCGAAGAGCGGCGAACCTAATCCGCGCCGCTGCCGCGTCAAGGGCCGCTGATTTCGCCGAACACCCGCATCAGCATGGCGGCGCTGGCGCTCTCGGCAATCTCGCGCAGATAATGGTTCGAGGCTTCGAGGCCGGTGCCGCCATGGTCGAATTCCGATTGCAGGCCGTCGCGCAGGCCCCAGGCCGCGGCAAGAAGCGGAAAGCCCTCCATCTCGATCTTCTGCTGCGCATGCGCGATCTGCCGGTCGGAGCGGCCGGTCTTCGACAGGATGAGGGCGATCTTGCCATCGGCGCCCTGCCGGGCGAGGCGGCGGGCGAGCCCGAGCGTCGGGCGCAGATCGTCCTCCGACGTCCCGGTCGGCAGGAAGACGACGGAGCTTTCCTCCGCGACCTCTTTGGTCAAATCATCGGCGAGGCCGCGCGTATCGGCCACGATGAGGTCGAAGCTTTCCTCGGTTTTGCGCAGCTTTTTCAGGCTTTTGAAGGGCCTCACGTCGAGCTCTGGCTCGACATTGCGGCGCAGCCGCGCCGCGTTCCACTCGACGCAGGTCAACTGTTCAAGGTCGAAATCGGCGAGCAGAACCTTATGGCCGGACCGCGCCGCGGCGACGCTGAGAAGCCGCGCCAAGGTGCTTTTGCCGACGCCGCCTTTCTGCCCGACAAAGGAAACGAGACTGAGTTCTTTCTTCATGCCAAGCGCCCCAGTTTTTTTCTTGCTCTTGGAGAGCGGGACCCGGCGTATGCGCCGCGGGCTGGAATACTGGGCGTTCGCGAGGCGGACGCAAGTATTTTTCGCCGGCGGCATTCGTCCATCGCTTTTTTACGGTGGATTGCCATAATACGCGGCTCGATTGGTGGAACGGAGAGGATTTGTGACGCGCGCGCTTGGTCTGATGAGCGGCACATCGCTGGACGGCATCGATGTCGCGGTCATCGATACGGACGGCGCGATGCATGTGTCGCCCGGCCCGGCGCGCTCCTTCGCCTATGACGATGAGGACCGCGCGCTCTTGCGCGCCGCTTTGGCGGCGGCGGAACAATTGCCGGCCGATCCCGCCGCGCGCGGCGCGCGGCCCGGTGTCCTCAGCGAAGCCGAAGCGCGCGTCACATTGCGTCATGCCGAGGCGATCCGCGATTTTCTCGCGGCTGAAACGATCGATCCGGAGTCGATCGACATTGTCGGATTCCACGGCCAGACGGTGATCCATCGCCCGGAGGCACGTTTCACCGTGCAGATCGGCGATGGCGCAGAGCTTGCGCGGTCCATTGGGCGGCCGGTCGCCTATGATTTCCGCGCCGCGGATGTCGCCGCGGGCGGGCAGGGCGCGCCGCTGGTGCCGGTCTATCATCAGGCTTTGGTCCTCGCCGAAGGGCTTGGCGGCCCGATCGTGGTTCTCAATGTCGGCGGCGTCGCCAATCTCACTTATGTCGACGACGGGCCGCCCATCGCCTTCGACACGGGGCCGGGCAATGCGCTCATCGACGACATGATGTTCGCCGGCGCCGGCGAGAAGATGGACGCTGGCGGCGCCATGGCGGCCGCCGGCCGCGTCGATCATGCGGCTTTGGCGGATCTCATGGCGAATTCATATTTCGCGCTGCCGCCGCCGAAATCGCTCGACCGCAATGCATTTTCGAGCGCGCGCGTTGCGGCTTTGCCTTTGCCGGATGCGATTGCCACGCTCACGGCCTTCACCGCCCGGAGTATCGCGCGGGCGATCGAGCATTTGCCGAAAGAGCCGAAGCTCCTCGTGCTCAGCGGCGGCGGGGCGCGCAATCTCACCTTGCGCTGGCATCTGATGCAGCATCTGTCCTGCGGCGTCATTCTCGCGGAAAGGCTCGGCTGGTCGGCCGATGCGATGGAGGCGCAGGCTTTTGCCTATCTCGCGGTCCGCCGGCTGAAGAATCTGCCGATCACGTTTCCGACAACGACCGGCGTCGCCGCGCCTATGCCGGGCGGCGTCATCGCCGGTGCGGATTGATTGCCACATAAACAATAAGATCGGCGTGCACCGTGCAACCGGCCGTTTGGCCGCGATTTGCAAGGAGTTGCCATGCCGCGTCTGACCCCCGTTCCACCCGCCGAACTCACCCCCGAGCAGCGTCCGCTCTATGACGACATGAAACAGGGGATCGAGACAAATTTTAAGGGTTTCACCGCGATCCGCGCGGACGGCGCGCTGATCGGCCCGTGGACCGCGTGGCTCGCCGAGCCGAAGTTCGGCGAAGCAAGCTGGCATCTCGTCCGCGCGCTCGCCGACAAGCCGGCGCTGCCGCGCAATGTGCGCGAGATCGCCATTCTCGTCACCGGCGCGCATTTCAAATCGGCCTACGAGCTTTATGCGCATGTTCTCGTCGGCGAGATGCGCGGCCTGTCAGACGAGAAGATCTCGACGATCGTCGCCGGCCAGCGTCCCGTCGATCTCACGCGCGAAGAGGCGGTCGCCTATGATTTTACCAGCGCGCTGGTCAATGGCGGCACGTTGCCGGAATTGACCTACCGGACCGCGCTGCAAATCTTCGGCCCGCACGGCGCAGCGGAATTATCCTATCTCGTCGGGCTTTATGCGCTGGTTTCGATCACGCTCAACACGTTCGACATTCCGGTGCCGGAGGTTTGAGCGGCAGAGCGCTTGCGTTCATATTGAATCGCCCTGCGCTCTTAAATCTTTTTAATCGCATCGGATTGATCCGAAAACCGCTTCGCACTTTTCGGTCCGATGCTTTAGATCAGCGGACGCGGGATGATTTGAACTTCGTCCGCCCGCGCCAGGCTTTTCAGAGCGTCTTCGTCGACAATGCGCAGGGTCCGTTCGTCGAGCTCGATCGAGCCCTCCTTGCGCAGCCTCTGCAACGTCTTGTTGGTATGCACGACCGAGAGGCCAAGCGTATCGGCCAGATGGCTCTGGCGCATCGGCAGATCGAGCCGGTTGCGCTTCGTCATGCCGAGCCCGCGCGCCTTGTCGAACAGATACCACAAAAGAAAAGCGACGCGTTCCAGGGCCGTACGGCGGCCGAGCGAGACGATCTGCTCGTCGAGCGTGCGCTCCTGGCTGGCGGCAAGCCAGGTGATATCATAAGCAAGCTGCGCATCATCGGCGAAGAAAGCCCAGAGCTTGTCGCGCGGAAAGACGCAGAGCACGGAATCCGTCAACGCTTCGATTCCATGCCCCATGATTTCCGACATCGAAGCCTGCAGGCCGAGGAAATCGCCTGGCAGCGCGTAATTGATGATCTGCCGTCGGCCGTCCTCGAAAGTCTTATAGCGAAAAGCCCAGCCCGACAGCACCGTGAACAGATGGCTTGCGCGCGCTTGTTCGAGCAGGATGGTTCCACCGGGCGCGACGGTGAGTTCGCCGATCTTGAAAGCTTGCACCGTGCTCGCGTCGAGCAGGGCTCGCTCGCTGAAGATCGGCAACGTCCGCAAGGGACATTTGGCGCAGTTCGTTGTCATTGCGCTCTGACTCACGCCGCTTGTCATCTGTCCGTGTCTCCAGCTCAACGCCGAAACGTCCGAAACGCTGCATAAGAGGCTATGACAGGGCTGTTAGGCAAGCCTTTCCCGTGAGGGCCGCGCTTATGTCAAAGTTAAATGACCGCAGCGTCCCGAATGTCTAAGCGTCGGCCGCCTGGACAAAGGACAGGGACGCAATGCCGATCTTCGATTTAGCTGGCGGCGCGGATGAAGGCGGCCCGCGCACCATCCGCACTTATGTTGCTGCGCTGGCGATCACGGCTGCAGCCATTCTGCTGCAGATCGCCTTGTGGCGCGTGTCATATCCGTTTCCGCTATTGTTCTATCTGCCGGCGATCGGCCTTGCGGCGCTCTCAGGCGGCGCGGGGCCGGGCGTCTTGGCGGCCGTCGTGTCGGCGGTCGCGATCTTTCATTTCGCCTGGCCGGGGCCGCATCTCGGCGCGCAGGGCTCAGCGGTCGTGCCGCCTTTTCTGGTTTACGCCATCGTCGCCGCGGCCATTATTCTCGCCGTTCGAACACTCCGCAAAGAGCTGATGCGTTTGCGGACGCAACAGGCTCAGACCATGGCGCAATTGAGCCTCGAAAAGGAGCGGCTGAACGCGCTCCAGCATCGCATGACCACCAATATGCAGGCGGTCGCGAGTCTCTTGACCTTGCAGAAGATGAAGCTGCGGTCGGACCCCGGCTCCGCTGCGCGTGTATTGGACGATGCGCGGCAGCGCGTTGTCGAGCTGAGCCGAATCAACCGCCGGCTCAGCGAGCGCGCCGCAGATGGGCAGGGCATCCGGCAATATCTGCAATTGCTCTGCGCCGATTTTCAATCCGCGGCATTGTCGCACGAAATTCTCTGCACGACCGCGGGCGATGTCGATATCAAGGATCCGGATAAGCTGCTGGCGCTATCTGTGCTGATCGGCGAAGCCATCGGCAATGCCCTGAAACACGGGTTTCGCGACAATCAGCTCGGGACTGTCGTCGTCAATCTGCGGCGAACCGCACCGGCACGCTGCCAGTTGACGGTGGCCGACAATGGCCGCGGTTTGCCGCCGCACATCGATCCGGCGGTCGCCGGCACCAGCGGCTTTCTCATCATGCAGGCAATGGCGGTCCAGCTCGGCGGTAAAGTTGAGGCTTCACCGTCCGAGCAAGGCACGACTTTGATCGTGAATTTCCAAGTTTAGAAGCTTGCCCGTCCGAGGCTTCAGCTCGGACGGTCGCCAGGCTCCGCCCGCGTCGGCGTCGGCAGCTTCGGCGGATTGCCGAGACGCCGGTCGAGATAGATTGAGACCTCCTCGATCAAGGGCTCGACGCAATTTTCGAAGAAATGGTTGGCGCCGGGGATGACCGCGTGCTCGATCGTGATGCCGCGCTGGGTCTTCAGCTTTTCGATGAGCCCGGTCACTTCCTTCAACGGCGCGACACGATCCTGATCGCCATGCACGAACAGGCCCGACGACGGGCAGGGCGCGAGGAAGGAGAAATCGAAGCGGTTGGCCGGCGGCGCGACCGAAATGAAACCTTCGACCTCCGGCCGGCGCATCAGAAGCTGCATGCCGATCCAGGCGCCGAAAGAGACGCCGGCGATCCAGCAGGCGCGCGCATCCGGATTGATCGTCTGGGCCCAGTCGAGTGCCGCTGCGGCATCCGAGAGCTCGCCCTGGCCATGGTCGAAGGCGCCCTGGCTGCGGCCGACGCCGCGGAAGTTGAAGCGCAGCACCGAAAAGCCACGTTCGGCAAAGGCATAATAGAGGTTATAGACGATCTGGTTGTTCATCGTCCCGCCGAACTGCGGATGCGGATGCAGAATGATCGCAATGGGGGCGCCGCGTTGCGTCGAGGGATGAAAGCGTCCCTCAAGACGCCCCGCAGGGCCGTTGAAAATAACCTCGGGCATTCCGTCTCCTAAAGCGTCTTGCGGGCTTGGCTCAGGCGCGGCATGCGGCCGGCACAATTGAGCTTTTCCGTGGGTTTGCTTGACGAATGAGCCACCGACCACATAATCTGCGGTTAGAACTGTTCTAACCGTTTCGGCACCTTGCGGCGTCAGCCACCCGGCCTGTCGGCAAATCAGGGGCCTCATCTACACGGCCGACAGTGCGAATTGCAATTATTTTGGCTTGGCGGCGGGCTTTTTCGATTCGCGTCGAGCCAGACCGGAAGGACTGATCTTTGTCGCGGCCACGTGCCTATCTCGACCATAACGCAACGGCACCGCTGCGGCCTGCCGCGCGGGCGGCGATGCTTACGGTCTTGACGCAGGCCGGCAATGCCTCGTCGGTGCATCGCGAGGGCCGCCAGGCCCGGGCGCAGGTCGAGAGCGCGCGTGAAGCGCTCGCCCGTTTCGTCAAAACCCAGCCGAAAAATGTCTATTTCACCTCCGGCGCGACGGAGGCCCTTAACCTGGCGCTTACGCCCGGGCTTGAGCTTGACGGCAATAAGACGCCCTTCGATGTGCTGCTGGTCTCGGCTGGCGAGCATGCCGGCGTCCTGCAAGGCCATCGCTTCCCGGCTGCTGCGGTCGAAAAGCTGCCGCTGACGCCGGACGGCGTCCTTGATCTCGCCGGCCTCGACGCGGCTTTGGCGCGCCATGCGGGGCGGCGGGTTCTGCTGGCGCTCCAGGCCGCCAATAACGAGACGGGCGTGGTGCAGCCGGTCACTGAGGCCGCGGCGCGGATCCATGCCGCCGGCGGCGCCCTCGTCTGCGATGCCGTCCAGGCGGCGGGCAAGGCGGCCTGCGACTTCGCCGCGCTTCAGGCGGATGTTTTGGTGCTTTCGGCTCACAAAATCGGCGGCCCGCAAGGGGCGGGCGCCCTTTGTTTTGCCAACGGCCGGCATCATATTGCAGATACGATCGTTCGTGGCGGCGGCCAGGAGCGCGGGCTGCGCGCCGGTACCGAGAATGTCGCGGCGATCGCGGGCTTTGCCGCGGCGGCCGAGAGCGTTGCCGAGGCGGGGCCGTCTGAGATAACCCGCCTCGCCGGGTTGCGGGACCGGGTGGAGCGGGACGTACTTGCGAGTGCGCCCGATGTCGTGGTCTTCGGCGCGAATGTTGCGCGCCTGCCGAATACCGCCAATTTCGCGGTGCCCGGCGTGGGTGCGGAGGTTTTGCTGATGGCGCTCGATCTCGAAGGCGTCGCGGTCTCGTCCGGGTCCGCCTGTTCTTCGGGGAAGGTCAAGCGCTCGCATGTGCTCGAGGCGATGGGCGTGCCATCCGCTTTGGCGGAAGGGGCGATCCGGGTGAGCCTCGGCTGGAGCTCTGAGGAGGACGATGTGGACATGTTTCGGATCGCCTTCGCCAAGGCGGTCGAAACGATCCGGTCAAAGCGGGTGAAACCCGCCGCGTAATTGAAGTCTGAACCAGCGGTCCTTGAAACCGCCGAGGTGAGGAGAGAAGAATGGCTGCGGTGCAGGAAACGATCGATCGCGTCAAGTCGATCGACGTGAGTGAATATAAGTATGGCTTCTTCTCCGAGATTGAATCGGAAAAGGCGCCGAAGGGGCTCAACGAAGACATCGTCCGTTTCATTTCGGCCAAGAAGAACGAGCCGGAATGGCTGACCGAATGGCGGCTCGAAGCCTATCGCCGCTGGCAGACGATGCAGGAGCCGCGCTGGGCACGCGTTGCCTACGCGCCGATCGCTTATCAGGATCTCTATTACTACGCCGCGCCGAAGACCGCCGCGGGGCCGAAGTCGCTCGACGAGGTCGATCCCGAACTGCTGAAGGTCTACGAAAAGCTCGGCATTCCGCTGAACGAGCGGGCGATCCTGGCTGGCGTCGAAGGCGCGGGCGAGGCGTCGAGCCGCGTCGCGGTCGATGCGGTTTTCGACTCCGTCTCGGTCATCACGACCTTCAAGGAAGAGCTGGCCAAGGCCGGCGTGATCTTCTGCGCGATCTCCGAGGCGGTGCGGACGCATCCGGAGCTGGTGCGCAAGTACCTCGGCTCGGTCGTGCCGCCGACCGACAATTTCTTCGCGACGCTGAATTCGGCCGTCTTCTCCGACGGCTCGTTCGTCTATGTGCCGCCGGGCGTGCGCTGCCCGATGGAGCTTTCGACCTATTTCCGCATCAACGAGAAGAACACCGGCCAGTTCGAGCGCACGCTGATCATCGCCGACAAGGGCGCTTACGTCTCCTATCTCGAAGGCTGCACGGCGCCCAAGCGCGACGAGAACCAGTTGCATGCCGCGGTCGTCGAACTGATCGCGCTCGATGATGCCGAGATCAAATATTCGACGGTGCAGAACTGGTACCCGGGCGATGCCGAAGGCAAGGGCGGCGTCTATAATTTCGTGACCAAGCGCGGCGACTGCCGTGGCGCGAATTCGAAAATTTCCTGGACGCAGGTCGAGACCGGCTCGGCGATCACCTGGAAATATCCGTCCTGCATCCTGCGCGGCGACAATTCGCGCGGCGAATTCTATTCGATCGCGATTTCGAACGGTCACCAGCAGGTCGATTCCGGCACCAAGATGATCCACCTCGGCAAGAACACGACGAGCCGGGTGATCTCGAAGGGCATTGCCGCCGGCGCCTCGCAGAACACCTATCGCGGCCAGATCTCGTCGCACCGCAAGGCGACGGGCGCGCGCAATTTCACCAATTGCGACTCGCTGCTCATCGGCAATGACTGCGGCGCGCATACGGTGCCCTATATCGAGGCGCACAACCACTCGACGCAATTCGAGCATGAGGCGACGACCTCGAAAATCTCCGAGGATCAGCTCTTCTATTGTATGCAGCGCGGGCTCAACGCCGAAGAGGCGACGGCGCTCATCGTCAACGGCTTCGTCCGCGACGTGCTGCAGCAATTGCCGATGGAATTCGCCGTCGAAGCGCAGAAGCTGATCGCGGTTTCGCTTGAAGGCAGCGTCGGCTGATCAGCCCGCGCCTCTCGTTTCAAGGATCACAATCATGTTGGAAGTCAAAAATTTGAGCGTGTCGATCGGCGACCGCGAAATTCTGAAAGACCTCAATCTCACTGTCGCCGATGGCGAGGTTGCCGCGATCATGGGGCCGAACGGCTCCGGCAAATCGACGCTCTCTTATGTCATCGCCGGCAAGCGGGACTATGAGGTGACATCGGGCGAGGTGCTGCTCGACGGCGAGAACGTTCTCGACCTGTCGGCGGACGAACGCGCCGCCAAGGGCTTGTTTCTGGCCTTCCAATATCCGGTCGAGATTCCCGGTGTCACGACCATGACCTTCTTGAAGGCGACGCTCAACGCGATCCGCAGGCAGCGCGGCGAGCCCGAGCTTTCGATTCCCGATTTCATGAAGCGCGTGAATGCCGCGGCGGCGAAGCTCGACATCAAGTCCGATCTCTTGAAGCGCGCCGTCAATGTCGGCTTCTCGGGCGGCGAGAAGAAGCGCATGGATATTTTCCAGATGGCTTTCCTGGAGCCGCGCTTCGCCATTCTTGACGAGACGGATTCGGGCCTCGACATCGATGCGCTCCGGATCGTCGCCGATGGCGTCAACGCGCTGCGCACCAAGACGCGCAGCTTCCTCGTCATCACCCATTATCAGCGCCTGCTCGAATATATCGTACCGGACAAAGTGCATGTGATGGCCGGCGGGCGCATCGTGCGCAGCGGCAGCAAGGAGCTGGCGCTCGAACTCGAGAAGAACGGCTACCGCGACTACGTCGAAGCGGAAGTGGCATAGGCCATGAGCATTCAGATCATCCCCACCGCAACGGCAGCGGAAAATGCGCTGGCCGAAGCGTTCCGAGAGGCGAAGGCCAATCTGCCCGGCACGGCGTCCGTCGCCGAGCAGCGCGCGCAGGCGTTCGAGGCTTTTGCCCGCGCCGGCCTGCCCAATCGCCGTATCGAGGCGTGGCACTATACCGACCTGCGCAATCTCATGCGCCGGGCGCTGCCGCTCGCGCCGCTCCCGTCGCAAGCGCAGATCGCCAAGCTCGCTGCAGAAGCGGCCGAGCTGCCGTCGCCGCGGCTTGTGCTCGTCGATGGCGTCTTCGCGCCGGACCTGTCGGGGCCATTGCCCGCGGGCGTCAAAGTGACGTCGCTCGCGGCGGCGCTGGCAGAAGGCGAGCCGGCGCTGATCGAAGGGCTCGCCGCCGCCTGGGCGGAAGCCGACGATGCGATGGTCTCGCTCAATGCGGCCTTGATGCAGGACGGTCTCGTCATCGACGTCGCGCCGGGTACGGTGCTCGAGGCGCCGCTGCACATCGTTTACGCAACCGTGGCGTCCGAGCCCGCGGCGCGGTTCTCGCGCTCGCTGGTGCGGGTCGGCGCCGGCGCCACCTTCCGGCTCAACGAAATGAGCCTGGGGCAGGGCGGCCGTACCGGCCAGACCAATAATGTCCTGATCTTCGATATCGGCGATAACGCCAATGTCGCGCATAGCCTGTCGCTCACCGGCACGGAGCCGAATAGCCTGCGGCTTGAGACCTTCCTGGTGAAAGTCGGCGCCAGGGCGAAATTCGACAGTTTCGCGCTCATCACCGGCGCGGGCCTCGTGCGGCGGCAGATCTACAAGCTCTTCAACGGCGCCGACGCCAAAGCCTCGCTGCGCGGCGTCTCGCTGCTGCGCGGGCGCGAACATGCCGACACCACGCTTTTTGTCCGCCATTCGGCGCCGGGCTGCGAAGGCCGGCAGAACTTCCGCTACATCCTCGATGATGAAGCAACCGGCGTCTTCCAGGGCAAGATCGTTGTCGATCGCATCGCCCAGAAGACCGATGGGCGCATGCTCGCCAAGGCGCTGGTGCTCAGCGACGAAGCGACAATGAACAGCCGGCCGGAGCTTGAGATTTTCGCCGACGACGTGGCCTGCGGCCATGGCGCGACCATCGGCGGCCTCAGCGAGGATCAGCTCTTCTACCTGCAATCGCGCGGCCTGCCGGCGCATGAGGCCGAAGCCCTGCTGCTCGAAGCCTTCGCTGCCGAACTCGTCGATGAGATCGGCGATGAAGACCTTATCGCCGCCTATCGCGCCGACGTTGCCGCCTGGCTTGCGGGGAGGGCCGACGCATGAACGAACATGTCGCCGCGCCGCTCGATGTGGCCAAGATCCGCCAGGACTTTCCGATCCTGGAGCTGAAGCCCTACGGCAAGACGCTCGTCTATCTCGACAATGCCGCCTCGGCGCAGAAGCCGCGGCAGGTCGTTGATCGCATGGTTCATGCGACCTACAACGAATATTCCAACGTCCATCGCGGGCTGCATTATCTCGCCAATGCCGCAACCGAGGCTTACGAGGCGGCGCGCGAAAGCGTGCGCGCCTTCCTCAACGCCGAGAGCATCGACGAAATCATCTTTACGAAGTCGGCGACCGAGGCGATCAACCTTGTCGCGTCGTCCTTCGGCCAGCGCTTCATCGGCGAAGGTGACGAGATCGTGCTTTCGATCATGGAGCATCACGCCAATGTCGTGCCCTGGCACTTCTTGCGCGAGCGCAAAGGCGCGGTGCTGAAATGGGTCGATGTCGATGACGAGGGCAATTTCTCGTTCGATGCGTTCGAAAAGGCGCTGACGCCGAAGACCAAGATCGTCGCCATCACCCATCTCTCGAACGTGCTTGGGACGGTGACGCCGATCAAGGAGATCGTGAAGATCGCCCACGCCCGCGGCATTCCGGTGCTGGTCGACGGGGCGCAGGGCGCGGTGCATCTCGATGTCGATGTGCGCGACCTCGATGTGGATTTCTATGCGATCACCGGCCACAAGCTTTATGGCCCGACGGGCGTCGGCGCGCTTTACGGCAAGAAGGAATGGCTGGAAAAACTGCCGCCCTTCCTCGGCGGCGGCGAGATGATCAACGAGGTCACCAAGGACAAGGTGACCTATAACGAGCCGCCGCATCGCTTCGAGGCCGGTACGCCGCCGATCGTTCAGGCGGTCGGCCTCGGCGCCGCGCTCGATTATATGCGCGAGGTCGGCCGGGCACGGATCCACGCGCATGAGACGGCGCTGAGCCATTATGCGCACGAGCGGATCTCGCGGCTGAATTCGGTGCGCGTCTTCGGCCGGGCCAACGGCAAGGGCGCCATTCTTGCCTTCAATCTCAAGGGCGCGCATCCGCACGATGTCGCGACCATTATCGACCGCGAGGGCGTGGCCGTCCGGGCCGGTACGCATTGCGCACAGCCGCTGCTGACGCGCTTCGGCGTGACCTCGACATGCCGCGCCTCCTTCGCCATGTATAATACATTCGAAGAGGTCGATAAGTTCATCGAATCGTTGCAGAAGGCGGAGGGACTCTTTGCCTGAGGATGTGATCACCGAAGCGCAGACCCCGGCGGTGCAACCAGCCCCGGCGGAATCGGCAGCCATCGAACCGGCTTCGCCGAACGAGCCGCAATGGTTCTTCGCCCCCGGCATCGCGCCGGAGGAGCGCGCCCGGCTGACCGAAGAGACGGTCGCCGCGCTGAAGACCGTTTATGACCCGGAAATCCCCTGCGACATCTACGAGCTGGGGCTGATCTACTGCGCCGTCTTCGACGACAGCCGCAAAGTGCTGATCGACATGACGCTGACGGCGCCGGGCTGCCCGGTCGCCGGCGAATTGATCGAATCGGTCGAGAGTGCAGTGGGCACGGTCGGCGGCGTGTCTTCGGTCGAGGTCAACATGGTCTTTGATCCGCCGTGGGATCAAAGCCGGATGTCGACGCAGGCGCGGATCGCGCTCGACTTCTATTGATGCAAAGGCGTGCCGGCATTCCTATATGATGCCTATGCGCCAGGGAGATGGATGATGGCGAAAGCCAAGTTTCCGATCATGACTTTGACCGAGGCGGCGGCGAGCCGCGTCCGTACGCTCATCGCCGATCGGGCGATCGCCGGCCTGCGCATCGGCGTCAGGAACGGCGGCTGCGCCGGCATGTCCTATACGCTGGACTATGCCGCGGAGATCGGCCCCTATGACGAAGTGATCGAAGACAAGGGCGTGAAGGTCATCATCGACCCGAAGGCGCTGATGTTTCTCTTCGGGACCGAGATGGATTTCCAGACGGATAAGATCGGCTCGGGCTTTACCTTCAACAACCCGAACCAGACGGGCGCCTGCGGCTGCGGCGAATCCGTTTCGCTGGCACCTGCCAGCGAAGCGCAGATCGAGGAAGCCCGCCGCGCCAATACGGCCGGCTGACCTCCCTCAGCTCTCTTCGACGACCGTCGGCTTCAATTTCACCGGACGCAGCAGGAAGCTCGGGGTGTGATCACCCATGCCGACCACGGGCCGGTCATCCTGCGCATTGTCGCGGAAATGGCCGCGCTCCGGACGGTGGCTGCGTTCCGGCTTCGGCTCGGGCTTCGGCACATGGCCATTCGCTCGTGCCGCCTGCGGCGCGTCGTGCGGCCGCTTGCCATGCGGCTCGCGTTGGCTGCGCTCACGCGGCGTGTGTTGCCGGCCTTCTCGGCCTTCCGCGCGGCGGCTTTCGCGGTGTTCGCGCGGATCGCGACGGCGCGGTCCGCGATGCTCTTCCGCACCTGCATCCTCGGCGGAAAGCGTATCGAACGTTGCGCCCTCCTGCCAGCCGATCGAACGGCCGATCAACTTCTCGATCTCGGCCAAGTGCTTCTGGTCGGCGCGGGTGACGATCGAGATCGCGGTGCCCTGCTTGCCGGCGCGGCCGGTGCGGCCGATGCGGTGGACATAATCCTCGGCATGGACCGGAACGTCGAAGTTGAAGACATGGCTGACGTCGGGAATATCAAGGCCGCGCGCCGCGACATCCGAACAGACGATGAGATCGACATCGCCGCTTTTGAACGCGTCGAGCGAGGCCATGCGCGCCCGCTGATCCATATCGCCGTGCAAGGCGCCGGCGCGGAAGCCGTGCTTCTGCAGCGATTTGTGCAGGATCGCGACATCGCGCTTGCGATTGCAGAAGATGATCGCGTTCTTGAAATTGTCAGTAGCGCGGATGAGCTTGCGCAGCGTCTCGCGCTTGGCCGGGCCGGGCAGGGAGGCGACGAGCGCCTGGGCGATCGTGGTCGAGGTGGACGCGGGCGGCGCGACCTCGATGCGGACCGGATTGTGCAGGAAGGCTTCGGTCAGGCGGACGATCTCGGCCGGCATGGTCGCCGAGAAGAACAGCGTCTGCCGGGTGAACGGGACCAGTTTGCAGATGCGCTCGATGTCGGGGATGAAGCCCATGTCGAGCATGCGGTCGGCCTCATCGATCACCAGGATCTCGATGCCGGTCAGAAGCAGCTTGCCCCGCTCGGCAAAGTCGAGCAGGCGGCCCGGCGTCGCGATCAGCACATCGGCGCCGCGCATGATCTTCGCTTCCTGGTCGCCGAAGGAGACGCCGCCGATCAAGAGCGCGACGTTGAGCTTGTGATTGACGCCATAGCGGCCGAAGCTCTCTTCGACCTGCGCGGCGAGTTCGCGCGTCGGCTCGAGGATCAGGGTGCGCGGCATACGTGCCCGGGCGCGGCCCTGTTCGAGGCGCGAGAGCATCGGCAAGGTGAAGGCGGCGGTCTTGCCCGTGCCTGTCTGGGCGATCCCGAGCACATCGCGTCCGGCGAGCGCTTCGGGAATGGCCTTGGCTTGGATGGGTGTAGGTTTGGTGTAACCGGAAGCTTCTACGGCCTGTAGAACCTTCTCGCTGAGACCCAGTTCTCTAAAAGTCATATCGATCCTGAAAACAGCGCATATGGCTCAGCTTATTGGGGGAGGTGAGCATTGCGCGAATGCCCGAGGCGCGTTCCGGCCTTCCGGAAAGGACCGAGCGGCAAATTGGCGCCTAGGGAGAAATCGGGACCCGCTCCACGAGCGAATCTGTCGGTCCTGAACCGCTCTTTAGCCTCGATATCGTCAGGATGCAAACGGATTACAAGGCTTTGCCGCCCCGCAAATGGCCGCAGCCCTGAAATTGACGGTTAATTCGCCGCCAATGGCTGGACCTGGGGGCGCCGTGGCGGGGCGAAGACCTTCATCAGGACGAAGATGACGGCCAGCACCGCGACATAGACGATGAGCTGCAATTGCGTCGGCTGATCGGTATAGCCAAGCAAGGTATGGGCGATCCGGCCGAGCCAGGAATCGTCGGCCAGAAGCCAGGACGTGTCCCAGACCGTGCGGTCGAGCGCGGTGACGATATTGGCCTGGTCAAGGAACCCCACCGCCTGCGCCGCCATGCCGGCGGCGATGAAGGAGATCAGCAGCGTCGTCACGCGGAAAAGATAGCGCATCGGGATCGTGATCAGGCCGCGGAAGGTGAGGTAGGCCACGAGCACGCCGCCGACGAGCCCCATGAGGCCGCCGATGAAGACGTTGAGCACCGTCGTGCCGGCGGAGACGAGAACGCCATAGAGAAACAGCACGATTTCGGAGCCCTCGCGCAGCACCGCGACGGCGACGACGATGGCGAGCGCCATCAGCGATTTCGAGCCGCGGCTCACCTGTTCGCCAAAGGCGCTCAATTCTTGCGTCATCTCGCGGCCGTGGCGCGCCATCCAGACATTGTGCCAGGTCAACATGACGACGGCGATCGAAAGCACCGATGCGTTGAGCACTTCCTGGCCGGTGCCGGCGAGCGCCTCGGCGATGAAGCCGGTAAAGAGGGCGACGATGCCGGCGCCGGCGATCCCCGCGCCGATGCCGCCAAAGACATAGCGCAGCCGGTGCGGCACGGTCTGGGTTACGGCCAAGACGACGCCGACAACGAGGCCGGCTTCAACGACTTCGCGAAAGACGATGATGAGTGCTGCGAACAAGGCGGACCTTTTTCCGGCGCGTTCTCAAGAAGGCCGTGCAAGCGATATTTGCGAAGGGCAAGTCCTCACGGCTTGCCGGGTTGCACTCTACTATATGAGCGCCTCTTAAGACGGCAAGGACCGCCCGCTACATTTAGAACCCTTCAAAAGCGTTCAAGAATCAGCGAGATTTGTTGCGCGCCCATCGCGGGCATTTCGAAATTTGGATTTAGCCTCGGGTCTCATGTATAGCGCACGGGTCTTATGGCGCACGGGTCTTGGCCGGCAGGAGCATGTGCGGACAATGTTTTACTTGCAGCGAGTGAACCGATGAATGCGCCAAAGCGCACCTGTCTGGCGATCGTGCTCGCCGCTGGCGAAGGCAAGCGCATGCGCTCGGCGCGGCCGAAAGTGCTGCACGAGCTTGCCGGGCGGTCTCTGCTCGCGCATGTGCTGACGGCTGTCACCGCTGCCGGTGCCGAACGCGTCGCGCTCGTCGTCGCGCCCGGCCATGAGGCCGTGGTGAAAGAGGCAAAGGCGCTCGCGCCCGAGATCGAGATTTTTGTGCAATCGCCGGCGCTCGGCACGGCGCATGCCGTGCTCGCCGCCAAGCCCGCCATTGCTGAGGGCTACGACGATATTCTCGTCGCCTTCGCCGATACGCCGTTGGTGCGGCCGGAGACTTTCGCGCGGCTGCGCACCGGCCTTGAAAGCCGCGGCCGTGCGGTCGCTGCGCTCGGTTTTCTCGCCAGCGATCCGCGCGGCTACGGGCGCCTGATCCAGGAGGGCGAGACGCTTGTCGCGATCCGCGAGGATCGCGATCTGCGCGGCGACGAAGCGGAGATTTTCTTCTGCAACGCCGGGCTTATGGCGATTGCCGGCGCGACGGCCCTGCCGCTGCTCGAATCGATCGATCGCAGCAATGCGCAGGGCGAATATTATTTGACCGATATTGTGGCCGCGGCCCGGCGCCGCGGACTCGCGGCCGTGGCCATCGATGCGCCGGAAGACGAAGTGCTCGGCATCAATGACCGTCTGCAATTGGCTGCCGCCGAAACCGTGCTGCAAACGCGGCTCAAGGCCGCCGCCATGCGGGGCGGCGTCACCTTCCTCGATCCGTCGCGCGTGAGCTTGTCCTACGACACGCAATTCGGCCGCGACGTGCTGGTCGAGCCGGATGTCTTTTTCGGCCCCGGCGTCAAGGTCGGCGACGGCGTGACGATCCGGGCGTTTTCGCATCTCGTCGGTGCCGAGATCGGACCGCGCAGCATTATCGGGCCATTCGCGCGTCTGCGCCCTGGCGCGTCGCTGGCCGAAGACGTGCACATCGGCAATTTCGTCGAGGTGAAGGCCGCGACGCTCGGTCCGGGCGTCAAGGCCAATCATCTCGCCTATATCGGCGATGCGTCGATCGGCGCGAAGACCAATGTCGGCGCCGGGGTGATCACCTGCAATTACGATGGCTTCGCCAAATTCCGCACGGAAATCGGCGAGGGCGTTTTCGTCGGCGTCAATTCGGCGCTGGTCGCGCCGGTGAAAATCGGCGACGGCGCCTATATTGGAACAGGCTCGGTCATTACTCAGGATGTCGCGCCGGATGCCTTGGCGCTGGCGCGCTCGCGCCAGACCGAGAAACCATCCTGGGCGAAAGACTTTCGCGCCAAGCATCAAAAGACGTAAGTTTTCGTCTTCGCGCCCCGGCGTCGTTCACCAGGCGGACTGCAAAGAATGTGCGGAATTGTTGGGATTCTCGGGCGCGGCCCGGTCGCTGGCGCCCTGGTCGAGGCGCTGAGCCGGCTCGAATATCGCGGCTATGATTCCGCCGGTCTCGCGACGCTCGAAAACGGCAAGCTCACCCGCCGCCGCGCCGCCGGCAAGCTCAAAAATCTCGAAGCTTTGCTCGCCAAGGAGCCGCTCCACGGCCATTCCGGCATCGGCCACACGCGCTGGGCGACGCATGGCAAGCCGACGGCGGAGAATGCGCATCCGCATCGCAACGGGAAAGTGGCCGTCGTTCACAACGGCATCATCGAGAATTTCCGCGCCCTGCGTGAAGAGCTGGGAGCCAAGGGACACGTCTTCGAATCCGAAACCGACACGGAAGTTGTCGCGCATCTCGTCGGCGACGCTTTGGACCAAGGTCTTTCGCCGGTTCAAGCCGTGGCCGAAAGCCTGCCGAAATTGAAGGGCGCCTTCGCGCTCGCGTTTCTCTTCGAGGGCGAGGACGATCTGCTGATCGGCGCCCGCGCGGGTGCACCGCTCGCCGTCGGGTTCGGCACCGACGCGCGGGAGGGCGAAGTGTACCTCGGCTCCGACGCGATCGCACTGGGGCCGTTGACCGACCAGCTCGTTTATCTCGAAGAGGGCGATTATGCCGTGCTCAAACGGGAAGGCGTCAAATTCTTCGATGCCGCTAATCTGCCGGTCGAGCGCAAAAGAGTCAGCACGCCGGCTTCGGCCTTTCTCGTCGACAAGGGCAATTACCGGCATTTCATGGCCAAGGAGATCCATGAGCAGCCGGAGGTCGTCGGCCGGACGCTGTCGCATTTCCTCGATCTTTCCACCGGCACCGTATCGCTGCCGTTCGATTTGCCGGTCGATGCCGCGACGCTGCCCCGGCTGACGATCGCGGCTTGCGGCACCGCCTATATGGCCGGCCTCGTCGCGTCCTATTGGTTCGAGCGCATCGCCAAACTGCCGGTCGAAATCGAGGTTGCTTCAGAGTTTCGCTATCGCGAGGCGCCGATGCAGAAGGGCGGCTTGATGCTGCTCATCTCGCAATCGGGCGAAACCGCCGACACGCTCGCGAGCCTGCGCTATGCCAAATCGGCGGGCCAGAAGATCCTGAGCGTCGTCAATGTCGCGACCTCGACCATGGCGCGCGAAAGCGATGTCGCGGCTCAGACTCTGGCGGGGCCGGAGATCGGCGTTGCCTCGACCAAAGCGTTCACCTGCCAATTGGCGCTGCTCGCCTGTCTGGTGCTGGCCTTTGCCAAAGCGCGCCGGACGATCGATGCGAAAGAAGAAGCGCGCCTCGTCACCGAGCTCACCGCCGTGCCGGGTCTCATCGCCGAAGCCTTGAAGCATGAGGCGCAGGTCGAGCTTCTGGCGCGTGATCTCGGCAAGGCGCGCGACGTGCTCTATCTCGGCCGCGGCACGTCCTATCCGCTGGCGCTCGAAGGCGCGCTGAAACTCAAGGAAATCTCGTACATTCACGCAGAGGGCTATGCCGCCGGCGAGTTGAAGCACGGGCCGATCGCGCTGGTCGATTCCGACCTGCCGGTCATCGTGCTCGCGCCGCGCGATCGCGTCTTCGAGAAAACGCTTTCGAACGTGCAGGAGGTCGCGGCACGCAAAGGCCGGATCATTCTCGTCTCGGAAGCCGAGGCGGCGCACGAGCTCGGCGTGCCGGCGGACGTCATCGCCATGCCGAAAATGGCGGCGGATTTTTCCGCGCTGGTCTATGCCGTGCCGGTGCAATTGCTCGCCTATCACACGGCGGTCTTCATGGGCAAAGACGCCGACCAGCCGCGCAACCTGGCAAAGAGTGTGACAGTCGAATGATAAGACACATCACAAAAACGAATACTTTTCGACAGTTAGAAATAAAAAATCGAGTTTGTCTTTCCATCCTGTATTAACGTTGCGGTGCGCGGAGTTTAGGGCCATTTCATGGAGTTTAGAGTAGTCGACCGATCCAATGCTCCCAGCCAAGGGGGCGAGGTTCTGCTCGTTAAAGATAACTGGAACGACTGGTTTATATGGATAACTCAATTTTCGGTGATAGTAGTACGCGAGGATGGAACGCGTGTTGATGTCGGGGCGGTGAAAATTGGCCGCGTCGGCATGACTCGGGAGAACCCGATAACCTGGATGCACCTACCCGAGCAATTTCCATCGCTTGATCCATCTTGGTTCTCAATCGGACAATCTGAAAACTATTACGAGACGTTAGAGTCACTCAGTGCGGAGACACGAGATTGGTTCCTGAGGTCACTTCGGGATTGCGCTTATAACCTAAGTATATTGGAGGAAAACCTGCAGGAGACAGTGCTCAACAGCTCCTTGCTCCGCGACATAGACCAGGACAGAGTTCGAAATAGGTTGCACCGGCTCGCGCATGGCAATGCCGTCCTTACCTCATTTGCATTTCAATTTACTTTCCCCGACGACCCGCTCGCATTGGCGCCTGCGCCCGAGTTGACCTTCCGCGTCCGACCGAACTCCCGGCCGCCGAGTAATGTTCATGTTCTGATCGGCCGCAACGGTGTTGGGAAGACTAGATGTTTCAATTTTGTGAGTCGCGCCTTTCTGAATTTATCGGCACACGATGGAGAACCCATTGGTGATCTAAAAGGTTTAGACGTAAATCCCTTTACCGAAGAAGATCAGGAACCTGGCTTTGCTGGCCTCATAACTGTCTCCTTCAGTCCTTTCGATAAAACTGGGCCGCTCGCTCCGCCTGCAAATTCCAGAAAGCGATACGCGTACGTCGGTCTAGCGCATCAGCCCGACAACCAAAACGCGACGGAAGATCAGGACGACATTCTAACAGTGAAGTCGCATGCAGAGCTGACCGACGATTTTGTTGGAAGTGTTGCCGAGTGCTTAAGGGGCGCTCGCCGGACTCGCTGGATTCGAGCGCTGCAGCTGTTGGAAGCCGATCCGCTGTTTGAGGAAGTAAACGTCGCGTCGATAGGAGAAGAAGCCGGTTCGGATTGGCGGACCAGAGCGAGAGGTATTTTTCGGCGATTAAGTTCAGGGCACAGCGTCGTGCTTCTGACGATTACGAGGCTAATCGAATTGGTCGAGGAGAGAAGTCTCGTATTAATCGACGAGCCGGAGAGTCATTTGCATCCGCCTTTGCTTTCGGCCTTCATTCGGGCGCTCTCAGATTTGCTGATTGATCGCAACGGCGTTGGCATAATTGCCACACATTCTCCCGTCGTGCTGCAGGAGGTTCCGAGGGATTGTGTCTGGATTCTTAACCGTTCGGGTCACGCAAGCCGGGCCGAAAGGCCGGATCTCGAGACCTTCGGCGAGAACACTGGCATATTAACTCGAGAGGTATTTGGTCTGGAAGTCACTCAAACGGGCTTTCATCGGATGATCTCGGAAGCGGTCCGCGGCAGTTCTTATGAAGACGTGCTTCAAGCCTTCGGTGATCAGTTAGGGGGAGAGGCGCAGGGTCTTGCGCGTGCTCTAAGTCTTATTCCTCCCGAAGTGGCAGAAGAGGAAGGTGAAGCTTAAATGCGGGCGCTTCCATTACCGGGAGTGACAAGCTCTCAGGTTTTATCCACCTGCTTGGCGGCAGTAACTGATCAGGGTTTCCACGGCCGATTGAGCGCGATCAGCGCACAACTCGGCTTGGACGCGAAGAATTACGATGACCAAGCGAATAATGAAACTCTCAATCTCGTCCCTCGTGTCAATTCAGTAGGAGCTGTATCCAAGGCGGAATTGATCTCCCTTTATTCTGACCACTTAGTTAATGGAGTTGCTCGTCCGTATTACGATAAAATTAAAACCGCCGCGCCTAATCAAAAATGTCCTCTTTGTGGAGTGGGCGCGGTAGCAGTTCTCGATCATCACTTGCCGAAAACAAAGTACCCCAATCTTTCTATTGTTCCCGAAAATCTCGTACCCGCGTGCCGCGACTGTAATGATATAAAAAAAGCGCGGTATCCAAAATGCGCCGAGGAACAAACTCTCCATCCCTATTACGATAGCAGGCTGATCACCGTTCCCTGGCTGAAAGCCACGCTCGCTTCATCCGCGCCGCCAGCGTTCGTTTATTCCGTCAAACCGCCCGCAAATTGGCCTGAAGTCGACCAGAGGCGCGTCCAGCGCCACTTTACTATCTGCGGCTTGGCCGCGACATTCACATCGAACGCCAACGACGAGCTTAGTCCCCTGAAACATGATCTGTTGCTGTTGCACACCCGCAGAGGAGCTTCCGCGGTAAAAGCTCACTTGGCTCGGCGGGCGGTGAACTATTCTGGTCGCCCGAACAGCTGGCAGTTCGCCATGTATCAGGAGTTGGCCTCCAATTCATGGTTTGTCAGCGGCGGATTCAAGCAAATAAAATAATTCAGGCATTTGCGGATAGCCATCGCGAATGAATGCGCGCGCGCTTTGCGGGTCGCAAAGAGTTCCATCTCTACTACTTTGAGTTTCGGCGCGCGGTGCCCCCACAAAGGAGCGCGGGCGCGAATGTCGCACCCCCTCTAGGCGAGGCGGCGGCCGCCCAACCCGATCAAATCATTGAAGGTTCTGTAATTAATGTTGCGGTGCGAAATTTTGCACGGCGAACGGAAATAGCCTATTTCAGTTTATCTTGGCCTTGGTGTGGAACTTGAGGCCCGTCCGATAACGAGCGCATAGCAAAACCATGAACATTGCGGTCAACAGCGTCGATGACTTGAACAAGCACGGCAACGGGCCGGCCTTGCAGGCCGCTGTCCGCGCCGCGGCTGACTGGCTGGTTGAGCACCAAAAGCCCGACGGCCATTGGGTCGGCCGCGTCGAGTCCAACGCCTGCATGGAGGCGCAATGGTGCTTGATGTTCTGGTTCGTGGGCCTTGAGAATCATCCGCTGCGGCGGCGCCTGGCGCAGGCGATCCTGGACACGCAGCGCCCCGACGGCGGCTGGGAAATCTATCGCAACGCGCCGAACGGCGACATCAACACGACGGTCGAAGCTTATGCGGCATTGCGCTCGATGGGCCATCGCGCCGACGAGCCGGCGCTGGTGCGGGCGCAGGAATGGATCGCCAGCAAGGGCGGCCTGCGCAACGTCCGGGTTTTCACCCGCTATTGGCTGGCGCTGATCGGCGAATGGCCGTGGGAAAAGACGCCCAACGTGCCGCCAGAGGTCATCTGGCTGCCGAAGTGGTTTCCGTTCTCGATCTATAATTTCGCCCAATGGGCGCGGGCGACCTTCCTGCCGATCGGTTTGCTTTCGGCGCGCCGGCCGAGCCGGCCGCTGCCGCCCGAAAACCGGCTCGATGCGCTGTTTCCCGAAGGCCGCGACAAGTTCGATTACGACCTTCCCGCCAAGGCCGGGGCAGGGCTATGGGACAAGTTCTTCCGCAGCATCGACCGGGGGCTGCACGCCTTGCAGAATTTTGGGCACCGGCGGGGCTTCGGCGGCCCGCGCCGGGCTGCGGCCGCCCATGTCATTGAATGGATCATCCGGCATCAGGACGCCGATGGCGCCTGGGGCGGTATCCAGCCGCCGTGGGTCTACAGCGTCATGGCGCTCTATGCGGAAGGCTATGCCGTCGATCACCCGGTCGTCGCCAAAGG
The DNA here is from genome assembly GCA_040756295.1 of Pseudomonadota bacterium. GTDB lineage: Bacteria > Pseudomonadota > Alphaproteobacteria > Rhizobiales > Beijerinckiaceae > Methylovirgula. The sequence goes on along the minus strand of JBFLZN010000001.1, from coordinate 1,607,532 downwards.
CTTGGCGGCGCTCGACACGCCCGCCTGGCGCGTCGACCGCGGCGAGGCGAGCTGGATCCAGGCGACCAACAGCCCCGTCTGGGACACGATCCTGACGATCCTGGCTTTCGACGATTCCGGCATGATGGAGGAACATCCCGAAGCGGTCGAGAAGGCCGTGCAATGGGTGCTCGACCGCCAGGTTCGCGTCCCCGGCGATTGGTCGATCAAGCTGCCGCACGTCAAGCCGGGCGGCTGGGCCTTCGAATATGCCAATAATTTCTATCCCGACGTCGACGACACGGCCGTTGCGCTGATCGCCCTGGCGCCGTTCCGCCACGAGCCGAAATGGCGCGCGCGCGGTATCGAGGAGTCGATCCAGCGCGGAATAGACTGGCTGATCGCCATGCAGAGCGAGGGCGGCGGCTGGGGCGCCTTCGACAAGGACAATGACAAGCAGATCCTGACCAAGATCCCGTTCTGCGACTTCGGCGAAGCGCTCGATCCGCCGTCGTCCGACGTCACGGCGCATGTCGTCGAAGCCTTCGGCAAGCTCGGCCTGCCGCGCAGCCATCCGACGATGGTCCGGGCGCTGGCTTATCTCAGGCGCGAGCAGGAGCCGGACGGTGCCTGGTTCGGCCGCTGGGGCGTCAATTACATCTATGGCACGGCGGCTGTGCTCCCGGCGCTGGCGGCGATCGGCGAAGACATGAGCCAGCCGTCGATCGGCCGGGCCTGCGATTGGCTCATCAGCCGGCAGCAGGACAATGGCGGCTGGGGCGAAACCTGCGGCTCGTACATGGATCGCGACATGGCTGGGCGCGGCCCCGCGACCGCGTCGCAGACGGCTTGGGCGCTGATGTCGCTTCTGGCCGTCGACCGCCCGCAGGATCGCGACGCGATCGAACGCGGCTGCCTCTATCTCATCCGGAACCAGGTGAACGGAACCTGGAATGAGGCGGACTACACCGGCACCGGATTTCCGGGCTATGGCGTCGGTCAGACCATCAAGCTCGACTCGCCATTGCTGCGCGAACGGCTGATGCAGGGGCCGGAGCTCTCCCGCGCCTTCATGCTGCGTTACGACCTCTACCGGCAGTGCTTTCCGCTGATGGCTTTGGGCCGCGCGCTGCGTTTGCGCGGGCTGGCGGGCTGAGTTTCAGCTCGCCGGTTTCTTGCCCATCTCGTGCCAGCGCTTGGCTGCCCGCGCCTCGTTCGTCTTCGGTGCGGCGAGAAAATAGACGAGCGAGGCCTGCGTCGAGAAACACAGGATTTTGTGCGTGTCGGGATCGTCCCAATAGACTGAGCAATCGGTCGGGATGAGCTTACCGGCGGCAATGCCGATCGCGTCATGATCGCCGAACTCGCCCTTGCCCTGCATGGGATGCGGCCGGCCGATATCCCACATGCCCCAATCGCTGCCGCCCTTTTGCGACTTGTCGATGCGCGAATCGTGCACGGTGAATTTCATCGCGGCCTGCGAGTCGGCTTCGGAGTCCGGCGGCTGCCGGTCGGGCTGAAGCGTCTGCGCCCGCGCCAGAGAGAGCGCGGCCAAAAGTGCGCCCAAAGTCACCATCGCCCTGAGTCTGCCGCGCCCGATCATTCCATCTCCCATTCCACCTGCCTGGCGCCCCATTGGCGCGTGTCCGCGGCGACTATACACTCGCGCGGCGTGCCGGGCATTGAAGATGCCTCATGCGCGCGATGAGCCTAGCTTATGGGCCGGAGTATTGGTTGGCCGATGCTTTATGACACGATCCTCTTGCGCACCTTCGCTGCCGTCTGCGACGCGGCGAGCTTCACCAAAGCGGCGCGCGCCGTAAACCTCACCCAGTCGGCGGTGAGCCTGCATGTGAAGCGGCTCGAAGATCAGGTCGGCACGCAATTGCTCCGGCGCAGCGCGCAAGGCGTCAGCCCGACAGAGCAGGGCGAGGTGCTGCTCTCCTATGCCCGGCGCATTCTTGCCCTGCATAAGGAGGCCGAGCGCCGGCTCAGCGGCGATGGCGCCGGTCTCATCCGCATCGGCGCGCCGGAATATTTCGATCTGCGCGCGCTGTCGTCGCTGTTGCGGCAATTCTCGGCGCAATATCCAGCCTTGCGGCTGCAGATCGAATTGGGGATCGGCCCCGATATTGCCGCGCTGCTTGAGGCGGGCGATCTCGATCTGGCGATCCTGAGCCGTGAGATCGGCGAAGGCGACGGCATAGCGCTCTCGCGCGAAAAGCGCATCTGGGCGGCGGGGCGCACAATGCGGCTCGGCCCGGAGGAGGCGGCACCGCTCGCCCTCTATCCCTCGACCTGCCGCTGGCGGCAGGTGGTCCTCGACGAGCTTGACCGCGCCGGGCGGCCGTGGACGGTCGTGCTGCAAAGCTCCGGCATCGCCGGGATTCTTGCCGCCCTCGATGCCGGGCTGGCGATCACGATCTTCCCGGAAAGCGGGTTGCCCAACACGCTGAAGCCGCTCGGCCGGGCCGAGGCGCTGCCGGCGCTGCCCGATTTCGAATTCGTCCTGCGGCGCAGCCAGACACGCAATGCCGCGGTCGATCATCTTGCCGCGATGATCGCCAATTTCTTCCAGCTTTCCGCGGCGCTGCGGCCGAGCGTCAAGACCGCGGAATTGACCTATGCGCGTCTTGCGCCTTGAGCGCAGCGAGCAGGACTTCGCGCGTCACCGCAAAGATGCCCGGCGCCTCGCTTTCGCGATTGCCGGCGACATTCAACGTACGGATCGCAGTGTCGGCGAGCCAGCGACGGATGTCCGGCAGCGCCGAAAGCGGCGCAAGTTCGCCCGGATGCCACGGCAGCGGATAAGCGGGCTTCCCAAGCGCATCGCAAAATTCCTTCGTGGCGCGGCTACCGCCAAGACCGGCATCGCCGAGGATCAATGTGCCGTCCGATTCGCGCACATTGATCTCTGTCCGCGCCAAAGGATCGGGCTCGATGAGTTCACGCATTCCATAAAGCGACGCAAACTCAGGCCGCGGTCCCGCCTCGGTCATGAAGCCAAGCGGCATGGCGCCGCCGGTCGGAAGCCCAAGCTCGCGCGCTGCCGCCAGCGCGCCCTGGTCGGCGCCGGTCTGGCCGCCCGAGATGATGCGGACGAGGATGCTCAAACCGCAGCGCGCGGCGGCACGTTTTCGAGCAGCGGGCCAAGCCCCTCCGCCATGGTCAGATGCGCAATCACCGCATCGCGGAGCTTGGGATAGGGCAGGCCGGCCAACATAGCCGTTTGCACCGCCGCCATCACCTCGCTAGCCTCGGCGCCGATCATGGTGAAGCCGAGAATGCGGTCGTCCGCGCCGACGAGAGCTTTCATAAACCCGAGCTTTTCACCCGTCGTATGGGTGCGCAGAACCGCAGACGTGGGCAGTTTTGCGATGCGCACGGCAATGCCCTGACGCTGTGCGTCACGCTCGCTCAAGCCGACATGCGCCAAAGGCGGGTCGGTGAAGACACAAGAGGGAATCAGGCGATCCTTGGTGCTGCGATGGCCGCCCGCCAGATTGTCCCTGACGATGCGAAAATCATCGACCGACACATGCGTGAACTGCGGGCTGCCGGCGCATTCCCCCAAAGCCCAAACGTCGGGCGCGCTCGTTTCCAGCCGCTCGTTGACCTGAATGTAACCACGGCTGTCGAGCGCGACGCCGGCGATCTCAAGCCCGATGCCGGCCGTGTTCGGCACGCGGCCCGTGGCAACGAGGATGTCGGTCGCTTCGAGCTTTGCGTCGCCGCTCGGGCCGCCGAGCGCGAGCGTGACCGCCTGGCCCGACCGGCCTTCAACCTCGACGATCTTTGTAGAGGTCAAAATCCGAATGCCTTCGTCACTGAGAATCCGCGCGACGGCCTCGGCGCTGTCGGCATCTTCGCGGCTAATGATCTGCGGCAGGGCTTCGATCACGGTCACCTGGCTGCCGAACCGCCGGTAGGCTTGCGCGAATTCAAGCCCGACATAGCCGCCGCCGAGAACGATCAGATGCGGCGGCACATAATCGATCTCGAGGATGTCAATATGCGTAAGGGGCTTTGCGGCCGCGAGGCCGGGAATATCCGGCATCGCGCTATGCGTGCCGATGTTCAGGAAAACCTTGTCGCCGGTCAGAGTCCGGGTGCCGCCTTCGTTGAGCTGCACTTCGAGCGTTTTGGGGGCGATGAAACGGCCGCTGCCTTGGATCAGTTCGGCGCCGCTCGCTTTGAAGCCGCCGAGAAATCCGGCAATCTCCCCCGTCACCATGTCGCGCTTGCGTTGGCGGACCTGCGCCATGTCGATTTTGCCGGGCGTGGTCAGCGTGCCGAACGCCCGCGCGTGATGGACGAGATGCGCGACCCGCGCGCTCCAGACTTCGTTCTTGCTCGGCATACAGGCGATGTTGGGACAGGACCCGCCGATCCATCGGCGCTCGACCAGGGCGCTCCTCAGTCCGGATTTCGCCAAATGCCAGGCAATCAGATTGCCGGCCTGTCCACTTCCGAGAACGAGGACGTCGAGATGTTCCGGTTCCGCCATGGATCGTCTCCTTTACGCAGCGCACCTTACGCAGCGCACTTGGGCGCAGGCCGATGCCTAGGCTCCGTATAGCCGCACGCGACGATCCGTACGACGCCGGTGTGAAGCCTCTAGGACCCGCCCAGCCAAGCTTGGCCGCGGCATTATTGCCTTTTGCCGCCCTTTGCGATTGTTTCGGCCGCCGCCGCAAGCTATTGCGGCACGGTCCCTCCAGCCTGCAAGTGCCGTCTGAATGCGCCTCTCCCGCTATTTTCTGCCCATCCTCCGCGAAAATCCCAAAGAGGCGGAAATCGTCTCGCATCGGCTGATGCTGCGCGCCGGCATGATCCGGCAGGAGGCGGCGGGCATTTATGCTTGGCTGCCGCTCGGCTTCCGCGTCCTGGAAAAGGTGACGCAAATCGTCCGCGAGGAGATGGGCCGGGCCGGGGCGATCGAACTGCTCATGCCGACATTGCAGCTCGCCGATCTCTGGCGCGAGACCGGCCGCTACGACGCCTACGGCCCGGAGATGTTGCGCATCAAGGACCGGCACGAGCGCGAATTGCTCTACGGCCCCACCAACGAAGACATGATCACAGAAATCTTCCGTGCTTCCGTGCGCTCTTACCGCGATCTGCCGAAGAACCTCTATCACATCCAATGGAAGTTCCGCGACGAGCAGCGGCCGCGCTTCGGCGTCATGCGCGGACGCGAGTTCCTGATGAAGGATGCTTATTCCTTCGACATCGACGAGGCGGCGGCGCGGCGGTCTTATCAGCGCATGTTCGTCGCCTATCTGCGCATCTTCGCCCGCATGGGGCTGAAGGCGATCCCGATGCGGGCCGAGACCGGGCCGATCGGCGGTGATCAGAGCCATGAATTCATCATTCTCGCCGACACGGGCGAGTCGGGCGTCTACATCAATTCGGATGTCCTCGATCTGCCGATCCCGCCGGCCGACATCGACTATGATTCGGATCTCGTGCCGATCATCGACCAATGGACATCGCTCTATGCATCGACCGACGATGTCCACGATCAGGCCCGGTTCGAGCGCGAGACGCCGCCGGAGAAACGCTTGCAGCGGCGCGGCATCGAGGTCGGCCAGGTCTTCTATTTCGGCGACAAATATTCGAAGCCGATGAAGGCGGTCGTCACCGGCCCGGATGGGGTCGAGCGACCCGTTCTCGGCGGTTCCTACGGCGTCGGTGTCTCGCGGCTTGTCGGCGCGCTGATCGAGGCGGGGCATGACGAAGCCGGCATCATCTGGCCCGACTCGGTCGCGCCCTTCCGCGTCGGCATCGCCAATCTCAAGGTCGGCGACGCCGAGACGGATGCGGCGTCGCTAAAAATCTACAATGCCCTCCAAAAAGCCGGGATTGACGTTCTTTATGACGATACGGACGAGCGGCCGGGGGCGAAATTCGCCCGTCTCGACCTGATCGGCCTGCCGTATCAGATCATCATCGGGCCGAAAGGCCTTGCCGAGGGACAAGTCGAAGTGAAGAGCCGCAGCACCGGCGCCCGCGAAAACCTCGCGCTTGAGGCCGCCATTGCCCGCTTCGCCGGCTGAGCCACGGGAGCCGACGCGCGATGGCCATCTTCGCACCGTTTGAATGGACGATTGCGACACGCTACCTGCGGTCGCGCCGTTCCTCCGGCTTCGTCTCGGTCATCGCCGGATTTTCCTTCCTCGGCATCATGCTCGGCGTCGCGACGCTGATCGTCGTGATGTCGGTGATGAACGGCTTCCACCGCGATCTGCTCAACAAGATCGTCGGCATCAACGGCCATATTTTTCTGCAGGCGGCGGACGCACCGCTCACCGACTATAATCAGGTCGCGCGGCAGGTGGAGAAAGTGCCGGACGTCAATCTCGCCATTCCGATGGTCGAGGGCGCCGCTTTTGCCGCGTCGGAATTCGCCCAGAACGGCTCGGGCGTGCTGGTTCGCGGCATTCAGGAATCCGACATCAAGCGTCTGCCTGGCATTTCGGGCAATGTGCGCGCCGGGACGCTGAGCGGCTTCGACGCCGCCGACGGCGTTGCCATCGGCCAGAGGCTCGCCGAAAATCTCAACATCCGGGTCGGCGACAAGATCAAGATCATGACCGCCAATGGCGCGCGCACGCCGTTCGGCGTTGCCCCGCGCGTCAAAGCCTATAAGGTGGTGGCGATCTTCGAGATCGGCATGGCCGAGTTCGACGGCATTTTCGTCTATATGCCGCTCCCGGAAGCGCAGGCGTTCTTCAACCTCGACAAGCAGGTGAGCGTCATCGAGCTGTTCTTACACGATCCAGAGAACATCGATGCGGTGCGCAGCAAGATCGAGGCGACGGTGACGCGGCCGATCATCATGACCGATTGGCGGGAGCGCAACAAAACCTTCTTCGATGCGCTCAATGTCGAGCGCAATGTGATGTTCATCATCCTGACCTTGATCGTTCTCGTCGCCGCGCTCAACATCATCTCCGGCCTTATCATGCTGGTGAAGGACAAGAGCCATGATGTGGCGATCCTGCGCACGATGGGAGCGACGCGCGGCGCGATCATGCGCATCTTCCTCATCACCGGCGCCTCGATCGGCATTATGGGAACGCTCGCCGGCTTTCTCCTCGGGCTCTTGGTCGCCGAGAATGTCGAGCCGATCCGGCAGTTCCTCAACCGGCTGCTGCACGCCAATCTGTTTCCGGCGGAGCTTTATTTCCTGTCGCGGCTGCCGTCGGTCGTCGATCCGCGCGATGTCGCAACTGTCGTCTGTATGACGCTGGCCCTGTCGGTGCTCGCGACGCTCTATCCCTCCTGGCGGGCCGCCAAGCTCGATCCAGTCGAGGCTTTGCGTTACGAGTGACATGAGCGAACCCGTCCTTCAGCTCAAAGGCATCACCCGCACCTATCGACAGGGGGAATCGGCGCTCGCTGTCCTCAGCAAGGCCGAATTCACGCTGTTTCCGGGCCAATCGGTAGCGCTGGTCGCCCCCTCCGGCGCCGGCAAATCGACCTTGCTCCATGTCGCCGGGCTGCTTGAGCGCCCGGACGCCGGCGAGGTCTTCATCAACGGGATGGCGACGAGCCGCCTGTCCGACGATGCGCGGACGGCCCTGCGCCGCAACGCCATCGGCTTCGTCTATCAGTTTCATCACTTGCTGCCGGAATTCTCGGCGATCGAGAACGTCATGCTGCCCCAGATGATTGCCGGCCTGACGCGGCAGCAGGCGCGGGCCCGGGCGCATGAATTGCTCGATTATCTCGGCCTCGGCGACCGCGAAAAGCACCGCCCGGCGGAACTCTCCGGCGGCGAGCAGCAACGCGTCGCCATCGCCCGCGCGGTGGCCAATGGGCCGGGCCTACTTCTCGCCGACGAGCCGACCGGAAACCTCGACCCGCATACCGCCGATCACGTCTTTGCGGCGCTGGAAACGCTGGTCGAGGCGACGGGGCTTGCGACCATGGTCGCGACGCATAGCCAGGCGCTGGCGGCGAAGATGACGCGCCGCGTCACGCTGGACGACGGTGCCGTGCGGGAGATGGAATAGGCGCCTGGAGCGTCGGACGTTCAAATTGAATCGCTCGGCGCTTTTAAGTCTTTCTCATCGCATCGGATTTGTCCGAAAACCGCTTCGCACTTTTCGGTCCGATGCTCCCGCTCTAGGCGGCGAGGGTCGGGTCCTGGCCGAGGTCTTCGAGCCGCTTGCTCAGCGCGCGGATGCGCTGTTTCAATTCGGCGTTCTGCAATTCGAGCTCGCGCAGCCGCGCGGCGCTGCCGTCGAGCGCCGATACCGTCGGCCTTTCGGCCGCCACGCCTGCGTCGATGAAATTCACGCCGATCGAGTCTTTATCCCGCCACACGAGCCGCGCATGGTGGCCGCGCTGTTTGGCGGGAATATAAAGATCAAATTCGGTGGGCACCGTCAGCGTGTCGTTGATGGCGATCTTGGCGCCGGACGCCGAATAATTCTTGATGATACATTCGATGGTCGTCAGACGATTGTTGAATATGATCTGCGCCCGGAGAAAGCTTCTGATGCGCTCAGCCGCTCTTTGCTCGTGTTGCTGCATTCCAGGCTCCATCGGGTCCCCGCGGGCGTTCTGCCAATTTGAGCTTAATCTAATCGAACGGAGTTAATACTTGCTCAATTCGGCTGCAGAAACCCATGTAATCGCAGGGGACTTTCGCGTTTTGCGGGCGGATGCAAAGAACGACAATCTATGCTAAATCGGCGCTGCTATCGGGGGTTCAAGTGCTGACGCGTCTTCTTGGTCTTGTCGGAATTCTCCTATTGTCGCTTGTGGTCAGCGGCTGCACCTCGTGCGGCACGCTCGATAAATTCAACGCGCCGAACATGCCCAAGCTTTGCCACGCGGATAACCCGCCGGGCTGATCTCCCGGTGTTCGGCGCCTCGGCCGTGTGGCCGATTCGACCTTTGGCGCCAATCCCTTCCTGGATTGAAGTTCCGCATCGGAAGGTGCAATCTCGCCGCGCCGAAGGGGACATCTGGGCAAAGATTCGGAATGGCCGTGAAAACCGTCAGCGCATCGCAGGATGGCCTGCCGTCCGAGGCCGACCAGGCGGAACGTTTCGGCAAGGCGCGCTCCGCCCAGGCGACCGCAGTCCTCGAAGATTATGTCGAGCTCATCGACGATCTCTTGAAGTCGGAGGGCGAGGCGCGGCCGACCGACATTGCCCGGCGTCTGGGTGTCTCCCATGCCACAGCCATCAAGAGCATCGCCCGGCTGAAGCGTGAGGGCCTGGCGACCTCGAAACTCTACCGTGGCGTCTTCCTGACCCCCGAGGGTCTGTCGCTTGCCGCCAAAGTCCGCGCCAGGCACCGGCTCGTCGTCGACTTACTCGTTGCGGTTGGTGTGCCAAAGCACTGCGCAGAGCTTGATGCCGAGGGTATTGAACACCATGTGTCGGATACTGCGCTCGCCGCGTTCGCCCGATTTCTGGGCCGCGACGAAAACGGAACCCGGCGCGGCAAGCCGGATTAACCGGCACTTCGGTTACCACGAGTCTTGAATTGCAGGGGGCCCGCGCTTCGGCGCGCCGGCCCTTAAGTGCGTTTCGAGATTCGTGGCATTAGGGCAACAGCTCGGGAGCATCTTCTGCAGATGCGATGCAGCGAAGAAGAAAGCCGCTTTTCAGCCATAAACCAGCGGCTAGCTAAAATCACTCGAAGGAAGCGAAGTTTGGTGTCGAGTCACTCTTGCAGAAGCTGTTCTAGGCGGAGTTCGTCATCAGGAGTCATCGCCCGCGCCCCCCGCGTGGCATTGGGTGTCCCTCTTTAGGGCTGTCGCTCACTTTTCGAACCAGCGGGGTTGATAGAGTTGGAAGCGCGCGTCATCGATAAGAAAAACCTTCCCAGCCGTCATGTCACGGAGGGGCCGGAGCGGGCACCGCATCGGTCGTACCTCTATGCCATGGGGCTGACGCGCGAGCAAATTCATCAGCCTCTCGTGGGCGTTGCCTCTTGCTGGAACGAAGCCGCGCCTTGCAACATCGCGCTGATGCGTCAGGCCCAGGCGGTGAAGAAGGGCGTCGCCGCGGCCAATGGGACGCCGCGCGAGTTCTGCACGATCACCGTGACCGACGGCATCGCCATGGGCCATCAGGGGATGAAGGCCTCGTTGGTTTCGCGCGAGGTGATCGCCGATTCGGTCGAGCTCACCATGCGCGGCCATTGCTATGACGCGCTCGTCGGCCTCGCCGGTTGCGACAAGTCGCTGCCCGGCATGATGATGGCGATGCTGCGCCTCAACGTGCCGTCGGTTTTCATCTATGGCGGCTCGATCCTGCCGGGCAATTTCCGTGGCCAACAGGTCACAGTGCAGGATCTGTTCGAAGCCGTCGGCAAATATTCCGTCGGCGCCATGTCGGCCGCCGATCTCGACGAGCTTGAAACCGTCGCCTGTCCTTCGGCCGGCGCGTGCGGCGCACAATTCACTGCCAATACGATGGCAACCGTGTCCGAGGCGATCGGCCTGGCGCTGCCTTACTCGGCCGGCGCACCGGCGCCTTACGAGATCCGCGACAGCTTCTGCATGACCGCAGGCGAAATGGTCATGGAGCTTCTGGCGCGCAACATCCGTCCGCGCGACATCGTCACCCGCAAGGCGCTCGAGAATGCGGCGGCCGTCGTCGCCGCCTCCGGCGGCTCGACCAATGCTGCGCTGCACTTGCCGGCGATCGCGCATGAAATCGGGATCGATTTCGATCTCTTTGCGGTGGCCGAGATCTTCCAGCGCACGCCGTACATCGCCGACTTGAAGCCGGGCGGCAAATATGTCGCCAAGGACATGTTCGAAGCCGGCGGCATTCCGCTCTTGATGAAGACCTTGCTCGATCACGGCTATCTGCATGGCGACTGCCTGACCGTGACCGGCCGCACGATCGCCGAGAATCTCGCCGGCGTGAAATGGAATCCGCATCAGGACGTGGTCTATCCGGCCGACAAGCCGTTGAGCCCGACCGGCGGTGTCGTCGGCCTCAAGGGCAATCTGGCGCCGGACGGGGCGATCGTGAAGGTCGCCGGCATGGAGAAGGACAAGCTCGTCTTCGAGGGGCCGGCGCGCTGCTTCGACAGCGAGGAAGAATGTTTCGATGCGGTCGAGAACCGGCGCTACGAGCCGGGCTGCGTCCTCGTCATCCGCTATGAGGGTCCGCGCGGCGGCCCGGGCATGCGCGAGATGCTGGCGACCACGGCGGCGCTCTACGGCCAGGGCATGGGCAGCAAGGTCGCGCTGATCACCGACGGACGCTTTTCCGGCGCGACGCGCGGCTTCTGCATCGGCCATGTGGGACCGGAAGCGGCGGTCGGCGGCCCGATCGCGCTCCTGCGCGACGGCGACATCATCCGCCTCGACGCGATCAATCACACGATCGAGGTCAAGCTCTCGGACGAAGAACTGGCGGAGCGCAAGAAGGCTTGGAAGCCGCGCACGACAAACTTCGGCTCGGGCGCGATCTGGAAATATGCCCAGCAAGTGGGCGCCGCGCGTTACGGCGCGGTGACGCAGCCGGGCGGGGCAGGCGAGGTTCAAAGCTATGCAGATAGCTAGGCCTCACCACCTCCTCGTTGGGACGCTCGCGCTCGCCGCGGCAGTGGTCGTGTTGCCGCGCGCCACGGTGGCCTTCGACGGCACGCCGCAGTCGGCGACGGCCGGCGACAAGATTCCGCTGCAGATCTTCAAGAATCCGGAAGCCGCTTTGCGCGCCGGGCTGGAGGATTTCAAGACGGGCGATTCCCGCTCGGGGCTCAAGGCGCTGAAATATGCCGCGGCCGGCGGCGAGTCGCTTGCCCGCTGGAAGCTCGCAAAAATGTATGCCGACGGCGACGGCGTCCCGCAGGACGACGAAAAGGCTTACGATTATTTCGAGCAGATCGTCGACGATTACGACGAGGACAATTCGAGCCCGCGCGAGCAGGCGGTCGTGTCGAGCGCCTTTGTTGCGGTCGGCGCCTATAGTTTGAACGGCATTCCGAACAGCCGCGTCGCGCCCGATCCGATGCGCGCGCTTGAAATGTTCCAATATGCCGCGACCAATTTCGGCAATGCCGACGCGCAATACGATCTCGCGCGCATGTATCTCGATGGCGTCGGCGTCACCAAGGATCCGACCCAGGCTGCACGCTGGCTGCATCTCGCCGCCGAGAAGAACCATGCCGAGGCGCAGGCGCTGCTCGGGCAATTGCTGTTCACCGGCGAAGGCGTCGCACGCCAGCGCGGCCTCGGGCTGATGTGGCTGACGCTCGCCCAGCAGCTCGCCGGGCAGGACAAGAAGGACCAGTGGATCATCGACCTTTATCAAAAGGCCAGTGCCGCTGCGAGCGACACCGACAAGCAGATCGCGGCGCTCTATATCGCCGATTACAAGAAGCGCCAGCGCGACTGACCGCGCCTCCGTCACCCTGAGAATTTGCACAAAGCCGTTCGGTCATGCCGGGCGGCTTTACGCGTTGTCGCGCGGGACCGCCGCCTATTTGGCTTGCGCCGTTAACGCAACGGCGAAAGCACGAACAGAGCGGCGACGAATCACTGATCGGCAAAGATTGGCGCTTTGTTCAGGGCTAGATTTTGCGCGCTCTTCGCGCCAAGCTTACAAGCGCGGCGGAAAAATCAGGCGAACTGGAGCGCGGCGCGTCAGGCGCGTTAAGTTTTTTGTCTCGTTTTGAGTCAGGATGCCGCGGCCATGTCCGATGCCGAAAAGATCATCGTCGTGTGGATAGAAGGCCATGTGCAAGGCGTCGGATTTCGCGCCTTCGTTCAGCTTGAAGCCGAGCGTCTCGGCATCAGGGGCTGGGTCCGCAATCGTCTTAATGGCGATGTCGAAGCGCTCTTGGCCGGAACGACGCGCCATGTCGATTCCCTCATCGAAACCTGCCGCCGCGGACCGGCGCAAGCGCGTGTCGTCAATCTGATGGTCCGAATGCCGGAAGCGGACGAATTGATCGACCTGCCGGTTCGCGGCTTCCATCTTCTGCCAACGATCTGACTCTTACGTCGCGCTATCGCGATCGAATTTCGCACGCGCCGCATCGATCTCGGTCATATGCGCCAGCGCCCATTGGCCAAGCGCCATCACCGGCTCGCGGAGCGAGCCGCCGAGATCGCTCAGCCGGTATTCGACGCGCGGCGGAATCGTCGGAAAGATCGTGCGGATGACGAGGCCGTCGCGTTCGAGCCCGCGCAAGGTCAGCGTCAGCATCCGCTGCGAAATGCCGTTCAGCCGCCGCTTGATCTCGCTGAAGCGCAGCGCACCCTCGGCGAGCTGCATGACGACGAGCACGCTCCATTTGTCGCCGATGCGCGCCAGCACCTGGCTCACCTTGCGGCAGTCCGAATGATCGATCTCCGGCGCCTCGATCACCGCGCCATTGGTCACGTCCATGTTCCTAAAACCCAAAAATGTGCCGTCTTGCGGCTTCTAACAGCAGTAACGTAATTAGTCCAGGTTACAAACCAATACCAAGGTGGACTATGACCCTGCTGCAGATCGATTCGAGCATCACCGGCCCCAATTCCGTGAGCCGGACGCTGACCGCCGCTATCGTCGAGCGGCTGCGCCAGACGAACCCCGGGCTCCAACTCGTCCAGCGCGACCTCGTCGCCGCGGCGCCTGATCACGCGACGGCGGCGAATCTTCCCTCGGCGCACCCGATTTCGGCGGCGACCGGCGCGGTGCCCGAATTCGCCGCGGGCCGGGCGGCGAGCGATGCGCTCCTCGACGAGTTCCTTGCCGCCGACATCGTCGTCATCGGCGCCCCAATGTATAATTTCAGCCTGCCAAGCCAGTTGAAAGCCTGGATCGACCGCATTCTCGTGCCGGGCAAGACCTTCGCCTACGGGCCGGAGGGCCTCAAAGGCCTCGTCGCCGGCAAGCGCGTGATCATCGCCATTTCGCGCGGCAGCCTATACGGGCCGGAGCAGCCGACGGCATCCTTCGAACATCTTGAAACCTATCTGCGCTCGGCCTTCGCCTTCATTGGCGTGACCGATCTGCAGGTCATCGTCGCCGAAGGCGTGGCGCTCGGCCCCGACGCGCGCCAGGCCGCGCTCGACAAGGCTCTGGAGCAGACCGCCGCTCTGAAAGCGGCCTGAAATCAGGCAGTCGCGCCGAAGATCGCTTCGAACTCGCGGCGGAGGGCGGCATCGACCTCCGTCATGGTCGCGGTGACGCCGAGGTCGCGCAGGCTCGTGATGCCGAGATGCGGGGCGGTAATGCCGCAGGACGTGATCCCGGCATAATGGGTGAGATCCGGCGCGACATTCAGCGAAATGCCGTGGAACGACACCCAGCGCCGCAGGCGGATGCCGATGGCAGCAATCTTGTCTTCCGCGGGCTCGCCGTTGGGGCCGCCCGGCTTGCTCGGCCGCGGCACCCAGACGCCGACGCGATCCTCGCGCCGTTCGCCTTCGACGTCGAATTGCGCGAGCGTCGCGATAATCCAATCTTCGAGCGCGGCGACGAAGGCACGGACATCCGGCCCGCGGCGGCTCAGATCGAGCATCGGATAGGCGACGCGCTGGCCCGGCCCATGATAGGTGACCTGGCCGCCGCGCCCGGTCCGATGCAGCGGAAACGGCAGGCCCTCCGCGGCCATCGGCGGCGCCGATGTCCCGGCGGTGTAAAGCGGCGGATGCTCGAGCAGCAGCACTTGCTCAGGCGCCGTGCCCGCCACGATCGCAGCCACACGCGCATCCATGGCCGCCAGCGCGTCGTCATAGGCCATAAGGCCGTCGATGACGTGCCATTCGGCTGCGCCGGACGTGCGCAGGCTGCGGACAATGTTCTCGCGCTCGATCTGACCGCTCCTACGTTTCCCGCCGAGGAGCGGCAATTTGCGCCGGCCGGCAGCAAAATCAAGCGCGCCAAAGGTAGGAATATTGGCCGTCCGAGCCTTGTCAGGAGAGGGGGTTTTTGTTAGACGACGCCCCTCCGCGGCCATGGCGGAATTGGTAGACGCGCTAGCTTGAGGTGCTAGTGGGGAGACCCGTGGAGGTTCGAGTCCTCTTGGCCGCACCATCCACTTTTTTCAGATTGATTTCATTGATATTTTTCGCTGATTGATGCCTGAATTGAAGGTGTGCTGCCTAAGCGAGCCGCAATCGGTGAAAGCCTCGACGACGGCTTTGGCGTTGCATCCGAAGGCCATAGTAACCTGCCGATAGAGAAACACGTCCGAAGATTCATGAGTTGCTCGTGACGGAGCTCGTAATTCGTGCAGCCACCGAGACGGACGCAAATGCGATTGCCTTTGTTCACGTCGAGGCTTGGAAAGAAACCTATGAAGGATTGATTCCCGATCCAAGATTGGCAGCGCTGAACCTAGCGGACCGTGCAGATCGATGGACCAAAATCTTGCGAGACACCGTCACACCCGCAAGAACGTCAGCTTTTATTGTAGAGGTTAACGATCGAGCCGTTGGATTTGGTTCCTACGGCGGCCAAAGATCAGAGTTGCTTGCTTCGCGCGGATTTGACGGTGAAATTGAAGCTATCTACTTACTGAAAATTGCCCAACGGCGGGGCGTTGGACGACGTTTAATGGGTCTGATGGCGACGGCTCTTATCGACCGTGGATTCGCCGGTGGCAGTGTCTGGGTTCTCCGCAACAATGTCGGTGCCCGGCATTTTTATGAGACACTTGGGGCCGGAATTTTGGTCGAACGTGAAGAACAGTGGAACAATGAGACCAGGGTGGCGGAGTTGGCTTATGGCTGGCCCGATCTATCTTTGCTCGTTTGCTGTTCGGAAACACGCCTCTAGGCATCGCGCGACGGCCTCCAAGCCTGCGCTCGAATGACAACGCGATTGCCCGTTGAATAGCGTGGACTATTTTGTTCGCTCCACTGGCGTCACTTGCGATTGGCAACGCACGCAGAAGAAAGGAGGCCGAGCCGGCATTTGGACGGCAGCAGTGGCGATTTGAGAAACCCGCTAATATGTGCCGATATCCAGAGCGACGACTTTCTCCGTCCGAATATTGTAGGTGCAATACACGGTCGAGCGGACCCGGGTACCGCGACCATTTTGTATTTGGACGTGATCGTCGATCAAAGTGATCAATCCGTCGTCCGGCGCATTTTTTCCCATTCGATAGCTGGCAAAATCCTCGCACAGCCAGCCGCTGCACCATTTCGGGGGCGCGTATTTTGAGGCTCCATCGACGGCAGCAATACAAGCATGCCTGGCATCGTCGGCTTTTGAACTATAGTTGACGAGGTCTGCGTTGTCTCGACACATCGTCCAGTTCTCCGAGCAAGGTGTCACCGGATCGCTTTGTGCGGCTTTGTCGCCCCCTGAAGAGCCGGCCCCGAACAAGAGGTAGGCGACGCCCGCCATCGCAGCGAACCCCGCCGACAACCAAAAAATTAAACGCAGAGTGAAATGAGGCTGGGCCATAGGTGCCGCCAAATGATCACCGCTGGAAGAGTCTTCAATGTTAGACCCTCCGCTATTTCCATCACGTTCGGCAGGATAACGCCTGTCTCACCGATCGGTAAGCGGCTGATTCCAGCGGTCTGTTGCAGTCCTCTTGGCCGTATGAAACGACCTCCCACCGTTGATTTTGCTTGATTTATCGGCCGAATTGTCCAGCCGATGGGTCAATCGTGACCCGTTTCGCCGCTATGGCTCGCTCTTTCCAGGAAATCGGAAAAAGAGCTTACCCGTAAGAGGCCGGCGCCGGCCGCCAGAAGAAATAAAACACCAGCTATCAAAACGATCCCGCAGACAATACCCACACCGGCGCTCAAAAAACGCACCAGCTTGCCGGCGGCTTTTTTGGCTTCAACGGCGGCACCATGCCGTTGGTTATATCCAACATTATGTCGTTTCTTCCGTGGCACGCCGTCGGCGGCTTCGGCTAAAATTAAAAGCGATAGGAATTTGCGGCGGTCAGCGGGCGTCCTTCGAGACCGCACGGGCAGCGCGGTCTGTCAGGTAATGCGCGCGGATCAGATCCAAGTCACGCTCGATCGACGCGGGATTTGGCGCGTCGAGAGAATATAAATCAAATCTGACGTTGGATCGAAGATTTGGAAGCAACACCGGCAACGACACATCGAAGAATTGCCGCGTGGCGTCGCCCACCTTCAGCGTTTCGGTCCCGCTACGTCCGTGCGTTGCAATGACGACCATGCGCTTGATGTTGATCAGCAGCGGCGAGATCCGGTCACCATCCATTCCATAGGCGACATAGGGGCGCCAGACGCGCTCGAAATAGCCTTTGAGGACGGCTGGCATGTCATACATCCAGATCGGCAGCACGAAGGTCACACGATGCGCTTGGCGCAGGTGTGCAACCAACGTGAGGACGTCGGCGGGAATTTGATCTTGGTAATAGTCTCGTAGCTCCGCGGACGATATGATCGGATTGAAGTCGATGCGGGCGAGATTATCGACCACGACGGAGCTTTCTTTCCCCAAAGTCTGCTCGACCATCTCCGCGATTCTCGCACAAAGGCTGGTCGCAGAAGGATGACACGTCACGACGAGATCTATTTCTGACATTGGAAAGTCTCTCGATACGATAACGGCCACCGGCCCGGCCGAACTGAAATTGCCGCTCCTGGCGCGCGAACGGCAACGTTCATGCTCAGTCTTTCTCACATGTAAAACATTGATTATAAAGATGATCGTCCCGCTTCGCAGACAGGGAGCCGCGGCATTGTAGAAGTTTTCGCTTTCCGTTATCAGAGCGGGCAGGGCCCCCTCTCCACCATATAAGCATTTGGCGAATGAGTGATTTCCAACGACCTGTCCTGACACCGCCCGGCGGCCACCAGAAGGTGCTGCTGCATTCGTGCTGCGCGCCCTGTTCGGGCGAGGTCATGGAAGCCATGCTCGCTTCGGGAATCGACTATACGATCTTCTTTTACAATCCCAACATTCATCCGCGGCGTGAATACGAGTTGCGAAAGGACGAGAACGTTCGCTTCGCAGAGAATCACGGCGTTCCTTTCGTCGATTGCGACTACGACACCGACAATTGGTTCGCCCGCGCGAAGGGCATGGAATGGGAGCCAGAGCGTGGTATTCGCTGCACGATGTGCTTCGATATGAGATTTCAGCGAACCGCCCTTTATGCGAGCGAGCATGGCTTTCCGGTGATCACGAGCTCGCTCGGAATCTCGCGTTGGAAAGACATGGCGCAGATCAATGATTGCGGGCGCCGAGCCGCCGAGCCGTACCCGGGTCTCACCTATTGGGAGTATAATTGGCGCAAGGGCGGCGGGGCCAACCGCATGATCGAGATCAGTAAGCGCGAACAATTCTATCAGCAGGAATATTGCGGCTGCGTCTATTCCCTGCGCGACACCAATACCCATCGGCGCGACCAGGGCCGTGCAGCGATCGAAATCGGAAAGCTCTATTATGGCCGCGAAGAGTGAGCCGATGAAGGCCAGCTCGACGAGGACGCCGGTTGCGTTGAACGCCGGAGTCAAAACCGCGGCGGCGTCGGAACAGACATTGCAGCGGTTGGTGTGCATGCCCTGCAATGGCAAGCGTCCGACGCGTCCGAAGACGAGAGCGGCATCGATGATGAAGAGCTTGTTGACGAGGGTTTCGTTTGCCCTTGCTGCGCGCGGCGTTAATCGCCGGGCAAATTAACGCCGTTGCCGACTTCGACGATGCACAAAAAAAGGCCGCTCGCGTGCAACGCGAACGGCCCCTGCATGGGATGGAAGCCTTGGCATGTCCGGTCCAAGGCCAGAAATTTTTCACATAGCGAGCGCGGACAGTCGAGGTCAACTTTTCCAGATGCGGGCGGGAAATCCTGCGTCAATACGGAGAAAGTTACCCAACGCCTCCAAGTAAACTTGGCAAAGCCCGCGACCTGCGATCAACGTACAATTCCGTTACATTCCTTCACGCCGTCAATCGCCTTCATCGCGTCTTCCCAGGAACCGAAAGCCTTGTCACTGACAACTGTCATACCGGGATAGGTCGACGTGCTCACGACGGCGGAGCAATTTCCGACCGTATCCTTGACAAGGGTGTATTGGTCCGCCGCGAGAGCGGGCGCGACAACCGCGCTGGAAAGCAGCAAGCCGATAATCAAGCTCTTCATCTCATTCTCCCTTTCTTATTTCCGTGGCGTTTCGTATCGGGTGCCCTCATACAGAGCGGCGCCCGGAGTTGAGAATCCGAGCGCCATCTTGTCTTGCCTAGCCGCGCTTACTGATAGACGCGGAAGGTGGAGAGCATGCCGCCCTGCGGGATCAGCGACAGGCCAGCGGCCTTGGTCATCGCGGTCGCGCCGATCGCACCGAACTTGTCGTTCAGGTCGAGGCCAGCCGTGACGGGCAGACCGATCCAGCCGCCGATGCCGGAGAGGACGGACACATATTGCTTGCCCTTGACCTCGTAGGTGATCGGGTTGCCGATGATGCCCGAGCCGAGCTTGCGCTGCCACAGGATCTCACCCGTGTCGCGGTCGACGGCGCGGAAGTCACCGCCAAGGCTGCCGTAGAACACGAGACCACCAGCGGTGTTCATCGAGCCACCCCAGTTCGGATACGGATCCGGGATGTCCCAAACGGTCTTGCCCGTCAGAACGTCGAACTTCTTGAGACGGCCGGTCACGCCGGGCTTCTCAGGATACATATAGACGTTGGCGAACACATAGACCGTGCCCTGCTGCTGGTAGGCCCGGGTTTGCGGGTTCAGCGTCATGCACCAGTTGTTTGTCGGCATATAGAACTTGGTCGGATCGCTTGGATCGACCGAGCCCGGCTGCTGGTCCTTGCCGCCCATCGCCGACGGGCAAGCCTGAACGTTGCGACCGGTTTCAAGCGGCGAGTGCTCCGGAATCTTGATCGGGCGACCTGTCTTGAAGTCGTACTTCTCGGCCCAGTTCGCGGTCACGTACTTGTGGGCGCGCAGCAGCGTGCCGTCGGTACGATCGAGAACGAACGCAAAGCCGTTGCGGTCGAAGTGGACGAGCGTCTTGCGCGCCTTGCCGTCAACATTCGGCATGTCGACGAGGTAGTTCTCGTTGATGCCGTCATAGTCCCACTGGTCGAAGGGGGTCATCTGGTAGGCCCAGACCGCTTCGCCGGTGTCCGCCTTGCGGGCGAAAATGGTCATCGACCACTTGTTGTCCCACCTGCCGGAGTTGCAACCGGACTGCGTCAGAGGCTTCTCGCCGCAACGATAGCTCGGGCTCCACAGGCCGGGGTTACCCGTCGAGTAGTAGACCAGCTTCGATTCCGGATCGTAGCTGTACCAGCCCCAAGCCGCACCGCCACCGATCTTGTAGTTATTGTCATCGGGGAAGGTGTGAATGCCGAGGTCGCCGGTCTGGCCGTATTCCGGGTGCGCCTTGTTGGTGTCGGAAGTGATGCCAACGTCAGCATCCGTTCCGGTGCTGAACATGTGCCACACCTTCTTGCCGGTCTCGAGATCATAGGCGGTGAACGCGCCGCGAGCAGCGAATTCGTCACCACCGAAGCCGACGAACACCTTGCCATCCGCAATGAGCGGAGCCGGCGTGCCGTCTTCACCCTTGTCCGGATAGTTGTTCTTGACGACCCAAGCCTCTTTGCCGGTCTTCGCGTCGAGCGCGATCAACCAGCCGTCGAGGGTCAGGTAGACGATCTTGCCATCGCCATAAGCACCACCGCGGTTGACGGTGTCGCAGCAAGCGCGTGGAACAGCCGATTCGTCACGATCGGTCTTCTTGACGTAGTTCCAGATCTCCTTCGGATTGTCCGGATCGGAGAGGTCGAGCGCCTGAACGATGTTCGGCCACGCGCTGAAGAGATACAGAACCGGCGTGCCGTCGACATCGACCACAAGCGGTTGACCTTCGTGGCCGCGCAGGGCGCCAGTCGACTGGTCCCAAGCGAGCTGGAGGTGCTTCACGTTGTGGGTATTGATCTGCTTCAGATCGCTGTGACGGGTGAGCTGATTGTCAGCGCCCGGGGCCGTCCAGTATTTTTGGTCGCGGTCATTCCAGTTGGTGCCGGCAGCATAGGCGCCTGAATAGACCCATGCTCCTAACAGCCCCAAACAGATAGGCATTACCTTACGGAGTCTCATTACTTCCTCCCATTCAAATGCATATTTTCAGAAGCGGCCTTCAAAAAACCGAAGGAACGATGGGCGATGCCACACCGAAATCCTCTAGAAGGCGAGTTGGGAAACGCCAGAGAGCCGTTTCCTCATGCGAGACCGTTTCTTAAGATGGCTCCAGCGATCTAACGCGGACTTCGCTTTTCGTTGACTCGCAGATTAGAGCTTGGAAACATCCGGAAAGGAACGGGAGTTTCTCCCGTGCTGTCCCGGGAGATATCCCAACAAAGAGGGAAACATTGCTACTTCGACATTTGCGCGCCAAGGCGGGAATCGTCGGCAATTATTTCGTCTTGAGACTCGCATTATCTTTTCTTATTTTTCATGTGCTAATTGGGATATATTGGTAATGAACAATGCTGCGGGCGCGAACGGGTTGTGAGGGAGATGCGCGATGATCTTCCGGCAGCTTTTTGACAGCACATCCGGCACGTACACTTATCTTCTAGCCAGCCGTCAGGGCGGCGAGGCGCTGATCATCGATCCGGTGCTGGAGAAGGTCGATCGTTATCTGCAGCTCGTGCGCGAGCTAGATCTGAGACTCGTCAAGGCCGTGGACACGCATCTGCATGCCGACCACATCACCGGCCTCGGTGCGTTGCGCGATCGTACCCATTGCATCACCGTGATGGGCGAACAGACGCAGGCCGACGTCGTCTCGATGCGGGTTGCGGAAGGCGACCGTATCGACATCGAGGGCCTCAACCTCGACGTGCTCTACACGCCGGGCCATACGGACGATTCTTATTCCTTTCTTCTCGGCGGCTGCGTGTTCACCGGCGACACGCTCCTCATCCGCGGCACCGGGCGCACGGATTTCCAAAACGGTGATCCGCGCGCGCAATATGATTCCATTTTCAACAAGCTGCTCAAACTGCCCGACGAGACGCTGGTTTATCCGGCGCATGACTACAAGGGCGATACCGTCTCGACCATCGGCGAGGAGAAACGCTTCAATCCGCGGCTCATGGCCAAGTCGGTCGACGAATATGTCGAGCTGATGAACAATCTGAAGCTGCCGAATCCAAAAATGATGGATGTGGCGGTGCCCGCCAATATGCATGTCGGCCTGCCGCGCGAGGAAATCGCGCGCAAAGGATGGGCAGTCGCGGCAACAGAGGCTGTAACGCTCGCGGGGCGCCCCGACATTATGATCGTCGACCTGCGCGAAAAAAGCGAACGCGACAAGCACGGTGTTATTCCCGGCGCGTTGCATCTGCCTTATCCGAGCCTGCAGGCGCAAATCGACATACTGCGAGAACGCGCCGGCGCGGGCGGCAAGCGGATCTTATTCTATTGCGCGTTCGGCGAGCGCTCGGCCATGGCCGTGCAGACGGCGCGGGAGGCGGGCATCGACACCGCCTTCCATATCGAAGGCGGCATCGATGCCTGGAAGAAAGTCGGCGGACCCTTGGTTCGGTAATTTGGTTTAGGGTGCGGGTGCGCCGCTGCTGGCGTTGCGGATCGCCGCGACGACCGCGGTCAATACGGCGCCGAGCACGCCGCCGCTCACCGCCTGGACGCCGAGCGCGCTCATATCCACGTGCCCGACATTTTCGAGCGCCGGGACGAGGGCGCCGAGAACCGACGTGCCGGCCGCGCCGCCGATAGCGCCGACGAGTGTATTTCCCAACGTACCGAGATTGAGCGTTTTGACGGCGGAGGCTATGCCATTGCCGCCAATGGCGCCGGCGACAAGCTCCACCACGAGACCGAGTGCGGACATCTCATTCTCCCCATTTTTGCGCCGGTTCGCACCGGCGCCGGGATTTGAGAAGCGATCACCTTCACGGTCAAGGCACGCGACCGCCGGCGCGTGTCCGCCCGCACAGGCCGATCACTATGCAACGTCGCCTTGAGGGGCGCCGGCATTGAGGCTGCGCAATGTCCAGCGCCCGTTCGCCGCGAGGAATCTCGAAAAACTCAAGGGTTCGATATCGATTCGCCAAAACGACTTCGGGTCGGCATTGAGCGCGACGATCGCCACCGCGCGGACGAAAGCCGCATGGGTCACCGCAACGATGCGGCCATTGCCGCGGCCGATCTCGTCCAGCCAAATCGCGGCCCGGATCATCAGGCCCGCAACCGATTCACCGCCGTGCGGTGTGGACGCCGGGTCCTCCATCCAGCGCGCGAGGCCCGCCGCGTCCGCCGCCTCGACCTCGGCCAGTGACCGGCCGGCCCAAGTGCCGAGATCGATATCCGCGAGCCTTGGATCAATGGACGCGGCGAGGCCCAAAGCTTCGGCGGTCTCGACGGCGCGCCGCGCCGGGCTTGTCCAGGCGCCATCCACGCGGCCGAGGTGCGGCCGCAAGGCGGCGGCCTTCGCCTGGCTCGCAGGCTCAAGCTGCTCGTCGCGCGGAAAGGCGGCGGCGCGCGTCGCCTGGGTTGCGCCATGGGCGATCAAGGTGAGGCGCAGGCTCATAGCGAGCTCATGGCGAGGATCGGCGGGGATTGTCGTTTGACAGGGGAGGGTTCGGCACTTATCGTCCGCCGCACTTCGGTTGTGGAAGCTGGTTGAAGTCCAGCACGGTCGCGCCACTGTAATCGAAAGCGGAATTTTCCGTGATCGAAAGTCAGACCCTCACCGCGGTTTTCATCCATCGAGGACGCTGGATCCTCCGGGAGTTGTCCATGTCAGACACTGCAATCGGTTCCGGCACTGCCGTCGCGCCCATCCCGGTGCGCGAGATTTTGCCTTGGCTCGTCTTCGGCGCTCTGATGCTCCTCGCCGTTTATTTCGTCGGGGCTGAAGAGGGCGCGACCTCGATCGTCAAGGGCATGTATGTGCACGAATGGGTGCACGACGGCCGCCATCTTCTCGGTTTTCCCTGCCACTGACGGGACTCACAATGGTCCACACCCTTTTGGTGCGAGGAATGCTTGTCGGCTTCCTCGCAGGATTGCTCGTTTTCAGCTTCGCCAAGATTTTCGGCGAGCCGCAGGTCGACCGCGCCATCGCCTTTGAAACAGCGATGGACGAGGCCAAAGCCAAGGCCGATCTCGCCAAAGGCATTCACGATCCGGAGGAGCCGGAGCTCGTCAGCCGCCCGATGCAGGCAAGCTGGGGCCTGCTGACCGGCGTGATGGTCTATTGCACCGCTTTCGGCGGTCTCTTCGCGCTGGCCTTTGCTTTTGCTTACGGCCGCGTGAGCAGCCTCAGCCCGCGCGCCGTGTCGGCCTTGCTGGCGCTGACCGGCTTCATCAGCCTCTATGTCGTGCCGAACCTGAAATATCCGGCCAATCCGCCCTCCGTCGGCAATCCGGAGACGATCGGCATCCGCACGGGGCTCTATTTCGCGATGATGGGTCTGTCGGTCCTCGCCATGATCGGCGCGGCCATGCTGCGCAAGCGTCTTGCGCCGCAACACGGCGCATGGTCTGCGGCAATCATTGCTGCCATCGCCTATATCGTGACCGTTATTATCGTCGCGGCGCTTCTGCCGCCGATCAACGAAGTTCCCGCCGATTTTCCGGCGGTCGTGCTCTGGCATTTCCGCATCGATTCGCTCGCCATGCAGGCGATCATGTGGGCGACGCTGGGCCTGACATTCGGCGCGCTGACCGAGCGCGATACGATCGGGCGGCAACATCGGTTTAGCGGCGGCGGCGCCAAAGTCGCTTGGCGTTAAAGTCCGCTTGGCGTTGACGGGTCGGTCAGAGCCCCGGGGGTTCCGGCAGCCGCGTTGAACGCGGCTGCATCTTGGCTTCGGCGGGCGCCTTATGGCCCGCGAGCCGGGGGATGATCTTCGCGAGAATCTCTTCGGTTTCGGATTTCCAGCCGGGCGGCGCCGGGCGAAGCACCGGCTTGTCCGGCCCCGGCGCGATGTGGACGATCTTGTAGCCGCGCTGCTTCAGCGCCTTGAGCAGCGCCGGCAGCATTTCCGCCGTCGAGGCGCGGCTGTCGTGCAAAAGCAGGATGCCGCGCTTCTGCCGGTCAAGCCGTTTCAAGACGAGCGCGAGTTCGGCCTGCGGCGTCAGGAAAAGCCAGTCGGAGGCCCAGAGGTCCGACCCGAAGACGCCGACATTGCGGCTCTCGAGCCAGGTGACGAGCGCCGGCGTATCGGCGAAGCCCGGGAAGCGGAAGAAGTTGATCTGCGTATGGGCGCTGCCATAGGCGGCCATCTCGTCGGCGACAAAGCCGCGGACGATGTCGGCGCGCGCCGCAGCATCGCTCATAAGCCGCAACGTCCGCGCCGGATGCGAAAACGTATGATTGCCGATCGTATGGCCCTCGGCGACTTCGCGCCGGGCGAGCGCCGGATAGGCCTGCGCATTGCGGCCAATCAGGAAGAAGGTCGCCTTCACGCATTCCTTATCGAGCGCGTCGAGCACTTTCGGCGTCGTCGTCGGCCACGGGCCGTCGTCGAAGGTCAGCACGACTTCATGATCGGCGAGCGCCAGCGTCTGCGGATAGGTCTGCAGGCCGACGGCAAAGCCGCCTTGGGTCGAAAGCAGGAGCGTGCGTTCGGTGCCGAGCTTATCCGGCCCGCAGGCCGGCGCGGCGATGGCGCTTGAGGACCAATTGGCACCCGCCAGAGCGAAGCCGAGGGCGCCGACGCGCAATTGTCGTATGAATTCGCGCCGCAGAAAATTGCGCCGCATCCGATTGCAAAACATAGCCTGCCTTCCCGAGAGGCGCTCCTTATGGACCGCGAAGCGACCCAGCGCGAGTCGGGATCGGCAGATGAGATAGCCAGGCGGAAAAATCGAATTTCTACCTCTTGCTGAGTGGATCTTGTCCGCGCGATGTTCTGTTTTTGTTCTAGACCTCGTGAAGTCGGCCCATTATCCTCTTTCGCAATCCTTCCTGGGGCCGGCGGAGCATTTTTCGTGGTTGGGGACGCACTTGAAAAACGACTCGACGAAAGGCTGCGGGATGGCGCGCTCAATTCGGCCGTCGAACTCGGCGAGGCCGGACTCGTGTTCGGTGCGGGGACACTTCTTGCACCGATGCGGCGCGATGATACCGGCGCGCCGCGACTTGATCTCGACGCCGATGGAGCGCGCGTCTTTGCGCTCCTTGCCGCGGCCTATGGCCGGCCGGTTCGATCCGATGTCCTCAAACATATAAAGGGCGCCTCGGAGCACTGGCGGAATGGCGACAAGGCGCTCGCCAATATCCGCCTTGCCTTTGCACGGCTGCCGCGCCTTGAGGATCGCGCGAGCCTCTACCGGCTGCTTTGCGCCGAGGATCTGCTCGAACAAGGCTTGGCGCCCCGCGTCTTGCTGCGCGCCATGGGTTTCGATTCCGAAAGGTCCGGCCTTGCCAAATATGATCCCGCTGAGCAGCGGGTGCCGCAGGGTAATGGGCGGCCGAGCGGCCGATGGACATCGGGCGGTGCGGGCACTGCGGATGCCAAACCCGCCGTTTCGCGGCCGCCGGATTCCAAACCTGCTATCGTTTCGCGCCCGGCGTCGATCGCCGCACCGGCCGCAGCGGGTTCTGCCGGCGCAGCCGAGCTCGGCACGCTCGCCGAGGGCCTGTTCGCGAAGCCGGACAACCTACGGTTTCTGGCGGGGCTCACGCGTCTTGCAAGCCTTGTCGGACGCGCAACGCCACTAGCCGCGGCCGCAACGGTATTAGGGACAATCTTTGTTCCCATTCAGAAAAATCCTTTTGTCGAAGGGCCGATCCCCGGCGATTCCGGCCTGCGCTATTCGCTCGACAATGATGAAGGCGTGCTGCATTTCCTAGATGCGCATAGCGGCGCGGAGGTTGCCGCCGCCCGGCGCGGACGCGACGGAATTTTCTTCGAGACCGAGACGGGCATTCCCGTCGCCCGCATGGTTGGCGGAAGCGTTGTCTTCGATGCCGCTATACTGGCGAACGAGGCGGAGGATTCGCGGGCGCAAAGCGGCACCAAGACGAGCGCCGATACAAACACCAATACGCCGCAGCTTTGCCCCGACCCGGGCCCCGATGTGCCGCACGGCGCCTCGCCGCGGTCCATCGCCTATCAGGCGCATGTCAGCGCAATGAACAATCCGCAGCGTCCTCTGCCGCCCGGCCTTGCCGTCAGCTTGATCGATACCAAGACTGGAAAACGCGTCGTCTTCGACGATTGCCGCGAGAGCGACGGCGTGATGATCGAGGCCAAAGGTCCTGGCTTTGCGCGCCTGTTGCGATACGCTTTTTTCTCCAAGGAGATTTTACCCAGGCGATGGCGAAATCAAGCAGACCGCCAAGTCAGCGCCGCAGGCGAGCGCCAGATCGAATGGTTTTTCGCCGAACCGGAGGCTGCCGAAAAGGCCGAAGAAATTTTCCGAGACGGCTCTGATCGTTTCAAGAAAATCAAAGTCCGTTACGAACCAGCACTGGTGTCCTAATGACCAAATATAGATTTTTGATCAGTGCCAGTTGGGAAGAGCGGGCGGAAACGCCTGACGAACTGGCAGTACGGTTCCTGCGAATGATCGATTCCCTGAAGCAGATCGATCCCGTATTCAACCTCTGGACGTGCGGCGCCAAGGGGCCCAGAAAATTCGAGACGGTCCGCGACCGCTATGCAGCAGAAATTGCCGCGGGCGTGACAACGGACGATTGGGGCGAACCGGAACCATTTGACGGCTATTGGTTCGGCGCATTCACCAGAGAAACGCCTCCGGATCGCTCGTTTGCCATAAATATCAAGGCCGGTTCAACAGTTGACCGGCCCTTCGTCAATTACATGACTTTCACGACGGATTCGATGGCAAACCTCGATGCGAACTTCATGAGCTACCGCCTCTTTCGTGCGATTTTGGGTGTCATCGTCGATGTGTGGGAGCCGGCCGACGCCGCTGCCTATTCAGACGCGCTCAATAAAATCAACGGAACAGCCCATTTTCGCGATCCCTGGATCCAATATCTCTGTCCTTGGCTCGCGCGGCTGATCACGCCGCCTTCAAGCGCTCAGGTCGAGCATTTGCCGGATGGCGGCCTTGTGATGGCGGCGACGACCGAGACCTTCGATGTTGCAAATCCTGCGCATCTTGCCGTGACACGCGATATCGGCGCGGCCATGGCGCCCCTCAACGCACTGCCATGGCCGTCATCGGCACGCGCCGCTGATTGATCGAGACCGCTTCTAATTATGCGCAAATGGAAACTTAGAAAAATTCGTGTTCGCTTTCTCGCACCGGAAGAGTCGTGAATATGGAACTTGTCTTTGGACGCTATTATCTCATCCGTGCTTCCTTGGGCGCGCGCCCTGAGACGCCGGAGGCGCTTGCCGCCCGCTTTCTCAAAAACATCGATCTCCTGAGTGCGATCGATCCGCTGTTGGCGTTGTGGCTCAGCGGCGTCAACAGTCCGAAAAAACTTGAGACGATCCGCGATCGTTATGCTCAGATCGTCGCGGCGGAGATATCGAGAGATGATTTCGGCGAACCGGAGCCTATATATGGCTATTGGCCTGGTGCAATCACGCGCGGCCAGCCGGAGCCTTCGAGCTATGCTTTGAACGTACGCGCCGGCGCTTATCTGGAAGCGGAGGAATTTCAAAACCATGCCAAATTCAGCACGAGTTCGGGCTACATCCCCGATCCCGCCGCGATCACTTATCGCATCTTCAAGGCGGCTCTTCTTGCCATAGTCGAAGCATGGGAGCCGACCAATTGTTTCGCGCGACCGGCCGGATTGATCGATCTTTCACCCGATACGCATGGTCATTTTCGAGAAGCCTGGATGCAATATTTGAGTGCGCCGCTCGCCGCGCGCGTCACGCCGCCGCAAACGGCTGTGATTGACCGCTTTCCAGATGGTGGCCTCTTGATGTCCGCAACAACTGATACCTTCGATATCGCAAATCCCGCGCATCTTGCCGCGGCGCGCGACATCGGTGCGGCTACGGCGCCGCTGAATGCGCTTCTATAACCATCATCAACATGTACGGCTGATATGGCAAAGAAAAAGCCAAAAAATAATCAGGGCTGAAGAAACAAAGCGTCGCGACCACTCGTATGGGCGAATGGGGCCATTGTGCGCCTCAATCCCATCCAGGAGGGAACCGACATGAAATTTCTGCAAATTTGTACGCTCGCTTGCGCGCTCGGCGTGGGGGCTTCGGCGACGGCATTCGCGCAAACCAGCGATTCAATGACCCACAACGACAAGATGATGCACCATCACGCCATGATGCATTCTCATCACACGATGATGATGCATCACAGCAAGATGATGACACATCACGGCAATATGATGATGCACCACGACAAGATGAGCCACAGCAGCGGCAACATGTAAGGCGATTGATCAGTTGACGCCGCGCGCCCCGCGCCTCAGCGCTGCGGGGCGCCTTTACGCCGGATTTTCGAGCGAGAACGTCTCCGAGCTCTCGTCATAGGCGAAGAGCTCGCCATAACGGCCCCAGGTGATGATGCTCTTTAGCGTCCGTTCGGCATAGTCCTCGGACAAATAGTCTTCGAGCTCTTCAAGGAAGCGCGCCGCCCGCGCCCAATGCGTCGGACGCTCATCGAGCACGTTGCGGATGCGCGCGGCGAGCGGCACATAGGCGAGCAGATGATCGCCGAACAGCTTCTTGCGGGCATCGACATCCATTTCAGCGAAGCGCATGCCTGCCGGCGTCAGCTTGATGTCGCCTTCGGCGAATTCGGCGAAGCGCAGAAGCTGCAAGGTTTCGCCGACCGGGAAGAGATCGTCGATCGCCATCTGCAAAGAATCGGCGAGCGGCGGCAGGTCGGCATGGCCGTTGTAGGGGGGCGCCGCGACCGTTTCCATCAGACCGGCCATGGTATTGGTCGAGACTTCCGGCAGCGCCATGCCGAGGCCGAGGCCGGGGAATGCGCCTTCGCGGCCGGGCGCCGCGGGCGCCTGCCGCTTGGTCATGAGCGCATAGATCCGATCGACCAATTGGCGGAATTCCGGCGCCAGGCGATTGCGCGGATAGGGCAGGGTGACGTGGATTTCCTCGGCGATGCGGCCGGGGTTCGACGACAGAACGAGGATGCGATTGCACATCAGCACCGCCTCCTCGATGTTATGCGTCACCATCAGGATCGACTTGATCGGGATGCGGCCTTCGACCCAGAGATCGAGCAGATCGGTGCGCAGCGTCTCCGCGGTCAGCACGTCGAGCGCCGAGAAGGGCTCGTCCATCAACAGGATCGTCGGATCGACGACCAGCGCGCGGGCAAAGCCGACGCGCTGGCGCATGCCGCCCGAAAGCTCTTTCGGAAACGCGGATTCGAAGCCGTCGAGGCCGATGACGTCGATCGCCTTCAGCGCGCGCGGGCGCGCCTCGGTTTCCGGCACCTTCTTGGCGCGCAGGCCGAGTTCCACATTGGCGAGCACCGAGAGCCAGGGAAACAGCGCCGCGCTCTGGAACACCATCGAGATCGAGTCATAGGGGCCCGTCACCGGCGCCTGCCGGAATAGAACTTCGCCGCCAGTCGGCTTCGCCAGCCCCGAGATGATGCGCAAAAGCGACGATTTGCCGGAGCCGGAGCGGCCGAGAAGGCCGACGATCTCGCCTTCGGTCAGGTTGAGCGAGACATTGTCGAGAACTTGCGCGCCCGCCTCGCCGGAGCCGGTGCGATAGCTCTGGCTGACGTTCTTGACCTCGAGAATGGGCTTCGTCCGGGTGTCGAGCATCGGGGCCTCACGTAAGCTGCAGGCGGCGTTCTGCGAACCGCGCCAGCGGCCGCCAGAAGGTGCGGTTGAGGATGATGACGAAGATCGACATCATGGCGACGCCAAGCACAATGCGCGGGTAATCGCCGGCCTCGGTCGCCTTGGCGATATAGGCGCCGATGCCATGCGCGGTCACGGTGTCCTTACCCCATTTGACATATTCGGCGACGATGGCGGCATTCCACGAGCCGCCCGAGGCGGTGAGCGCGCCGGTGACATAATAGGGGAAGACGGCGGGCAGCATCACCTTCGTCCACCAGTCCCAGCCGCGAACGTGGAACGTCGCCGCGGCCTCGCGCAAATCGTTGGGGAAGGTGCTCGCGCCGCCGATGACATTGAACAGAATGTACCATTGCGTGCCGAAAATGATGAGGAAGCTTAGCCAGATATCGGGATTGAGCGCCCATTGCACGATCAGCACGACGGCGATCGGAAAGAGAACGTTGGCCGGGAAGGCGGCGAGGAATTGCGTCAAGGGCTGAACGCGCTCGGCAAGCCGCGTATTGAGGCCGATGAGGACCCCGATCGGCACCCAGACGAGCGAGGCGAGCAGGATCAGCGCGAGCACGCGCAACAGCGTCAGGAAGGTCAGCCACAGGGCCTGTTCGACGTCGGCGAGCGTCAGGCTTTTCACCACGAAATGGGAGATAAGCCACAGCGCGTAGATCCCGATCGTCCCGCCGATCACGACCGCGACGACGTCGAGCACCCGCTCTTTCCATTCGTTCGCCGCGGGGGTCAGATTGACGCGGACCGGCAGGTCGAGCCGCCAGAGCGCGATGTTCTGGAAAACCCGCGCCGGCGCGCTGGTCAAGGCGCGCAGCCATTTGGTGCGGCGGAAAAGCTGGATCACCCAGGAACGCTCTTCCTCTTGCGAGGCCGAAAGTTCGAAGCGGAACCGCGAGCCGAATGCAACGAGCGGGCGGAAAAACAATTGATCATAAGCGATGATGACGACGAGCATCACGACGATCGCCGCGACGACGGCGTCGATGCGCTTCTGATCGATCGCCATCGCGAGATAAGAACCGACGCCGGGCAGGCTGACCGTCGTACTGCCGACCGAGATCGCCTCCGACGCGACGACGAAGAACCAGCCTCCGGACATGGAGACCATCATGTTCCAGATGAGGCCGGGCATCGCGAACGGCGTCTCAAGCTGCCAGAATTTCTGCCAGGGCGAGAGCATGAAGCTGTCTGCGACCTCATCCAGTTCCTTCGGCACGGTGTGCAGCGACTGGTAGAACGAGAAGGCCATGTTCCAGGCCTGACTCGTGAAAATCGCAAAGATCGCCGCGCATTCGGCGCCGAGCACCGAGCCGGGGAAAAGCCCCAGGAAGAATGTCACGG
The DNA here is from genome assembly GCA_040756295.1 of Pseudomonadota bacterium. Classification (GTDB taxonomy): domain Bacteria; phylum Pseudomonadota; class Alphaproteobacteria; order Rhizobiales; family Beijerinckiaceae; genus Methylovirgula. The sequence continues at coordinate 1,575,501 of JBFLZN010000001.1, read as the reverse complement.
TGAAGGACAGAAATCCGAGGATCGGCACCGATTGCAGCACATCGAGCATCGGAATGAGAAATTTTTCGGCGCGCCGGCTCTTTGCCGCCCAGGTCGCATAAATGAACGTGAACACGAGCGAGGCGATCATCGCCGCGAACATCCGCAGCGTCGTGCGCAGCGCATAATAAGGCAGGTGCGAATAAGCGAGCGAAACCGTCGTCGATTGCGGCGCGTGCAGCGGCATCGTCATGCCGCGCGAGCCATGGACGATCGCAACGAAGGCGCCAAAAATGAGCGCGAAGGCGATCACGTCGAAGATGTTCGGCAGCGCGCTACGGCCGCGTGCGGCAAAGGCTACAAATCGCGACATGGAGACTTAGGCTGGAGGGCGACAGGCATTCTCTTGTCACCAAGGCGAACGACATTCAAGTGACGCCACGGGAATTTTTGAAACAGGACGGGGCGGGGCTTTCGGGCCGTATCTGGCCTCGCTTCAGCCATAAAAGAATAGGCTACTCCGCGGGCTCCCCCGCGGTCACCAAAATGCGTCGATTCTTTATCTTTCTTAGCCTTTTACTTGCCGTGACGCTGGCCGGCGCCAAGGCGGCAAACGCAGCCGAAACGCGCCTCGCGCTCGTCATCGGCGAAGCGCATTACAAGGTCGCGCCATTGGCGACGCCGGTGAACGATGCGGGCCTTATTGCCGCAACCCTCAAAGACGCCGGCTTTGCCGTGACCGAGGGCGCCGATCTCGACGGCGCCGATCTGCGTAAAGCTTTACACGATTTTGCCGCCAAGGCCGAGCAGGCCGGCCCCGACGCCGTCGTCTTCATCTATCTGGCCGGCCGCGGCATGCAGTTCGCGGGGCAAAATTATTTCGTGCCGGTGGATGCACTGGTCGAGCGCGAAGCGGACGTGCCCGTCGTGGCGGTGCGGCTTGCGGATACTTTCGACCGGCTCGCCGCCATGCCGGCGAAAGCGCATATTTTCGTCCTCGACGGCGCACGGATTTTGCATTTCGCGACCGAAGGCTCGCCCTTTGCCAGCGGCTTTGGCATCGAGGCCGCCGCGCCGAACCTCGTCTATGCCTTCAATGAGGCGCCCGGCGCCGTTTCGCCGGATGAGCCCGGACCTTACGGCATCTATGCCCAGGCGCTGGTCGAAATGCTGCGGCAGGGCTTTGCCATCCCGCAGGCTTTCACCGCGGCGCGGCTGCGCGCCAACGATCTCAGCGATGGCATCATCGTCCCCTGGGATAATGCGCAGCTCGCGGAACCCTTGACGCTTTTCACGCGCAGCAAGACGGCGCCGCCATTGCCGCCGCTGGACGAAAGCGCATCGATCCGCAGCCTGCCGTCGGCAAAGGCCTATCTCGCCGCCATCGCGGCCGACACGCTTGAGGCTTATGCGGATTTTTCTGCCGCATTCCCCAACGATCCGCTGGCCTTGCGGGTGCGCGCCTTGCTCGCCGCCCGGCGCGAGGCGCTGACGTGGCAAAGGGCCGTCGCCGCCGGCACCCCGCAGGCGATCTGGACCTATATGCGGCGCTATCCGCGTGGGCCGCACTTTCCCGACGCCCGCCGCCGGCTCGCCGGGCTCGCGGCGCCGCTCGAACCGCCGCCGCGCTTCGATCCTTATGATTTCAAAAACCTGCCCGCGCCCAGCGAAGCCGAGCTCGAGAGCCTCGACCAGCCCGTCTTGACCTTCGACGATCCCGCCTTTCCGCCACCACCGCCGGCCTTAGCGCTCTTGCCGGAACGGCCGGTCGAATTCGAGCATCTGCTGCCGCCGAGCCCCGGCGCGGCGGGGCTTTTGCCGGTCCCGGCGGCGCTCGCCGTGTCGCTCTCGAAACCCGTGCTGCCGCCTGTTGCAAACCCGCCACCTGCGGCCGTCGCGACACCGGCTGCCGTTCAGCCGCCGCTGGAGCCGCCCGTGCCGGCAAAGGTCATCGGCGTGCCGCCCTTGCCACAGCCGGCGATTGTCGCGTCGACATCACAAAAAAAGGCGGCCGTGCCTTTGCCGCCGAAACGTCCGAACAAGGCCGAAGCCGCCTCGAAACATCAAAAGGCGAAGAAAAGTCCGGCGCATCCGAAACACGACGAGGAAGCCAAGCTCCGCGCGAAACATGGCCATGCGCATCCGGCGCCGGAAAAAGCCAAGCCGCATCCCAAGAAAAAGCGGCATACCTAGCGGTGACGGCGGCCGGGTGCCTCAAGCGAAAAGAAGATTGAGAAAGAAGACCAGCCATAACACCGGGCAAAGAAAAGCGCCGAATGGCAGTCTCACATTTTCGATGGCTTCGCCGCGGCGAAGAAAGGTGACCGCCACAAGCGCCGCCGTCGAGGCAAGCCCGAAACAATAGGGAATGACGGCCAAAGGCAGCCAGGCACCGGCGGCGGCCGCGAGCTTGACGTCGCCGAGGCCGAGACCTTCGCGGCCACGCAGACGCAGATGTGCGGCGCGCAGCAGGGCAAAAAACAACCCGACTGCGGCGGCACGCAGCACGGCACTTTCGAGGCTCGGCCACGGGCCCGCATCCGCGAGAAACGGTGCTGCGAGAAGGCCGCCGATCAAAGCGCCATAGGTGACGAGATCGGGCAGGAGGAAGGTGCGCGCATCGACATCGGCACCGGCGATCATCAAAAGCCCCAGCAGCGAGGAGGCCAGGGCCGCGGGCCAGGGCAGAAAGATGAATGAAACAAGCGCCACGGCGCTCGTTCCGCAGAGAAGCACCGCCCAATTCGGCGCGAGGCTCACAGCGCGCGGCGCATTATCCGCCAAAGCCTGCACGCGCCTCTCACTTAACGACAAGATAGCTCGGGTCTTTCCGCACGCCGATGCCGCTGACGATCGTCGGCGAGGGATGCATCGTGCTCAGGCCGTTGCGGAATTCCTCCGCCACGTCTTCCGCGTCATAGCCGCTGCGGATGATGCGCGGCTTGACGAAAACGATGATCTCGGTCCGGTCCTTGGTGTCGTTCGTGGTGCTGAACAAATCGCCAAGGCCGCGGATCTGCTGCAGGATCGGAATGCCGGATTGGCTCTTGTTGTCGTTTTCGCTCATCAAGCCGCCGAGCAGGACGGTCTGTCCGCTCGCCACGCCAACCGAGGTGTGAATGCGGCGCTGCGAGATGGTCGGATTGAGATTGGTCGTCCCGTTCGGCGGAATGCCGCCGACGACGTTCGAGACTTCCTGTTCGATTTCGAGCTCGACCGATCCGTTCGCGTGGATATGCGGCCACACTTTCAGGATGATGCCGATATCCTGCATGGTGACGGTGTTGACCACGGTGTTCGAGGTCGAAAGCACGGTCGCCGATCCGGTCGAGATCGGAACCGAATCGCCGACTTGCAGGAAAGCGGGCTGATTGTTGGAGACGACGAGCGACGGCGAGGACAGGACTTTCACCGTCGTCAAAGAGGACAGCGCGCTGAGGATGACCTTGGGCGCCGCCTGCGAGCCGATCAGCACGTTCAAGCCCGGTATCGCCGGGTTGATCAGCGTCGACGCCGCCGAGGTCGTCAACGAAATCGAGCCATGATTCACACCGGCGCCGACGTCGGAACTGCCGAAATAATATTGCACGCCATATTGCAGGGCGTCGTTGAGCGTCACCTCGGCAATCGTCGCCTCGATGGCGACCTGCAATTGCGGCCGGTCGAGCGAATGGATGGAGCGCTCGATCGCCTGATAATCATCCTCGTTGGAATAGATGATGATCGAATTGTCGCTGGTATCGGGGACAATGCGGACATTCTGGAACACGCCCTTCGGCAGATCGCCGCTTGGCGTGATCGTCGGACCACCATTTTTTTTGCTGTTCGAGAAACTGTCGAACGACGACGCTTCGCTGACATTGGAGTCATTCGCGACCAGGCCGCCGCCGGCTTGCGTCGCCGCGGCTGAACTGCTGCTGCTATTGCCAAGCGTCCCGAAGGCGGAATTATTTTGGCCGCCGCCGGCCGCGGCATCCATATGCGCCAGCGCGCCATTGGTGCCCGGCGCAAGCTGATCGGCGGCCGTATCGTGTGTGAGGCCGCCCTGGCTGACGAAGATCGCGTTCAATATTTTCGCGATCGTATCGGCATTTCCGTATTGAAGATGATAGACGCGCGCCGTCGTGCCGCCCATATCGTCACGGTCGAGCCGCGCGATCCACACCGCCGCCTGCCTCAGATAGCTCCGGTCGCGCGTCACGGCCATGATGGCATTCATCCGGTTGATCGGCTGAAAGCTGATCATGCCGCGGCCTTCGCCGCCATCGCCCGTTTGGAAGACGCGCTGCAACTCCTGGATCATCGTGTCCGGGGAGGCGGAGCTCAGCGGGAAAATGCCGACCGATTGATTGCGCATCCAGGAGACGTCGAAGCTCGAAATCATATCGAGGACGTTTTGGCGCTCGCTCGCCGTGCCTTGAACCATCAAGAGGTTATGGATCGGGTCGGCGCGCACCGCCCCGGGGCGGGTCAGAAAATTCTCGGCCGCCTGCGCCACCGTCTCCGCCGACGTATAATGCAGCGGCACGATGGTGACGCCGAACCCGGAGTCTGGGCTCGGCAATCCGACCGCGCCCGAGCCGCTGGCATCCGATAAGGGCACGATCTTGACGAAATTATCCTGGCGCACGACGGCGGCGTTCGACATGCGCATCGCTTCCTCGAAGGCCGCCATGAGATCCTTGCGCGGAATGGGGTTCGCGGACGCGAGCGTGATGCTGCCTTGAATGCGCGGATCGATGATGACGTTGAGGCCCAGCGTGTCGTTGAGAACGCTTTTGGCGACCGCGCGGATATCGGCATTGTCGAAATTGACGACGACGCCGTCGCCTTCCTCCGTCACGCCAGGCGAGGCGCCAGATATGCCACCCTGGGCGCCGCCGGCTGAAGCCGGGACGCTCGCGCTATTATTTTCCGTTGCATTCGCAGGTGCAGGGGGACCGCCGAGGCCGGGAAACAGCCAGGGCCGGCCGGCGGCGTGGCCGCCACTCGTTGTGCCGCCAGGATCAGCCGGATAGCGCGCCGAAAAATCAGCGGTGCGAACAGGATCAACCGCATCGTGCGGACCGAGATTGCCCATTTCAAATCGCGAGGCACAGCCGGCGACGGAAACGACAAGAGCGGAAAAGATGCCGATAACGACGATACGTTGACGCAGACGTTCGAACGCCATCCGATGCACACCCATACTCAAACGCAGGCGCGATGACGCCTTTCGGCTCTTCGCATCTCGCGCGCCGCGAACACTTTAAAGATGATGCCCCGGACCGCCCCTTCTTGGCGGCTATGCCATGCTCAAATGACAATTTGGCGACATGGCTCAAGGTTGTATGTCCGCGACGATACATGCCAGCGCGCGCTACACAATGATTGTATCTTGTCTGCATCGCATCGCGTGACGTTGAACGCTGTAATCAAGCTGACATGTCTCGCAACTAAAGCCTCGTTCCTTGTCCACTCGCCAAAAAGCGAGGCGATACCGATGCCGGTTTCGCGAGGCCGCCAGGTTTGTCGTGTTGCATAGCGATTTCATCGAACATCTCGCCCGCCGCGGCGTCTTGCGCGATCCCCAGGTGTTTGAAAACGGCAAGGGTGCGCGCCGGTCCGGCATGAACGGCGAGATCGACTGGGGCAGTCTCACCAAGCTGACGGCGCCGGCTTTCGCCGACGAATTGGCGGCCTTCTATGCCTGCCGCCGGATTCAGCGGACCGACCTCGTCGGCGATCGATTTGCCGGCGGCGACCTCTCGCCGCGCTTTCTGAAAGAGGGCCGGCTTTTTCCTTATAGGGATCCGCAAGGCCAATTGACGCTCGCGATCGCCGCGCCCGTCGATGCGGAAATGCTGCAGGCGGTCGAAACCGCGCTCGGGAAAAAGCTGGCGCTCGCCGTCGCGACGGGCGACGATCTCGATGCAGCCCTGACGTTGACGCAGGATGCCGCGGTCACCGACGCCGTCAACCTGGCGTCCGATCCCGCGGCGAATTCCGACGAACTCGACGATTTGCGCGATCTGGCGCGCGGCGCCCCCGTCGTGCGCGCGCTCGATGATTTGCTGCGCCTCGCGGTCGATCAGCGGGCGACGGACTTGCACATCGAGCCATTCGCCACGGCCTTGCAGGTGCGGCTGCGCATCGACGGACTTTTGAAGCCGGTTCCACCGCCGCCATTGACCATGGCGAAGGGGCTCTTGTCGCGGCTTAAGATCATGGCCGGCTTGAACATTACCGAGCGCCGCATCCCGCAGGACGGCCGCTCGCGTATCATGGTCGGTGGTGCGGAAATCGATCTGCGTGTTGCGACCATGCCGACGGCGCACGGCGAAAGCGCTGTCGTGCGTCTGCTGCGCAAAGGCGCGGGGCTCGTCGCGCTCGACAAGATCGGCCTTCTGCCGCGCGATGATCAGACCTTGCGTGGCGCGCTCAAGCTGCCCTTCGGCATGCTCATCGTCACCGGCCCGACGGGGTCCGGCAAGACCACGACTTTGGCCGCGTCGCTCGCCGAGCTCAACCAGTCGAGCCGCAAGATCCTCACCGTCGAAGACCCGGTGGAATATCAGATCCCCGGCGTCAATCAGACACAAGTGCATCCGGCGATCGGACTGACCTTTGCCTCGGCGCTGCGCTCGTTTCTCCGCCAAGATCCAGATGTGATCATGGTCGGCGAGATGCGCGACGCCGAGACGGCGCATATGGGCGTCCACGCCGCGCTGACCGGCCATCTCGTTCTCACGACGCTGCATACGAACACCGCTGCCGGGGCGATCACCCGCATGATCGATATGGGCATCGAGAGCTTTCTACTGGCTTCCTGCGTGAAAGTGATCGTCGGGCAGCGTCTCGTGCGCATCCTCTGCGAAGATTGCAAAAGGCCGCACGAGCTGACTGCCGCGGACCTCGCGCAGGACCAGCGCTATGAGGCGCTCGGCTTTCGCGCGGGCGATATCCTGCATGAGCCGAAAGGCTGCGAATGGTGCGGCTATACCGGCTATCACGGACGCAAGGGCGTCTTTGAAGTGCTCGAGATTTCGCCGGCGGTGCGCCGCGCCATCGGCCCGCGGATCGATGCCGCCGATCTCGAGGCGATCGCCCGCGGCGAAGGCATGACCACTATGGCCGAGGACGGCGTCGCGAAATGCCGCGCCGGCCAGACGACGATCGACGAAGTCTTCCGCGTGACGATGAGTCTTTGAGGATGCCGCAGTTTCGCTACCGTGCGGTGACGCCGGCCGGACAAATCGTCGCCGGCGAGCTTGAAGCGCCGTCGCGCGCCGAGGTGGTGCATCGTATCGAGCATTCGGGGCATTTGCTGATCGAGGCCGAAGTCGCGACCGACGCCGGATTTTCGGTCAAGCGCCTTGCAGGCTCGAAAAAAAAGCCGCGACCGCGCGATGTCACGCTTTTCCTGCGCCAGCTCGGGCTCCTCGTCGCGGCGGGCCTGACGCTGGAAGCGGCGCTGCAGACGCTTGCCAAGGACGCCAACAAGGCCGTGGCCTGGTTTGCCGAAAGCTTGCGCGCCTCGATCGCGTCCGGCGAGGGGTTTGCGGAGGCGCTGGAGCGTCATCCAAATATCATCACCCCGGCTTATGTGGCGACCGTGCGAGCCGGTGAAGCATCCGGAAAGCTTGAAGCGGTGCTGCTGGCCATCGTCGAAGATCGGACCCGGAGCGAATTGTTCGTCGACCGGCTCAATTCGGCGATCGCCTATCCGCTGTTCCTGATTGCTGCTGCCGTGCTCATCCTTTTCTTTTTTTTGCTTTTCGTCGTGCCGCAGTTCGGACCCGTTTTCAGCGATCTCGGCAACCGCCTCAACGGCGGCGCGGCTTTTGTCATCACCGCGTCGGCTTGGCTGCGCGCCAATCTCACGGCGTTTTTGGGCGGCTGCCTCGCATTGGCGCTGATCGGCTGGTTTGTGCTCGGGCGCCGCGCCGCCCGCGCCCGCGTCCTCGCGGCGCTCTCCGTCGTTCCCGGCATTTCCGGAACGATGAGCGATCAGCGCACGGCGCGCATTGTTGGCACGCTGGCCTTGCTGACCGAAAACGGCGTCGGCCTGCCGACGACACTGAAGATTCTCCGCGGTGTCATCTCCGAGCCGCGCTATGTCGCGGCGCTCGACCAGGTGCATGAGCAGGTCCGCAACGGCCGGCGCTTCTCCGATGCTTTGGCACAATCCGATCTGCTGCCGCCGTTGGCGACGCGCATGCTGCGGGTCGGCGACGAAACCGGCGATCTCGCCTCGATCGCGCGCCATGCCGCGCAATTCTACGAACACAGATTAGGCATCGGCCTCAACCGGCTCATGGGGCTGATCGGACCGGCGACGATCATCGTCGTGAGCCTGCTCATTGGCGCGCTGATCGTCTCGATCATGAGCGCTCTCCTCAGCATCACGGACCTTGCAACATGATGATCAAACTTCCGCAACGCGCTTCTCTTTCGAAGGGCAGGATTCTGCGCCGCGCAAGCGCGGGCTTCACCTTGATCGAAATGCTGGTGGTGTTGACGATCATCAGCCTCATCATCGGCCTCGTGGGGCCGCGTGTGCTCGGCTATCTCGCCGAGTCGCGCGTGAAGACGGCAAAACTGCAGATCGAGAATTTCAATTCGGCGCTCGATCTCTTCTACATGGATGCCGGCCGTTACCCAACGGACTCGGAAGGTCTGACCGTCCTCGTCTCGCGGCCGTCCGACATCGATATCTGGAACGGCCCCTATATCAAGGACGGGCGTGTGCCGCTCGACCCCTGGGGCCATGCCTATCAATATCATACAATCAGCGATCATCTGCCGCCCTATGAGATCACCTCGCTCGGCCCCGACGGTCACGGCAGCGGCATGATCAAATCAGTCAGCGATCCGAATGCGCCGCAGTGAGGCCAAGGCCGGGTTCACCCTGATCGAAATGACGGTGGTGATGGCGATCGTGGCGCTGGTCGCCTCGCTCGTCATCATCTCGCTGCCAGGGACGGGGCGGACCCGATTGAAGGCGGTTGTCATGGAGACCGAAGCGCTGCTGCGCCAGGAGCGGCTTGCCGCCATCTTGACGCGCAGCGACCGCAGCGTCCTGCTTGACGGCCAAAGCCGCACTTTGGTGGGCGACGACGGCAATGCCGTTGCCGTCCCGCGCGATGTCACGATCGATGTTCTCGGCGCAGCTGAAACCCTTTATGGGCATTTGTTGGTGGTTGCCTTTCATCCCGATGGCGGATCGTCGGGCGCGGTCCTGCGATTGTCGCGCGAAGGGGCCGCCTATGAGGTTCGCGTCAATTGGTATTCCGGGAAGGTTTCCATTGGCGCCGAATGACAATCCGCGCCGCAAGGCGGGCTTTACCCTCATCGAGGCGCTTGTCGCGCTGTCGCTGCTGCTTACCTTTGTCGCGACTCTCGGCCCGGTCATGTTCCAGGCGCGTCACATTCTCACGCAAAGCGGCGACGATATCGGCGCGCAAATCCTGCTGCGCGGCTTGCTCGCCGAGCCCTTCGACCGCGTCAAGCCGGAGACCGGCGTCCGCGCGGGCGAGAGAAGCGCGCTCGCCTGGAGCCTCGATGTCGAGCCCTATGGAGCACCGCATGCGCTGGCCTCGGACAATCCGAAGCAGCGTGAGCCGGCCTGGGCGCTTTTCAAGGTCGTGGCCCGCGTCACCCTCGGCAACGGCCGTGCCGTTACCGCAGAAACCTTGCGGCTTGGCAGAACAGAATGAGGCCCGCCCAATCGCCCCGCGCCGGATTCAGCCTGATTGAGACGCTCGCCGCGCTCGCAATTTCGTCGACGATCATTCTTGCGATCGGCGGGCTGATGCATCAAAGCGTCTTCTTCTTCGATCACGGAACGCGCACAATTGATCAGACCGATGCGCTCGCTCGCGGCATCGACGCTCTGGCGGGCGATTTTGCGGCCGCCCGTTTTGTAACGGAAAAAGCCGGGCCAAGCCGGCGAGCCGCCTTCGCCGGTACGCCGACAAGCGTGCTTTTCATCAGCGGCGGGGGCAGGGCGGCGCAGCACCCCGGCGCGGAAGTGGTGAGCCTTACGGTTGAAAGTGGCGACGGCGGTGCCACCGAGCTTATCCGGCGGCGTGCCGCCTGGCCGGGACCGCGCCAGCGCATCGCAGACGCGAGCCCGCAAGATGCGGTCGTCTTGCTCAAGGGAACGCTCACGCTTTCCTTCAGCTTTTCGCAACACATGCCGGACGGACGGCTCGTTTGGGTCACGCATTGGACCGGAGAAACCGGACTGCCGCATTCGGTGCGGCTCAATCTCCTCGATGCGGAATCGGGCGCCGATCTCACGGCGCCGCCGGAATTTCCGCTCTATGCCGATGCACCGGCCAATTGCGCGACAGGCGAGGCGAAATGCCTTTCGCTTGCCGCGAAGGATGCCGGCGCGGCAAATCCCCCTGCACAAAGCGGAGCCCGCGATTGACGCTCGCCCGTACCAGCCAGGGATTCATTCTCGTCGCGGTTCTCTGGACCATCGCTTTGCTCGCGGCGCTGGCGATCGCGACCTCGCTGAGCTTTCGTGCCTTAGCGACGATGACGGCGCTCAACCACGACAGCGGCCGGGCCGATGCGCTTTTGCAGGCGGGACTCGATCTCGGAGCCGACGTCATGCGACAGCGCGGCGCCTTGCCGCTCTCCGCGCAGACACGCGTGGCCATGCTCGGGCAGGGCACGTTGCGGGTGGATTTGAGCGACGACGGCGGGCGGATCGACATCAACGCGGCGCCGCGCGAGGTTTTGACATCTTTGTTCCGATCGATCGGCGTGTCGCGCAGCCAGGCTGATCTTTTCGCGGGCGAAATTGACGCCGTGCGTAAACCCAACGGGACGCAGGCACTCTCCCCCGCACAATCCCGTGCCTTATCCGGCGAAGCGGGCGTCGCCGCCCAGGCCGGCTGGCTCGGGACACCGCAAGGCGCCCCTCCGGGCGCCCCTGCCACGGACAGCTTCCAAGCTTTTACCGATATTCGCCAACTGGCCGAAATCCCGGGCATCACCGACGACGAGGTCCGTGCGCTGGCACCGCTCGCAACCGTCTTCGGCGATGACAAAGTGAATGCCTTGACGGCGCCGCCGGATGTCCTCGCCGCATTGCCGGGCATGAACGCGTCGATGGTCCAGACGATTCTCGCCTTGCGCGGCCATCCGGGATCAGCCGACACGCAATTACACCAAATGGCTGGCCAGGCAGGGACTTATCTGAAGTCGAAGAGCCGCCCGATCGCCCGCATTGCGCTGAGTGTGCTGCTCCCCGACGGTTATATGAAGGCGGCGCGCGCCATCATTGTCGTCCTGCCACACGATAGCGAACCTTATCGCGTGCTGGAATGGACACCCATCGCGCCACCGTCACGCACCTAGGCCGGAGCCATGCAGATCGACGCCATTCTCTTCCGCTGGCTGGATAGTCTGGCATTGCTGGCCGTCAGCCTTCATCGGACTTGGCGCCTGCGTCGTGCCGCCGTCGTCACGTGCGAGGACGAAGGCTTCGTCCTCCGGCGCTCCGGAACGCCGAGCGATATCATTGCGCATATCGCTGTCGGCAAGCCGGTCCCGCCGCCGATGGCCGTGAAGCTGCGCAATCATTTCCTGATCTTTGAACTGGCGCCGGAAAACATTGTCATAAGACATCTCAACGTGCCGGCGCAGGCGCGCGAATTCGCGGCCGGCATTGTCGGCAATCAGATCGAGCGTTTGTCACCCTGGCCGCCGGCCCAGACTGTCTATGGTTTTGCCGCGGCCGCAAAGCCTGACGATGCTGCGACATTGGACGTCACGGTCTTCATCACATCACGGGCGAAGATCGAGGCGGCCCGCGACACGCTGGCAAGCTGCGGTCTTGTGCCGGGTCAAATCAGCGTCAGATCCGATAAGAATCCAGCGGCGGACATCGTTTTATGGACTCCCGCGGCTTCAGCGGCGTCACCGGGGGGCCAAAGCCTTCCGCGATTGATCGGCGCCGGCCTTGCCGCCGCGATCTGTCTGAGCGCCGGCATCACGCTTTGGGGCATCTATTCGGCCAATGGCCTGCAAGCCGAGGCCGACGACGTTACGGCGCAGACGGAGACCTTGCGGCGGGAAGAACTCTTGTCGCGACGGCCACGCAACCTCGCCGCGCTCGGCCCCGCCGCGCGCGCTTGGGCGCTGAAGGCGGTGTCTCCCGCGATGATTCTGATTCTCGAGGCGGCGACGCGCGCCATTCCCGACGATGCCTATGTCACCCAATTGCGGCTCGACAAGGCCGATCTGCGGATCATCGGCCGTGCCGCCGATCCGCCGGCGCTCATTGCCGCTTTGACAAAATCAAAGGACTTTTCCGAGGTTCGCTTCTTTGCGCCGACGGTCCGCAGCGAAGACGGCAATCTCTATGAATTTTCCATCGCCGCGCATGTCGCCCCGCGCGAGATCGTCGCGCCATGATGAAACTTACACGCGAACAGATCATAGCCCTCGCGGCGCTCTGGGCCGTTCTGATATCTTGCCTCGTCGCACCGCTCCTGGCGCTGAACGCGCGGGCCGGCGCAGCGGCGACGCTCACTGACGCGAACGACATGCTGCAAAGGCGAGAGCGCACAAACCGGCACTATGCGCGAAGCGTTCACAAACACGATATCGCCGCGCCGGCAATCGCGTTCTTGAATGCCCAGACGTCCGGCCTCGCCGGCGCGCAACTCGAAAGCTACATCTCGCAATTGGCGGCGCAGCAAAGCGCGGCGCTGATCTCCTCCGGCATTGAGCCGGACGACCGTTCCGGTCCGGCGGACGCGGTCCGTATTCAAGCGACCCTGAACATTCCCTATGAAAAGCTTCAGGCTTTTCTTTATCGGATCGAGACGGGCACGCCTTATGTCTTTGTCGAGTCGATCACTTTGCAACCGGCGAGCGAGACGCAGACGGTCACTTATACATCGATGATGGAAGTCACTTTGGGATTGCGCGCGCTCTGGCGTCACGATCGTACGTGATCGCATTGCGCGTCTGTTTTCATTTTGTATGCAAGTTGCCAAGGAAACAAATCGACGGATCTCAATTGAATCGACATCGCGATGTCATCGATCGTTCTTTTGTGCGTCGCAATTCTGAAAAGCGTCAGTGTGATGTGAAACAAAATCGAAAGTACAAAGATCGATACCAAGATCGTCGAACTCACTTTGGGTTGAACGTGAGTCACGTCATTCACTTGTCACGGCGCACTCCTAATAACCGCGCGCCGCGGAAGTTGCTTTCATAAAGGGAAGCGATGTTCCGTCCGACCCCAACATTTCCCAAGAGACTTCCATGCCAGTCCATTCATCCAAGGCGGCATCCGCCTTTTTCTTGTCGATGCTGCTCGCTGCCAACAGTCCGGTAGCGGCGCAGAACTTCGGTTTCTTTCCGCCGGTAGGCCGCCCCCCAATTGGCTTCCCGACGCCGATCAATTTTCCGTTCCCGGGCCATGGCCGGGATACCGCCACGCCGATCAAGCACATCGTGATCATCTTCGGTGAGAACGAGTCGTTCGATCACTATTTCGGCACTTACCCGAAGGCGACCAATCCGTCGGGTGAGCCGGTGTTCCATGCTTCGCCCTTCACGCCGCCGGCGAACAATTACGTCACCAACCCGCTGCTGGCGACCAACAACCCGAACTTCCAGAACCAAGCCAACAACATCACCACGAATGGTGTCGTTGTCTCTGAAGCGGCGAACCCGTTCCGTCTCGACCACGCGCAGGCGCATACGGCGGACCAGAACCACGCCTACACGCCGGAGCAAGAGGCTTACGACGACGGCAAGATGGATCTGTTCCCGGAATTCACCGGTACGGCCGGCACCGGCGGCACCGGCGCTTTCAACACGCAAGCCCTCGTGATGGGTTATTATGACGGCAACACCGTCACGGCCTTGTGGAACTACGCGCAGAATTTCGCGATGGACGACAATTCGTACAGCTCGCAATTCGGCCCGTCGTCGCCTGGCGCGGTCAACCTGATCTCCGGTCAGACCAATGGCGCTGTCGGCCACGCCGCCAGCAATGGCTCAAATCCGACCAAGACGATCAACAACCTCGTTGACGACGGCCAGGGTGGCTTCACCATGTTCGGCGACAGCGATCCGTTTGGTGATACCTGCTCTTCGACCACCGCCGCCACCACGTCGTTGACCGGCAAGAATATCGGCGACCTGCTCAACGCCAAGAACATCTCCTGGGGTTGGTTCGAAGGCGGGTTCGACCTGACGATCACGAATTCCGGCCCGAACGGCAACAACATGAACGGCTGCAACCGGGCGACGAGCTCGGCGACGCTGGGCGTAACGAACTTCCAGAAGGACTATGTCCCGCATCACCAGCCGTTCCAATATTATAAATCGACGCAAAATCTCGCGCACACGCGCCCGACCTCGGCCAAAGTTGTCGGCACGTCGAACGACGGCGGCGCCAACCATCAATATGACACGCACGATTTCTTCGATGCGCTCAAGGTCGGCAATCTTGCCGCGGTCAGCTTCTTGAAGGCGCCCGCCTTCGAGGATGCGCATCCCGGCAATTCCGACCCGATCGACGAGCAGACGTTTGTGACCACGGTCATCAATACGCTTGAGCAGAGCCCGTTCTGGAACAGCACGGCTGTGATCATCGCCTATGATGACTCGGACGGCTGGTACGATCACGCGAACCACGTGTTCAATCCGTCGGTCAGCGCCGACGACGCGCTGCTTGCCACCGGCCAATGCGGTCCGCTCAACAGCGGCCTCCCGGCGACGACGGCTGGTTCGTCCAACACGGTTCCGGTGCATGCTTTGAACGGCATCAACGGCAAGCCGGTCGATGGCCGCTGCGGCTACGGCACGCGTCAGCCTCTGATCGTGATCTCGCCCTGGGCGAAGCACAACTTCATCGACCACACCGTGACCGATCAATCTTCGATCATCCGCTTCATCGAAGACAATTGGCTGCGCGGTGAGCGCATCGGCCAAGGCAATTATGATGCCGTCGCCGGATCGCTGTTCAATATGTTCAATTTCGCCTTTGGTCCGTCCAATCCGAGATTGTTCCTGAACACCAACACCGGCGAGCCGACGCCTTTCTAAGGCACGCTTGTCTCCTCTGCGGACTTGGGGCGGATAAAACCGCCCCAAGTTCTTTGTATGCCCGCTCGTTCAAGTGATGACCCATGCCGCAACAACAAAAGCTCACGTCGATTTCGCGTTTTGCCCGCTCCGTCCTCAATCCCGGGGCGTTGATCACTGCGCTGCTCATTCCAGCGACATGTCTATTTTTGCTCTTCGACGCGTCCCGGCATGTGACGCCCGCGGCGACGCTGGGTTCCGCCGCCGGAAGTGACGCCGGTCAGTCGCAGCTCTCTGCAGTCGCTTTGATTGGCCGCGACATGTTTTTCGATCCCTCATTGTCCGGCTCCGGCAAGCTTGCCTGCGCCTCCTGCCATGATCCGATGCACGCCTATGCGCCGGGAAACAGTCTTCCCGTGCAGCTCGGCGGCCCCAATCGCGAGCGGGGCGGCCTGCGCGCCGTGCCGTCGCTCGCCTATAAGGAACACACGCCGCATTTCACGATCGGGCCCGATCCCTTGACGCCGGATACCGACGCACCGCCGCCGCCACCGGTGCTGCCGGCTGCGGGCGTCAAAGTCGCGTCGGTCAAAAAGGCCGACAAGGTCAGCGCTGCGGCGGTTGCCGCGGAAGCCAATGTCCCGCAGGGCGGCCTCGATTGGGACGGCCGCGCCGATACGTTTCAATCTCAGGCGCTGTTTCCGCTGATGAACGAAAGCGAAATGGACAATCGCAGCAAGCAGGAGATCGTCGATCATCTGCGCAAGGCTTATTACGCCGAAGACATCAAGAAATTGTTCGGCGAGGGAATCTTCAACCAGCCCGGCGTTGCCTTGGACGAGGCGCTCTATGCGCTGGTCCGCTTCCAGCTCGAAGACCCGAGCTTCCATCGCTACGACAGCAAGTATGATGCCTATCTCGCCGGAAAGGTGAAGTTGACCGCCGCCGAGATGCGCGGGCTCAAACTGTTCGAGGATCCGAAGAAGGGCGATTGCTCATCGTGCCACCTCGACAAGCCGTCGCTTGGCGGCTTGGTCAAGCCAGCGTTCACGGATTATCAGTACGAAGCGCTCGGTGCGCCGCGCAACATGGCCGTTCCGGCCAACCACGATCCGAATTATTACGATCTCGGATTGTGCGGCCCGCTGCGCAAGGATTACGCCAAAGCGGGCGCTTATTGCGGCCTGTTCAAGACACCGACCTTGCGCAATGTCGCAACCCGGCATGTCTTCTTCCACAACGGCTACTTCCATTCGCTCAAGGATGTTTTGCACTTCTATGTCGAGCGCGAAACCAATCCAGGCAAATGGTATCCGAAGCTGCCGAACGGCAAGATCGACGTCTACAACGACTTCCCGCCGCAATATAAGAAAAATCTCGATGTGATCGACGCGCCCTTCGATCGCAAATTCGGCGACAAGCCGGCGCTCGACGCCGCTGAAATCGACGACATCATCACCTTCCTTCAGACGCTGACCGATGGTTATCGGCCGCAAGAAGCGCAAACGGCCAAGAAATAAGCAGCGGACAAAGAGCCCGCCGCAAGAGGCGCAGATGCAATCACCCGCGTCTGCGCCTTTTTGTTAGTCGGCGCCGCCGGCCAGTTTCTGCTTCGGCTGATCGTTCTTGAACATGGTGATGTCGATCGCGCGGCGATCATGCGCGATCTCGATGCGCTGCTTCTCGATCCGCGCGACGCGCCAACCCTCGACGTTGTCGCCAACTTGCAGCCGCAAAATCTTCCCGGTGCTCTCCGCGCGCACGATCGCGCGCTGATGGCCATCGAGAATGATGGCGAGCAGCGAAAGATTTGGCGGATCGGCGGGCGGTGGTGGTGGCGCCACGTCGTGAACCACCGCGGCGGGTGGGGGCGGGCGCCGGTCGGGCACAAAAAGCGGCCGGTCGCGTGTCGCCGCAAGCTCATCGAGCGGGATCGCGGCCAGAGGATTTTCGAGCCCGGCGGGGGGCGTGTTTTCGCGGGCATAGACCGCCGGCGCGCCCAAAGCGGCCGCGACGACCAGCGTCTGGACCACACGAACTAAGCCCATCTAATCGCTCCGGTTACGCCCAAGCCTCGCACACTGCGCCGGGCAGGATTGGCGCCGCTTATGACGGCCGCTTGGCGACACGGCCATGACAACCCGCGGCAGGCCCGGAAAATGATCCGTGCCCATTTTTACTTATAATAGTTGTAAATTTTCCTGACATAATTGACATAGACCCGTCGGCTCGCTTTTCTTATGCTACACTGGGGTTGGCGCATAACTGCTTGAGCAGAGGCGGTTTCGGTCATTGACCTCAGGGGAGGCTGATGACCGGGGGATAGAGACGGGTGCGGCTGACGGCCGTGTCCGCTGTTTTCCGTGCCGCGCCAAAATCGATTTTGGGGCGAGATGTCGAGTCTGAGCGACGCACAAGATACCGCCCTGGCGATGCGGCAAGCCGAACCAGGCGGCCTCCTCAATGGTGCCGTCGGCGGCGTTTCGCTCGAACCGGCGGGCGTTCTGCAGCCCCGGATCGACCAGGCTCCGCCGGCCCCGCCGACATTCGCGGCGCTTGATCTCGGCACCAACAATTGCCGCTTGCTGATTGCCCGGCCGGCCTATGCCGGCGGCGATTTTTCAGGTTTCAAAATCGTCGATTCGTTCTCGCGGATCGTGCGGCTCGGCGAGCGCGTTTCGCAAACGGGGCGCCTGGCTGAATCCGCCATCAGGCGGACGCTTGATGCGCTCGAAATCTGCCGCGCCAAAATGCGCGCCCGGCATGTGACGCATGCCCGTCTCATTGCCACCGAAGCCTGCCGCATGGCCGTCAACGGCGCCGAATTCATCGCCCGCGCGAAAGAAAAGCTTGGCCTCGATCTCGAGATCATCGATCGCCAGACCGAGGCGCATCTTGCCGCCGCCGGCTGCGCCGCCTTGGCAGACCCCGTCGCGGAATCGGTGATCCTCTTCGATATCGGCGGCGGCTCGTCGGAAATCATCTGGCTCGGGCCGCAGACCGGCCGTGGCGGGCTCGGGGCAGGGCGCGAGCGAATCCGTTTTTGGGTCTCGCTGAAGCTCGGCGTGGTGACGCTGGCGGAGAAATACGGCGGCGTCGACATCTCCGACGCGACGTTCGAGGCGATGGTGGCGCATGTCGGGGCCGAACTCGACGAGTTCATCAGCAAAGCGGCGGTTGAGCCGCGCTGCGAGCGGTTTCATCTGCTCGGCACCTCCGGCACGGTCACGACGATCGGCGGCATATTCCTCAATCTCGCGCGCTACGATCGCCGCCGGGTCGATGGTCTTTGGATGTCCGACTCGGAAATCGACGTGACCGTTTCGCGGTTGCGCTCCATGCCTTATGCCGAACGTGTCGCCAACGGCTGTATCGGCAACGAGCGCGCCGATCTGGTGCTCGCCGGCTGCGCCATTCTCGAAGCCATCCGCCGCGCCTTCCCGGCGAAGCGCGTACGCATTGCCGACCGTGGCTTGCGCGAAGGCATTCTGCTGCAAATGATGGACGCCGAACACGCCCGGGCGGGGCGATGAGCGCCAAGGAATCATCCGGTACCCGCTCGCTGAAGACGCGGGTCAAGACTGCGCGCAAGCGGTCTCTCGCCTCGACATTGTGGCTCGAACGTCAGCTCAATGATCCTTATGTCGCGCGCGCCAAGGCCGAAGGCTATCGCTCCCGCGCCGCCTATAAGCTGCTCGAAATTGATGCGCGCTATCACATCCTGAAGCGCGGCCAGAAGGTCGTCGATCTCGGCGCGGCGCCGGGCGGCTGGTCGCAGATCGCCGCCGCCAAAGTCGGCGCGACGGACGGGGCCGGCAAAGTCTTCGGCATCGACCTTTTAGCAATCGACCCGATCCCCGGCGTCGATTTTCGCCAGCTCGATTTCCTCGCGCCGGAAGCGCCGCAAATCCTCACCGAATGGCTGGGCGGCCCGGCCGATGTCGTGCTCTCCGACATGGCGGCCAACGCGACCGGACACAAGAAAACCGATCAGCTCCGCATCATCGGGCTTGTCGAACTGGCGGCCGAGTTTGCCATCCAGATTCTGGCGCCGGGCGGTATCTTTCTCGCCAAGGTGCTGCAGGGCGGGACCGAGACAAACCTGCTGGCGACGCTCAAGCAGCAGTTCGCCGAGGTCAAACATGTGAAGCCTAAGGCGAGCCGGGCGGATTCGTCCGAGCTTTATGTGCTGGCGATGGGTTTCCGCGGCGCCGCCGACTAGCCTTCCGTCTGCTGCGCCGGCGCCGCTGTCTTTCGCGGTGCGCCGCCGGCAAGCTGAATGCCGGCATCTTCCGGCAGGCGGCGAAACAGCAAGACCGAACTCGCCGAAACCAGCGCGACGCCGGCGAAGGCCCAGGGAAAATCCGCCGTCGTGATATGCGCGGTGCCGTGAATCGCCTGTGACGTCTGCAGCAGGAAGGCGCCGATGGTAATCCCGAGGCTCAGCGACAATTGCTGCGCGACGGACGAGAAGCTCGTCGCCCGGCTCATCGCGATGTGATCGATGTCGGCATAGGTGATGGCGTTGATGCTGGTAAATTCGAGCGAGCGGAAAAAGCCACCGGACAGCAGGAGCGCCATCATCAAAAATCGCGGCGTCGTTGGCGTGAAGAAGCCGTAGCAGGCAAGGATCACCGCGCTCAGCAGCGAATTGAAGAGAAGCACGCGGCGGAATCCGAAGAGCCGCAGGATCGGCGCCGCCGTGGTCTTCATGGCCATGGCGCCGAGCGAAGAGATGAAGGTGATGCTGCCGGATTGGAAGGCGTTCAGGCCGAAGCCGACTTGCAGCATCAGCGGCAGAAGCAGCGGCGTCGCGCCAATACCGACGCGAAACAAAGAGCCGCCGACGACCGCGGCACGAAAGGTCTGCACTTTCAGCAGATTGAGATCGAGGATCGGGAATTTGGCGCGCCGCGCATGAACATAATAGGCGGCGAGCAACAGCGTGCCGATGCCCATCAGGGCAAGGACGACGTCCACGCCGACGATGCCGCGCCCAGCGAGCGTCATGCCGAAAATCAGTGCGGCGAGGCCCGTGCCGGACAAGAGGAAACCGGACACGTCGAGTGGCCAGGCTTCGCCCCGGACGTTCTGAATGTGCAGGCTGACGAGGGCGATGCCGAGGACGCCGATCGGCACATTGATGAAGAAGATCCAGCGCCAATGGAAATAGGTCGTGATGAAGCCGCCGACGAGCGGCCCGAACAAGGGCCCGAGCAGGGCGGGGACGGTCAGATAGGCGAGGGCGTTGACGACCTCGGATTTCGGCACCGTGCGCAGCAGAACGAGCCGGCCGACCGGCACCATCATCGCGCCGCCCACGCCCTGGATGATCCGCGCCACGACGAATTGCCAAAGCGTGCTGGAAAAGCCGCAAAGCACCGAGCCGAGCGTGAAGACGACGATCGCGGCGCGGAAAATCGTCCGCGCACCGAACTTGTCCGCCGCCCAGCCGCTCGCCGGGATGAAGATGGCGAGCGACAGCAGATAGGAGGTCAGGGCCAGCTTGAGCGAAATCGGGTCCTGGTGCAGATCGGCGGCAATCGCCGGCAGCGAGGTGGCAATCACCGTGCCGTCGAGGCTTTCCATAAACAGGGCACAAGCGACGATGAGCGCGGTCAGGCCGTAGCGCGGCAAAGGGATCTTCCGAGGATGGCAGCCGGGGTACCCGTCATCTAAACGCTGCGGCGCCGATTTAACAGACCTTCGGGACGCGCCATCCGGCCCGGAAAGCTTTCCGGAAAGTTCCCGGAAAACTTGGGTTTTCCACATCTTGACCCTATCTCAGGGGTCCAGAGCGCAACGCTCCCGGGCTTATGCGCTGCACTTTTCTTTGCGCCGCGGCACAGACGTGCTAAGAGCCGCTGCCAACTTTGGGTCTGCCGCGCATCGCTCAACCGAGTCGCGGCCTTTTTTGCATCTGGCGCCCGGGCGCCGTCGGGAGTTGGCTATGGCCGTACAACGTGCAGCATTCAAGGAAGCCCTGACGTTCGACGACGTCCTGCTCCTGCCGGGGCATTCCGAAATCCTGCCGAGCGCCGCCGATCTGCGGACGCGGCTGACCCCCGAAATCACGCTCAGTCTGCCGATCATCTCCGCCGCCATGGACACGGTGACCGAGGCGCGGCTCGCCATCGCGCTCGCCCAGGCGGGCGGCATTGGCGTCATTCACCGCAATATGGACCCCGAGGCGCAAGCCGAGGAGGTCCGCCGGGTCAAGCGCTATGAGAGCGGCATGGTGGTCAATCCCATAACCATCGTGCCGGATGCGACGCTCGCCGATGCGCTCGCGCTCATGCGTCAATATGGCATTTCCGGCATTCCGGTGGTCGAGCATGGGCCGCGCGGCAAGCCGGCACGGCTCGTCGGCATCCTCACCAATCGCGACGTGCGCTTTGCCGACAATCCCAATCAGCCCGTCTCGGAACTGATGACCAAGAAGGTCATCACCGTCACCGAAGGCGTGAGCCAGGACGAGGCGCGGCGTCTCTTGCATCAGCACCGGCTCGAAAAGCTGGTCGTCGTCGACGAGGAAGGCCGCTGCGTCGGCCTGCTCACTGTCAAGGACATGGAGAAGGCGACCCAGCATCCCCATGCCAGCAAGGACAGCGAGGGCCGGCTGCGCGTCGCAGCGGCCTCGACCGTCGGCGACAAGGGCTATGAGCGCGCTTTGGCGCTGATCGAGGCCGGCGCGGACGCTATCGTCGTCGATACCGCGCATGGCCATTCGCAATCGGTGCTCGACCAGGTGGCGCGGATCAAGCGCGTCTCGAACAAAGTGGCGATCATTGCCGGCAATGTCGCAACGGGCGACGGCACCAAGGCGCTGATCGACGCCGGGGCGGACGCGGTGAAAGTCGGCATCGGTCCGGGCTCGATCTGCACGACGCGGATCGTCGCCGGCGTCGGCGTGCCGCAGCTCACCGCGATCCTCGACTCGGTCGAAGTCGCCAGGGCACGCAACATCCCCGTCATTGCCGATGGCGGCATCAAATATTCCGGCGATCTCGCCAAGGCGATCGCCGCCGGTGCCGAATGCGCCATGATCGGCTCGCTGCTCGCCGGCACCGACGAAAGCCCCGGCGAGGTCTATCTGCTGCAAGGCCGCTCGTTCAAATCCTACCGCGGCATGGGCTCGGTTGGCGCCATGGCGCGCGGCTCGGCCGACCGCTATTTCCAGCAGGACATCAAGGACAGCCTGAAGCTGGTGCCCGAAGGCATCGAGGGACAGGTGCCGTATCGCGGACCCGCGGGCGCCATCCTGCATCAGTTGGCGGGCGGCCTGCGGGCCGCCATGGGCTATGTCGGCGCGGCGACGATCGAGGAATTCCAGAAGCGCGCGACCTTCGTCAAAGTCTCCGCCGCCGGCCTGCGCGAAAGCCATGTGCACGATGTGACGATCACCCGGGAAAGCCCGAATTACCCGACCGGCGTCTGAATACTGCCCCGCTTAAGCCGCGAAGTCGCGTTAACTCTTTCTCGTCCACGGGGAGAATTCGCGATGAAGGTCGGGCTTCTCAATATTCTCATCGGACTTGTCGTCGCCGCCATCGGGCTTGCGGTCAGCTTCGGCTCCTATGAGGCCGTCGCGGGAAAAGGCGGAACTTATTACGTCGCCTGGGGCGCCGTCGTCTTCGGCGCCCTGCAAGCCCTGATCGGGCTCGTGCGGGTCGTCGTCGCCGTCTTCACCAAGGAGGGACGCGGCGAAATCGGCAGCTTGCTCTGGCCCAAAGGTGCGCTGAGCCGCGGCATCCGGCTCGGTGTTCTTGTGGTTGCTGCCGCCATCGGCTGGCTCCTCGCGCCGGAATCCTGGAAGACGGTTTCGCCGGCGCCATTGCGCACGTTTTCGGTCGCCGACGACACCAATACCATCGCCTATACGCCAGACAGCCAGTGGATCGCCGTCGCGGACGGCTATGGCGGCCTCGACATTTTCAACGTCGCCACCGGCGCCGAAGGCAAGGCGCCGTCGCTTGACGCCTATCAGGACGTTCAGGCCGTTGCCTTCTCTCCCGACGGCAAAGTGCTTGCGGCGGCGACGAGCAGCGGCCTGCGCCTCTGGTCGAGCCCCGACTGGGGCCACGCCGCCCCGGTGCTGATCGGACAAGCGAAGGAGGGCAATTATGCCGTCGCCTTCTCGCCGGACGGCAAAGAGGTCGCGACCGGCTCCGTCAATCATGGCGCGCTCGTGTGGAATGCCGCCGACGCGTCGCGGCTTTCGACGGCCACCAACTCGAATGCCGATGTGAGCGCCGTCGCCTTTTCGCCGGACGGCAGCCTGCTTGCCGCTGGCGACGATGGCGGCAGCGTCATCCTGCACAAGCCCGACGGCACCTATTTGCGCACCTTCGACGCCGAGGACTTCCTGCCGATCCATACATTGGCGTTTTTCCGCGACGGGCGGCTCGCCGTCGGCGGCTACGAGGCGCCGGGGGTCCGCATCTATGACGTTGCCGACGGAAAACTGCTGGCGAAGCTTGAAGCGCCGGTGCCTTTGTTTAAAAAGGCCGGCTCGATCTGGTCGGTGGCGGTTTCGCCGGACCAGAGCCTGATCGCCTCCGGCAATTCGGATAATGCCGTTCGCATTTGGGACGCGAAGACCTATAGACTGATCCGCAGCATTTTCGGTCATAAGAGCGATGTCACCGCGGTCGCTTACGCACCCGACGGGCATACGCTGGCATCGGGCTCTGATCATTTCGTGAAGATCTGGGCCAATACGCCGTAGATTAAAGTTTGGAGTGAGATGAATCCTGGTGCACGGATCGCCGCGGCGATCGAGGTTTTGGACGACATCGAGACACGGCATCGTCCGGCCGCAGATGCGCTGAAGGATTGGGGCCTTTCGCATCGTTTCGCCGGCTCGAAGGACCGCGCCGCCCTGGCAACGCTGGTCTTCGACGCCTTGCGCTGCCGCGCCTCGGCCGCCTGGATCATGGGCGAGGAGACGCCGCGCGCCATCATGCTCGGCAGCCTGCGCGAGATGCGTGGTCTCTCGGCTGACGACATTGCCGCGCTTTGCAGCGGCGAAGCCCATGCGCCGGCGCCGCTCGCCGAAGCGGAGCGCACGCGCCTTGCGACGGCAACGCTCGACGGCGCGCCCGACCCCGTGCGCGGCAATTATCCGGACTGGCTGGCACCGGCCTTTGCCGCGGCCTTCGGCGATCACGCCGCCGACGAGGGCCGGGCACTCGCGGCCCGCGCGCCGCTCGATCTGCGCGTCAATACGCTGAAGGCGGCGCGGGAGAAGGCGCTCGCCGCGCTCGCCCATCTC
Source organism: Pseudomonadota bacterium (assembly GCA_040756295.1). GTDB lineage: Bacteria > Pseudomonadota > Alphaproteobacteria > Rhizobiales > Beijerinckiaceae > Methylovirgula. Next base: position 1,551,203 of record JBFLZN010000001.1, on the reverse strand, counting down.
GGCGCCACGTCGACGCGGCTCTCGCCGCTCGGCCTTTGTCTGCCTTTGAGCGACGACGGCCGCAGCCCGTCGCTCGCCGGCGAGCCTGCCTATGTCAAAGGCCTCGTCGAAATCCAGGACGAGGGATCGCAGCTTGCGGCGCTGCTGTGCGCGGCCGAGCCGGGCGAACAGGTGCTCGATCTTTGCGCCGGTGGCGGCGGCAAGACCCTGGCGTTGGCGGCGGCGATGGACAATCGCGGCCAGATTTACGCGACCGACCGCGAGACACGGCGGCTCGCGCCGCTCCATGCGCGGCTGGAGCGGGCCGGCACCCGTAATGTCCAGATCCGCACGCCGCGGCGGAACCAGGATGTGCTCGCCGATCTCGAGGCGCGCTGCGACCTTGTGCTGGTCGATGCGCCTTGCACGGGGACGGGCACCTGGCGGCGCAACCCTGACGCCAAATGGCGCATCCGGCCGGGCGCGCTGGAGCAGAGGATCAAGGAGCAGGACGAGGTGCTCGACAGCGCCGTGCCCTTCGTGAAGCCCGGCGGCCGGCTCGTCTATGTGACCTGTTCGCTGCTGCGCGAGGAGAATGAGGACAGGATCGCCGCCTTTCTGGCGCGCCACGACGATTTCGAGGCCATCCCGGCGCAAGAGCTTGTCGCTGGAGCGGACCTGCCGGCGCTGACGCCCTTTGCGCAGGGCGATGGCCTACGGCTGTCGCCGCTGACAAGCGAAACGGACGGGTTCTTCGTCGCAGGACTCAAACGAGGGGCAGGTTAAGCCGGGACGCGTCATTGCGAGCCGAAGGCGAAGCAATCCAGAGCAAAAGGCTGGATTGCTTCGGCGCAAGCGCCTCGCAATGACGAAACCGAATCAGGACTGCGCGCGCCGGGGCGCTTAATTGGTGCGGCGGCCGGGAACGATCTTTCGGCCGGGCAGAAGCCGGCGCAGCCGCTGCGTGACGGCGGTCAAGCCCGGGCGGCTCGGGCGGTCCGCCTCATCGCTGTCCGGCCCTTCGGAAAACAGGCTCGGGACCTCGCCAAGGCGGATCGAGAGCGGCATTTTCCGCCGCGGGTCGAAAACCGGCACCAAACGTTCCATGTCCGCCTCAGTCACGCTTACGCATTGCACCTGAGCATGTTAGCGCAGAGGTCTTGCCCCCCGTTCAACCCGATCGCTCAAATGCTCTGGAAAGCTTTGAGGCAAGTTTTGGAATCGCGCCGATTCAAATGTTTGGCGCGAATTCCCGTCGAAAAAGTCGGCCAAATTTTCGGAATTCGCTCAAATTCTTGCGCCGACCAATGCAATCTCTTAAGTCCAATTTTTGCCGGCAGGAGCCTATGGCCGAAGACCCCCTCCACCACGAAATCGTCACCCATCACGATAAGGTGCTGATCGTCGATTTTGGCTCGCAGGTCACCCAATTGATCGCCCGCCGGGTGCGCGAAGCGGGCGTCTATTGCGAGATCGCCCCCTATCAGAAGGCCGCGGAGGCCTTTGCGGCGCTGAAACCCAAAGCGGTGATCCTCTCGGGCGGCCCGGCCTCGGTGCTGGACGATGGCTCGCCGCGCGCGCCGCAGGCGATCTTCGAAGCCGGCGTGCCGGTCCTCGGCATCTGCTACGGCGAGCAATTGATGGCGGCGCAGCTCGGCGGCGAAGTGCAAAGCGGCCTGCACGGCGAATATGGCCGCGCCGAGGTCGAGGCGATCGCCGAATCGCCGCTCCTCGAAGGCGTCTGGGAACAGGGTCGTCATATTGTCTGGATGAGCCACGGCGACCGGGTGACGAAACTGCCGCCGGGCTTCAAGAGCATCGGCCATTCGCCCAATGCGCCCGTCTGCGTCATCGCCGACGAGGCGCGGCGCTTCTATGGGCTGCAATTCCATCCGGAAGTGCATCACACGCCCGAAGGCCCGCAGCTCATCTCCAATTTCGTCCACAAGATCGCCGGGCTCAAAAGCGACTGGACCATGCAGGCCTTCCGCGGCGAGGCGGTGAAGGCGATCCGCGCCCAGGTCGGGCAGGGGCGGGTACTCTGCGCGCTCTCGGGCGGCGTCGATTCCGCCGTCGCGGCGCTCTTGATCCACGAGGCGATCGGCGACAGGCTTACCTGCGTCTTTGTCGATCACGGCCTGCTGCGCCAGGGCGAGGCGGAACAGGTCGTCTCGCTGTTTCGCGGCCACTACAACATCCCGCTCGTCCATGTCGATGCGAGCGACACGTTCCTGAACGCGCTCGACGGCGTGCAGGAGCCGGAAGAAAAGCGCAAGATCATCGGCAAGCTGTTCATCGATGTCTTCGACGCCGAGGCGAAGAAGATCGCAGCCGATGGCCGCGGCGCGCCGGACTTTCTGGCGCAAGGCACGCTGTATCCCGACGTGATCGAAAGCGTCTCGTTCCAGGGTGGCCCGAGCGTTACCATCAAATCGCATCACAATGTCGGCGGTCTGCCCGCGCGGATGAAGATGAAGCTCGTCGAACCTCTGCGCGAGCTCTTCAAGGACGAGGTGCGTGCGCTCGGCCGCGAACTGGGCCTGCCTGACGTTTTCGTCGGCCGCCATCCATTTCCGGGGCCGGGGCTCGCCATCCGCCTGCCGGGCGGCGTAACCAAGGAAAAGCTTGAAATCCTGCGCAAGGCGGATGCGATCTATCTCGACGAAATCCGCAAGGCCGGGCTTTACGATGAGATCTGGCAGGCCTTCGCCGTGCTGCTGCCGGTGAAAAGCGTCGGCGTCATGGGCGACGGGCGCACCTATGATTTCGTCTGCGCGCTCCGCGCCGTCACTTCGACCGACGGCATGACGGCGGATTTCTTTCCCTATGACATGAATTTTCTGGGCCGCGCCGCGACGCGCATCATCAACGAAGTGCGCGGTATCAACCGGGTGGTGTATGATGTGACGAGTAAGCCGCCCGGGACGATCGAGTGGGAGTGAGGAGGGGTAGGCGCTAGCCCCAGCGTACAGCTCTATCTGCTAACGGCGGGGATCGGTTCAGGGCGTCGCAAGGAGGCCAAGAATGAGGCAGATCTATCCTGATCTTTGGCAGACGCGCGCAGAACATCCATTTCAAGGCGTGACCACCCATGCTTATCTTCTTGCGCGGGACGCGGGCAACATCCTGTTCTACAGTTCCGCATGGCCGGAGGAGCATCAACACATTCGCGAACTGGGCGGAATCACGCACCAGTATTTGAGCCACAGGGATGAGGCGGGGCCTGCTCTTGCTGATATTAAAAGGCTGTTTGGTTCCAAGCTTTGTTGTCACCGACTCGAAGAAGCAGCGGTGGAGGAATTTGCGCCTGTTGATTGCATATTCGATAAGCGAGAGGTCCGCCTGGACGGTATCGAGATCATACCTACACCCGGTCACACCAATGGCAGCGTTTGTTTTCTGGTGCGTTCACCGCATGGAAAGACATATCTCTTCACCGGAGACACCGTCTTTTTGGATAACGACGCATGGGATACTCGCGTGAATTGGGGAGGTTCGAAATCGGAGCTCAAGGATAGCCTAATACTTCTGCGCGAACTGGAGCCAGACGTCGTTCTCTGCAGCGCCTCGGTTGGTGCCGTGCCATTCAAGGAGACATCAGCGAAGGCGTGGCAGTCGGACCTAGACAATGTCCTTCGCGCTTTATCCTGAAAGTTCGCCAACGGCATCAACCGGGTTGTGTACGATGTGACGAGTAAGCCGCCGGGGACGATTGAGCGGGAGTAGGGGGCCGTACCATTACGGCGCCTTCTTGAACAAATCCTGGAAGATGAGCTGGCCCCAAGTGCCGCCGCGCCCCTGCACCAGCGCGCCACCCTCGTTGAGCCTTCCCAGTTTGACGGGTGCGAACCCGAGTTGTTTGGCCAAGGCCACCACGGGAGCGGTCGCGTCCTCGTCGTCGCTCGACAGAAAGATGACCCGGTGGCCGCCTTCGACGATCGGATCGGCAGCCAGGGCGGCCGCGGGCAGGTGATTGAAACCTTTCACCAGCTTGGCGCCGGCGAAGGCCTTCGCGACCACGGCGGAGGACGGGAGGTCGTCCAGCTCTTCAAGCGGGGCTAGCGTGTTCATCGCGTCGATGACGGTCTTTCCCTTCCAGTTGGGCAGCGCCTTCGCGACCTCCGGGTGCGACTCGAAACGGACAGCCAAAAAGATGATGTCCGCCTTGACGGCTTCCGCTAGGGTTTTGGGAATGATCTCGGGTCCGATTGCGGCTGCATCGGATGCAAAGCTTGCCGGCTCGCGCGTGGTTGCAACGGATACTTCGATGCCGTTGCGGGCAAACGCCTTGGCAAGAGCCTGGCCGACCGCGCCGAATCCTATGATCGCATAGCTCATGATGCTTCTCCGATTTTCAGATGGCCGAGAAGCCGCCGTCGACAGACAGCTCCACCCCGTTCACAAAGCTCGAATCGTCAGAAGCAAGAAATAGCGCGACCGCCGCAATTTCCTCAGGACGACCCATCTTTCCCCGCGGGATCAGGGATTCGAACATCCGCTTCGCCGCCTCGGTGAGAACTTGGTCCTGCATCGGTGTGGCGATCGGCCCCGGGCTCAGCACGTTCACCCTTATATTCCGGCCCTTCAGTTCGTTGAGCCAAGTGCGCGCGAATGAGCGCAACGCCGCCTTGCTCGCCGCATACACGCCGTAGCCGGGAAAACCTTTCACCGAAGCAACCGACCCGGTCATGAAGATCGATCCGCCATCGTTGAACAGCGGCAACGCCTTCTGAACGGCGAACAGCGTGCCGCGCGTGTTCAGGTCGAAGGCTGCATCGAAGTGCTGCTCGGTAATCTCGCCCAGCGGGACGGCTTCGCCCGTGCCGGCGCTCGCGTACAGGACGTCGATCTTGCCCTTTTCCCGCTTGACGGTGTCGAACAGGCGGTCGAGGTCGTCGAGATTGGCCGCGTCGCCACGCACGCCGGTCACGTTCCGGCCAATCAGCCTGACGGCCTCGTCGAGCGCCTCCTGCCTTCGGCCCGTGATGAATACATAGGCGCCTTCTTCAACGAACCGCCTGGCGCTCGCCAGCGCCATGCCGCTCGATCCACCCGTGATGACGGCAACCTTACCCGCAAGCTTTCCCATGACGTCTCCTTCCGTCGAGAACCTCGAAATGGGTGCGCCCGCGTCAGGCGTTGAGTGCGGAAGTTAGCACATCGGTGGTGCAAAATCGAACCAGGCGAGCTAATAGCTTCATCTATGGGACACTGGTTTTGGAAAGCGCACCTGCGGTGCGGGATTGCACCATGATCGACTGGGATGACATTCGCTACTTTCTGGCCGTCGCGCGCGGAGGCTCGGTGCGGGCCGCTGCCGAGCGCCTCGGGGTGAACCACTCGACCGTGCTGCGGCGCGTCGCCCAGCTCGAGGAACGGCTCGGGGCGCAGATGTTCGACAAGCTGCCCGCGGGCTATCGTCTGACGGCGGCAGGCGAGGAGGTTCTCGAGTTCGCGGAGCAGATGGAAGCGTCATCGCACCTGCTGGAGACGCGCGTCTTCGGGCGCGACCAAGGCGTGCGCGGGCTTCTGCGGGTGACGTTGGCACCGCCCCTCGCAACACACCTGCTCATGCCGGACTTCGCTGAGTTCGCGCGTCTGCATCCGGACATCGAGATGGACATCCTGTCGTCCGGCGAGCTGGCAAATCTCACCAACCGGGAGGCCGATGTCGCGATCCGCGTCGTCTACGACCGCAAAACTCTGCCGCTCAATCTTCACGGCCTGAAGGGACCGGAGCTGTTCGGCGGCGTCTACATGTCCCGCGATCGGCTCGCCGCGTGGCGGGCGGGCGCGCCTGATCCCGTCCGCTGGATCGTCATCAGTATTCATGGAATCCCGGATTGGGCCCACGAGGGTGAGGTTCGCACCACGGGCGTTCCGTTCAGGACCACGGACGCCGAGGCGCAGATCGTCGCCGTACGGCAAGGGCTCGGGATGACGACGCTGCCGTGCTTTGTCGGCGACGCCGACCCGCTTCTGGTGCGGGTGCCGGGCACCGAGCTGCACATGTACGGAACGCTCTGGCTTCTTACGCAGGGGGAGACACGCAAGACGAAGCGCGTGCGGTTCTTCACCGAGTTCCTATCCCGCAGGCTCGCCGCGCATGCGCCGCTTCTCGCGGGACTGTCCGTATCGCGCGACTGACAATCGAGTGGGGGTAAAAGATGTCTTGGCGAGACTATGTCTGCAAAAAACTGCCGGGCACGACGGATCTCGGTCCCGAGAGTGAAATCTTCCACCTTTTCAATCCGAAGTCCGGTGAAGCGATCAGAACCGAAACGCTGTACACCCTCGCTCCGGAATATGCCGCCAATCCGGAAGCAATTAGCGACGACCTAAAGGTCTACATCGATGCGATTGCCGATTATGCGCCAAGTTCGCCGAATGACCTCGCGCTGGCGCAAATAAAATCGCGGACAATCCATCTCGCCATTCCTGACCTTACGTCGCCCGTGGAATGGCGATATATCTTTCGAGCCGAGCTTTATGCCAACCGCCGCAAGGTGTCGATGATCGTCACGCGGATTCGAGAATGATGTTGCTGCGCGCCGCCGGCGCTGACGGCGGACTTCCTTTCCTACGACATGAATTTTTCGGCCGCAACGCGATTGAGTGCGAGTGCTCACCAGCGCATTCGTATCGCCAGCAATTCGCAGAGCGTGACCCGTACCCATATGTGCAATCGGGACACCTCCTCTTTTGTAGTAGGCGTATGAGTTGATGTGCTGGATCGTGTGTAAACCGAGCGCGTAATACCGCCCAAGCTCTCCTCGATATGGTGGATAGCATCTTCCGAGGTTGCCATTTGGCCGCTTTTCATATCGCGGCTACGGAGTATAAAGCGAGTTTTTTGCTTCATCGTGGGCCGCTTGGCATCTGGCTCTGCTTTATAATTCGGCATCGACTCTACGTCGGCATCGGGAGCAAGCCTATCAAGAGTCTCGCGAAGCGCTTCCCGAAGATCGGTTGCGGTGCCGCGCCATGAAAATCGGTCGGTCGCAAGGTCAGCCATTGCTTGTCGATAACACATCGCCGCTGGCACGCAGATTTCGTCCAACGTGGCGATTATTTCCTCATCTACCGGCGTCACGACTCCTGATCCGCTTGCTTGCTTCGAAAGACTCGCTCCTTCGAGCCGCACTAACAATTTCCGCGCATCTGTTAAGGTATCTAAGCATTTTTGCTTCGAAGGATTTTTTCGCGAAAGATCATGCAGAAGACTAAACGCTTTGTCCGCAGCCGCGACGTCCAATTCGCCGCTCGGTAATTGATTTCTCAAATCCGAAAAATACTGCGCGGCCAGCGCGTGTAGATCGGCCGCGACGGGCTTTGAAAAAATCTGATTGCTTTTGAGTTGGCGAATGATCTTCTTTACATGATCGAGATCGCGCAGCATTGACGGAATGTCGGACATCGTACGATCAGCCCTTTTCCTTTCTGGGCATGCTGTGTACCACGGCGTTGTAACCGACTCGATTTAGCTTATAGACGCCGCGTGATTCGAGTTCAAAGTAGCCTGCTTTTTTTGCATCCGGTAAAACTTGCTCCACTGCCAACGGAACTTTGTATCCCGCTTGCTTGAAATACTTCTCGATATCTGTCGCGGTGATCGTTGGCTGTTTCTCGATTTCGGATAGGTAGTAAGCTACGACGCATGCCATTTCGCGCGCAGAGTTTGGCTGCTTCTGGTTTTTCAGCGTCTTGATATCGATTCCGGGCTCAAGCTCCGATTGTTGCGGCGCCGCCTTTATAAGCTCGGCACCTTTGGGAGTTTCGATGTGCAGATTTTGCGGACTAACGCCGACAGGAGGAGCTATTTTCAACAACGCGCAAACGGTTGCGAGAATTGTATTTCGTTCATGCGCATCGAACGTTTCAAGGGCTTTAGTGATCTCGTCGATCGCCGCGCCGACGGTCGGTTTCGTATTCGTCATAATCAAAGCTCCGACAAAAATGTCCTTTGATTCATCTTATATCAATTACATCGGCATGTGATAATCTAAAGTACGTTTCATACACTTTAACTAACCATCTGAATATATTATATTTTTTTAGATTTTTGATGAAAGTCATTTTCTTTGAAATGTAATATGTTGCGGCTGGATTCAAGGTCTATATGGGCGTGAACGAGATCGACTATGTCGTTTTCTGCACGGCCGCACATCGAAATATCTGCCGTCTGCAGCGCGCAACGAACCGCTTCAACCTCGTCGTTCGGAACGGTAGCGGCGAGAGTTCTCCGAGAAATCGTACTCACATTGAATCGCAAGCACGCCCTAAGGGCCGCATTCGTTCCCGGATGCGGCCCTTTCGCTTGACAGACCGTCCGACCCTCGTTATTTAAGCAAACACTTAAATATGTGTCGGGTCGAAAACGTGCAGGCTTCTCAATCTCTTCCGCAGACGTTTGCGGCGCTCGGCGACCCGACCAGGCTGGCAATCTTGAGCCGTCTGGCGGCTCAGGGCGACCTGACGGTGCAGGAGATTGCCGGCCCCTTCGCGATGAGCCTGCCGGCGGTGTCGCAGCATCTGAAGGTGCTGGAGCGCGCCGGCCTCATCGCGCGCGGGCGCGACGGGCAGAGGCGTCCGTGTCGGCTGAATGTCGAGCGCTTCGCCGAGGCCGCCCGCTGGTTCGATCATACCCGCGCTGCCTGGGAGGCGCGCTTCGACCGTCTGGAACAATTTCTCGCAACGACAGAGACGAAAGGCGACGATTGTGAACGCTGACCCCCGCAGAACCTGGGCGCTCGATCGCGAGATCGTGCTGAGCCGTGTGATCGACGCACCGCGCGAGCGCGTCTTCCAGGCATGGACCGACCCGAAGCAGATCGTGCAATGGTTCGGGCCCGACGGATTCAAGGTTGAATCGCTGGAGTGCGACATCCGCGCCGGCGGGCGCTGGCGCTTCATCTACATGGGCCCGGACGGCACGCGCTACGACAACCGGATGGTGTTCCTGCGGGTGGAAGCGCCGCGGCTGATCGAGATCGAGCACGGCCCCGACAAGGATGAAGATCCCGCGCGCTTCTATGTCATTGTGACGTTCGACGCGCAGAGCGACGGAAAGACCGTCCTGACCATGCGCCAGCTCCACCCGACCAAGGAGCAGCGCGATGCGACGATCGGCTTCGGTGCTGTGGAGTACGGCTATCAGACCTTGGGCAAGCTGGCGCGTCATCTCGGTGCCAGCTGACGTCCGCGAGGCGATTCTCACCAGATGTGCGGAACCAGCCGCCAGCGCACCCGGCGCGCATAATCGTCATAGCCCTCGAGGCCCTCACGTAGCATCTTCTCCTCGATGCCGATGCGGATGCCGAACAAAAGGGCGAAAATCGGAATCGTCGCAAGCCCCCACCATGAGCCGAGCACGAGCGAGGTGCCGGCGAAGTAGAAGAGCGCACCGAAATACATCGGATGGCGGACGATGGCATAAGGACCCGTTGTGATGACCACCTGCCCACGGTCTTTCTGTATTTTGACGACGGGCGCGGCGAAACTGTTCGTGCGCATGGTCCAGTAGATGAACAAGAAGGCCGCCAGAAGGACGCCCGATCCTGCCCATTGCACGAAGGATGGCATCGCCGACCAGCGCCAGCGCATGGCGTCCGCCGCCATGAAGCCCATTGCCGCGAATATGAGGAGCAGCATCGGGATGAGGAGCAGCTTGTCCGCGAGCGGCTGATCCTTCTGCACAGGAGGCTTCAGCCGCTCTCGCACCAGACCGGGATCGGCGCGCACCGCAGTGGCCCCAAAAACGATTGAGATGGCGACCATTTCAGCGAGATAGAGCCAGCCGCCGAAGTAGCCGATTGTGCCCGCGGCGCCGAAGATGACCGCGCCCATGAAACCGTACCAGACGATCGTCTGAACGATAAGATTCAGAATGAGACCCATGTCGTGCCTCTCGCGCCAATGCTGTTGATGCTTCTGCCCGGCAAACGCCGCGGCGGAGTGCGCCTCTCATCGCGATCGCCGGCGGCGCTTCCAGCGCTTCATCGCGTCCTCCATGGCAGCGCGCATCAGGCGATAGAATTCAGCCATCTCCTCGAGCCGCCCGCTGGCCGCCTTGGAGGCGGTGATCGCGGCCCCGGCGTTCAATTGGCCGGCCAAGGCGTCGAGCAGACGGTTCTGCTGCAGGATCATGGCTTCGTAGTCGTCGGCCACGGCGTAAAGCGCGCGCTTCGTTCCAGGCTCGCTGTGGCGGCGCGCGAGCGTGTAACTCTCCAATAGCCGAGCAGCCACGCTTGCGCTGCTCTTGCTGACCCCAAGCCCCTCGGTGATCTCGTCGAGACTGACGGGGGCAGGGCAGAGCAGCAAATGGCCGTAGAGCCGGGCGGCGACATGCGGCACACCCCAAGGTGTCAGCAGCCGGGCGACATCCTCCACGAACTGCCGCTCGTCCTTGCGCAGTTTATTTGACAAATTCGGCATATCCCGAATATATTGAATATAAGGCCAATGGCAAGTCTCAGCTTGAGAGACGCCCATGCTTCCCTATCTTATCGCCGGAATCATCGTGATCGGGCTGCCGACGCTCTGTGTCGCGGTGCGTTACCGCGAGTACCGCAAATTCCTCGCCGGCGCGTTCTTTGTCAGCAGCGGGATGCAATTCTACTTCTATATGGCAAAGATCCCGATCCCATTGATGTGGACCAGTGCCGTCCAGTCGCCGGAGCTCAGCGCCATGCGCGGCGCGATCCACTTCGCGCTCTTTCTTTTCTGCCTGTATTTCGGGTGGTTCTTCCGCAGGCGACGCGGCGCATAGGTCGGCGCTTCCGTCGCGTGCGATGTTTCCGGGGCGGGACTCTATTGACCTGGCAGCATGCGTCCGTTCGCAAAATAGAAATCAGGCTGAATCAGGACGGGCAACCTACCGTCCTCCAGCTCGGACAAGATGATGTCCCAAAAGCTTCCTGACTCGAGACCGATGGGGTCGACCGCTTCAATAAGCCCGCGAAGCTCTGTTGCGCCATCGGCTGCATCTTCTGGAAAAGCCGTAATCTCGTTGAGCCCTGCAATTTTCTGAAATTCTTTCGCGTACAAAATCTTCGATCTGTTTTTGCAAATCATCGATTGCAGATAATTAAAGCAGCACGAGAATGCAGTGATGCCGCTATTTGCAATATGACGTGAGGTCTTGTGGTGAATATATACGCGAGATGTATCCTGATCTATGGTGATTGGCTCTCCTGAAATACGGCCAAAAAGAATGTAGTTCGTGTTATCTTTTGCGACGATCCACGCTTGATCTTCGAAATCAACGAATTCCACGTTTATGCTCTTGGCGTTTTCGAGCGTCGTGAAAATGTTGGCACGCGCGATCTCTAGCTGATCGATCCTGATTTTTTGCGGAGGCGCTGCCTTTCGCAGAATACGAAAACCATAGGTCGCCAGCTCCTCTTCGCAAAACGTGTTCACGAAGGCCATAACGATCTCCTTTTCGGTGAAGAGTTGCGAGCTGTCGATCTTGGCGCGCCGCTGCGCTTATTTCGGTTCAAAGCGCAAAACGCGGAGCGACTTGACGTACATATGGTGGCCGGCGGGATTGGACGGGATCTTGCCCCCAAATTCGGTTACGGCCGTCGAAAAGCGAATATCGGCAGCCCCCTTGATCGATCCATGTGTTGCGATGGCGGCAATCGGCGCGCCGTCGATCTCGAAGATGATGTCCGTCGGCGTCCACAGCACGCCATAATCATGGTAGGCTTGCGAGAGATTTTCGACGAATTTGCTGTCGAAGCCGACCGCGTGCAATTTGTCGTCTTTCTCCGTGTTCCAATTGTTATTGTTATGAAGGGTCAGGCGAACGTCGTTGGGGAAATGAGCTTCCGCGATGTCGATCTCGAAGTGGTCTTCGGTGACCAGCCAGAAGGCGTTGTTCAGACCGCTGATGTTGGCGATTTTCATGGATGCTTCGAAGAAGCCGTATCTTTGCCGCAGCTTGCTTATCATCGATCCGGTGGACCATTTGGCGCGGCAATTTGTGGCGGCGAGCGTCCGCAACTGCAATTCATTGCTCGTGATGACGACATTCTCGGGACGCCGGCAGGATTTGAGGCCCGGGTTGTCGTCGGATTGCAACGACCATTCCGACCGAAGCACGGTAGGGTTGGTGAATTTCGGGCCGATCACCGACACTTTATGACCTGATCGATAATGTGCGATCAGTGCGCGGTCTGCCGCCGTGACAGGCCGGCGGACACCCCATGGCTGATTGGGGTTGCCCCAGGTCGCGGGACCTATCGGCGTGGCGGCCAGCGTTGGCAGTGCCGCCCAAACGCCTAAGGTCAGACAAACAGCCGCTTTGGATAACTGCCGGATCATCGATTGCATGCCCCCATATGGTGCGAGCTTGCGCCCCAGCCTTCAAAGCCTGGGATCGATCGGCTCGCTTTCAAGCGCCAGCACGGCAAAAACACACTCATGGATCCGCCTGAGCGGTTCGCGCGCAACGAACCGCATCAACGCCTCATGGCCGAGCGCGAATTCGCGCAGCGCAAGATTGCGCTTGCCGCCGAGGCCGCGCTCCCGCAGCCGAGCGAGATTGTCTGGGGCGTCGTATTCCGGTCCGTAAATGATGCGCAGATATTCGCGGCCGCGCACTTTCAAAGCGGGCTGGATCAGCCCCTTCTTCCCGCGCGTGATGAACTGGCGCGGCTTGATCACCATGCCTTCGCCGCCGCTCTTGGTCAGCGTTTCCCACCAACCGATGGCGTCTTCAGCAGCCTTCGCGTCGGCGAGCGAGACCGTCCGCCATTGCGTGCGCGTGACGACGTCGCTCGCGGCCGCGGCCAGGCGATCGGCCAGTCCCATATGCCAAACATGGTCCTGATCGAACCAAACGCGGCCTTCGCTCGCGAGGAGATGGAACGGCGCGACTTTGAGATCGCCGACGCCGGACACCGGCCATACGTAAGGCGCCCAGGCCTTGGCATAGAGCGCGGCGCGTTGCGCGCGATCGGCGAAGTGATCGCGAAGACTGGCGATGTCGAGGCCGCGCTGGCTCGCCCGCGCGAAGGCGTCTGCCGCCGCGTCGAAGCCCGCGCGGGATGAGGCGGCAACGGGGGCATATTGGCTTTCAATCAGGCTGCCGGCCTTGGCCGACCAGGGCATGATCTCGGCATCGAGCAGCAGCCAGTCGGTCTTAAGCTCTTCCCACAAACCCGCGTGATCGACCGCCGCGCGCAGCCGGGCGAGCAGGCCTTCGGTCATGGCGTGTTCGTTGAAGAAAGCCCGGCCGGTGCGCGTCCAGATCGCACCCGTTTCGTCGCCCGTGACACCAAATCGTGCCTTGGCGGCGTCTGCCGTTTGGCAAAGCGCGATCACGGCGCGCGAGCCCATATGCTTTTCCTCGCACACGACGTCTTCCACGCCGCGTGCCTGGAAATGGGCGAAGGCTTCCTCCGGCCGCTCCAGCCATCCCTCGCGCGCGCTGGTCTCGGAGGGCGACATCGTCGGCGGCAGATAAGCGAGCCATTGCGGGGCGAGCGCAAATCGGCTCATCGCTTCCAAGGCGGCAGAGGCGTTCTCTTCCGCGACGACGATGCGGCCCATGAGGTCCGTCTCGATCCAGCGTCGCCCGCTGACATCCTTGATGTCGAGCACTTGATCCGCATCGGCTTGCGCCGACGTCGACTCTGTTGCGCCGTGCAAAGGCCGGATCGGCTCGGACCAGGTTTGCAAGGCCGGGACGTCGACCAGTTGCTTTTCCGGCCAACGCAAGGCCGTCAGTTTGCCGCCAAAGACGCAGCCGGTATCGATGCAGAGCGTGTTGTTCACCCAGTCCGCGCGCAGGACCGGCGTGTGGCCGTACACAATCGTGGTCGGGCCCCGATAGCTTGCGGCCCAATCAGCGCGGACAGGCAGGCCGAATGCGTCAATCTCGCCGGTCGTCTCGCCGTAAAGCGCGAATTCCCGCACGGCGGCCGATCCACGCCCGACCATCTCTTCTTTCAAACCGGCATGCGCGACGGCCAATCGCCCGCCGTCGAGCCAAACATGACTGCGCAGCCCGTCGAGGAATTTCGGCAGGGCCTCGCGGAAGCCCCGGTGCTGACCCTCAAGTTGATCGATCGTCTGCTGCAAGCCATGCGCGATCGTGATCTTGCGTCCCGCCAGCCAACGCAGGAACTTTTGATCATGATTGCCCTGGACGGCATAGGCGGTTCCGGCCGCCGTCATGCTCATCGCGATCCGCAAGACGTCCGGCGAGTTCGGCCCCCGGTCGACGAGATCGCCGACGAAAACCACTTTTCGCCCTTCGGGGTGAGCGACGCTGACCGCGCGCTCACCGCGGTCGTCAGACCATTCGATCCGATATCCAAGCTTGGCGAGCAGGGCTTGAAGCTCATCGGCGCAGCCGTGCACATCGCCGATGATATCGAACGGCCCCGCATCGTCGCGTTTATCGGTCCAAAGCGGCTGACGAGTGACACTGGCCGCGTCGATGCTCTCGACGCTGGTGAGCTTCCAGACTTGGCGGAAGCCCTCGCGCTGGAGGCCGCCGAGGCCGCGTCGCACCTCCGAAACCATTCTTTGAACGACCTGACCGCCAAAGGTCCGGTCGGGCCGCGCCTTGTTGCGCTCGACGCAAATTTCGATGCCGGGGTCGAACACGATGGCGACGGGCAGGGCGTGCCATTGGCGCGCCAGCTCGATCCAGCCTTTGCGATCGGCAGGACGCACGTTCGTGGCATCGATGACGGCGAGCTTTCTGTGCTTCAGCCGCTTTGCCGCGATTTCGCGCACCAGTTCGAAAGCGTCGGCGGTGACGTCTTGGTTAGTCTCGTCGTCCGAGATCAGAGCGCGGCAATGGTCGGACGAAATCACTTCCGTCGACAGGAAATGCTTTGCGGCGAACGTCGACTTGCCCGATCCGCTCGAGCCGATGAGCACGACGAGCGAGAAATCGGGAAGCTCAATCTGGTTATCGGCCGTGCTCATCGGGTGAACACCGCCATCTGTGTCGGCGTGCCGAGCGCTTCGTCCATCCGGCCGATACCCGCGAACGCGGCCCGATAGCCGTATGTCGATCCGATTTTCTCCGCCCAGGCTTCGAACTCCGCGCGGGTCCACTCGAACCGATGGTCGGGATGACGGAAGGCACCGGCCGCCAAATTCGGAAAGAGCGCGTTGTAATCCGCGTTGGGCGTCGTCACCACGACATTAGCAGGTCGCGCCTCGCCGAAGACGACGCGCTCGGCGAGCGACAAGCGATCCGGGTCCAGATGCTCGATCACTTCGACAAGCGCCGCCGCATCCGCATCGGCCCAGCGGTCATCGCGATAGGTCAAGGAGCCATGCAACAGCAGCACGCGTCCCTCCGGCGGCCCGCCGGGGAGATGAAGCTTCAGCCGCTTGGCCGCCCATTCGAGTTCGCGCGCCGCTGGATCGAGGCCGATCAGCCGCTCGGCCCATCGCTCGCGCAGGAGACGATGCAGCAATTTGCCTTCGCCACAGCCCAAATCGGCGATCGTCTTGGCGCCGGTCGCGCGCAGCGCCTCGACGACCGCCGCCATCCGTTCGTCGTTGAGGCGGATCGGTGCTTCCAGCGCGTCTTCAGGCGCACTGCGCGCCTCCGGCGCTATGGCTTCCGCTTGCGTCTCTGGCGCCAGCCTTTCGAGCGCGGCACGCGCCAGAATGCCGCGATGACGCAGATAGCGGCGCACGATCAATTCCTTGGCCGGGTGTTGATCGAGCCAGCCTTCGCCATGCTTGAGCAATTTGTCGATTTCGTCCTCGCCGACCCAATAGTGCTTGGCGTCGTCCAGAACCGGGATCAGCACATAGAGATGATTGAGAAGGGCACTGAGACGCGCCGCTCCGGCGAGCCTCACCCGCGCGTAAAGCTTGCCGGCATCCGGCCCAGCGATCGGATCGACATCGACGCGCCAACCGAGCGGTTCGAAAAGCTGCCGCACCAGCGCCGCGCCGCCGCGCATCGGCAGGGGCGTAACCGTCGCTTCGAGGGGAATGGCACTCTCGGCGAGTTCCTGCCGCGCATTGCAGACGCCGCTCATGGCCGTCCGGAAGGCCCTGTTCAAGGCCACCGAGAGAAACGAGGATGCTGCATAGGGACGGTCGTTCACATATTGATCGAGCAGGCCCTGCGCCTGGCCCTTGCCGCGAACCAGACCAACAGGATCGACATCGAGGACGAGCGCGGCTTCGCAACGCGCGTCGCTGGCGTCGGGGTAGAACACCCACGCCTTGCCGAAGGTCTGCTCGATCTCATGCAGACGCTCGGGGTGCTTATGCAGCAGATACCCGAGATCGGTCGCCGGCTGATGTGTGGTGGCAATGGACAAGAACATGCTGTCAGATAGCCGATGGCGGGATTTTCATCCAGCCGCACGCGTGAAATCTTGATCAGGCGCGCCGGTTTACCGGCCGATCAACATCGCAATGCGCGATGCGAGAAGCTTGAAGACGAGCGCTGGGGGATAGGTCTTATAGCTCGACACATCTTGGGGAAGCGCAACGGCCGCCGGCTTGAACTTCGTACAGGTTCGGAACTGC
Organism: Pseudomonadota bacterium; assembly: GCA_040756295.1. GTDB lineage: Bacteria > Pseudomonadota > Alphaproteobacteria > Rhizobiales > Beijerinckiaceae > Methylovirgula. The sequence goes on along the minus strand of JBFLZN010000001.1, from coordinate 1,534,703 downwards.
AGCGGTGGCAGGTCGCCGTGAAATCGCGCTCTATAGGCCGAGACCCAGTGCAGGCCGCGATCGAAGCTCACGAACATTGCCGAATTGCAGCAGGTCGCGACGACCCTGTTCGTGGCCGACGTTTCCTTGAGCTTATAGCTCTTCAGCAATTCGGCGCCGCTGGCGCAGGCGATGCGATCCTTCCGGTAGAGGATGTAGGCGGTGCCGCCGTCGGGATCGGCCACAGCGCCGGCGTTTGGCAAAGCTTCGATCCGACGCGCGCCCTCTTGGCAGTCGTCGCAATAACAGACGGCGCTCGCGATCGGGCTGCCCGACGCTTTAAGTTCGACGCGACCGCAAGCGCATGTTGCGGTCGCGACCGGCGCGGGGGCCGTCAAGCGGCTCAATCATCCCCGCCGTCGATCTCTTTCCCGACGATGGCGATCGTCTGTTCATAGACGGTGGCCGCATTCCACGCCTGGATCGCCGCGAAATTGGGCTCGCCCGGCTGATAGCCGGCGCCGCGCTGCCAGCCATGCGCCTTGAGGTAATTGGCGGTCGAGGCCAGCGCGCCCGAGGGCGTGTCGAGATCGCCGACGCCATATTCCAGCACCGTCTTCGGCAGGAATTGCGTCTGGCCGATTTCGCCATGCATGGAGCCGCGCGTTTCGGCCGACAGGCGCCCGGCGTCCACCAGTTTCAGTGCCGCCAGGAGCTGATCGGTGAAAAAGTCCGGCCGGCGGCAGTCATAGGCGAGGGTCGCGATGGCCGAGAGCGATTGCTGATTGCCGTGCTGGCTGCCGAAGCCCGATTCCATGCCCCAGATGGCGATCAGCGGGCCGGCCGGGACGCCATAGCGCTCCTCGATCGAGGCGAAGAGATCCGCATGCGACAGCTTGAGCTTGCGGCCCCGCGCCGCAATCACCGAGGCGCCGCGCTTGGCCATGAAGGCGGGCAGCGACAGGCGGAAGCTTTTGAGGCCGCGGTCGGCAGCGATGGTCGGATAATTGTAATGCGTCGCCATCAGGGCCTCGATGCCGGCGTTGCCGATGCCCTGCGCTTTCGCCTGGTCGGCGAAGGCGCTCTTCCAGGCCTCGAAGCCGCCGGGACCGGTGCCGCACTGAACGGCCTCCGCCGCGCGCACCATCAGAGGAAGAGCGGCACAGGCCGCGATTATGGCTGTCGTGAGCCGGCGATTAAACATTGAACCTCCCTTTAGCGCTCAAGCATCCAGCACTTTGCGCAGCGAAGCCTCGATCTGCCCGCCGCAATAAGCGTCACCATAATCGTGCTTGGCCTTGACGGCCAGTTCCGCCAGCGGCGGCAGGTCGGCAACCCGCCGCGTCAGTGCCGCTGTCATAGGCGCGGTTTCTTTAAAGATTATCTCAATCTTGCGAAAGCGATCGGTCATGGTCGACCAGAGGACGGCGGTCACGATGTCGGCGATGCCCGGTTTCTCGCCGCCAAGCAGGAAGCCGGAGCTCGCCGTCAGGCCATGCCGCCGGCCGGTCTCTTCCCATAGCGTCATCCATTTTTCCAGGCGAGGGGTGAAATCCCGCCAGCGCTTTGCCGTCCACATCTCGCGGCCGCCATCGAGCGTGATCTCGTCGATCACGTCATTGGCATCATTGACGATCTTCATGGTCATGGCGCGCAGGGCAGGGGTGGCGGGCATGAGATGCAGCGTCTCGCCCAGATAAAGGATGATGGCCGGCACCTGGGCGACGGCGAAATCCGCCTTTTTGTCGACGAGCAGGGGCGGCCCCATGAAGGGGACCGGCATGTGGTCGGCAGGGCTGTCCATGAGCCTCGAAATCGCCGCGTCGCCGCCTTCGCTCCACCGCTTGCCGGCATAGGCCAGGACAGCGCGGACGAACTGCCCGCGGAACGGTACGGACCAGTAGTAGAGTTCGTAATCGGTCATCGCGCGACTCTAGGTGATGTGACGATATCTGCCCAATAACGTCGCCAGGCGCAAATCTTTCCCGATCAAAGTACGAGCATTGGTGATGGTTGTTTTGGGTCCTTTCCGTGACCCTATTACAACCTCAAGGTCAACAATCGACGGCCTAATCAATTCGCGTTTAACGGATTTTCCGGCGTTACCCGGCCAAATGCTTTGGCAATCGCGCCGCCCATCCCAAACCGGGCAACTCACCTAGGCCTGACAATTCCGTCGGGTCGAGACTCCAAAGCCCGGCAAGGTCAGTCACGTCGGTTTCATGGGGCAAAGGATCGCGGGAGTTTTGCAGGACCCTCGCTCGTGCGTCAGCTCGAGAGAGTCCGCTTGCGACAAGCCGGATCTCCTCTGCCTCTTGTTCCTCCTCTATGGCGCAAATTTTGTCCATTGCGTCGGACGATGAGAGCCCAGTCAGGTTTGCCAACCCCAGTTTCGCCTCTTCCGCCGTCTGTTCACCGAAATTCGCGAAAATCTGACCTTCGGAACCGGCATAGGCAAAGATTCGCGTCACTTTGCCCTTGAGCGCGCGCGCCCACGCGGCAAAACCGATCACGCGGTAACTACCGAAGAACTGAACTTCATCAAACCGCTCCATCAAGCGAGAAAACAGCGCATCAAATTTCGCCCCGCTGTCATCTTCACCATCGATCGTCACGGGATAAGGCAACGAAAAGCTTACCGCGAAGACCCAACCGCCGACCGGTGGCGATATGAAGAGCCACGGATCGCCCTTTTGCGAATCGCCGTGGAAATGTGCGGCCGCAAGGCCGGACGCCCAATTGGCCGGCGTCGCCTCTTCAGCCTCGATCGCTTCGAGAACGGCGGCTGGATCGGAGGTCTTCAGGGCAAACCATGAGATCTTATACCCGAACGGCTCGGGCTCATCCGGCGTCTGATCGAACGAGGGCATCACGTCTCCAGAGTAGCAGCATGCCGCGCGGTCGATGATACCGCCATGATGGCATGTTCTGCTGACTCTTTTAAGTCAGAGACGCACGTTCCCCGCCTTGATGTATTCGACCATCTGGTTCGCCACCGTATTCCAGCCGTTATGGAAGCCCATCTCTTCGTGCTTCTTGCGCGTCGCTTCGCTGCCATGAATGGCGGTGGCGACATACCGGGTGCGCTCGGGGCCGAGCGGCGATAATTCCAGCACCGCCGTGGTAAAGGGATTGGGCGCTGGGCGATAGCCGGCCAGCAGCGTATCGGTGAAGACAAGGCGCTCGTTCTCGACGATCTCGAGATAGCAGCCGACGTTCGGATATTCCTGCCCGTCTGGCGCGCGCATAATATTGCTGAAGATACCGCCCGGCCGCAGATCAATCTCGCAATGCGTGACCGTCCAAGGGCGTGGACAGAACCAATGCTTCAGATGCTCCGGCGTCGTCCACACTTTCCAGACGAGCGAGACAGGAACGTCGACCTCGCGCTCCATGACGAGATCGAGCTTGGGATCGTGCTTTGCCGATACCGACTTCATTTCACACCATCCTGTTTGAGTTTCAGCAAATAGGCATCGAGTTGATCGAGGCGGCGTTCCCAGAGCCGGCGCTGGCGGCCGAGCCAGTCCTCCGCGACCTGCAAGCGTTCGGAGACCAGTTGATAGGTGCGGACGCGGCCTTGCTTTTCCGATTGCACCAGCCCGCATCCTTCCAGCACTTTCAGGTGCTCGAAGAACGAGGGCATCGCCATCTTGTAGGGCGCGGCCAACTCGCTGGCCGAAGCGGGGCCGGCGCTCAGCCGTTCGACAACATCGCGCCGCGTCGGATCCGACAGCGCGCGGAAAATGCCGTCGACGAGCAAGGCCGGCGGTGGCTGGGTCGTGTTGCGCGCGGCGGCGCGGGGCGAAGCGGACATGGTCTCGGCCTTGGAGCTACCAATGACCGGACCGTAACGCGGCACAACACTTAGGTCAACACCTAAGTATCGTACTATCTCCGACGCCGCGTCTCTACGTGATTCTTTGGAGGATCAGGAACCTAGGTGACTGCAGCCGCCATGTACCGCCGTTACGACCGGCTGTATCTTCCTTGTGCGAGCCACCCAGCGACCAACAAATTGCTAGCGCTAATCGCGTGTTTACGGATGTGAAGGACGGGAGTGAGAACAAAATTAACGTCCAGCATCGAGGACGATATTCATGGGATTTCTGGTGTCTTTCATGTAACGGCGTGAGCCCCACCGATGAAGATGTGGGATTAGCCCGGGACCCCATTCTCTAACTCTATTTCCATTGAACCCAAAGCTGCCCCTCAATTCGCTATTGGAATTGAATGCCTGAACAACAGCGTCGACCTGCGCCTCGTTCATACTTTCGATAGCCGGAAGGATGCGTGAAAGCGTGTTGCCGTCGTTAAAATTGGAACACTTGGCTAAGGCACGGATATAGGCGCTAAGCATTCGATCATTCTTTATAAGCAGTTTGACAATGCCTTCTGGTGCCCCGACCCAATCAGTGGCTAGCGCTTGAAATTTGGCTAGAAAGCCATATGGATTTCGGTCAAGGCCAGCGGCAATAATAGGAACGCCACGAGCAAGCGCATAACCTACCTCCTGATCGGTCCAATCACTGTCATGAAAATCCGAGGTAAGAAGTGCAGCGAATCCGTCCATGGTCGACAACGCATTTTCGATTTCCTCCTGCCATTCTTTTGTTGGGTGAATATCTTCATGCGCAACGAATGCTGATACGCCGAAGAGGCGAAGACCCTCTTTGAGCGTTGCCGTTTCCCGTTTTACGCTGGTCTTATGGCTTAGAAAAAGACGGAAATGATCATCTAGCCAAAGGCGCTTGGTATCATCTTGGTTGACTTGCCGAGTCGTAGTTAGAAGCAAGCCAGATTCTTGCCGCCAATTATTATCCTCTTCTATATTCATCTCTAGAAATATTTTATCGATAAATTCGTTTTCGACATGATGAAGTCTATTCAAATCTTGTGCGATGTCTTGTTGAAGTGATTCAATTTGTTCCATATTGCTGAGATAGATTAGCTCTGGCACAACCAGATGCAGCGCGTGACCATGCGTACCCCCATTCCAATTATCATAGCTATATCCCTCATCAATCACAGTTTGAGAGTTGACGATAATAGCTTGTAAATTACGCTCGCCCCTCTGCGCGTAGAGTTTGGAAAGTGTAGCAAGAAGTCGCTCGATTTTACTCGGCAGTTCAAAAGAATTTGGCACTTCCATCATCCGTTAAAGCTCAAGCGAATCTCAATTTCGAGTCGACCTCGGCTGTATCAAAATAAGTTTTCGCTTGCACTCGCATCACCGGCTTTTGATTTATTTGATCTATCGCGATCACATGATTCATTGAAGCCATTGCGTCGCGAGAATAATATTTTCATCTTTGTGCTAGCTCCGCCAGCAAGTCCCGCAAATCCCGCCGGCGCTTCTGCACCTCGCGCAGATGCGCATCGATCTCGCGCAGTTTCGCCTCGACATGCGGAATGATCGCGTCCGGATTTTTCCATTGCTCCGGCGGCATGGCTAAAAATGTGGCGATCTCCTTGAGCGAAAAGCCAAGGTGCTGCGCCCGTTCGATGATGCCGACGATCTTCACCGTGCGGAATTCGTACTCGCGATAGCCATTGGCGCCGCGGCTGGGGGGCGGCAGGAGGCCCTTCGCCTCGTAGAACCGCAGGCGGGAGGTGCTCACCCCGGCATGCTGCGCGACCTCACCAATCTTCATATTGACCTTCAATCTAGGTTGAAGGTTTAGAATGCCTCCATTCCGTCGAATGACGCAAGTGGAGCGCGCTGAATGAGCAGAGTTTTGGTGACCGGCGGTTCGGGCTTTCTAGCGAGCCATGTGATCGTCACGCTTTTGTGCAACGGCCATGAGGTGCGTGCGACCTTGCGCGATCTCAAGCGCGCCGAAGAGGTGAAAGCCAATCTGCGTATGGGCGGCGCCGATCCCGAGCACGGCCTGAGCTTCGTCACGGCCGATCTAGAAAGCGACGCGGGATGGGACGCGGCGGTTGCCGATTGCGATTATGTGCAGCACGTCGCCTCGCCCCTGCCGGTGGCCTTGCCCAAGGACGAAAATGAGCTGATCCGTCCGGCGCGCGAGGGCACGCTGCGCGTGCTCCGGGCGGCGCGCGACGCGGGCGTGAAGCGCGTGGTTCTCACCTCGTCGTTCGCCGCCGTCGGCTATGGCTATGGAAACCGCGCCCAGCCGTTCACGGAAGCGGACTGGACGAATATCCAAAGCCCCGAGGTCAACGCTTACCCCAAATCCAAGACGCTGGCCGAGCGCGCCGCGTGGGAATTCATCAAAACGGAAGGCGGGGCGTTGGAGCTTGCCGTCATCAATCCAACCGCGATTTTCGGGCCGTTGCTCGGGACGCATGTGCCGGGCTCGCTCCAGATCATCCAACGGATGCTCGACGGCAGAGTCCGCGCCGCGCCGCACATCGGATTCGGCCTTGCCGACGTGCGCGACGTCGCCGATCTGCATCTGCGCGCGATGCTCGATCCGAAGGCGCAAGGCGAGCGTTTTATCGCGGTCGCGGGCGAGCCGATGTGGATGATCGACGTGGCGCGCGTGTTGCGCCAGCAGCTCGGGCCCGCGGCCGCGGCCGCGCCGACGCGCGAAATGCCGGATTGGCTCGTGCGGGTGCTCGCCCGTTTCGTCCCCATCCTGCGCCATGTCGTGCCGCAGCTTGGCATTCTGCGCCGCTCCTCCAATGCCAAGGCCCGCGAGATGCTCGGCTGGTCGCCGCGCCCAAATGAAGAGATCATTGCGGCGACGAGCGAGGCGCTGCTGCGGCTTGGTGTTGTGAAGCCGCGCGCGGGCTGACGATAAAGGCGTGGACTAAGAGATCGACCCGCGTGCCCTTTTACAACTTCGATCCGCCATCGACGCGGATCGTATCGCCGGTGATCCAGCGCGCCTCGTCGGAGGCGAGGAAGGCGACCGCGTCGGCGATATCCTCCGGCCCGGCAATGCGCTTCAAGGCCTGAATACTCATCGCAATGTTGCGGCCGGCCTCCGTCTTGGTGAAGCTCGACATATCCGTATCGACGACGCCCGGCGCCACGGCATTGACGCGGATGCCGCGTTCGCCGAGGGCCGCGGCGAAATGGAGCACCAGCGTATCGACCGCGCCCTTCGTCGCCGCATAGGCCGACAGCGAGCCGACCACCGCGCGGGCCACCGCCGACGAGACGAAGATGATGCTGGCGCCCTGACCGAGAACCGGCAGCAATTGCTGCACCAGGAAATAGGGCGCGCGGACATTGACCGCGAAGAGATTGTCGAAATCGGCGAGGCTCGTGTCTTCGATCGTGGCGGCTTTCGAAATGCCCGCATTGGCGACGAGAATATCGAGCTTGTCGCCGACGATGCCGCGCACCGCCTTGGCAAGCTTGTGCGGCGCCTCCGGCGCGGCGAGATCAGCGGAAAGCGCCTCGGCGCGGCCGCCGGCCTTGCGGATCGCATCGACGACGGTCTCGGCCTCCGCGGCGGCGCGGCCATAATGGACGAGAACCTGCGCGCCTTCTTTAGCGAGGGTCAGCGCGATGGCGCGGCCGATGCCGCGCGAGCCACCGGTGACGAGTGCGGTCTTGCCGGTGAACCTGCCGGTGGAAGTGCTCATGGATCGATCCTTCTGCGCGGATTAAGCGTGGCGTTCCTCGATCGCATCGACGCGATCGGGATAGAAAGCCAGATGGTCCTTGATGACCTCCATGGCCGGATGCGGATGTTCGTAAGTCCAGACGGCATTGGCGGCTTCGCGGCCCTCGGCGACCAGGGTGAAATAGCTGGCATCGCCTTTGTAGGGACAATAGGTGGCATGCTCGGTCCGCCGGAACAGCGCCATATTGGCATCCTTGCGAGGAATATAGAGGACGGGCGGATAGTTCGCCTCCCTGAGCGTCAGCGCCTCGCGCGTGTCGGCGACGATATGGCCGGCGAAGGTCACGACCACGTGGTTCGGATTAGGCGCGACCATGATCGGATGGTCGGGGCCGGGGGCTTTGATCGGCTTTGCGGCTTCGCTCATGACACCACCTTCGGGTTGCGTGTTTCCTTGCAAAGAGGTGTTGGCGGCAGGCCGCGGCGTCAAGACGGGGCGTCCGCCGCCTTAGCCTTCGCCCCAGCCGGAGGTTGCCAAAATGTGCTTTCGCGCCGCGCTTCGGACGGCATTGGCGAGCCCCGGATCGTCGACGGCCCGCCCCACGACCATGGCCCCGACGCAGAGCGCGGCCAGGGTGAGCGCCCGCTCGCGTGCGTCCTCGCCGCGCAGATTGCCGGCGAAAACCGTCAGCATCATCTCCAAAACTTTCCGGAACGCCTGCTTTACCCGCAGGCTGCTGCGCGACACATCCGACGCAAGGCTCGCCGTCGGGCAGGAGCCGTCGTGATCCAGCAAGTGCTCGCGCGACAGATAAGCCTCGACGATCATGCGCGCGAACGGCACCCCCTCGACGCAGGGGTCGATATATTTGCGCTGCCATTTCTCCGGCGGATCCTTGCAGGTGAACTGGAGCAAGGCTTCGCTGTAGATCTCGTCCTTGGTTTTGAAGTGACGGTAGAAACCGCCGCGCGTCAGCCCCGCGCCATTCATGATCTCGTCGATCGTAACTTCCGCGAATCCCTTCCGGTTGAAGAGACGCCGCGCGCTGCGCAGAATTTGCTGGCGGGTTTCCTGCTTTTGCTGAGGAACATGAGGCATGGCTCGGCTCCCGGATTGGTCAGCAGATTATCCGCCAGAAAAAGATGTTCTTGAACATCTTTTCGACTTGCCGACACTCATCGCCGAAGAATCAGCGCCTGTGCTCATCCGCGAGGATTTCATCTTGGCCGATCGTCATGCGCCGCCCGAGCCAGAGCGGCTTCCGTGGGCGCCGGACATTCCATTTCGCTTCATCGAAATCAATGGGATGCGGCTGCGTTATATCGCGGTCGGCACGGGACAGCCGCTCGTCCTCCTGCATACGCTCCGAACGCAGCTAGATATATTCGAGCCGATGCTGCCGGCGCTCGCAAAAGCCTTCACGGTCTATGCGCTCGACTTTCCCGGCCACGGCTATTCCGATGCGCCTGCCGCGCGTTACGACGCGTCGTTCTTTTCGGCCGCGGTCGAGGCCTTTTTGGACAGGCTCGATTTGCATGACGTCACACTGGCCGGCATTTCGATCGGCGGCGTCATCCCGCTCATCCTCGCGGCGCGGCATAATTCGCGTCTTCGGCGTGTCGTCGCCATCAACCCCTATGATTACGGCCACGGGCTCGGCCTTGCCCGCGGCTCCGTCTTCGGCTTCGTCGTCACCCATACGGCGCGCGTCCCAATCTTCGGGGACATCATCATTCCGTTAGCGCCGCATTGGCTTGTGCATCGCGTGCTTGACGGCGGCGTCGCGGATCGGAAGCATCTCTCGCGGGCGTTCGCCGACGCGATCTACAGCGCCGAAAAACGCCCCGGGCAATCGCAAGCTTTCATCACGCTGCTGCGCAATGCGCAAAGCTGGCAGGACGCGCAAGCCGACTATAATCGCATCGACAGACCGGTTTTGCTGATCTGGAGCGATCATGACTGGTCGCGCCCCAAGGAGCGGGCGCGAACCGCCGCATTGATTCCCGGCGTGGTCAGCAAATCCATTTCCCGCGGCGGCCACTTTTTGTCGCTCGATCAACCCGACGCGCTAAACCGGCTCATTATCGAATTTGCCACATAAGCGGACGCCAACATGATTCCCTTTATGATCAGCTATGTCGTCGCGTTTCTTGTGTTTGCTCTCATTGCCATTTGGTACATCTGGCCGAACATCAAGGACCGACCCGCCAAAGCAGCCCTGACGCCGCTGCTTCTCTATTCGTGCCTGCGCGTCAACGGATTGATGTTCTTGATGCCGGGTCTTGTCTCGACGGCTTTGCCCGCCGGTTTCGCCGTGCCGACGGCCTATGGCGACTTCACCGCCGTGATGCTCGGCCTGATTTCGCTTTTCCTCGTCCGAACCGAAAGCTTTTTGGCTTTGCCGATGGTCTGGCTTTTCAACATCGAAGGAACGCTCGACCTCGTCTATGCCAACTTTGCCACCTTCAAATATCATGTCGATCCGGCGCAGCTCGGCGCCTCTTACTATCTCGCGGCGATCAATGTGCCGGCCGAGATGATCGTGCACGTCACGATCTTTGCCTATCTGTTGCGCGTGGCCCGCAGGCCGGGGCCAAAACTGTCATGACCCGGACGCGACTGAGCCTTTATTATCTGGCTTCGTATCTTGTCGTCATCGGTTTTGGCTTGCTGGCATGGCCGCATGCCACGCTCGTGCTTCTTCGATCCAATGGCGATTATAGCGACGTGTTCACGCGCCTTGCCGGCATGTTCATGAGCGGAATGGGGCTGTCTATCTTCGGGATGATCCGCGCGCGCTCGGAACAGCAATATCCCACAACGCTTTTTGTGCGCACTTATTTCATCGCCTCCCTCGTCGCCTTCTATGCGATGACGAAGGATCCATTTTTCCTGGTTCTGATCGCGATCGTCGTACTCGGCTTTGTCCTCACGCTCGGCGCTTATCTTCTCGATCGACAAGCGCTTCGGGAGAAACCGGGCTAGAGATTGACAATTTTGCGCGATGTCCCTCAGGTTGAGTCGAGACAACCGCTGCGACAATCCATGACCATCACGATCTACGGCATCAAGAACTGCGACACGATGAAGAAGGCGCGCGCCTGGCTCGAGAGCCACGGTGTCGATTATGCCTTCCACGATTACAAGACCGCCGGCATCGACCGCGCGCATCTCGAAAAATGGAGCAAGAAGGCCGGCTGGGAGGTGCTGCTCAACCGTGCCGGCACGACGTTCCGCAAATTGCCGGACGCGGACAAAGCCGACCTCGATGCCGAAAAGGCGATCGCACTGATGCTCGAACATCCGTCGGCGATCAAGCGCCCGGTTCTCGATCTCGGCGGCGGCAAAATCCTCGTCGGGTTTCAGCCGGCGCTTTACGAAGCGGCCGGCATCGCAAAGGCCTAGAGCATCGGACCGAAAAGTGCGAAGCGGTTTTCGGACAAATCCGATGCGATCGCTCTAACGCCGCCGCGGTGCGTAAGGGCTCTGCGGATTGACGTCGAGATCGACGCTTTCGACGCAGGATTGCGCCTGTCCGTGCAGAGCGCCGCTATGCCAAGGCCCGTCGCGCAGCCGGGCTTCGCTGACCCTGTCGAGCCAGAGGCAGCGCCATTCGCCGCCCTTTGGCAGGCCGGAGCGGCTTTGTCCGGCAAATTGAAAGGCAAGCGCCACCGCATGGCCTTTGCTCTCGCCGAGAATGTGCGGGCAGAGCTCGCGCGCATAGCCGTCATAGCGGCAGAGAATTTGGCGCCGGGAGCGGATCGCCTCAGCGAAAAGATCGTAGATCGCGGTCATCGGCGTCCGGAAAATGGCGGCATCAGAACCTAACCCTTTTGATCGCCCCGGCCAGCCGCGCTTTAGTCAAAAAAGTTGATAGTATTGAATATTGACTATCAAGAAGCATTACGGCATGGTCGCGCCATGACAGAAACAGCTCCCTATTACGAAATTGTCGTCCTCCCTGCGCTCCTGCGCCACGCGCGCTACACCTACGGCATCGCAATGCGCGATGCGCTGGCCGAAGGCGGTTTCGACGATATTCCCAAGAATGGTCTTTATGTGCTCGGCGGCCTGGCGATGGGTGCCGGCGGCGTGCCGCTCGGCCAACTCATCAAGGAATTGCGGATCTCGAAACAGGCCGCGGGCCAGCTTGTCGATGCTTTGGTGCTGCGCGGCTATCTCGCGCGTCTGCCCGATGCCGACGACCGCCGCAAACTCACCGTGACATTGACCGAGCGGGGCAGGGCCGCCGCCGCGATCCAGATGGCGGCGCGCGAAAAGATCGACGCCGAGCTCATCGCCCGCGTCGGCGAGGAGGATGTGCGCCGCGCCCGTCGCGTGCTCGCCGCCTTGATCGATATCGGCCACGAAGCCGGGCTTCCGGCACGCGAGACAGATGCGTCGGCGGCGGACCAATAGTTCAACGTTTGCCGAGTTCGCGGGCGAGATAATCGGCGAACGCGCGGGCCGCGGGCTTCGCCGCGCGCCCGGCCGGAAACAAAGCGTGGATCTCCGCCGTCTCCATCTCCCAGTCCGGCAGGACCTGCACGAGAGCGCCGCACGTCAGTTCGTAGAGACAGCCGAGGCGGCCGGTCGAGACGATGCCGAGGCCGGCGACCGCGGCCGCGATCGCGCCTTCGTTGGCCGAGATCGTCAGCCGTCCTTCAATGCGCGCAGTGACGACATGATTGTCCTGCCGCAAGGTCCATGCGTCGGCCTCGCGGCCGGTCGGCCCAAGGATGATGGCGTGATCGGCGAGGTCCGCCGGGGTCTTCGGCACGCCGGCCTTTTCGAGATAGGCGGGCGCGGCAACCAGCATGCGCCGCACCGTGCCGATCCGCCGCGCCGTCGCGCTGGTGTCGGGTAGGGAACCGAAACGGAAGGCGACATCGACGCCTTCGCCGAGCAAATCCTGACGCTGATCGTTCATCAAAAGGTCGATGCGTAATGCGCTGTGAGCGGCCATGAAGGGCGGCAGGCGCGGAATGACTTCGCGCACCGCAAAGCTCGACGAGAGGCCGATGCGCAAAAGGCCGCGGATTTCGCCGGTGCCGCGCGCCGCATGGTCGGCCTCTTCGAGTTCGATGAGGAGCGGCTCGATCCGGGCCAGATATTCGGTGCCGGCATCGGTGAGCGCGACAGCCCGCGTGGTGCGGGTGAAAAGCGCGGTGCCGACATCGCGTTCGAGCGCCGCGACAATGCGCGAGGCGGAAGGCTGCGAGAGCCGGAATTCGCGGCCGGCCTGCGAAAAGCTGCCAGTCCGCGCGACCCGGGTGAAAAGCCGCAAGGCGAAAAGCCGATCACTCATTTGGATTCTAAATATATCCTAGTTGGCGCCGCGCGCTACCCCTCCGCCTGTGAATAGCCACCTGAGCCCGGACGCCAAACAAGGAGTGTCAAATGGGTGAATTGACAGGCAAAGTTGCGATCGTAACGGGGGCATCGAAAGGCATCGGGGCCGGGATCGCAAAACAGCTCGCGGCCGCCGGTGCGGCGGTGGCGGTGAATTATGCTTCGAGCCGCGAAGGCGCCGATAAAGTCGTGGCCGAGATCACCGCGAAGGGCGGCAAGGCCGTCGCGGTCCACGGCGACGTGGCGAAAAAGGCCGACATCAAGAAGATTTTCGAGGCGACATTGGCGACCTACGGCCGCCTCGATATTCTCGTCAACAATGCCGGCGTCTTCCAGTTCGACCCGGTCGAGGCCGTGACCGAAGCCGAGTTCCACCGCGAATTCAATATCAATGTGCTCGGCATGATCCTGGCCATTCAGGAGGCCGTAAAGCATTTCGGCGCCGAAGGCGGCAGCGTCATCAACCTGACCTCGGTCGCCGCGACGAGCGCATTCCCGGGCTCCGTCGTCTATTCGGCAACAAAGGCCGCCATCGATTCGCTGACCCGCGTGCTCGCCGCCGAATTGGGGCCGAAGAAAATCCGCGTCAATGCCATCGCGCCGGGCGTCACGATTACCGAAGGCTACCATGCCATGGGCGAAGCAGTGACAAAGAATTTCGAAGGCTACGCCCTGGCGCAAACGCCGCTCGGCCGCGTCGGCCAGCCGGAAGACATCGCCAAGGTCGCGCTGTTTCTGGCCTCGGATCAATCGGCCTGGATCACCGGCGAGCGCATCGTGGCCTCGGGCGGCTTGCGCTGAAATTGAAATGAGGGCCCGCGCCAAGCGGGCCCTTTTGCGCATGTCGGCAAGCCGATTGCCCGGCATCGCGCCGACTGGTACATTGATGGCCAGTCGGTACAGGTCGGCATTCTGCTGGTGACAAGAACCGTTTATGAAAAGGCGGATGTCGTGCCGTTGCTCGCCGAAGTTTTTCGCGAGCTCGGCTATGAAGGCGCAACCTTAAGCCGCATCACCGAGCGCACCGGCCTCGGCAAAGGCAGCCTCTATCACTTCTTCCCCGGCGGCAAAGAGGACATGGCGGCGGCCGTCCTCGCCGATATCGACGATTGGTTCACACGCCATATCTACCAGCCGCTGGAGACGGGCGAGCCGCGCGCGGCGATCGCCAAAATGTGGGACGAAATCGCCGCTTATTTCCGCTCCGGCCGACGCATCTGCCTGATCGGCGCCTTTGCGCTCGACGCGACGCGCGACAAATTTGCGGCGGCGATCCGCGTCTATTTCGCCCGTTGGATCGACGCGCTCGCAAGCGCCTTGCGGCGCGGCGGCCTCCCGCCGGCCGCGGCGCGGGCGCAGGCCGAAACCATTGTGCTCGGCATTCAAGGCGCGCTTGTCCTGGCGCGCGGCTTGAGTGATGAAGCCATATTCACGCGAGCCGTTGCGCGGCTCGCCCGCGAGCTTGCCTTGCCGGATCGCGGCAAGGCTCGTCAATCGAAGAAAGGCGCATCATGAAACGCAGCGATCTCACCGAAAAGATTCTCGATACCAAACGCGACCGGGGCTGGAGCTGGAAATATATCGCCGGCGAGATCGGCGGCATGTCGGAGGTGCTGATCGTCGGCGCACTGCTCGGCCAGATGAAATTGACGAAGCCGCAATGCGAGAAGGCAGCAGCGCTCTTCGGCCTCACCGAAAGCGAAAAGCGCCTTCTCAACGAAGTGCCGTTGCGCGGCACGCCGATGCCGCCGACCGATCCTCTGATCTATCGCTTCTACGAACTCGTGATGGTCAACGGGCCGGCCTGGAAAGCTTTGATCGAGGAGGAATTCGGCGACGGCATCATGTCGGCGATCGACTTCGATCTTGAAATCGAGCGGCTGCCCGATCCCAAGGGCGACCGCGTCAAGCTCACCATGTCCGGCAAGTTTCTGCCCTATAAATATTATGGCGCGACCGGCAACAATCAGGCGCTCGGCTATAAGGAAGACTAAGCGACTCGCGAGTGAGGGGCAAGCCCATGCAGAACTGGCAGCGCTCGGACTATTTAGCCCTAGCGGCTATTGTTGTCTCTGTTCTAGCCATGGTGGGCACGTTCTGGCAGGCATATGTTAATTACTTACAACGACGTGAGAACCGCAGCGTCTGGCAGCCAATGCTAGAGGTTCGATTCCTTCCTTTGCGCAACTGGCCCGGCTGGTTCAAAATAAAGGTTACGATCTCCAATCGCGGTCCACAAATGCTGGAATGCGAGAGCATTTCCATCCTGTGGCCGTCCCAGATGGGGGTATTGAGATATCGCGACGTGGTCGGCGCCGACCGGTCGGGCAACGATGCGTTCCCTCTTCAGCCTCCGGAGGCAAAGCTGCCGAAGAGCGCGAAGATTGATACATGCATTCAGCCGGTCGGATCGGAGGCAAATGGATTATTCGGAAAAGTTTATCGGTCCGACACGAGGTCGGTCGAACTGCTTACGTTTATCGGCGAAACTTCCGGAAACGCACGCACCCGGCTACGCAACTCCTCGCAGAGATGTCGGATCATGCTGAGGCTTTCGCGCAATGCCTCTGACATTTTCCAGAGACAGATCACCACCGAGGTAATGCTGCCAACAGATACGACCAAAACACAGGTTTGAATGGCCATCATAGGATCAAGATGCTGCATCGCTTTTTCTTTTTACTTATTGCGATGCTGTCACGCAGGAAGTTCTGTGTCCCAGGAACGTCAGGGTACAGAGATCACTTGACCAAATTGCAGTCCGTCTGCTGGCCAAGTGGCGCTCAGCCTAGGTATGGGGTATGGGAGGTCCGGCAACGGCCTCCCTCTTCATTAAATTTTGCTTCCTTTCTATCGCTCTTGATATGTTGGAGGTCCGTGGAATTGGGCGATCTATGGAATGGGTATTCGGTCTCATCGGCGGCCTCGGGATTGGATCGGTCCTAACGGCAGCCGCAACGCATTTTATGACCCGACGAGCCGTCGCCAGCGACCGCTTGTATCAAGAGAAGCGAGAGGCCTATCTGGGCCTTCTCGGCGCGATCCATGATGCCGCGATAAAGCCCTCCGAGGAGAACTCCAAAGCCTACGGCCTGTGGCAGACCCGATGCGACCTATTTGGGTCGAGTGCGGTCTCTGAATGGGCTCAGAAAATCGTGGACACCAATGAAGGCCCGCGAGAGAACAGAGCCGAAGCTTTTCGCCGACTGATAACAGCTATGCGAGCCGATCTCAGCGGCTAAAAGCAGATTCAGCGACTTTTCAAACAGTCACTAAGCGGCGCTCAGACGAGCGCGCCGCCGCCATCGACTCGCAGCACCGTGCCGGTGCTGTAGGTCTGGCGCATCAGATAGAGATAGGCCTCGGCAACTTCCTCCGTCTCGCCGACATGGCGCACGAGCAGGCGCTCCGCCGTCTGGCGGTAGAGCTTGGCACGGTCGGCTTCCGTCATGTCGTCCCACAGCGGGCTGACCACGACGCCCGGCGCGACGGCGTTCACGCGGATCGGCACGAGTTCGACCGCCAACGCCCGAGTCAGCCCCTCCATCGCGCCGCAAACGCTGGCGCCGAGCGCCCAGCCGGCATGCGGGCGCAGCCCCGCAAGTCCCGAGGTCAGCACGATCGACCCGCCAGGCTGAATATGAGGGCTCGCATATTTCACCGCCGCCAAGGCCCCCCAATAGCGCAGCTCGTAGAATTTTCGCGCCGCTGCGAGGTTCGTGTCGGCGAGGCGGTTGAGCTGGAGCTTGTCGGCCGCCGTATAGGCGAGGTGGTTAAACGGCCCGATCTCGGCGAAGAGCGCCGCAATCGCCGCCTCATTGCCGAGATCGACGGCATGGCCTTCCGCGCCGGCCGGCAGGCGCTTGAGCGCGTCGTTGACGCGGGCCTGATTGCTGGACGCGACGACGAGTTTGGCACCTTCGCGCCCCGCGGCCTGCGCGACCGCAAGGCCGATGCCCGAGCTGCCGCCAAGCACCACAATCTTCTTTCCTTCGAACGACATGGGAGATCTCCTTTTTGGATAACGCACCCGACATTTGCGTCACCAGGAGGCTTGCGGCCAGCGCATCTTTGTCGTTTTAATAGTGAGCGGAGGTCATCATGGGATTCGATGGCAGATTGCTGAGCGGTGTCGGCACCTTTGCGGCCGTCGTGGAAACGGGCAATTTCGCGCGCGCGGGAGACATGCTCGGCCTGACGCCCTCAGGCGTCAGCCGGGCCATTGCCCGGCTTGAAACGCAGATCGGCGTGCGGCTCTTCGACCGGACGCCACGCGCCGTGACCCTGACGGACGAAGGCCACCGCTTCTATACGCAAGTCACGCCGCTGCTCGCCGGCCTCGATGAGGCCGCGGCCGAAGCGGCGGGCACCACGGCCGCGGTGCGCGGACGGCTCAGGCTCAATGTCGATCCGTCTTTCGCGCGCCTGATCCTCGCGCCGCGCCTGCCGGAGTTTCTCGCCAGATATCCGGCGCTGTCGCTCGAAATCATCGTTCGCGACCGGCTCGGCGATCTCGTCGCCGAGGGGTTCGATGTCGCCGTGCGCTTCGGCGAGCCGGAGCCGTCGCGCCTCATTGCCCGCAAGCTGCTCGAAACGCGCATCATTGCCTGCGCCGCACCGGCCTATCTCGCGCGCCGCGGCACGCCGCGCCATCCGCGCGATCTCGAAAATCACGAATGCCTCATGTTCCGCGATCCGGCGACGGGGCGGCCGTTCGATTGGGAATTTCACAAAGGCGGCGAGGTCGTCGACGTGAAGGCCGAGGGACGGCTGGTCTTCAACGATCTGCCGACCAAGCTCATCGCCTGCATCGCTGGCCTTGGTGTCGCCCAGGCGGTCGAATTCGGTTTGGAGGATTTCGTCAGCCGCGGCGAGCTGGTGCAGGTGCTGCCCGACTGGGCCGAGGAGCGCTATCCGCTCTACGCTTATTACCTGTCGCGGCATTTGCCGCCGGCCAAGGTGCGCGCCTTTCTTGACTTCGTCGTCGGCGCGCTGGCAGCAAACCCGATGTGATCAGCCCTTGCGGCGCTGCTCTTTGTCGAGCAGCGCGCGTTTGCGGTCCGGTCCCCAGCGATAGCCGGACAGAGCGCCATCGCTGCGCACGACGCGATGGCAGGGGATCACAACGGCGATCTTGTTGGCCGCACAGGCTTGGGCCACGGCCCGCGTCGCGGTGGGGGCGCCGATGCGCTTGGCGATCTCGGTATAGCTCGCGGTTTCGCCTGGCGGAATGGCGCGCAGCGCCGCCCAGACTTTCTGCTGGAAAAGCGTGCCGCGGATATCGAGCGGCAGATCGAACGTCTTCGCCGGCTGATCGACGAAGGCGATCACCGCGGAGAGCAAATCAGAAAATTCCGCGTCGCCCTTGATCGACTTGGCTTTGGCGAAGCGGGTTCTGATCTCCTCTTCGAGGATCGTCGCGTCGTCGCCAAGCATCAAGGAACAGATGCCTTTGTCGCTGCGGGCGACGAGGATTTTCCCGAGCGAGCAGCGGCCGATGCCATAGACGATCTCGGCGCCGCTGCCCTGGTCGCGGAAGGAATTTGGCGTCATGCCAAGCATTGTTGGGGCGCTTTCATAAAAACGGGAATTGGAATTGTAACCGGCGGCATAGATCGCATCCGTCACGCTCGACGCATTGGCGGTGAGCGCATCGCGCACCCGATCGGCACGCCGCGCCTTCGCATAGGCCTTGGGCGTGACGCCAGTCGCCGCTTTGAAGAGGCGGTGGAAATGGAAGCGGCTGAGACCCGCCGTCGCGGCGAGCCGATCCAATCCGGGCGGCTCATCGGCTTCGAGTGCGCGACAAGCCGCGGCGATCATGTCGGCCAGACGCCGGTCAGACCTCTCTTTCGGCTTGCAGCGCAGACAGGGGCGAAAGCCGGCACGGTCGGCCGCCTCGCAGGTCGGAAAGAAGAGCACGTTACGCCGCAGCGCATGCCGTGCCGGGCAGCTCGGCCGGCAATAGATGCCGGTCGTCCGAACCGCGAAAACGAAGGCGCCGTCTGCCGCCCGGTCGCGTCTGAGGATCGCCGCCCAGCGGCCGTCTTCCTGGGTCAAAGTCTGGTTCATCGCGTCCATGCGCATGTCGATAACCGGCGCGTGCGGGCCGCACACTCCGATTCTTGCTTTCAAAGTGTTTTGCCGACGCGCTCGATCAGGGCTTCGGCGGCGCGCGGATTGTTCGCCTTGAAGCCGCTGATCACATAGAAAAAGACATCGCGCGGTGCCTTCGGCGCAGCCGGCGCGACGCCTTCGAGATCCTTGGGCATGCCGCCCGCGGCCCAGCTTTGTGCGCGCTCGGCCCAAAGATCGAGAGCCTTGCCGGCATAGCCCGTCTTCGGCTTTTCCTGCGTACCCATGATCCGCGCATAGACGAAGTCGGCGGTGACATCGGCGATCTGCGGAAATTCCGAATCGCCGGCAACGATGATGGCAACGCCATGCTCGCGCGCGAGCGCGACAAATTCCGGAGTCGCGAAGCTCGCGTGCCTGACTTCGACCGCATGGCGGATTGTCCGGCCATTGCGCTCCTTCGGCAGCAAGGCGAGAAATTTGGCAAAATCCTCAGCGTCGAATTTCTTCGTCGCCATGAACTGCCAATTGATCGGCCCGAGCTTTTCCTTGAGCTCCAGCACGCCGCTCGACAGGAAGCGCTCGATCGACTCGCCAGCTTCCGCCAGCACCCGGCGGTTGGTGGCAAAGCGCGGCCCTTTCAGCGAGAAGACAAAGCCCTCCGGCGTCTCTTCGCGCCATTTGATGAAGCTTTCGGGCTTCTGCGAGCCGTAATAAGTGCCGTTGATCTCGATCGAGGTGAGCGCGCGGCTCATATATTCGAGCTCGCGCTTCTGCGGCAGGCCGTCGGGATAGAAGTCGCCGCGCCAGGGCTCGTAAGTCCAGCCGCCGACGCCGATGAAGATGCGCGGTTTGCCCGACATGCCGCCTCCTTGCCGCCTCCCTGCGTTTCGGCGAAATGCCGCGATCGCGTGGTTTGAAGATAGGGCACGGGCCCGATCACGCAACTGCCGGGAGCGTCAGGGCACCCGCTGGCGGGTAAGGGTCGCCTTTCGCCCGCAGCCGTGCTAGCTCACAGGGCACAAAGCCCCCTAAGAGACGTAAATGGCCGATTTTTTCCGTGAAGTAGATGAAGACGTCCGCCGCGACCAGCTCATCAATATTTGGAAGCGATATCAGAACTGGATCATCGGCGCGGCGGTGCTGATCGTGCTCGGCACGGGCGGCTGGCGGCTTTATGATTATTACCGGCTGAAAAACATCGAGGCTGCCGGCGCGCGCTTTGCCGCTGCGCAGCAATTGGCGAGCGATGGCAAGACCTCGGAAGCGGCCGCCGCCTTCAATGCCATCGCCAAAGACGGCTCCAAGAGCTATGCGACGCTGGCGCGGCTCGCCAATGCCAACGCGATCGCCGGCAAGGACCCCAAAGCGGCCGCCGCGGCCTTTGACGCGATTGCCGACGATCCGGCGGTCGATCCGGCCTACCAGGATGTGGCCCGGCTGCGCGGCGCCTTTCTGCGCCTCGACTTCGACGATCCAAAAGCTTTCGAGCAGCGCTACGCCGCCTATGCGAGCCCGGATTCGCCCTATCGCAACGCCTATCGCGAGCTTCTGGCGCTCGCCGACACGCGGCGGGGCGATTTCACCGGCGCGGCGCATTGGTTTGAGCTCGCCGCCGCCGATCCCGCTTCGCCGCCGGCTTTGCGTGCCCGGGCCGACGCCTTTCTGACGATCGTTCAGGCCGGCGCCGTGCCGACCAAATAGCCATGTTCAAGATCGCCATCGTCGGGCGCCCGAACGTCGGCAAATCGACCTTGTTCAACCGGCTCGTCGGCAAGAGGCTCGCCTTGGTCGACGACCTGCCGGGCGTGACGCGCGACCGGCGCGAGGGCACGGCGCATCTCGGCGATCTGACCTTCACCATCATCGACACGGCGGGGCTCGAGACCGGCGCGCCGGCGACGCTTGCCGGCCGGATGCGGGCGCAGACGGAAGCGGCCATCGCCGACGCCGATGCAATCCTCTTCATGATTGATGCGCGCGCCGGAATCATGCCCGACGACCGCGCCTTTGCCGCGCTTCTGCGCCGCGCCGACAAGCCGCTGATCCTTGCCGCCAACAAGGCCGAGGGCCGCGCCGGCACTGAAGGCGCGCGCGAGGCCTTCGACCTCGGCTTTGGCGAGCCGGTCGTGCTCTCGGCCGAACATGGCGAAGGTCTCGGCGAGCTTTACGAGGCCCTGCGCGAGGCCCTGCCGGAGGCGACAGAGCCGACCGAGGAAGAGATCGAGGACGCGGCTGCGGCCGAGCCGCTCGGCGATGAGGAAGACGGGTCCGAACTCGACCCGACGAAGCCGCTGCGTGTCGCCATCATCGGCCGGCCGAACGCCGGCAAATCGACCTTGCTCAACCGCATCCTCGGCGAGGACCGGCTGCTGACCGGGCCGGAAGCGGGCATTACCCGCGACGCCATCGGCATCGATCTCGAATGGCGCGACCGCAAGCTTAAGATGTTCGACACCGCCGGCTTGCGCAAGCGCGCCCGCGTCGATGAAAAGCTCGAAAAGCTCGCCGGCGCCGACGCCTTGCGGGCGGCGAAATTCGCCGAAGTGGTGGTCCTGCTCATCGATGCGACCGCGCCGTTCGAAAAGCAGGACCTGACGCTGGCCGATCTCATCGCCCGCGAGGGCAGGGCGCTCGTCATCGGCGTCAACAAATGGGATCTCGAGCAGGATCGCGGCGCCAAGCTCAAAGAGCTACGCGAAGAAGCCGCGCGGCTGCTGCCGCAATTGAAGGGCATGCCGGTGGTGCCGGTCTCAGGCGCGACCGGCGAGGGCATTGACGCGCTGATGGCGGCGATTTTCGCCGTGCACGAAACCTGGAACCGGCGCATCGCGACGGGCCGGCTCAATCGCTGGATGGCGGCGGCGCTCGCCGCCAATCCGCCGCCGGCTGTCGCCGGCCGCCGCATCAAAATCCGCTACATCACCCAATTGCGCGCGCGGCCGCCTTATTTCGTGATCTTCGGAAATCAGCTCGAACATCTGCCGGAGAGCTATAAGCGCTTTCTCACCAATGGCATTCGCGAGACCTTCGAGCTGAAAGGCGTGCCGATCCGGCTCTCGACCCGCACCAGCGAAAATCCCTACGAAAAAAAGGGCCGGTGACGGCGGTCGCTTGAAGTGACGCGCGATCGCGATGCGCGCGCGAACCGTCAGCAAAATTTCGCTAACTTCGACGAAAATTTCGAAAACGCACGACGGGCTGACAAAGCCTGATGCGCGCGCGCCCAAAATCGCCTTAGAATGGCTCCGCCGACGGCGGCACCTATTCGAAGCCCATTCACCAAGGGGGGTCAGATGATCAGGTGTGTGCGTTTATGGACCGGCGACGACGATAATTCGCATTTCGAAGAGGGCGTTATCGATTTGGCGGCGGGCGCCCGCGGCGATTTTCTCACCGACAAAATTCCGGCGACGACGATTTCGTTCCGCGAAACCGAAACCGGCGGCAAATTCGAATGGCACACCGCCCCGGTTCGCCAGCTCGTCATAACCTTGAGCGGCACCTTGGACTTCGAGACGCGAAGCGGCCACCATTTCATCCTCCGCCCGGGCGATATCTTGCTCGCCGAAGATACGGTGGGCGGTGGCCATTCCTGGAAATTGACCGATAGCCAGCCCTGGCGCCGGGCCTATGTCATTCTCGAGCCCGGTGCGGCGGTTTCCTTCAAGGCGAACTCCGCAGCGCAATAGCCGGTTCACGGGATGGGATGATGGCCATGGCAAACACGATCAACTTGCGGCCGGATGTTGTTCTTATCGGCGCTGGCATCATGAGCGCCACCCTCGGTGTCTTCCTGAAAGAATTGGAGCCTGCGCTCGACATTGAAATGTTCGAGCGTCTCGACGATGCGGCGCATGAAAGCTCGGAAGCCTGGAACAATGCGGGCACCGGCCACGCTGCAAATTGCGAGATGAACTACACGCCCGAACTAAGCGACGGAAGCATCGATATTTCTAAGGCATTGCAGGTCAATGTCGAATTCGATCTTTCGCGCCAGCTTTGGTCCTATCTCGTGCGGAACGGATCAATCAAAGATCCGCAGAGCTTCATTCATCCCGTCCCGCATATGAGCTTCGTGACAGGCGATGAAAACGTCGCCTTCCTGCGCAAACGCTTTGCCGCGCTCGCCGCCCATCATGCCTTTCATGGCATGGAACATACGGAAGACGGCCAGACGATCGGCGAATGGGCGCCTCTCGTCATGGAGGGCCGCAGCGCTGGCGAGCCGATCGGCGCAACGCGGATCGTCACCGGCGCGGATGTCGATTATGGCGCGCTGACGCATCATCTCGTCGATCATCTCACGGGGCAGAGCGGCTTTGCGGTTCATTATGCCCATAGCGTTCTCGATCTGCACCGCGAGAGCAACGGACGCTGGCGCGTCACGGTGAAGGATTTGAAGTCCGGCGAGATCGCATCAGTCTCCGCCAAATTCGTCTTCATTGGCGCCGGCGGCGGCGCCCTGTTGCTCTTGCAGAAGTCCGCCATTCCCGAGGCGGAGGGCTATGGCGGCTTTCCGGTGAGCGGCATCTGGCTGCGCTGCGACGACCCGGACATCAACAAACGCCATCACGCGAAAGTCTATGGCAAGGCGGCGGTCGGCTCGCCGCCCATGTCGGTGCCGCATCTCGATACGCGCGTCATCGGCGGCCAGCATTCTCTCTTGTTCGGTCCTTACGCCGGGTTTTCGACGAAATTCCTTAAGCACGGCTCGCTTCTGGATCTCTTTGAATCGCTCCGCCCGAACAACATCGTGCCGATGCTCGCGGTCGCACGCGACAATTTCGACCTGACAGAATATCTCGTCGGCCAGGTGATTCAATCTTCGGACCATCGGTTCAATGCGCTGCGCGGCTATTATCCGAAAGCCGACCCGAAGGACTGGAAATTGGAGGTCGCAGGTCAGCGCGTTCAGATCATCAAGCCGGATGCCAAACGCGGCGGCTATCTCGAATTCGGAACCGAATTGGTGGCAGCGTCCGATCGCTCGCTCGTGGCGCTGCTCGGCGCTTCGCCCGGCGCATCGACCGCCGCCTTCATCGCGATCGAAGTTCTCGAAAAATGCTTTGCTGGCGAATTGACCGAAAGCGGCTGGCTCCCCAAGCTTCGCGAGCTCATCCCATCCTATGGTCAATCCCTGACCGATGATGCCGACCTCTCCCGGCGCATCCGCGCGAGCACGGCGGCGACGCTCCACCTTGAAAATGTCTGACGAACGCCCGCATTCGATCAACTCGGGAGTTGAGCATGACCGAATTTCGCACTGAGACCGACAGCCTCGGCGAGGTCCGCGTCCCGGCGGACAAGCTTTGGGGCGCGCAAACGCAGCGCTCCCTGGAGCATTTCAGCATCGGCACCGACCTTATGCCGCGCGAGATGATCGCGGCCTATGCGCTTCTCAAGAAGGGTGCGGCCAATGCCAATCACGCTGGGCACCGGCTCGGCCAAGAACAACATGACTTGATCAGCAAGGTCTGCGACGAGATCCTGTCCGGGCAACATTGCGATATGTTTCCGCTGCATGTGTGGATGACCGGCAGCGGCACGCAATTCAACATGAACGTCAACGAGGTGATCGCCAACCGATGTTCCCAGCTCGCCGGCACCGATCTCGGCAGCAAGAAACCGGTTCATCCCAACGATCACGTGAACATGTCGCAATCGTCAAACGACACGTTTCCGTCGGTGATGAATATTGCCGCGGCGATGGGCGTCGTGCAGCACTTGCTTCCGGCGGTCAAAGCGCTGCGCGACGCAATCGCGGCCAAGGCGGCGGACTGGGACGATATCGTCAAGATCGGCCGCACCCATATGCAGGATGCGACGCCGCTGACGCTCGGGCAGGAATGGTCGGGCTATGGCACCATGCTGAGCGACGACATCGAGCGTCTTGAAGAAGCGTTAAAGGGCGTCTACCGGCTGGCGCTCGGCGGCACGGCGGTCGGAACCGGCATCAATGCGGCGCCCGATTTCGCGCCGGCCGCCGCGGCCGAGATTGCCAAACTGGCCGGCCTGCCGTTTATCAGTGCGCCGAACAAATTCGCCGTGCAAGGTGCGCATGATGCCTTGGTGCATCTCTCCGGGGCGTTCCGCACGCTGGCGGTTTCGCTTTACAAGATCGGCAACGACATCAGGCTGATGTCGTGCGGCCCGCGCGCCGGCTTTGCCGAGCTTTTGATTCCGCAGAACGAGCCCGGATCGTCGATCATGCCCGGCAAAGTCAATCCGACCCAGGCGGAGGCCCTGACGATGATCGCCATCCAAGTCATGGCGAACGATGTCGCCGTCGGCTTCGGCGGTGCCAGCGGCTATCTGGAGATGAATGTCTATAAGCCGTTGATGATCCACAATATCATGCAATCGATCCGGATCATGAGCGACGGCTGCACCAATTTCCGCAAATATCTTGTCGAAGGGACGGAGCCGAACCGTAAGAAGATCGCCCAATATGTCAGCAGTTCGCTCATGCTCGTCACCGCGCTCGCGCCGGTGATCGGCTATGACAAAGCCTCGCAAATCGCCCATCACGCCCTCGACCACGAGCTCACGCTCAGGGAAGCGGCGTTGCAGCTCGGCTTCGTCACGGCCGAGGAATTTGATCGCATCGTCGATCCCGCGAAAATGGTGAAGCCTTATGTCGCCGCCGATTAAGGCGATCGAGGCGGCCTATCAAAACTGCCACGTCACCTTCAGCTCGCTCTTGAAATCGTAAACCGGATAATCCTTGACGATCGGCACGCTGGCTTCGAGCGAGACGATGAGATTTCCCATGAATTTTCGTCCGACCGCGGCATCGAATGGAAGAAAGAGACGCCCGGTCTGTCCGGAAATCGGCGTGCCGAAATTGATGCGGATGTCATTGCTCGGATAAAGCGTCACGAACCAATGGTCGGGCAGGCCGATATTCAGCGTCGGTGCGATCTGAGGCTCGCGAATGGTCCGCGCGGTGGGATTGCCGCCAAAGCCGATCGCGTAGCGCACGACCGGGACGAAATAAGTGTCGGGTCCGATCTCCAGAAAAGAATAGCGGACGCCGGCAAGCGGCATGATCTGCCATCGGTCCGTGCCAAGCGACGGCGACGGCGGCGGCGCGACGAGCCGCGCGCCGAAGCCATAAGCCCAGTGTTCGTCGAGCGAACGGATGAGAGCGGACTGAAGGACCGCGTCGTCAAAACCTGCCGCACTTTGAACACCGGGCTGATTGTATGTGGTCGTGGTCTTTTCGACAAACGGCATTTGGACCTGCCAGCCGAGTTTCCAGCCGCTGCCCAGATCGAGCCTCGAATTATATTGCAGGATCTCCCGCTCGCGATCGGTCAAGCTCGTCGGATTTGATGATGTCCGAAATTCGAACCGCGTCGTCGCGCTTGTCTCCGGTCGCGTGAAATCGGCGTTGTTGTAATTGGCGTCCTGCGACGCGCCGGCTTGGTCGGCCGGGGCAGCTAATAACGGCGGTGTCTGCGGATCGGCGCGCGCAGCAGAGCACGCGAAACTCGCCGCGGCGGCAATGGCCAACGCGACATTGGTCTTCGACCTTCTACATTGACCCATCGGAAAGCACAGCCTCCGACCGTGACTTCCTCATCGCGCCTGTGCCGCCGGAACCGGGGCGGCTTCGGAAATCGCAAAGGTCAACCAGGCGTTCCAGCCATAAGGGCGGTTTTCGGCGGCAAACTCCTTGTAGGCCTTCACGTTCACATAACCCTGCAATTTGCCCATGGGAATGATATAGCCGACCTGCGCGCCGAGGCTGACCACGCGCGACTCGAAGCAGCCGACACGATCGCCCGCACCGCTGTCGCAAGAGAGCTGTTCATAGGCATAGCCCACGGCGCCGATCTGCAATTGCTTGGTGAAAAAGCGCGATGCGCCCCAATCGAAGTGCATATCAACGCCATTTCGGTATTGGGTGTAGGGGTTCTCGAAATTGTAGGTGAAACCGAGCACACCGGAAATTTCATTGCCCGTTTCCGGATTGAAATAGGTGTAGCCGCCGCCAACGTCCGCGCCGCTGTGGCCAATTCCAAGGTTGACGAGATTATCCGGATTATAGACGCCGATCGGAATGTCGGTCAGCGCGTAGGTCATAAAATTGCTGACTCCGGCGTTCCAGCGCAAGGAAAAGACGGGCGCGAGATCGCCGAAGCCCAGGACGTCGCCGCTTGTTCCCCTCGAAACGTTAAAACCCAGCGGGCCGGCCGATCCGTTCAACGTGGCGTTAACGCCGGCCTCACTGCCGCCGAAGGGAATGATCATCGCGACACTTGCCTGACCGCCAAGAATTGGCGACGCAAATGTATAGCTCGGCAGCCCAAGATAGAGGTCCGCGCGGCCATCCAAACGTGCATTCAGGTTTCCGTTGAAATTGACGGTCAGATCGCCGCGCGTAACCTGCCGCGCGAAGACAACGCTGCCGCCGGCGCCGACAGACGGTACGTAGAAGACATTTGCATACGCAAAGCCCGGCGTTTGCGGCGCCGCAGCGAGGCTGCCGAAGAAGCCCGGAAGCCACAGGCTGACGCCGGTTTCGTCAGCTCGCGCGAAATTCGACGAAACGCCGAGCGCAAGAACCGCGACGATCAATGCTTTCTGAAAAGAACGAACGCTAAACCCGTCGAAATGATGTGGCCCGACGGTGCTTGCCTGGGTCTTGCAATATCTGTGCGGCATGGTTTCCCCCGCATCTTTGCAAATCCGTGCACGGGGAAATCTTCATCGGAAAACGTAACGCTGGCTATCGAAGAATAGCGAATAGGCAAAGCAATGGGCGCATTTTGGCCGCGCGTTGTAGAAGCAACACAGCCAAAGGTCCAATTTACAAGTGGCGGATTAAGGCGTCGGCTTATCTCATTCGTCTTTCGCGCTTATTGCCCGCCCGGATTTATCCGCGAGGAGATTTTGTGAAACGAAATCCCTCAAATGCGGTATGCCTTTAACAAATTTGCAAAATCCCGACGCTGCGGATCGCAACGAATTGACGCGCTGCGATCTCGCTTGCGTGTTGCTTTCAAGTTCATCGTGCCCGATGATGCCAAGGAATTAAGTTCACCGGTCATGCACCGGAGTCACCGAATCGCCGATAGATTTCTCTGCTTTTGCAATGTCACCCTGAAGGAGGCACGACATGAGCACCAGCGACGAGGAAAATGAAGCGGGGACTAAATACAAAGGACTTAACCGACGCAGCGTTCTTCTTTCCGGCACGGCGCTCGCTGCGGTAACAGCCATCGAGCCAGGCGGACCATCCGTCGCTCAGGCGCAAAATCAGCAGCCTCCAACGCCGCCCGCAAGCGGTCAAAAGCCAAATATTCTCGTCATCTTCGGCGACGACATCGGACAAACGAATATCAGCGCCTACACATTCGGCCTGATGGGCTATCGCACGCCGAACATCGACCGGATCGCCAAAGAAGGCTTGATGTTCACCGACTATTATGCCGAGCAGAGCTGCACGGCCGGCCGCTCGTCCTTCATCACCGGGCAATCGGTGATCCGCACCGGCCTCTCGAAGGTCGGCATCCCAGGCGCCACGGTCGGTTTGCAGCCGCAAGACATCACCATTGCCGAAGCGCTCAAGCCGCTCGGCTATGCCACCGGCCAGTTCGGCAAGAATCATCTCGGCGACCGCAACGAATTCCTGCCCACTGTACATGGCTTCGATGAATTTTACGGCAATCTCTATCATCTGAATGCGGAAGAAGATCCGGAAGACCCGGACTATCCGAAGGATCCCGCGTTCAAAGCCAAATTCGGCCCGCGCGGCGTGCTCAAATGCAAGGCCAGCGATCGCGACGATCCGACCGTCGATCCGCGTTTCGGGCGCGTCGGCAAGCAGACGATCGAGGACACCGGCGCCTTGACGCGCAAGCGCATGGAAACGGTCGACGACGAATTCACCGCTGGGGCGGTCGATTTCATCCAGCGGCAAACCAAGGCCGGAAAGCCTTTCTTCTGTTGGATGAACACCACGCGCATGCATCTCTTTACGCATGTGCGGGCCTCGATGCGCGGGCAGAGCGGGATGCCTGACAATGAATATGCCGACGGCATGATCGAGCACGACGGCGATGTCGGCAAATTGCTGAAAGTGCTCGACGATCTCGGGATCGCCGACAACACGATCGTCCTCTATACGACCGACAATGGCCCGCATATGAACTCGTGGCCCGATGGCGCCATGACGCCGTTCCGCAGCGAGAAGAACACCAATTGGGAAGGCGCGTTCCGCGTCCCGGCGATGATCCGCTGGCCGGGTCATATCAAGCCGGGAACCGTGACCAACGAGATCGTTGGCAGCCACGACTGGTTTCTGACCTTTTTGGCTGCGGCCGGCGACACCGGCGTCAAGGACCGGCTGCTCAATGGCTGGACGATCGGCGATCGCACCTACAAGGTTCACATCGACGGATACAATCAGCTCGCCTTTCTGACCGGCGCGCAGCCAAACTCCGAGCGGAAAGGCTTCATCTATTTCGATGACGATGGCCAGCTTGTCGCGATCCGTTTCGGCAATTGGAAGCTTGTTTTCTTCGAGCAGAAGACGCCCGGCACGCTCGACCTCTGGGGCGAGCCGTTTACGGCGCGGCGATTGCCGCTCTATTTCAATTTGCGCATGGATCCTTACGAGCGCGCGCAGATCACCTCGAACTCCTATTTCGAATGGACGATGCACAAGGCCTATCTGCTCTACGGCGCGCAGGCCATTGCCGCTGCTTTCGTCGAATCGCTCAAGAAATATCCGCCGCACCAAAGGCCGCAGAGCTTCAATCTCGATCAAGTGATGGACAGTTTGCGGCAGCCGACGGACGACTGATCGAGTTAGGAGCGTGCGCCGGCGAAAACTGCCGGCGCACCCTGGCGGCTGGCCTTGCTTTCGGCTTCGAGAGCGTTGGCGACGGCGCGGAAATGTTTCATCAGCACGGTTGAAATCTCGGGCGCAAGCCCAGCGTCGCGAATCGCGCGCGACATGCACGCGAGCCAAGCGTCTCGCTCGATCGGCCCGATTTCAACATGCCGGTGCATTTCGCGAACGTTGGAATGCCCGTGCTTTTCGATATAGAGCTGCGGACCGCCCAGAAATCCCGACAGAAAATTGAACTGCTCGACGCGCGAATGGGCGATGCCGTGACCGCGCAGATGCAGCAAGTTCAGGCTTTCGCCCTCGGGGTCGTTTTCGATGATGTCGTAGAACAGGTTGACGAGCTTATGCAGGGCCGGCGCCCCGCCAATCCGCTCGTAAAGGCTTTCATTCATCCCCTTCAACCCCACCCATCGGCTCGCGGATAGCCACAGCCGCAAGCCGATGTCTCATCCGTTCCGTGCCGGCGTTATAGCGACGCCTGATCTGGCTGCGGGCCTTTGCTCAGCACCGCGCCGTCGTCGAAAGGCGCCAGATAATCGATGGTCATTTGACGGTAACGATTAAGCCCCTTGTAGCCTTCGAGCTCCGGCGGAAGGTCGCGCAGCACGCGGTGCAGGCGTTTGCGCCATTTCTCGACACGCGCCAGCTCGCCGACGCTTGCGAGGTAGCAGCGGATTCCGAATAAGATGGCATTGGAGCGGGGCAGGCGGAACAAGGTCTGCAATTCGACGCGCAGATGCACCTTTTCGGGAAGATTTTCGGGCGTGACGGTGGTGCGATCCGGGCCCCAGACCGGATAATTCTCCGGGCTTGTGTCGAGCCGGGGATTGATCGTCATCGTCCAGTTCAGCCGCCGGACCGGCTGTGCCTGTTGCAGACGCAGAAGGAATTTCAGCGCCCGGTCGAAGACGCCGATCTGATGCGCCAGCGGCACGGGCGCATGCCATTCATGGAAGCTCATGCCGATATCGAATTCGAGCGACCAGTCGGCTTGCGTCGTGACCATGCCGCCATCGACGAAGAGGTTGTCGTTGCGCTGGTCCTGGAGCGTGAAATCGCCCTGCGCCTGGCGGGTGATATATTCGAACGGCTCATAGGGCAGGGTCGAGGCATCGCCGAAGGTGAATTTATCCTCGATGCCGAGCGGCCGGTTGATCCACGTCCAGG
Organism: Pseudomonadota bacterium; assembly: GCA_040756295.1. Taxonomy (GTDB): domain Bacteria; phylum Pseudomonadota; class Alphaproteobacteria; order Rhizobiales; family Beijerinckiaceae; genus Methylovirgula. The sequence continues at coordinate 1,503,721 of JBFLZN010000001.1, read as the reverse complement.
TGGAACCATTTTTCGCGAGCGAGAAATATTCCGGATAATCCCGCGCAAAGCTTTCCATGATGAGTTCGAGCGTATCCCATTGCGCCGTCATCATATGCGGCAGCACTTTGCAGCGGCTGGGATCAAGCGCCAGCACGCGCGCGCGCTCGCGGCATTCGGCGACATAATGTTCATCGACGTCAAACGCATGCAGATAGGCAGGCGACGGGCCGGCGGGAACATGCGGCTCGATGTTCACCGAATACATATAGGCGTCTTCGCCGAAGGGAAACGGGAAGCGCAGGATGCCCGCGTCGCTGTTGCGATAGGTGAAGTCGTCGTGGAACGTCTCGGCTGGCTTGAAGGCTATCGTCATGGGTTCCTCGCCTAGTCTCGGTTCGATTGCGCCGCGTGGCGCGTCAATTGGTTTCAAAGATCGAGGACGATGCGCTCTCCCTTGGCGCGCGAAACGCAGATCATCATGACGCGGCCCGCGGCATGTTCCTCGGCGCTCAGGTAATGGTCCCTATGCTCCGGCTCACCCTCCAGAACTTCGGTCATGCATTGGCCGCAAGCGCCGCCACGGCAGAGGCTGGGCGGCTCGACACCGGCGGCTTCGATCGCCTCCAGCAGGGTTTGGTCTTCCGGAACATGAATTTCGAGGCCGCTCCGCTTGAGCACGGCGACAAAGGGCGCGCCGCCCGCATGCGCGCCGCCGAAGGATTCGGAATGGAGCTTGGAGCCGGGCCAGCCATGCGACCGGGCCGTCGCCAAGACGAGATCCATGAAAATCTCCGGTCCGCAGACATAGAGATGCGTGCCCAGAGGCTGCGTCCGCAGCAATTGGGCGAGGTCGAACTCCGTGACCAGCTCGGGGTGGAGATGGATTTTTCCACCTTCGGCGCGGCGCAGCAATTGTCCGAACGTCTCTTCCTCTTCGACGCGGCAGAAATGATGCAGTTCGAAGGGCGTGGGCGTTCCTTTCAAATGCGCAAGGTAGCCGAGAAACGGCGTAATGCCGATGCCGCCGCCGATCAGCAGATGCTTACGCGCGACCTGCGAAAGCGGAAACAGATTGCCGGGGAAATCCGCTTCGACGATCGTTCCGGCATCGACGTGTTCATGGAGAAAGACCGAGCCGCCGCGTGAGCGCGGGACGCGGCGCACGATGATCTCATAGGTGCTGTTGTCCGGCGCCGCCGCGGCGATCGAATAGGCGTTACGGTACTTCCGGGCGCCGTCTTTCAACATCAGCCGCAGATGCGCGCCGGGCCCCGTCGAGGGCAATGGCGCGCGGTCAGCCGACTCAAGGACGAAGCGTTTCAACAGCGGCGCTATCATCTCTGCTTCGCGCACGCGCAAGGCCAGCGTGCCTGGATTGCTCACGGATATGCCTCTTCGATCGGGGGAAGCTCGCCGGGGACTTCGGCATCCACCTGAAAGCCCATGAAAGCGGCGAGACGCTGCGAGAAATGATCGCGGACCTGCAATTGCGCACCGCAGCCGCTGCAAGCCACAATGTTCGTGCTCACATTATCGGTGAAGCTTCGGCAATGGACGCAATAGACGCGACGCCGTAGCGTGCCGCTATGCGTGGGATGAAACTCGTCGCGGTCCAATCCGTGGGCGCGCGAAAGGCGCGCGACATCCCAGATAAAGGGCTCGGTGCCGATTGCGTAAAGCTGTAAGCCGACATATTCGCGCTCCAGCCGGTGCGCGAGCTGGTCGAGAAGATGCGGCACCGAGCGATAGCGCGTGATCTCGATGCCGCTGTTCAGGCGCTGCGTACCGATCGCCCGCGCATCATTGACGACCACCCAAAATTCGATCGGCGCTTCGGAAGACCCCGCGGGAAGATCGGGAAGATTTTCGGCATGTTCGGCGATGATCAGATGGGTGCGCGCCGTCGGTATAAGCGCAAAGGGCTTATATTTAGGCCGGCTTGGAATCGACGGACTGGGCAATTTCTACTCCCGTTTGCGCTTCGCGATTGAACGCTTGCACGCCCGTTCAACGGGAATACCGCCGCCTACAAAGACAGTTCAGCTTCGCAAGCGGAAAGAAGAAACCCATTGCCAAGGCAAGTCTTTTTCTTTCGCAGCGGGGAATTAAATCGGTGCCAGCGGGCAAGTCCATGATGCCGATGGATACCATTGGTGATGTCCATGGATATCATTGACAGTCGTTTGTCATTCCTAAAATTAATCGCTCCGTTCGAAAATCTCACAGATGCAAGCTGCGAGGAGCACGGGGATGAACAGCCCGGTAAAAGACTTGGGGGCAGTTGCTGACATTGGCAAGCTGCATAGATCAATTTCTTGGGTCGGCGCGTTTTGGGTGGCAAGCGGTGTGCCGGCACTTGTGCTTTTCTCGATCGGCGGCATCGCCGGCACGGCGGGCAATCTCGCCTTTCTGATCTGGGCGGCATCGATCGCCCTCGGCTTCATTCAATCCTTCACTTACGCCGAGATCGCCGGCCTCTTTCCCAACAAATCGGGCGGCGCGTCGATTTACGGCGCAGCAGCCTGGGTGCGCTACGTCAAGTTCGTCGCGCCGCTCTCCGTCTGGTGTAACTGGATCGCCTGGAGCCCCGTGCTTTCGCTCGGCTGTTCGATCGCGGCAGCCTATGTTCTGAACGCTTTGGCGCCGGTTCCCTCAGCTCAGAGCCCCGAGGTCGCGCAATGGATCGCGGCGCATGCCGCGACTTTGCACGGCAGCGCCGCCGACAAGACGGCGGCCGCCATTGCCGCGCTGACGCCGGGCATCCGGACGTGGACAGCCTTTTCGCACACGATCGGCCCGGTCAGCTTCTCGTTCAATTCGGCCTTCTTCGTCGGCGCCGTGCTCATGCTGATCGTCTTCGCGATCCAGCATCGCGGCATTCTCGGCACGGCGAATGTGCAGAAATGGATTGGCCTCGCCGTCATCATTCCAATGACGATCGTCGGCATCGTGCCGCTGTTCAACGGCGCGGTGCATTGGAGCAATTTCTCGCCGCTCGTCCCGCTCGCCGCGGCCTCGGCGCCACAGCTCGGCAGCTGGAACATCACCGGCTGGACGCTGGTGCTCGGCAGCATGTTCATCGCCGCCTGGTCGACCTACGCCTTCGAGACCGCGATCTGCTACACGAGCGAGTTCCGCGATCCCGCCCGCGATACGTTCAAGGCGATCTTCTATTCCGGGCTGCTGTGCATCGCGCTCTTCATTTTGGTGCCCTTCACGTTCCAAGGCGCGTTGGGCCTCGCGGGCATGCTTGACCCGAGCGTCGTTGACGGGTCGGGCGTCGCGCAGGCGATGGCGCATATGGTCGGCGGCGGCCATATCGTCGAGAGCCTTCTCGTGATGCTGATGATCCTCGCCTTGATCCTGTCGATCATGACAGCCATGGCCGGTTCGTCGCGCACGCTCTATCAAGGCTCGGTCGACGGCTGGCTGCCGCGTTATCTCAATCACGTCAATTCGCATGGCGCGCCGACGCGGGCGATGTGGACCGACCTGACCTTCAATCTGATCCTGCTCGCCATTGCCTGCGCCGATGCGACGAGCTTCTTCTTCGTGCTCGCCGTATCGAACTGCGGCTACATCATCTTCAACTTCCTCAACCTGAACTCCGGCTGGCTGCACCGGATCGATTCTCCGGACGTGCCGCGGCCCTATAGGGCCCCGGCCTGGATCATCGGTGCGGGCGCCTTGCTGTCCTTCGTCAACGTCACCTTCATGGGCGCCGGCGCCAAGGTCTGGAACCCGGCGGCCCTATGGGCGGGCGTGATCGCGGCGGCGCTCATCATCCCGGTCTTTGCCTATCGGCATTACGTCCAGGACGGCGGCAAGTTTCCGCATGAGATGCTTGAAGATCTCCAGATCGGCAGCCAGAAGATCCTGCCGCAAAAGCGGGCAGGGATTCTGCCCTACGTGACGCTGATCGCCGGCGCCGCGACGCTGCTCCTCGCCAACTGGTTCTTTAAGCTCTGAAGCTGATACGAGGGAGAGTCTCTTATGAACACTCATGCCTATTCCCGACTATCGGTCCTAAACAACCGGCACCGCGCGCTCGGCACGCAATTCGAGGCGGCGTGGAACGATATGCCCATTCCGCAGCGCTATGCGACCGATCCGTATTTCGAGACGGAAGCGGTGCGCTATCGCGCGGGACTTTTCGACGTCACATCGCTGCGGTTGATCGATGTGACGGGGAAGGATGCGCTCGCCGCACTCGAGGAACTGCTCACGTCGAACATCTCCAAGCTCAAGCCGGGCAAATCCGCGATCAGCAATATCGTCGATGAGAATGGCTCGCTGATCGATGACGTGCTGGTCTATTGCATCGGGCCGAACAGCTACCGGATCTCACACGGCGGCGGCACGCTCGAAGATGTTCTTCCGCTTGTCGCACATGGACGTGACGTCCACTTCTACAAGGACAATGACACGCACATCCTCTCGCTGCAGGGGCCGAAGGCGCTCAATATTCTGGCGCCGCATACGTCGTTCGACCTCGCCAAGCTTGGCTATTTCGAACATGCGCCCGCAACGCTCTTCGGCCGCGAGGTAACGCTGGCGCGCGGCGGCTATTCGGGCGAACGCGGCTATGAAGTCTTCTGCACTGCGGCCGATGCGGTCTTCATTTGGGATTCCATCGTTGAGGCCGGCAAGCCCTTCGGCGCCATTCCCGTGTCCTGGGCGTGCCTTGATATCGTGCGGGTTGAATCCGGCTTACTGTTCTTCCCCTTCGACATGCCGGAAGGCGATACGACGCCGTGGGAGGCGGGGGTTGCGTGGTCGGTGGACCTCGACAAGCCGTCGTTCCGTGGCAAGGAGGCGCTCATCCGCCGCCACGGGCAGGAGCGTGTCGCCCAGGTCGGCATGGAGATCGATCATCACGATGCGATCGAGCCCGGCGCCAAGCTCTTCAAGGATGGCGTTGAGGTCGGCATCGTCAACAGCACGACCTACAGCCAGCATCTGATGCGCTCGCTGGCGCTCGTGCATGTCAAACCGGCTTACGCGCCGTTTGGCACAGAGCTCGACGTCCACAGCGAAGCGGGCGTGTTCAAAGGCCGGGTCGTCAAAGTGCCGTTCTACGATCCGCTTCGATTCCGGACCCACCCCCTGAGCGAGCGCTCCAAAGCCTAGTCAGCTTCCCCGGTGGGTGAACTGAGGCGGCGCGAGCCGCCTCTTTTTTTACGCGTCGGCGTCCAGGCTCAGGTGCGCAAATTTCCTGACCAGCGCGCGCTCGGAATCGACGCAGACTTTGCGGTAAATGCGGTGCTTGTAATTCTTGATGACGCCCTTGCTCGTCTTCAAGGCCTGCGCAATCTGGGCGGTCGTCCGGCCGCGCATGATGTGGGAAAACACCTCGCGTTCGCGCGGCGTGAACGCGGCGACGGCGCAGACGTCCAAGCTGACGTCTTTTGTGCCGAAGGGCGAAGAAATGTGCGGTTCGAGCACAAATAAGCGGCCATAGGGCGCCAGCGCAAAATCTTTCCGCAGCGCTTCCGATTTTAAAATCCAGCCATCGAAGACCGCCGGTTCGTCTCCGGCCGAAAGCTCGCGCAGCTTGGCGCAGATGGATTTGTCGGTCGCGATCGCCGCGTTCCAGGCGTCGTTCGAGTAGACTTCCGTGCCGAACCGATCCTGAATGAGGATCGGCTTTTTCATCATGCCATGGAATTCGAGTTCGTGGCTCTTGTGCACATTGGCGAACAGGGTGCCGAGGTGCGCGCGATGGCACCCCTCAAGCGCCGGAAAGACGCGCTGGGCGCGCTCGACGTCGGCCCGTGAGAAGTGCCCGCCTTCGCGCTCGAGAAACAGGCCGTAGCAATCCTGTCCGACGGTCGGCAGAAATATGCTCATTTCGTCTGAAATACGGGCACCGGGCAGGAAGACGCGGCTGTAAGCCTCCGTCCGCCGCGATTCCGCTTTGGCCTCGGCGAGCATGATCACGCCGGAGCGGCCGTAGTTCTTCCAATAATCCGAGAACGGATCGATGTCGGAATAAGAGTCGGTGTAGGTGCCCACGACGTCCTCGGGCACATGTTCGGTGTGCAAGACCTCGGGCAGGGCGCCGCGCGAAAATCGAATGATCCAACAGGATTCGTGTCGAATGCTCGCGCCGAAAAGATCGACCAGTTCGTGATGGAAATCACGCGAGCCGATTGACTTCACGACATGCCCAAGCCTGTGAAACCAAGCTTTATCGTCCAGCCGCAATAGCGGCTGCCCGTCCCTGACGTCTTCCCTGATACCTGTCGTATTCGACATGGCTCCAATCCTAGAATTGGAATCTTATCCCTAAAGATAAAGACCGATTACGCGAATTTTTCAATTGCTAAGCGTCCGCCCATGCAGGTAATTCGCGCGTGCTGAAGATCAGAAAGCAAGTCCGATGCCAGCGATGATGCAGTGCAGCGGCCACGAAACCGCGAAGGGCTGTTTGCGGCACTGCGGTGAAAGCAGGGGGCGGATCGCACGAGAATTCTTCCCACTGGGGCGGGAACCTTCGGCCGTTGCCGCCGTTATCGCCATGTTCAGTGTAAAGTGTGATTGCGTACCCCCTTTATAGCCCAAGCAGCCCCGTCCGCCCCCTACCGGACGGGGCTTTTGCTTGCCTAAACGGGGCTCTCAAGGGTGGATTAGCCCCCGGGGATGACCGCGACGACGAAGGCTGCGAGCGCGGCCAGACACGCGGCAACCATCCAGCCGGCAGCCTCGGAAATAACCCAAGCACGATCGATGTCGGGATTATTTGGCCCGGCCTTCTTGGCGGCAAAGGTCAAGAAGCCGGCTCGGACGACGCAAGCGACGGCCGCCAAGTCGAGCACGAAAAGAAGCCACCATCTCATCGCAGCAGGTCCCCGTCTGGAGCCGCTGATGGGATAATGCGGAAATCCAGCGACTCGTTCCGGGCTTAAGCCGATTGGGCTCGGTTTGGTTCGGCTCGCCTGTGCCGGACCGCAGACCCCCCCGCCTAAAGTACGGTTTTACCCCATCCTCGGCATCGTTGCGAACGGATCATCCCGGCAGTATCGTTCCCGCCAGCGTCTCTATCGGGGAGATTGAAACATGATGTCCGATAAAACGCATTCTGTCCGGGACGTCGATGGTTTGGTTCGCGTCTCTGACGATGACGGCAAGCTCTTGGCCACTTTTGCCGGCAGCGACTTGCAAGCCTGGCGCCGGTTTCAGCTCGACGTGTTCAAAGACTTCAGCATCGTCGTGACCGACGTCGATATGCCCGTGCAGATCTCCAGGACGATCAAAGGGCCCAATCGGCGCAATGACGCGTATGTGCCGTCGGGCTGAGTGAAGCTTCGCGGTTGCAGCAAACGATCGGCTCTGTATTTCGCGGCAACAGATGGCGCGGAAAATAGGCGATCGTCGCAGCTTATTTTTGCGAACATGTCTTTTCTTATTTCGAGCCTCGAAGGCCGCGCCTAGCATCTGCCCGCGTCTTGTTGCGATCGACGAGACGCGACTGCGAAAGACGGCCCTCTCGTTTTCACCACCGGCGGGAGGGCCGTTTCTCCCCAGCGACGGCCGAACAAATCGCCACGCCAAAATCGCGCCTCTATGTCTTTCTTTATTTCGCGGCCGCGCGCGCCTCCCTAGGCTGCCGCCGCGCGTCGGCAAGGAACTGGCCGACAGACGCTTGATTGTTTGGTTGGTACCCGTGAAACGGCCCTTTCTCCCGGAGGGGCCGTTTCTTTATGCGCGACGTCTCGGGCGGGCTCTTGGCGGCAGGCCGGCGCTGGCCGAATTTGCCGCTTCCCCCACCGACGGACTCTTGATAAGCTCCGCTCGCGCTGGGCACTCATTTGCGCACCGAAACGGCTCTCCATTGGGGTGGAGAGCTGTTTCATTATTAGAGCCCGCCATTTGCCTTGCATGCCCTTGCTTCTGCAGGAGGGCGACGGGCGAACCCGCAACCCTCCGGCCTCAACGCGACCGATGCGATGTGATAACCTCGCCCGGCGTCACGTTTTCATGCCGTGACGCGCAAAGATTGAACGGTCAGACAACAAACCTTTCGTTTTGCCGCTGGACATATTTCGTTGCGGGCAGGGAGGTTCATATGCTCTTCACGCGAACAGTCGATTGCGGAGACGATCAAACCGACGACCGCATTCAATGGCTGCCGAGATGACCGAGCCGCACAGCGAGTCGCCCGACGCGCCAGCGACAGCAGGTTCGTCGATCGAGAGCAAATCGCCGCTGGCAGATAAGCCGGTCGCGCCGGCGGCGCATTGGCGAAAGTCGCTCCTCCTGATCTTTGTGCTCGGCGCTGCGGTCGCCGCGGGCGTGGTCTATGGCATTCCGTGGGTCCAGTTCGCGCTGAGCACGGTGTCAACCGACGATGCCTTCGTCAACGGCCACGTGACCTTGGTTGCTCCGCGCGTTCACGGTCAGGTTTCCCGCGTGCTGGTGGATGACAACAACCGCGTCCACAAGGGCGATCTTCTCGTCGAGTTGGACAAAGAGCCGTTTCAGGACGCCGTCGCGGTGAAGCAGGCGGCGGTCAATACCGCGCAGGCGGATCTGCTGGTAGCAAAGGCCGCGGTGCGCGGCACCGAGGCGCAGGCGAGGAGCCGGCGCTGGCAATTACAAGAAGCCATCGAGAATGTCGAAAACGAGATCGCGCTGCTGCATGCGCGCGTCGCTGCACTGAAGAAGGCGAGGGCCGCACTCACGCTCGCAGAGCAGGAATTCAGCCGGACGTCGCAGCTGGTCGCATCAGGCAATGCGAGCCGCGAACTCTATGATGAGCGCCAGGCCGCGTTGTCGATCGCCCAATCCGGCGTCACCCAGGCCTTGGCCGATGCAAATCAGATCCGTGTGTCTTTGGGCCTGCCAAAGCAGTCGGAAGACAGCGAGGCCCTTGACCAAGTCCCGCCCGATCTCGACGAGACATTTTCGTCCGTCTTGCAGGCGCAGGCGGCGCTCATTCAAACGGCCGCAGAGCTCGGCGTTTCTCATTCCTATACCCAGCGCCCGAAGGCGATGGTCGAGGAATTCGAAAAGCTCGACGCCGGCAAGATCAATCTTACGTTCGATCAGCTGGCGGCGAGCGCACCGGACGTCAAGCAGGCCGAGGCCAAGCTCGAAGCCGCAAAACGCGATCTCGCCTTGGCCGAGCTCGACCTTCGTTATTGCGAGATCGTTGCCGAAATCGACGGCGTGATCACCCGGCGGAACGTCAATCCCGGCGATGATGTCCAGGTCGGACAAAGCTTGATGGCGATCCGCTCGCTTCGCGAGATCTGGATCGATGCCAATTTCAAGGAGACGCAACTGAGCAGGTTGCGCATCGGGCAGCCGGCCGATCTCTATGTCGACATGTACGGTGACAAGCAGCTGTTCAAGGGCCGGATCGAAGGCTTCACCATGGGAACCGGATCGACGCTCGCATTGCTGCCGCCGGAAAATGCCACGGGCAATTTCGTCAAGATCGTCCAGCGGCTGCCAGTCCGCATCGAGCTTGAAGACTACGATCCGGACAAACGGCCTCTGTTCATCGGCACGTCCGTCATTCCGTATGTCTATATCGACAAGCCGCCCACGGGCCCCGATGCCGGCAAGTTCCTTCAAAGCGACGATCGGCAAGCCGCGCCCGCGGCTTCGGACGCGAACCCGGTAGGAACGGATAAATGACGGAGCTGGCGCTTTCACCCGCCCAATCCCAAAAGGGGGTGAATCCGTGGGCGGTGGCCGCGATCGTCGTCATACCGACCTTTATGGAGGTGCTCGACACCACCATCGTGGTCGTGGCGCTGCGCTATATCGCCGGTGGCCTCTCAGCGACAGTCGATGATGGCGAATGGGTCATCACGAGCTACCTCGCCGCCAACGCGATTATCCTGCCGATCACGGGCTGGCTGTCGGCGCATCTCGGTCGCCGCACCTATTTCCTGCTGTCGATCGCCATCTTCACGCTCGCATCCGGATTGTGCGGAATGGCCACCAGCCTCGGGCAGCTCATTGCGTTCCGCGTTTTGCAGGGCCTCGCCGGCGGCGGTCTTCAGCCCTCAAGCCAGGGCGTGCTGCTGGACACGTTTCCGGTGGAGAAGCAGGGCATTGCGATGACGCTGTTCGGCCTCGCGGCGCTTCTGGCGCCGGTCGTCGGCCCAACCCTCGGCGGCTGGATCACCGACAGTTATTCGTGGCGATGGGTGTTCTACATCAATGTTCCGGTTGGTCTCCTGGCGCTTGCCGCGTGCTATGTGTTGCTGCGGGATCCCGATTATCTCATCGAGCAGCGCCGGGAGCTGAAGAAGCAGCCGTTGCGTTTCGACTCGCTTGGCCTCTCGCTCCTGGTGATCGTCATCGTCTCCTGGGAAGTGATGCTCAGCAAAGGGCAGGAGTGGGACTGGCTGAACGATCCGTTCTGGCGCGTGCAGACGCTGGCGATTCTTTTCGTTCTTGGTCTTATCGCGCTGGTCATTTGGGAGTTGCGTCACCCGACCCCGGTGGTCAATTTCCAGCCGCTGGGCGAGCGAAACTTCGCTGCGTCCTGCCTCATCATCTTCTGCGCCTTCGCCGTCCTTTACGCCGCGAGCACGGCTTTGCCCGCATTGCTTCAATCGCTCTTTGGCTATGATGCGCTCAGCGCGGGCTTGATCATGTCGCCGGCGGGATTCTTCGCTGTTCTGGTGATGCCGGTTGTCGGCTACGCCCTTGGCCGCGGAACTGATGCGCGGTGGTTGATTGCCGCCGGCCTGCTGACCATGGCAGTCGGAAACTATTGGATGTCGCAACTGAACCTGCAAATCAGCCCGGACCAGGTGGTCTGGCCTCGGGTGATGCTGGTCCTCGGACTTTCGCTGTGCTTCGCGCCGGCGAATGTCGCGGCCTATCTCTATACGCCGCCGTTGCTGCGCGGCGCGGCCGTCGGCCTGCTCAGTCTGTTGCGCAACGAAGGCGGCAGCGTGGGGACCTCGTTAGCGCAGACCATGCAGGAGCGGCGTGACCAATTCCATGTCCTGCGCCTCGGGGAGTCCCTCGATTCCTTCAACGCGGCCGTGCTTTCGTTCTTCGCGCAGGCCCGGCGCGCATTCCTGATGCTGACCGGCGATCCGGTCGCGTCTCAGCAATTGGCCTTGCAGCAACTCGAGAATTTGCGCCAGCAGCAGGCATCGTCACTGGCCTATTTCGATGTCTTTTTCCTGCTCGCTCTCGTCACCCTGATCATATTGCCCGTGTTGCTGCTGATGAAACGTTCGGTGGCGAAGAAAGGCGCTCAGGTCGCCGCTTAGCCTAACGTTGTCATCCCGGCCTGTGTGTGACCGCGCACCCGACGCGTTGAGCCCGTCCCGCCTTTTCTCCCGTAAGGTTCCCTGCATTTTGATTCGCGCCCGTTGCGTTGTGGGAATCGACACACCTGAAATTCCCGCCATCTGCTTTTAAGGCGCCGCGAGCAGCGTTCCGGCCGCTTTGATCTATTGGCCCACGCTACCGCTCGCGGGAGGCGCAGATGTCTAACGCGGTCTATCCGCAACTTTTCGACGCAGTGGCTTATGTTCGGGAGCTCCGGACAGCCGGATGCTTCGTCGGGCTGAGCGATGGTATCGCTTCGGGGCTCGAGCGCCTACATGTGTTCAACCTGAACGCCAATTCCAAAATGGAAACGGCGATCGCGTTCAAATGGGCACACTCAAAGAAAGCCGACCCGTATTGGAAGCAGGAAGTCATCGCCGTGCTGCTGGAAGAGCGGCAGCGCAATCTTTCCATCGATACGATCTTCGGCTGAGCCAGCTTTTCATCGCGAATTAGATGTAGCGCTCGGCTGCAGGGATGCGAACGGCTAGCCAGCCTGCGTTCGCTTGTCCGCGCGCAGGGGCCGTAGAAGATTGTCCAAGGCCCACGGGCCAGGACCGCCAAGCACCAAGGCAGCTAAACCCGCAAGGTAGAGAAGGTCTGTCTCATAGCCCGGCTGGCCGAAATGCGCCCCCTCGGGTGTGATCGCTTGGAGCTTGATCGAGCTGAATCCGTTCGGCAGATGCACGGTGAAGATCGCGACCAGGAGGACGATCGCCATTGGGATGGCTGCGAGTTCAATATAAGCCCCTGCGAGTACGGCAAGGCCGCCAAGAATCTCGGTGAGAATCGTCGCCCAGGCCAAAAATGCAGGGAACGGCACATGCAGGGCGGCAAGAATATCCGTGAAGTTTTCCGGGCCGCGCGCCAGCTTCGCCCACCCGTGCTCGATAAATCCATATCCGATGATCAAGCGAAGCGGGAGCGCCCACCACGCCCTTTGCCGTAACAGCCGAACCGATTGCATGCCGAAATCTCCGAATTAGGCCCCGTGTCTAATTCGTTTCGGCAGCGGCAATTGATACGCTCACGAGAGCGATAAGCGGGCTATGCCCGCAAATAACACTTATTCAAAAGCGGTATTGATCGGCGCGCCGCCAACCACACGCTCCTGGTCGGCATGGCCAAGGCCGAGTTATGTCCGCTCCTCCACGCCGTTTCAAAACAGCGAGCCGTCAGCGAATAAACGACGGCGGCGCAAACCAAGCGACGGCGATGATGATCGCAATGAGGAGAAAGGCGACCGTCGTGGCGAATTCATCCTGCGTCACGTACTCGCGCAGGCGGTGCCACGACACATTATAATGGTGGTGTGAAACCACAGACATGGCGGTTCCTCCGGTTCATACCGCGTAAATGCAAACCAGGATGATGCCGATCGTCACGGCGAGGATCATAGACAATGCGATCCAATCCGCGTCGCGCTGGCTGGTTACGCCGGGATTATCGGGAGGCCATTTGTTTCCGGACTCGAACGGGGCCATCGACATGACGGAACCCTCCTTCACCCGATAAAACGTTGAAATGCCCTAAGTAGTTGCAAGTTTTAAGAGTCAAAAGCAAAATATTCACAAGTCTGTTGATGACGTGTTTATTGCGCCGCAACGTAATTCGCGTCGGGCAGGGCACTTTAAGCCGCCTGGGACACCCAAGAAAAAAGCCCCGCCGAAGCGGGGCTTTTTCAGATCATCCAGCCTTTCGCTGATACCGTTCGCCCTTGTGCAACAAGACGCCGTTCGTGCAAGCGATGCTGAGTTCGAGACTCTCCGCGACGCGCCGGGCGCGCGCGATGAAAAGCTCGGCTGCGGCCGGCGGGCATAGGTCGTGCGCCGTCGCCTCGAACAGGGCGAGCCAGCGGTCGAAATGCTGCGCGTCGATCGGCAAGGGCAGGTGCTTGGCCATCGGCTGGCCGTGATATCTGCCGCTCTGCAACGTAAGCGAGGACCAGAAGGCAAACATATTCTGCAGATGCGGCTCCCAGTCGGTGATCCGCGCCTCAAACACCGGCCCAATGATCGGATCCTTGCGCACGCGGGCATAGAAGCCGCGAATGAGCGTCTCGATCATCGCCTCATCGATTCCGGTCGCCGCTTGGACCTGCGCGATGCTCGCGGCGCGGCGTTTTTGCAAAGCAAGATTTTCGTCAGTCATGGCACCCTTTATGCCGCAGCACAGCGGCGGCCGAAACTGGACAGAGTGTCCGTCCTTGCAACGCGCTGCCTTCACGTCGACCTGTATTTAACCATTTGTATTTGCTGAGGTTAAGTTTGCGCCGCCGTCGAGGCCGCGGGCGCCGGCGGCGTCAAAAGCCTCTGAATATGCCGCGTCATCGGCCGCTCGAAGACGAGATGCACCAGAATCGCGGCCGGCACGATGAGGAGCAGCGCCAGACCGACGAAAAGCCATGGCGAAGCGGCCTGGCTGAGGCCCAATCTGTCCCACATGAGGCGCAGGGCGCGAATGACGAGGGGATGCAAAAGATAGAGCGCGTAAGACGCATCGCCCAAGAGGACGAAAAACCCGAAAAGCACCGGCTTCGATCCATGCGCCGCATCGCGCAGCACGGCCGCAGCGACGATAAGCACGGCGGGCAGGCCCCAAAGCAGCGGCCGCCAAGCGCCGTGGGCGTCAAAGCCCGAGATGGTGGTCGCGGCAAAGCCTGCGAGACCGCAGAGCAGCAGCAGCAAAGCCTGCCAAGACGAAAGCCGCCGGCCGGCGAGAAACATCAAGGCGAGAAAAGCACCCATGACAAATTCGAGAATGATCGGATGGGTCCAGAAAGCGAAAGGTCCGGCCGACGGCGAAAAGAGGGCGCCCATCGCGACGAGCGCGAGAAACAAAGCCGCTATAGCGGAGAGCGCCCGATGCATCGGCAGGAAGATCAGGACGGCGAAAACGACATAGAAGAACATTTCGTAATTGAGCGTCCAGCCGAGCTTGTAGATCGGCAGGATATCCTTGGCGCCTGGGTGTGCGTAGGGAATGAAGAAATAGGATTTGACGATTTCCAGGCTGGTCGGCGGGGCGCTCGAAAGCGCGTGCGGCAGCAGCAGCATCGTCAGGAGAAAGACGGTCGTCGTGAGCCAATAGAGCGGCACGATCCGCGCGATGCGACGCCGCAAGAAGGTTCGCCCGCCCGTCGCGCTTTCGAAAAGATCGCGCGACGCATAGACCATCACGAAGCCGGAGATGATGAAGAACAGATCGACGCCGGCGCCGGTCAGATCGAGAAGAATCGGTTTGAAATTGGTGGCCGCGGCCGCCGGCATGCTGAGAGATTCAGACTGAAGATGGCCAAAGGCCACGGACAGCGCCGCCGCGGCACGCAAGATTTGGATCGATCTAATCTGCGGCATTTGACATCAAGATCCTTGCGGCTCCGCCATCTGCTCGCGTTGTTCGCTTTTACGGTCGCGGTCGATAAACCGTTGCCGCAGTGCGGCCGTCACCGGATTTTCGATGAGTGCATGGACCGCAACACAGAGAGCCAGCGCCACGAGAATCTCGGCTGCAATGAGTGGCCAAAAGCCAAGCGATTTCGTCAAGCCGAGCGCAAGGCCGAATTTGCGAACGGAAATGATCGCGAGCGGATGAAAAAGGTAGAGCGCATAAGATGCGTCACCGATGAGTGCGAGGAAAGACGCCGTGCGACCGGAGGTCGGCGACGCCGATGGCGCCCGCAACACGACGGCCGCGAAAATAATTGCCATGGGGACGCCTGCGCCGAAAAGGCGTCCGAAGCCATTGTTATCGACCCCCATCGCACCGACCTTCGTCATCTGGTCGATGTCCAGCACCAATAACGCGATACCACTTGAAAGAAGAAGAAGTGCGTATTTGAGGTCGAAACGGACGCCGCCCCGCCAAAGGAGCGCGATCGACATCCCCAATATGAACTCGAGGATGATCGGATCGCTCCAATAGGCGAGCACGGTCGTTGTTGGCTTCGCGACGGCCCCCGCAATGATCATCAACACCAAAATGAGGCTCGTCGCGGTGACGGCAACGGAACGCCGAAAACCCACGGTGAGGGCAAATATGACGTAGAAGAGCATTTCGTAATTGAGAGTCCAACCTTGGGCGACGAGCGGCCGCGGTTGGCCGTCTTCCGGTCTCGCGAAAGGGATGAAGCCAAAGGAAGCGAGGATTTCGGATATATTGGGGAAGGCGTGCTTTCCGAGCCAGGCGAGATAGGCCGAGAGAACAAGCCCTATTCCGGTTATGAGCCAGTAGAGCGGGACAATGCGTATGAGGCGTCGGCTCATGAAGGCGCCGCTGGCGCCAGATGTCGCAAAGAGCCTTTGCGAAGAATAAACCATGATGAAGCCGGAGATCACAAAAAACAGATCAACGCCGGCATCCCACGGGAGCAGTGTCAGCCGCGTGAAGTGGTCTTGGTGCTTCAGCGCCGCGACCCATGCATCGTTCTGCGCGTGACTGAAGACGACCATCAGCGCGGCGATGGCTCTGAGGATTTGAATAGCCCCAATTTGGATCATGTGTTGCGCGACTGCATGATTGATGCCGAAACCCAGCGCGACATCCGACTCCCAGCTCCTCCAGACAGTGATGGGTCGTTATTCTTTATCCCATATGGCTTGACGAGGCCTTGACGGCCCCCGACCGTCGGGTCGCATCTCCGACTGGAGATATTCGCGCGCCAAAATGAGACGGAGGGTGCCGGGCGGCTCAGACCTGGTCAATTCAGCCCTCTGGGCCGAATGACCGCGATGCGCCCTTCGCCTGATTTTCGCTAAGTGTTTGATTTTGTGGTGGGCGCACAAGGGCTCGAACCTTGGACCCGCTGATTAAGAGTCAGCTGCTCTACCAACTGAGCTATGCGCCCTCACGTCCGTGAGGCGGACCACTGGCGCCGCCGAAAGCGGCGCGCCGGCAGCATGTAAGCGAACATCGCCGACAGTGCAAGCCGGAAGCGCGCCGAGGCGGCCTTTACGCCCAGGAACCGCGGCGCGCCGCGATCCGCAGCTTAGCCGACCTTGCTATCGGCCTTGCGCCGGTGCAGCGCGGCGAGCTTGTTGAGCGCGGCGATATAGGCGCGCGCCGAGGCGACCAGCGTATCGGGATCGGCGCCGCGCGCGGTCACCGAGCGGCCGTCTTCAGCGAGTTTGACGGAGACTTCCGCCTGCGCATCCGTGCCCTGGGTGACGGCGTGAACCTGATAGAGTTCGAGCACCGCTTCGTGCGGCACGAGCGCGTGGATGGCGTTGAAGATCGCATCCACGGGACCGTTGCCGGTCGCCTGATGCGTCTCGGCTGTGCCTTCGACATCGAGCGTCAGCGCCGCCGACTGCGGGCCGCCGGTGCCGGCGATCACCGAGAGCGAGACGAGCTTGATGCGCTCATGCGCGCTGACCAGTTCGTCGTCGACCAGCGCGATCAAATCCTCGTCGTAGATCGTCTTCTTGCGGTCGGCGAGATTCTTGAAACGGGTAAACGCATCCTGCAGCGCGTTCTCGCCGAGCTCATAACCGAGCTCGCGCAGTTTCTCGCGGAAGGCGTGGCGGCCCGAATGCTTGCCCATAACGAGCGAGCTTTTGCTCAGGCCGACGCTCTCCGGCGTCATGATCTCGTAGGTCTGGGCGTTCTTGAGGATGCCGTCCTGATGGATGCCACTCTCATGCGCAAAGGCGTTCCGGCCGACGATCGCCTTGTTATATTGCACCGGGAAAGAGCTGACGGCGGAGACGAGCTTCGATGCGCGTGTGAGCATCGCGGCATCGATCGCGCTGTAATAGGGCAGCCTGTCGCCACGCGTCTTCAGCGCCATCACGACCTCTTCCAGCGCGGCATTGCCGGCGCGCTCGCCGAGCCCGTTGATCGTGCATTCGATCTGCCGCGCCCCGGCGGAAACGCCGGCCAGCGTATTGGCGACGGCGAGGCCGAGATCGTCGTGGCAATGGACCGAGAAGATCGCCTTGTCGGCATCCGGCACACGATTGCGCACCGCCTCGAACATGGCGGCATATTCGCTGGGGATCGCATAACCGACCGTGTCGGGCAGGTTGATCGTCGAGGCGCCGGCCTTGATCGCCGCTTCGATGCAGCGGCAGAGATAATCGATCGGCGTCCGCGTCGCGTCCATCGCCGACCATTCGACGTCATCGACGAGGTTGCGGGCCTGCGTCACCGTCTTGGTGATGATGGCGAGGACATCCGCCTCGCTTTTGTTCATCTGATGCGCAAGATGGATCGGCGACGTCGAAACGAAAGTGTGGATGCGCGGCCGCGCGGCATGGCGCACCGCCTCGCCGGCGCGGGCGATGTCGCGCTCGATGGCGCGGGCGAGGCCCGCGACACGGGCCCGCTTGGTGCGCCTGGCGATCTCGGAAACAGCCTCGAAATCGCCTTCCGAGGCGATGGGGAAGCCGGCCTCGATAATATCGACGCCCATCGTATCGAGCAGATGGGCAACCTCAAGCTTGGCTTCGAAGGTCATGGTCGCGCCGGGGCATTGCTCGCCGTCGCGGAGCGTCGTGTCGAAGATCAAAACACGGTCTTTATCGGCGGAGTTGGCGCCGTGGATTTGTACGGACTCGTTCATCGGATTGGCTCAGGTCTAAAGTGACGGAATGGGCTGGTGCAACGCTCCCCTGAGTGCCCGGGCGAAACCCGGCCGGCGCTCAGGGGCAGGTAAGGAGAAGCAGGCCGAGCGGCAGCGTCGCCGGCACGGGGGCCAGGGCCTTACGCTGCAGATGTTCGGCGCCGAAACGCACGCGAGCCTCACGAAATTCACAAATCCCCAATACCTTAAAGCAAGCAGTGGATAGCGGCAAGCGGCCCGAAAAGCCGGCACGGCCGGCACGCGAATCGTTCTAAGTTGCGCTCGTAGCGGTGCAAACGGGGAGGCTTCCGATGGCAGGCTTGAAGTTCAAATCTGCGCGGCCGCGGCTCCCGGAGGGTGTGCGCGTCTATGCCATCGGTGACGTGCATGGCCGCGCCGATCTCCTGAGCCATCTCTTCGCTCTCATCGATGCCGATCTTGCGCGGCGGGCGCCGGCGCGGGTGCTGCACATCATGCTCGGCGATTATATCGATCGCGGACCCGCTTCGCGCGAGGTGATCGATCTCATTCTCACCCGCGCCGCGCGGCATGATGTCGTCGCGCTGAAAGGCAACCACGACGCGTTCGTGCCGCAGGCGCTCGATGATCCTTCGGCAATGGGCGACTGGCTCCTGATGCATGGCGTCGAAACCTTGGCGTCTTACGGTCTGACGTCTGCCAATGTCGCAAAGAGCCGGCTGAGCGATCTCGCAAAAGCTTTCGCCGCGGTCTTGCCCGACAGCCATCTCGAATTCTTCCGCGGGCTGAAACCCTCGTTTTCCTGCGGCGATTTCTTCTTTGCCCACGCCGGCGTGCGGCCGGGCATCGATCTCGATCGCCAATCGGAAGAAGACCTCATCTGGATCCGCCAGGATTTCCTTCGCCATGAGGGCGATTTCGGCAAAGTGATCGTGCACGGCCATACGCCGGTCCGCAGCGTCGAGCGCCGCACCAATCGCATCGCCATCGATACGGCAGCCTATGCCACCGGCAGGCTCACCGCGCTGGTGATCGAGGGCCGGGACCTGCGCGTCATCGATACCGCGGGCGCCGCCGCCCGCGCCGCCTGAGGCCGCGTTTCAAATTATTCTATTTATCAAATAAAATCATAGACTTGCTGAGATGGCGCCAGGCCGTTATGCGTTGCCGCAGAGACTGCGGCGACGGAGCACTTCATGCATCATCAAGGACAACACCACGAGGCCCGCGAAGCGGCGGCACATGAAAAAATGCGCCACGCCGTTCTCTGCGCTTTCTGCCACATCGTTCAGACAACGGGTTTGCAGCCGATGGAGGTGCTTGGTCTTGCCGCAGCTGCGGTCGGCGCGATCTACAAGGATGTCGCCGCCATGCACCAAAATTCGCACGGCTGCCCCTGCGGATGGGAACCGCAGGCCGAGGTCGACATCGCGATGCTGCAAAGCGCGCTTGCGGCGGAGACGGCGCCACGCGCCGACCTGCGCTGGCTGAAAACCGCCGGCAAAGCCTAGAGCAGGGGATCAGCTCGCCGCCGCGGCGGCCTCGCGATCCTTCAAAAGCTTGGCGAGCAGCGCCTCCTGTTCGGCGATGCGCTCGGACGTGAGTTCATCGTCTTCTGCTCCCGAATAGGCGGCGGCCTGTTCCGTCAAATCGCGGATATTTTCGCGCACGGCGGCGATTTCCTGGTCGAGCGCGGCAAGGGCGGCGGCGTTGGGCATTGCGGCTCCTTGAGATGCAAAGGGCGTGGAACTCGGCCGGGACCCTAGTGCATCATGCGTAAAAGTGTAAGCGCGGACTGTTCGTACAAATATTTCCTGTATCCGCCAGTATCCGCGCGCGCACCGCCGCCAAATCGTCAGCCGCTATTTCCCGCAAGAGCGAATGGCGGACGCGTAATCCATTTGCTGACGGAGAATTGATCGAGGCAAAATCTTAAAAGCAATTCACGGTCGCCATAATAAATCTGTCGAGGAAATCGCCCAGACCGAGACTAAATTTATTTGATGTGACATGATGTAACGCTTTGATGAATTTATATTATCGATCTTCAAGTGATGGCCCGGCGACGCATTTAAAAGTCATACTGTGCCGTCATAAAAATGTCGCGGAAGACTTGCGAAGCTCGGCATTTATTGGCAGGCTGAGATCATGCCTGAAAGTTCCGAGCCGCTTCTTGAATTGATCGACAAGGCGCAGAAATTGGCCGAGCAAGAGCGCCGGCCAGTGGTCGCTTATCTTTTGCACATGGCCGCGGATGAAGCCGCACATGGCAAGCCCGATCAGCTGCATGCGGTTCTTGCCCAGCCGTCGAAGTGGCGCCGCAGATGGCGCTGGCGCTGGTCACCGAAATCAGCCATCGAAGCCCAGCATTGAACGAGGGCCGTTGGTCGGCGGCCGGTTCTTCCCGTTGGCTTAATTCGGCCACTTCGAGATGGCCAACAATCGGCGCGATGCTATAGAGGCGCCTGCGCTTCGATTGCGCGCGACAAGTCTTGCCGGCGAGGAGGGGAACCGTGACAACGTTTCAGCCATCAACCGACGCGGCGACCCGCGCGATCCATGATCATTGGGGTCTCTTTCTGGCGGAAGGCGTCGCGATCGTCCTCATCGGACTTGCCGCCATCATCATTCCCTTCGTTGCCGGCAATGTCTCGATCTTCTTTCTCGGATGGCTGTTTCTGATCGCCGGGCTCGTCGGCCTGCTGTCGACGCTGCGCGGCCGCAATGCGCCGGGCTTCGGCTGGTCGCTTCTGTCGGCCATTGTCGCTTTGGTCGCGGCGGCAGTCTTGCTTTTGAACCCGCTTCAGACTCTCGCCTCAATCCCGCACAATCTCACGACCTTGGCACATGTGCTGATCGTGTTTTTCATTCTCGACGGCTTCCTGATGATCGTCTTCGCCCTCAACCACCGCAATGAGCGATCGGCGCGCTGGGAATTGCTGCTGGCGAACGGCATCGTCGATTTCCTGCTTGCCGGCATTCTGCTCACGGGCCTGCCGGATTCGGCGCTCTGGGCGCTGGCGCTGCTTGTCGGCATCGATCTCATCTTCGGCGGCGCCTCGCTGATCGTCATGGCGCTCGAGGCGCGCAAGGGCGCGCTCGCTTGAGCCTTCAGGACCGCTGGACAAGCCACGGATCGCTTCCTATAAAGCGCCCCTCCGGCGCCCGGCGCCGGAACCTGCCCAGGTAGCTCAGTTGGTAGAGCATGCGACTGAAAATCGCAGTGTCGGTGGTTCGATTCCGCCCCTGGGCACCAGCCGCTGGCTTCCCCGCCTCGCCGCAGCGCTGATCGCTTGTGCCGCCTGGCTTGGGCTCACGCTGCAATTCCTGGCGACTTACGGCCATGTCGGATCGGTCCTCGCCGCGCTTTGGGTTCTGGCCGACTTTTTCACGATCCTCACCAATCTCGTCATTGCCGCGCTCTTCACCGACATCGCGTTCAGCGGGCGGGAGGCCCCGCGCACTGTCGGCGGACTGACGCTGGCCATCCTGCTCGTCGGGATCGTTTATGCGCTCTTGTTGCGGTCCATCGATCATCCGGAGGGGCTAGCCAAGGCCGCGAACGACATCCTCCATATCGTGACGCCGGTTCTGGTGCCGCTGTTCTGGCTCGCCGTGGTCCGCAAAGGCGCCCTGCGGCTCCTCGATCCCTTCGTCTTCGCAGCCTTTCCGCTACTCTATTTCGTTTATGCGATGGCGCGGGGTGCGGCGACCGGTCATTACCCTTATCCGTTCCTCAATGTCGCCAAGATCGGCTGGCCGCAAACCTTCATCAATGCAGGCCTCATTGCCTTGGGTTTTCTCATCGGCGGTTATGTGCTTCTGGCTCTGGACCGCGGATTGCGGGCGCTCGCGGCGCGCATCTAGCGCGTCGGACGTTCAAATTGAATCGCTCGGCGCTTTTAAGTCTTTCTCATCGCATCGGATCTGTCCGAAAACCGCTTCGCACTTTTCGGTCCGATGCTTTGGCGCTGCCACCTTGCCGGGCGGCATGAGCGCCGTTATAAGCGCGCGACCCACCTTTGAGACCTATAAAGCATGGCGATCCAACGCACTTTCTCCATCATCAAGCCCGACGCGACACGCCGCAACCTGACCGGTGCGATCAATGCCCTGATCGAAGCGGCGGGGCTGCGCATCATTGCGCAGAAGCGTGTGCTGATGACGCGCGCGCAGGCCGAGACTTTCTATGCGGTGCATCAGGCGCGGCCGTTCTTCGGCGAGTTGGTCGATACGATGACCGCCGGTCCCGTCGTCGTGCAGGTGCTCGAAGGCGAAGAGGCGATCAAGAACTATCGCGACGTCCTCGGCGCGACCGACCCGTCGAAGGCTGCCGACGGCACCGTGCGCAAGCAGTTCGCGCTCTCCGTCGGCGAGAATTCGGCGCATGGCTCCGACGCGCCGGAGACGGCTGCCGTCGAAATTGCGCAATTCTTTTCCGGCAATGAGATCGTCGGCTGACGGACGCGGCCCTATTCCGGCCGGAGTTTGATGGTCCTTTCGCCCGGCTTCGAGAGGGTAACCTGACCGCGCCGCGGACCGAGATCATTATGCGAAGACGAGCGCGCGGCGCCCTGGCGTCATTTCTTGGCTTCGGGCTGTTGCTCGCAGTCTCGGGCGAAGCGGCGGCCGACAAGATCAAGCATTCGATTGCGGTCTTTTCCGGCCTCGACAAGATCACCGGCCGGATCATCTCGTTTGAAGTCGGGATGAACGAGACGGTGCAATTCGGCTCGCTGCTCGTCACCGATCGCGTTTGCTACACGCGGCCGCCGACAGAGGCGCCGCGGACCGATACATTCGTGCAAGTCGATGAGATCGACGCCGACAAGACGACGAAACGCATCTTTTCCGGCTGGATGTTCGCCGCGAGCCCGGGCCTCAACGCGCTCGACCAGCCCGTCTACGACATCTGGCTGACCGATTGTAAAGGCACCGAGCAATTGATCGCCTCGCCGCCGACCACGGCCGCGACGCCCGAGCCGGAGGAGGCGGGCGGCGTGCCGGCGGCGGCAAGTCCGGCCGCGCCGCAGCCCGCAGCAAAACCGGCGAAGCCGCCGCGCCATTCGCGGCGGGAGGTTCAGGGAACGCCGCCGAGCGCGCCGCAAAATGGACCCATCGAAGTCGGGCCGCCGCCGGGCTTCCAGGCGCCGCCCGACAACGGCGGCGACGACCAGGCGCCCCCAAACGCTGGCGGCAACGATCAGCCGCCACCCGACAATAGCGGCAATGATCAGCCACCGCGACGCAATGGCGATGACGGCGACGTGCCGCCGCCTTCACCACTGCCGCCCGATCAGACACCGCCCGGTCAGATGCCGCCGCCCGACAACAACAATAATTAATCGATCTCGTCGTTGCTCAATGTCGCCAAGGCCGCGAGCGCCTCGCGGCCGGGAACGATGCGGTCCTTCGGCCAGACCAGAAAGTCGCCCCTTTGGGCGACCGCATCGGCCAGCATGATGCGATAGGCCTCCTTCGAGACCTCGATGGCGCCGAGCGATTGCAGATGCGGCGTCACGAATTGCGTGTCGAGCAGGCTAAAGCCGCCGGCGACGAGCCGGCCGGCGAGATGGACCAGCGCCACTTTCGAGGCATCGCGCTGCCGGTGGAACATGCTTTCGCCGAAGAAGGCACCGCCGAGCGCCACGCCGTAAAGCCCGCCAGCGAGAGCGCCGTCGCGCCATGCCTCGACCGTATGGACACGGCCAAGCTCGAAAAGCTGGCCGTAAAGCTTCTTGATCCGGTGGTTGATCCAGGTCTTTTCGCGGCCTTCCCCGACGCTGGCGCAGGCGTCGATCACGGCCTCAAAATCGTGATCGATCCGCACTTCAAACCGGTCCGAGCGGATGATTCGCGCCAATTTTCGCGACACGATCATACTGTCGAGCGGAAAGACGCCGCGCGCTTCGGGGTCGATCCAGAAGAGATTCTGGTCCTCGGCGCTTTCGGCCATCGGGAACAGGCCGATCGAATAGGCCCGCAGTAAAATATCGGGCGTAATCTCGAAATCCTGGCGCGGCCGAGTCATGACTCAGGATGTGTTTTCGGGCGCCGCCGCGTCAAGGCGCCAGTCCACGACAAACGCGGTCAGTTCACGACAAACGCCACCGGCGGGCGCCGGCTTGGCGGAAATATTCGTGATCGTTCCATATTTGGCACATCCGCGAGAAAATGGCTGATAAGTACCTTGGAACATTTCCCGGAATCCCCCTGAGACGATAACAGTCTAGGTGAGCCACGCCTCAGTCGCCGGCAGAGGCGGCACGCGTGGCGGGGAACCGGGATGACATGTGTGCGCAGGCTCTTGATGGCTGCTTTGGCCGGCATTCTTGCCAGTAGCTGCGTGCGCGATCAGCCGGTTCCGCTTTCGCCCGTGGCGACCGCCTCGGCGCTCGAAAGCCGCAGCCTCGACGATCCGCGCTTGCGTCAATTCGTGCTCGCCGCGACGCGCCCCGAGGCGGCGCCCGACGCGCCGATCCGCTGGGATCTCGCCAGCCTGACCGCGGCAGCGCTCTATTATCACCCGGATATTGGGCTGGCCGAGGCCAAGCTCGCCGCCGCCAAGGCCGCCGTCATCACCGCCAACGAACGGCCCAATCCAGCCCTCAATTTCACGAATATCGTCGGGCAGGGGCTGGTGCCGGGCGCCATTCCGATCGGCGCGGCGCCGTTGACCATCGGCCCGGCGATCGAGTTCCTCGTCGATGCTTTCGGCAAGCGCGAGGCCCGTACGGCAGCGGCCCTGCGGCTGGAGCAGGCGGCGCGCTGGGACCTTGCCGCGGCAGGCTGGCAGGTGCGCGGCCGCGTCCGGGCGGCCCTCCTGGCGCTGTGGGCGGCCGAGCGGCGCCAGGCGCTGACCAAGCAGCGGTTGGCGCTGCAAGATCAGCTTGTCGAGCTGCTGGAGCATCGCCAGACGGCCGGCGAGGCCTCCGCCCTCGATGTCTCGCGCGAGCGCGTCAGCCGGGCGGAAGTGACTTTGGCCTTGCATGATCTCGATCTCGCCGCCGCCCAGGCGCGCGTCGACGTCGCCACCGCCATCGGCGTCCCC
Organism: Pseudomonadota bacterium; assembly: GCA_040756295.1. GTDB lineage: Bacteria > Pseudomonadota > Alphaproteobacteria > Rhizobiales > Beijerinckiaceae > Methylovirgula. The sequence continues at coordinate 1,478,840 of JBFLZN010000001.1, read as the reverse complement.
GATCATGCCTTGGAAGGCGTGGCGCTGGCGACCGATGCCTTCGACCGGCCGCCGGTTCTGAATGGGCGCGCGGAATCGGGCGCCTGGCGGCGCGAGGCGCTGACCCGGCGGGCGGATATCCAGGCGAGCCTCGCCGCCTATTCGGCCAGCGAGGCGGACCTGAAGCTGGCGGTCGCCGGCCAATATCCGGACATTACGCTCAGCCCCGGCTACAGCTACCAATATGGCATCAATCAATACCAGCTGAATGTCCTCGCGACTTTGCCGATCTTCAACCAGAACCAGGGCGCCATCGCCGAGGCTTTCGCCAAGCGGCAAGAGGCGGCGGCACGCTTTATCGCCCTGCAGGCGCAAGTGATCGGCGAGATCGACCGCGCCAGCGTCTCCTACCGCAAATCGACGCAAGTGCTGGCGAGCGCTGCGGCGATGCAGGGCGACGAGGCGCGCCGCGCGCAGCAAATCGAGAAATCCTTCGCCGCGGGGCAGGCAGATCGGCCGACCCTGGTCTCGACACAAGTGGAGGCGGCGATCACCGCAATTTCGAATTTTGACGCGGTCCTACAACAGCGCCAAGCTCTGGGTTCGCTGGAAGATGCGCTGGAACGGCCGCTTTACCAACCGGGCGTTTTGCTGGTGCTGCCGGAAGCGCAATTGCCGCCGCCATCAAGGTCTTCGTCATGACCGCCATCAAGCGCTTCCGCCTTCTTGCCATGGTGCTGCTGGCCTTCGCGATCGGCGGCGTGCTGGGCGCGTTCTACCTGATCCCTTCGCATGCCGACGATGACAGCGACAACGATCAGAACCCCAATCCGCCGGTGCGACTGACCATCAAGAACGGCGTGCCGACGCTCACGATCACGACCGAAGAGCAGCAGAACGCCGGCATTATCGCGCAGCGGCTCGACCCCGCGCCAGCGCAGGATTATACGCGCGGCTTTGCCACCGTGCTCGATCCTGCGGGCCTCGTCGATCTCAGCAACCAATATCGCGATGCCGAGGCGCAAGTCGCCGTCGCCAAGGCGCGGCTCGCCGCCTCGCAAGCCGCCTATCAGCGGGCGCAAATCCTCAATAAGGACCAGCAGAATATCTCGACCGCGCAATTGCAGAGCGCGCACAGCGCCTTCGAGGTCGATATCCACACGCTTGCCGCGGCGCAGACCCATGCCGGTGCGATCATCGCCAATGCACGGCAGGCCTGGGGCGAAACCATCGCCGATGCGCTCGCAAGCGACAGCGCCTCGATCGCCGATCTGATCGACCGGCGGACCTATCTCGTGCGCGTGACGCTGCCGCCCGGCGTCGTCATCACCACGCCGCCGGCAACCGCCAGCGCGCTCTATGGCGCGACCGATGTGCGGCTCAGCTTCGTCTCGATGGCGACGACGGCGGATCCCAAGCTGCAAGGCGTGAGCTATCTCTACGAGACGCCGGCGCAGAACCTTCTGCCCGGCCTGACGCTGGACGTGACGCTCGCGGTCAACGCCTCGAAGCCCGGCTCGATCGTGCCGGATTCGGCGGTCGTCTGGCTCGAGGGCAGGGCCTGGATCTATGTTCGCCTTCAGCCGACGATCTTCGCCCGCCAGGCGATCAATCCGGCACGCGCGGCCCCGCGCGAGGGCTATATCATCAGCGGCCTTGCACCCGACGCACAGGTCGTCATCCGTGGCGCGCAAATGCTGCTCTCGGAAGAGTTCCGCGCCTCGGTACCGGTCGAGGATTGACGATGCACGTCGCCGGTCTGCAGGCTTCGATCATCCGCTTTGCGCTGCGCTTCCGCGGCATCATCGTGGTTTTGGCCTGTCTGCTCGTGGCCTACGGCGTCTATGTGCTCAATCATGCGAGCTACGACGCCTTTCCGGAATTTGCGCCGCCGCAGGTCGATGTCCAGACCGAGGCGCCGGGGTTTGCCGCCGAGCAGGTCGAGACGCTGGTCACGCGGCCGATCGAGACCGAGGTCAATGGCATCGCCAATCTCCAGCGCATCGAGTCGAGCTCGATCCAGGGGCTCTCCGACATCAAGATCTATTTCGATCTGAACACCGATCTTTACCGCGACCGGCAGCAGGTCGCCGAACGGCTGGCGACGCTCGCCAATCAATTGCCGGTCGGCGTTCAGGCGCCGGCGATGATCCCGATGACCTCGTCCGGCGCGACCATCATGGTCATCGGCATCACCTCCGCACAGCAATCGCTGATGAAGCTGCGGACGATCGCCAAATGGACGATCCGCCCGAGCTTGCTGTCGGTCCCCGGCGTCGCTGGTGCCGAGGTTTTCGGCGGCGAGGAAAAATCGACGCAAATCCTTGTCCATCCCGACCGGCTGATCCGCTATGGCCTCGGTATGGAAGACGTGCTCGCGGCCGCACGGCGCGCGACCGGCGTCGGCGGCGCCGGCTTCATCAGCACGCCGAACCAGCGCATCACCCTGCAGACCGATACGGCGGGCATCGGCCCCGAAGACATCGCCCGCACGACCGTGCTGCTACCCAACGGCGGTCGTATCGCGCTCGGCGATGTCGCCGATGTCATCGAAGCGCCGGAGCCCTCGATCGGCGCTGCCGCGATCATGGGCGTGCCCGGCGTCGTCATGAACATCGATGAGCAATATGGCGCGAACACGCTGCGGGTCACAAATGCGATCGAAGCCGCGCTGGCCGATCTCGAACCAAGCCTGAAAGCGCAAGGCGTCACGCTCCACGAGGGCCTGTTCAGGCCGGCGAACTTCATCGTCGCCGCAACCGACAACCTGCGCTCGTCGCTCCTCGTCGGCGGCATTCTCGTGATCGCCGTGCTGATCCTGTTCCTGTTCGATCTGCGCGCCGCGGCGATCTGCTGCACAGCGATCCCGATCTCACTGCTCACCGCGGTGATCATATTGCAGCAATCCGGCATCACGCTTAACACGATGACGCTCGGCGGCCTCGCCATCGCGCTCGGCGAAGTCGTCGACGACGCGGTGATCGGCATCGAGAACATCACCCGCAGATTGCGCGAGAACCAGCATCTGCCGCAGCCGCGGCCGGCGGCGCGCGTGGTCCTCGAAGCGACCTTCGAAGTCCGCAGCGCCGTCGTCTATGCGACCTTTGCCGTGCTGCTCGTCTTTCTGCCGGTCGTGACTTTGTCGGGCGTCGCGGGGCGGCTCTTCGCACCCTTGGGTCTCACCTATATCTATGCGGTTCTCGCCTCGCTCGTCGTGGCGCTTACCGTCACGCCGGCGCTGTCGCTGCTGTTTTTGCCGCGCAGCGCGAAGGCGCATACGCCGCCGGTCGTCAAATGGACGCGCGGCGGTTATGAGCGCATTCTGCGCTTGATCGTCGGGGCGCCGTCGCTCGCGATCCTCTTCGCCGTGCTCTTGACTGCCGGCGGCATTGCGCTGCTGCCGCTCTTTGGCGAGACTTTTCTGCCGGACCTGCAGGAAGGCCATTTCATCGTTCATATGACCGCCATGCCCGGCACCTCGACCGCCGAAGGCTTGCGCATGGGCGCGCGCATCGCCCAGGAGATGATGAAGCTGCCGATCGTGAAGACGGTGGCGCAGCGCGTCGGGCGTGTCGAACAGGCGGCGGCGGGCGACACGCATGGCACGCATCAGAGCGAGTTCGAGGTCGAGCTCAATCCTGTCTCCGGCAATGAAACGGTGAATGCCAAACAGGCGCTGCTCGCGCATCTGCTCGACTTCCCCGGCGTCAACATTTCCGCCAACACGTTTTTGACCGAGCGCGTCAACGAGACCTTTTCCGGCTATTCGACGCCGGTTGCCGTGAATGTCTACGGCAGCGACCTTGGCGTCATCAACGACACCGCCACGCGTGTCGCCGCCGTTCTGCGCGGCGTGCCGGGGGCCGCATCGGTCGAGATCGAATCGCCGCTCGGCCTGCCGCAAGTGTCGATCAGGCTGCGCTCGTCCGATCTGCATAGTTTCGGGCTCGACCCGGCGAGCGTGCTCGATGTCGTCCGCACCGCTTATCAGGGCGATGTCGTCGGCCAAACCTATGAGGCGGATCGCGTCTTCGATGTCGTTGTGCGGCTGCGGGAGCGCCGCCCGGGCGATGTCGCCGGCATCGGCGATCTGCCGCTGCGCGCCCCGGACGGCACTTATGTGCGCCTCGCGCAGGTTGCCGATATCGAGCCGACCTCCGGCCTCTATCTCATTCAGCACCAGGGCGGCCGGCGGCTGCAATCGATCACGCTCGACGTACAGGGCAGGGACCCTGCCTCCTTCGTCAACGACGCGAAAGTGGCGCTGGCCGGCAAAATCAAACTGCCGCCCGATACTTATATCGTCTTCACCGGCGCGGCCCAGGGGCAGGCGCAGGCGCAGCAGGATCTGATGCTGAAATCGATCTTCGCCGCCGTCGGCATCGTTCTTTTGTTATCGATCGTTACCCGCAATTGGCGCAATCTGCTCGTCACCCTGGCGAACCTGCCGTTCGCGCTGGTCGGCGGCGTGGTGGCGGTTTTCTTTTCCGGCGCGGTTCTCTCGCTCGGCTCGCTCGTCGGCTTCGTGACGCTATTCGGCATCACTCTGCGCAATTCGATGATGATGATCTCGCATTATGAGCATCTCGTCTCGGTCGATGCGCAAACCTGGAACAAGGAGACGGCGATCCGCGGCGCCGGCGACCGGCTCGCCGCCGTGATGATGACGTCGCTCGTGACGGGGCTTGGTCTTCTGCCTCTCGCCATCGGCATGAACACGCCGGGCCGCGAAATCGAGGGACCGATGGCGCTCGTCATTCTGGGCGGCCTGTTCACCTCGACGGCGCTGAATCTCTTTATCCTGCCGCCGCTGTCGCTGCGCTTCGGGCGCTTTGTCGCGCCGCCGGCCGATGATCTCGCCGATGCATCACCGCCGGCAAAAGCGCCCGTCCCGGTCCAATAGACCGAAAACTGCTTCGCACTTTTCGGTCCGATGCTCTAGACGTCCATGCCGCCTTTTTCGAGGAAATGCTCGAGCCAGTGGATGTCGTAGGCGCCGTTCTGGATCTCGGGATTGCGCACCAATGTGCGGAACAGCGGAATCGTCGTCTCGATCCCATCGACGATGAACTCGTCGAGCGCGCGGCGCAGCCGCAACAGCGCCTCGTCGCGCGTGCGGCCGTGAACGATGAGCTTGCCGATCAAGGAATCGTAATAGGGCGGGATCGAATAGCCGGCATAGGCGGCGCTATCGACGCGCACGCCGAGGCCCCCGGGCGGATGATAATAAGCGATCTTGCCGGGCGAGGGCCGAAACGTCTTCGGGTCTTCGGCATTGATCCGGCATTCGATCGCATGGCCTGACATGGTGACGTCGCTTTGCGAGATGCTCAGTGGCGACCCGGCGGCGATCTTGATCTGCTCATTCACGAGGTCGAGGCCGGTCACCATTTCGGTGACCGGATGCTCGACCTGGATGCGCGTGTTCATCTCGATGAAATAAAACTTGCCGTCGTCGTAGAGGAATTCGATCGTGCCGGCGCTCTTGTAGCCCATCTCGCGCATGGCGGCGGCGCAGATCTCGCCGATCTCCAGCCGCTGCGAGAGGTTCAGCGCGGGGGAAGGGCTTTCCTCGAAAAGTTTTTGATGCCGGCGCTGCAAGGAGCAATCGCGCTCGCCGAGATGGATCGCATGGCCTTGGCCGTCGCCCAGCACCTGCACTTCGATATGGCGCGGATTGTCGAGAAATTTTTCGAGATAGACGGCGTCGTCGCCGAAAGCCGCCTTCGCCTCGCTGCGCGCCGTGGCGAGCGCAGCAGAAAGCTCCTTGGCGGAGCGCGCGACCTTCATGCCGCGGCCGCCGCCGCCCGCCGAAGCCTTGACGATGACCGGATAGCCGATCTCCTTGGCGATGCGCAGTGCCTCATCGGCATCGACCGCGCCGTCGGAGCCCGGCACGCACGGGATGCCGAGCTTTTTGGCGGTGCGCTTGGCCTCGATCTTGTCGCCCATCAGCCGGATATGCTCGGCGCTCGGACCGATGAAATCGATCTGGTGCTCGGCGAGAATTTCGGCAAAGCGCGCATTCTCGGCGAGAAAGCCATAGCCCGGATGCACGGCCTCGGCGCCAGTGATCTCGCAGGCCGAAAGCAGGGCGGGGATGTTCAGATAGGATTCGCGCGCCGGCGGCGGCCCGATGCAAACCGACTCATCGGCGAGCTTGACGTGCATCGCCTCGGAATCGGCGGTCGAATGGACGGCAACGGTGGCGATGCCAAGTTCCTTCGCTGCGCGAAGAATGCGCAGCGCGATCTCACCGCGATTGGCAATCAGAATCTTGTCAAACATGCGCGCTCATAGGCCGCCTCACTCGACCACGACGAGCGGCTGACCGAATTCTACCGGCTGGCCGTCCTCGACCAGGATCGAAGTCACCGTCCCGCCTTGCGGCGCGACGATTTCGTTGAACGTCTTCATCGCCTCGATCAACAGCAGCTTCTCGCCGGCTTTGACCTGCGCACCGATGGTGATGAAGGGCGGCGATTCCGGCGACGGCCGCAGGTATGCGGTGCCGACCATCGGCGACTTCACCGCGCCGGCGGCGATGATCGCACGCTGATCGGTTTCATTCGAGGTCGCCGCGATCGCCTGCTGCTGGAGCGGCAAGGTCGGCAGCGCGACCGCGACGGGCGCGGCCGCCGCATTGGCGCTCTGGCGCTTGACCTTGATCTTCAATTCGCCTTGCGCGACCTCGATTTCGCTGAGGTCGAGCCGATTGGCGATTTCGCCGAGCGTCTCGACAAGATGCGGATCGATGGGGGAGGGCGGGGCCGGTGTGCCCGGTTTCTTCTCGGTCATCAGGTTCAACTCTCGCCGGTCGCAGACGCAAACAAAAAGGCTTGCAACGCAAGGTCATAAGACCGTGAGCCAAATCCGGCAATCACGCCGCGCACCGCCGCTGAGAGGCGCGAATGATGGCGGAAATGTTCGCGTGCATGAATGTTCGACAAATGAACCTCGATGACGTCGGCATTCGAGCCCTTGATGGCATCGAGAATGGCAATCGACGTGTGGCTGTAGGCGCCGGCATTGAGGATCACCGGCTCGCCGGCGCGGCCAGCCTGCTGAATCCAGGTGACGAGATCGCCTTCCTGATTCGACTGGCGGAAGGTCAGCGTCACATTGAACTTGCCGGCGGCGGCCTTGAGCCGCGCCTCGATGTCGGCCAGCGTCTCGTGCCCGTAGACCTCCGGCTCGCGTGTACCGAGCAAATTGAGATTGGGTCCGTTGAGGACGTGAACGGCCTTGATCATTCGGGCTTGGGCTAGGGGACTTTGCGTCTGGCTTCCTTAACCGGCTTCCCGCGGCAATGAAAGCCCGAATGGCGGTCCACCGGTGCCGTTCCCGTGTAAACCGCCATCCGTGAACAGGTTAGGAACAGACCGTCTTGCCGCATTTGCGGAGGTTGTTGACCTTGCCTTGCAGGTCGTCATAGCCGACGGCGCCGTCAACCACGGCATCGCCGACGATATAGGACGGCGTTCCCTGAATCTGCAGCACGCGGCCGAGCTTCAAGGATTCCTCAAGGCCGGCTTTCGCCTGCGGCGCCTGCGCATCGTGGGCGAGCTTCGGCATGTCGGCGCCCATTTCCTCGGCGAGCTCGACCGCCTGCTCCTTACCGACGAGGCCATGCATGCCCAAAAGCCGTTGGTGATATTCCCAGAATTTATCGCCCTTGAACTGGTCGCGGACGCCGGCGGCAATCGTCGCCGCGTCGATCGAGGCATCCGACAGGATCGGGAAATCGCGCAAGAGGACCTTGAGATCGGGATTGGCTTTCATCAGCCGGGCAATATCCGGCAGCATCTTTTTGCAATAGCCGCAATTGTAGTCGAAGAACTCGACCAGCGTGATCTTGCCGTTCGGATTGCCGACGATGGCTTCGTTCGGCGAGCTATAGAGCGGGCCTTTCAGATCGTTGAGGCTTTTCGCCCGCGCCGAGGCGTCGGCCGCCTTCTCGCGGTCGGTCAGTTCCTGGATCGCCTGCTGGACGATCTCGGGATGCTGCAGAATATAGGCTTTGACGATCGATTCGATTTCGCTCTTTTGCGGGTCCGAAAAATCGCCAGCCAGAGCCGGCGTGCCGATACAGGCGGCGGCAGCCGCTGCAATCGCCAGGCGTCTTGCCCAGGCGCGAACTCCGACCATCGTTAATCTCCTCGTCAATTTGTCTCGAAAAATCCGTCTCTTCCGGCGATACAGGCTGGGAGACAAGGCCGGCCCGGTTATCGCGCAAGCCGACTTGGCTTTCAATTGTGACTTTCGCAAAGCGGAAAACCTATGCCAAGCAGGAAATTGTGCTCTCGCGATCACACTTGCGCACACTCGGCCCGTCCTTTGGGTCGCGGGTCCAGGCGTTCAGGCTGCGTTCATTGAATTTGACCCACGCCTAAAGCGGCGAAATTGGCTCTGAAAATAGCGGCGATGCGGTCCAAACCTGTCTTCTTCGATCCCACCGGCAAGCGTGCGGCGCGGTTGTCCTGGTCTATCCGGATTGCCGCCACCGCGGTGGCCGTCGTCATCATCTCCTTCGTGGTGCTGCTGCTCGGGAACAATGCGCCGCTCAGCACCAATCTCGAAGGGTCGGCCGAGACCTTGTTCCGCCCGCCGGTGCCCGCCACCGTCACCCGGCATTCGCTGCAGAAATCGACCCGCCGCGTCGCCGCTGAATTGCGCGGCAAGGAGCGCGATCTGTCGCGGATCGCCTATCTCAAAACCCAAGCTCAAGCTCACCCGGCGGAGGCGGCCGGCCCCGTGCCGGGGCGCAGCCTCTCGATCGGCTTCTACGCCAACTGGGACCAGACGAGCTTCTCGGCCCTGAAGAAGGATTTGCCGCATCTCGACTGGGTTATCCCGACCTGGCTCAGCGTGCAGGGCGACCAGATCGGCATCCGCAACGATCTCGACCATCGGGCGCTGCAGGCCATTCGCGATCAGGACCCGACCAAGCCGATCTTCCCGCTGCTGCAGAACTCCGTCGAAGGTAAATGGGACGGCGCCGGCGTGGCCAAATGGCTAGCCGACCCGGCAAAGCGCGCCGAGCGGCTGAAGGAGATCGTCGATTTCCTCGATTTCAACCAATGCCAGGGACTGACCGTCGACTTCGAAGAAGTGCCGGACAGCGCCCAGGCGGATCTGAAAGCCTTCCTCAAGGAGATGGCCGCCGCCTTCCAGCAGCATGGCTGGAAAATCCTGCTTGCCGTGCCCTTCGACGACGATTCCTGGGATTACGTCGCCTATTCCAAGCTCGTCGATTACATGATCCTCATGGCCTACGACGAGCATTGGGAGACGAGCGCGCCGGGGCCTGTCGCGAGCCAGGGCTGGTTCGAGCGCTTGCTCGACGCGCGGATGAAGGACCTCGATCCCGATCACACGATCATCGCGCTCGGGAATTACGGCTATGACTGGTCGAAGCCCGGCAAGGCCGCCGAAGACGTGACCTTCCAGGACGTCGCCCGGATCGCCCGCATGCAAGCCAGCGACATCGATTTCGATGCCGATGCCGAAAATCCGCATTTCACCTACAAGGATTCAAGCGGCCAGGCGCATGACACCTGGTTCCTGGACGGCGTTTCGGCGTTCAACGAGGTCCACGCGGCCGATATCTACCGGCCGGCGGGTTATGCGGTGTGGCGTCTCGGCGCCGAGGACCCGTCCATCTGGTCGGTCGTCGGCCGGCCTTACGATTCGGCAGCGCCTGACGAACTGAAGACCATTCCCGCGACGCAGGAAGTCTATTTCCAGAACCAGGGCGAAATCCTGCATGTCGTGGCGCAGCCCTCGACCGGTCAGCGCGTCTTCGAGCTCGATCCGGAGACGGGCGATATCGTCGACGAGAATTACGAAGTCCTGCCGACGTCGTTCATCATCCAGCGCTTCGGCACGCAGCAAAAAAAACTCGTGCTCACCTTCGACGACGGGCCGGACCCGACCTGGACTCCGCAAATCCTCGACATTCTGAAGCAAAAGCACGTCCACGCGACCTTCTTCATCATCGGTGAGAATGCCGGTGCCTACCCGGACATCGTGCAGCGCGAATATGAAGAGGGCCACGACGTCGGCAATCACACGTTCACGCATCCGAACGTCGTCGAACTGCCGCAGGGCATGGCGAAGCTCGAAATCAATGCGACGCGCCGCCTGTTCGAGGCCATCACCGGCCATTCGATGCGCCTCATCCGGCCGCCCTTCATGGGCGATTCCGACCCGACCACCATGGACGAACTCGAGCCGGTCGCGCTGGCGCAGAGCATGGGCTTTGTCACCGTCGGGCTGCGCATCGATCCGGACGATTGGTTGCGCCCGGCGGCGCAGACGATCGTCGATCGCATCCTGAAGCAGGTCTCCGATCCCGACCCCGACAATTCGGGCAATGTCATCCTGCTGCATGATGCGGGCGGCGACCGGGCCGAGACCGTCAAGGCGCTGCCGCAACTGATCGATGCGTTGCGGGCGCGCGGCTATGAATTCGAGACGGCCTCGCAGCTCGCCGGCCTGACGCGCGAGCAGGCCATGCCGACCTTGCCGCCCGGCATGTTCGAGCCGTTCATCAACCGCTCGGTGTTCTACACGCTCGGCTGGTCGCAGCATCTACTGCAAGCCATGTTCATCGGTGCGATCTGGCTCGGTTTTGTCCGCGTCGTGTTCCTGTCCGGGCTCGGCCTCGTGCATCGCATCCGCGAGTCGCGACAGAAGAAGCCCGTTATCTCCGGCGTGCCGCCGGAGGTGACCGTTATTATTCCCGCGCATAACGAAGCGGCCGTTATCGTCCAGTCGGTCGAGCGCATCCTCGGGAGCAATTATCCCGATCTCGAAGTGCTCGTTATCGACGACGGCTCGACCGACGCGACCTCCGACGTCGTCGAGCGGGCTTTCGGCACCAATCCCGCCGTCAAGCTGATCACCATCCCCAATGGCGGCAAGGCCAATGCGATCAACCAGGGCCTGGCGCAGGCGAAGGGCAGCATTGTCGTCGCGCTCGACGCCGACACCTTGTTCGAGAAAGACACGATCACCAACCTGACCCGCTGGTTTGTCGATCCGACCGTTGGCGCCGTCGCCGGCAATGCCAAAGTCGGCAACCGCATCAATACGATCACCAAATGGCAGGCGCTCGAATATATCAGCGCGCAGAACCTGGAGCGCCGCGCGCTGGTCACGCTCGGCTGCATCACCGTCGTCCCGGGCGCCGTCGGCGCCTGGCGGCGCGAGGCGCTGGAGAAGCTCGGCCGCTTCCCGACCAATACGCTTGCCGAAGACCAGGACCTGACGATTGCCGTGCAGAAGGCCGGCTATCGCGTTGTCTTCGACAGCGAGGCCGTGGCCTGGACAGAAGCGCCGGATACGTTCGAGGGCTTGATCCGCCAGCGTTTCCGCTGGGCCTATGGCACGCTGCAATGCCTCTGGAAGCATCGCGACGTGACCTTCCGGCCGCGTTTCGGCACGCTCGGTCTCGTCGCCATGCCGCAGGTCTGGCTATTCCAGGTGTTGCTGACGGTGATGGCGCCGCTCGTCGATTTCGTGCTGCTCTGGCAGATCGTGCACACGGGCCTCGACTATCTGCAGCACCGCAACCAGTTCAATCCGGACAATCTGATCATCACGCTCGTCTATTTCAGCGTGTTTATGCTGACCGATTTTCTCGCGGTGGCGATCGCCTTCGTCATCGAGCGCAACGAGAATTGGCGGCTGATGCTCTGGCTCGGCTTGCAGCGCGTCGGCTATCGGCAGATTCTCTATTACGTCGTGGTGAAATCGGTCATCACCGCGCTGCTCGGGCCACTCGTCGGCTGGGGCAAGCTCGATCGCAAGGCGACCGTTTCGGTGCCGGCGGAGTAAAAACTACTTCTGCGGCTCGGAGCAGGGGTTGAGCGCCGGCGGATTGCGCAGCGCGCCGACGCTGCCGGTCGAGGTGTAGTCGATATCGCCACGCAAGGGCTCGTCCTTGCCGAAGAGACTGGCCATTTCGCTATGGCCGGCACGCAGGATTTGGGCGATCTCGCCGTCTTTGCGCGCGGCGTAATGCAGGAAGTCGGCCGCGGCGACGAACAGAACCGCGATCACCGACATGGCGAGAGCCATGCTTTCAAAACTCGTCGCGCGCTCATCGCGCAGGAAACCCCGCACCCTCATGGCCTCGTAACCTCTTGTCCGCCGCGTCTTGAAGATGCGGCGGCAGAGTTAAGGGAAAGTTGACGAATTGCGGAAAAAGCGTGGTTTGCGCTTAACGGCTTGGCTTCTTTAAACGCATCGAATTTGTCCGAAAACCGCTTCACGCTTTTCGGTCCGATGCTCTGGCTTCTTTAAACGCATCGGATCTGTCCGAAAACCGCTGCGCACTTTTCGGTCCGATGCTCTAGACGACCACGAGATCGGTGGCGAAGGCGGCGCGCTCCTGGATGAAGGCGAAGCGCGCTTCCGGCTTGTTGCCCATCAGCCGCTCGACGGAATCGGCGGTGTCCTCCTGATCGTCAGGCACGACCTCGACACGCAGCAGCGTGCGGCTCTTGGGGTCCATCGTCGTTTCCTTCAATTGCGCCGCCGGCATTTCGCCGAGGCCTTTGAAGCGGCTGATTTCCACCTTGGCTTTGCCGGTCAGCACATTCTTGATGATCTCGTCGCGATGCGCGTCGTCGCGGGCATAGACATGCGCCGAGCCCTGCGTCAGCCGGTAGAGCGGCGGCACGCTCAGAAACAAATGGCCGTGCTCGATGAGCCGCGGCATCTGCCGGTAAAAGAAGGTGATGAGCAGCGAGGCGATATGGGCGCCGTCCACGTCGGCGTCGGTCATGATGATGATCTTCTCGTAGCGAAGATCGTCGTCTTTGTAATGCGCGCCGGTCCCGCAGCCGAGCGCCTGGACCAGATCAGCCAATTGCTGATTGGCGGTCAGCTTGTCCTTGGTCGCATTGGCGACGTTCAAGATCTTGCCGCGCAGCGGCAGCACTGCCTGATTGATGCGGTCGCGCGCCTGCTTCGCCGAGCCGCCGGCGGAATCGCCCTCAACGATAAAGAGTTCAGAGCCTTGCGCGGCGTTGTTCGAGCAATCTGCGAGCTTGCCGGGCAGCCGCAGCTTGCGGCCGGCGCTCTTGCGCGCGACATCCTTCTCCGCCTTGCGGCGCAGCCGCTCTTCCGCCCGCTCGATGGTGAAATCGAGCAGCTTCGTTGCGACCGACGGCGAGGCGGCGAGCCAGTGATCGAAAGCGTCGCGCATCGTCGTCTCGACGATGCGGGTGGCTTCCGCCGTCATCAGCCGGCCCTTGTTCTGGCCCTGGAATTCCGGCTCGCGCAGAAACACCGAGATCAGCGCCGCGCAGGACGCCATCACGTCGTCGCCGGTCAGGACCGCGGCACGCTTTGCCTGGCCGATGCGCTCGGCATGGTCCTTCAGGCCGCGCAGCAGCGCGGAGCGCAGGCCCGTCTCATGCGTGCCGCCGTCCGGCGTCGGGATCGTGTTGCAATAGGAATGGACGAAGCCGTCATCCTCGGCGAGCCAGGTCACCGCCCATTCGAGCGAGCCGTGTCCCTCCGGCTTTTCGACCTTGCCGGTGAAGCTCTGGTCGGCGACGGTTTCCTTGTCCTTGATGTCCTGGGCGAGATAATCCTTCAGGCCGCCGGGGAAGTGGAACACCGCCTCCGCCGGAATTTCGCTGGCGGCATCGAGCAATTGCGGTGCGCAATGCCAGCGGATTTCAACACCGCCGAAAAGATAAGCCTTGGCGCGGGCCATGCGGAAAAGCCGCGCCGGCTTGAACTTCGAGCCTTTGCCGAAAATCTGCTCGTCGTGCTTGAAGCGCACTTTGGTGCCGCGCCGGTTGGCGACTTTGCCGACCTGTTCAAGCTTGCCCTTGGGATGGCCGCGCTCGAAGATTTGACGATAGAGGATTTGGCCGCGCGCGACCTCGACTTCGAGCCGCTCGGACAAAGCGTTGACCACCGAGACGCCGACGCCATGCAGGCCGCCTGACGTCTGATAAGCGCCGGAATCGAATTTGCCGCCGGCATGCAGCGTCGTCATGATGACTTCGAGCGCCGACTTTTTCGGAAACTTCGGATGCGGATCGACCGGGATGCCGCGGCCGTTGTCGTTCACGCTGAGAAAGCCGTCGGCTTCGACCGTCACATCGATGAAGGTCGCATGCCCGGCGACGGCTTCGTCCATCGCATTGTCGAGCACTTCGGCGAAAAGGTGATGCAGCGCGGCTTCGTCGGTGCCGCCGATATACATGCCGGGGCGCCGGCGCACCGGCTCCAGCCCTTCGAGAACTTCGATCGAGGCGGCGGTATAGCCGGCTTCGCTCGGCGTGCCGCTGCGCGGCGCCGGCGCGGCCTTGGGGGGCTGCTTGCGCGGCGCGCCGCCGAATAAATCGCCATTATGGGCCATGAAGACGCTCGGTGCCTTCCCGTCGTTGAACAAGTGATTCGCCCGCAAGTTTACCGCAAAGCGGGCAGGGGCGGGCCTTTCCCCGTAGAGGTGAAGGCCAAGTTTGGGGCATTCTCAAGGAGTGCCGCGGCTAATCCTTGCGAGATTTTTCGCCTGGAAAATCAGCCTGTTGATGCGCCCACACCTTGAAGTCGCGGCGCATTTGCTTGGCCCGGCCGGGGTCATCGGCAAAATCCGCCAGTTCCGAGAGATGGTGATAACCGGTCAAAATGTCGATGCGGCGTCGGTCGAGCTCACGCTCGGTCAGCCCCTCATAGGCCGAGACGATGCGGGCCGTGAGGTCCGGCGAAATGGCATTCGAATAGGTGAAATCCTCGTGCCGCGAGCCGAAGCCCGAATCGGCGAAATCATAGATCCCGACCAGGCGCTGCTTCTTCGCATTAAAGGCCATGTTCCAGCCGTGGCCGTCGAAGAAGCCGAAGACGGTGCCGCCAGGATCGGGCGGCAGCTCCTGGTGCGCCCTGATAATGCCGCGCGCATAGCGCCGCAGCTTGCGCGACAGAAGCGGCAGCGCCTTTTCGCGGATCGCCGCCGCCGTATGCCAGCCGGAGACGGGCTGCGCCCCAGCCACCTTCATCCTGGCCGGATCGAGACTATGGAGCTCGGCATAGAAACGCGCGAGGTCTTCGCCAAGCCTCTGGCGCGCCGGCTCGGGCAAGGCGTCGTAGTCGTCCGTCTCGATCTGACGGCCCTTCAGCTTCAAATGGCTTGAGAAGAGCGGCGGGCCTTCATGCAGGCGTAAGTCCGGCACCGCGAGCGAAATCGCTGCGCGCACGGCGCCAAGGATCGAGGATTCGCGCCTGAGCGCGGCGCGCGCGGCCTTGTTGCGGGGAAACTTGAAGATCAGCTTGCCATCGACATCGACGGCCACCGAATCCCAGCCATCGCCGATCACCTTGAAATCGGCCGACGCCAGGGCAGGGAAATCGCGCACGATCGCGGCGCGGAATTTCTTGAGCTTCTTTTTCGCCATGATCGGGGCGCCGAGCGAACCGTCTAGGTTTTTTAGCGTCTCTGGACGAGTGCGCCGAAGTCCGATTCAGAAAAATCGTATCATTTAGAAAAACCATGCAGCTGAAATTTCCATTAAACTGCTAGATCACACGCATGCGCGCCAAGTCTTAACCTTACTTGGCCGTTGATTCAAAATTTTGGGAAGATTCCGCTATTTAGGTTGCAGATAGAACACGCCGATCGCTTCGCGATTGGAGGAGCAGTTCATGCAAGATCACGCGCCCGCACAAACGAACGGCACGCCGCGCGATATCGCGCGAGTCATCGCGGACCTCGGCTATCCGACCGACTGGAATTGGGCTTGGGAGAACTACAAGCCGACAATCATCGAGATCGCCCGCGAATATCGCCTGAACCGGCACCTCGAAATCGGTGGCGGCCGCGATCCGCTCTTCATGCCTGACGAAATCAATAATCTCGGTTTCGAGGTGACGCTCAACGACATTTCCGCGCACGAACTCGCGCTCGCACCGTCGAATTATCGCAAAGTCGTCTGCGACATCGCTGCGGACGACACGCCAACAATCCTTGGCGAGGGGCGTTACGATCTCGCCTATTGTCGCATGGTGATGGAGCATGTACCCGACGTCGCCAAAATGTGGCGCAATATCCATGCGGTGCTCGCGCCGGGCGGCATGGCGCTCAGCTTTTTCCCGACGCTCTACGCGCCGCCGTTCGTGCTCAACCGCATCATCCCGGAAAATTTGTCTCGGTCTTTGCTTGAACTCGTCTTCCCGGATCGCAAGCCGGACGGCGACAACCCAAAATTCCCGGCCCACTATGATTATTGTTTCAGTGAGGAAGACAAGATCGTTCCCATGCTGCAGAGCGCAGGCTTCTCGGATATTACGGTTTTACCGTTCTGGGGCTACAGCTACTTCGTAAAGTTCCCCGTCCTGAAACAGATCGATGCGGCTTTCACCCGGCTTGCGCAAGAGCGTGACTGGCGGACGGTATCGAGTTTCGCATATGTCATTGTGCGGAAATAAACGCACTCGGGTGTCCAACAAAACGCAAGGCAGAGCCTTCGTACGCCACTGCGGCCGAAGGCTCTGATATTTAGCGCGGTGAAATAAGTTCCCGTGGATTGGGCACGCTAGTAGGAACGATTATTCCCGACGAAGATGTCGCCCTCCTGCGCATCGTATTGATTGCCGTAGTCAGTGCTTCCTGCCGTCCTCGCCACGTTCCCTGTGGTGTCATCGTACGTGACGGAGACGATTGCACCGCCGGTGGCACCTTGAATTTGGTTGCCGGAGATCACCAATTGCCCTGCGCCCGTGCCGGTTCCGTAACCAATTCCAATGGGTGAATTCAGAACCAGGTTCGCATTGACGTTAATGTCGTGCGAGGCGAAGTTGTGGCCAGCGATAATGCCGAATCCTGCGGCAGTATCGACGAGATTGCCGGAGATCACGCACGCACCTTCACAATAGATACCAACACCATTCCCGTTCGTCGGAACATAACCCGGATCGGTTATATCCCATTTGTTGATATTGCTCATCTGGTTGCCGGTGATCGCGACGCTTCGAGACGTTCCCTGGTCACCGCCGCCGGAGTTGGCGATAGTGATGCCGCCACCCGCGGTATCAATGATGTTTCCAGAAACAACGCCGTTGTTGAAGTTTATGCCGGCCGCGGGCGCTTCAATGAAGATCGCGTTCTCTCTGGAGCCATAGCAATTATTTCCGACGATGATGGCATCGCCGCCGCCATTGCATCGAATTGCTGAATACTGGCAGCCGCTGATGACGTTGCTGACGACATTAACCGCGACAGCGCGGAAGACGTTGATTCCGTTACCGAACTGCCCCGTGCCACTGCCGCTGTTGATTGAAAATATTTTGTTATTGGTGATGGAACTGCTGTTGCCGGTGACCGTCGAAGTCCAAAGCATAATTCCGTTGTTGGAACAAGCACTCACAAAGTTGTTGTCGACACTCAATAATGAATCGAGCCCCCAAATTCCGTAGCTACACGCGCTGACCACGCAGCCTTGAATCAGACTGTCCGAAACCTGATCGGCATAGATGCCGCAAGCGACGGAATTGATGATCGTGCAATTGATAATCTCCAACCCACTGCACGAATCGAGTTGCAAGGCGGCCGACGATATCGAGAGATTCGAAAAAGTCACATTGTTGGCGTCGAGCGTGACGTTTTCGATTTTGCAGTTGCTGATTCCGTTGATCGTCAGAAGGTTGTTGCCGGACGTAAGCTGCAAATCGACCGTTCCGGGAACGGCCGTGATGTAAGCGGGCGCGCCGCCGCCGGCAGTCGAGTCGACAACGATCTCGGTCGTTTGATAAGTCCCTGGTCGGATAAACAACGGGACGCCGTTGGTTCTTGCCTGATTGACCGCAGCCTCGACACTTGCCACCGTCGCGTAACCAGTCCCGGGCGAGCTGCTCGCTGTGACGAGAACGACGGCGTTATCAACGAATTTCGTATAGAGAGTCATTATCGGTCTCCATGCTGTCTGGCATGCGCCAGAGTGGAGCCGTTTATGATTTCGATTTGAAAATCCGACAACGGCACGCGCGCGAACCGCTTCACACTTGCGCGCGCTCGATCAAATGTAAGTTTGCGCGTTTTGACGGTGACCGGTTGTTGTCGGGATGACTTTTTCAGCGTTGCGGCGCTTCGAAAAAGCGTCACCTTCGCAAACAAAAAAGGCGCCTCTTTCGAAGCGCCTTTTGTTTCTCTCACGTCGCGTTTTTACAGCGAATAATACATCTCGAATTCGACGGGATGCGGGGTCATTTCGAAGCGCTGCACCTCGGTCATCTTCAGCTCGATATAGGCATCGATGAAATCGTCGTCGAAGACGCCGCCGGCCTTCAGGAAGGCGCGGTCCTTGTCGAGGTTCGTCAGAGCTTCGCGCAGGCTGCCGCACACCGTCGGGATCTTTTTCAATTCCTTCGGCGGCAGGTCGTAGAGGTCCTTGTCCATCGCCGAACCCGGATCGATCTTGTTGGCAATGCCGTCGAGGCCCGCCAGAAGCAGCGCCGAGAACGCCAGATAGGGGTTCGCCGTCGGATCGGGGAAACGCACCTCGACGCGCTTCGCCTTCGGGTTCGACGTATAGGGGATGCGGCACGAGGCCGAGCGGTTGCGCGCCGAATAAGCGAGCAGAACCGGCGCTTCAAAGCCCGGCACCAGCCGCTTGTAGGAATTCGTCGACGGGTTGGTGAAGGCGTTCAGCGTCCGCGCATGGCGGATGATGCCGCCGATGTAATAGAGGCAATCGTCCGACAGGTCGGAATATTTGTTGCCGGCAAAGAGCGGCTTGCCGCCCTTCCAGATCGACTGATGCACATGCATGCCCGAGCCGTTGTCGCCATAGACCGGCTTCGGCATGAACGTCGCCGTCTTGCCGTAGCTCTGCGCGACCTGGTGAATACAGTACTTATAGATCTGCATATGGTCGGCCATGGTCGTCAGCGGGCCGAACTTAAGGCCGAGTTCGTGCTGCGCCGAGGCCACCTCGTGGTGGTGCTTCTCGACCCGGGCGCCCATCGCCGCCATGGCGGCGAGCATTTCGCTGCGCATGTCCTGCGCCGAATCCTGCGGCGGCACCGGGAAATAGCCGCCTTTGGTGCGCACCCGGTGGCCGAGGTTGCCGCCTTCGTAGGTCGTGTCCGAATTCGACGGGAATTCGATCGAATCGAGCTCGAAGCCGGTGTTGTAGGGCTCGGCCGCAAAGCGCACGTCGTCGAAGACGAAGAATTCGGCCTCGGGGCCGAAATAGACCGTGTCGCCGACGCCGCTCGCGGCGAGATAGGCCTCGGCCTTCTTGGCAATGCCGCGCGGGTCGCGGTTATAGGGCTCGCCCGTCGTCGGCTCCAGCACGTCGCAGACGATCGAGAGCGTCGGCGCGGCGAAGAAGGGATCGATCGTCGCCGTCTTCGGATCGGGCTTGAGATTCATGTCCGACTCGTTGATCGCCTTCCAGCCGGCAATCGACGATCCGTCGAACATCTGCCCTTCGGTGAACGTCTCCGCTTCGATCAACGACACGTCGAAGGTCACATGCTGCCACTTGCCGCGCGGATCGGTGAAACGGAAATCCACATATTTGATGTCTTTGTCTTTGATCAGTTTCAGCACGTCATTGGCAGTTGTCGTCATGTCACGCCCTCACAAGATGCTCAGATAAACGGAAAGCCCCCAAGTCGCGCCGCGATCAAATCGCATCAAGACCCTTTTCCCCGGTGCGGATGCGGACCGCACTCTCGATGTTGGAAACAAAAATCTTGCCATCGCCGATACGGCCGGTGAGCGCCGCCTTGCGGATCGCCTCGACCGCCTGATCGACGATCGGGTCCGGCAGCACCACTTCGATTTTCACCTTGGGGAGGAAATCGACGAAATATTCAGCGCCGCGGTAAAGCTCGGTATGGCCCTTCTGGCGGCCGAACCCCTTGGCTTCCGTGACGGTGATGCCGGAGACGCCGGCCTCGTGCAGGGCCTCCTTCACATCATCAAGTTTGAACGGTTTGATGATTGCTTCAATCTTTTTCATTGAGGTCTTTGCGCCTGCAAGTGGCCTGACTCACCCGTTTTGGGGGCGTACCGCCGGCCTCATTAGCACCCCCGGCGCTCACCCGCTATGCAAAAAACGACTGGAATCGGGCAGGGTGCACGCCGAACCGTCAGACACAAAGAAAAACCGGCAGGGGCACGAGGCCACTGCCGGTTAATTGAGCGGAAAGATATGATCTCGCTCAGTCGATATGTTCGAGAATGTCCGCGCGGACCGCCGCCGTCGCCGGGATGGGCTTTGCCACCGCGGTTAACGTCGCGCCGACACCCGAGCCGAGCAATTGCAGCGAGATTTCCTTACCGTTCGCGAAACGTATGCCGTCACGATAGGCGCCATGCTCCAGGCGGGCGAAGACCACTTCTTCTTCCGTCTTTACGCCGAGACGGGTCTGCAGATCGCTCGAAATGTTCTCGAGCCGCAGATGCGTGTCATATTGAACGCAGACCGCCGTCGTGCAATCGCCCGGCGACGAGAGTCCCACGCTGCCTGACGGGAAACGCGTCGTGACATATCTCTCGCCTTCACGGGCAGGCCGAGAGGCATACATTTCTAGCGAATAATCACACATGGCTGTCACTCCTGAGCTCTCGAAGGTTGATCTTTCCAAGCGAAGCCGGCCGCATTGACGGCGAGAAATTCCTTGGACTGTTCGATCACAACTCCCCACGCGGGGGAGATACGGGACGGAAAAACCCGGTTTGGCTCCTCAGGAGATCACGCGGCTTTGCACCGCTTGAAGGACCCAAACCACGCCCGACGACCGTCGAACGCTCCCACCGGCAGACACCCAAAACCATCAATGGTTTCAAATGAATCGCCGCAGCTCTTCTATCGTAGCGCGACTGCGAAACACGTCAAGCGCTTTGCGATTCACTTCACGCATTTGCGCGGGGGCGCCTGTCGAAAACGAGCAACACTGCACGTCGGTTCCCTGCGCAAAATCGCCCGGTTTGTGGAAACCCCGAGACGCGGCGCAGCAAGCTCGCGGCCAAGGCCGCCTTCAGGCCCG
The DNA here is from genome assembly GCA_040756295.1 of Pseudomonadota bacterium. GTDB lineage: Bacteria > Pseudomonadota > Alphaproteobacteria > Rhizobiales > Beijerinckiaceae > Methylovirgula. The sequence continues at coordinate 1,457,843 of JBFLZN010000001.1, read as the reverse complement.
CCTTCGCGCGAGCTTTTTCAGTCAGTTCTTTTCGACCGGGGTATCCGAACGCGCGCCCCATTCGCTCCAAGAGCCGTCATAAAGCCGGACATCGTCCTGGCCGAGCGTCGCCAATCCGAGCAGCAGGATGGCGGCCGTCACGCCTGACCCGCAGGTCGTGAGCACCGGCTTCGAAACATCGACGCCGGCTTGCTTGAACGCCTCGGCGACCGCTTGCGGCGGCTTGATCTCGCCATTCTCGACAAGGTCGCGCGACGGCAGACTGAAGCTGCCGGGAATATGGCCGGACCGAACGCCAGGCCGCGGCTCCGCCGCCTCACCGCGAAAGCGCGCCGCCGGCCGCGCATCGACGATCTGACGCGATCCGTCCTGCATGATCTCGCGCACGTCTTCGAGCGAAGCCACACCCGCCTTGTCGAAGGTCTCGGCAAAGGTCTGCGGCGGGCGCTTGACGTCGCCCTGTTCGAGCGGACGGCCTTCGGCTTCCCAGCGCGCGAGACCGCCGGCGAGCAGCTTCACGTCCTTGGCGCCATAGAGTCTGAGCGTCCACCAGACACGCGCGCCGCCCTGAAAATTGCTCGTGTCGTAGACGACGATCCGCGATGTGTCGCTGATGCCGAGCGCGCCGACCGCCTTGGCGAAAGCCTCGGGCGTCGGCAGCATGTGCGGCAGGTTCGTGCTGTGATCGGCGATCTCGTCGATACCGAAGAAGACCGCGCCGGGGATATGGCTCGCAACATATTCTTCCCGCGCATTGCGGCCTTCGGTCGGCAGCAGGAACGTACCGTCGACGATGACGAGATCGGGCTCGCCGAGATGCGCGGCAAGCCATTCGGTCGAGACAAACAAAGAGCCGCTCATCGGCGATTTTCCTCAGACATAGGGTGGTTTGATCGTAACCTGACGTTCGAGCCAGGGCGGAACGGGAAGATGTTTCGACCGCAGAAACTCCGGATTGTAGAGTTTCGAGAGATAGCGGGCGCCCGAATCCGCAAGGATAGTCACGATCGTATGACCGGGACCAAGCTCTTTGGCGAGCCGCAGCGCGCCGACGACATTGATCCCGGACGAGCCGCCGAGCAGCAGACTTTCGTGGGCGGCAAGATCGAAGAGAACGGGCAGGGCCTCTTCGTCGGTGACCTGATAGGCGATGTCGATTGGCGCGCCTTCGAGATTGGCGGTGATGCGGCCTTGGCCGATGCCCTCGGTGATGGAGGCGCCTTCGGATTTGAGGACACCCTTGGTGTAATATTCATAGAGCGCGGCGCCGAGCGGATCGGCGAGGGCGATCTTGATGTTGGGATTCTTCGCTTTGAGCGCCAGAGCGACGCCGGCAAGCGTGCCGCCGGTGCCGACCGAACAGACGAAGCCGTCGATCTTGCCCTCCGTGTCGGCCCAGATTTCCGGCCCGGTGGTTTCGATATGGCCCTGCCGGTTGGCGACATTGTCGAATTGATTGGCCCAGATCGCGCCCTGGCTATGCTCGTGCGCAAGCTTCTCGGCAAGCCGGCCGGAGAGCTTCACGTAATTATTGGGATCGGAATAGGGAACCGCCGGGACTTCGATCAGCTCGGCGCCCTGAAGCCGCAGCATGTCCTTCTTTTCCTGGCTCTGCGTCTCGGGAATGACGATCGCTGTGCGATAGCCGAGCGCATTGGCGACAAGCGCCAGGCCAATCCCGGTATTGCCCGCCGTTCCCTCGACGATGATGCCGCCCGGCCTCAACGTCCCGCGCGCCTCGGCATCGCGGACGATGGCCAAGGCGGCGCGGTCCTTGATCGAGCCGCCCGGATTGACAAATTCGGCCTTGCCGTAAATCTCGCAGCCGGTCGCCTTCGAGGCATGCTGCAATTTGATGAGCGGCGTGTGGCCGATGGCGTCGACAATGTTTTTCCGGACCGGCATATCGCATTCCTGACCAAATTCGTGGGCTATATAAAAGCTCACAGCGGGGCCTGTCGAGCCGCGCCGGTGAGGCGCTTTGCCGTCCTGGTTTTAAGGTGAAGGATGGACGGATGAGCAACGGGATCTATCGGGCGAGACCGAGCGACGGCATCGCCTTCGTCAGCGGCGCGAGCTCTGGCATCGGCCGCGCTTGTGTTATCGAGCTGGCCAAGCGCGGCTACAGCGTCGCCGCGACGGCGCGGCGTGCCGACGACCTGAAAGCGCTCGCCGCGACGCTGCCGGCGCAGATTTTCGCCTATCCCGGCGACGTGCGCGACACTGCCGGCACCAAGGCGCTGATCGCCGAGATCGAGAAGGATCGGGGGCCGATCGCGCTGGCCTTTCTGAACGCCGGCCTGTCGCTCCATGCCGAGCGGGAAGGCTTCGACGCGGCTTTGCTCGCACAAACCTATGCGGTCAATGTTCAAGGCACCGCCAATTGCCTCGACCCGCTGCTCGCGGCGATGGCGCAACGCCATCGCGGCCAGATTGCCTTGAACGCGTCGCTCGCCGGCTATAACGGCCTGCCGTCCTCGCCGATCTACGGGTCGTCCAAGGCGGCGCTCATCTATATGGCCGAGGCGCTGGCGCTGATGTATGGCGACGCGGGACTGACGATCCAGGTCGTCAATCACGGTTTCGTCCGCACGGCGATGACCGACCAGGAGAAGGATTTCGCCCAGCCCTATAAAATCGAGCCGGAGGCGGCGGCAAAGATCATCTGCGACGGGTTCGAACGCGGCGGCTTCGAGATCGCCTTTCCGTGGCAATTGACGGCGCTGTCGAAATTCATTCGCGTGCTGCCTTACGCCGCCAAATTCAAAGTCATGGACTATGCGGTGGGCCGCGCCAAAAAGCCTTAGAACAGCGTTGGGACAAGGAGCGTCAGGAAGGCGGCGCCGAGCGACTCGGCGCCAAATCGCGATTGGAGGCCTCGCCCGGAATCGAACCGGGATAGAAGGATTTGCAGTCCTCTGCGTAACCACTCCGCCACGAGGCCGTCGCGGCAGGGTTGCCCCAGCAGCGGCCGCCGCTATAGCAAGGCGGGCCGCCGACGGCAACTCGCGCGGCGCAAAAGCCGCCAGGAGGGCTAATTCTGTCTTATTCCAGCTTTGCAAAGCGGCCCGCAGCTTGCTATATGCGCCGTTCTGTTCCCTGATAGCTCAGCTGGTAGAGCAATCGACTGTTAATCGATCGGTCGCAGGTTCGAGTCCTGCTCAGGGAGCCAATTTTCCGTCCGCGCCTAGCCAACGTTTACGCCGCGAAATGCAGGCCTTAGCGCGACCTATGGAAAATTGTTGCGAAATCATCCCTCTCGCCATCTCTCGTGCGCCAGCGCACCCCATTGTCAAAGTCATCCACAGCTTCGCAGAAATTCCGGCTTTTGCCGCAACCGCCGAATGCTATCCTCATTATCGAGATGAGATTGATTCGATGTGATTGCGCATCGTGGCTAGGCCGCGAGCGGGGCGTGGGGAGCTGGTCCGTTGAGCAGCAGCGATTTCCAATCGGCGCATGCGGGCATAAGCAGTGAGCTTGAAACGGGCGCCGAAGACATTGGCGCCTCGGGGCTTGGCCTGGTCGAGATCGCCGGGCGCATCAAATGGTTCGACGTCGCCAAAGGCTACGGCTTTATCGTGCCGGACAACGGCCTGCCGGACGTACTCCTGCATGTGACGACGCTGCGGCGCGACGGTTTCCAGACCGCGCATGAGGGGACGCGCATCGTCTGCGAGGCGGCGACACGCAGCAAGGGCCTGCAGGTCCTGCGCGTCGTGTCGATGGATGAATCGACTGCGATCCATCCGGCGCAATTGCAATCGCGCACGCATGTCCAGGTCGTCCCGACCAGCGGCTACGAGATCTGCGTGGTCAAATGGTTCAACCGGGTGCGCGGTTTCGGCTTTGTCTCGCGCGGCGACGGCACCGAGGACATTTTCGTCCATATGGAAACCCTGCGCCGCTATGGCATTGCCGAGTTGAAACCCGGCGACAGCCTGCTGGTGCGCTTCGGCGACGGCCCCAAAGGCTTGATGGCGGCCGAGGTGCGGCCGCTCGAAGCGGCCTTGCCTTCCTCGCACTGATCCGGCATGAGAGGCGCGGCCGCGGGGGCTGCGCAACCGGATTGCGACATGGCGTTTTCTCGTCTCTTTCGTCACTGGCGCCTTTTCGGGGCGTTTCTCGTCCTGCTCGCCGCCACGGCTTTGCCAGGGCTTGCCCAGTCCGATCGCAACGTCCTCTCGATCGAGACGGCGGGCGGCGCCTATAAGTTCAATGTCGATGTGATGCGCTCCCAGCCCGATCTCGAAAAGGGCTTGATGTTCCGCAAATCGATCCCGGCCGATTACGGCATGCTGTTCGATTTCCAGCATGAGCAGACCATCATGATGTGGATGAAGAACACCCTCATCCCGCTCGACATGATTTTCATGGACAAGACCGGCAAGGTCGTCGGCATCATCGCCAATGCCGAGCCCATGTCGGAGAAGATTTTGACCGTCAGCGCGCCGACCGACGCGGTGCTCGAGGTCCGCGGCGGGACAGCGGCGCGGATCGGCCTAAAAGTGGGCGACACGGTCCGGGACGCGATCTTCGCCCCGTAGGGGCGGCGCCTTGTCGGGTCTCAAGGGTCGTGGTAGCTGGGACGCCGAGCGGGCAGGGCGGCTTATCGCTCTTCGGGGTATAGCGCAGCCTGGTAGCGCGGAAGTTTTGGGTACTTCAGGTCGCAGGTTCGAATCCTGCTGCCCCGACCATATTGTCGAAATTGGCGAAGATCGGATTTCGAGATGAATGCACGCATTTACCGGCCAAGCCGGACAACGACCCAATCCGGCCAGGCGAAGAGCAAGCATTGGGTGCTGGAGTTCCCGCCGGAATTCGCCCCGCAGATCGACCCGCTGATGGGCTGGACCGGCACGCGCGACACGCGCCGGCAGGTTCGGCTCTGGTTCGGCACGCAGGAAGAGGCGATGGCCTATGCGGAGAAGAACGGCATCCCCTTCATGCTCGAAGAATCGAAGCCGGCAAGCCGCAAAATCCTGTCCTATTCCGACAATTTTAAATCGACGCGTTTAGGCCAGTGGACGCATTAGGGCGAATAGACCCGGCAAGGCCCCGTAGCTCAGCTGGATAGAGCAGCCGCCTTCTAAGCGGCAGGTCGCAGGTTCGAGCCCTGCCGGGGTCGCCAATTCAATTCATCGCAGCCAAAGCTTCGACGACAGGGACATTGCTCACCCTGATCAGGCCGACGGCCGGATAATCCAGATCGATGGTCATCCACAAAGCGACCGCAAGCGCGACGCCGTAAACAGCGTCAAGCGCGGAAAACCTGCGACCGACGTGGCCATTACCGAAGCCGATCAAACCAACGCCCAGTGCCGTCATGCCTAAAAGCATCGCCATAATCGGAATCGGCAAATGTCTTCGCGCCATCGCGAGGTGGACGGTATGCAGATCGATGACGTCGTTGATCGGCGGCAGAACCACTGCCATCAACGGCGCATTGCCCTGCGTCGCCTTGATCGCCGACCTCCACATGCGTTCGTGCAGGCCAGGTACCTTGGCGAGCAAGGGCTCGATCTGAGCGCGTCCGTCCCGGCTGAGCAAGGTGACCCGGTCAGCGGTATACTCTCTGAGCGCAGCCCTCAGTTCGCTGCGCTGGGGCTCGGCGATGGTATCGGCTCTCAAATAAGCCGTCCCGAGCGCATTCGCCTCCTGCACAATGACATCCTGCCGGCTGATGAAGCGCGACGCCGCGCCTGAAAATGCAAAACCGATGAGAAACGCGACCAGAGCCGCCGTGGACGTTCGAACCAGGGCAAATTGCCGGTCGAAAGCCGCATCAGTCGAGCGGGTCAATGAACCCAGCCAAAAACCAATCTCGTGCGCGCCGACAACGCCGGCAATCAGGCCAAAGGCGATCAAGAACTCAATCATTCGCCGCCTCCTGAACCGTTCAGAAGCCGCAATAGGTTGAAACATAACAGCAAAATCGAAGTGGTCATTCGGCAATTCAGCCTTGCGACCGCAAAGCCAGCTTTTTCGGCATAGATTTAGGCTGCAGAATGCCCCAGATAATGGTCTTGGCGGATCAGAGCGTCCCGTTCCATCGTCGATAGCGGAGCCTTTCATGTCTCCTGTTCAATCCGGACAATGGCAGCCGATGACCACGGCGCCGAAAGATGGAACGCGGATCATCGTCGTCACGCGGGCGACGGAGCAGGGCGCCTCCGACGTGGATGTCGTGCGCTGGACAAAGCCGAAATCGTTCGGCGACTTCTGCTGGGTCGCGACGGATTCCGATCAAGAGTGCATCATCATGTACGACGATTGGGAGGTGGCGAACTGGATGCCGCTGCCGTCCTGGAGCCCGCCTTACAAGACGCCGGACCTTGCCGCGAAGCTTCCCGACCCGCCTGAGGCCGAGGGCTCCGGCATTTGACGCGCGAGCGCGGCACCCTCGAAGGGATTGCTTTTCGGCTATTGCCTTGGTCGCGTCGCTAAGCCATTGACGACGCCAAGGTCCATCGCGATATCCGCGACTGCGCCCACTGGCCCAGGCGGTGCATTGGCGTCTGCGAAGATCCTTACGCTGAAAGATGGATTTGCGTCTTTGGCCCGCCGGAGCAGCGCGCTCAATTGAGCGAGCGAGATCAGCTTTCCGTTAAAATAGATACCGTCCGCCTTTACCAACACCACGTTGTTGGTTTTCGGAAATGGACGAATTTCTTTCGAGGCAAGCGGCAGACTGCCAAAAATAAAAACAGCCACATTCGCCAATAGGAAATATCTGCGCGAGCAATGGGGCGGCCAGTCGTAAGTCATGGAAGCGAGCTAAACGTGAAATGTGAATGGCTGATTACGTAATTTGGTCTCTGCCGGTTTCCCAAAGGCTGACCCGCCCGGTGGATAACTCCCCTGCGCGCGTGCCCCCAACCCTTGCCTTCACAGGCGCGACGTATGAAGAGGCCCACAACCTTTCCATAGCGACTCGGGGGCATAGAATGACTGTTCAATACGACATGCAGCATCAGATCGACGAGATGGAAGGCCGCCGCGAATTTCTGCGAAAGGCGTTCATGGCGACATGGGCGAATATGATTTCGGGCGATTACGCCGAGTTCGGCTGCTGCAACGCCGTAACGTTCCGTCTGGCGCACCAGGCATCGCGCCGCAATTCAATGTCCCCGCATCTTTGGGCTTTCGACAGTTTCCAGGGCTTGCCGCAGGTCGGGAAGGACGAAGAACATCCCCGCTGGATCCCCGGCACGATGGCGATGCCCCGCGGCGCGTTTGTGGCGACGCTCGATTATCAGGGCGTGCCGCGAAGCGACTACACGATGATCGAGGGATTTTATTCGGATACGCTCACCGAAAAAAATACGGCAGCGGCGAATTATTGCCGCGACATTGCGATCGCATACATCGACTGCGACATGTATTCCTCGACCGTGGATGTTCTCAAATTCCTCAAGCCGCGCCTGAAGCACGGAATGATCATCGCGCTCGATGATTATTATTGCTGGTGGAAGGGTGGCATCTCCGGCGAGCGGCTCGCGTTCCTTGAATTCGAACGGGAGGTCCGCGACAATTTCAATTTCCTTCCGCTCTATGGCTTTGGCTGGCACGGCCAATCCTTCGTCGTCGAGGGCAGGCCGTTTTTGAAGGATTTCACGCCGCACGGACACTTCGAAGGCAGTGCGCAAGACGCACGGGTCGCTTGACCGTCCCCTTCGCAATCACAACGGCGTGACCTTTGCCGTTTGACGCCGGCATCAGCGGTTATGCTTACGCTTTTCTTACCGGCTACATTCCACTGAGCGCCATCCGGCGCTCAGAAAAAAGTATGATTTTCCAACCACCCGGGAAAAATTCCAGTGAATGATCGATAAACAACTTCCGGCCGATTCAGCCGATTAAAATTTCGCGGCCGGTAACGTAAACAAATTCGAAACGAGAGCACTTCCATCTGCTTACAATCTATTAAGCGATTTGCAGCGGACCGCTTCGTAAGCATCGCTTGCTCGTTGGGCATGCTTTCGCAGTCGGGTTTAACAGGGGAAGTCATATGAATAAGTTCGCTGCATTTCTTAAGAACGAATCCGGCGCCACGGCGATCGAATATGGCCTGATCGCGGGCCTCATCGCCGTCGTCATCATCACCGCGATTTCGACGGTCGGCACCAGCCTCTCGGCCAAGTTCACCGCGGTCGCCAACAATCTGACTTAGGCTGGACGGCAGCCTGTCGCCTGTTCGGTCAAGGAAGAGGCTCAGCGCGACCCCCGGGATCGATCGACCGGAGGCAGTTGCGCTGCCTCTTTCTTTGCCATTTCTTCGCCTTTATTTGTGTTGACGCTGATATTGCGACGAGCCGAGACTAACGTGAGGGGCTATTTGCGATGCAAGTACCCGATCCGATCGGATTCGATGTCAGTATTGTCCAGCGCATTCCCGTCGTGCGCACCATCCTGGATGTTGTCTGCGACACGACGGGCATGGGCTTCGCCGTCGTCGCGCGCGTCACCGAAGACCGCTGGGTCGCCTGCGAAGTGCGCGACAAGATCAATTTCGGCATCGAGCCCGGCGACGAACTGGTGATCGAGACCACGATCTGCCGCGACATAAGGCAGAGCGGGCAGGCGGTCGCCATCGACGAAGTCGCGACGGATAATGTCTATTGCCGGCATCCGACACCCAAGCTTTATGGCTTCCAAAGCTATATTTCCGTTCCGCTGCTGCTGCCGGACGGGAGCTTCTTCGGCACCTTATGTGCGGTCGATACGAAACCCGCGCGGGTCAACACGCCGGCCGCCGTCGGCATGTTCAAGCTTTTCGCCGAACTCATCGGCTTTCATCTCGCCGAGCGCTACAGACTTGCAGCTCAGACTCCCAGTCGCGGGTCGGCCGACGCATGCTCTGGCCGCTGATCTGGCTTGGCGCGGGCGTGGTTCTGTTTCTCGTCGGTGCAATCGCTTTGTTTCGACCGGTCCCGGTATTGGCGAACCGCTGGCGGGCCGGCGGCTTTGTCGTCGCGGGATTGATCGTCGCCGCCGCGTCGCTCCTATGGCGGCAGGACGGCCGGTGCGGCTGCCAGCTTCCGCCGGTGCCCAATCTTCTCGCGATGCAGTTTGGCGTGAAATCGCTCGGCGCAGGTCGTTATGCCGAGGCGAAATTAGCCTTCGATGACCTTGTGAAGGATTGGCACTCGGACGCGATCCGCGGCGCGGCGATTTACGGCCGCGCATTGAGCGAAGAGAAGCTCGGCGAGACCGGCGCGGCGCAGAAGGATTTCGCCGCGGCCGCGGCCTACAATCCTTCCGGCGCCATGCAGTTCAAAGGTTTCGGTCCTTAGCGAACCGGCCGGCTCAGTACTTGGTGACGATCGGCGCCGGGGCCGGCGGCGCAAAATTGAACTTGTAGACGAGGCCCAAAGTCGCCGTCTGCTCTTCCGGACGGAAGTGAATCGTGGTCGGGGCGCCAGCGCCAAGCTCGGGAATATCGCGCGAGCCATATTCGGCATAGCGATAATCCGCCCGCCAGAACCAGCCCGGCGCGAATTCCGCCTCGATGCCGCCGCCGAGGAACCAGCCGTCGGCGGTAAAGCCGGGGGTCGAGACCCCGGAGAATGCGCCGGTGAAGGCGCTTTGCAACCCGGCCCCGCCGAAGCGCGCCTGGGTGAAACCGGCCTTCACATAAGTCATGACAGCCGGCGAGACGAGCCAGCCGAGGCGGGCGCCAGCCGCCCAAGCCCAATTCTGCGAGATCGAGCCGGCAAGGCCGTCGGCCTGGTCGACAAGCGCGCCGCGGAGGTTGGACGGATTGAATTCGCCGAGGACGCCGGCGACGATCTTGTTGGTGAGCTGATAATCGTAGCCCGCGCCGACACTGCCATAGACACCGCGGCCGCCCTGGCGCTGCGCGGTGCAGACCAAACAATCGCCGGTGGTCGGATCATAGACGCTGGTATTGGCGCTCCAGAGGCCATAGCCGATCCCGGCATTGGCATAGACGCCGGTCCAGTTCGTTGCCGCCGGGGCCGGGCCGAAGCCATCGGTGACCTGCGTGAACGAGGGGATGCCCGGCGCATTGAAATCGGGCCAACCGAATTTGTAGACCACCCCCGAGGTGATCGTCTGAACGATCGGATGGAAGTGGATGCTGTCGAGCGGTCCGAGCGCGCCGGTATCGGCGAGATCGCGCCCGCCGTAATCGGCAAAACGATATTCGGTGCGCCAGAACCAGCCGGGCGCGAACATGGTCTCGGCGCCGATGCCGGCGAACCAGCCGTCCGCGGTGAAACCCGGTGTCGAATTGCCGGTAAAGGCTCCCGTGAACGAGTCATACAAGGTGGCGCTGGTGAAATGCGCCTGGGTGAAACCGGCATTGCCGTAGACGAGAAGATCTGGCGTGAGCAGCCAGCCCAGACGGCCGCCGGCCGCCCACGACCAATTCTGGTTGGGGCTTCCGCTGAGCCCCGCGCCGGAATCCTGGATGATGCCGGTCATCCGGCCGTAGGTGCCGTCGCCGAAAACACCGGCGACGAGATGATCGGTGAATTGATAGTCAAAGCCGCCGCCGATGCGGCCGAGAAAACCGCGGCCGCCCTGGATTTGGTTGATTCCGGCGACCGCCGTTGACGTGTTGGCGTTCCACTCGCCATAGCCGCCTGCCGCGTCGAGATAGAACCCGCTCCAGCTGAAGGCCGGCGGCGGCGGTGCATAGACCGGCGGCGCTTTGGTGGATGGGAGATCCGCCGCGAGGGCAGGGCCGGCGACCACCGCTGCAGCCAAGCCAAGCGTCCAATGGAATGTCGTCCAATGGAATGTCCTCACAGCCCCCTCCGCAATGCTCAAACCCGTGGGCCTGCGAATCCGCAAGCACTCCCTCTAAGATTAAGGCAGAGTCCGTTTAAAACCTGTCACCCCGCGGCAACGCGAGGGAGATTTCGGCTCTTAAGCGTTGCCGCGCGCCACACGATTCGAAAAATTTGAATCGTCGTTAACGCAAATTCGCCGAGGTGATTTTTCTCCTTTGATCCCGCATGCTTGCGATCCCTTTTTGGGTGTTGAAATGCCCTGAGATTGCATGGTGTTAGCGGTGAACCAAAATGCAACACAGAACGCTTGCCGCAATTTCGTCTGAATCGCTAGGCCCATTCGCAAGTCTTGCTTGCTGCATTCGCGCGTCTGCCACGGCTGAACATTTAAAGTTTTAGCAACGCAGCGCGAGCAACTTCGTCCACGAGGCGAGGCCGGACATGCAGCCAGCGGAATACGGGGGATTTGGGTTGCTTAGCTTAAAGTTCTGGTCGCGCTTTGCTCATCTCGCGCGATCCGGCGCTCAGACGACGGTTCGAAAATCGGTCTTTTTCGCACCGCTCGCTGTTGGCGCTGCGCTTGGACTTGGCGGCTGCGCCCAACAGCCGATGGGCGTTCATTCCTCCGAATATTTTCCGCAATCGGTCTATGGCGCGGCGAGCCCGCGGGTTGTTGCCGACGGCGAAGCTGTTCCGCATGGCGGCGGCAAATATCTTGTCGGCCATCCCTACATGGTCGCCGGGCACATGTATTACCCCAGCGAGCGCCGGCATTACGTGGCCGTCGGCTATGCGTCCTGGTACGGCGATGCGTTCCATGGCCGCCGCACGGCGAATGGCGAAATCTTCGACCGCAATTCGATTTCGGCCGCGCATCCGACCATGCCGTTGCCGAGCTATGCGCGCGTCACCAATCTGCGCAATCATTATTCGATGGTCGTACGGGTCAACGACCGCGGCCCCTTCGCGCCGGGCCGTATCATGGACGTCTCGCGCCGCGTCGCCGACCTGCTCGATTTCCGCCGCACCGGCACGACGAAAGTGAAGATCGAATATCTCGGCCGCGCGAGCCTCGAAGGCTCCGACGACGAGAAATTGGCTTCGACCTTGCGCAACGACGGATCGGAGCCGTCCGGCGCGCCGAGCATGCTGGCCGATGCCGATGCCAATCAGCCGGTCGAGACCGCATCGGCCGATCCAAACGAGGTGCCGCAGGCGACGCCAGCCGTGGCGCAGGAACAGCCGGCTGCGGCGCAGCCCGGTGACGGCAGCGAATCCGCCGACGCCTTGCCGCCGGGCCATATTTTCCTTGGCAAAGTGCCGGTGCCGCCCGTGCGACCCTTCGATCTCGATACGATCCCCGGCGCTGGCGTGCCGATCGGCGAAACCGCCGCGCAATAAAATCGCCTGACTCTCTTGGCAGAATTCTCTTGGCAGAGATGTTCGCGACACCGGAGCCCTCTTGCAAACCGGTGCATCGGTCGGGTTGACGCGTTGATTTCTCCTGGCGGCAGACGCATGTTGCCTGCGCTTGATAGCCAAGCGGATTGACGCGAAAAGCCGGAAGCCATTTTTTGCATCCTGCTTGCCTGCGGCGGCGCGGAGTCCGGAACGGATGAGGACGGGCGTGGATCGGGCGATAAGCTGCGGGCTTGGCGCTGGGCTTGGCGGAATAGCCGCGCTGATTTTTGCCGCGCTGCTGGTGTTCGGCGCCGGGCCGGCCGGGGCGGAGCAGGCATTTCAGACCAATGTTCCCTCGGCCATCCTGATCGACGCGGATTCGCAGACCGTTCTTTTCGAAAAGAATGCCGACGCGCCGGAGACGCCGGCCTCCACGGCCAAGATCATGACCGCGGAACTTATCTTCCGGGCGCTGGCGCAAGGCCATCTGAAGCTCGACGATACGTTTCAGGTCAGCGAAAACGCCTGGCGCACCGGCGGCGCGATGGCGCGGGGCTCGACCATGTTCGCGGCGCTCAATAGCAGCGTCAGGGTCGAGGATCTGATCCGCGGCCTCGTCATCGTCTCGGGCAATGATGCGGCGATCGTGCTCGCCGAAGGCACGGCGGGTTCGGAAGGCGCCTTCGCCACAAGGATGACCGAACGCGCGCGCGAGCTCGGCCTGACGCATACGACTTTCACCAACCCCTGGGGCCAGGACGATCCGGATCAGAAGGTCACGGCGCGGGACATGGCGAACCTCGCTGCCTATATCATCAGGACCTACCCGCAATATTACCGCTATTTCTCCGAGAAGGACTTCACCTGGGACAAGATCAAGCAGCCGAACCGCAATCCATTGCTCACGATGGATATTGGCGCGGATGGCCTGAAGACCGGCAATATCGACAACAGCGGCTATGGCATCGTCGCCTCGGCCGTGCAGAACGGCCAGCGGCTCATCCTCGCGATCTATGGCGCGCGCACGGCGAAGGAGCGCGAGACCGAGGCGGTGCGGATTTTCCAATGGGGGTTCCGCTCGTTCGAGTCGAGAACCTTGTTCAAACCGGGCGAGATCGTCGGCTATGCCGATGTCTATGGCGGCAGCACCGGCTACGAGCCGCTTGTCTCCGACCGGCCGGTGCGCGTCCTGATCCCGCGCGATTCCGAAGACAAGCTGCACGGCCAGATCGTTTATACCGGGCCGCTGATCGCGCCGGTTTCGGCCGGACATGAAGTGGCGCACTTGCGCGTCTTCCGCGGCTCTAGTGCGATATTGGACCTGCCCTTGAAGACGTCGACGAATATCGGCGTCGGCTCGTTGCAACGCCGCGCGATGGACGCAGGCCTGGAATATACCGAAGAGATGTTCCGCAAATATGTCTTGAAGAAATGAGCTCGGATCTTTCGCCCCCAGATCTTCCGCCTACGATTCCGCAAAAGCGCGGCACCTTCATCACGCTCGAGGGCGGGGAGGGCGCCGGCAAGTCAACGCAGGTGCGCTACCTCGTGGCGCGGCTGCAGGCGCGTGGCATCGAGGCGATCTCGACGCGCGAGCCCGGCGGCTCGCCCGGCGCCGAGATCCTCCGCGATCTGCTGCTCTCCGGGATGATCAAAGCCTTGGGCGCCAAGGCCGAAGCCATTCTCTTCGCCGCCGCGCGCATCGACCATATCGATCATACGATCGCACCGGCGCTTTCAGCGGGCAAATGGGTCGTCTGCGATCGCTTCGCGGATTCGACGCGCGCCTATCAGGGCACGCTCGGCGGCCTCGATCCGGGCTTTCTGCGCGCCCTCGAACGGGTGACGGTCGGCGATACGCGCCCCGACCTGACCTTGATCCTCGATCTGCCGCCCGAGATCGGGCTGGCGCGGGCGGCAGAGCGGCGCGGCAGCAGCGCGCCGACCGATCGGTTCGAGGCCGAAGGTCTCGCCTTCCACGAGGCCTTGCGCAAGGCCTATCTCGCCATCGCCGCAGCAGAGCCCGACCGCTGCGTCGTCGTCGATGCGGCGCATAGCGAAGACGAAGTGGCGCAGGCGATCTGGGACGCGATCAGCCACCGCCTGCTCGATACCGACGCCCGCGTGCAGGGCGAGGCGCTGCATGGCGCCTAAATCGCTCGAAGCCGCGCCGGAAGCCGATCGCATCGACGAAGCGCCGCATCCGCGCGAGACGCAGGTCTTCTTCGGCCATCAGGACGCAGAGCAGGCGCTGCTCGACGCCTATCGCGCCAATCGCCTGCCGCAAGCCTTCATCATCGGCGGCCCGACAGGGATCGGCAAAGCGACGCTGGCCTGGCGGCTCGCGCGTTTTCTTTTGGCGCATCCCAATCCGGCAACGCCCGGCGTCGAAAGCGCCAAGGATCTGAGCCTGCGCGCCGACGATCCCATTGTGCATAAGATCGCGGCGCTGTCGCATGGCGATGTCGTCCTGCTGCGGCGGGAATGGAACGAGAAATCGAAGCGCCATTACACCGAGATCCGCGTCGACGATGTCCGCCAAGCCTCGCATCTCTTCCGCTCGGCCTCGGCCGCCGGTGGCTATCGTATCTGTATTGTCGATGCCGCCGACGACCTCAACAATTCCGCCGCCAATGCGCTGTTGAAGCTGATCGAGGAGCCGCCGCCGCGCTCGCTGTTTCTCATCGTGTCGCACCGGCCGGCGCTGCTTCTGCCGACTTTGCGCTCACGCTGCCGGATGCTGATGCTGCGGCCGCTCGCAACGGGCGACATTTTGCGGGTCGTCGCAGCGCTCGGCGAACCTTGGACCGAGGCCGATGAGGCCGAGCGAAGTGCGGCGGCCGAGCGAGCGCAGGGCTCGGTTGCAACCGCGCTGAGCCTCCTCGCCGATGAGGGCATCGCGCTCGACAACCAGGTTCGCGGGCTGCTGGCGGCGCTCCCGGCGCTCGATTGGCGCGCCGTCCATGCGCTGGCCGACCGGATCACGGGCCGCGACCAGACGGACGATTGCGACCGGGTGATGACCGCCATCGTCGATTGGATCGACGAGCGGCTGCGCGCCGAGGCCGGGTGGGGCCCTTCGCGCCTTGCGCCGCTGGCGGAGGTATGGGAAAAAGCCGCCGACGCGGCGCGGGAAGCCGAGGCTCTCAATCTCGACAAGCGGCCCGTCATCCTGTCGATTTTTGCCGAACTCGCGGCGGCCAGGGCGCTTTCTGCCTGAGGCCCGGTCGCGGCGCGGCCGATGAGCAAATATGGCTGAGCGCCCGACCTTCTACATCACGACCGCTATTCCCTACGCCAATGGCGCGCCGCACATCGGCCACGCCTATGAGCGCATCGCGACCGACGCGATCCAGCGCTTCAAGCGCCTCGATGGCGACGACGTTCTCTTCTGCACCGGCATGGACGAACACGGCCAGAAGATGCAGCAGACCGCGGCGCGCGAAGGCATCACGCCACTCGCGCTCGCCGACCGCACGGCGGCGCAATTCGCCGCCATGGGTGCGGCGCTCAACGCCGAGGCCGATGTCATTGTGCGCACGACCAGCGCCGCGCATCGCGCGGCGGCGCAGGAGATCTGGCGGCGCATGGCGGCCAATGGCGATATTTATCTCTCGAAATATCCCGGCTGGTATTCGGTCCGCGACGAAGCCTTCTTCGATGAATCCGAGCTGACGAAAGGCGAGGGCGGCAAATATTTCGCGCCGAGCGGCGCGCCCGTCGAATGGGTCGAGGAGGAGAGCTATTATTTCAGGCTCTCGGCCTATCAGGAGCGGCTGCTGGCGCATTATCGCGCCCATCCCGACTTCGTCGTGCCGGAAACCTATCGCAACGAGATCGTCGCCTTCGTCGAGCGCGGTCTCACCGATCTGTCGATCAGCCGCTCGACCTTCGATTGGGGCATTCCGGTGCCCGGCGACCCGAAACATGTCATGTATGTCTGGGTCGACGCGCTGACGAATTACATCACCGGCACCGGCTTTCCCTGGCAGCAGGATGCGGAGCGGAAGAAGTTCTGGCCCGCCGACGCGCATGTCATTGGCAAGGACATCACGCGCTTTCATGCGATCTATTGGCCGGCGTTTCTGATGTCGGCGGGGATCGAACTGCCGAAGCAGATCGTCGTGCACGGGTTCTTGTTCAACCGCGGCGAGAAAATGTCGAAGTCGGTCGGCAATGTCATCAGCCCGGCCGATCTCATCGCGACCTATGGTGTCGATCAACTGCGCTATTTCTTCCTGCGCGAAGTGCCGTTCGGGCAGGACGGCAATTATTCGCACGAGTCGATCGTCAACCGCATCAATGCCGATCTTGCCAATGACCTCGGCAATCTGGCGCAGCGCTCGCTGTCGATGATCGCGAAGAATTTCGACGGCCATCTGCCGCTGCCAGGCGCTTATACCGACGCCGACAAAGCCATCCTCGATGCGGCGGATGCGCTCGCCGGCAAAGCCCGCGAGGCGATGAAAGGCTTCGCGCTGCATACGATCCTGGCCGACATCTGGCGCGTTGTCGGCGACGCCAACCGCTATATCGCCGCCGAAGAGCCGTGGACGAAGAAGAAGACCGACCCCGAGCGGATGGGTACGATCCTTTACGTCACGGCGCAGGTGCTGCGCGTGGTTGCGATTCTGGCGCAGCCCTTCACGCCGCAGGCGGCCGAGCGGCTGCTCGACCTTCTTGCGGTCGCCCCAGTGCATCGCCATTTTGCTTTCGCGCAGCAGATCGATCACGATGCGGCCGGCCGCGCTTTGCCAGAACCTTCGCCGATCTTCCCGCGTTATGTGGAGCCGGCCTAGAGCATCGGACCGAAAACTGTGAAGCGGTTTTCGGGCAAATCCGATACGATGAAAAAGATAGATGATGCTGATCGACTCGCACTGCCATCTCGATTTTCCCGACTTCGCCGCTGAGCGCGATGCAGTGGTTGCGCGCGCCCGCGCGGCGGGCGTCAAGCGTATGATCACCATTTCGACCTTAGTCTCGAAATTCGCCGATATCCGCGCGCTGACCGAAGCCTATGACGATGTTTTCTGCACCGTCGGCACGCATCCGATGAATGCCAAGGACGAACAGGTTTCGGTCGCCGATCTCGTCGCGCTGGCGCAATATGAGAAATGCGTCGGCATTGGCGAAGCCGGCCTCGATTATCATTATGACGACGCGCCGCGCGATCTCGCCGCGCAGGTATTTCGCACCCATATCGCCGCGGCGCGCGAGACCGGCCTGCCGCTCGTCATCCATGCCCGCGACGCCGACGACGACATGGCGGCGATCCTCGAAGAGGAAATGGGGAAGGGCGCCTTCAAGGCCGTCCTGCACTGCTTCACCTCGACGCGCAAATTGGCGGAAGCCGGCCTCGCGCTCGGCCTCTACGTCTCCTTTTCCGGCATCGTGACCTTCAAGAATTCGAGCGACCTGCGCGACATCGCCCGCGATGTGCCGAATGACCGGCTGCTTGTCGAAACCGATGCGCCGTTCCTCGCGCCCGTCCCTTATCGCGGCAAGCGCAACGAGCCCGCCTTTGTCGCCGAGACGGCAAAAGTGATTGCCGAGATCAAGGGCTTGACGCCGGCCGAGCTCGGCACGCTGACCAGCGCCAACGTCCTGCGGCTCTTCTCGAAAATGCCGGCACTCGCGACGGCGCCTGCCGCATGAGTCTTGCCGTGACCATCCTTGGCTGCGGCTCGTCCGCCGGCGTGCCGCGCGTCGGCCAGGGCTGGGGCGCCTGCGATCCCAAGAATTCGAAAAACCGCCGCCGCCGCTGCGCGCTCTTCGTCGAGCGAACGAATGCCGAAGGCGCCAGGACGCAAGTCCTGATCGACATGGGCCCGGACCTGCGCGCCCAATTGCTCGATCTCAGCATCGACCGGCTGGACGCCATTCTGCTCACCCATTCGCATGCCGATCATACGCACGGGATCGACGAAGTCCGGCCGCTCGTCATCATGCACAAAAAGCGCATCGATCTTTATATGGATGCGGCCACGTCGACGGTCGTGCGCAGCCATTTCGGCTATATTTTCGAGACGCCGGCCGGCAGCTATTACCCGCCGCTGCTCAACGACAAGCGCCTGAAGCCCGGCGATCCCGTGACCATCGACGGTCCCGGCGGCGACATCACATTCCTGCCGTTCCGATTAAACCATGGCGAGATCGACGCGCTTGGCTTCCGCATCGGCGACTTTGCCTATACGCCGGACCTCAACGGCATTCCGGCGGAAAGCGAAGGCTATTTGCGTGGCCTGAAGCTCTGGATCGTCGATGCTTTGCGCTACACGCCGCATCCCAGCCATTTCTCGGTTCCGGAGACTTTGGAATGGATCGGGAAGCTACGCCCCGAGCGCGCAATCCTGACCAATCTGCACACCGATCTCGATTTCGAGCAGCTCCGCCGCAAGCTGCCGCCGGGCATCGAACCGGCCTATGACGGCATGCGAATCGCGCTGTGATTGCGCCAAGGCTCGGACCCCGGCCGCTTGTTGCTAAGGATGCCGCGGCGTTTGCCAAACATCCATGTGGCTTTGCAGGGACTGGCTTTCGTCCGGGACGACGTCTGTCCACGG
Source organism: Pseudomonadota bacterium (assembly GCA_040756295.1). Lineage (GTDB taxonomy): Bacteria > Pseudomonadota > Alphaproteobacteria > Rhizobiales > Beijerinckiaceae > Methylovirgula. Next base: position 1,439,116 of record JBFLZN010000001.1, on the reverse strand, counting down.
CTGGCTGACCCAAACCGTGATCGGCTGGAAGCACTGCGGCATCCCTCTGCCGGCATTGAGACCTTTGAGCAATTTTCTGACAGCGACATCGAGAGCGGTGTCGCCGGTCGATTGCATGAGCTGGCTTCGCTGCACGCTTCCCATGTCGTCGAACCAAAGCTGGGCCTGGACGCGGAAGTTGCGGCTGTTCATGTCCGCGTTGCGGGTGAACACATCGCGCAGTTGTGACGAGAGCAGGGCGAGATAGACGCTGGCATCACCGCAACCGCTGCCCCCACCGTTGTCGCCGTTCCCACCGATCATATACCCCGCATTATCGCCCTGCGGCGGGGCGGTTTGGCGCCAATCGGGAGGCTCGTCCAGGCTAAGCGGATTGGCAACATCGGGCGCGCGGGTCTTCGGCAGGGGCCGTGCACGCTTCGGCGTTGGCGCCGGCGCCTCCGGGACGGAATCACGGCGATCCTCCACGAGCTTCTTCGGCGGGACCGGGACAGGCGGCGGCGCCTGGAGGGTCCGCTGCGCCATCTCCTTGGCCGGCTCCGGAGGCCGCTGTGGCGGCGGAGGAACGAGCACGACGGGGACGATTTCCGGCTCTGACGGCAGCGGCTCCGGGCTGTGAATGAGCCTCCAGACAATTACAAACAGACAGGCTGTCAGCAGCAGCGCCACAACAGCTGCCGCCGCCGCCGGCCAACGCTCGCGCCAAACTTCGATCATCGCATGTCGTTGTGACGTCTGAGCGTTTTGCATCGCCTAAATCGTGATGAGCCACGCTAAGTTTCCGCCGCAAAAGAGCGGTTGGGAAATCCGCATCTACATAGAATGCCCTGAACGACGAAAGATGACGGCGGCGTTGCGCGAGAGGAACGCTAGTTTACACAACCGAACTTTCAAGCCCCGGTAAAATGCCGTTTCGGCCTAAAACGCGACACAAACCAAACTGCAGATTGGTTCCATAATATTGATTATGCGAATCACGCATCTGCTATCGGATTGATTCGGCAGAGATTTATTTTTGCCCTCCCCAAACTGGCGTAAGCGGTGCTGACCCAGAACCCGACGCAGGTGTCGGACTTTGGCGCAAAAGCGGTAGCCAACAGGCTGGAATATCTGCTATCAATACGTGAAAGGCGGGACTGTCGGCATTTCTGGACCAGCTCAGAGCGCACATTGTGAACGGGTGTTTTGTCACTCGTCTTCAAGTGTGTCTGAATTACCTGAGGAGCGATCGGCCTGCTACGGCGCTGTTCGGCCGAGCGGCGTGTCCAGACTTGTAAGGTTTAAAATAGGCATATCATGAGCAAAGGTAAAGATTTTCGCGGGCCGAAGAAGCGCGGTTTTGACGATGACGGCCCGATGTCCTACGATTCGCCGCGTCCCCGGCATTCGAGGCCCGCTTTCGGTGGCGGCGGTTTTGGCGGCCCCGACATGGCACCTCCACCCCCGGCAGCCGGCGGCACGCCCGTCGATGCGGTTGTCAAATGGTTCAAGAGCGACAAGGGCTTCGGCTTTGTCGAATTGGGCAACGGCACGGGCGATGCCTTTCTGCATATCGGCGCGCTGCAAAGCGCGGGCTATGAAACCGTTCCGCCCGGCGCCAAGCTGAAAGTCTATGTCGGCACCGGCGCCAAGGGCGCGCAGGTCACCCGCGTACTCGAAGTCGATACTGCGGGGGCGGCAGAACGCGCCCCGGCACCGCGCTTCAACGAGGCGCGCCCGCCGCGCCGCCATCCCGATCCGTCGACGGCCGTGCAGGTCACGGGCACCGTCAAATGGTTCGACGACAACAAAGGCTTCGGCTTCGTCCAGTCGAACGACGGCGGCAAGGACGTGTTCGTCCATATTTCGATCCTCGGTCCGTCGGGCGTGCATCATCTCGCCGAAGGCCAGCCGGTGACGATGCGCGTTGTCGATACGCCGAAGGGCCGCGAGGCTTTGTCGATCGCCCTCGCCTGAACCTAGGTTCAAATTGATGATCACCCACGGCGCGAGGTTCACCTCGCGCCGTTTTATTTGATGGGCCATGCAGACATCGCGCGATATTACCCGGCTCCTTGAGATCATGGCGGCGCTGCGCACGCCGCGAACCGGCTGTCCCTGGGATCTCGAACAGACATTTGCGACGATCGCACCTTATACGATCGAGGAAGCCTACGAGGTCGCCGACGCCATCGCGCGCGGCGACCTGGCCGATCTCAAGGACGAGCTTGGCGACCTGCTCCTTCAGGTCGTCTTTCATGCGCGCATGGCGCAGGAGCAAGACGCTTTCGACTTCGGCGATGTCGTCGAAGCGATCACCGCGAAAATGATCCGCCGCCATCCGCACGTGTTCAGCGACAAGCGCGATTTATCGCCGGACGACGTCAAGGGACTTTGGGCGAAGATCAAGGCGCAGGAAAGGGCCGCGCGCGCCAAAGGCGAGGGCGAGGGCGACGGCGGCCTGCTCGATCCTGTGCCGGTGCCCCTGCCCGGCCTGACGCGTGCCGTAAAGCTCCAGAGCAAAGCCTCGACCGCCGGCTTCGATTGGAACGACGTGCATCTGGTTCTCGACAAGATCCGCGAAGAAACCGCGGAGATCGAAGCCGCGCTCGATACCAAAGATTCAGCCGCCATCCAGGACGAGATCGGCGATCTATTGTTCGCCGTCGCCAATCTCGCGCGTCATGTCGGCGCCGATCCGGAAGCCGCCATTCGCGGCACGAACGAAAAGTTCGTCCGCCGGTTCCGCTATATCGAAAGCGCGATCGCGCAAAGCGGCCGGAAACTCGGCGACGTCGACCTTGCCGACATGGATGCGCTCTGGAACGAAGCCAAAGCACGCGAGAAAAAGCCGCGCGAGACATAAGCCGGCCTATACCCGGCGACGATCATTGCCCCGCCGCGTGCGCGCGCCGCGGAATCTCGACAAACCGCCGCCGCACCTTTTCCGCCAGGCTCGGCGGGACGCTGACGGTCAGCAACAGACGGCCCTCCGCGGTCTCGCCGCGGCTCAAGACTTCCGTATGCTCGTAAAGCCAATGGCGGCCCTGCCCGTCGCCGGCATCGAGCGAGAGATCGAGGATGACGCGCTCGGCACCGAGCAGCGTTTCGATCCGCGCCAGCAAATCCTCGACACCCTGCCCCGTCAAAGCCGAGATCAGAACCGGCCGCTCATTTGGCGGCCGGCGCCGCGCCGCGTTGAGTAGCGCAAGGCTGCGCTCGGAATCGACCGCATCGATCTTGTTCCAGACTTCGAGGACACGGCCGGGCTTCCGAACATCGATGCCGAGTTCCGTCAGCACGGCTTCGACATCGCCGCGCTGCGCCTCGCTGTCCTCATGCGCAACGTCGCGGACATGCAAGATAATGTCGGCCTCAAGCACTTCTTCGAGCGTCGCCTTGAAGGCGGCAATTAGCATCGTCGGCAGATCGGAGATGAAGCCCACCGTATCGGACAGGATGATGTCGCTGCCGCGCGGCAGTTTGAGCGCCCGCAGCGTCGGATCGAGCGTCGCAAACAGCATGTCTTCGGCGACGACGCCCGCCCGCGTCAGCCGGTTGAACAAGGTGGACTTGCCGGCATTGGTATAACCGACAAGCGCGACGATCGGATAAGGCACGGCGCGCCGGCTCTTGCGATGCAGGCCGCGCGTCTTCTTCACCTTCTCGAGTTCGCGTTCAATGCGCGCGATGCGCTCCTGGATGAGCCGCCGATCGGTCTCGATCTGCGTCTCGCCCGGGCCGCCCAAAAAGCCGAAGCCGCCGCGCTGACGCTCAAGATGGGTCCAGGACCGCACCAGCCGCGATTTTTGATAGGTCAAATGCGCGAGTTCGACTTGCAGCGTGCCTTCGCGCGTCAGCGCGCGGCGGCCGAAAATTTCGAGGATCAACCCCGTCCGGTCGATGACCTTCGCGGCAAAGGCCTTTTCGAGATTGCGCTGCTGCACCGGCGACAGGGCGCAATCCATGATGACAAGATCGATCTCCTCGCCCTTGGTGCGTGCCGCAATCTCCTCGACTTTGCCTTGGCCGAGATAAGTCGCGGGGCGAATTTGGGTCACGGTAACGATCAGCGCATCGACGACGTCGACGTCGATGGCCTGGGCGAGGCCGCGCGCCTCGCCAATCCGCGCTTCGGGCGAACGGCTGTTGTCAATTCCCTGTGCCGGCGCGGCGTGGCGCTGCGACCGCGCACTGGGATAAGGCCCGATGACCAAGGCCCGCGTGCGTCCTGCGCCGGTCTCCCAATGGCCCGGCGTCTTAGCTGATTTGTCAGTCGCGTCCGTTTCGCGCGCCGTCACGAGCCTGCTGGCGTTTCTTCGCCGGGCTCAAACATCTGGATCGGATGCCCCGGCATGATGGTCGAAATCGCGTGTTTATAGACGAGCTGCGAATGGCCGTCACGGCGCAGCAAGACGCAGAAATTGTCGAACCACGTCACGACGCCTTGCAGCTTGACGCCATTGACCAGGAAAATAGTGAGAGGGATTTTGTTCTTCCGAACGAAGTTGAGAAAAGTGTCCTGTAAGTTTTGCGTGCGTTCGGCCGCCATTTTTTGTTCCAGTTCTTTTCTTGAGGCCGCAAGAGGAAACGCGACCCGCGATTATATAAAAAGCGACAAGGTGGACCGGCCGGCAGCTTGGCTTTAGCCAAAGGCCGATCGCGCGCATTAGACCCACGCCGCGGCAAAGCTGCAAGAGGGATTTCTCCCAAGCGCCGCGGGCCGATTTTCCAAGCCTGTTCTCCCTGGCTCTTTTTAGGCCGTCGCCCTAGCAAAATTGTGAAACTGCGCGCGCAAGCTCGTCGCCACCGCGCCCGGCTTGCCGTCGCCGACCGGTGCGTCATCAATGGCGATGACCGGCATCACCAGCGTCGTCGCCGCAGTGATGAAGGCCTCGTCCGCAGCCTTGGCCTCGTCAAGGCTGAAACGCCGCTCCTCCAGCCGATAGCCCTTGGCAGCAATGAGCTCGAACAGGGTTGTCCGCGTCACCCCACGCAGAATCGATTGATCGACCTGATGGGTGACGATCGTCTTGTCCGCTTTGACGATCCAGGCGTTCGATGCGGCGCCCTCCGTCACCATGCCGTCGGTGTCGATCAGCCAGGCCTCATAGGCGCCCCGCTCTCTCGCCGCCTGCCGCGCCAATACATTAGGAAGAAGGTTTATCGTCTTGATATCAGGCCGCTTCCAGCGGATGTCAGGCAACGAAATGACCTTGACGCCCTTGGCCGCTTGGGCCGCCCCCTTGGCCGGATCGGTCGCTTTGGCGGTCACCACCAAGCTTGGCCGCACGGCCGGCACCGGGAAGGCATGATCGCGCGGCGCCACGCCCCGCGTCACCTGGATATAAAGCTGCCCGTCGCGGACCTTGTTGCGGACCAAAACCTCACGCAGCACGCGCGTAAGCGCGCCGGGCGCGAGCGGCGCGGCAATGTCCAATTCCCGCAGCGAGCGCTCGAGCCGCGCCAGATGACGGGCTTCGTCGATCAGCGCACCGTCGCGGATTTCGCAGACCTCATAGATGCCGTCGCCGAACTGATAGCCGCGATCTTCAATGGGGACGGTTGCCTGGGCCTGCGGCAGATACCGCCCATTCACATATGCTATGCGCCCCACCCTGCCCCCATTCTCAGTCGATTCCGAGCGACTTCAGCTTACGATGCAACGCCGAGCGCTCCATGCCGATGAATTCGGCGGTGCGCGAAATGTTGCCGCCGAAACGATTGATCTGCGCGATCAGATATTCGCGCTCGAAGACCTCGCGCGCGTCGCGCAGCGGCAGGCTCATGAGCTTCTCGCCGCCGGAGCCGTTCGGCGTCGAGGGCACCAAGGCGCCGATCTCCGACGGCAGCATCTCCGAGGTCAGCTCGGTGTTCGGGTCGCCCGCCGCGAGAATCATCAGCCGTTCGACATTGTTGCGAAGCTGGCGGATGTTGCCCGGCCAGTCATGCGACTGGAGCACGGCCATGGCCTCGTCGGCGATCTTGCGCTTCGGCAGGCCGGTCGTTGCCGAAATCTGCTCCATGAAGAAATCAATCAGTTCGGGAATATCCTCGCGATGTTCGGAGAGCGACGGCACCCGGATTGGCACGACCGACAGGCGATGGAACAAATCCTCGCGCAAGGCGCCTTCGACAATGAGCTTCGGCAGGTCGCGCGAGCTCGACGACAGGATGCGCACATCGACGTTGACGCGCGTCGCGCCGTTGACGCGCAGGAAATTCTGATCGACCAGCACCCGCAGGATCTTGCCCTGCGTTTCCTTCGGCATGTCGGCGATCTCGTCGAGATAGAGCGTGCCGCCATGCGCCTCTTCGAGCGCGCCGACCTTGCGGCTCTGCTGGCCGTCCTTGCTCTCGACGCCGAAAAGCTCGATCTCCATCATCTCCGGCGTGATCGTCGCCGAATTGATGACGACGAACGGGCCATTGGCGCGCGGCGATGCATCATGGATGCTGCGCGCGGCAAGCTCCTTGCCGGAACCCGGCGCGCCGGTGATCAGGACGCGTGAATTGGCCGGCGCGACGCGGCCGATCACCTGATGCAATTGATGGATGGTGCTCGACTTGCCGATGATGCGATTGGCGGCGCCGGTACGCGTGCGCAGTTCGCTCAGCTCGCGCTTGAGGCGCGAGGCTTCAAGCGCCCGCTCGGCGACGAGCACAAGCCGGTCGGCCTTGAACGGCTTTTCGATAAAATCATAGGCGCCCATTTTGATCGCCGAGACGGCCGTTTCGATATTGCCGTGGCCGGAGATCATGACGACGGGAAGCGTCGGATGCGCCGTCTTCACCAATTGCAGAAGCTGCAGGCCGTCGAGATGCGAGCCCTGCAACCAAATATCGAGAAAGGCGAGGTGCGGGCGCCGCGACTCGATCGCGGCGAGCGCTTCTTCGGCGTTTTTCGCGGTGCGCGTTCCGTGGCCTTCGTCGGACAAAATGCCCGAAACGATGTCACGGATGTCGGCCTCGTCATCAACGATGAGAATGTCGCTTGGCATTAAGGTTCAAGCTCTCTCGCTTCTGGCTTTGTCACTTGGCGCTTTCAACGACGGCAGTCGAACGTTTTTCTTCGGATGCCTCAACCACGCGGTGCGCAGTGTCACCCTTCGGGAAATAGAGCCGGACGCAGGCGCCACGCCCACCCGGCGCATCAAGCAATTCAATGCCGCCGCCGTGATCCTCGAGGATTTTGGCGACGATCGGCAACCCAAGCCCCGTGCCTTCGGCCCGGGTCGTCATATAGGGTTCTAGCAGACGATGCCGATTTTCCTTCGGAAAGCCCTTACCATTATCGGCCACGAAGATTTCGACAAGCCCCTCAGGCGTAACATCCAAGGAAATCGAGATTTTTCCCTTCAGCGGTTCGATCTCGGCCTGTGCTGCAATCCCCTCGGTCGCATTCTTGGTGATATTGGCCACCGCCTGCGACAGCAGCCGCCGGTCGAAATCGGCCGTCACCGGCTCCTGCGGCAGGTTGTCGGCAAATTCGATGTCGGGATGGCCAACGCGCATGAGAAAGATCACATGGCGCAGACATTCCGTCACGTCATCGGGCACGAGCCGCGCCCGCGGCATCCGCGCGAAGGCCGAGAATTCGTCGACCATGCGCTTGATGTCATCGACCTGCCGGACGATCGTATCGATGCACTGATCGAAAATATCCCGGTCATCGATAACGAGGCGGCCATATTTGCGCTTCAGCCGTTCGGCTGAAAGCTGGATCGGGGTCAGCGGATTCTTGATCTCGTGGGCGATGCGGCGCGCGACGTCGGCCCAGGCTGCGGTGCGCTGCGCCGTGACGAGATCGGTGATGTCGTCGAGCGTGACGACAAAGTTTTTCTCCGTCCGGCCGCCGGGCTCGGTCGTCACGAGCAGATTGAAGGTGCGCTCCCGCCCGCCGCGATGGACGGAGATCTGGCCGCGCGACAACCGGCCGATCGAGTTCCGCGCGTCTTCGAGCACCGGCATCACTTCCGGCAGAACCGCATCGATCGGCTGGCCGACGGCGCTTTGTCCGTCTTCATGCGGGATCAGCTTCTCGGCCGAAGGATTGACCACGGTAATCTGGCCGTTGCCGCCAACGCCGATCACCGCGACCGGCACGCCGGACAGGACGGCTTCGGTAAACAGGCGCCGTTCGTCGATCAGCGCGCTCGCCGCGATCAGCCGGTTTTGCTGCAGGCGGATTTCCGAGGTCATCTTGTTGAAGGTTTCGCCGAGATGGCTGAGATCGCCCTCGGACGGATTGACCGCGACATGAACGTCGAGATTGCCGGAGCCGACTTCGTCGGCGGCGGTGATCAGACGCCGGATCGGCGCGACGAGACTGTTGGCGAAGGAGAGACCGACCCAGGTTGCCGCCAGCAGCATCACCAGCGCGATCAACACATACATGGTCGCAAAGGCGATCTGGATGCGATGCCGGTAGGCATCGAACATGTCATAGAAGGTGATGAGCCGCGTCGCCTGGCGCGCGAATTCGACGCCGAACGGCCCGACCGGCCGTGCGACGTAAAGAAAGGCATTGCCGCCGAAGCCGTCGAGCTTGCGCAGCGCCACGAAGGTACGTCCCTCGTCGAGGATCATGCACAAGGGCTCGCTCGCCCGCGCGTCATCGAAGTCGTTGGGCTTGGGCTGCACGATCGGCGCGCCGTCATGGCCTCCGGCGACGACCTTGTCGTCGATCTTGCCATCGGGATGGATCATTGCCGCGGCGCCGAAGCCCAGCGCCTCGACGCGCGAGGCAAAGAACTTATGGAACAATTGCCGGTCGGACTTGAACATGGATTCGCCGCTGTCGAGATCAGAGGCGGTCAATTGCGCCTCACGCAGCAGAACCCGGCATTGCCCTTCCTGAAAGAAACGCGCCGCCTCGCCGGTGCGCAGAATGAAGCCGCGCACATCGCGCAAAAAAACCGGATTCAAGCTGCGATCGAGCGTCACCGACCCGACGAAGGCCATGAGGATCGCTGGTATGATCGCGATCGCCGAGAAGAGGCCGACGATGCGCAAATGCAGCCGCGCGCCGGCCGCCTGTCGCCGCCGCGCCGCGATGATCGTCCAGGCTTCGACCATCACGAAGCCGACCAGCACGAGAATGCAGACGAGATTGATGACGAAGAGCGTGACGACGACGTTGTCGGTCGGCGGAATCTGCGGCACGTAGCCGGCAAAAATCAAAAAGCTGGTCAGCGCTGCGACGATCGCCAGAACGACCGCGGCACGGCCGAGAATCTGCCGTCGCAATGTCTTGCGCGGCGCATTCGGCTCGAGCGCGTTGGTTGCTTCGCTCATCCAGCTCACTGCTTAAGGCCTAGGCACCGGCGGGCGCCGGCAGGCCGTTTCATCCCTGCGCGCAAATTAACACAATCGCCGCGGACATCGACGTTGCGCTTGGGTGACGCTGTTGCAGAATTACGACATTTCCGGGGCGATAGGGTGATCGACCCGCAACCAAATCTAACGCGGCAAGCGCATCAGCTTGATATCGAGATCCTTGACCTTTTTGCGCAGCGTATTGCGGTTGAGGCCGAGAAGCTCCGCGGCCTTGATCTGGTTGCCGCGCGTTGCCGCGAGAACCGCGGAGATGAGCGGATATTCCAATTCGCGCAAGACGCGATGATAGATGCCGGGCGGCGGCAGGCTATCGCCATGGGCGCGGAACAATTCGTTCAAATGCCGCTCGACCGCCGCGGCCAAGCTCTCGGCCCGGTCCGGGTCTTTGACGCGCTCGTCGCCGCGCTGCCCGAAGCCGGACATGAATGGCGTCGCTTCCGCCGAAAGCTCGGCATCGATCAATTGTTCGCTGATCGATTCCTGCGGATAAAGCGCGGCAAGCCGGCGCACCAGGTTTTCAAGCTCGCGGATGTTGCCCGGCCAGCGGTGACGCTTCAGCCGTTCCAACGCCGGCTGCTCGATATGTTTGAGCGGCAAGCCCTCCGCCGCGGCCTGCGAGAAGAAATGATAGACGAGATCCGGGATGTCTTCGGCGCGCTCGCGCAGCGGCGGCAGCCGCAGCGGCACGACATTCAGCCGGAAGAACAAATCCTCGCGAAACAGGCCCTGTTGAATGAGATTGCGCAGGTCCTTGTTGGTCGCGGCGATGATGCGCACGTTGGTCTTGATCGGCGTGCGCCCGCCCACGGTCGTATATTCGCCCTGCTGCAGCACGCGTAAAAGCCGCGTCTGCGCTTCCATCGGCATATCGCCGATCTCGTCGAGGAACAGCGTGCCGCCCTCGGCCTGCTCGAAACGGCCGGCGGAACGCTGGTTGGCGCCGGTGAAAGCGCCCTTCTCATGGCCGAAGAGCTCGCTTTCGATCAGGTCGCGCGGGATCGCCGCCATATTGATCGCGACGAAGGGGCCGGTCTTCCGCTTGCCGTAGTCGTGCAGCGCGCGGGCGACAAGCTCTTTGCCGGTGCCGGATTCGCCGGTGATCATCACCGTCAGATCGGTCTGCATCAGGCGCGCCAGGACGCGGTAGATTTCCTGCATCGCTGGCGAGCGGCCGACGAGCGGCATGCCTTCAAGATCAACCGGCTGCTCCGGCCGCGCTCGCGCTTTCGGCTCGCTCATCGCCCGTCCGACGATGCTGACGAGCTCGCGCAAGTCGAAGGGCTTCGGCAGATAATCGTAGGCGCCGCGCTCGGAGGCCTTGATCGCGGTCATGAACGTGTTCTGCGCGCTCATGACGATGATCGGCAGGTCGGGCCGCAGCTTCTTGATGCGCGGCAAAATCTCGAACGCATTGTCGTCCGGCATCACCACATCGGTGATGACGAGATCGCCCTCGCCCGCCTGCACCCAGCGCCAAAGGGTCGCGGCATTGCCGGTCGTGCGCACCTCGTAACCGACACGCGTCAGCGCCTGGCTCAACACCGTCCTTATGGCGGCATCGTCATCAGCGACGAGGATATTACCTCCCATTGCGGCTTTGCTCCTCAAGGCTCCGGAGAGCCAATCCTTTTCTAGGTCTTTTTCGCGCTGCGGCCGTCCAGCGGGGCGTACATCGGCATGAGCACCTTGAATATCGTCCGGCGCGGCTGCGACTCGCATTCGATGGTTCCACCATGATCACCAATGAGCTTGGCGACCAGTGCAAGTCCGAGGCCACTTCCCGAGCTTTTGGTTGTGACGAAAGGTTCGAACAAATGCTGCCGAATTTCCGACGGCACGCCCGGGCCATTGTCGCGGACGCAAAATTGCAGCGGCAGATTCACCGAACGGTCGGAGTTCGGCAATTTCAGCCGGACGCCGGGACGAAACGCGGTCGAGAGCTCGATCTCGCCGTCTTCGGCGTCTTCGCCGATCGCTTCCGCGGCATTCTTAACGAGGTTCAAAAAAATCTGGATTAGCTGGTCGCGATTGCCGAGCACCGGCGGCAGCGACGGATCGTAGTTTTCGGTGAAGCGGATATGCCGCGCGAAGCCGGCATGGGCGATGCGCTTCACATGATCGAGCACCGTGTGGATGTTGACGCTCTCGCGCTCCAGCGGCCGGCTGTCGGAGAAAGCCTCCATCCGATCGACGAGCTTCACGATCCGGTCGGTTTCGGCGCAGATCAGCCGCGTCAGGGCGCGATCGGAATCGGTTGCGCTCGTCTCCAGCAATTGCGCTGCGCCGCGAATGCCGGAGAGCGGATTCTTGATCTCGTGGCCGAGCATGGCCGCCATGCCCGAGACCGAGCGCGCCGCGCCGCGGTGGGTGAGCTGACGATCCATTTTTTCGGCCATCGCCCGTTCCTGGATCATCACCACGACGCCGTCGCCGAAATCCGAAACGGGGGTGACGAACAGATCGACGAGCTTCTCCGTCGCCAGCCGCGGAATGCCGAGATCGACGCGATATTCGGTGATGGCGGAGTTTTGCGCCTTCACATGGTCGACGAGCGCAAGGAGAACGGAATCGCGCGGCAGAAGATTGGCGAGCGTCTGCTGCAGCAGGATCGAACGGCTGATCCCGAAGAAGGCTTCGGTTGCGCTATTCGCCTCGACGACGAAACCGTCCGGCGCGATGGCCAGCACAGGATGCGGCAGCGCGTTCAACAATTTCGCCGTATCGCGAAAGGCTTCACTTGCCTTCTGCGGATCGCGCCGCCCGCGTGTGCTTTGCATCGATCTGCGAACGCTCATGCTGCAACCGCCGGTTCTTCGGAAAGAAACAGAATTTCAAGAAGCGATTCAACTTCCGCCGGATTTTCGCTGGTGATAAGCCGGTGACGCAGCGCCGCATCCGGCCGCGGCGCATGCGCCGCATAAGCCGCAAGATGTTTGCGTGCGTGGCGCAGTCCGTGCGCCTCGCCCATGAGCTCCAGCAAAGTGCGATAATGTTCGCGCGCGACGGCAAGCCGTGTCGCGGCATCGGGCTGAGGCAGACGCGGCAATCCGGCGAGGTGACGTACGACCTCGCCGACGAACCACGGCCGGCCCATAGCGCCGCGACCGATCATCACCGCATCGGCGCCCGAGAGCCGCAGCATGTCATCCGCATCCTCGAGGCTCAAGCAATCGCCATTGGCGACCACGGGCAGCGATGTCGCCTGTTTCACGCCACGGATCGCCGCCCAATCCGCTCTGCCTTGATAGAATTGACAGCGGCTACGGCCATGGACAGTCAGCATGGCGACGCCCTCAGCCTCGGCGCGGCGCGCCAAATCCGGCGCATTAAGCGAATGGTCATCCCAGCCAAGCCGCATCTTCACCGAAACCGGCACTTTGACCGCGCCGACGACGGCGCGGATCAGGCCCACGGCAAGGTCGAGGTCGCGCATCAGCGCCGAGCCGGCGAAGCCGCCGGTCACGCGCTTCGCCGGGCAGCCCATGTTGATATCGATCATGGCCGCACCGGAAGCCTCGGCGCGGCGGGCGCTTTCCGCCATCGTATCCGCCCGGCAGCCGGCGATCTGCACGACGTGATCGCGGATTCCCGCCCCTTCGGCCCGCAGCGCAGCGGCAGGATCGCGGCCGAGATAGAAATCGGCATCGAGCATTTCCGTAAACGTCAGCGCCGCGCCGAAGCGCTGCGCCGCGCGGCGCATGCCGAGATCGGTGACGCCGGCCATGGGCGCGAGGAAGGCGCGGCCGGGCAGTCTGAGGGCGCCGACCGCCAATTCCGGCGGCACCTTGCCTAAATTTTCATCCGTTTCGTGCATGCCTACACTTTAGTCAAACCCGCACTATAGATAGTTTGTGCATCGCGGCAACAACGACTTGCACGTCAAGCCTAAGTTTTGGCCCAGAATTGACGGGCGCCTCAAAAAGCGACAGGAGATCGGCCCGTCCCGCCCTTCCGGAAGCCGACCCGCAGCATGAGTGAAATGACCGATCTCGCGATATTGGTGGTGGCGGCGGGGCGCGGCACACGGGCGGGAGGCGGACTACCCAAACAATATCGGCCTCTGGCGGGCAAGCCCCTTTTGGCGCACACGCTTTTTGCCCTGCTCAAGGCCGCGCCGGAGGCGCGCGTGCTGGCGGCGATCCATGCCGACGACCTCGCGCTTTACCGGCAGGCCTTGGCCGACCTGCCGGCGGATTTCGTCAAGCGCCTGCTTCCGCCCGCTTACGGCGGCGAGACGCGGCAGATCAGCGTCCTGAACGGGCTCGAAGCCCTCGCCGACCGGGCCCCCGAGATCGTCCTCATCCATGACGGCGCCCGCCCCTTTCCGAGCCATGCCTTGATCGCCCGCGCCCGCGATGCCGCTTTGGCGCATGGCGCTGCCGTGCCGGGGCTTGCATTGACCGACACGGTCAAGCAAATCGATGCCGCGGGCCGCATCGTCGCGACGCCGCCGCGCGACAGGCTGCGCACAGTGCAGACGCCGCAGGCGTTTCGTTTCGATCTGATCCTCGCGGCGCATCGCAAGGCGGCCGCGGCAGGACAAGCGGGCCTGACCGACGATGCCGCGATCGCGGAATGGGCGGCCCATCCGGTTTATGTTTTTGAAGGCGAGCAGGAGAATATGAAGATCACAACCGCGGACGACATCGCTTTGGCCGAAGCCAAACTCGCGCGCACGCTCGACGATGTGCGCATGGGACAAGGCTATGACGTGCATGCCTTCGGCCCGGGCGATCATGTCTGGCTCGGCGGCGTGAAGATTCCGCACGATCATGGGCTCGTCGGCCATTCCGATGCCGACGTGTTGAGCCATGCGATCACCGATGCGATCTTCGGCGCGCTGGGCGACGGCGACATCGGCAGCCATTTCCCGCCGTCGGACCCCCAATGGCGCGGTGCGGCCTCGTCGATCTTCCTCGCCGCCGCCGTCGATCATCTGCGCAAGCGCGGCGGCATGCTCGCCCATGTCGATGCGACGCTTGTCTGCGAGCGGCCGAAGATCGGTCCGCATCGCGAAGCGATCCGCAAGAATCTCGCCGAGATCATGGGCATCTCGCTCGACCGCGTCGCGGTGAAGGCGACGACATCGGAGCGGCTTGGCTTCACCGGCCGCGAAGAAGGCATGGCGGCGCTCGCCATCGCGACGGTGCGCCTGCCGCTGTAGGCGTTTGTCGCAGTCCATAACGCACGCGAGGCGGACCAATCATGGATGCAGACTTCTGGCACGGTAGATGGCAGCAGGGTCAGATCGGGTTCCATCAAGCCGAGCCCAATTCCTTGCTCACGCGCCACTTGCCGGCACTCGACTTGCCCCAAGGTGCGCGCGTTTTCGTGCCCCTCTGCGGTAAGACGCGCGATATCCATTGGCTGCTTGCGAACGGCTTTCGTGTCGCCGGGGCGGAGTTGAGCCCGCTTGCTGTCGAACAATTGCTCGCCGAACTGGGACTTGTGCCCCGCATTTCAGCGGCCGGATCATTGCAAAGACATGAAGCGGAGGGGCTGACGATCTTCGCGGGAGACATTTTCGCGCTCGATCGCGAAACGCTGGGGCACGTCGACGCAGTGTACGATCGCGCCGCGGTCGTTGCTCTGCCCACGGCCACGCGCACGCTTTACGCGTCTCATCTTCGCGTCATGACGGGAGATGCGCCGCAGATCGTGATCACCTTTGAATATGATCAATCGAGCATGGAAGGCCCGCCCTTTTCGGTGAGCGAAGCCGAGATGCGGCGCCTCTATGAGGACGCCTATCGCCTCACCAATCTAGAAAGCCGCGACGTCGAGGGCGGGCTGAAAGGTCTCTGCCCGGCGCGCGAATGCCTCTGGCTTCTGCAGCCCCGCTAGAGCGCGATGCGAAAAAGTGTCAGCGGTTTTTCGCATCGCGCTCTAAACTATATGAATCGATCACGTTTATGATTTCGGGTCGATCTGACCCGAAATCATCGTGATCTAGAACGGCACGAGCCCGTCGTCGGGCATTGGCGTGCAATGTAAGACGAGGTTTTCGGCGGCCGATTTCGCCAAGGCCCGCAGCGTCGCCAAATCCGCAATGTCGAAGGTACCGCTTTCCAGCAAGGTCGCATCGCCGGCATCGTTCACCGCAAGATCGAGCCGCGCGCCCGGCGTGAACGCCCGCAATTGTTCCGAGGTGAGCGTGAAATCGGCGTAGACATCATTGAGATTGGGATCGGGCCGCGCGGCCTGGCCTTCAATCTGGCCGAACGGGCCTTGGATGATGACGCGCGGCGGGCTCGCGATCGCCGTCGGATAATAGACGCCCGCCTTGACGCGCGTCGGAATCAAGCCGGCGCGCGCGACGTCGAAGGAAACCTCGATATCCGTTTCGCCGACCTTGCTCTGGAGCGCGAGGGCGGTGCCGCGCGCGGAATAGACGATGCCCGGCGCGCGGGCGGAAATGGAAAGCCGCGCCGCAAAGGCCTTCGGTGTTTTGGATTTGTGCGCCGTCAGCTGGAATTCGTAGATCGGATCGTTCTCAGGCAAATAGGCCGACCCGTAACAGAGGTCATCGGCGCGCGCCGACGCCGCTGCCGCGAGAAGCGCCCCAGTCATCAAAGCTCTGAAGGCGACCGTCATGCGGCCTCCGGACGATGGAAAGAAGGGCCGGCATCAGCCCAACGTGACCTTAACCGTGCGAGGCAGGCCGCCGTCAAGGGGCACGTCCGGTCCTCTAGTCTCCCGTCTTCCCGGCCACCTGCGCTTCAGCGAAAGTCGCCATGCCGTTGTGGCAGGCGAGTGCCGCTTTCACCAAGCCCGCCGCCAGCGCCGCGCCGCTTGCTTCGCCAAGCCGCATGCCGAGATCGAGCAGCGGTTTTTTGCCGAGACGCGCCAGCACATCGGTATGCGCCCCCTCGGCCGATTTATGTCCGGCGAGGCAATGCGCGATGGCGTCGGGCGTCTGCGCATGCAGCAGCGCCGCCGCGGCGCAGGCGACATAACCGTCGAGCAGCACCGGAACATGGGCACGCCGGGCCGCGACGATGGCGCCGGCCATCGCGGCGATCTCGCGTCCGCCCAAGCGGCGCAGGACTTCAAGCGGCTCGGACAGATGTGCAGCATGGACGGCGAGCGCCGCCTCGATCGCAACGATCTTGCGCGCGAGCCCCGCATCGTCGAGGCCGGTGCCCCGCCCCGCCCAATAGGCGGCGACGCCGCCAAAGAGCGCCGCATAGACGGCAGCGGCGCTCGTCGTATTGCCGATGCCCATTTCGCCAATCGCAACGAGATCGGCGTCTGCCGGCACGCTGGCGAGGCCGCGGGCGAAATAGGCGACCGCCGTCGCCTCGTCCATCGCCGGCGCTTGCGTAAAATCCTCGGTCGCCGTCGCGAGATCGAGCGGCATGACCTTCAAATCCAGCGCGAAAGCCTTGCAGATCTGATTGATCGCCGCGCCGCCGGCGGCAAAATTATCGACCATCGCCTGCGTCACCGATGGCGGATAGGCGGAAACGCCCTGCGCGACGACGCCATGATTGCCGGCAAAGATCAGAACCAGCGGCCGGTCGAGCGCCGGCCTCTCGCGGCCCTGCCAGCGCGCCAGAAATTCGGCGATCTCCTCGAGCCGGCCAAGCGATCCCGCCGGTTTGGTCAATTCCGCCTGGCGCGCCCGCGCCGCCGCGCCGCAATCCTCGGCGGGCGGCGGAAGATTTGCCAGCAAGCTGCGAAGATCGGCGAAGGATTTGGGGGATTCGAGCGGAAGCTTCGTCATGCGCTCACTCAACAGGTTGGGCCCGCAAGCGCAACCGCAAACAATTCGCCAGATCCGCGCGGGAGCCCTTGGAATATCGTGGAAAAGCCTTGCAATTCACCAGCGAGCCAATTTCTCTACAATTTTTATGTAGTAAGTAGACTCAAGAAGGATTATCTTGGCCATGCCCCCGGGGTGGAGAAGATTATGGACGCGACCGACCGAAAAATTCTGCAGATCGTCCAGACGGACGGAAGCTTGTCGATTGCCGCGATCGCGGCCAAGGTCGGATTGTCGCAAACGCCCTGCTGGAAGCGTATCCAGAAGCTTGAGGCGGAAGGCATCATCCGTCGCCGCATCGCTTTGCTTGATCCGGCCAAACTTGGGCTCGGGATCACGGTCTTCGTGACGGTTGAGGTCGGCGAGCACGCGCATGACAAGCTCGATCATTTCGCCAAGACGATCTCGGCGATGGACGAAGTGCTCGACATTTATCGGATGGCCGGCGATGTCGATTATCTGCTGAAGGTCGTGGTTGCCGATACCAAGAGCTTCGACGCCTTCTACAAAAGATTGATCGAAACGCTGCCGCTCAAGAAGGTCACGTCGCGTTTCGCACTCGAAAGCATCAAGGCCGAGACGGCCCTACCGATCCATGTTTAAGGGTTGCCGCGCGCGGCAACCCTTCAGATCGATCGCTCAATAAGTGACGGCCGGCGGGCCGCCGAAGACGGTGCCGACTGCGTAGAACGGAAATTCCACAGCCTGGGCGACGACGTGGACCGGCGCGCCGATGAAAACCAGCGGGTTCGTCGCCGGATCGCCATAGGCCGGGAAGATCGAAGTGGCGGCGCGGAACGGCAGGCTGACGACGGTCGCGGCAACATAATTCGGGCCGGTGATGATCGGCGCCGGGCCGTGCCACGGATCCGGAGCCGCCGCTGCGACGGGCGCCTCGTAGTAATGGTGATGGTGCTTCGTGACCGTCAGCGGACGCGCATTATACGCCGCGCGATAATGATGGTGGTGATGTCCGTACTCATGCGCCTGCGCCGAAGGCGCCAAGGCAAGCGCAGCGGCCACACCGAAGCTCGCAGCGGCCAAGTTCAGAAATCTAGATTGCATCGAAGAACTCCCCATTACACCGATCAAGAGCCGTGGGCGCGGAATGCGGTGATAAAGAGGCCGCTCTGTGACATTCACCTCACACTTGCGTCAAGTCATGCCGAGCGCGTGACGCGCCCCGCCTGAATACGATGCAAAGTTGCAACAAGGAGATCGACGTCGTCTTTCGTGTTGTAGAAGGCGAGTGACGGCCGCACGGTCGATTCAAGCCCGAAGCGGCGCAGGATCGGTTGCGCGCAATGGTGGCCTGCCCGCACCGCTATGCCTTCCTGGTTCAAAGCTTTGCCGACGTCCTCGCTGCGGCAGCCGTCGAGCACGAAGGAGAGCACGCTGGCCTT
This sequence comes from Pseudomonadota bacterium, assembly GCA_040756295.1. Classification (GTDB taxonomy): domain Bacteria; phylum Pseudomonadota; class Alphaproteobacteria; order Rhizobiales; family Beijerinckiaceae; genus Methylovirgula. The sequence goes on along the minus strand of JBFLZN010000001.1, from coordinate 1,420,630 downwards.
CTCCTTTGCCGTACCGATCAGGGTCAAGCCCGGCACGGTCAGCAATTTCTCCGTCGCATAGACGAGCAGCTCATGCTCGTAGCGGTCGATCACATGGCGGCCGATCGACTCGACATAGTCGAGCGCCGCGCCAAGGCCGACCGCATCGGCGATATTGCCCGTGCCGGCCTCGAACCGGCCCGGCGGCGGCTGGTAGATCGTCTTCTCGAACGTCACATCGGCGATCATATTGCCGCCGCCCTGCCACGGCGGCATATGCGCGAGCACATCCGGTTTACCATAAACAACGCCGATGCCGGTCGGCCCGAACACCTTATGGCCGGAGAAGACGAAGAAGTCGCAATCGATCGCCTGCACATCGACCGGCATATGCGACACCGATTGCGCACCATCGACCAGAACGCAGGCGCCGAAGCGATGTGCGATCGCCGTCATCTCCTTGACCGGCACGATCGTGCCGAGCGCGTTCGAGACCTGCGGCATCGCGACGATGCGCGTGCGCGGCCCGAGCAAACGCTCGTATTCCTCAAGGATCACCTGCCCGGTATCGTCGACCGGCGCGACCCGCAGCTTGGCGCCGGTGGCGCTGCAAAGCTGCTGCCAGGGAACGATATTGGCGTGATGCTCGAGCCAGGTGATGACGATCTCATCGCCGCCCTGGACGTTGCGGCCACCCCAGGCCTTGGCGACGAGATTGATGCCTTCCGTCGCACCACGCACGAAGATGATCTCGCGCTCCGAGCCGGCATTGAGGAAACGCGCGGTCTTCTGCCGCGCGGCTTCATAAGCATCGGTCGCGCGCGCCGCGAGATCATGCGCGGCGCGATGAATATTCGAATTCTCGTGTTCGTAGAAATAGCTGATCCGGTCGATGACCGACTGCGGCTTCTGCGTCGTCGCCGCATTGTCGAGCCAGACCAATGGCCTGCCGTGCACCTTCTCCTGCAGGATCGGAAAATCGCGCTTGACGGTGTACGCGTCGAACGGCCGTGTGGCGGCGCCGAGATCGACCGCGCCGGGTGAAGCATCGAGCGCGACAATCTCCGGCGAAAAGCTTGCGGGTGCCTGCACGGGCGCGGCGGGCGCCGTCGCACCGCCTTGCGGCAAGGGCTCTGCCGGCGCGTAGGATTGCGCCGGGCCGAGGAAATAGAAAGCCTCGCCCGGCACATGCGCATCCGGCACGCCGGGGCTGTCCGGCACGAACGGAACGTTTACCGACGCCGGCGGAACCGCAGGCGCGCTCGGCCAAATCGAACTTGGCGAAGTCGGGCTCTGTGGCGCGAGATTGAGTGGTGATGTCTCTGGCGCTGACGCCGCTGCCGGAACCGCTCCGCCCGCTGCGGGAACGCCCAGGGACGCCCCCGGCGCATCGGGCAGATAAGCCTGCGCGGTGTCAGTTTGCGGAACGGCGGCCAGCGCGAAGGACGTCGTCGGCACGGCCGGCACGGCCCCAAGCTCGAGATCGCGCCGCGCGAGCGTGTTGTCGCCGAGGAAATAAAGTGAGTCCTTCGGCGGCGCATTGAATGGCGATGGCGCCAGATCCTGCGCGCCGACGGGCGATGCGAGATGCTCCTTTGGAACAAAGGACGTGAATTCGGCGAGTTGCGCCAGCGGGCCGGCGGCGTCCAAATCACCTGGCGCGTTGGGCGCGAAGCCGCCGGCGGTCGAGCCTGGTTGCGGCGCATCGGGCAGACCATGCGGCGCGGCCGGGGTTGCCGGCGCGGAAATATTCGGCGTCGGCACGATCGAGGCGATGGTCGTCGGCGGAAAATCCGGCGGCCCGAACGGCAGAGGCGCGGGAATCAGCGGCGCGGCGGTCGTGACCACGGAGGGCGCCGGCGCGATGTTCGGGCTCGGCGGCACCAGCGGCATGCCGGGCGAATCCTGCGTCGGAACCGGGCCATCCGGCGGCGCGCGGAAGAAATAATTGGCGAGTTGCGCGATCAGGCTCGGATCGGGCGCGGACGGTGCCGAAGGCATGGGCTGACCTTATGAATTCCGTCCGGCGGCAAAAATGCCGCCGGAGGCTTGACGCGAGTCTGTCCGCTCAGACGTAAGTGAACGGATATTGGTGATATTTGCCGACCTCGACGCCTTCCAGCACGCCGAGCGCATCATGCGTCAGCACGGCGGTGGAGCAATAAAGCGAGATCAGATAGGACGCGACCGCCTTGCGGTTGATGCCCATGAAGCGCACCGAAAGGCTCGGCGCGACTTCGCCGGGAATGCCGGGCTGGAACAGGCCGACCACGCCCTGCTTCTTTTCGCCCGTGCGCAGCAGCAGGATATTCGTCTTGCCGGCGTCGTCGATATAGAGCTTGTCGCTCGGGATCAGCGGCAGGCCCCGCCACGTGATGAACGGCGAGCCGAAGAGCGTCACTGTCGGCGGCGGCACACCGCGGCGCGTGCATTCGCGGCCGAACGCGGCAATCGCGCGCGGATGCGCCAGGAAGAAGGCCGGCTCCTTCCAAACCCGGGTGATGAGCTCATCGAGATCGTCCGGCGTCGGCGCACCGCCGCGCGTCGCAATCTTCATCGACGGATGCGCATTGGTGAGCAGGCCGTAATCCGGATTGTTGATGAGCTCGGCCTCCTGCTTCTCCTTCACCTTTTCGACCAGCAGGCGCACCTGCTCCTGAATCTGATCGTAAGGATGGCTGTAAAGATCGGAGACGCGGGTCTGCACATCGAGCACGGTCGAGACCGCGTTGAGCGAATATTCGCGCGGCGTCGCTTCGTAATCGACGAAGGTCAGCGGCAGATCGGAATCGACATCGCGGCGCGGGCTGCAGGCGACATCGGCATCGGCAAGCGTCTCTTCCTCTTTCACCCGGTTGAGCCGGTAGATGCCGGCCTCGACCGGCGTCCAAGGCAGAAACGAAACGAGCCAGCGCGGGGTGATGCCCGACCATTGCGCCCGCGTCTTGGTGGCATTGGCAAGCTGCCTGGCGGCCGCCTCGCTCAGAGTTCGGCGGATGTGGGGTTCTTCGATTTCGTCAGGCATTCAGGCCTCCGGCGTGCGCCACTTGAAAAGGGGATGTAGAATAATATTCCGCAAATGAAGAATATTATTCTGCGATTTCTTGTCGATTCTACGAAAAGCGAAGTTCTCTTACAGTCGCGTTCGAACATGCGCAAGTTATTGTTTAGGCATAACTTTTCTATATGATTTCTAGACTTTAGAAGATCGTTTCTTCGGCGTAGCTATATTACCTCCACGGCAGCGATCGAGCGCCCCGAAAACCAAAGTTAATGCCGCGAGTTCTTTTAGTTGACAAATTTGATAGACAATCCATGATGGGTGGGTGGCACTTGCGCCGCGAGGATTCTTGAAGCCGATGCGCCTGTTGCAATTTGCACCCCATCTGACCGCGGCCTGTTGTCGCCCCTGCGCATGATCCGAACGGGCGGGGCTCGAACCGCCACAGCTTCATCGACCGGCGCGCGCGCCGCGGGATTCAAAGGGTGCAAAATGTCAGATGCTTATGTCGTTCAAGTCGGCGGCCAGACGGCCGGAATCGTCGTCCGTGACACCGCCGCAGAAACCTTCAGCTTTTTCGCCGCGACGCATCGTTTCAATGCGCTTGAAGGCCAGCAATTCACCGAGCCTTACGCGGCCGAGCGCGCCGCGCGGCAATTGATTGCGCGCCGCGACTTTTCGATCGCGCCCGACGCGCGCGCCACCCTCTAACCGCGGAGGAACACGCCATGTCAGACGCTTTCAAGCCGGAGACCTTGGCCCTGCACGGCGGCTGGCGCGCCGACCCGACGACCGGGTCCGTCGCCGTGCCGATCCATCAGACCACGTCCTATCTTTTCCACGACACCGATCACGCGGAAAACCTGTTTGGCCTGCGCGAGCTCGGCTTCATCTACACGCGCCTCGGCAATCCGACCAATGATGTGCTCGAAAAGCGCATCGCCGCGCTCGAAGGCGGCGCCGCGGCGCTCGCCGTCGCCTCGGGCCAGGCGGCTTCGGCCTACGCGCTGCAGAACATCGCCTCTGCCGGCGACAATGTGATCTCTGCGACCGACCTTTACGGTGGCACCTGGAATCTCTTCGCCAATACGCTGCGGACGCAAGGGATCGAGGTGCGTTTTGTCGATCCGGCCGATCCCGAAAATTTCCGCCGCGCGACCGACGCCCGCACCCGCGCCTATTATCTCGAAACCCTGCCCAATCCGAAGCTCATTGTGCCGCCGATCGCCGAGATCGCCGCCATCGGCCGCGCAGAAGGCATTCCGCTGATCGTCGATAATACGGCGACGCCGCTGCTCGCCCGCCCCTTCGATCACGGCGCCGCCATCGTCGTCTATTCGGCGACGAAATACCTCGGCGGCCATGGCAATTCCATCGGCGGCCTGATCGTCGACGGCGGCAATTTCGATTGGGAAAAATTTCCGCAGCGCCAGCCGGCCCTCAACACGCCGGACCCGAGCTACCACGGCGCGATCTGGACGGAAGCGGCCAAACCGCTCGGCCCGATCGCCTATATTTTGAAGGCCCGCACGACTTTGCTGCGCGACCTCGGCGCCGCGCTCTCGCCGTTCAACGCTTTCCTCATCCTGCAAGGCATTGAATCACTGCCGCTGCGCATCGCGCGGCATGTCGAAAATACCGACAAGGTCGTCGCTTATTTGAAGCAGCGGCCGGAGGTCGTTCGCATCATCCATCCGTCGCAGCAGACGGACACTGAGCGCGCCCGCGCCGACAAATATCTCGGCGGCCGATATGGCGGCCTCGTCGGCTTCGAACTGGCCGGCGGGCGCGCCGCGGGCCGGCGCTTCATCGATGCGCTCGAGCTTTTTTACCATGTCGCCAATATCGGCGATGCGCGCAGCCTCGCGATCCATCCGGCAACGACGACCCATTCGCAATTGTCCGCCGACGAGCAGCTTGCAACCGGGGTCTCGGATAATTACGTCCGCCTCTCGGTCGGCCTTGAACATATTGACGATATCGTCGCCGACCTCGACCGCGGCTTTGCCGCAGCTCATACATTTGCGCGAGCTGCGGAATGAGCGCGTTCGACCATCTCAGCCTTCGCTGTTGTCGTTAAACGGGATTTGGCCTATGGCATCCGAGAAAGCGCGTGTCATGCTCGTATCCCCTTCACTATCCCCCTCGCCCGCGCCGCCGCTGCGGCAGGTCTTCTCCGACGATACCCTTTGGGAACGCCTGCGGCAGGAGGCGACCGAAGTGCTTGCGCGCGAGCCGGTTCTCGCCACGCTGATCCTCACGACAGTCATCAATCGCGACACCTTTGAGCAGGCGGTGATTCACCGCATCGCCTTGCGCCTCGCCAACGGCACGGTCTCGACCGATCTCATCATCGACGCTTTCGCCGCCGCGCTGCGCGACGATCCCGACATCGGCAAAGCCTTCCGCGCCGACATTGCCGCGGTCGTGGATCGCGACCCGGCGACGGCGCGGCTGATCGAGCCCCTGCTCTATTACAAGGGCTTCCACGCCATCGAGACGCATCGGCTGGCGCATTATCTCTGGAACACCAACCAGCGCGATCTCGCCTTCTATCTGCAAAGCCGCTCGTCGGAACTGTTCCAGACGGATATCCATCCGGCGGCGCGGTTCGGGCGCGGCATTTTCCTGGACCATGCGACAGGCTTTGTCGTCGGCGAAACGACCGAGATCGAGGACAATGTCTCGGTCTTGCAGAATGTGACGCTCGGCGGCACCGGCAAGCAGATGGGCGACCGCCATCCGAAGATCAAGCGCGGCACGCTGATCGGCGCCGGCGCGAAAATTCTCGGCAATATCGAGGTCGGCCCCTGCGCGCGCGTCGCCGCCGGCTCCGTCGTCTTGAATCCGGTGCCGGCCAATATGACCGTTGCCGGCGTGCCGGCGAAGATCATCGGCACCGCGGGCTGCCCCGAGCCCGCGCGCGACATGGATCAGATCCTCAGCAAGCTCGCCTACGATTCCTTCAGCTATTCGATCTGAGGCTATTCGATCTGAGGCCCGGGCCGGCCGCCTTGATGGCAAGCCGCGCTTCATGCCAAATGGCGGCAGCGTTCTTTCTGCTAGAGCGTCGGACGCTCAAATTGAATCGCTCGCGCTTTTAAGTCTTTCTCATCACATCGGATTTATCCGAAAACCGCTTCGCACTTTTCGGTCCGATGCTCTAAACGGCGGCGCCTCATGTTTTCAGCGCATTTGCGGCTGCGGGCGGCAGAGTTTCTCACGCGCTATCGACAGCGCGCGCTGACCCTCGTCACCGCCGAATCCTGCACGGGCGGCCTCGTCGCCGGGCTGATCACCGAAATTCCGGGATCCTCCGATGTCTTCGAGCGCGGCTATGTCACCTATTCCAATCGCGCCAAGACCGAAAACCTTAGCGTTCCGCCTGATCTTCTCGCGCGTTTCGGCGCGGTCAGCGCCGAGGTTGCAGCAGCAATGGCGCAAGGGGCGCTACGCCATTCGCCAGCAAGCGTCGCGCTCTCAGTGACCGGCATTGCCGGCCCCGATGGCGGCTCGGCAGAAAAGCCGGTTGGGCTCGTCTATTTCGGCTATGGCCGCGCGGGAACGATCGCGACGCTCGAACGCCGCTTCGGCGACATCGGCCGCACGGAGGTGCGCCTTGCCTCGGTCGAGACGGCGCTCGATCTTCTGCTCAGCCTGGCGACTTAAGAGCGCCCGTAGACGAGATCGGCGCGGCTTTCAAAAGCCTCGGCGAATCGGCGGAAGGCTGTTTCGAACATGCCGCCGACCAGCATCGCTAAAGCCCGGCTTCTGAATTCGTAGGAAATATCGAATTCGACTTTGCACGAACGCTCGCCTTGCGCGATGAAATGCCAGCGGTTCTCGAGGTGGCGGAACGGCCCGTCAACATATTCGACAAAGATTTCGAGCGTCTGCGGATCGCAGGTTACGCGGCTGGTGAAACGCTCGCGGATCGCCTTGTAGCCAACTTCCATTTCAGCGACGAGCCGGAAGCGCCCGTCCGGCAGCGTCTCGCGGCGCTGCAGGGTCAGCGCGCGGCAGAGCGGCAGAAATTTCGGATAGGATTCGACATCCGCGACAAGGTCGAACATCGCCTTGGCGGAATGCGGAACAATGCGGCTGGTCCGAAAACTTGGCATTTGTTGCGATCAAAGAGCTTTCGCGTCGCGCCTACGGCTCAATCCGGCCGCCGACTCGTCCGCGCAGCCTTCAGCTTAGCGAAATCCTCCGCCGCATGATAGGACGAGCGGGTTAACGGCGAGGCCGAGACCATCAGAAATCCCTTGGCATAGGCGACTGCTTCCAGCGCCTTGAATTCATCCGGCGTCGGAAACGAGATCACCGGGTGATGCTTGCGCGTCGGCTGCAGATATTGCCCGATGGTGAGGAAATCGACCTCGGCGCTGCGCAGATCATCCATGAGCTGCAAAATCTCGTCGCGCGTCTCGCCGAGGCCGACCATGATGCCGGACTTGGTGAAAAGCTGCGGATCAAGTTCCTTGGCCCGCTGCAACAGCCGCACCGAATGGAAATAACGCGCCCCCGGCCGCACGCTTAGATATTTCGACGGCACGGTTTCGAGATTGTGATTGAAGACGTCCGGCCGGGCTTCGACGACCATCTCCAACGCGCCGGACTTGCGCAGGAAATCCGGCGTCAGGACTTCGATCGTCGTCGCGGGGCTCGCCGTGCGGATGGCGCCGATCACCGCGGCGAAATGCGCCGCGCCGCCATCATCGAGATCGTCGCGATCGACCGAGGTGATGACGACATGGGCGAGCCCGAGCTTGGCCACGGCCTCGCCCACATGCGCCGGCTCGTGCGGATTGACGGCGCCCGGCAGACCCGTCTTCACATTACAGAAGGCGCAGGCGCGCGTGCAGGTGTCGCCCAGGATCATGAAGGTCGCGTGCTTTTTCTCCCAGCACTCGCCGATATTCGGGCAACCGGCCTCTTCGCAGACAGTGACCAGCCGATGTTCTTTCACGATCGCCGCAGTATCGCGCCAGGCCGGCGAGCCCGGCGCCTTGACGCGAATCCAGTCGGGCTTCCTCGCGACGGCTTGATCCGGCCGATGCGCTTTTTCAGGGTGCCGTGCCGGCGCCTTGGGCGCGTCCACTAAAGCCATTTCGTTCTCCAGGCCCCCGCCTAAATATGGATGGCGCGGCCATAGGCGTCGAGCACGCTTTCGTGCATGGTTTCCGACAGGGTCGGATGCGGGAAGATCGTATTGATCAGTTCCGCCTCGGTCGTCTCGCAATTCATCGCGACGACAAAACCCTGAATGAGTTCCGTGACTTCCGCCCCGATCATATGGGCACCCAGGAGCCGCCCCGTCGCCGCGTCGAAGATCGTCTTGGTGAGGCCCTCAGGCTCGCCCAGTGCAATCGCCTTGCCATTGCCGATGAACGGAAAGCGGCCGACCTTGAGCTTATAGCCCGCCGCCTTGGCCTTCTCCTCCGTCAGGCCGACCGAGGCAATCTGCGGATTGCAATAAGTGCATCCCGGAATCATGTCGCGGTCGAGCGGATGCGGATGGCCGCCGGCGATGGCCTCGACGCAAATGACGCCCTCATGCTCGGCCTTATGCGCCAGCATAGGCGGCCCGGCGACGTCGCCGATGGCATAGATGCCGGCGACATTGGTGCGGCCGAAGCCGTCGGTGACGATGGTACCGCGCTCGGTCTTCACGCCGAGATTTTCGAGGCCAAGGTTCTCGATATTGCCGGTGACGCCGACGGCGGAGATCAGCCGCTCGGCCTTCAACTGAAGGCTTTTGCCATCGGCCGCCTCGGCCGTCGCGACGATGCCCTCGGCACTCTTCTCGGCCTTCACGATCTTCGTGCCGGTGAGGATCTTGATGCCGCGTTTCTCGAAGCGCTTATGCGCGAGGCCGGCAATCTCGGCATCCTCGGCCGGCAGGATGCGCGGCAACACTTCGATCAACGTCACATCGGCGCCGAAGTCGCGGTAGAACGAAGCGAATTCGACGCCGATCGCGCCCGAGCCGACGACGATCAGGCTCTTCGGCATGGCGTCCGGCATCATCGCTTCGAAATAGGTCCAGATCAGCTTGCCGTCGGGCTCGAGCCCCGGCAGCAGCCGCGGCCGCGCGCCTGTCGCGACGACGATATGCTTGGCCTGATAAGTCCCCTCGCCCAATATGCCTTTCGGCACCGCCGCCTGCGGCTGATGCGCCGGCTTTGACGATTTGGCGACCTTCACTTCGCCGGGCTTCGCGAGCTGCGCCTCGCCCCAGATGACATCGACTTTGTTCTTCTTGAGCAGGAAGCCGACGCCGGCGTTCAGCTGCGCCGAAATTTTGCGCGAGCGGTCTTTCACCGCTTCCGTGTCATAGCCGACCTTGCCCTCGATCCTGAGACCATAGTCCTTGGCATGCTGCGCAAAATGAAAAATCTCGGCCGAGCGCAGCAGCGCTTTGGTCGGGATGCAGCCCCAGTTGAGGCAGATGCCCCCAAGATGCTCGCGCTCGACGACCGCGGTTTTCAGGCCAAGTTGCGCCGCGCGGATCGCGGCGACATAGCCGCCCGGGCCGCCACCGATGACGATGACATCATAAACACTGGCCATATTAGATGCCCAACAGCGTCAGCGGGGTTTCGATGTGATGCTTGAACGCGGCGAGCAGTTCCGCACCGGTTGCGCCGTCGACGGCGCGATGGTCGCAGGAGAGCGTCACGCCGAGCAGGGTCGCCGGCACGATCTCGCCTTTACGCACCACCGGCCGCGCCTCGCCTGCGCCGACCGCAAGGATCGAGGATTGCGGCGGGTTGATGATGGCGGAGAATTCCTTGATGCCGAACATGCCGAGGTTCGAGACGGCGCTGACGCCGCCCTCATATTCCTGCGGCTTGAGCCGCCGCTGTTTCGCCCGCGCCGCGTAATCCTTCATCGTATTGGAAATGACCGAAAGCGGCATGAGGTCGGCACGTTTCAGCACCGGCGTGATCAGCCCGTCGGGGATCGCCACCGCCACGGCGACATCGGCATGGTGATGCTTGAGCATGGTATTTTCGAGGAAGGTGACATTGGCATTCGGCACATCGATCAGCGCCAGAGCCAGGGCCTTGACGATCATGTCATTGACCGAGAGCTTATAGGCCGGCGTGCCGTCCTTGGCTTTCGGCGCGGCGCCGTTCAATTCGCCGCGCAGCTTCAGGAGCGCATCGATTTCGCATTCGATCGTCAGATAGAAATGCGGGATCGTCGTCTTCGCCTCGACAAGCCGCCGCGCGATCGCCTTGCGCATCGCTTCATGCGGCACCTCGTCGAAGGAATCCGGGGCGAAATATTGCTTCACGATCGCGTCGGTGAGCGTCGGCTTCGGCAGGGGCGCAACCGCCGCGGCAGGCGCGGCTTTCGCCGTGCCGGCGGCGAGCGCCGCATTGACATCGGCCGCAACGATACGGCCGTGCGGGCCGCTGCCGGTGACCAGCGCGAGGTCGAGCTTGTTCTGGGTGGCGAGACGCCGCGCTAAGGGCGAAGCAAAACGCCGCGCCGGCTTTTCAGTTGACTGCGGAAAGGCAACGATATTGCCTGGCGACGCTGCCGCCGAAGGCGGTGCTGATGCCGCTGCCGGCGGCGCTGCCGAGGCTATCGCCGGCGCGGCGGGCGCGGAGGCTCCGGCCGTCAGCGAAGTCGGGTCTTCGCCCTCTTCCGCGATCAGCGCGATAATTTCGTTGACCGGCACGTCATTGGTGCCGGCGGGCACGAGGATTTTGCCGAGCGTGCCTTCATCGGCCGCCTCGACTTCCATCGTCGCCTTGTCGGTTTCGATCTCGGCGATCACATCGCCGGATTTCACCGTATCGCCCTCGGCTTTGAGCCAGCGGGTGAGATTGCCCTTTTCCATCGTCGGCGACAGCGCGGGCATGAGCACTTTGATCGACATGGCTAGCCCTAATGTTCCGATTCCGGCGCTTTGCTTCCCACTGCGTTATTGCGAGGCGCGTTAGCGACGAAGCAATCCAGAAATAACTCTGGATTGCTTCGCTTCGCTCGCAATGACGCGCCGAAACGCAAGCCTCTGGCACCGATAGGAGATTGAATCATATTTCGGAATCCCAACATCAGCGATAACAGACGGCCTTCGCCGCCGCGACAATCTCGGCGACACTGGGCAAAGCGAGCTTTTCGAGATTTGCGGCATAGGGCATCGGCACATCACGGCCGGTGATGCGCAACACCGGCGCATCGAGATAATCGAAGGCGCCTTCCATGAGGCGCGCCGAGATCTCGGAGCCCACGCCGCTTTGCGGCCAGCCTTCTTCGATTGTCACGCAACGCCCCGTCTTGCGGACCGAGGTCAGCACGGTCTCGCTATCAAGCGGGCGGATGGTGCGAAGGTCGATGACTTCCGCCTCGATGCCCTCGCCCGCCAACGCGTCCGCGGCCTGGAGCGCATAGCTCATGCCGATGCCGAAGGAGACGAGCGTCACGTCTTTGCCAGGCCGGGCAATTTTGGCGACGCCGATCGGCACGACAACATCGTCGCCCTCCGGCACTTCGAAGCTGTGTCCGTACAAAATTTCGTTTTCGAGGAAGATCACCGGATTGGGATCGCGGATGGCGCTTTTCAGCAAGCCCTTCGCATCCGCGGCGGTGTAAGGCATCACCACTTTCAATCCCGGCACATGCGAATACCAGGCGGCATAATCCTGGCTGTGCTGCGCGGCGACGCGGGCGGCCGCACCGTTCGGACCGCGGAAGACGATCGGACATTCCATCTGGCCGCCCGACATATAATGCGTCTTGGCGGCGGAATTGATGATCTGGTCGATCGCCTGCATGGCGAAATTGAACGTCATGAATTCGACGATCGGCTTCAAGCCGGCCATCGCCGCGCCAACGCCGATGCCGGCGAAGGCATGTTCGGTGATCGGCGTATCGACGACGCGCTTGGCGCCGAATTCTTCCAGCAGGCCCTGAGTGATCTTGTAGGCGCCCTGATATTCGGCGACCTCCTCGCCCATGACGAAGACGCGCGGGTCGCGGCGCATCTCTTCGGCCATCGCATCGCGCAGCGCTTCGCGCACCGTCATCTTGACGGTCTTCACGTCGGCGGCGGGCTCAAGCTCCGGCGGCGCCAACGTTGCGGGCGCGGGCGGCGGTGCGAAAGCAACGAACGCAGCCGGCGCATCCGCTGCCTGCGGCGCGGCGGCCGGCGTCGGACTTGGCACAGCGCCATTGAACGTCTCGCCTTCGGCGACGATCACCGCGATCGGCGAATTGACCGCGACATTCTCGGTGCCTTCCGGCACGATGATCTTGGCGAGCGTGCCCTCGTCGACGGCCTCGACCTCCATCGTCGCCTTGTCGGTCTCGATCTCGGCAAGCACGTCACCGGCGCGAACCGGGTCGCCCTCCTTTTTCAGCCATTTGGCGAGCTTGCCCTGCTCCATGGTCGGAGACAGAGCCGGCATCAGAATATCGACGGACATGGGTTACTTCCAAACGTCGGTGTAAAGCTCGGCGGGATCAGGCTCGGCAGCATTGGCGGCGAAATCCGCCGCCTCGGCGATCTGCGCACGCACGCCGGCGTCGATCTCTTTCAACGCCGCTTCGCTGGCTTGATGCGTGTTGAGCAGGCGCTCGCGCACCTGTTCGATCGGATCGCTTTCGGTGCGCATTTTCTGCACTTCTTCCTTCGACCGATATTTGGCGGGATCGGACATGGAATGCCCGCGATAGCGATAGGTCAGCATTTCGAGAATGATCGGCCCGTTGCCGGCGCGGCACCATTCGGCCGCCTGCGCGCCCGCCGCGGCCACGGCGCGCACATCCATGCCATCCACCTGCTCGCCCGGAATATTGAAGGAAATGCCGCGCTTGGAAAAATCCGTCATCGCCGACGCGCGCTTGACCGACGTGCCCATGGCATAGCGGTTGTTCTCGATCACATAGACGACGGGCAGCTTCCACAGCTCCGCCATGTTGAAGCTCTCGTAGACCTGGCCCTGATTGGCCGCGCCGTCACCGAAATAGGTGAAACTGACGCCGCCAGTGCCGTTGTAATTGTTGGCGAAGGCAAGTCCCGTCCCCAGCGGCACCTGGGCGCCGACGATGCCGTGCCCCCCATAAAAATGGTGCTCCTTGGAGAACATGTGCATCGAGCCGCCCTTGCCCTTGGAAATGCCGCCGCGGCGCCCGGTCAATTCGGCCATCACGATCTTGGGCGGGATGCCGCAGGCAAGCATATGGGCATGGTCGCGATAGCCGGTGATCGTCTGGTCGCCCGGCTTGATCGCCCGGGTCATGCCGACGACGACGGCCTCCTGACCAATGTAAAGATGGCAGAAACCGCCGATCAGACCCATGCCATACATCTGGCCGGCGCGTTCCTCGAAGCGGCGGATCAACAGCATCTCGCGATAGGCCGCAAGCTCGTCGTCAAGACTGAATTGCGCGAGGCCCGCATTGGGGAGGCTGGGATGCAAGCTGGGATGAATGAGATCGGCCGAACTCGCCGCGGCCGAGCCATTGCTTTGGCTCCCGGATGTCGCTGCCATCGTGTCTCCTCTGGAGCTCCGGCGAAGCAAAACTCGCGCCTCCAACGTGGCGCGGGCTCTGTCCATTCGCCGCCCTCTCTACTCTAACGACCTGCGCGAATCCACTGCACAAAGGTGCATAGGCCGCGCAAAAGATCGTTGACTCGAAAGGGATGTCTGACCCGGAGGGAATGCCGGGCGCTAGGGCGTGGCAGCCGCGCCGTTGGCGTTAGGCTTGAGAAGGACGATGAGATCGTCCTTGTCGACGCGGCCGAGACGGGCGCGGGTTTCCTCGTCGAGCATGTCGCGGTCGATCGTTGCGCCGCTCAACAGCGCGATCCGCCGCGCCCAAGCCTGGCGGTCTTTTTCCTTGGCATCAACCTGAGCCTGTAAGCTCTTGATTTGACGCTCGTAATCCTCGTTGGCGCGGAGCCCGCGATCGTCGTTGACCGCGTGCCACAAAAAATAGCTGCCGGCGGCGCCGGAGAGGCAATAGAGCGCGAACGGAAAGAGGATAGCGCGAAGGCGCCTGCGAACGACCATTTGTTGAGACTCGCCGATCAAAGTTAGCAGCCGATTAAGCCGGCCCCCCGAACGGTGCGGCAAATCTGTCTCGCTGATGGTAACCAAGTCTTTAGCGCTGGTGCGTAATGAAGGGCGGATGGGCAGACCGAGGCACGAGCTTTTTCGTGACACATCGCGCCGAAATAATTTTATTCAGACCCAATGCCGAGCCGCCGGACGATACCGGCAATCTTGCGCACGCGATTTTCACGGAGCCCGGCGCCCTCGCGGCCTGGGATAGCGCTTTTGCCGCCGATTTTCCCGTTCATCTGACGACACCCAAGGCGAACATATTCGACCTGTTCGCAATGGTCGATGCAACGCTTTGGGCCGAGACCTGGCAGCAGTTGAAAGCCGGACAGGCCGTGACCATCCGGCCGCTGCTACATTGGTCCGGCGCGATTTGCGATCTCAAGGTCTCGCCGACGCTTGGCGCCGCCGGGCTCTTGGCTTCGGTCGAGATCCACCGTCACGATGCGATCAACGCGCAATCGCTGCAGCAATTGCAAAAAGAAATTCTTGAAGCAGTCGCCACCGGTTTGCCCTTGCCGGATGTCGTCGATCTCCTGTGCCGGCGTGCCGAAGCCCTTTCGCCCAGCGTGATCTGTTCGGTCCTGCGCGCCGACCTTGAGGCCAATTTTCTCTATCCGCTGGCCGGTCCAAGCTTGCCCGCGGAAATCTGCGAGGCCACAAGCCAGGTGCCGATCGGCCCCGGCATCGGATCCTGCGGCACCGCGGCCTATCGCGGCGAAGCCGTCGTGGTCACGGATATTGCGACCGATCCTCTCTGGGCACCGTTCAAGGACGGGTTTTTGTCGCACGGTCTGCGCGCCTGCTGGTCGACGCCGATCAAGGGCCGCAGCGGCCAGGTCCTCGGCACCTTCGCCTTCTATTACCGCGAGCCGCGCGAGCCCAATACGCTCGACCGCAAGATCGTCGAAGCCTGTGTCCATCTCTGCGCAATCGCGATCGATCACGACAATGCTCAGTCACGTATTCTGAAGCTTGCCTATCGCGACCCGCAGACGGACCTGCCGAACCGCGCCGCATTCCAACAGCAGACGTGCAACATTCTCAAACAGCTTTCGGGCACCGGCCGCACGCTCGCCGTCCATTACATCGATCTCGACGACTTCAAGGGCGTCAACGATACCCTCGGCCATGGCGTCGGCGATCAGCTCCTGCGCGCCGTTGCCGAGCGCTTCCGCACCATCTGCCCGAACGATGACTATCTGGCGCGGCTCGGCGGCGACGAATTCGCCGTGCTGCAATTTCCCGTCACCTCGCCGGACGACGTCGATCGTCTGGCGCGCGAGCTCCTGTCCTGCTTCGAGCAGCCGTTTGAAATAGAAGAGCGCACCATCAGCATTGCCGCAAGCATCGGGATCGCGCGGGCGCCGGCCGACAGCGACAATTTCACCGATCTTCTGCGCCGCGCCGATGTTGCGCTCTACCGCGCCAAGAGCACCGGCCGGGCAACCTATTGCCTCTTCAATGAAGACATGGGCAAGGGCCTCGCCGCCCGGCGCGAAATGGAGAAGGACCTGCGCGCGGCCATCCGCAAGGGCGAGATCACGCCGCATTTTCAGCCGATCGTCGATCTGACGACAGGCAAGACGGTCTGTTTCGAAGCCTTGGCGCGCTGGATTGCGCCGTCGCGCGGCTTCGTCCCGCCGGGCCTGTTCATCCCGATTGCCGAAGAGATCGGCCTCATCGGTCCGCTCGGCGAACTGATCTTGCGCGACGCCTGTATTGCCGCCGCGAGCTGGCCCGCCGACATCAAAGTTGCGGTCAATCTTTCATCGCTGCAATTGAGCCGGCCGGGATTCGTCTCGGAGATCGAGCGCGCGCTCGCCGAGAGCGGCCTGCCGCCCGAACGGCTCGAACTCGAGATCACCGAATCCGTCCCGCTCATCGAAAACGTGGCGATGCGCGAAATGCTGCGCGACCTCAAGAGCCGCGGCATCGGCATTGCGCTCGACGATTTCGGCACCGGCTATTCGTCGCTCTCCTACTTGCGCTCGTTCCCCTTCGACCGGCTGAAGATCGACCTCACCTTCGTGCGCGAGATCCAGGAACAAGAGCAGACGATGGCGATCATCCGCGCCGTGCTCGACCTCGCCCATAGCCTCAATGTCCGTACGACGGCCGAGGGCATCGAGACGGAGCTGCAATGCGCCTGGCTCAAGGCGCAAGGCTGTTCGGAAGGCCAGGGCTACCTCTTCGAGAGGCCGATGCCCGCTGCCAGGGTCACCGCGTTCCTTGCCAGCGAACGCGGCCAGGCGGCCGCCGGCCCGCACGCCTTGCGGCGCGCGTAAGCCGCCTCTCGAGCGTCGGACGTTCAAATTGAATCGCTCGGCGCTTTTAAGTCTTTCTCATCGCATCGGATTTGTCCGAAAACCGCTTCGCACTTTTCGGTCCGATGCTCTAGCGCGCCCAGGCTTTCAGCGCCGCGCGGCCGGCATAGCGGGCCTGGGCACCGAGCTCTTCCTCGATCCGGATCAACTGATTGTATTTGGCGAGCCGGTCGGAGCGGGCGAGCGAACCGGTCTTGATCTGCCCGCAATTGGTGGCGACGGCGAGATCGGCGATCGTCGCGTCTTCCGTTTCGCCGGAGCGATGCGACATCACCGCCGTATAGCCGGCGCGCTGCGCCATATCGACGGCGGCGAGCGTTTCGGTCAGCGTGCCGATCTGGTTGACCTTGATGAGAATCGAATTGCCGATACCCTGCGCGATGCCCTTGCCGAGGCGCTCGACATTGGTGACGAAAATATCGTCGCCGACGAGCTGGACTTTCTTGCCGAGGAGATCGGTGAGGATTTTCCAACCCTCCCAATCTTCTTCCGACATACCGTCCTCGATCGTCGCGATCGGATAATTGGCGGCAAGCTTGGCGAGATATTGCGCTTGCTGTTCGCCCGTGAGCGTCTTGCCCTCACCTTCCAGATGATAAGCGCCGTCGCGGAAGAATTCCGTCGCGGCGCAATCAAGGCCGAGCGCAATGTCCTCACCCGGCCTGAAGCCCGCGCCCTCGATCCCCTTCAAGCAGAAATCGAGCGCCGCCTCGGCCGACGGAAGATTGGGGGCAAAGCCGCCTTCGTCGCCGACATTGGTGTTGAGGCCGGCCTTCTTCAGCGCGCTCTTCAAAACCTGGAAGACTTCGGCGCCCCAGCGCACCGCTTCCTTCACCGACGGCGCGGCATAGGGCAGGATCATGAATTCCTGAAAATCGATCGGATTGTCGGCATGAACGCCGCCGTTGAGGATGTTCATCATCGGCACCGGCAGAACACGCGCCTGCGTGCCGCCGATATAGCGAAAGAGCGGCAGGCCGCTGACATCCGCCGCAGCCTTTGCGACTGCAAGCGACACGCCCAGGATCGCATTGGCACCGAGGCGCGATTTATTCGCCGTGCCGTCGAGCGCGATCATCGCCTCGTCGATCCCGACCTGATCCTCGGCGTCCATACCAGCCAAGGCATCATAGATGTCGCGGTTGACCGATTCGACCGCCTTCAGCACGCCCTTGCCGCCAAAGCGTTTCTTGTCGCCGTCGCGCAATTCGACCGCCTCATGCGTGCCGGTCGAAGCGCCGGAGGGCACGGCCGCACGGCCGAAGGAGCCGTCTTCGAGCGTCACATCGACCTCGACCGTGGGATTGCCGCGGCTATCCAGAATCTCGCGGCCAGCAATGTCGACGATGGCGGTCATAAAGCGTCCTTTCGGCGGGTTTTTTGTTCGGCGGCGGTTTCTACGACGAACATGCCGCCGAAAAAAGGGGGCACGCGCCAAGGGCATGCGCGCGCCCTGCGGCTAGGCGGCATGATCCGCCCGGTCAGAAACCGCGCCACATCATGACGTTAGAGCATGTTCTAAGCGAAAAAGCCGCGCGACTTTTTCTAAATGCGCTCGATAAGGACGATATGACGCTCTTACGAAGCAAATTAGACAGGCGGCGGATTGCGCTCGGTGAAGACGGCGCGCTGATGCCAATAGGGATAGGTCAGCGGCCGCTCGCTCGCGGTATCAAGCGTCTTGATCTGCTCTGGCGTCAATGACCAGCCGACCGCGCCAAGGTTCTGTTTCAATTGCTCTTCGTTGCGGGCGCCAATGATGATGCTGGCGACGGTCGGGCGCTGCAGCAACCAGTTCAAGGCAATCTGCGGAATGGTCTTGCCGGTCTCGTTGGCGACCTCGTCTAACGCATCGACGACCTTGTAGAGATATTCGTCGTCGACGGGCGGTCCCATCTCGGCCGTCTTGTGCAACCGGCTCGTTTCGGGCAGCGGCTGGCCGCGGCGGATTTTGCCGGTGAGCCGGCCCCAGCCGAGCGGGCTCCAGACCAATGCGCCGACGTTCTGGTCGAGGCCGAGCGGCATCAGTTCCCACTCGTATTCGCGGCCGATCAGCGAATAATAGGCCTGATGCGCAACATGCCGCGGCAGGTTGTAGCGATCGGCGATCGCCAGCGACTTCATCAGATGCCAGCCGGAGAAGTTCGAGCAGCCGATATAGCGGATCTTGCCGGCGCGGACGAAATCGTCGAGCGTCGAAAGCACTTCCTCGATCGGCGTCAGCGCGTCGAAGCCATGCAATTGAAATAAATCGATGTGATCCGTCTGCAGGCGTTTCAGCGCGCCTTCGATCGCCTGGGTGAGATGGAAGCGGGAGGAACCGACATCGTTGGCGCCCTGCCCGGCGCGAAACGTCGCCTTGGTGGAAATGAGCACCTGATTGCGGCGGTCCTTGATCGCCGCGCCGAGAACCTCCTCCGCCGCGCCGGCGGAATAAATATCGGCGCTGTCAAAAAGGGTGAGGCCCGCATCGAGGCAGATGTCGATGAGCCGCGTCGCTTCCCTGACGTCGCTCGATCCCCAGGCAGCGAAGAATTCGCCTTTGCCGCCAAAGGTCCCCGTGCCGAAGCTCAAGACCGGCACTTTGAACCCCGAATGGCCTAACTGCCGATATTCCATCGTCCCCTCATTCGCGTCGAGTTAGCTCAGGCGTATGTGGCTTCACCGTTGCCGAAAGACCAGTTCTCCTTCTTCACTTCGACGAGAACAATGAAGACATCCTCGCGCGGCAGGCCAAGCTTGGCGTGAAGCCCGTCGGCGATCGCTTTATAGAAAGCGCGCTTCTGCTCAAGGCTGCGGCCCTCGTTGAGAACGACCTGGATGAAGATGCAATCATCGCTCCGGTGGATGCCGACATAATCCGGGCTGTAGACCAGATCGCCGGGCTCATGTTCGGTAAGAATCTGGAAATGGTCGTTCTCCGGCACGTTGATCGTCGAACGCATGGCTTCATAGATGATTTCGCCGGCAACGCGGCGATAGTCAGCCGGCTTGCCGCGCAGCAGATCAACCCGAACGAGAGGCATGGGATTCTCCTCCTAGTCTGAATCCGAACAGGGCCTTAAGCGCCGCTTTCCCGCGCGCGGCGCGTCTCATAGATTCTGAGATGCATGTCGGCGATCTCAAGGATCGGCGTCGCGAGGTCACCGCCGCGGCGCAGAAGATCGTTGACAATATGGTGCGCCTCGGTGCGCTGCCCACGCTCGATATCGCGCAACATCGAAGGTTTGAAGGTGGAACCCGCTTCGGTCAGCATCTTTTCGCCGAACTGCATGCTCTGGGGGTCCTGCGGAAAATCATGGCGCGCGCCGATCGCCGCGCATTCGTTGAGAAGCGCTTTTGCATAAGAGGCCGCGCCAGCAGCAATGATATCGCCGACTTCAGCGCGCATCAGGCAGCCGAGGCTCGCCGCAGCGGCGATGAACGTCCATTTGTTCCACATTTCGGCGAGGATCTTATCGCTGAGATGGGCGTCAAAGCCCGCGGCGGACAACGTGCTGTTGAGCGCCTCGATGCGCGGCGTGCGCGTGCCGTCCTGCTCCCCAAAACTGATCGAGTGGAACGTGCTGAGGTGGTGGATGCGTCCTTGATCGTCGAGCGTCGCGGAAATCTTACTCAGGCCGCCAAGGACGTTTTCGGCGCTGAAATGCGACGCCAGAATATCGAGATGCAGCATGCCGTTGAGCAGCGGCAGGATCATCGTCTCTCGGCCGACGGCAGGGGCGAAGGATTTGATCGCATCGGTGAGATCGAAAGCCTTACAGCTCAGGAGCACGACATCGTAATGTTGCGCGAGCTTGTCGGCCGTCACAATCGGCGGCTGGGCGATCTGCAAATTGCCTTTGACGCTGATGATTTCGAGCCCACGCTCAGCCAACAGGGCCGCCCGGTGTGGCCGGACGAGAAAAGTCACGTCCCTGCCCGCTGCCAAAAGCCGGCCGCCGAAATAACCGCCGAGCGCCCCCGCCCCAACCACAAGTATCCGCATCAACACGCCCTCCGCGACTCTCTATCCTTTAAGCCGTTTTGCCGTGCAAACCGGCTGCGACCAAACGCCGTTGACTTAAGCGCATATGCCCTTATGTCACAGAGCAGATACGAAAACGTGTTCGCGGTTTTTCGCGAACAACTTGGGATTTGAGATGGATTTCGACCAGGCCGCGTCGGCCTGCAACTGCCTGGCGGCGCGTCAGGCGGCGCGGCGCATCACGCAGTTCTACGACCGCTTTCTCGCACCGGCGGCGCTGCGGACGACGCAATATTCGATTCTCGCCTGGCTCAATCACACCGGGCCGATGAGCATCCATGCCTTGGCGCAAGCCATGGTGATGGATCGTACGACGCTTGGCCGCAACATCCTGCCGCTTGAGCGCGAAGGCTTGATCGCCATTGTTCAAAGCGCCAAGGACCGCCGCAGCAAAGAGGTCAGCCTGACCCCGGCAGGACGCGAGCGGATGCAGCTCGCGCACGACGGCTGGCGCGAAGCCCAGCGGCAGTTCGAAAAAGCCTTTGGCGTCGAGCGATCGAGCGACCTGCGCGCCATCCTGCGCGATGTCGCGACCGCCGATCTCGGCGAGGCTTAAGCCCGATAGCCCGCCGCAACTCAAGAAGCTATAAGCGCCTATGAGCAAAAAGCCCGCCGCGGCCCTCGGCCGCAAGACCGCCCTGCCCGCCTTGCCCGACCAAGCAAAGCTCGACCGTGTGCCCAATCCGCATCCCGACGCGGATTATGTCGCCCGCTTTACGGCGCCGGAATTCACCTCGCTCTGCCCGGTCACGGGGCAGCCGGATTTCGCCCATCTCGTCATCGATTATGTGCCGGACCGCTGGCTGGTCGAATCGAAGTCGCTGAAGCTCTATCTCGGCGCGTTCCGCAATCACGGTGCCTTTCACGAGGATTGCACGCTGCGGATCGGCAAGGACCTTGCCAATCTGCTCAAGCCGCGCTGGCTGCGCATCGGCGGCTATTTCTATCCGCGCGGCGGCATGCCGATCGACGTGTTTTGGCAGCACGGCAAGCTGCCGGCGGGGGTCTGGGTGCCCGACCAGGGCGTCGCGCCCTATCGCGGGCGCGGCTAGAGCATCGGACCGAAAAGTGCGAAGCGGTTTTCGGACAAATCCGATGCGATGAGAAAGACTTAAAGGCGCCGAGCCATCCAATTTGAACGTCCGACGCTCTAGGCGTCAGCGCCCGGAGAAGGGCGGGTCCCATTCGCTGTCGATCAGCGCCTTGAGCGTATTGCGATTACCTAGATATTCGCCGGGCGCGACGTAGAAATAACCGGGGGCGTAGACGCCAGGCCCGTAATAATCCGGCCCGTAGTATGGCGGATAGCCCGGCGGCGGTCCGTAGGCGGGGCCGCCCGGATAATAGCTGACACCGCCCGCGTAATAATGATGATGATAATGATGCACCACATGGACGTGGTGATGGACATAGGTTGCGGCCTGGACCGGCGCCCCGGCAAAAGCCAGCGCCGAAGCCATCAGAGCGGTGGCTAAGATTTTCATCGCATTCTCCGTACCGCCTGCCCGGGGCTTCGCAACCCCATTGGCGATTATTCTAGCATGTGGGTATGCCAGGGCGCAAAACCAGAGACGGCGCGGCTCACGTGATGGTTAGCGCCTCAGACGAGCCGGCTCTGTTCGATCGCGGCGGCGACGAAACTGGCAAAGAGCGGATGCGGTTCGAACGGCCGCGATTTCAATTCGGGGTGATATTGCACGCCGATGAACCAGGGATGGTTTGCAAGCTCGATCGTTTCCGGCAGCAGGCCGTCCGGCGAGGTTCCTGCGAAGATCATGCCCTTGTCTTCGAGCTGCTCGCGATAGGTCATGTTGACCTCGTAGCGGTGCCGGTGGCGCTCGGAGATCTCGGTCGCCTCATAGATGCCGGCGATCTTCGATCCGGGTTTGAGATAAGCGGGATAGGCGCCAAGCCGCATCGTGCCGCCAAGATCGCCCTCGGCCGCGCGCATCTGCAATTCATTGCCGCGCATCCATTCGGTCATCAGGCCGACGACGGGATCGCTTGTCGGGCCGAATTCGGTTGAATTGGCGTCCGTGATCCCGGCCAGCGTGCGCGCCGCCTCGATCACCGCCATCTGCATGCCGAAGCAGATGCCGAAATAAGGCACTTTGCGTTCGCGGGCGAAGCGGGCGGCGAGAATCTTCCCCTCCGCACCCCGCTGGCCGAAGCCGCCCGGCACCAGAATGCCATCGACATGCTCGAGGCGCGGCGCCGGGTCCGAACTCTCGAAAACCTCGGATTCGATCCAGTCGAGTTGCACTTTGACGCGATTGGCCATGCCGCCATGCGCGAGCGCCTCGATGAGCGACTTATAGGCATCCTTCATGCCCGTATATTTGCCAACGATGGCGATCGTCACTTCGCCTTCGGGGCTGTGGATGCGTTCGGTGACCGCATTCCAGCGGCTCATGTCGGGTTTCGGTGCCGGCTCGATGCCAAAGGCCGCGAGAACCTCGCGATCGAGCCCCGCCGCATGATAGGCGCGCGGCACGTCGTAGACGGAGGCGACGTCGCGTGCCTCGATCACGGCGCTTTCGCGGACATTGCAGAAAAGGCCGATCTTGCGACGCTCCTCGCGCGGGATTTCGCGGTCGGTGCGGCAGAGGATGATCTGCGGCTGGATGCCGATCGAGCGCAGCTCCTTCACCGAATGCTGCGTCGGCTTGGTCTTCAATTCGCCGGCGCTCGGAATATAGGGCATCAGCGTCAGGTGAACATAGATCGCATGGCCGCGCGGCAGATCGTTGCCGAGCTGGCGGATGGCCTCGAGAAACGGCAAGCTCTCGATATCGCCAACAGTGCCGCCGATCTCGACCAGGACGAAATCCACCCCCTCATTGCCGCGCAGGACGAAGTCCTTGATCTCGTTCGTCACATGCGGGATCACCTGGACGGTGGCGCCGAGATAGTCGCCGCGCCGCTCCTTGGTAATGATCTCCTGATAGATGCGCCCGGTGGTGATGTTGTCGTCGCGCACGGCGGCACGGCCGGTGAAGCGCTCGTAGTGGCCGAGATCGAGATCGGTCTCGGCCCCGTCATCGGTGACAAAGACTTCGCCGTGCTGATAGGGGGACATCGTCCCCGGATCGACATTGAGATAAGGATCGAGCTTCCTGAGCCGGACCGTGTAGCCGCGTGCCTGAAGCAAAGCCCCCAGAGCCGCCGATGCGAGCCCTTTGCCGAGGGAAGAGACCACGCCGCCGGTGATGAAAATGTACCGCGCCATGGGCCTCGGTGAATATCCTGTTTTGCCGCGTTTGGGGAGCTTTTTTATCGGCCGTCCACACCAAGCCGTATTCTACTGACGGCCGAAGAGGCTTTCCGCCGCCGCGCCGACCGTCTCATCTTTATGGGCTGCGCAAACAGCTTTCAACTTGGCCGCGTTTGTCTTGAGACTGTCAAAATCGACCACCGGCGGCGCGTCTTCGTCTTGGTAATAGCCGTCGAGCCAAGCCAGAATCGTCGCCACGTCAGCCGGACTGGCGTTGAGAAAATCCCCGCAGCTCTCGGCATTGAGATTGAGTTGGCGATCGCCTTGCGCGGCGCCGGCCGGCGCCGCCACGGCGAGTAGAGTCAGGGCGAGAGCCGCCCGGATCATTGCGAGCGCGGCGGCTCCGGCTGGGCCGGCGGTCCCGGCGCGTGCGGCTGCATCGCGCGTTGCTGCTGCTCTTTCTGGAGCTGCTGCAGGACGGACCCCTGCCCGGCTGGCGGCACGCCGGGCGCGCTCGCCGGCGCCACGGCGCCTTCGAAGATCGATTTATTTGCATGCTCGGCATTGGCGAGCAGCGTCAGGGCAAGGCTCGTCGCAAAGAAAAGCCCCGCCAGAATCGCCGTGGCCCGCGTCAGCACATTCGCCTGGCCGCGTCCGGTCATGAAGCCGCCACCGCCGCCGATGCCCAGCGCGCCGCCCTCCGAACGCTGCAGCAGAACGGTGGCGATCAGCGCGAGGACGACCATGATATGAATGACGATCAGAACGGTTTGCATCGGTGCGAAAAGCCTATCGGCGCGACAAAGATTTTGGGCTCGCCCGCTCTTATACCGCAGCGCCGCGTCTGGCTAGCGCAATTTCGGCCACGACGCCCGCACGAGAAATACCCTGGAATCAAACGCTTGGCTTGCGATAAGCCGCCGCGATGGCCAAAAATTCCTCGGCCTTGAGGCTCGCCCCGCCGACCAGCGCCCCGTCGACGGCGGGCAGGTGCAGCAATTCGGCGGCATTGGCGGGCTTCACCGACCCGCCGTAGAGGATGCGCACCTCTTCGCCTTGCGGAAGCCGCGCAGCCAGGCGCTGGCGCAAAAAGCCATGCATCTCGGCAACATCCTGCGGCGTCGGCGTGACCCCGGTGCCGATCGCCCAGACCGGCTCATAAGCGACGATGAGCTGTGCGATGCGGGGCTTCTGCGGCAAGGATTTCTCAAGTTGCCCGGCGACCCTCTCAAGAGCGTGGCCCGCGGCGCGCTCCGCCTCGGTCTCGCCGACGCAAAGGATCACGTTCAATCCGGCATCCTGCGCCGCCAATGCCTTGGCCGCAACAAGCGCGTCGGTTTCCCCATGTTCGAGACGGCGCTCGGAATGGCCGACGATGACATAAGTCGCGCCGGCGTCGCGCAGCATTTTGGCCGAGATGTCGCCGGTACGGGCGCCGCAGCTCTCCGTGTGGCAATCCTGGCCGCCGATGGCGACCGCCGAACCGGAGCAGAGCTTCGCCGCCGCGCTGATCAGCGTCGCCGGCGGGCAGACGACGATATCCGCCGTTCCGGCGCCACCGGCCGCAACCGCCTCGCGAATCGCCGCGACCTCGCCGAGATCGGCGGTGAGGCCGTTCATCTTCCAATTTCCGGCGACCAGCGGCCGCGATTTGCCCGACATCCATTGCCCCGCGTTTTATTAGGCCCTAGCACTCCCGGCCGGAACGGCAAAATCCGCCCGTTTGACAGACGCCAAATCGGCTTTTTTGCGCGCATTGCCAGCCCGCCAGCGCCTCCCTATAGTCCGGCCCCCAATCGCCCCCCGGTTGCCCGGAGATTCAAGAAAATGCTCGATGCTTTGCGCGCCTCCAGCCAGACATGGATTGGCCGCACGATCATGACCATAGTGATGGGTTTTCTGATCATCGCCTTCGGCTTTTGGGGGATCGCCGACATTTTCCGCGGCTTCGGCGCGAACACTTTGGCGCGCGTCGGCTCGGCCGAAATCACGCCCGATCAATTCCGCAACGCCTACCAGACGCAATTGTTGCAAATGCAGGAGCAGGAGCGCCGGCCGATCAGCAGCGAAGAAGCGCATGAGCGCGGCCTCGATCGGCAGATTCTGAGCCGGCTTCTGAGCGACACTGCCCTCGACCAGGAGGCGCATCGCCTCGGCCTCGCCTTGCCGGACAGCGTCATCGCCCGCCAGATCATGCAGGACGATGCCTTCAAGGGGCCGGACGGCCGGTTCAACCGGCAATTGTTCGAGGAACGCCTTCAAGACAATGGCATGACCGAGCAGGGTTATGTCCGCGTGGCACGCGGCTCGGCCTTGCGCCAGGACATCGTCTCAGCCCTGACCGATGGCCTCACGCCGCCGCGGGCGATGCTCGATATCATCAATCGCTATTATAACGAGACGCGCAGCATCAATTACATCGTTCTGCCGAAATCCGCCGCGGGCAGCCTGCCGGCGCCGACAGAAGCCCAGCTCAAGAGCTATTTCGAAGCGCATCGCGAACTGTACCGGCAGCCGGAATATCGCAAGATCAGCCTGCTCGTCGTCGATGCGACGACGCTGGCCCAGGCCGAAAACGCAGCGCATCCGATCACCGCGGCCGAGATCGAGAAGCACTACAACGCCGTCGTGGCGACGCATTATACCCAAGCCGAAAAACGCCAGATCCAGCAGATCGTCTTCCCCGACGAGAAATCGGCCGACGCGGCCGCGGCGAAACTTGCCGGCGGCGAAACCTTCGACGCGCTTATCGCCGAGCGGAAGCTCTCGCCCAAGGATACCGATCTCGGCACGGTCACCGAGCTAAGCCTGGTCGACAAGGCGGTCGCGGCCGCCGTCTTCGCGGTCCCCTCTGCGGGCGGCGTGACGAAGCCGGTCAAGACGGACTTCGGCTGGGCAATCCTGCGCGTGCAGAACATCACGCCGAAGTTCGTCATCCCGCTGGCCGCTATGAAGGATGCAATCGCGAAAGAGCTTGCGCAGGCGCGGGCACAAAAGGAGCTGAGCAAGATTCACGATGCGATCGAGGATCAGCGCGCCTCCGGCAAATCCGTCGCCGATGCGGCCAAGGCCGTCGGCCTGACGGCACGGACCATCGATGCAATTGACGCCGAAGGCCGCGACAAGACGGGCCATGCCGTGCCCGATCTCGGCGAACCGCAAGCGCTGTTGAAAGCCGTCTTCGCCTCCGACATCGGCGTCGACAACGATCCGATTCCGACCAAGGACGGCGGCGCCATCTGGTTCGACGTTCTCAATATCGATCAGGCGCGCAACCAAAGCTTCGATGACGTCAAGGCGCGTATCACACAGGATTGGACCAACGACGAAACCTCGCGGCGGCTTGTCGACAAGGCCGTGGACCTCGTCAAGAAGCTCGACGCCGGCACTCCAATCGCGACGATTGCCACCGCGCAAGGCAATTTGCCGGTCAAACAGGTCGACCAGATCAAACGTTCGGACCCGCAGGGCCTACCGAGCGGCCTGCTCGACGAGGTTTTCAACCGCGCCGTCGGCAAGGCGGGCTCTGCCGAAACGCAGGACGGCGGCCGGATCGTGTTCAAGGTCGCGAGCGCCAGCGTGCCGCCATTCGACGGCAAAAAATTCGACTTCCGTAATGTCATGGATCAGATGAAGACCGCGCTCAACGACGACATGACGGCGCAATTCGTGACCGAGCTTGAGACAAGGCTGGGGACGCAGATCAATCCGGCAGCCTGGCAGGCGGTCTCCGGCACATCGTCCGATCAGCAATAGTCCCATGTTCACACCCGCTTACGACGCCTTTGCCGCGGCTTACGAGACCGGCGCGCCGACGCTGCTTGCGACACGGCTCGTTGGCGATCTCGAAACGCCGGTCTCGGCCTTTCTGAAATTGTCGGCCAGTCGGACCGGCCGTCTCTTTCTGCTCGAATCCGTCGAAGGCGGCGGCGCGCGCGGCCGTTATTCGATGATCGGCCTCGATCCCGACATCATCTGGCGCTGCCACGGCGACCGTGCCGAGATCAATCGCAATGCGTTGGCCGATCTCGACGCCTTTACGCCCTGCGACGCGCCGCCGCTCGATGCCCTGCGCGCCCTCATCGCCGAATCGCGGATCGATGCACCGGAGGGTTTGCCGCCGATGGCGGCCGGCGTCTTCGGCTATCTCGGCTACGACATGGTGCGGCAGATGGAACGGCTGGCGCCGGCCAAGCCCGATCCGATCGGCGTGCCGGACGCGATCATGCTGCGGCCGACGGTGATGGTCGTCCACGACAATGTCACGGACGTGATTTTTGTCGTGACACCATTGCGACCGGCGGCCGGTATCTCGGCCAAGGTCGCCTATGAAAAGGGTGTTGAACGAATCGAGGCGGTCGTGGCGGCGCTGGAAGCGCCGCTGCCGCGCGCCGACTTCGCGACCGACGTGCCGGCCGCAACGCCGGTTTCGAATACATCCGAGGCACGCTTTCATGCCATGGTCGAGAAGGCCAAGGACTACGTCCGCGCCGGCGACGTTTTTCAGGTGGTGCTGTCGCAACGCTTCACGGCGCCCTTCACCCTGCCCGCTTTCGCGCTCTATCGCGCGCTCAGGCGCGTCAACCCGGCGCCGTTCCTTTGCTATCTCGACTTCGGTGATTTTCAGATCGTCTGCTCAAGCCCCGAGATTCTCGTCGGCGTGCGCGACGGCAAAGTCACCATCCGGCCCATCGCCGGCACGCGCTGGCGCGGCCAGACCGTAGCGGAGGACCTGCGGCTCGCCGAGGATCTTCTCGCCGATGAGAAGGAGCGCGCCGAACATCTGATGCTGCTCGATCTCGGCCGCAACGATGTCGGTCGCGTGGCGAAGATCGGCAGTGTCGAGGTGACGGAGCGGTTCGCCATCGAGCGCTACAGCCACGTGATGCATATCGTCTCGAATGTCGAAGGCACGCTCGATCCGTCGCATGACGAGATCGACGCGCTGTGTGCCGGCTTTCCGGCCGGCACCGTCTCCGGCGCGCCGAAAGTGCGGGCGATGGAGATCATCGACGAATTGGAAACCGACAAGCGCGGCATCTATGCCGGCTGCATCGGCTATTTCGGCGCGCATGGCGATATGGACACCTGCATCATCCTGCGCACGTCGGTGGTGAAGGACGGCAAGATGCATGTGCAGGCCGGCGCCGGCATCGTTTATGATTCGGATCCCGCTTACGAGCAGCGCGAGACGGTCAACAAGGCAAAGGCTTTGTTCCGCGCGGCGGAAGAGGCTGTGCGTTTCGCGGCACGGACGAAGCGCGGGCAATAGACTCCGCTCGCGGAAAATTGCGCCGAAAATTGCTGCCACATGTTTGATCTTGCGCAATTTCGGTGTCCGCGCTCGCAATCATCGTTCGACATCCGATATCGGTCTCAGCCATCGCAAGAGCGGATCAGCCGGGAGAGGTCAGCATGTCGCAGCTTGAAACCATCACGATTCCGGGCACCGGCCTTGAGCCGACGCGCATCGCGCTTGGCACCTGGGCGATCGGTGGCTGGATGTGGGGCGGCAGCGACGATGCCGATTCCATCCGCACCATCCAGAGCGCGATCGACCGCGGCATCAATATCGTCGACACCGCGCCGGTCTATGGCTTCGGCCATTCGGAAGAGATTGTCGGCCGCGCACTCGCCGAAGGCGGCCGCCGGCAGAAGACGATCATCGCCACCAAGGTCGCGCTCGACTGGAAGGACGGCAAGGTTTTTCGCAATGCCAGCCAGGCACGCATCGAAAAAGAGATCGAAGAGTCGCTGCGCCGTCTGCAGACCGATGTGATCGACATCTACCAGGTCCACTGGCCGGACCCGACGACGTCGATCGCCGAAACCGCCGAGACGCTCGGCAAGCTCTTCAAGGCGGGAAAAATTCGCGCCATCGGCGTCAGCAATTTCGATGTCGCGCAGATCGAAGCCTTCCGCGCCGTTGCGCCGCTGCACACGATCCAGCCGCCGCATAATCTCTTCGAGCGCGGCGCGGAAGCGGATGTCCTGCCCTACGCGGTGAAGCACGGCATGGCGACCCTGGCTTACGGCCCCCTCTGCCGCGGCCTCCTCGCCGGCAAGATCAATGCGAGCTCGACCTTTACCGGCGACGATCTGCGCCGCAACGATCCCAAGTTCAAACCGCCGCGCTTCGCGCAATATCTCGCTGCCGTCGCGGCGCTCGATGCTTTCGCCAAGAAAAACTACGGCAAGAGCGTCCTCGATCTCGCCGTGCGCTGGGTGCTTGACCGCCAGCCCTTGAGCATCGCGCTTTGGGGCGCCCGCCGGCCGAGCCAGCTCGATCCGGTCGCGGAGATTTCCGGCTGGAGCCTCGATCAGGCGGCGCTGGCCGAGATCGACAAGATCCTGGCCGCGACCATCCACGATCCGGTAGGCCCGGAATTCATGGCCCCGCCGGCGCGCCAGGCGGCTTGACCTCCTAGCGCCCGCGGCTCAAAAGGCCGCGAGAGGTTCCCATGCCGACCATCACCCTGATCGACAATTACGACAGCTTCACCTTCAACCTGGTGCATTACCTCGGCGAGCTTGGCGCCGAGGTGAATGTGCATCGCAACGACAAGGTGAGCGTCGCCGAGGTGATTGCAGCCAGGCCCGACGCGATCGTGCTCTCGCCCGGCCCCTGCACGCCGCATGAGGCCGGCATCTGCCTCGACCTCATCAAGGCCGCCAGCGCCGACATCCCGATCTTCGGCGTCTGCCTCGGTCATCAGGCGATCGGCGCGGTGTTCGGCGGCGAGGTTGTGCGTGCGCCGGTGCCGGTGCATGGCAAGATGTCGGAGATCAGCCACAAGGCCGAAACGATCTTTCGCGGCATCAACGGGCCGTTTCGCGCAACGCGCTATCATTCGCTTGTCGTCAAGCGCGAGACTTTCCCAGACGAGTTGAAGATCACCGCCGAGGCGGACGGGCTTGTCATGGCGCTTTCGCACAAGACCCGGCCGGTGCATGGGGTACAATTTCACCCCGAGAGCATCGAATCCGAGCACGGCCATCGCATCCTGGCGAATTTCCTTCAGCTCGCGCAGGACTGGAACAAGGCGCACAAAGCCGTTTGACGCGGCTTTGCTAAGGTAAGCGCCCGCCTCTGTTTCACAATACTGACATGTGGCGAGCTTTAGAGCCAAAGGGAACGGGCGCGTTCTTTCAAGTTAGATCACGAGCGAGCGAGGCGCCGTCTAAAGCCTTGCGCTCGCGCGCGCAGCAGAGCAATGAGACGCCCATGGACGCCTTCAAGCCCCTGATCGCGAAAGTCGCAACCGGCGCGAGCCTCAGCCGCGGCGAGGCGGAGCATGCTTTCAATCTGCTGCTTGGCGGGACGGTAACACCGGCGCAGACCGGCGCCTTTCTGATGGGCTTGCGCGTGCGCGGCGAAACCGTCGACGAGATCACCGGCGCGGTCGCCGCAATGCGGGCGAAAATGCTGCCGGTGACCGCGCCGGCGCAGGCCATCGACATTGTCGGCACCGGCGGCGACGGCCACGGCACCTATAATGTCTCGACCCTGACCGCCTTGATCGTCGCGGCTTGTGGCGTGCCGGTCGCCAAGCATGGCAATCGCGCCGCCTCGTCGAAGTCCGGATCGAGCGACGTCTTGACCGCGCTCGGCGTCAAGATCGGCCTGTCGCCGGAGGAAGTCGCCCATTGCCTTGACGAGGCCGGCATCGGCTTCATGACCGCGCCGGTGCATCACGCTACGATGCGCAACGTCGGCCAGATCCGCGGCGAACTCGGCACCCGCACTTTGTTCAACCTGCTCGGCCCGCTTGCCAATCCGGCACGGGTCAGGCGCCAATTGCTGGGCGTCTTCGCCAAGGAATGGCTGGAGCCTCTGGCGGAGGTTCTGCGCAACCTCGGCGCCGAGCGCGTCTGGCTGGTGCATGGCTCCGACGGTCTGGACGAGGTGACGACCACCGGCCCGACCCATGTGACGGCGCTGGAGAACGGCGCGATCCGCTCCTTTGTCATCACGCCCGAAGACGCCGGTCTCAAGCCTGCGGGCCTCGCCGATCTGAAGGGCGGCGATGCGGCCTATAATGCCGCGGCGCTCAATGCCGTGCTGCATGGGTCGCGGGATGCCTATCGCGATATTGCGGTGCTCAATGCCGCCGCGGCGCTCGTCGTCGCCGAAAAGGCCGCGGATCTGCGCGAGGGCGCGGCGCAGGCCGCAGCCGCGCTCGATGCCGGCCGCGCCGCCGAAGTGCTGGCCCGCCTCATCAAGGCCTCGCACGGCAGCGCCAAAGGGATTTGACATCAAGCAAGGCTTGCTATTTTGCCTTGACGCCGCTTCGTGGCAGAGTGCCAACGGGGGCGGTTGAGGGTGCCATGGCCGACATTCTGAAGCAGATCGAAGCCTATAAGCGCAAGGAAATCGCCGAAGCCAAATTGCGCATGCCGCTGTCGACGCTGGAGCGCCGGATTGAGAACCACGATCCGCCCCGCGGCTTTGCCCATGCCATCGAGACGAAGCTTGCCGAAGGCCGTTTCGCCCTTATCGCCGAGATCAAGAAAGCCAGCCCCTCGAAGGGCCTGATCCGCGCCGATTTCGATCCGCCGTCGCTCGCCAAGGCCTATGAACAGGGCGGCGCGGCCTGTCTCTCGGTCCTCACCGACATGCCGTCGTTTCAGGGCGCGCTCGATTATCTCGAAGCGGCGCGCAAAGTCGTCCGCCTGCCGGCGCTGCGCAAGGATTTCCTCTTCGATCCCTATCAGGTCTATGAGGCGCGCGCTTATGGAGCCGATTGCATTTTAATCATTATGGCCAGCGTCACCGACGAAGAGGCGAAACGGATCAACAAGACCGCGCATGATCTGCGGCTCGACGTGCTGGTCGAAGTGCACAACGAGACCGAGCTCAATCGTGCGCTGGAACTTGAGACGCGGCTTCTTGGCATCAACAACCGCGATCTGCGCACTTTCGAGACGAAGCTCGAGACGTGCGAACGGCTGGCCGAGAAAATTCCCGCCGACCGGATCGTCGTCGCCGAAAGCGGGATCGCGACGCATGAAGATTGCCTGCGTCTGCACAAATCCGGCATCGACACGTTTCTCGTCGGCGAAAGCCTGATGCGCAAGAAGGATGTGACCGCGGCGACGCATCTGCTGCTGTGCGGCGACGACAAGGAGCGTCACGCCGCGCTGCCGCACAAGGCGCACGGCTGAAATGGTAAAGCTCAGCCATCTCGCCGAAGCCGGCCAGGCGCATATGGTCGATGTTTCGGAGAAACCGGCAACTGATCGCGTCGCTCGCGCCGAAGGCTCTGTCGTGATGCGCCGCGAGACGCTCGATCTGGCGCTGGCGGGCAATGCCAAAAAGGGCGACGTGTTCGCCGCGGCGCGGATCGCCGGCATCATGGCGGCGAAGAAGACGGCGGATATCATCCCGCTCTGTCATCCGCTGGCGCTGACCAAGGTGACTGTCGATATCGAGGCGGACCCGGCGCTGCCCGGCCTGCGCATCTTCACCGAGGCAAAGGTCAGCGGCCAGACCGGAGTCGAGATGGAGGCCCTGACCGCCGTTTCGGTCGCCTGCCTCACGATCTATGACATGCTGAAGGCGGCGGATCGCGCCATGCGGATCGAAGGCATCGCGCTTGTCGAGAAATCCGGCGGCAAATCCGGCCCATTCCGGCGCGGTGATTGAACGAAAATGAATGCGCCTCATCTTCTGCCCGTCGCCGAGGCACGGGCGCGGGTTCTTGCCGGCAATGGGCCGCGCGGGCACGAGCGCGTGCCGCTCAGCGAGGCGCTCGGACGCACGCTCGCCGGGCCGCTCGTCGCGCGGCGCACGCAGCCGCCCTTCGCCGCCTCCGCCATGGATGGCTTTGCGCTGCAAGCGGCCGATCTCGCCGCCCTGCCCGCAATCCTGAGCGTCATTGGCGAGAGCGCCGCCGGTCACGGCTTTGGCGGGGTGGTCCAGCGCGGCGAAGCCGTCCGCATCTTTACCGGCGCGCCGGTGCCGCAGGGCGCTGACGCTGTGCTGATGCAGGAAGATGCGACGCTCGACGGTGACCGGCTGACGGCGACACGCGCCGTCGTCGAAGGCCGGCATATCCGCGCCATCGGCGTCGATTTCAAAGATGGCGAAATCCTCCTGCCGGCGGGCACGCGGCTCGGCCCCGTCGACATCGCGCTGGCGGCGGCGAGCGGCCATGCCGAAATCACCGCCGTGCGCAAACCGCGCGTTGCGATTCTCGCCACCGGCGACGAACTGGTGCAGCCGGGCGAGGCCGTTGGCGCCGATCAGATCGTCGCCTCGAATTCCTTCGCCATTGCCGCCTACGTCCGCGAGAGCGGCGGCGAGCCGATCGATCTTGGCATTGCCAGCGATGATTTTGCCGCGCTCGAAGCGGCGGTGCGCGCGGCGCGCAAGGCCGAGGCCGACGTGCTCCTGACATTGGGCGGCGCCTCGGTCGGCAAGCACGATCTTGTCCGTTCGGCGCTGGCCAACGAAGGCATGGAGCTTGGCTTTTGGCGGATCGCGATGCGGCCCGGCAAGCCGCTGATCCATGGGCGCTTGGGCGAGATGGCGATCCTCGGCCTGCCGGGCAATCCCGCCTCGTCGATCGTCTGCGCCCTGCTCTTCCTCGTTCCTTTGCTGCGCGCCTTGAGCGGCGATCCGCAGGCGGGCAATGATCCGACGGAGCCCGCCGTGCTCGGCGCGCCCGTGCCCGCAAACGGACCGCGCGAAGACTATTTGCGCGCCAAGCTGAGCCGCAGCGAAAACGGCCTGCCCGTCGCGACACCGCATGAGCTACAGGATTCGTCGCTGCTGAGCATTTTCGCGCAGTCGCAATGCCTGCTGGTGCGTCCGCCGCAGGCGCCCGCGGCAGCAGCCGGTGACCTGTGCCGGGTCATCAAGCTGTCGCCGGTTCAAGCCTAGAAGCCTCGTCGACTGGCCGGATTGACAGGGCCAAGATTGACAGGGCCAAGAGGCCGCCTAAGCTCGCTTCAAGGTCGGCCGACGAGTCGAGCTCAGACTGGGGAGAAATGATCATGGGCCACATCATCTGGATCATTTTCATCGGCTTTGTTGCGGGCCTCCTGGCGCGCTGGTTCTCGCCAGGCCCGAACAATCCGAGCGGCTTCATCCTTACGGTCCTGCTCGGCATCGCCGGGGCGTTTCTGGCGACCTTCATCGGCCAGTGGATCGGCTGGTATCGTCTCGATCAAGGCGCCGGCTTGATCGGCGCGACCATTGGCGCCGTTGTCATCCTGTTGCTCTGGCGGCTGATCGCCGGCAAGATGGGCGATACCGGCCCGACCGCGACGGGGCCGCGCCGCTGGCTCTAGAGCGGGATGCGAAAAAGTGTCAGCGGTTTTTCGCAAAAAATCCCGCTCTAAACGATTAGAATCGATCACGTTTATGATTTCGGGTCGATTCGATCCGAAATCATCGTGATCTGAGAGACGTGTGGATTGATCCTGCATCACAGGATAGGCGCGGACATTGCTTGCCGAATCTGCTGAAGTAGGTTTTCGGCAGATTGAGGAGAGCGATGCGGCAAAAGCTTTTGGCAATTCTCGCGGCACTGGCGCTGCAAGGTGCCCCTGTGCAAGCCGCTGGCCTGCTCGATCGTTCAGCCAACCGCCTGCCCGACCTCGTCGATCAGGACAATGGCGGCAATCTGCTGAAGCGCATCGAATTCGTCGAAAAGCATCGCAACGATTACATCTACCGTCTGCCGCTCGAATGTTTCTCGTCCTGCACCTTGCTGCTCGGCATTGCCGGCGCCTGCGTCAGTCAGGGCGCGGTGCTTTATTTCCACGGTGCGACGATCGACGGCCAGCTCGCGCCCGCCTATCTCAACAATTACGCGGCGAGTTATTATCCGGCCAACGTCCGGCGCTGGGTCGTCGCGCACCACGCGCTGCAAAGAACAGGTTTCACCCGAATGACCTGGCAGCAAGCCACGGCCATCGGCATCAAACTCTGCCCGTAAGTCAGATGCGCGGGGCGCCGCCTTTATGATCCCACACCGCCTTCTCGCGATGTTCGGCGGCGATGCGGCGCACGGTGCCCGTCGTCGAGCGATAGATTAGGGTCTCGGTGCGGATCACGTCCTTGTCGAAGGCGACACCGGACACCAGAGCCCCATCCGTCACGCCGGTGAGCGAAACGATCACCTCGCCGGAGGCCAGTTCGTTGAGCTGATATTTGCGGCGCGGATCGCTGACGCCCATGCGGCCGGCGCGCTCGACCTTTTCTTCCGTATCGAGGATCAGCCTGCCCTGCATCTGGCCGCCGACGCAGCGCAGCGCGCCCGCCGCCAGCACGCCTTCCGGCGCACCGCCGATGCCGAGATAAAGGTCGATGCCGGTTTCGTCCGGCCGGGTCGTGAAGATGACGCCGGCGACATCGCCATCGGGGATCAACCGCACCGGACAGCCGATCGCCCGGCAGGCGTCCAGAATCGGCTTATGCCGCGGCCGGTCAAGCAGCAGAACCGAAATCTCTTTCGGCGTGACGCCCTTGGCTTTCGCCAGCGCGACGACATTCTCTTCGACGCTCTGGTCGAGATCGACAATGCCCTCGGGATAGCCGGGGCCGACGGCGATCTTCTCCATATAGACATCGGGCGCATGCAGCAGGCCGCCGCCGGTCGCCATCGCCATCACCGCGATCGAGCCCGGCATATCGTGTGCACAAAGCGTCGTGCCTTCGAGCGGATCAACAGCGATATCGACGGCCGGGCCGGAGCCGGTGCCGAGCTTCTCGCCGATGTAAAGCATCGGCGCCTCGTCGCGCTCGCCCTCGCCGATCACGATGGTGCCCTCGATCGGCAGGCGATGCAATTCGCGCCGCATTGCATCGACAGCCGCCTGGTCCGCGGCCTTCTCGTTGCCGCGGCCGCGCCAATGGGCGGCGGCGACGGCCGCGCGCTCGGTGACGCGGACAAGCTCGAGCGTCAGGATACGGCCGATAATATCCTGACTTTTGACGATGAGATCGGTCACGGAGGCTCCTATTCGCGCTCGATGCGGATGACTTGCGGCGGCTCGGCAATGAAGCCGTCGGCGAGAACATCCTTCAACGCTTCGCCGATGAGCTTTTCCGACGTCGCATGGGTGATGAGGACAACCGGCACGGCGCTCGCGCCCTTCAGCTCGCCGGCGCGGCGGCGCTGAACGATGCTCTCAAGCGAGATGGTGCGTTCGGCCATGCGGGTTGCGATCGCCGCCGCGGCGCCCGAACGGTCATAGACCGACAGGCGGATATAATAGCCGCCTTCGTGCGTCTGGAGCGGCGCGCGATGCAGCGGCGCGAGCGACCGCATCGGCAGGCCGAAGGGCGGCACTTTCAGCCCGCGCGCAATGTCGGCAATGTCGGCGATGACCGAAGACGCCGTCGCTTCGCCGCCGGCGCCCGGCCCGACCAAGGTCAGTTCCTGCACCGCATCGGCGTCGATCGTCACCGCATTGGTGACGCCCATCACCTGCGCGATAGCCGAGGACCGCGGCACCATGGTCGGATGTACGCGCTGCTCGATGCCGGCCGCGGTGCGCGCGGCGACGCCGAGCAATTTGATGCGATAGCCAAGCTCGGCGGCAGCGGAAATATCGGCGAGCGTAATGTGCTCGATGCCTTCGACGGCGATGGCGTCGGGCGCGATCTCCGTGCCGAAGGCGAGCGCGGTGAGGATCGCGAGCTTATGCGCCGTATCGTAGCCGCCGATGTCGAACGACGGATCGGCCTCGGCATAGCCGAGCTTTTGCGCCTCGGCGAGACATTGGCCGAAGGACAGCTGCTCCGTCTCCATGCGCGAGAGGATGTAATTGCAGGTACCGTTCAGAATGCCATAGACGCGCGAGACCTGATTGCCGGCGAGGCTGTCGCGCAAGGTCTTGATGATCGGAATGCCGCCCGCGACCGAAGCTTCGAAGCCGAGCGCCGCGCCCTTCGCCTCGGCGAGCTTCGCCAGATGCAGGCCGTGCTTGGCGAGCAGCGCCTTGTTGGCGGTGACGACGGATTTGCCCGCCTGCAAGGCCGTCTCGACGGCGGCACGGGCAATGCCGTCTGCACCACCGATCAGTTCGACAAAGACGTCGATGTCCGGCGAGGCTGCCAAAGCCACCGGATCGCTGGCCCAATCGAACCGCGCGGGATCGAGGTCGCGTGCCTTGCCGCGATCCTGCGCGGTCACCGCGACAACGGCGATCTCACGACCGGTCCGCGCCGCCAAGGCGGCTGCCTGACGGTCGAGGAGCTTCAGAAGCGCGCCGCCCACGGTGCCGAGACCGGCGACACCGAGGCGCAAGGGAGACGACATCGAAAAATCCGTTCAATCGCCGGCGGCGCCGGCCCATTTCGCTGCGGGTTCTGCCCCATTTCGGCGGGGCGATCAACAAAACGCGGGCTAAACCCTTTGGCCGCCCGCGACGAGCCAGGCCGGATCGAACCAGCGGTCAGCCTCGCCGTCATAGGGCAGCCGGTTGATGTCCCAATGGCGGATGAAAGGCGCATAGGCGGCATAGACCGGCGGCCCGCCGCCGATGAAGACGACACGGCCGGGAAAGCGCGCCAGCACCTCCTGCGGCCTGTCGGAGGCATGGATTTCGACGATGTCGCGGTCCTCGAAGGCGAAATCCGGCACCGAAATGAAGGTGCGATGGCCCATGATGAGGACATGCCCGCGGGTCAAGTCGAAGAAGCGCGCGACATCTTCGACGAATTCGCGGCCGCGATTGCCCTCCCACGGCAGGCGGCCGTGAAGGCCGAATTGGCCGCTGAGGCCGATGGCGATGACAGCGCGGACGTCGGTGGTTTGCATGAAGATCTCCTGCCGCGCTTTTAGAACATCGGACCGAAAAGTGCGAAGCGGTTTTCGGACAAATCCGATGCGATGTGAAAGACTTAAAAGTGCCGAGCGATTCAATTTGAACGTCCGACGCTCTAGCGTCTGAGGCGGGCGGGTAAAGCGGCTTCATGCGGGCGATAAAAAGGCGCGGCGAAACGTCCGCCGCGCCCTCTAAAGATTTGCCGAGACTTTTACTTGAGCTTTTACTTGCAGACCGCCGCGGCCGCCTCGGCGACCGCCTGATCCTGCACGCCGCTGCCGCCGCTGACGCCGACCGCGCCGACGATCTTGCCATCGACCGTCAGCGGCACGCCGCCGGCGAAGATCATGACTCGGCCGTGGTTGGAGACGTCGATGCCGTAGAACTGGTCGCCCGGCTGGCTGTTCTCGCCGAGCGCCTTGGTCGAAAGATCGAAGGCCTTGGCGGTGAACGCCTTGTTGATGGCGATGTCGATGCTGCCGAGCCAGGCGCCGTCCATGCGCGTGAAGGCTTTCAGATTGGTGCCGGCATCGACGACCGCGATATTCATCGGCTGACCGATTTCCTTCGCCTTGGCTTCGCCGGCGGCAATGACGCGATGGGCTTTTTCGCTGGTGATCATGAAAACCTTCTCCTCTGGCCAGGTCCCTCGACCAAGCCCTTATCTAGGCGAGATAGGTCACAGAAAAAAGTCCCGCGGCGGCATCGGGGCCGGCGCGAGTTGTCTCAGATGGTATTCGATTGTGCCTGTGCCAAATCGATGAAGGCGCGCAAGGCCGAAGGCATCTGCCGCTGACGCGGATAGTAAAGCATGAACCCCGGAAAGCGCGGGCACCAATCTTCAAGGACGCGGACGAGCCGGCCTTGCGCCAGATCGTCCAGCGCATATTCCTCGAAGACGAAGGCGAGGCCGGCGCCATCGCGCGCCGTGCGCACCGCAAGGACCTGATCGCCGAGCGCGATGCGGCCGTCGACGTCCAATTCAAGCTTCGTCTCGCCCTTTTCGAACTCCCATTTGAAGAAACGGCCGCTCGGGAAGCGAAAGCGGATGCAATCGTGCGCGCACAGATCTTCCGGGACAAGCGGGATCGGCCGGTTTGCGAAATAGCCCGGCGCAGCGACGACGGCGAGGCGGCAGGTGCCGCCGATACTCACCGCCACCATGTCCTCGGGCACTGATTCAATGAACCTGATGCCGGCATCGAACCCGCCCGCGACAATGTCGACAAACCCATCGTCGTCGACAATCTCAAGCCGGATTTCCGGATAGGCGGCGAGAAACTTTTGAATCAAAGGCAGGATGACAAGCTGCGCGCCGGCGCGGGATGTGTTGATCCTCAAGGTTCCGGTCGGGCTCAAGCGAAAGCTGTTCATCTCCTCCAGGGCATCGCCGACATCGCGCAGCGCCGGCTGCAGACGCTCGAGCAACCGCTGGCCGGCATCGGTCAGCGACACGCTGCGCGTCGTCCGGTTAAGCAGGCTGACGCCAAGCCTTTCCTCCAGCCCGCGGATCGCATGGCTGACGGCGGAGGTGGACATGCCCGCCTCGGCCGCGGCGCGCTGAAAGCTTTTATGGCGGCCGACGGCGGCGAAGACGATCAGATGGGACAGGTTGGGTTGCGGCATATTGTTGAATAATATTCATCAACTCGTTCCGAATTTCCACCTTGTCTCCCCGGCACCCGGATTTATTGTCCCGCTGTCTTAATCAAAGCCCGCCTGATCTGCCTTGCCCCTGGCGCGTTGCCCTTGGGGCGAAGCCGGGCCTCCAATAAATTGAGGATGATCATGACTGAAGTCCGTGGCTATGCCGCCCGCGACGCTCGTTCGCCTTTGGCGCCTTTCACCTTCACCCGCCGCCCGCCCGGCCCGCACGATGTCGAAATCGAGATCCTTTATTGCGGCATCTGCCATTCCGACCTGCACCAGGCGCGCAACGATTGGCGCAACTCGCTTTATCCGATGGTGCCAGGTCACGAGATCGTCGGGCGCGTCACCAAGGTCGGCGATCACGTCAAGAAGCTGAAGGCCGGCGATTTCGCCGCCGTCGGCTGCATGGTCGATTCCTGCCGCCAATGCTCAGCCTGTAACGACGACCTCGAACAATATTGCGAGCATGGCGCGACCTGGACCTACAATGCCAAAGAGCGCAACAGCGATGAGCTCACCTTCGGCGGCTATTCGGAAAAGATCGTCGTCGAGGAGCGCTTCGTCGCCAAAGTGCCGGCGAACCTCGATCTGAAGGCGGTCGCGCCGCTGCTTTGCGCCGGCATCACCACCTGGTCGCCGTTGAGGCACTGGAATGTCGGACCCGGCCAGAAAGTCGGCGTCATCGGCCTCGGCGGGCTCGGCCATATGGGCATCAAATTCGCCAAGGCGCTCGGCGCGCATGTGGTGATGATCACGACCTCGCCCGGCAAGGCGCAGGACGCCAAGAAGCTTGGCGCCGACGAGGTTCTGCTGTCGCGCGACGATGCGGCGATGCAGGCCCAGGCGGGAAGCTTCGACTTCCTGCTCAACACCGTGCCGGTGCCGCATGACCTTAATCCTTACATCGCGCTGCTGAAGCGCGACCGGACGATGGCGATCGTCGGCGTGCTGACCGAGCTCGAACCGCCGGTGCAAGGCGTCAGCCTGATTGCGGGCCGCAAGGCGATTGCCGGCTCCTCCATCGGCGGCATGAAAGAGACGCAGGAGATGCTCGACTTCTGCGGCAAGCATAATGTTGTCGCCGATATCGAGGTCATCTCGATCCAGACGGTCAACGAGGCCTATGAGCGGCTCCTGAAAAACGACGTGAAATATCGCTTCGTCATCGACATGGACTCGCTGCGGCGCGAGGCGGCCTAGCTCGCGAGCTTCAGCCAAGCTGGGCGGTCAGTTTGGCGTAATCTGTCCGGTTTTTGTCCTGGCACGCGGGGAAGCGCGGTCGTAATTTCCCTGCGTCAGGCAAAACCGGACGTTTCACATGAGCCGCAAAAGAGTTCTCATCGTCGCGCCGCCGCTTGTGACGCTTCAGGACGTCACCGGGCCGTGGGAGGTGTTCTGCCGGGCCGAGGCGCTACGGCCCGGGACTTATGAGATCGCCGTCGTCGCGGCGGGCGCGCAGAAGAAGGTCGAGACCAAGTTCGGCCTCGGCATTGTCTGCGAACAGTCCGTCCATGATTTCTTAGGGCCGCTCGACACGGTGCTCGTCGCCGGCAGCGAGGAGGGCGTTTCCGGCGCGGCAGACCCGGCGTTTCTCGCCTGGCTGCGCGACGCCGCGACACGCACCCGGCGCCTCGGCTCGATCTGCACCGGCTGCTTCTACCTCGCCCATGCGGGCCTTTTGTCTGGCCGCCAGGCGACGAGCCATTGGCGGTATCTCGAAAGGCTCACCGACGCTTTCCCGGATATTTCGGTGCAGCACGATCCGATCTTCGTGCGCGACGGAAACATCTATACATCCGCCGGCATCACCGCGGGGATCGATCTGGCGCTGGCGCTGGTCGAGGCGGATTGCGGCCATGCCGTCTCTCAGGCGGTGGCGCGCGATCTCGTCGTCTTCCTCCAGCGTCAGGGCGACCAGCCGCAGCTCAGCACGGCGCTGGCGCTGCGCATGGCCGATCGCGATCCGATCCGCTATCTGCAGCAGTGGGTGCCGGACAATCTTCAGTCCGTCACGCGCGTCGAAGATATGGCCGCCTATGTCCATATGAGCCCGCGCAACTTCACCCGCCTGTTCAAGCAGCAGACGGGGATGACGCCGGGAAGCTACATCCGGCAATTGCGTATCGAAGCCGCCCGGCGGCGCATCCAGGAATTGCCCGGCAATCGGGAGGCTGTCGCCGCCGCCGTCGGCTTCGGCAGCAGCAAGACCTTGCAACGATCGCTGAAGCCCGGAGCGCGCGCCGCGCCGCGCGACAGCTAACACGGCAACGAACTTTATTTTTCCTCTTTCAAATGGGTGTCCCATGACAAGCCATCACGATGAATTGCGTCTTGATCGCCGCGCCTTTGCGAAACTTTCAGCCCTCGGCCTGTCGTCGGTGGCGATGGTCGGTGTGCCCGGCGCGACGCGCGCCGAGGGCGGGATCGCATCTAAGCCCGAGGCCTTCACCGCGCTTCGCGGCAAACCGCTCAATATCGGCATTCTGATCTTCCCCGATATGGACCAGATCGACTTCACCGGGCCGTTCGAGGTTTTGTCGCGGGTGCCCGACGCAAAGGTGTATGCCCTCGGCGCGCGACCGGGGCCGTTTCGCGATCATCGCGGACTGATCGTCACCCCCGATATGCCGCTCGCCGACGCGCCGCCGCTCGATCTTCTGCAAGTTGCCGGCGGCCCCGGCCAGCAGGCGCTCATGCATGATGCGCCGGTGCTGGATTTCATTCGCGCGCATGTCGCGGCCGGCAAGCCGTTGTTCTCCGTCTGCACCGGCGCGCTGATCTGCGGCGCGGCCGGCGTCTTGAAAGGACGGCGCGCGACGACGCATTGGTCCGCGTTGGATCTGCTGCCCTATTTCGGTGCCACGCCGGTTCGGGAGCGCGTCGTCATCGACGGCAATATCGTTACGGCGGCAGGCGTCACCGCTGGAATTGACGGCGCTCTCACCGTGGCCGCCCTGCTGCGCAGCGACGCTGCCGCGCAGAAGATCCAGCTCGATATCCAATATGCACCGAACCCGCCGTTCCACGCGGGCACGCCCGAAACGGCGCCGCAGGACGTGCTTGCCGCAGTGACGACCGCCTACCGGCCGCTCACGGAAGCGCGGCTTGCGACGGCGCGTGAAATCGCCAAAGAGCTCGGCGTCGCCGTGCCGCTGTAACCATCGGGGAATGCCACTCAATCATTCGCAACGTCAGGAGATACGACGATGCAACTCGTCTTCACCAAGAAAGAACCGCCCGCGTGGCTCCTCGCTATGTGGAAGGAAATCGACGACAAGACCTTCGGCAAAGGCTTCGATTGTTTCACGCCGGACGCCGTCTGCAATCTTGGCGTCGCCGACTGGAAAGGCCGCGAAGCGATCCGCGCCAACCTCAAAGCCTTTATCGACACCGGATTCACCGCCCAGCATCACGTCACCGAATATTGGGACGGCGGATTTTTGAAGATATTCCGCGGCGTGGTTGACATGACACCCGACGACGGCGCGGGCGGCACTGTCCATCCGACCATGACGCATTTCTTCTACATGGACGAGAAGGATGACACGAAAGTGCATCATTGGATCGGCGCGGTCGGCCCCACCTCCTTCGGCTAGGCGACGATCGCGCGCATTCATTTGAACTGGACCCGTGGTCCGTTCTGCGCCAAAAGGCGCCGATGCTGCACCTCAACGAACTGACCTACCGGCTCGGGCCGCGCGTCCTCTTTGACAATGCGACCGCGGCGCTGCCGGAGCGGGCACGGGTCGGTTTCGTCGGCCGCAACGGCGCCGGCAAGACCACTTTATTCCGGATGATCGCCGGCGATCTCTCGCCGGATTCCGGTACGATCTCGGTGCCCAAGCAGATGCGTCTCGGCCGCGTCGAGCAGGAAGCGCCGGGCGGCCCGACGACGCTTGTCGATTTCGTCCTTGCCGCCGATAAAGAGCGCGCCGCTTTGCTCGCCGAGGCAGAAACGGCGACCGATGCGCATCGCATCGCCGATATCCAGACGCGGCTTGCCGACATCGGCGCCCATGCCGCGCCATCGCGCGCGGCGCATATTCTTGCCGGTCTCGGCTTCGACCACGACGCGCAGAGCCGGCCGCTGTCCGAATTTTCCGGCGGCTGGCGCATGCGCGTCGCGCTTGCCGCCGTGCTCTTTTCCGCACCGGACCTGCTGCTGCTCGACGAGCCGACGAACTATCTCGATCTCGAAGGCACGCTCTGGCTCATCGAATATCTGGCGCGCTATCCGGCCACGATCCTCGTCATCAGCCACGACCGCGACCTGCTCGACGCGGTTGCCGACCACATCCTGCATCTCGACCAGGCCAAGCTCACTTTATGGCGTGGCAATTACGCGAGCTTCGAACGCCAGCGGCGCGAGCAGCAGGCGGTGCTCGCCAAGCAGAAGAAGAAACAGGACGTTCAGCGGGCGCATCTGCAGGCCTTTGTCGATCGCTTCCGCGCCAAGGCGACCAAGGCCAAACAGGCGCAGGCACGCCTCAAAATGCTGGCGAAAATGGAGCCCGTCGCCGCCATCGTCGATGGCGACGTGCTGCCCTTTCACTTGCCTTCGCCGCAAAAGCCGTTGCGCCCGCCGATCGTGCGCATGGAAAATGCCGCTGTCGGCTATGGCGAGACGCCGGTCCTGCAAAGGCTCTCGCTCACCATTGCCGAGGACGACCGCATCGGCCTGCTCGGTTCGAACGGCAACGGCAAATCGACCTTCGCCAAGCTCGTCGCCGGGCGGCTTCAACCGATGAGCGGTCTCGTCGAGCGTTCGGCCAAGCTCGACGTTGGCTTTTTCGCCCAGCATCAGGTCGATGATCTCAACGAGGCGGCGACGCCCTATCAATGCGTCGCCGATCTCATGCGCGGCGAGCCGGAGGCGAAGATCCGCGCCCGCTGCGCGCAGATCGGCTTTCCCAA
Organism: Pseudomonadota bacterium; assembly: GCA_040756295.1. Taxonomy (GTDB): domain Bacteria; phylum Pseudomonadota; class Alphaproteobacteria; order Rhizobiales; family Beijerinckiaceae; genus Methylovirgula. Next base: position 1,375,653 of record JBFLZN010000001.1, on the reverse strand, counting down.
TGTGAAGGCGGATACCAAGATCGCGCTGCTCTCCGGCGGCGAGAAGGCGCGGCTGTTGATGGGGCTCGCGAGCTTCGATGGCCCGCATCTGCTCATTCTCGACGAACCGACCAACCATCTCGACATCGACAGCCGCGCCGCCTTGATCGAGGCGATCAACGATTACGAGGGCGCGGTCATCCTCGTCTCGCACGACCGCTATCTGCTCGACGCGTGCGCCGACCGCTTGTGGGTCGTGGGCGACGGCCGCGTCGCGCCGTTCGACGGCACGATGGACGACTATAAGCGCCTGGTGCTGTCCGCCCGTGGCGAGACGCCGGCCACCGCCAAAGCCGAGACGCCGCCGGCGCAAGCCCCGGCCCGCAAGGCCGCGCCGCTCAAGAAGCGCCTGGCCGCGGCGGAAGAGAAAATGGCCAAGTTTCAGGATTTGCTCGCCCGCGTCGATGAGGCGCTGGCCGCGCCCGGCGCTTTCACCGCCGCCCCTGAGCATGCCGCCCAGCTTGCCCGCCAGCGCAACGATTTGGAGCGGGCGCTCGCCGCTGCCGAAGACGAATGGCTGCTGCTCAGCGCCGAAGCCGAACCCTCGCGCTAAGCTGGGCAGACGAAAAGGAAGCGTGGTAGGTTGGCGTTTGTCGATTCTGAACATAAATTTGGTAGACAATAGAAAATCCTTTTCCTATGCCTGTCCCAGGCGGCGGTGACGAACTCAGAACATGTTGACCAAAAAAGGAAAATACGGCCTCAAGGCGATGGTTCATCTGGCCGGCCGCCCGCCCGGCGAGCCGTCGCTCGTCACCGACATCGCCACGGCGAACGACATCCCGAAGAAGTTTCTCGACACGATCCTCGGCGAATTGCGCAATGCCGGCTTCGTCAATTCGAAGAAGGGCAAGGGCGGCGGCTATACGCTGGCGCGCTCGGCGCAGGACATTCGCGTCGGCCATATCATCCGCGTGCTCGACGGGCCGCTGGCGCCGATCCAATGCGCCAGCAGGACCGCCTACCGGCGCTGCGACGATTGCACGGACGAGAAAAGCTGCGGCGTGCGTCTGGTGATGCTCGAGGCGCGCGAGGCCATCGCGCAGATCCTGGACAATCGGACGCTGGCCGATATGCGCGCTCTGGCCTTGAGCGGCGAGCAGGAATTCACCTATACGATCTGACGCCTGGACGATGCGCGAGAGGACGCTTGCCGCGACCAGGCTGCTGGCGTGCCGGTGCGTGCCTGCAAATAATAATTAAAAACAAATAGGAAGGCGATTTTCTTCAAATGTCAGTTGAACCAAAGGCTCTGCTTCGGTCGCTGTTTGACGCCGCCGTGTCCGCCGCCGACCCCGCCCGCGTTCTGGCGCATTATCTGCCGGAGCCGCCGAAAGGCCGTACCATTGTCATCGGCGCCGGTAAGGGCGCGGCCTCCATGGCGCGCGCGGTCGAGGCCGCCTGGCCCGGCAAATTGTCGGGCGTGGTCGTCACCCGCTACGGCCATCATCTGGCAACGCGCGACATCGAGGTGCTCGAAGCGAGCCACCCGGTGCCGGATGCGGCGGGCCTCGCCGGCTCGAAGCGGCTTCTCGCCGCCGTGCAGGGCCTCACCGAAGACGATCTCGTCATCTGCCTCATCTCGGGCGGCGCTTCGGCCCTCTTGCCGCTGCCGCTCGATGGTCTCGATCTCGCCGATGAGCAAAGCCTCAACAAGTCGCTGCTGAAATGCGGCGCCACGATCAGCGAGATGAATTGCGTGCGCCGGCATCTTTCCGCCATCAAGGGCGGCCGGCTTGCGGTCGCCTGTCACCCGGCCAAGCTCGTGACCTTGTTGATCTCGGACGTGCCGGGCGACGAACCCGCCGACATCGGCTCCGGCCCCACGATCGCCGATCCGACGACCTGCCAGGATGCGCTCGCGATCATCACCCGCTACGGCATCGAGATGAACGACAGGGTCCGCGAGGTTCTGACCAGCGGCCGCGGCGAAAGCATCAAGCCGGGCGATCCGCGCCTCAAGAACAGCGACATGAAGATGATCGCGACGCCGCAAATGGCGCTGGAGGCCGCCGCGGAAGTCGGGCGCGCGCAGGGGCTCGCGGTCCATATTCTCAGCGACCGGATCGAAGGCGAGGCGCGCGATGTCGGCAAGGTGATGGCGGCGATCGCCCGCCAGATCGCAAGGCATCACCAGCCTTTTGCGACCCCCTGCCTGCTGCTCTCGGGCGGCGAGACGACGGTGACGGTGCGCGGCAATGGCCGCGGCGGCCGCAACGTCGAATTTCTGTTGGCGCTCGGCATCGCGCTCGACGGCCATGAAGGCATTCACGCGCTGGCCGGCGATACGGACGGCGTCGACGGCCTCGAGGATATCGCCGGCGCCTATCTCGGCCCGGATACGCTCGCCCGCGCCTGGAAGCTCGGCATCAAGCCGCCGGACGCGCTCGCCAGCAACGACGGCCACGGTTTCTTCGAAGCTTTGGGCGATAGCGTCATCACCGGCCCGACGCTGACCAACGTCAACGACTTCCGCGCCATCCTGATCACCGCTGAGGCGGCCGACGCCGCGCGCTAGAACGTCGGACGTTCAAATTGAATCGCCCGGCGCTTTAATCTTTCTCATCGCATCGGATGCGTCCGAAAACCGCTTCGCACTTTTCGGTCCGATGCTCTAATTGGCGAGGTGCGGATGCTTCAGGAAAGGCTCCGCATCAACGCCGAAAAGCTGCAGGCTCTCGACGAAGGCATCGGACGGTTGCCGGAATTGGAGTTGGTGTCCGTCCGCCTGCCACGTCGCGAGCGCCGACAGAAGCACTTGGAGCGATTGCGCGCCGAGTCGCTCGACCGCACTGGCATCGACGACGATATCCGCGCCGCGATGCGCCAGAAGCTGTTCCGTCAGCGGCGTGGTCGCCTTCAGGTCAAGGACGGAGTCGAGCGTAAGAATCGTCACCTGATCATGATCTTCCAATTCCGCCACAGCACGCGCCTCCGTTTGCACAACACAGGTACCGATTTTGGCGGTCGAACATTACCATCGGCTTCCGCTTGTCTTGCCGGCAGATCGACGCGGCGGCTATTTTTGCCAACAGCCTTTCCAAAATCTGACCTGTCGCCGAAATCTGACCTGTCGCAATGATCACCGTGCTTGTCACAGGCTTTGGCGCTTTTCCCGGCGTCAAGAACAATCCGTCGGAGGCTTTGATGCGCCATTTGGCGGCGCGGCGCGACCGTTTTGCACGGCTCGGCATCCGCCTCGAAACGCACGTCCTGCCCGTCGTCTATCAGGGGCTTGCGGCGCGGCTTGCCAGCCTCGCGGACGAGACCAAACCGGACGCGATCCTTCATTTCGGCGTGGCCGCGCGCCGCAAGATCATTTCGGTCGAAACCCGCGCGCATAATCGCCGCCGCCTCGGCGCCGCTGACGCGCAAGGCGAACGGCCCGCATCCGGCCGCATCGATCTCAACGGCCCCGAGACAATCGCCGTGCGAATTCCGGCGGCGCAGATTGTTGCCAAAATCCGCCGCGCCGGCATCGCCGCCGCGCTCTCGCACGACGCCGGCCGCTATCTCTGCAATGCGACGCTTTACGAGACATTGCGCGGGCGCCTGCCCGCAGGCTTCGTCCATATCCCATTGCCCGGCCGTGATCACATGCGATTGGATTTCGCCGACATTGCCGCAGCGGCGGAAATCGCCATCATCGCCGTTGCCGCTTATCACCGGCAGACGCAATCCGTCATGCCCGCGTCGCGATGCGGCACATAGAGTGTCGGATGTCCAAATTGAATCGCTCGGCGTTTTTAAGTCTTTCTCATCGCATCGGATTTGTCCGAAAACCGCTTCGCACTTTTCGGTCCGATGCTCTAGAATTTGCCATGCCGCGCCGGCTCATGGATAAATGAACTTATGAAGGCCGCTCATTGCCGGAGCGCGAATCCGTGCGGACGCTCCATTCTTTCTGCGCAAACCGACGAACGATGTAGCGCGGGCTTTTCACGGGCCGCCGGATGAGCCCTGCCCTCAACGATTTCGTCATTCCGATCCTCGAAATCATCTGGATCGACATTCTGCTCTCCGGCGACAATGCGGTCGTGATCGCTTTGGCCTGCGCCGGACTGCCGAAGGAACAGCGCTTTCGCGGCATTGCGCTCGGCACGGCGGCGGCGATCGGCTTGCGCGTCATCTTTACGCTTGTCTTCGTCAGCCTGCTCAATCTGCCCTTCATCAAATTGTTCGGCGGCCTTCTGCTGCTCTGGATCGCGGTCAAGCTCGCGCGCGACGAGCGCGGCGAAAAGCCGGTCACGGAGCAGACCTCGATCTGGGGCGCGGTACGGGTGATCGTCATCGCCGATGCGGTGATGTCGCTCGACAATGTCGTCGCCATCGCCGCCGCCTCGAAAGGCTCGGCGCTGCTCGTCCTCTTCGGACTTGGCCTTTCCGTGCCGCTGATCATCTTCGGCTCGACCCTGCTGCTGGCGCTGATCAACCGTTTCCCGGTTTTAGTCTGGGCCGGCGCGGCCATGCTCGGCTTTATCGCCGGCCAGATGATCGGCGATGAATTCATCGTCGCCAATCCGCCGCTGCCAGATCTCGCTGTCGCGCATTGGCCGTATTTCGCTCCGGTCTGCGGCCTGGCCGGCGCCATTTTTGTCGTGCTTGTCGCGCTATTGTGGCCCGGCAAAGAGGAAGCGGCGATTTAGAGCATCGGACCGGAAAGTGCGAAGCGGTTTTCGGATAAATCCGATGCGATGAGAAAGACTTAAAAGCGCCGAGCGATTCAAACTGAACGTCCGACGCTCTAAGCGATCGGCATTAAGCGATTGCCTTGGCCACTTCAGCGCGCAGCAGCGGCAGGACTTTTTCCTCGAACCACGGGTTGCCCTTGATCCAGCCATTGTTGCGCCAGGAGGGATGCGGCAAAGCGATGATCCGCGGCTTCAGGCGCGCATGGCCTTTGAAGTCGCCGACGATCTCGGCGAGCGTCGCGCTTTTCGGCAATGGCTGGCCGAGGCGCGCGAAATGATAATCCTGTGCATAGCGGCCGATCGCGACGATACAGGTGATCTGCGGCAGGAGCGCGAACAGCCCGTCATGCCAGAGCTGACGGCATTCGCGGCGCGGCGGCAAGTCGGCCTTCTGCGCATTGAGGCCGGGAAAGCAGAAGCCCATCGGCACGATGGCGATGCGCGATTCATCGTAGAAGGTCTCGCGCGAGACATTCATCCAAGCGCGTAATCGGTCGCCGGACGGATCGTTATAAGGAATGCCAGTGGCATTGACCCGCGTACCGGGCGCTTGTCCCGCGAGCACGAGGCGCGCCGTCGTCGAGACGCGCACGACAGGGCGTGGTTCCTGCGGCAACCGCGCCGGTGCCGGCAGGTCGCGGCAGAAACGGCAGGCGCGGATACGCGCGGCATAGGCCGCAAGATCAGAGGTCGAGGCCCAATCCGTCGTCTGCGACGATGAGTCCGGCGGCCTGCATTTCCGGGATTTTTGCAATGGCGGACGGACCCAGATGCGTGACGGCAATGCGCTTGGCGCTGAAGCCACCAAGTTTGCCTTTGAGCAGCGGCCAATGCAAATGATCTGGGATCGGCTCGTCGCCCGACGAACACTCGATCAAGAACAGGTCGGCGTCGGCGGCAATCGCATAGAGCACGTCGGTCCAGGCCGTATCGCCCGAATAGGCGAAGACATGCTTGCCGTCGGAGAGCCTTACGCCCGTCGGCATGCTGCCCGGCGTATGAATGACGTCGAACGTCTCAAGGCTGAGGCCGGCGACCGTGATCTTGCGGCCGCCCGGAATCTCGCGCACCTGCCAGGCGAAGTTCCAATCGGCCGTGGGGCTGCCGGGGAACAGCAGATCGAGCGTCTCCCGCAACCGCGCTTTGAGCCCTGGCGGCCCGACGAGCAGCAGCGGCTTGCGGCGGTGCGCGACATATTGCGCATGCAGCAGCAGCGCCGGAATGCCGCCAAAATGATCGCCATGGAGATGACTGACCACGATGGCATCGATATCGTTGCTGTCGAAGCCGAGCTTCTGCCAGGCGGTCATGGCGCCCGAGCCGAAATCCACCAACACCGTCCCCGTCCCGGCATCGAGCCGGATACAGGTATGGGCGCGCCCGCCCGAACCGAAGGCGTCGCCTGAGCCGACGATGGTGATTTTCATGCCAACAGTCGCGGGATTGTGGAGGTTGTCTTGGTTGCTCGGGTCAAGGCCGAAGGAAGCAACCGGAACAGAGTGAAACGACATTGGTCTATCCAAGGGGAGTGAACATTTACTCGTAAAATACGCACGCCCTTCGCGCCCCTCCGGCACGATAAACTAGAGTGAAGTTTAGCCTTAACCAATATTTGGAATGCAAGATGTGCGGGATGGCACAACGATCCGTAAGGTTTAGTGCCGGCAAATTGACTCCATCTTAACGATTCTATCAGGCGACCGTTAATCTTTCTTCGCCACACTCTAACGAAAACTTGCGCGCGGTTTTACAAATCGACGGATTTTTCCAAGGATGACCGAAGTCACCGCCGAGATGATCGAGCGCGGCCGCGGCACTGACCCGAGGGTCGCGACCGAACGCCGGCGGCTGGCCGCGAAGGTCCGCGAGGCGCGCGAAAAGCTCACCTCGGCCGGTTCCGGCCATCGCGCCTTCGACGTCGAATTGCTGCAGCTTTACGCCAAAGGGCGAGCCGGGTCCTCGCTCGCCTTCGCACTTTTTGCGCTCGTCGCCGCGCTCGTCGCCCTCGCCTGGGCGCCACCGGGCCGCCTGCTGGTCTGGCTCGGGCTTCAATTCGCCGTCACCCTCGTTCTGCATCAGCTTGCCAAAAAGTTTCTCTCGCTCGAGCCGGCGCGCATCAATGTCGGCAATTGGCGCGGCAATTTTGTCATCGCCGAAGTGATGCAAGGCATCGTCTGGGCGCAGATGATCGGCGCCTTCGGCGAGACCAACGATCCGAGCGCGCGCACTTTCGTGCTCGTCGTGCTGCTGCTCGTCGCGGCGATGAACGCGACGATCACCGCCTCGATTCCTGTCGCGGTCTATGCCGGTCTCGCGCCGATGACGGCGGCAACGGTCGCCTTTCTCTGGCCTACGAGCCTGAGCGACCGGACCATTCCGCTGGCCGTTCTCGCCTGCGGGACCCTGCTCTACTTCGCCGTGCTGGCCAAAAAGCTTTACGCCCGCTCGATCGATTCGCTTTCCTTTGAAACCGAGAAGGACGAACTGATCGCCGAATTGGAACAGGCGAAGATCAACAGCGATGTGGCGCGCCGCCGCGCCGAAGAAGCCAACCTCGCCAAATCGCGCTTCCTCGCCACCATGAGCCATGAATTGCGCACGCCGCTCAACGCGATCCTCGGCTTTTCCGAGGTCATGCAGGCGGAATTGTTCGGCGCCCACAAGGTCCCGTCCTACAAGGAATATTCGAAGGACATCCATTCGAGCGGCCAGCATCTGCTGGCGCTGATCAACGAAATTCTCGATTTGTCGCGCGTCGAGGCCGGCCGCTACGAATTGAAGGCGGAGCCCGTCGCGCTCAATGCCGTGATGGATGAGTGCCGCCATTTGATCGCCTTGCGGGCGAAGAAACGCGACATCACCATCCTTGAATCCTCGGAGCCGGAACTGCCGCGCATCTGGGCGGATCAGCGTGCGGTGCGTCAGGTTGCGCTCAACCTTCTGTCGAACGCGGTGAAGTTCACCCCGCCTGGCGGAACGGTGACGATCAAAGTCGGCTGGACCTCGACAGGCGGCCAGTATTTTTCGGTGCGAGATACCGGCCCCGGCATTCCCGAGGAAGAAATCCCGATCGTCATGTCGTCCTTCGGCCGCGGCACGCTGGCACAAAAAAATGCCGAGGAAGGCTCCGGTCTCGGCCTGCCGATCGTCAAGGGCCTCGTCGAATTGCACGGCGGCACCTTCACTTTGAAGTCGCGCGTCCGCGAAGGCACGGAAGTCATTGTCATCTTTCCGCCCGAGCGGGTGATGGACGCGCTGCCGCAACTCGATCCCCAGGATCTGGTGCCATCGTTCGCGTCCGAGACACCACGCCAGGCTCGCACCGCCGCCTGAATTCCCGCCTCATCGCGACCACATTCCGCGGGCCTATGCCCGCCGGCGCGCGTGGAGATTGGCAATGATCGGTGCGGCGAGATTTTTGGCTCTGGTTTTTTGCGGCTGGGCTTTCATCACGCTGCCGCTGGCAGCACAGGAATCGAGCAGCCAGCATAGCGCCGCAGCAACGCGACCCGCGGACGAGACAACCCCGCCGCATCCGCTGCCCCCCGCCTCCATAACCTCACATGTGCTCAAGCTTGCCGACCGGACGATCGATTTCACCGCCAAGGCCGGCGCGATCCGGCTGAGCGATGCGAACACCGGCACGCCGATCGCCGATATCGCTTATGTGGCCTTTCTGAAAAACGGCGAGGATCCGGCAAAACGGCCGATCACCTTCGCCTTCAACGGCGGCCCGGGCGCGGGCTCCGCCTGGCTCGATCTCGGGGCGCTGGGGCCGTGGCGTCTGCCGCTCGAAGACGGCAAGGTGTCGCCCTCCGCGCCGCCGCTCACCATTCCCAATGCCGAAACCTGGCTCGACTTCACCGACCTCGTCTTCATCGACGCGCCGGAGACCGGCTACAGCCGCACGCTCAACAAAGACGCCGCGAAAAGCTTCCTCAGCGTGCAAGGCGACATCAATGCGCTCGCCGTGGTCATCCGCAAATGGCTCGCGGAAAACCATCGGCTCGAAAGCCCGAAATTCATCGCCGGCGAAAGCTATGGCGGCTTCCGCGCGCCGAAATTGGCGCGCCGCCTCACGGACGCCGAAGGCGTCGGCGTCAACGGCATCATCATGATTTCGCCGGTGCTCGATTTCGGCTGGTTCGGCGGCACCAACAACCCGCTGACGTTCGCAACCCGCCTGCCCTCTCTGACCGCGGCGGCGCGCAACCTCACCGGGCTCGACGCGCGGGCGAAACTCGCCGATGTCGAAGCCTATGCCGCCGGCCCCTATGTCGTCGATCTATTGCGCGGCGAGGGCGATGCCGCGGCGCTGGCGCGGATGAGCGACAAGGTCGCAGGCTTCACCGGGCTCGATCCGGCGCTGGTGCGCAAACTTGGCGGCCGGATCGACGCGGCAACGTTCGAACGCGAGCGTGATCGCGCCGAAGGCCGTGTCGCCAGCGCCTATGATGCGCTCGTCACCGGCTTCGATCCGCATCCGCATGCGGCGCACAGCGAATATGCCGATCCGGTGCTCGACGCGGTCAAAGTGCCGCTTGCCGGCGCGATGTCGGATCTCGCTGGCAATGAGCTCAAATGGTTCGTCGATGCCCGCTACGAGATCCTGAATGAAAGTGTCAGCGGCGACTGGGATTGGGGCCACGGCCATGCGGAGGCCTTGAGCGACCTCAAGCAAGATCTGGCGCTCGATCCGCATTTTCGCGTTCTAGTCGCGCATGGCGCGACGGATCTCGTGACGCCCTATTTCGCCTCGAAATTGCTGCTCGATCAGATCGCGCCGATGGGCGATCCCGGCCGCGTGCGGCTCGTCGTCTACGGCGGCGGACATATGCTTTATGCGCGCGACCAGTCGCGTGCGGCGCTCCGCGACGATGCGCGCAAACTGATTGAAGGCAAATAGAAACTCGCCGCCGCGCCCCGCTCTATTCAGCATTAATATTTACGCCAGCAATATTAATGGCTGTATTCAGCTTGGGCCTGGCTTATAAGTTGAGTGGAGTTTTATTTAATTCATATTTGTCCAAGGAATTCCATGAATATGGCCACGCTCGGCGTACCGGGGCGCAGCGCGATATTTACAAAACTTCTCCTCTGCGGGGCGGTCAGCACAGCGGGGGCGATTGCAGGACGGCTTTCGATTGAGCGGCCATCGGACCAGGCCAGTGTCGCGCCGTGCCGCGATCTTACCGAGGCAGAAAAAAGGATCATCGCCGCCACGGTTGCGGGCAACGCAACGGACGTAACAATTGCGAATGTCGTTTGGCCGCGGTTGATCCTGATGAGCCGCGAGGGGATCAGCGATTATTGCGCGGCGGTCGAAGAACCGAAAGGCAATGTCGCCTTCTACGCGCAACTCGTCTTTCCGCGGAACGATCCGCGCGGAAGCTTGGACCATGTGAATTTGCTCGTTGTCGCGGCGCATGACGATCCGCACGCGCGCTATGTCGTCGGCACGGCCTGCGTGCATTATGGCTATGGCACGGTCACGCCGGCTGCGCTCTGAGCTCGGCGGCATCGCGTTTCGGCGGCTGGCCGAACATGCGCGCATATTCGCGGCTGAATTGCGAAGCGCTTTCATAGCCGACGCGATAGGCGGCATGCGCCACATTGGCGCCGCCGTCGATCATTAGGCGGCGAGCTTCGAGAAGCCGCAATTGTTTCTGGTATTGCAGCGGCGTCATTGCCGTCAGCGTCTTGAAATGCTGATGGAATGACGAGGCGCTCATGCCGGCTACGGCGGCAAGCTGCTCGACCCGGACGGGTTTCGAAAATTGTTCGCGCAGCAGATAGATCGCGCGGGCAATGCGCTGCGTATGGCTGTTCGGCAGGGCGAGCTTGCAAATCTCCGCGCCATGCGGACCAGTCAGCAGCCAAAAGCAGATCTCGCGCATGATCGCCGGATAAAGAATGGGGATCGCCTTCGGCGTCTCAAGCAAACGGATCAGCCGCGTGAGACAATCGGCCAAGGGATCGCTCAGCCTATCGACGAAAACGCCAAAGGCCGCCTCGCCGCTCGGCGCCGGTGGGGCCTCGAGCGCGCTCATCACATCGCGCAAAATGCCCATGTCGAAATCGAGATGGAAGGCCAGCAACGGTGTCTCGGCGCTCGCCCGCGTCACACGGCCGAAGGCGGGCAGCGCGATGCTGATCACGAGACATTGCATTTCCTCGTAATCGAACAGCCTTTCGCCGAACATGACCTGCTTGGCGCCTTGCACGACCACACAAAGCGCCGGCCGATAGACGCTCGGATTGGGCAGAACCTCCGTCGTGCTGCGCATCAGCGTCAGGCCTTCGATATCCGTCGGATAGGACCGTCGGCGTTGCTCTTGGCGGCGAAATAAGAGCGGACGGCGTCTTTCAGAGCATTGGACATCGGATGAGAACCCTGACCTATTCTGCTCCGGAGAATAAAGATGCGCGGCCGCGCTTCCAAGCCGGATTGGAGGATCAGGCAAGTTTTTCGGGCCTTTCGGCAATGACGGCCTCAACCGCCAAGCCCATATCGACGCCGAACCCGTAAGAACCACGCCCAAGAACCATGTCACGGAGCATGCCATGACCGATACGCAGAAAATCGCCATCATCACCGGCGGCAGCCGCGGCCTCGGCCGCAACACGGCCCTCGCCGCCGCAGCGCGCGGCATCGATGTGATCTTTACCTATCGTTCCAACCAGGCGGAGGCGGAAAAGGTCGCGGCCGAAATCAAGGCGCTCGGCCGCAAAACGCTCGCACTGCCATTGGACACCGGCGACACGGCAAGCTTTCCGGCTTTCGCCGGCAAGATCGCAACGGCGCTACGCGACATCTGGGGGCGCACGCATTTCGATTACCTGGTCAATAATGCCGGTCACAGCGCGCCGGGCCCGATCGAGACGATGAGCGAAGAGGATTTCGACGGCCTCTATCGCGTGCATTTGAAGGGCGTCGTTTTCCTCACGCAAAAGCTCCTGCCGCTGATCGCCGACGGCGGCCGCATCGTGAATCTGTCGAGCGGCCTCGCCCGCTTCAGCTTTCCCGGCTATGCCGCTTATGCCGCGATGAAAGGCGCGATCGAAGTCTTCACCCGCTATCTCGCGAGGGAGCTTGGGCCGCGCGGCATCGCCGCCAATGTCGTCGCGCCCGGCGCGATCGAGACGGATTTCGGCGGCGGCGCGGTCCGCGACAATGCCGAGCTCAACAAACACATCGCTTCGATCACGGCGATGGGCCGCGTCGGCGTGCCGGATGATATCGGGCCGATGATCGCTAACCTGCTCGCCGACGAAAACCGCTGGTTGACCGGCCAGCGGATCGAGGTTTCGGGCGGGATGCTGCTCTGAGGTTTCACGGCCGGTACGCGTCAAACGCGAACACCGTGCTCGTCCGCACCGCCGTGCCGGCATCGCCGAAATCCGTCACCGGATATTCGGCAAGCCGGCGCAGACGCGTCCGTGGCAGAAAAGCCCGGCCGGGATCGCCAATGAGCACGCTGAGGCCGGCGCCGACGCAGGTCTCGAGAAAGGCCGTGACGCGCTGAGCAAGAGCGGCCTCGTAGAAAAGGTCGCCGACGAGAACCACGTCGGCGGCGGGCGGGGGCGCGGCCGTCGCATCGCTGCAGATCGACGAGAGGCCGACATTGTTTGCCGCTGCGTTGAGGCCGAGCGCGACAATCGCGTGGCGGTCTATATCGGCGGCGAGCACGTGTCGCGCGCCGGCTTTCGCCGCGGCAATGCCGACGAGGCCGGATCCGGCGCCGAGATCGAAGACGGCGCGACCGGCCACGACCTCCGGCTGGTCCAGAAGATATCGCGCCAGCGCGATGCCGCCCGCCCAGGGATAGGCCCAATAGGGCGCGCCGAACCCCTCCTTTGCCGATTGCGCCAGCCGCCACAGGCCGCTCGATGCCTGAGCGCGATGCAGACGGATTTCCGGAATCGAATTGACTGGAACAAGCGGCAGATGCGTTTCGATGAACGCTGCCACATCGGGCCCGGCGCGGGTTGGTTTGGGCTTCTGCAATGTCCGTTTGCACCCCGACGATAAACGCCGTGCAAATCCTTCTTTGCCGATCGGCACCTTGCTGGTATTGCGGCGGGCCTTCGGCGCTCCGCCGCGAAATGACTTACGGTGCCTTCGATGAATCCTGTTTTTGCTTATCTCATTCTGACAATTGCCGCGGCACTCGAAGCCGGCGGCGATGCGATTGTGCGCAAGGGCCTGCACACGCCGGGCACACCGGCACGTGTCGGCATTTTCGCTGTCGGCGCCGCAGTTCTTTTCGCCTACGGCCTCACAGTAAATTCGCCGCCATGGGATTTCGGCAAGCTGCTCGGGGTCTATGTCACGCTGTTCTTCGTGATCGCGCAGCTCGTCAATCTCATTTTCTTCGGCGCGCGGCCAGACCTTCCCATCTACCTCGGCGGCGTGCTTATCGTCGCTGGCGGCCTTGTCATCACCTTCTGGCGCCCAAGTTAATTTCGCTCAGCGGTGTTCACCAAGACCGATGCCGAGAATACCGGCACGGCGCCGCAGCGCGCCAACGGTCCGTTTCATCTCCTTCGCAATCTTGGCGACAGGCGTCCTAGCCTTTGAATGCGCCTTGAGATTGCGGATATCTTCCTTCGTCCACGGTCTGATCACCCGGCGCGTTGTCTTCTTCGCTTTTGCCGTTTTCGTTGCTTTCGCCGTTTTCACAGCTTGCCTTGCCATTCACGGTTCCTCCTGTGGTACCTTGAGTTAGCATTGTGGCAGATCGCTCGCAAGAAAAGTTACACGTGTCTTCTCGTTTTCCACTTTCGTTGTAGGATTATGCGGTCATGCACGCGTAATGTGGGCCGTGCAACAATGAAGGACATATCACGCCGGCCATAATGACGACAGAAACCTCGGTGAGAGGGCCTGATGTCTGCGTTCAATCGATTCGAGCCGTGCGCTCTGTATCTTAGCCCCGCGCATGCGGCGCCATCGGCGATCCGCGTACCGATCCTTCGCTTTTCGACGCTCGACGAGGGTCTCATGCACTTCAAGCTCAAGATCAAGCCTGAGGCTTGGCACTTTTATCGGCTTGTAACCGAAAGCGGCGCAACATTGGATGCGGCGGAGATCGCAAGCTATATCGACCCGGACGAAGCTTGATACTTTTTTAGACAATCATTGCGCGCGGTGCTGGACCGTCGAACCATCGGCATTCGTGATCTTGATCGTTGAAGGAGCGAGGGTCCGGTAAGTTCCTGCGCTCGAACGGCCGCTGACAGCGGACGTACAACGCCGTTGCCCAGTCGCGAAGGTACCAGCTCCCTTGTCTGTGATCGCGCGTTCGCGACGAAGCGAGCGTCGGTATTGTTCTGAACGATCGAGGTTCAGAACAAACCATTTTTCGTAACCGTCGCCGTCAAGCGCCGCAGATGATTTTCGACCAGCGGCGTCGAGGCATCGAACCAGTGTACCGTCGCGATGAAATCTTCGAGCGCATGGATCGGAACGATATCCTCGATCCGCAGCGCAACGACGCCCTTATGGAGGGCGCGCGCCACCTCGCGACGAATTCGCGGTGACGCGTTGGCACTGGCCGAAAAGACGAGAACCAGGACACGCGACGCGCACTGGTCGCTTCGATTCGTCAAGTAATGCGAAGCAAATCCCGCATTAAATCGACCCGATATGATTTTTAAAATAAGTTTTATACCGAGTCGTCTACTGGCGAGAGCGCGCTCTAAACTAAGTTTTAGTTCACGCAGCATAGAATAAGCGCTTTGCTGACCAAATATCTCAATCGAAGCGCGCAGGCCTTTGCGCCGCTCCAACGAGACTGGAAAGCAATCCCATGAAGACGATTCTTCTGACGTCCTTACTCGCCGTGGCGCTGTCGTCGGGCGCGGCAGTCGCTGGCGCGCGTCACAGCCACCATCACCTGGCCTACAACCATGTCCGCCAGTATGCGCAGGACTCTTATCGCGCCTATGCGCCGGCGCCGGTCGAAACGCCGCGCTATCATGATCCCTTCGGCACCTACGACGTCGAACCGTCGCCGGTCACGGATCAGTAACGACGTTCGCACAAATCAGCTTCGACATTTGCTAGGCGGCGATTGTCTTCGCCGCCGCAGCCGCAAGGCGATCGCGCTTTTGTCGCGCGGCATTTGTAACCGGCGCCATCATCAGCCCAAGTCCGAAATCGAACGCAGTGACGGCCAGGCTGCAGGGGCCCGTCTGGCTTTCTTCGTCCAGCCGTTGCGGGATCGATCCGCTCGCCAAGCTCCGATCACGAATCTTCTGCGAAGGTTACGCAAAAGTGACGAAGCGGAAGGGCAACAGAATCGGAGGCTAAAGCGTCTCCTAGATGGCTCTGCCCGAGGTCGAAAATTCCCAACTTTCAAGCCAAGGGCAGACCAGGGCCGCTAAGACCCTAGTCGAAAACTACTTCTGTATCAGTAACCTAGGAAGGAATTGGCGGAAGGGGTGGGATTCGAACCCACGGTGGGCTTTCACCCACGGCGGTTTTCAAGACCGCTGCCTTAAACCGCTCGGCCACCCTTCCTTGATGTGCGTTATGGCACGGCCACGGCGCAACACTAAAGCATGATTATGCGGTGGTTGGTTTCGATCATTCGGGGGTTAAGGAAACTTTGACCAGCGCCGTGCCATATGGGGGGCCGGAGCGCGGATTGGCAGCATAAGACTTCACAGTAAATGCTTCCGCTTCGCAGCTTCGGGTTTGGCTGACGGAAAGTTGATACGGCAGAGCTTCTGCCTACTTCAAGTTCACGTCACCAAACTTGCTCCCCCGGGTCTGCCATATTTGCGCCCTCAATTCGCTCGTTAGAAACTCTAGCGAGCCTGCGGCTGAGGTTTGTCTGTTGGCAGCGTTGCATAAGTACTACATCGCGGCGCTAAACGGGGTTTAGACTTAGTTTTCGATCTCGGGTCTATTGATCCAGCCATCAGTTGGAATTAGCTGGCTTCATGTGCCAACTCGAAGAGGGGATTCCTGATGTTGCGTAAGATTATAGCGACGACGGCTTTGACGGCCATTTCGTCGGTCATCCTGGGCTCCGTCGCTATCGCGGCCGATCTGCCCAGCACAAAAGGTCCGCCGGTCTATACGCCGCCGCCGCCGCCGCCGGCTTTCAGCTGGTCGGGCGTCTATATCGGTGCGCAGGTCGGCTACGGCTGGAACAACAGCTCGCGCCCGTTTGATGAGAGCTTCGGTTTCGGCCTTCCTGGCGAATCGAATGGCGGCGGTGTCGTCGGTGGTGTTCACATCGGCTATAACTACCAGGTTTCGCAGTTCGTCTTCGGTCTCGAAGGTGACGTGAACGGCTCTGGGCAGCGTTCGAGCGGCACTGACGGTTTCGATTTCCTCCCCGGCGTTGTCGGTTACACGACCCGCAAGGATATCGATGCCTCGATCCGCGGCCGTATCGGCTACGCCTTCGACCGCGTCCTCATCTACGCCACAGGCGGCGGCGCCTATGCCAACATCCGTACCAATTACTTTGACAACTTTGGCGATGTCGACGGTACCTTCAACCATGGCCGCTTCGGCTGGACGGTTGGCGGTGGCATCGAATACGCCATCGACAACAACTGGTCGGTTCGTGCGGAATACCGCTACACGGACTACGGGCGCCTGACTGATTTCGCCGCCAACACGACGGGCGACTTCATCTCCCAGCGCGTTCGTGACAACCGCATTCAGGCTGGCTTCTCGTACAAGTTCGACATGTTCGCGCCGCCGGCGCCGGTCGTGTCCAAGTACTGAGATCTGGCTTTCAGCAAAATCGGAAAACCCGGCCCTCGCGGCCGGGTTTTTCTTTTGGCCGCCGTGCGGCGGGCTTGGCGCCGGTCCGAGCCCCCCTCTGGTGCGCTCTTTGGGGGCGCTTGCGGCGGCGGCGCAGACATGGCACTGCACCGCCATGACGCGTGAGCCATCGGTGGCGGAAACCGCCAACCCTCCCAAAATCTCCTTCGTCTCCCTCGGCTGCCCCAAGGCCCTGGTCGACAGCGAGCGAATCATCACCCGGCTGCGCGCCGAAGGCTATGAGCTGACCGCCAGCCATGCCGGCGCCGACGCGGTGATCGTCAACACCTGCGGCTTTCTCGACAGCGCCAAGGCCGAATCGCTCGCCGCGATCGGCGCCGCGCTGGAGGAAAACGGCAAGGTGATCGTCACCGGCTGCATGGGCGCCGAATCGGAGACGATCCGCACCGCCTACCCCAATGTCCTCTCAATCACCGGGCCGCAGGCCTATGAGAGCGTCGTCAACGCGGTCCATACCGCGATCGCGCCGCCGCACGATCCGTTCGTCGATCTCGTGCCGGCGCAGGGCATCAAGCTCACCCCGCGTCATTACGCCTATCTGAAGATTTCCGAGGGCTGCAACAACCGCTGCTCCTTCTGCATCATCCCGCGGCTGCGCGGCGATCTTGTCTCGCGCCCGGCCGCCGATGTCCTGCGCGAGGCGGAAAAGCTCGTCGCCGCCGGCGTCAAGGAGCTGCTCATCATCTCGCAGGACACGGGCGCCTACGGGCTCGATCTGCGTTACGCGGAAAGCACGCTCGGCGACCGGCAGGTGCGCGCCAAATTCATCGACCTCGCACGCGAGCTCGGCAGCCTCGGCGCCTGGGTGAGGCTGCATTACGTCTATCCCTACCCGCATATCGACGAGGCGATCGGCCTGATGGCCGAGGGCAAAGTGCTGCCCTACCTCGACATCCCCTTTCAGCACGCGAGCCCGCGCGTGCTGAAGGCGATGCGGCGGCCGGGGGACCAGGAGAAGACGCTCGACCGGATCAAAGCCTGGCGTGCGGCCTGTCCGGATCTCGCCTTGCGTTCGACCTTCATCGTCGGCTTTCCCGGCGAGACCGAAGAGGACTTCGAGTTCCTTCTGTCCTGGCTCACCGAGGCACGGCTCGACCGGGTCGGGGCGTTCAAATATGAGCCGGTCGCCGGCGCCGCGGCCAATGATCTCGGCCTGCCGCCGATCCCCGCCGAGATCGCCGAAGAGCGCTATAATCGCTTCATGCAGCATCAGCAGGCGATCAGCGCCAATCTGCTGAAGCGCAAGATCGGCCGGCATTTGCACGTCATCATCGACAAGGCCGGCCCTTCGGTGGCCGAAGGCCGCAGCAAAGCCGACGCGCCGGAGATCGACGGCAAGGTCTATGTGTCGAGCCGCCGGCCGTTGCGGCCCGGCGACATCGTGCTGGCGAAGATCCTGCGCGCCGACGCCTACGACCTGTTCGGCACGGCGGCCTAAGGTCTACTTCGCGTCGCTGCCGCCAGGCGTCGCCGACGGCGGAATAACCGGCGTCTCGTTCGGACTCTGCGGCGGCGGCGTCTTTGTCATGTCCGGATCATTGTCGTGCTTCGGCGTGATGACGCCGTCATGCGACGGATCGACCGGCCCCAAGTGTTGTTTTTCCGGAATGGTCGTGTTCGGCTTGGCGGCCGAGCCCGGCGTCTGCGCCCAAGCCGCGCTTATCGAGGCGGCCATCGGCAGCGCGGCAGCCATCAGCACCGCGCCGAGCCGCGGCAATCTGTGATGCTCTGGCATGATCGGCGTCTCCCTTGAGCGAGGGCGAACGCCTGTCTCACGCGGCTGTTCCAACGCAGCCGGAGCCGCTCAAGGCCGATGTGTCTCCAAGCTCGCGTCATCTTTCTTGGCGAGAGCCTGCGCCGAGAGCTGCGTCTCGAATTTTTTCTCCTGCCGCCGCAGGACGAAGAAAAACGCGACGATGACGCCGACCGCAAACAGCAGGCCGATCACGCCCAGCGGACCGCTGACGCGCGTCATCGCGTCGCCAAAGAAATAGGCGCCAAGCCCCATGATCAGCGCCCAGGCGATGACGCCCGCGGCATTGAACACGAAGAACAGCCGGAAATCGTAGCGGTTGAGACCAGCGAGCAGCGCGGCGATCACGCGCAGGACGGCGACGAACCGGCCGAAGAAGACGATCTTGCCGCCATGGCTCTGAAAAAGATGCCGGCCGAGTGCCAACCGATTTTCGGTGAGGCCGATCCACTTGCCGTATTTCGTCAGGACTTCACCGCCCAAGGCGCGGCCGATCCAATAGCCGCCGGTGCCGCCCAGGATGCCGCCGGCGACCGCAACAAGCAGAACCGTTGCGATATCGAGCCGGCCGGTTGCCCCGGCATAGACGGCCGCGAGCACCAGCGCCGTCTCACCGGGCAGCGGCGACCCCGCCCCTTCCAGCAAAACGACAATGAAAACGACCGCATAACCATGCCGTTCGATCAAAGGATGAAAGTCGATCCCAAAAAACAAATTGCCTCCTGAACGCGCGTTCAGCGTCGGACCCAAGCCGCGACGCCGTTTCCAAGAATTTGATGCGACGGGAAAGATTTAGACACGCCGTGCGGGTCATGCCACCCGATTACGGCGGCCATCTTCAAGCCGGGACCACGCCAAATATAACATTATAACTTTGTGATATAGAATAATTGTCACAAAATTCTGGCGAAATCCGGCGGCTTGACCTATATCCCTACTCGCTCCTCCAGCTTTTTGGGAAAACGCGGCGTGATGCAAGTCGTTTCGGCAAACCGGCTCAGCGACGGAACGGTCATCTATCTCGATTCGCATGGAAATTGGGTCGAATCGTTGGCGGCCGCGGCGGTTTTTTCAACCGATGCGGAGACCCAGGCCGGGCTTCAGCAGGCCCAGGCCGCGATTGCCGAGAACCAAGTCATTGACGTCCTCGCTGTGCCGGTCGAGCAAGGCACAGACGGGCTCCACGCGATCAGCCTGCGCAATGCCATTCGCGAGCTGGGGCCGACCGTTGCTTACAAGACATCGCCGTCGCTGACGGCGCGGAGTTGATATGTATCGTTACGACGAATTCGATGCGGCCTTTGTCGCAGAGCGGGTCGCCCAGTTCAGGGACCAGGTCGCGCGCCGGCTGTCCGGCGAATTGACTGAGGACCAGTTCCGGCCGCTGCGGCTGATGAACGGCGTCTATCTGCAATTGCACGCCTATATGCTGCGCGTCGCAATCCCTTACGGGACTTTGGCGCCGCGCCAGTTGCGCAAGCTCGCGCATATCGCCCGGCGCTACGACAAGGGCTATGGCCATTTCACCACGCGCCAGAATATCCAGTATAACTGGCCGGCGCTGGCCGATTGCCCGGACATTCTGAGCGAGCTCGCCAGCGTCGAGATGCACGCCATCCAGACATCGGGCAATTGCGTCCGCAATGTCACCGCCGACCAGTTCGCCGGCGCCGCTGCCGACGAGATCGAAGATCCGCGGCCCTATTGCGAATTGTTGCGGCAATGGTCGTCGCTCAATCCGGAATTCTCCTATCTGCCGCGCAAGTTCAAGATCGCGATCTCCGGCGCGCCGCATGACCGCGCCGCGATCCAGGTACACGACATCGGCTATCAGATCGTCCGCAACGCGGACGGCGAGATCGGCTTTGCCGCCTATGTCGGCGGCGGCCTCGGTCGCTCGCCCTTCGTCGCCTACAAGATCCGCGATTTCGTCGCCAAGGCCGATCTGATCAATTACACCGCCGCTATCCTGCGCGTGTACAATCTCGAAGGCCGCCGCGACAATAAGTTCAAGGCGCGCATCAAGATTCTCGTCCACGAAAAGGGTGCCGAGGCGATGCGCGACGCGGTCGAAGCCGAATTCGCCCGCAGCCGCGATCCGGACCTCGTGCTGACGCCGGAGATCGTCGACCGGTTCAAAAGCTATTTCGCTTTGCCCGATCTACCGTCACGGCCGGTGCCGGCGCAGAATTTCGAGGCACGCCGGGCGCAGGACGCCGACTTCGCCCATTTCGCCGCGCAAAACGTTGTCGCGCACAAGGTGCCGGGCTATGGCGTCGTCTCGATCTCGCTGAAGCCGATCGGCGGCATTCCCGGCGACATCACCGCGGAGCAGATGGAGGCCGCCGCCGATCTCGCCGCGACCTATGCGCATAGCGAAATCCGCGTCGCGCATGAGCAGAATCTCGTCCTGCCGCATGTGGCGCTCGACGACCTGCCGGCGGTCTACGACCGGCTGAAGGCGGCGGGCCTTGCGACTGCCAACATCGGCCTCGTGACCGACATCATCGCCTGCCCCGGCCTCGATTATTGCTCGCTGGCCACGGCGCGCTCGATCCCGATCGCGCAGCGCATCTCCGAGCGCTTCGGCCATAACGGCCGCGCCGCCGAGATCGGCGAGCTGCACATCAATATCTCGGGCTGCATCAATGCCTGCGGCCATCACCATGTCGGCCACATCGGCATTCTGGGGCTCGAAAAGAAGGGCGTCGAAACCTATCAGATCACGCTCGGCGGCGCGGCCGACGAACATTGCGCGCTCGGCGACGTTCTCGGCCCCGGCTTTTCGAGCGAGACGGTGGTCGATGCCATCGAGACCATCGTCGAGACCTATATGAAGGTGCGCAAGAGCCGCGATGAGGATTTCATCAGCGCCTATCGGCGTGTCGGCGCAGCGCCCTTCAAGGAAGCGCTCTATGAGCACGCCTAGCAGCCTTCTGTTCGGCGACGAAAGCGCGGCATCGCGGCTGGCGGAGCGCTTTCAAGCGCTCGCCCCGCAGAAGCTTCTCCGGCTGGCGATCGAAGACTTGTTCCCCGGCCGCATCGCGCTCGTATCGAGCTTCGGCTCCGAATCGGCGGTGCTTTTGCACATGGTCTCGCAGATCGACGCGGCGACGCCGGTGCTTTTTCTCGATACGCTCCACCTCTTCCCGGAGACCTTGGCCTATCGCGACGCCCTGATCGCCCGCTTGGGGCTGACCAATGTCGACACGCTGAAGCCCGACCCTGAGACGCTCGCCAAGGAAGATCCGGAAACCTTCCTCTGGTCGAGCGATCCGGACCGCTGCTGCGCCATTCGCAAGGTCGAGCCGCTGGCCAAAGCTTTGAAGAATTACGACGCCTGGATCACTGGCCGCAAACGCTTCCAGGCGACGACGCGCGCCGGGTTGCCGCTTTTCGAAAGCGATGGCGAGCGGATCAAGCTTAATCCGCTGGCGACCTGGACGCGCGCCGACATCGTGGCTTATTTCGAGGAACACGGCTTGCCGCCGCATCCGCTCGTCGCCAAAAACTATCTCTCGATCGGCTGCCTGCCCTGCACCTCGCCGGTGCGACCGGGCGAGGAGGCACGGGCTGGGCGCTGGCGCGGCCGCGGCAAGACCGAATGTGGCGTGCATATCCCGGCGAAGCTGGAAGCAGAGGCAGATATCTGACGATGGCGCTTTATCGCGACGGAAAATTCGAGAACGACAGCTGGCGCCGGCTTGATGCGGCGGAAGAGCTGCCGGCCGACGGCCAGGTGCTGCTCGGCCTCGCCGAATGGAAAAAGCTCGCCCCGGCCCACAATAGCAATATCGCTTTCGGTGTCCTGCTCGGGCCGGGCGAGACCGCCGAGATGATCGCCGACGATCTGCCCCGCCTCGCGCTCGTCGCGGTCAGCTTCCCGAAGTACACGGACGGGCGCGGCTATTCGACGGCACGGATTTTACGCGACCGTTACAAATTCGCCGGTGAGCTTCGCGCCACCGGCGATATTCTCTTCGATCAGATTCAATTATACGCGCGCTGCGGTTTCGACACGCTTGAGATCACCGATCCGGTGACAATCAAGCTGCTCGAAGCGGGCCGCAAGCCGGTGATGACGCATTTCTATCAGCCCGGCGAAGGCGCCGAGGTCAAGGATAGCAACAATCCCTGGCGGCGTCGCCCTGCGACCTCTGCCGCGTCGGCGTAATCGGGCGCCGCCATTCGCGGCGATCAAGCGAACTCGCATCTTCCAACTGACGCTCGAGAATCGCTTCGAGACCGCGCAGGATCGGTTGATCGCTGCGGAACATAGCGCGCAGCACTTCGCGCTTTTCGCTCGCCGGTGCCTCGTTGGCAAAGGTACGCACCGCTCGCGCCGTGAACGTACCGATGCTGACACCGACAAGATCGGCTGCCGATTTGACCCGTGAGACGAAAGAAAAACCAATCGAGGCAACTGCCGCGCGCGCAACATTTTCGTTCGAACAGGTATGAACGATTTCGTCGATCGACATCGAGGCCTCCTTTCGTTTGCTTGCAGCGAACCCAATCGCGACGTTGAGAATTGCGATGTTCTGTGCGCCTTCAGCAGCCGAGACTCTTTCCAATTTTGAAAGGGTCTAATCTTTCGCTGCCGCTCCAAGTCCGCATCTTAGTCATCGGCTGCGAGTGCAAAAACCAATGACGTTCGAACTCGGCAAACTCGTGACAGCAACACGATTCTTTCGTGTTGCCTCTCACGGTCGTGTCATCCAATGAGCAATATTAAAAATTGGCAATGCATGTGCCGGAAGCATGTGCCGGAATTTTTAAAAGCGCGGTGCGCGCACGGCATCAAGCATCAGCCCCAACGCGCGCAGCATGCGCCGAACTTCGCGTTTGTCGAGTCATTCTTTGCGTTCGGAATAAGAAATTTTGAACCCGCTTTGTGTGCAGCGCGATGAATGGTAATTCATTCCGCAAGAGCGAAGACGAAATTGCGCTAAATTTTTACGTCTTCTAAAAGCGCCTCTCGTCTTGCCATGATCAAGGATAATCTTCGGCGGCGATTTGGCTGACGGTTGAAGGCGTTACTGCTCAAGGCCGAAAGACAAAAACGCGCGTCGCGACTCCTGGTTCCGCACCTGCGGAAATTTTTGCAATCCTCGCAGAAGCAACAAAACCGTCATGATCGAAACCAAACTCCGTAAAGCTCTGGTTGATTCCTGCCTTGAATTGGAACGGCTCCAGATCAATCAAGGCACTTCCGGTAATCTTTCCGTTCGGCTCGACGACGAAATGCTCATCACGCCGAGCGGGATTCCCTACGACCGGCTGACACCGGACATGATTGCCTCGATGCCGCTGGCGACGAATGGCGGCTCTTGGACCGGGCTGCAAAAGCCGTCGAGCGAATGGCGTATGCATCGCGACATTTTGCGCGCCCGTCCCAACGATGGCGCCGTCGTGCACACGCATTCGATCTATGCAACCGCGCTGTCGATTCTGCGCGAGGATATCCCGGCGGCGCATTATATGATCGCGGCCTTCGGCGGCCCCACGGTGCGTTGCACCTCCTACGCGCCTTATGGCACGCAGGAGTTGTCAGACCTTGTCGTCGAAGGTCTGCGCGACCGTCACGGCGTGTTGCTCGGCCAGCACGGCATGGTGGTCACGGGGCGCGACCTCGGTCAGGCGATGTGGCGCGCGGTCGAGCTCGAAGCGCTCGCTAAAATGTATGTGATCGCGCGCAGCATCGGCCGGCCGCATATTCTGCCCGATGAAGAGGTCGCCATCATCGTCGAGCGCTTCAAATCCTACGGCTACCAATCGGAGGCGGTCGCGGCGCTCGCCACACCGCCGCGCACAAGGGCCGCCGCCAAGAAACCCAAGCCGAAGAAGACCTGAGACTCTACCAGACGCCGGTGTTCGGCATGGATGTCCACGGCTCCTGCTGCGGCTTGCGCGCACCCTTCTGCAAAAGCTCGATCGAGATATTGTCGGGCGAACGGATGAAGGCCATGTAGCCGTCGCGCGGCGGCCGGTTGATGGTCACGCCCGCCGTCTGCAGCTTCGCGCATGTCGCGTAAATGTCATCGACCGCAAAGGCGAGGTGGCCGAAATTGCGCCCGCCGGTATAGACCTCCGGGTCCCAATTATACGTAAGCTCAACGAGCGGCCGTTTGGTTGCGCTGGCCTCTTCCCTGTCGCCGGGTGCGGCGAGATAGACCAATGTGTAGCGGCCCTGCTCGCTGACGATGCGGCTCATCTCGACGAGGCCGAGCTTGCCGCAATAGAAATCGAGCGATTGATCGAGGTCGCTCACGCGGACCATTGTGTGCAGATATTCCATAGGCGCTCCCGATGGGTCTCAAGCCTGCCGACTGCCTGCCGGATCGCCGGTCCGGACATCAGCGCAAGCTTTTTCGCAAAAAACCGGTTTCCACTTTTTTGCAGCATGCTCTAGGACTGATAAAACCCCGGTCGCCGCGGCGGCAAGCTCAATCTCTAATTATGCGCCGGACGCCCTATGGACCAGGCCCAACGCATCAAGGAAAGAGCCGCCCTCCTCTCGATCGCCGCGAGTTCGGTTCTGACGGTCGCGAAATTCGTCGCCGGGATTATGTCGGGATCCTTGGCGCTCCTCTCCGAGGCCGGTCATAATCTGATCGACGTCGGCATGACGCTCCTCACGTTTTATGCGGTGCGCGTCGCCGGCAAGCCGGCGGACGAAGAGCATAATTATGGACACGGCAAGATCGAGACCGTGGCGGCGCTGGGCGAAACGGCGTTTCTCTTCGCGCTTTCGGCCTTCATCCTCATCGAGGCGGTGAACCGGCTGACGGTGAGAGCCACGCCGGTCAACGCCAATCTCCTGGCCTTCGGCGTCCTGATCGTTTCCATTCTGGTCGATTTTTCCCGGGCGCGCGTTTTGTCGCGCATTGCCCGCCAGACGAAAAGCGACGCGCTGGCCGCCGACGTCTTGCACTTCGCCTCGGATATCGTCGGCTCAGCCATTGCCTTCATTGGCCTTGTTGCCGCGCGCTTCGGTTTCGTCCAAGGCGATACGATCGCGGCGATCGCCGTCGCCATTTACATTGCCATCGCGGGTTATCGGCTCGCGCGCCGGACGATTGACACGCTCATCGATGCCGCCCCGCGCGGGATGGCCGAAAGCATCCGCGCCGCGGCGCTGCGCGTTCCTGGCGTGATCGCCATCGACAATCTGCGGCTGCGCCCGGTCGGCGCCAATGTGTTCGGCGATATTGCCATCTGCGTGCCGCGGACCCTGCCGCAGGACGATGTGACGGCGATCAAGGGCAATGTCAGCGCCGCGATCGCGGCAACCCATCCCGATGTCGAACTCACCGTCGAGACGACGCCGGTCGCGCTCGACAATGAAACCGCGATCGAGCGGCTGCTGCTCATTGCCGCCAAACGCCATGTGGCGATCCACCATGTCATCGTCCAGCAGGTCGCGGGCAGGATCGCGCTGTCCTGCGACATCGAGGTCGATGGCGGCATGCCGCTCGGCCAGGCGCACAGCATCGCCTCCGGCCTCGAAGCGGAGGCGCGCAAGGAGCTTGGCCCCGACACCGAGATCGACACGCATATCGAGCCCTTGGAGCCGCGCGAGCTCGCCGGCGAAAATGCGCCGGAAGAAACCCGCGCCGCCATTGCCAAGGCGCTGGCCGCAGCCGCCAGCGGCGGCATCGTGGACATTCACGATGTAAGGGCGCGCCAGACGGCCTCGGGCCTTGTCGTGAACTATCATTGCCGCGCCAATCCGCGCACCAGCGTCGCCGAGGTGCACCAGGCTGTCGATGCGCTCGAGCATAAGGTGCGCGCGCAATTCCCGGCGATTGCCCGGCTCGCCGGTCATGCCGAGCCCTTACGCTAAGAGCCCCTTATGTTTCTCGCCCTCTTGCGCAGCCCAAGGTTTGCGGGTCTTTTCTGGTGCCAGTTCCTCTCGGCCTTCAACGATAATTTCGTCCGCAATCTGCTGGCGACGCTCATCCTGTTTCGTCTCGGCGAAGCCAATGCCGGCGCGTTGATCACGCTCGCGGTCGGCATTTTCATCCTGCCGTCGGTGTTCCTCTCGGGCCTCGGCGGCGAATGGGCCGATGCGCATGACAAAGCGCTCGTCGCGCGGCGCTTGAAGATCGGCGAGATTTTCGTGCAGGCGGTCGCGGCGGCCGGCGTATGGTTCGGCGCCCTGCCCTTGCTCTATGTCGCGCTGTTTGGCCTCGGCACGATCGCGGCTTTGTTCAGCCCGGTGAAATACGGCTTTCTGCCCGAACAATTGGCGATCGAAGAACTGCCCGCCGGCAATGCGCTGGTCGAAGCCGCGACCTTCCTCGCCATCCTCTTCGGCCTCGTCGCCGGCGCGCTGGCGGCGAACAAAAGCATTGCGCCGGGATTTGCGGCGACACAGCTCATGCTGATTGCCATCGCCGCCTATGCGACAAGCCTGCTCATCCCGACAAAAGGCGCGGCCGCGCCCGGTCTGCGCGTGCATCGGAACATTCTGGTCTCGACCGGCGAATTGCTGCGCGAGCTTCACGCCGAGATGAAACTCTGGCGCCCCGGCCTTGCGGTCTCCTGGTTCTGGCTGACCGGCGCCGTCGCGCTCTCTTTGGTCCCCGTCGCCGTCCGCAAGGCGACCGCCGGCGGCATCGATGTCGAAGCTGCGATCAGCGGTTTCTTCGCGCTCGGCATCGGCGCCGGTTCGCTTGCCGCGGCCAAGCTTGCGCATGGCCGTATCACGCTCGCCTGGGTTCCGGCCGCGGCACTCGGCATGGCTTTTTTCCTCATTGCCTTGGCCTCAACGACGCAGGGCATCGCCGCGCCGCATGGGAGCGATACGTCGCTCGCAGATTTCCTGCGCACCGCGCGAGGCCTGGCAATCGGGTTTTCGGTCTTCGGCCTGGCGGCGGCCGGCGGCCTGTTCGTCGTGCCTTTGTTCGCTGCGATCCAAGCGCGTGCCGCGCCCGATAAGCGCGCCCGCACGATTGCCGCCGTGAACATCCAAAATGCGCTGTTCATGGTCGCCGGCTCGCTCGCGACCGCGCTGCTGCAAAGCCGCCTCTTCGGTTTCGGCGAGCCGGTCCTCTTGGCGCTCCTCGGCCTCGGCAATGTTGCCGCCGCTGCGTACATCCGCCGCACCATCGCCGCCGCCTGACCGGCCCGCGTTTGCGCCTCGCACCGGAATCCTTATGATCCTCAGCGGATTGAGATTCCGTCTTGTTGCGAGGCCCCGATGCGTACCGATCTTGCCCAGCCCATTCGCCTCGCCGATTACCGCCCGCCGGACTACCTCATCGATGGCGTCGATCTCGACATCCGGCTCGACCGCAACGCGACACGCGTTGTCGCCCGGCTCAAGCTCCGGCCCAATCCGCAAGGCCATGCCGGCGCGGATCTGGTGCTCGATGGCGACGGGCTGAAACTGAAGCGCCTGCTGCTTGACAACGCGCCGCTCGACATCAAGTCGAACTTCGTCACGCCCGAACGGCTGACCATCGCCGCGCCGCCGCAGGAACCCTTCACGCTCGAGATCGAGACGGAGCTGAACCCAGCCGGCAATACGCAGCTCATGGGGCTCTATCGCTCGGGCTCCGCCTATTGCAGCCAATGCGAGGCGGAGGGCTTTCGCCGCATCACCTATTTTCTCGACCGGCCGGATGTGCTGAGCGTCTATTCGGTCCGCCTCGAAGCCGAGCGCACTGAGGCGCCGGTCCTGCTTTCGAACGGCAATCGGACCGCGGCCGGCGACATCGAAGGCACGTCGCGCCATTTCGCCGTCTGGCACGATCCGTTCCCGAAACCCTGTTATCTCTTCGCGGTCGTCGGCGGCGATCTCGGCGCCATCCACGACACGTTCACGACCGCCTCCGGCCGCGAGGTCGACCTCGGCATCTATGTCGAGCATGGCAAGGAGGCGAGCGCCACTTATGCCATGGATGCGCTGAAACGCTCGATGCGTTGGGACGAGGAGGTTTTCGGCCGCGAATATGATCTCGACGTGTTCAACATCGTCGCCGTCTCCGACTTCAACATGGGCGCGATGGAGAACAAGGGTCTGAATGTCTTCAACGACAAATATATCCTTGCGTCGCCCGAGACCGCGACGGACACCGATTATGCGCAGATCGAAGCGGTGATCGCGCATGAATATTTCCACAATTGGACCGGCAACCGGATCACCTGCCGCGATTGGTTTCAGCTTTGCCTGAAGGAAGGTCTCACCGTCTTCCGCGACCACGAATTCTCGGCCGACATGCGCTCGCGCGCGGTGCGCCGCATCGCCGATGTGCGCACTCTGCGGGCGCAGCAATTTCCCGAGGACGCGGGCCCGCTGGCGCATAACGTGCGGCCCGATTCCTATTATGAGATCAACAATTTCTACACGGCGACGGTCTATGAAAAAGGCGCCGAGATCATCCGCATGCTGAAGGTCCTGATCGGCGCGAAAGCCTTCCGCGCCGGCATGGACATTTACTTCGCGCGCTACGACGGGACCGCGGCGACGGTCGAGCAATTCATCGCCTGCTTTGCCGAAGCGTCCGGCCGCGACCTGACGCAATTCTTCCGTTGGTACATTCAGGCCGGCACGCCGCTCGTCGAAGTCAAAGCCCTCTACAATCCCGCCGCACAGGCCTTGACGGTCGATTTCACGCAAAGCTGCAAAAAGACCCCCGGCCAGGACGAAAAACTGCCCTTCGTCATCCCGGTCGAGCTCGGCCTTCTCGCCCGCGACGGCCGCATCTTCGATCTCGTGACCGCTCCGAGCGACGGCGCCAGCGCCGAGGAACTGGCGTCGGGGGTGATCGAATTGACGACGCCGCAGCGCCGTATCGTCTTCCAGGCGCTGCCGGAGCGCCCCGTCGTCTCTTTGCTACGCGGCTTCTCGGCCCCGGTCAGTCTCGCCTATGCGGCCAGCGAGGACGATTTGATCGCGCTGACGGCGCACGACAGCGACAGTTTCAATCGCTGGCAGGCGTCGCAGACCTATGCGACGCGCCTGCTCCTGCGCGCGGTCGAGCGCATCCGCGCCGGCGCCGCGCCCGAGGCCGATCCGCGCTTCATCGACGCCCTGCGCCAAGTGCTGAAGACGAGTGCGTCCGACCCCGCCTTTGCGGCGCAGGTCATCAGCCTGCCGGGCGAGTCCGACATCGCCCGTGAGATCGGCCTCAATGTCGATCCCGACGCGATCTTCGCCGCTCGCAAAGCCTTGCGGCAAGCTATCGGCAGCGGCCTCGGCGCGGAGCTGCGCACGCTCTACGACCTGCTGGCGGACGATGGCGCCTATTCGCCGGACGCCGGTGCGGCCGGCCGGCGCGCGCTGCGAAACACCGCGCTTGATCTTTATGCCGCCGCCAATCCCGACGGGCTCGCCCTCGTCGAAGCGCATTTCGCCCAGGCGCGATTCATGACCGACAAGGTCGCCGCGCTCGGCATTCTTGCGCTGCAACCGGGCCCTGCGCGCGAGCAGGCGCTGCAAAACTATTATGCGCTCTACCGGCACGAACCGCTCGCGATCGACAAATGGTTTGCCTTGCAGGCGGCGATCCCCGAAGCCGAGACGCTCGAGCGGATCAAGACGCTGATGCAGCATCCGGCGTTTTCGCTCAGCAACCCCAATCGCGCCCGCGCTTTGATCGGCGCGTTCGCCGCCGGCAATCAGACGCAGTTCAACGCGCTGGACGGAAGCGGCTACGAGTTCGTGACGTCGATCGTTTTGCAGCTCGACGAGAAAAATCCGCAGGTCGCCGCGCGGCTTCTCGGCGCCTTCAAGAGCTGGCGCGCCTTGGAGCCGCGCCGCAGTGCACTCGCGGAAGCGGCCTTGCGCCGCGTCGCCGCGCACGGCCGTCTCTCGCCGGACGTCAAGGACATTGTCGAACGCTCGCTCGGCTGAATCGATCAATTTTCTTTTCAGGATTCATTAATCTCTGGACAAATCAGCGCCTTGGGATTCTGATAGCTACGATTCGAAGGGATGCGGCACATTGCTTCGGATCGCTATCGAGGGGGCTCACCATGATCCGTGCAGATGCGGCGGACCTGTTCGCGCGCGCAAATCTGTTCAACGACGGGCGGCCGGCACGGGCATCCCGTCTTGCGAAATCCGATCAGGCCTATCTCAAATTTGAGCCTTGGCTTCGTCTGGCCGTTCCGGCGCTGGTCGGTTTCTTCGTCGTCGCTTTAAGTGCGACCGTCGCCCTGATCCTGCTCGAAGCGCATGATCGCGCCATCGCCACGGCGGTCGATGATCTCGACCTCGTCGCGGCGGCGACGAGCCACGATCTCATCGCAAGCTTCGATCAAGCGGCGCATCAGGATCCGAGCGCAGCCTTGCTGCGCGTACTCCCCGCCCGCGCGCTGGCGCATGGCCGCGGTATCCTGATCAGCGACGGCGCGGGAACAATCATCGCCGCCTTCCCCCACGAGCTCCGGCTCGGGGGCGCGCTCGCCGAGAGACTGGGTGCGAAACAGCCGCTAACGCGTCTTGCCGAAAAGGCCGGCGTCCTGCGCATCAATCTCGCCGACGGCACCGATGTCTTGGCGACTGTGCGGACGCTCAAGGCGCCGCTCGGCCAGATCGCTTTCGTGCATCCGATCAGCGCCGTATTGGCCGACTGGCGCGACAGCGCCTGGCGGCTGGCGGCGGCGCTCATGGCGACCATCGTCGTGCTCTGCTCGGTCGCCGGGGCTTACGTCTGGCAGGCGGCGCGGGCGCGCAAGGCAGGCAAAGCCTGCAACCGCATTCGCGACCGGATCGACACGGCGCTCAACCGCGGCCGCTGCGGCCTCTGGGATTGGGACTTGGCGCGCGGCCGCGTCTATTGGTCGGATTCGATGTACGATATGCTCGGCATGAAGCCCGAGCGCGCTTATCTGTCCTTCGGCGAGATCGATGCCCTGGTGCACCCGCATGACGGCGACCTCGCGCGCATCGCCGAAATGCTGGCAGCGTCGCATTCCAAGGCCATCGATCACACGTTCCGCATGCGCCATGCCAAAGGCCATTGGATATGGCTGCGCGCCCGCGCCGAGATCGTCCGCGAAGGCCCGGGCGAGCCCGCCCATCTCGTCGGCATCGCCGTCGATACCTCCGAACAGAAAATCCTGGCCGAGCGGACGGCCACCGCCGATATGCGCCTGCGCGACGCGCTCGAAGCCGTCTCCGAAGCCTTCGTCCTGTGGGACAAGGATAACCGGCTCGTCATGTGCAATTCGAAGTTCCAGCGCTTCCACAATCTGCCGGAAGCGGCCGTGGTGACCGGCCTGCCCTATCAAGACGTGATGACGCGCGGCACGCCGCCGCTCGTTCAATCGCAGACGGCTCTCGGCGAACGCCCCGCGACCGGCGCCCAGACCTATGAAGCGCGGCTTGGCGATGGCCGCTGGCTGCAGATCAACGAGCGCCGCACCAAGGACGGCGGCTATGTTTCGGTCGGCACCGACATCACGACGCTGAAAGAGCACGAAGTGCATTTGCTCGAATCCGAGCGTCGCCTGACCGCGACGGTCGCCGATCTGCGCAAGTCGCGTCAGGCGCTTGAGCGCCAGGCACAGCAGCTTGCCGAACTCGCCGAGAAATATCTCGAACAAAAGGCGGAAGCCGAATCCGCCAGCCGGGCCAAATCCGAATTCCTCGCCAACATGAGCCATGAGTTGCGCACGCCGCTCAATGCGATCATCGGCTTCTCGGACATGATGATCGGCGAGACCTTCGGCGCCCTCTCGCCGCGCTATCTCGACTACAGCAAGGATATTCGCAACAGCGGCCAGCAATTGCTGGGCCTGATCTCCGACGTGCTCGAAATGTCGCGGCTCGATGCGGGCCGCGTCGAACTCGACAAGGCCGAGATCGAGATCGGCGCGGTCGTTGGCGCGGCCATGAAAACGATTGAAGCGGCGGCGCGCGAAAAATCGATTGCGATCACGAGCCAGATCGGCGCCGGCGCCAAGCTGCGCGCCGACCGCGCGGCCTTGGAACGCGTTCTTGCGGCGCTGTTGCACAATGCGGTGAAATTCACGCCCGAGCGCGGCAGCGTCAACATCAGGACACGGCACATGCATGGCGCCATCAATATCTATGTCGAAGACAATGGCGTCGGTATTGCGCCGGAGGCGCTGCCGCGGCTCGGCCGGCCCTTCGAGCAATGGAATGCGCCGCTCGCCAACGGCATGAAGGGCCCGGGTCTGGGCCTTGCCATTGCCCATTCGCTGGTGGCGCTGCATGACGGCACGATCCGCATCCGCTCGACGCCCGGCAACGGCACGATTGTTTTGGTTCACCTGCCGGTCGAGAAACCGCTACGGGCCGTGCAGCATCATGCCGCGCCGGCGCGCCGCTTATCGCGGCCGGCAACCCATCCGCATTTCGCCGGTCGCGGCGCGACGCGCCACGAAGCGCAGTTCAGCCGACGACCGCATTGAAAATCGCGCGGACGCGCGCTTCGTTCTCCATGAGATCGGCCTCGAGCTGTCCGAAGCTCGGCAGGTTCATCGCTGTCGCGAGCCGGTGCTTGACCGGCCCGCTTGCCTGCGCCAACGGCACACTGGCGTCGAGGATCGTGCGCTGCACCTGCGTGATCTGCGCATAAAGACCATGCGCCGCCAAAAGATTTTCGGTGTCG
Source organism: Pseudomonadota bacterium (assembly GCA_040756295.1). GTDB lineage: Bacteria > Pseudomonadota > Alphaproteobacteria > Rhizobiales > Beijerinckiaceae > Methylovirgula. Next base: position 1,342,770 of record JBFLZN010000001.1, on the reverse strand, counting down.
CCCGGCGGCAGGAGGCCGAGCGTCCCGGCGCGCGCCAATATGTCGGCGGGCGAGACTTTGAGCAGGGTCAGCGCCTTATGCGCGTGCTGAAGCGAGAGATATTGAGCGAGGAAATCGAGATCGATCTGGCCGCCCGCGGCATATTTCAGGTCGAGCGGGTCGCCTTCGCCCTTCTCCTTGGCGATGAGGGCGCGCATATCGGCGATGTCCTTGCGTAAATTCGGCGACGGGGCGCGTGTCAGGATTTTTTTGCGCGCCGCTTCGACCTCGGCAGCAAGCGATGCATCGCCCGCGACGATGCGGGCGCGTGTCAGCGCCATATGCTCCCAGGTCTCGGCATCCTTCACTTGATAGTCGACGAAACTCGTGAGCTGCGTCGCAACCGGCCCTTTCCCGCCCGATGGGCGCAACCGCATATCGACCTCGTAAAGCCGGCCGCGCCGCGTTGCGACGGTGAGACTCGAAATGAGCCGTTGCGACAGCCGCGTATAATAGCGCGTCGCGTGCATCGTCTCGTCACCGTCGGAGTCGGGATTGTCGGCGTCGAAATCGTAGATCAGGATCAGATCGAGATCGGAGGCCGCCGTCATCTCGCGCGAGCCAAGCTTGCCCATGCCGAGGACGACGCAACGGCCTTGCGGAATTTTGCCAAAGCGCGCTTCCGATTCCTTGAGGACGCCGGCCAGCGCGGCGCGCACGACGGATGCCGCCAATGCCGAATAGGCCTCCCCCGCTGCCCGCGGATCGAGCGTTTCCGTCAGAAGCCGCAGACCAATCAGGAAGGATTCCTCCTGTTTGAAGTCGCGCAGGCCGTCGAGCATGTCTTCGACCGCCGGGGACGCCGCGAGCACGCGGGCGAGACGCGTGTCGAAATCGGCATCGCCGAGCGGCGCGGTCAGCACGGCGCGATCGATCATCGAATCGAGCACATGCGGACGGCGGATGATGATGTCGGCGAGCCGGGGCGCACTGCCGAGGAGATCGGCGAATAGTTTGCGCAGGCTCGTATTCGATCTCAGGATCGACAGCAGCTCGACCGCGGCGCTGCGCTGTGCCAGCGCCTGATCGAAGGCGGCGAGCGCGGCATCCGGATCGGCCGTTTCGGAAAAGGCTTCGAGCAGCGCCGGCACAAGCTCGGTCAGGACCTCGCGCGCGCGCTCCGAGCTCACGCCGCTGCGGCGGCCGAAATGCCAGCCGCGGATCGTCTCGGCCGCCAGTTCCGGCCGCGTCAGGCCGAGCTTACGCAATGTCTCCAGCGTGTCCGGATCGTCGCTGACGCCGGTGAAGACCAGGCTGCCGGTCGCGGTCGAGAGCGCCGGCGCCGTTTCGAACAGCCGGGCGTAATGTTCGGAGACCTGTTCCAGATGGCGCATCAGATCGGCCGAGAAGGCCGCGAGCGTCGGATAGCCGCAGAAATTGGCAAAGCGCGCCAATTCCTGCGGATCGGCCGGCAGGCGCTGGGTCTGCTCGTCGGCGACCATCTGCAGCCGATGCTCAAGCGTGCGCAGATGCAGATAGGCGGCGGTGAGCTCATCGCGCGCCGCGACGCTGATGAGACCCTGTTCATGCAATTGCGCCAGCATCGGCAGCGTCGCCCGGCCACGCAGCTCGGGCCGCCGGCCGCCGTAGATCAATTGCTGGGTCTGGACGAAAAACTCGATCTCGCGGATGCCGCCGCGGCCCAATTTGAGATCATGCCCGGCGACGGCAATCTCGGCATGGCCGCGCACCGCGTGGATCTGCCGCTTCATCGCATGGATGTCCGCGATCGCCGCATAATCGAAATAGCGGCGCCAGATGAACGGCGTGAGCTGGGCGAGAAAAGCCTCGCCGAGCGCAAGGTCGCCGGCGACGGGCCGCGCCTTGATCATCGCCGCGCGCTCCCAATTCTGGCCGAAGGATTCGTAATAGAAAAAGGCGGCTGGCGTTGAGATCGCGATCGCCGTCGAGCCGGGGTCGGGCCGCAGCCGCAGATCGACGCGCAGCACGTAGCCGTCCACTGTGCGCTCCTGCAAAATCTTGACGAGCCGCCGCGCGATCTTGACGAAAGCCGGCGCGGGTTCGGACAGGGGCGCCGCCATGGCCGCGGCCGGATCGAAGAGAATGATGAGGTCGGTGTCGCTCGAATAATTGAGTTCGCCGGTCCCGTGCTTGCCGAGCGCGAGAACGATCAGGCCGCACCCTTCCGCCGGCTGCGCGGGATCCGGCAGGTGAAGCCTGCCGCTTGCCTGCTCGTCGCACAGGATGAAATTCAGCGCGCCGGCGACGAACACGTCGGCGGATTTGGTCAGCGCCGCCATCACTTCCCGCGGCGTCCAGACGCCGCCGAGATCCGCCAGCGCAATCAGCAGCGCCACCTCCTGCTTCGCCCGGCGCAAGAGCCGCATGGCAACGGCTTCCTCCCTTGTGTCTTGCAAGGCGGCGACGAGATCGTCGAGACAGGCCGAGAGGCCGCTATCGGGCGCCTGTGTCAGAAGCCGCTCGAGGCGCGCCTGATCGGCGATCGCGAGTTTCCAGAGATAGGGCGAGTGGTCAGCGAGGCCGGCGAGCAGCGCCGCGACGGCCGGAACCTCGACGAGCGCCGCGGCTTCGCCGCCGCTGAAATCGGCGAGCCTGGCCTTAGCCACGACAGGATCGGAGAGCTCCGGAGCTTTCAGCAGCCGTTCGTAGAGCGGCAAAAGTTCGGCCGGCATATCAGCCGCCTTCCCCAAGGTTATGCCGCTTCGCCGCGCGGTGCCGGTGGTGCAAGCTTTGGCGGTAGCGAGGCCGCCGCCGGGAGTGATAGCACGGCGCGCAAGCCGGGCGCATTGTCCTCGAACCGCAAGGTCCCGCGATGCAGACGCGCGACCGCCGCTGCAAGCGACAAGCCCAGGCCGGAGCCCGGCCGCGAGCGTGAATTCTCCAGCCGGACAAAGCGCTCCTGGACGCGCTCGCGATCCGCCGGGGCAATTCCCGGCCCACGATCGCCGACGCTGATCTCGATCATCGCCCCCTGCCGCCTGGCGGCAATGCTGACGCGCGCCTCGGCGCCTTGCGCCGGCACGCCGTATTTCAGCGCATTGTCGACGAGATTGGCGACCGCCTGGCCGATCAATTCGCGGCTGCCATGCAGCATGAGGCCGGGCGCGGCTTCGACATCGAGCCCGAGGCCGCGGTCCTCCGCCGCTGGCTCGTAAAGCTCGCCGACATCGCGGGCGACATCGGCGGCATCGAAATCGACAAGATTGTCCGGTCCCGCACCCGCCTCGGCGCGGGCGATCATCAAAAGCGCGTTGAAGATGCGGATCAGCGAATCCGATTCCTCGATCACCTTCTCAAGCGCCACGCGATAATCTTCCGGCGATTTGGCGAATTGCAGCGCCTGTTCGGCGCGGCTGCGCAGCCGCGTCAGCGGCGTCTTCAGATCATGGGCGATATTGTCGGAGACCTCGCGCAGCCCAACCGCCAGAAGCGAAATCCGGTCGAGCATCGAATTCAGATTGTCGACGAGACGGTCGAGCTCGTCGCCGGTGCCGGCCGAAGGCAACCGCGCCGACATGTCGCCGCCGACAATGGCGCGTGCCTTGTCGTTGATCGTATCGACGCGATGCAGCACGCGCCGCGCGATCCAAAGGCCGCCGATCGTGCCGATGATCACCAACCAGATGAGCGAAGTGATCAGCGCGCCGACGAAGATGCGACGCAGCCGCATGCCCTCTTCGATGTCGTGGCCGACGAGCAGCCGAAACCCGCCGGGCAGTTGAAAGATGCGGGCGATGGCACGGTGCGAGCCGGTGGTCTCGCCGGCGCGCAGATAGTCGGTCACGACGAGGCCCGGCTGCGACAGCACGCCCTCCGGCAGGGAAGACACATTACCGACGATCGGCTCGCCGGCATGGGTTGTCACCAGATAGAGGCCGGCGCCGGGCTGACGTGAGCGCCGCTCGATGGCGGCGACGAGCTGGGCGATGCCGCCTTCGGAATATTGCTCCGACAGGCCGGTGATGTCGGTATCGACCGTCTGGCGAATCTGCGCGTCGATCAGATGCGTGACGTTCCAGCCGACACGGCCGAGAACGAGGCCGGTGCCGACCGCCGTGACGAGCAGATAGATCAGCGAAATCTTGAACGCCGTCGAGCGCAGCAGTTTAATGATTGGCGTCACGGATCATATATCCCGCGCCGCGGATCGTCTGCAAAAGCTGCGGCTCGAAGCCCTTGTCGATCTTGGCGCGCAGCCGCGAAATATGCACGTCGATCACATTGGTCTGCGGATCGAAATGATAGTCCCAGACATTTTCCAGCAGCATGGTGCGGGTGACGACCTGGCCCGCATGTTTCATCAGATATTCGAGCAGGCGGAATTCGCGCGGCTGCAGGATGATCTCCTTGCCGTTGCGTGTCAGCTTGTGCGACAGGCGGTCGAGCTCCAGACCACCGACCCGGTAGACGGTTTCTTCGCCGGCGCCGCTTGATTTGCGCCGCGCCAGAACTTCGATCCGCGCCAGCAATTCGGAAAAGGCGTAAGGCTTCGTCAGATAATCGTCGCCGCCGGCGCGCAGGCCCTTCACCCGGTCGTCGACCTGGCCGAGCGCCGAAAGGATCAAGACCGGCGTCTCGACCTTCTGCGCGCGCAGGCCGCCGATGAGCGACAGGCCATCAAGCTTCGGCAGCATGCGATCGACCACGAGGACGTCGTAGCCGCCGTCACGGGCTTTGTCGTAGCCCTCGAGCCCATCGGCTGCATGATCGGCGAGATGGCCGGCCTCGCGCAAAGCCTTGACGAGGTAATTCGCCGCCTCGGTATCGTCTTCGATGATCAGGATGCGCATAGACGACATATAGCCAATTCCGCAAAAAAACGGCAGGCCGGAGGCTTACTCCGGGCCTGCCGCCTCCGAAAACCGGCATCGCAGACGGGGGGCTAATGCGATACCCGGTGGGGAGAGGAAAAGGTGCCAGCGCGGCCGCGTGCCGCCGCGCTGTCCCGCCCGAGATTACGAGGCATTTTTGAGCTCCAGCGCGACGAAATGCGTCTCGTCGCCGCTTTTCACCCGCAGCAGGACGGCCTTGTGGCCGGCCTTCTTGGCGTCGCTCAAAACACTGGCGACCTGGCCCGGCGTCGTCACCGACTTGCCGCCGGCTTCGAGGATCACGTCACCGACCTTCAGGCCCTTCTGCGCCGCAGAGCCGTCCGGATCGACATTGGTCACGACGACACCGCCTGCGGCCGCGCCGGGGACCGAATCCGAAGGCGCCAGGGTGAGGCCGAAGGAGCCGAGATTGCTGATCCCGGCGTTATCGTCGCTCGTGTCGGCCTTGGCGACCTGCTCGTTCGGCAAAGTCCCGAGCTTCACGTCGAAGGTCTTTTGGGCGCCGTCGTGCCAGACCATGAGCGCCGCACTGGAATTGGGGCCGAGCGCGGCGATCTTGCGCGCCAGCTCGCGCGGCCCTTCGACCGGGTCACCGTTCACGCTGAGGATGACGTCACCGGTTTTGATTCCGGCGGCCGCAGCCGGCGAACCCTTCGTCGTGTCCGCAACCAGCGCGCCCTTCTCGGTCTTCAAGCCGAGGCTGTCGGCGATATCGGTGGTCACCGGCTGAATTTCGACACCGATCCAGCCGCGCGTCACCGTGCCCTTGCTTTCGAGCGCCGCAACGACAGAACGCGCCTCGTCGGCGGGAATGTCGAAGCCGATGCCGACGCTGCCGCCCGACGGCGAGTAGATCGCGGTATTGATGCCGACGACCTCGCCCTGCGTATTGAAGGTCGGGCCGCCGGAATTGCCGCGGTTCACCGGCGCATCGATCTGCAGATAATCGTCATAGGGGCCGGAATTGATGTCGCGGCCACGGGCCGAGACGATACCGGCTGTCACCGTGCCGCCGAGGCCAAACGGATTGCCAACCGCGATGACCCAATCGCCGACGCGCGGCGTCTTGTCGGCAAATTTCACATAGTTGAACGGCCCGCCGTCCTTGATCTTCAAAAGCGCAAGGTCGGTGCGCTTGTCGGTGCCGACGACGCGTGCGGAATGCGTTGAGCCATCGTCCATCGTGATCGTCACTTCGGTCGCATGATCGACGACATGGTTGTTGGTGACGACATAGCCATCCGAGGAAATGATGAAGCCCGAGCCCTGGGCCATCGAAACATGCGGGCGCAAGTGGTGGAACTCGAAAGGCGTGCCCTCTTCGCCGCCACCGCCGCCAAACCGGCGGAAGAAGCGCTCCAGCGGATCGTCGGGCGAGAGCTGCGGCGTTTCGGAATCATCGGAATCGGCCGTCTCGGAAATCTTCACCTTGATCGAAACGACCGCGCCGCGGACATGATCGACGACATCGGCGAAGGAAAAGGCGTTGGCCGGCATCGGTGCGACCGAGCCGGTCTCGGCGCGCGCCGGCGTCGTCCAGGCGGCCGGCGAAAATCCATTATTGCCCAAGAAGGCGCCGCCGATCGCCAGCGCCGCAACTGTGCTGAGCAAGAAAACGCGCGACGAACGAACCTTTGACCCCACCGTCGAATATTGCGGGTTCTTTTCAGAAACCGGATGCGTCATTTCTTCTGTCTCCTGTGCCAATGCCGCGCTTCAAAAAGGACGCGCGATGTCTTTGTGCGCTTCCGCCACGGCCCCAGCCTGCTCGAGGAGCAGCGGGACTCGTTTCGACAGCCAAGATGGCGAAGCCCGGCTTACGCGGCTATTTCGAGCGGATGAAAGTTTCGTAAGGTTGGGGGCATTTTCCGGGAGACGCCGGCAAGCCCTGGCCGCTACTCGGCTTTTGGCGGCGTGACGATGGCGGCCAGGCGCGCCTTTTCGCCCGCGGTCAATTCAGCCGCCGGCGTAGGCGCTGCCTTGCGCCGGGTATTCCAGAAAATCGCACCGCCCCCGCCCAGCAGAAGCAGAAGCGGCGTGAGCCACAAAAGATAAGTGCCCGGCTCGAAGGGCGGCTTCAGCAGAACGAAATTGCCATAGCGGGAGACGAGAAAATCGCGAATCTGCTGATCGCTGTCGCCGGCAAGCAGACGCTCGCGGACCAGCACGCGGATGTCGTGCGCCAAAGCCGCATTGGAATCGTCGATCGACTCGTTCTGGCAGACGAGGCAACGCAATCCCGCCGAGATCACCCGCGCGCGGGCTTCGAGCTTGGGGTCCGACAGCATTTCTTCCGGCTCGACGGCATGCGCCAGCGGCGGCGCCAGCACGAGCGCGGCAAGCGCGAAGATGCGGATGAGCCGCCTCATTCGGCCGGCGCCTGTTGTGCATCGGCGAGCCGGCGCACGCGATGCGCGACGCCGATCCTGAGCCTGCGATCGCTCAGCGAAACGAGGCCGCCGAAACCCATGATGAGCGCGCCGATCCAGATCAAGGTCACGAGCGGCTTCCAATAGAGCCGCGCATCGACCGTGCCGGGCTTCACGCCATTGCTGATGCCGACATAGACCTGGCCGAAGTTGATCGTTTTGATCCCCGCCTCGGCCCGGCTCATCTGCCGCGTCGGATAGAAGCGCACCGCCGGGTCGATCGCGGCAATGTCTCGGCCGTCTTGACGGATCAGGACATGGCCGACCTTGGCGGTGAAATTCGGGCCGGTCTCGGTGCCGATCTGCGTCAGCGTCAGTTGATAGGGGCCGACGACGGCGCTGTCGCCAGGCTTCATGGTGAGGATTTTTTCCGCGCCCCACCCCGTCGCGGCAAGTCCGAGCAGCGAGACGCCGATGCCGGCATGGGCGAGCGCGGTGCCATAGGTCGACAGCGGCAGGCCCGCCGCATGGCGCCAGATTTGCGCGAGGCCGCCCTTGACCAAAGCCGCACGGCCGAAGCTGCGGCTGGCGATCTCGGCAAAGGCGCCGACGATCAGATAGAGGCCGAGCCCGCTGACGAGGATCGAGGTGAGCGGACCGTTCTGATGCCAGTCGGCCAGCACGAGCATCAGGCCGAGCCCGCAGAGCAACGCAAAATAGAGTCGCTGCGCCGCGCCGAGAAAATCGCCGCGCTTCCAGGCCAGGTTCTGTCCCACCGGCATCAGCAGTACGAGCGGCAGAAACAGCGGCACGACGGTCGCGTTGAAGAACGGGCCGCCGACGGAGATCTTTTCCCCTGTCAGAGATTCAAGCGCCAGCGGATACATCTCGCCGACAAACACGGTCGCGCAGATCGTCGTCAGCACGAGATTGTTGAGGACGAGCGCGCCTTCGCGCGAAATCGGCGCGAAGAAGCCGCCGGGCTTCAGCGTATTGGCGCGCAGCGCGAAAAGTAGCAATGCGCCGCCGATGAAGAAGACGAGAATGGCGAGAATGAACACGCCGCGGCGCGGATCGTTGGCGAAGGAATGCACCGAGGTCAGCACGCCCGAGCGAACGATGAACGTGCCAACGAGCGAGAGCGAAAAGGCGAGGATGGCGAGGAAGATCGTCCAGACTTTCAGCGCCTCGCGCTTCTCCATCACGGCGGCCGAATGGAGCAGCGCCGTCGCCGCGAGCCAGGGCATGAGCGAGGCATTCTCGACCGGGTCCCAGAACCAGAAGCCGCCCCAGCCAAGCGTGTAATAGGCCCAATAAGACCCCATCGCGATGCCGAGCGTCAGGAAGACCCAGGCGATCAAGGTCCAGGGCCGCACCAGCCGCGCCCAGACCGCATCGATGCGGCCGCAGATCAGCGCGCCGGCGGCAAACGCGAAGGTGATCGAAAGCCCGACATAGCCGAGATAGAGCAGCGGCGGGTGGATCGCGAGGCCGGGATCCTGCAACAGCGGGTTAAGGTCCTGGCCCTCGATCGGCGGATTGGGAATCCGCGCAAAGGGATCGGAGGTCAGCAGGATGAAGATCAGAAAGGCGGCGCTGATCCAGGATTGCACCGCCAGCACCGCCGCATGCAAATCCTGCGGCATCGTGTGCGCCGAGAGCGCCACCGCCGCGGCGAAGACAGCGAGGATCAGCACCCAGAGCAGCATCGAGCCTTCGTGATTGCCCCAGACGCCAGTGATTTTATAGATCAGCGGCTTCGCCGAGGCCGAATTCTCCAGCACATTGATAAGCGAGAAGTCGGACGTCACATGCGCATAGGTCAGCGCCGCATAGGACAGCGCGACGAAACCGAAACTGGCGAGCGCGACGGACGGCGCAATCCCCATCAAGCGCGAATCGCGCGCGGCGACGCCCCACAACGGCACGACGGCGTTGAGACAGGCCAGCGCCAGCGCCAGGATGAGCGCGAAATGGCCGGTTTCGACAATCATTGCGCACTGCCTCCCATATCGGCGTTCTCCTGCCAGCGGCCGGATTTCTTGAGCGCATCGACCACTTCCTTGGGCATATAGCGCTCGTCATGTTTGGCGAGGACTTCCGAGGCAGCGAGACCGCCGCCGGCGCTCAGCACGCCTTCCGCCACCACCCCCTGCCCTTCACGGAAAAGATCCGGCAAAGCCCCATCATACGTGACAGCGACCTCGTGCTTGCCATCGGTCACATCGAACCGCACATCGGTGCCGTCGTGAACGACCGAGCCCTTTTTGACCAGGCCGCCGATGCGCACCCGCGTGCCCGGCGGCAGATCTTTGGCCACGATCTCGCTCGGGCCGTAGAAGAAGACGATATTGTCGCGCAGCGCATAGAGCACGAGGCCGAGAGCCGAGCCCAGCACCGCCATGGCGGCGATGATCAGCGTCACGCGCTTCTTCTTCCGGGTCATGAATCCAGTCCAAGCTCATGCGCCAGCGCGTCGATGCGCGCCGTCGCCGCGGCATTGCCGTTGAAATCCTGCCGCGCGGTCTTCAATGCGGCGCGGGCTTTGTCGATCTCATTCAGGACCTTATAGGCGCGAACAAGGCGCACCCAGCCCTCGATGTCATTGCCGTTCTGCGCCAGCCGCGCGGCAAGGCTATTGACCATGGATTGGATGAAAGCTTGCTGCTGTGCCGGCGCCATGGCGGCGACGCGCGCCGCCTGATCGCCGGGCGGCGGCGCGGCCCGATCAAGCTGTGCCAGCCGCGCGACGAGGTCGCTGCGCCAGGGCGCATCGGGCGGCGCTTCGGCGAGCAGCTTTTGCCAGAATCCCCGCGCCGTCGCCTTATCGTTTTCCTGCGAAGCGGCGAGCCCAAGGAAGAACAGGGCTTTCGGCTCGTGCGGATCGGCGGCGAGCGCCTTGATGAATTGATTGCGCGCGTCCTGGGTGACGATGCCGTTGTTGGCGACGACCAGTGTCTCGCCATAGACCGTCAGCGGCACGGCCTTATCGCCAAGCAGGTGGACCGCCATCTGCGCCGCATTCACCGCATCGCCGGCACGGCCGACCAGCAGAAACGCTTGCGCCAGAACCTGATAGCCAAGTCCGTCCTGCGGATGCTGGGCGAGATGTGCCTCGACCCGCGCGATCGCCGTATTGACGTCCATACGACCGACCGGCGCATTGAGCCGCGCTTCAAGCGGCGCATCCGGCCAGTCGGGATGGCCGAGCGCCGTATAAAAACCAATGGCGACCGCCGGCACGAAAACCAGGGCCGCGACGGCGGCCAGGCGCAGATGCCATTTCGGACCGGTGGCCGAATCGGCGGTGGATTGCGGGTCCTTGCCGCTAACGGCGAGAAGCTGGCGCGCCGCCTCAGTCTTCGCCGCGGCGGCCTCTTCGGGCGAAATATTGGCGCGGGCTTCGTCGCGCGCGATCTCGTCCAGCTTCTCTTGATAGAAGGTCACGTCCGGTGCCGTCGCATCGCGTCGCGCCGGCCGCGCCAGCGGCCAGAGGACGGCGAAGACCGCGCCGCCGGTCAAAAGCGCGAAGAGACTCCAGAGCATGATTTTCCTTGTAAATTCTCTGGCAGGGTCACTACGCCATTTCCGCCGCGATTTCCATGTGACAAAGGCATGAGCACCGCGCCTTGATCGAAGTCATTTCTTTATTAATTGCCATAGGCTTATTCGTCATCTTTAAAGAATGACCCTAGGCAGCCGCCGGCAATTCCAATTCAGCCCGCAGGCCGCCGGCAGGACTTGCGTCGAGCCGCAGCGCGCCGCCATAGAGCGCGGCAAGGTCGACGACGATGGAGAGGCCGAGGCCGGAGCCTGGCCGCGTCTCGTCGAGCCGGCGTCCGCGCCGCATCGCCGCCTCGCGCAATTCCGGCGCAAGGCCAACCCCGTCATCATCGATCACGACTCGGAAGAATTTCTTACCCTGCGGATGCGCCGCGGCAATTGGCGTGATGACGATCGTCACGTTCTGACGCGCCCATTTGCCGGCATTGTCGACAAGATTGCCGATCATTTCCTCAAGATCCTGTCGCTCGCCACGGAAGCGGATGTTGTCGGGAACCTGCGCCGAAAAGTTGATCCCCCGGTCGCGATAGATTTTCTCGAAGGTGCGCACGAGGCCCGCTGTCACCGGCGCGACCTCGGCCATATTGCCGATCGCGCCGACGCGCACCGCCGCGCGGGCGCGGTCGAGGTAATACGTCACCTGATCGCGCATGATCGCCGCCTGTTCGCGGACTTTGGACGACAACGGGGTCTTTTCGGTTGCCGCCTCGTTGATGATGACGCTGAGCGGCGTCTTCAAAGCATGCGCCAGATTGCCAACCTGAGTACGGGCGCGTTCGACGACCTCGCGATTGGCGTCGAGCAGAAGGTTCACCTCCGCCGAAAGCGGCGCGATGTCCTGCGGAAATTCGCCGCCGATCCTTTCGCCCTGCCCTTGCCGGATCGCCGCGACGCCTTCCTGCAAACGCCGCAAGGGTTCGAGGCCATAGCGCATCTGCAGTGCGGCCGACCCCACGAGTGCTGCGGCGAGCAGTGTGAAGGTCACGATCAAGGCAAGCTCAAAACCGGCGACTTCCGATTCCATCGGCGCCGTGGTGGCCGCGACCTGGACGAGATAAATGCCCTCGTCGCCGGTATCGATCGTGCGCTCGACCATGCGCAGGAGCTTGTCGTCGGGGCCCTTCACATAGCCGCTGCGGGCGCCGCCGACGCCGGCGGGCACGCCAGTGGCGGAAAGCTGCGGCAGCCGCGCCGCGAAAAGCGAGCGCGAGCTTTGGATGGTCGGCTGGGCGCCATCGAGCCGGGTGATCTGCCAATACCAGCCCGAGAGCGGAATCTCGAATTGCGGTTCGCCAAGCTCGAAGGGTGCCGAGCGGTTCTCTTCGCTCGGCGCGGCGATATCGGCAACGAGTGCGCGCAGATAGAAACCCAGGCGCTCATCGAAACGCGTCTGCGCCGATTGCCGATAGATCGCCGAAAGCCCCGTGCCGGCGATGAGCAGAATAATCGAACTCAGGACCGCCGCCGAAACGAAGAGCCGCGCAGCGATCGACCAATGTCGCGGATTGGGGCTGAACCGCATCAGGAGGTTTTGGCCGCGTCCGGCTTGCCATTCTTGCCGGCGCGCTGTTCGGCTTCCGGATCGGCGACGACATAGCCGAGGCCGCGCATGGTCTGGATGATGTCGATGCCGAGCTTCTTGCGCAACCGGCCGACGAAAACTTCGATCGTATTCGAGTCGCGGTCGAAATCCTGGTCGTACAGATGCTCGACCAGTTCGCTGCGCGAGACCACCCGGCCAGCATGATGCATCAGGTAGGAGAGCAGCCGATACTCGTGCGACGTGAGCTTGATCTGATTGCCGTCGACAAGGACGCGCCCCGAGCGCGTATCGAGCCGGACCGGGCCGCAAGCCAATTCGCTCGAGGCATGGCCGGTGGCGCGCCGCAGCAAGGCGCGGATGCGCGCCAAGACCTCTTCGATATGGAAGGGCTTGGCCACATAATCGTCGGCGCCGACATCGAAGCCCTGCACCTTGTCGCTCCAGCGGTCGCGCGCGGTGAGGATCAGGACAGGCATCGCCCGGCCCGCCTCGCGCCATTCTTTCAGCACCGCGATCCCGTCCTTTTTCGGCAGACCGAGATCGAGGACGATAGCATCATAGGACTCCGTATCGCCGAGAAACCAGCCTTCCTCGCCGTCATAGGCGCGATCGACGGCATAGCCCGCCTGCGCCAGCGCCGTTGCGATCTGACGGTTAAGATCCTTGTCGTCCTCGACAACCAGCAACCGCAAAGCTCTCTCCTCGCGCCGGATTGATCACGGCGAGTTCGTCTGGCGTCTCTATTTGGCGTTTTTGGCGCTCAAAACCTGCCCCGTCAGCGCATTGGTGAACACATGGACCACCCGTCCGTTGACGCGCAAGAGATTAATTTCATAGACATATTGCTCTTTGTGGCGGCACAGCCGGACACCCAGCGGGTCGGCATCGTAGCGGCTCGCCATGCTGACCAGCAGCCGGAACGGGTCGGCGAGCTTGTGTGCCGCGATTTTCTCTCGCGTCTGGGCGGCTGAAAAGCATTCGTGCTCAGCCGGGGGCGTCCGCCCCCCGGCGAGATGGATGGCGCCATTGAAATGAGCGGCCCCCGGGTGGCCCGCCGCGCCATTATGCCCGTTCGCGGCTTGGTGCACCGCACCGGCCGCCATCGCCTGGACGCTGGCAAGGAAAAGAACAGCGAGTGCAAGGCCGGCGTGCCGCATCGGGTCAAGACTCGCTTCAACGCGGTGAATGCGCGGTGAACATCGGGGCGGATGCGAAGCTATACAGGCGGCCTTTGACTTTGCAAGCCTGCCGCCGGGCCATGTCCACCGGCGCCGGCGGCGTAAGGGTCGTTTGTTCGGTTGGTGCAACGGCTCGTTTACTCGAATGAAAGGTTTCCCGTAACCATTGCGCAACGTCCATCAACTAAGTTCCCTAGAAGATAAAATATCCTTGAATGATTTTTGACTGATTCAGGCAATGTTCCATTGTTCCGTCCAGGCTCTCGTCCGGCGTCTTCGGCTGAAATCGCCGAGGACATTCGCGCGCGACAATCGCGCCTCGAGTGCCGTTGAATTTGCGCTGCTCGCCTTGCCGCTCTTTGCCATCATCCTTGCGGCATTGCAGTGGGCGATCGTCCTGCTGGCACAAGAAGAATTGGAGAATGCCACAGATCTGGCTGCCCGCCTTGTCATGACCGGTCAAGTCTCGAGCACCTCGGGACAATCCGGCTACCTCACACAAGCCCAGTTCACCACGAAAGTGTGCGGTTTTCTCCCCGCGCTCTTCAATTGCTCGAACCTCATGGTCAACATGCAGACGGCCAGCTCGTTCAGCAACGCGAGTACCTCGGCGCCAAGTTATACGACGCTGCAACAGAACCAATGGAGCTACAACACCGGCGCGCACGGTACGTACCCGGATACCGTCGTACTCCAGGTCATGTATGAATGGCCCATCCCGGATCATGTGATGGGCTTCAGTCTCGGTAATCTGCAAAACGGCATGCGCTTGCTCATGGCGACGTCGGTATTCAAAAACGAGCCAGGCTAGAATGATCCGCTTGCATACCAGCCGCGATAAGCTGACCCGCTTCGCCTCCCACGAAAAAGGGATAGCGGCGGTTGAATTCGCCTTGACGTTGCCGATTATGCTGGTCGTCTTCGTCGGCGTGACGCAAGTAGGCCAAGCGGTTTCGATCAGCCACAAGGTGACGATGACCGCACGCACGATCACCGATCTCGTCACGAGAGAAACAGTTTCAACGGGTTCGGTCGCCGCAACGACGATCCAGACGGATCTGCAGGCGGCGACGCAGGTTATGGCGCCTTATTCGTCGGGCACTCTGGCCGTAACCGTCTCAGAGATTACAACCAATTCTAACGGGGTCGCGACCGTGACGTGGAGTCAGTCATGGCCAAACAATGCAAACGCCTTAGTCGCCGGCTCTCCGTTCACTTTGCCAAGCACTCTCACCGGCAATAACATCTCGATCATTTACGGACAGGTGAGGTACGTCTACACGCCGCTTATCGGCTATAACTTCGTCCCCCCGATGACACTTTCCGACTCGATCTATCTTTACCCTCGGACAGGCACGCAAATTCCCTGCTGCAGCTGAATTCGTCTCAGCGCTTGAGGCTATTCGGTCAAATGGGCTGCTTGGTTTGCGGCCTTTGTGAAAAGGGCCTCGAGCGCCGCAGTGATATCGGCGTCATCGGTCACCTCGCTGTAGAGGTTGGGCGAGGAAGCGCAGGCTTGCAAAGCTGTCGCAATGTTAGGCGTTGGCACCGGGCTTGTATTGTTATCTATAGGTTGAACATTGCTCGTATAGAAGCCGTTGCTCGGCAGCGGCGAATAGTTCAGATACAGCACGGCGATCTGGATCGGCAGGCCCGCCGCGCTCGTCCGCTGCTTAATTGCGGTGCAATTTGCGGTATTGATCGTTGAAATCGACCGCCCGCCGCTGCTGGAATATGTGTCGTTCACGCCATCCGTAATGAGCATCAAGACCTCTTGCGGCGTGTCTCCCGACAGATTGGTTCCGTTGCCGGGCGTCGGCATGAGAGAATTCATGCTGGTCATGGCCGCATTAAGGGCGGTGCCGCCGTCGTCCCAAGAGCAGGTCTGCTGATATTGGTTTGGCGTGGTCGACGAAGTTTGATTTGTCCCGCTAAGGTAGCTGTTATTGAACGCCTGCAACATCTGGATGTTCGCTGCGTCGGACGAAGCCGTACTCATCGACTGAATGGCGAGATATTGGGGGGTGCCGCTCGTCAACCCCGTAATGTAATGTAGCGGGCTATTTCCGGACTGGCACGGAGACGCCGTCCAATCGGTGTCGAAAGTCGCAATTCCCATCTGATAGGTCGCGCCGGTTCCTGTCTGACTTGAGGTTCCCTGACTTACAGTGGGCGCATAGATGCCGAGCTGCTGAATGGCGGTGCGCAGGTTGTCGATGCGAAGCGTCAGGCCGCTGACACATTCGGCATAGGTATAATCGTCAACATAACCAGGATTGGTGGAAGTCCCTGGTGCGTAGTAGGTGAACGAGTGAGTTTGCTGATTCCATCCACTGCCGGTCGTGTACGAGCCAGTCTTGGAGACGACTCCGATACAGGAGGCACTTCCGGGCAGAACCCACTTGGTGTAATCGGATTCGTGGCAGGCGAAGGAGCAACCATTCTCGTTATCGCCGCCGCCGCCGGTGCCGGTGGAAGTCGCGGTATACATCGTACTGATCCCGGTCGCGGTCGCCGGAATCGCCATGGACGGCGATGAATCCGCCAGAATGTAGAAGTTGATATTCGGCGCGATGGAGACTTGGGCCTTTGCGCCGCCACTCGACATATTACCGATTGGAATGGAGGTCATGCCGATGATGCGACCAAAGGCGTCGCTCGATTGCGCGGTATATTGGACCGTCGTCGAACGCGGGGGCTGGGAAGATGTGGTCCCGTCGGTGACGGTCACCGTCGGATTGAAGTTGGTCACGCCGGGCACCGCCGAGGCCAGGGAAATGAACATCTGATTCGCCCGGGTTTGGGCATCCGTCGAATCTAGTCCTTCGCCAGGTACGGGTGAGTAGGCCGGCGGATTCCCTGACAACGTCACCGTCGAGAGCGCCACTGCATCGGCGATGGCGTCGAGTTTGGCTTTGCGCCGCGTCGCGGAGGTGTAGTCGATCGCAGCGCCGACGGCGAAGAGGATCGGAATCGCCGCGATCGCAAAAGTCATCGCGACATTGCCGCGCCGGTCGGCCGTGAACCGTGGAAACTCGCGGTGGAGATCGAAAATGAGATCGGCGGCAAGCATGCGGCCGGTGCGTAAAATCGACGAATATTTGAAACGTATTTTCACGGGGCGCAGTCCTTGCGACGTAACGCCCTTAGGTAAAACGCGAATTGGTAAAGACTTCGGATAGTTAATATTGCACTGATGCCGCGAGTTTATCGCGACAAATGACAAACCCTGCGGTCTCTATAAATTTTCCCTTGTGTTTCAAATAGCTGCCAAGCCTCGGCTTGGTCATGACTTGGCGTAAGGCGGCCGGCACCGAATTCCCGTTTTAGTAAACCGGGGCTTGTCCCATTGATGAAAAGCCAAGTTTTGCGGCGCCGTCCCGGTCAGGGGGATTTTTTCGCGCCGCGGGGCGATTTCCCCGGCCAGCTTACGACATGATCGGGATAGTCTTCGATCTTGAGATCGGTCTCGGCAAGCTTTACCCGGCCGCGCACGGAAATCCCTGCCTCATGGACCGTCTGGGGCGAGCCAGAGATGAGCGGGTGCCACCAGGCGAGCGGCTTGCCCTCCGCCCGCAGCCGGTAGGCGCAGGTCGGCGGCAGCCAGCCGAGCTCGCTGGCGAGATCGGGCGTGAGCTTGAGGCAGTCGCGGACCCGGCGCCGGCGGCGCGCATAATCGGCGCAACGGCAGCTTTCGACATCGAGCAGCCGGCAGGCGATATCGGTGAAATAGACGCGGCCGGTATCCTCGTCCTCAAGCTTGACGAGGCAGCAGCGGCCGCAGCCGTCGCAAAGGCTCTCCCATTCCGTCGGGGTCAGCTCGTTGAGCGGCTTCTCCCAAAAGCCGCCGGTCTTCGCCATTCTCTTGCCGCGACGGCGTGGTTCCTGGGCCATCTCTAAGCCTTTAAGTCTTTCAATGGGTTGGATTTGTCCGAAAACCGCTTCGCACTTTTCGGTCCGATGCTCTAAAATTGCAACTAATCCGGTTGCATCCGGCAGGAAAGCCCAGGCGGCATGAAAGTGTTTGAAAGGCTGCGCTCCTCCACACTCTATAAACGGATAACCCGCGCCTTTCTGGAGATCGACGCCTTTTTCGACTCGTCGCTGTTCGAGTCGGGCGAGCGGTCGCGCAGCGCCTATGCCTCGCTCATCGCCTTCATGGACCGCCTGCATGTTTCGGGCTGGCGGCGCCTCGCCGTGGAGCTTTTCTGCGAGGGCTCGAACATCGCCCTCGGCGTCGGGATCGTCGCCCTGTTCTTCGCCATTCCGGCCTTCGAGGATACGGCCGGCGCCGACTGGCTGAAGAAGGAGGACCTCGCCGTCACCTTTCTCGACAGCTACGGCCAAGTCGTCGGGCGGCGCGGCATCAAGCACGACGATTCCGTGCCGATCGAGCAGATGCCGAAATATCTGATCGATGCGGTGATCGCCACCGAGGACCGGCGGTTTTTCGAACATATCGGCATCGATTTCGTCGGCGTTTTCCGCGCGCTCATGGTCGATGCCAAGGCCAATGGCGTCGTCCAGGGCGGCTCCTCGCTCACCCAGCAGCTCGCCAAGAACATTTTTCTGTCGAACGAGCGCACCCTGACCCGCAAGGTGAAGGAGGCCTATCTCGCGCTCTGGCTCGAAGGCCATCTGACCAAGCGCGAAATCCTCCAGCTCTATCTCGACCGCGTTTACATGGGCGGCGGCACGTTCGGCATTCAGGCCGCGTCGCAATTCTATTTCGGCAAATCGGTGCGCGACGTGACCTTGGCGGAAGCCGCCATGCTCGCGGGCCTCTTCAAGGCGCCGACCAAATATGCGCCGCATATCAACCTGCCGGCCGCCCGCGCCCGCGCCAACGAGGTGCTGAACAACCTGGTCGACGCCGGCTATCTGACCGAGGGCCAGATCTACGCCGCGGTGCGTAACCCGGCGACGCCCGTGCCGCGCGGCCAGACCTATTCGCCCGATTGGTATCTCGACTGGGCCTATAATGAGGTCCACCAGCTCGCCGAGGCCGGCAAGCTCGGCAACAATCGCGTGCTTACCGTCCGCACTGCGCTGGATTCCAATCTGCAGAAATATGCCGACGACACGATCGCCAGTCAGTTGCTCGAATATGGGCCGAGCTATCACGTCAAACAATCGGCCATGGTCATCCTCGACCCCTCGACCGGCGCCGTGCGCACGATCATCGGCGGCCAGGATTACGGCGAGAGCCAATTCAACCGCGCCATCGATGCGATGCGCCAGCCGGGATCATCGTTCAAGCCCGTCGTTTATCTCACCGCGCTCCTGACCGATAAATTCACCCCCTCGACCATCGTCGAAGACGAGCCGGTCTGTATCGGCAATTGGTGTCCGCATAATTTCGGCAACAAATATATGGGCCGGGTTCCGCTGATCACGGCGCTCACGCATTCGCTCAACACGGTCGCGGTGCGGCTCTCGATCGCCATCGGTGCCGCCGATTCGCGGCCGGGCCACAACAATGTCTATGAAGAAGCCAAGCGCGGCCGCGCCAAGATCATCGAGACCGCCCGCAAGATGGGCATTTACACGCCGCTGCCCGACACGGTCTCGCTGCCGATCGGCGCCGACGATGTGAATGTCATTGAAATGGCCGGGGCCTATTCCGTCTTCGCCAATGGCGGCAAGCGCATTACGCCCTATGCGGCGGTCGAAATCTACAACAGTCACGGCGATCTGATTTACAGCCACGACCGCGACGCGCCGCCGCCGAAACAGGTCTTCGACAAAGCGAAGATCCTCGACATGGTGACAATGATGCGCAATGTCGTGCAGGAGGGCACCGGTCAGCGCGCCAAACTCGATAATATCGACATGGCCGGCAAGACCGGTACGACCAATGGCTTCAAGGATGCATGGTTCAACGGCTATACGGGCAATTTCGTCGGCACGATCTGGTTCGGCAACGATGACGATACGCCGACCAACAACATGACCGGCGGCTCGCTGCCGGCGATGACCTGGCATCTGATCATGACGTATGCGCATGAAGGGATTGAGCTGAAGCCGCTGCCCGGTGCGCCGCCCTTCCCCGTCGCGCACACGGCGCCGACACCGCCGCCCGCAGCCGACGGCAGCGCGACGCCGCCGCGCCATCCGGCAGCGCTGTCGCATCGCTCCGCCGATGTGCTTGCCGGGATCGACGCGACGGCGCGGACAATTACCTCCAACCGGCAGAGCGACCCTTGACCCGCCCGAGGCTTGTGCGTTGACGCTCATCAAATTCCTCCTCACGGCGCTCGCCGGCATTGCCCTCGGCTTTATGATCACGACCCGCGTGCTTGATCGCCGGCTGAGCTTCGACACGGCGCAGGCCGGTCCGTGGCGCGGGCAGCCGAAAAGCGGCACGATGGACATCGATCCCTATGCCAATGCGCGGATCGCGCGGACGGCGGAATTGCCGCTCGGCAGCGCCGAGGGGTTGAGCTTCATCGCGCGCAATGACAGTGCCGGCGCGCCCCTGCGTCCGGACTGCGATTATATCGTCAGCGGCGGCGTGCCGCCGACACGCTATTGGACTTTGACATTGATCTCGCCAAAAGGCTTTCTGATCGACAACAAGGCCAAACGTTTCGGCTTCACCTCGGCGGAGGTGGTGCGCGCCGCGGATGGGACTTTCACGATCGTCGTCGCGCGTACGGCGCGATCCGGCAATTGGCTGCCGGTTGGCGATGCCAGAGCCTATGCGTTGATGCTGCGGCTCTATGATACTCTGCTCGACTTCGGAACCACCAAGGTCGGCGCCGACGCGCTGCCGAAAATCACCCGCGGCGGGTGCGCATGACGGTGCGTTTCTACAGCTTCCTGCTTTATCTCGCCGGCGTATTGTTCGTCGCCGGGCTCGTCCATATCGTCGCCATCCTCGTCATGCCGCAGGTCGCGACGCGCGACGCCTATGCGCGTCTCGCCGCGCTCGCCAAACCCGGCGAGACGACTCTGTTGCCGCGCGCCCTGCCCGGCCATCAAGTGACCCCCTATGAGGATCCTGCGTTCGCGCAGGCCGTCTGTCTCTACGATCTTACCGACGGGCCGCTGCATGTGCATGCCGACCTGCCGGACAACCGGCTGGTGACGATCTCATTCCGCACGCGCACAGGACAGGTTTTCTATTCGATGACCGACCGCGCCTCGTTGCACGGCACGATCGACGTTCGGATCATGACGCAGCCGCAACTCGACGCCATCGAAGCCGCGGAAGGCGACGAGGACAATGATCAGCCGTTGAAGGAATTGCGCCTCGTTGCGCCGGATGCGAAAGGCTTCGTGCTCGTCGATGCCATGTCGACCTATCCGAGCGAACGCGCCGGCGCGGAAGCGGAAGTGAAATCGGTCGCCTGCGCCCCCGAGACCTTGGCGCAGGATTAATTCGCAGGCTTAACTGGTTTGATCAGCAGGTGATCTGGTCGTGGAGCGGCGGCCGTTTGATCTCCGGCCGGCGGCGCGGCTTCGCAACCGGCGCATAATCCTCGGCGCGCATGTAGCGGACACCCGTGAAGAACAGAATTTCCGCCCCCTCAACGCGAGGCGGAAGATTGCGCGGCACTTTCTGTTGCGTCTTGAAAGCTAACAGTTCGCCCATCGATTTCGCCTCCACGCGGCCGTGCGTCTCCCTCTCTGCGCATCACGCCCAGGCGCGCAAGACCAAGCGTGGCCTCGGCGTGGTTAACGCTTTGTCAATGCGATCTCGAAGATTTACAAAAAGCCCGCAGCGTGGCGCAGCGGTGACAGGCTCAGGACGGCGCAAGGTCGAGGAAATTGCGGCCGTGCCTGTCTTCGACTTCGACGATCCAGAGATCGACGTCGAATTCGAGTTCGCGCTTAAGCCGCGCCTCGATCGACGCCGGCTCAAGCCAGTCTTGTTTATGCGTTTGAACGAAAAGCCGTTCGCCCTCGCCGAGCTCGCTTTGTGGCGCCGGGCCGAAGAGCGCCGCCTGGCCGTCGAGCCGGTCGATCTTGATGAAAATGGCGCCTGCTTCTGCTGCACCGCGGCGGCGCAGATAGGCCGCCGCACCTTCAATATTGCAGCGCCGCAAATACGCGGAAACCCACAGATCGCTTCGCAGACGCATTATCGCTTCCGTATTCTTGAGCTAGAGTTTAACCTTGTCACAAAACTGTTGTGCAGTTCGGTTTGGTTAGCGCCGCCGTTTGGAGGATGCGCGCATGACTTCCCTTTCATCTGTTGAAACCGTACCGCAAGAGACCCGAGGTCCGGGCCCCAAGCTCGATCATCCGGTCGATATGAAGGCCGTGATCGTTTTTCTGACGATCGTCGGGTGTGGGCTGCTTTTCGCTGCCTACAATGTCCATAATGACGTTGAATCGACCGGGACGGTCGTCAACAGCGCTCTGCCTTTCCTCCTTTTGGGCGTCGCCCTGGTGATCGCCCTCGGGTTTGAATTCGTCAACGGTTTCCATGACACCGCCAATGCGGTGGCCACCGTCATCTACACGCGCTCGCTGCCGGCCCAATTCGCGGTTGTCTGGTCCGGCTTTTTCAACTTTCTCGGCGTTCTGACGTCGACCGGCGCTGTCGCCTTCGGCATCGTCTCCCTCCTGCCGGTGGAACTCATCCTGCAAGTCGGCTCCCATGCCGGTTTCGCGATGGTCTTCGCCATGCTGATTGCGGCGATCATCTGGAACCTCGGCACCTGGTGGCTCGGCTTGCCGGCCTCGAGCTCGCATACGCTGATCGGTTCGATCATCGGCGTCGGCGTCGCCAATGCGCTGATGCGCGGCCGTGACGGCACCTCCGGCGTCGATTGGGGCAAGGCCACGGAAATCGGCTATGCGCTGCTGCTGTCGCCGATCGTCGGCTTCATCTTCTCGGCGCTTCTGCTTCTCATCCTGAAGGCGCTCATCAAGAACCCCGATCTCTTCAAGGAGCCGAAAGGCGATCAGCCGCCGCCGGCCTGGATCCGCGGCCTCCTGGTCTTGACCTGCACTGGCGTGTCGTTCGCGCATGGCTCGAACGACGGTCAGAAGGGCATGGGCCTGATCATGCTGATCCTGATCGGCACAGTGCCGACCGCCTATGCGCTGAATCGCGCCGTGCCGGCGCATCATGTGCAGACCTTCATCGCCGCCTCCGAGGCAGCCTCGAAGGTCGTCGATGCCAAAGCCACCGGCTATAACATCATCGGCGATCCCCGCCCGGCGGTGACGGCCTATATCGCGCAGCATCAGCTCAACGAAGGCACTTTTCCTTCGCTGGCCGTGCTGATCCAGCAGATCGCCAAGCAGGTGCAGACCTACGGCTCGCTCTCGAAAGTCCCGGCGAGCCAGGTCTCCAACACCCGCAATGACATGTATCTGGCCTCGGAAGCGATCCGCGTCCTCAGCAAGGACAAGGCGAGCCAGCTTTCGGCGTCGGACGTGAAGGCGCTGACCGCTTATAAGAAGGAGCTTGATCTTTCGACCAAGTTCATCCCGATCTGGGTCAAGATCTGCGTCGCGCTGGCGCTTGGCCTTGGCACGATGATCGGCTGGAAGCGGATCGTCGTCACTGTCGGCGAAAAGATCGGCAAGGAGCACCTGAACTACGGTCAGGGCGCCGCCGCCGAGCTCGTCGCCATGAGCACGATCTTCGCTGCCGACAATTTCGGCCTGCCGGTCTCGACCACCCACGTCCTCTCGTCCGGCATCGCTGGCACGATGGCGGCGAATGGCTCGGGCCTGCAGCTTGCGACGCTGCGCAATATCGTGATGGCCTGGGTCCTGACCCTGCCCTGCGCGATCACGCTGTCGGCGTCGCTCTACTGGATCTTCAGCCACATTTTCTAAAAGCACCTAAGCCTTTTCAAGCATCAGGCCGGCCCTCCCCCAGGGCCGGCTTAATTTTTGGGCTTTGCAATGCTTGCCGCTCCGCCGGCAAATGACTAAGCCACCGCAGGGGCGGCCAATGCCGCGCAAATCCGAAATTGAAGGAGGCTGCATGGCAGAGCTTGATGCCGCGCTGGCGAAAATCGACGCCAATCTCGATGCGGCGCTCAAGCGCCTCTTTGCCCTCGTCGCGATCCCCTCGATCTCGACCGATCCGGCCTTTGCGGGCGCCTGCCAAACCGCGGCCGAATGGCTCCGCGACGAATTGCAGGGATTGGGCTTCGAAGCCTCGGTGCGCCCGACGCAGGGGCGCCCAATGGTCGTGGCCAAAGCCAAGGCGGGACACGCCGACGTGCCGCATGTGCTCTTCTACGGCCATTACGACGTCCAGCCGCCGGACCCGCTCGACCTCTGGCAGACGCCGCCCTTCGCCGCGCGCCTCGCCGATGCCTCGACAGGCCAGCAGATCGTCGGCCGCGGCACCTCCGACGACAAGGGCCAGTTGATGACCTTCGTCGAGGCTTGCCGCGCGCTCAAGGAAACCGGCGCGCTCCCCTGCGACATCACCATCCTGTTCGAAGGCGAGGAAGAGACCGGCTCGCCGTCGCTGCCCGCCTTCCTGCAGGCGAACAAGGCGGAGCTTGCCGCCGATATCGCCCTCGTCTGCGATACCAATATGTGGGACCGCCGGACGCCGGCGATCACCACCATGCTGCGCGGCCTCGTGCTCGAAGAAGTCGTCATCAAGGCGGCGAGCCGCGATCTTCATTCCGGCATGTTCGGCGGTGCGGCCGTCAATCCGATCCATGTGCTCGCGAAGATCATCGCCGATCTGCGCGATGCCGACGGGCGCATCACTTTGCCCGGCTTCTACGACGGCGTCGCCGAACTGCCGCCCGAGATCGCCGCGCAATGGCGCGATCTCAAATTCGACGGCGCGCAATTCCTCAAAGATGTCGGTCTGTCGGTGCCGGCCGGCGAAAAGGGCCGCAGCATCCTCGAAATGATTTGGGCGCGGCCGACCTTCGACGTGAACGGCATTGTCGGCGGCTATACCGGCAAAGGCTCGAAGACCGTTCTGCCCGCCGAGGCAAGCGCCAAATTTTCCTTCCGTCTCGTCGGCACGCAGGACCCGGAGAAGATCGCGGCGAGCTTCCGCGCCTTCGTCAAGGCACATCTGCCAGCCGATTGCGAGGCCGAGTTCATCTCGCACGGCGCCTCGGGCGCGCTGCAATTGCCTTTCGATTCCGCGCCGCTCGCCTGCGCCCGCGCGGCGCTTAGCGAAGAATGGGGCAAGGACGCCGTGCTGATCGGCTCCGGCGGCTCGATCCCGATCGTCGGGTCGTTCAAGCGCGATCTCGGGATGGACAGTTTGATGATCGGCTTCGCGCTCGAAGACGACCGCATCCATTCGCCGAACGAGAAATACGAGCTGTCGTCCTTCCACAAAGGCGCGCGGAGTTGGGCGCGCATTCTCACCGCGCTGGCCGAGGGCTGAGCGTCATTGCGAGCCGAAGGCGAAGCAATCCAGGAGTCAGTCTGGATTGCTTCGTCGCTATTGCTCCTCGCAATGACGCGATCCAGGCTGGCGGAATTGCTGCACTGCGCAGGATTTGTGTGCATTGCGGAACCGGCCGCTGCGGCAAAACGGGCATTGACCTTTTGGCGCGTTGACGGCAGGACCACGCTTCGCCGAGGAAGACCCTTAACTTCCCACCTGTCAGCAACTTGCGCGGCGTAAACCAGCGCGAGGCCGAACCTTAGGGACCGCCGCCATGGCCACCGATATTGAGATTGCCCGTGCCGCCAAGCTCGAACCGATTCTGAAGATTGCCGAAAAGATTGGCATTCCGGCCGAGGCGGTCGAGCCCTATGGCACCAAGATCGGCAAGGTCGATCTCGGCTTCCTCGCCCAGGCGCAGGAACGCGCCAAGAAGGGGCCGAAATCAAAGCTGATCCTCGTCACCGCCATCAACCCGACGGCGGCCGGCGAAGGCAAGACAACGACCTCGGTCGGCCTTGCCGACGCGCTGCGCTATATCGGCAAGAAGAGCGTCGTCGCGCTGCGCGAGCCGTCGCTTGGCCCCTGCTTCGGCATGAAGGGCGGCGCCGCCGGCGGCGGCCATGCTCAGGTCGTGCCGATGGAGGCGATCAACCTGCATTTCACCGGCGATTTCCACGCCATCTCCGCCGCCCACAATCTGCTCGCGGCGATGATCGACAACCACATCTATTGGGGCAACGAACCGGCGATCGATTCGCGCCGCGTCGCGCTGCGCCGGGTTGTCGACATGAACGATCGCGCTCTGCGCCAGATCGTCGTGTCGCTCGGCGGCGTCGCCAACGGCTATCCGCGCGAGAACGGCTTCGACATCACCGTCGCTTCGGAAGTGATGGCGATCTTCTGCCTTGCCCGCAATCTCGCCGATCTGCAGGACCGGCTGGGCAAGATCATCGTCGCCTATGGCCCGGACAAGAAGCCGATCACGGCCGAAGACCTGAAGGCCGCAGGCGCCATGACCGTCCTGCTCAAAGACGCCTTGATGCCGAACCTCGTGCAAACGCTCGAAGGCACGCCCGCCTTCATTCATGGCGGCCCCTTCGCCAATATTGCGCATGGCTGCAATTCGGTGATCGCGACGACCGCGGGCCTCGCGCTGTCCGATTATACCGTGACCGAAGCCGGCTTCGGCGCCGACCTCGGCGCAGAAAAATTCATGGATATCAAGTGCCGCAAGGCGGGGCTTGCGCCCGATGCCGCGGTCATCGTCGCAACGCTGCGGGCGCTGAAGGCGCAGGGCGGCGTCGCCAAGGCCGATCTCGGCAAGGAAAACCATGCGGCAGTGAAGGCCGGCCTCGCCAATCTCGGCCGCCACGTCGCCAATGTGCGCAAATTCGGCGTGCCGGTGGTCGTCGCCATCAATCATTTCGGCGGCGACAACGAGGGCGAATTGGACATTATCGCCAAGACCTCGCGCGATGAATTCGGCGCCGAAGCCATCCTCTGCAAACATTGGGCGGAAGGCGGCAAGGGCGCGGCGAAGCTCGCCGAAAAGGTCGTCGAGCTCGCCGAGTCCGGCAAGGCCAATTTCCATGTCCTCTATCCGGACGAACTGTCGCTGACCGATAAAATGCGCAAGATCGCGCAGGAGATTTACGGCGCGAAGGACATTTCGATCGAGCCGGCGGCGAAGAAGCAGATCGCCGACATCGAGGCGCTCGGCTTCGGCCACCTGCCGGTCTGCGTGGCAAAGACGCAATATTCCTTCTCGACCGATCCGACGAAGCTCGGCGCACCCACCGACCATATCGTCGGCGTGCGCGAAGTGCGGCTCTCGGCCGGCGCCGGTTTCGTCGTGATGATCACCGGCGAGATCATGACCATGCCGGGCCTGCCGAAAGTGCCGGCGTCGGTCAATATCAAGCTCGACGACAAGGGGCAGATCGAAGGATTGTTCTAGAGCATCGGACGTTCAAATTGAATCGCTCGACGCTTTTAAGGCTTTCTCATCGCATCGGATTTGCCCGAAAACCGCTTCGCACTTTTCGGTCCGATGCTCTAACCTTCGTCAGTGCGAAGAGCGAAAACGGCGCAGCAATCCGCCGAAAAGGCCGAATTGCTGCGCCTGACTTAAGATCGTGCTGAGCCCCGGCCCGACGCCGGACACATAAAGCCCGACGCCAAGCGCCAGCACATAGACAATCGCGCCGCCGATGAGCAGCAGGACGAGCTCGATTTCGTTCTGGAAACGCGGCAGGCTTGCAGCAAATTCCGCCGCCGGCCAGGCCGCGAGAAGCGCGAAGATTGCCCCGAGAAACGCGGCGACCGAGGTCACTGCGGCGCTTTTGCCGAACACCCAGTCGAGCCGCATCAGCCCCCGCCGTGTCGCAACTGCCATCAGCAAAAGCAGATTGATCCAGGCGAAGATCGCAGTCGCGGCTGCTAAACCGGCCGCGCCGAAGGGCCGGAACAGCAGCACTTTCAATCCGAGATTCACCGCCACCGCAAAGAGCGTAATGAACATCGGCGTGCGAGTGTCGCCGACGGACTGAAAACTCGCCACCGCCGAGCGGATCAGCACGATCGGCACGATGCCGAACCCGTAAGCGGTGAGCACGGCGGCAGCGGCGAGCGCATCGGCCTCGGTAAAGGCGCCACGCATGAAGACCCCACGCATGATGATTTCGGGGATCATGATGAAGGCGACGGAGCATGGCGCGGCGATCGCGACCGACAAAGCCATTGTCCGGTTTTGGGCGTAATAAGCGCCGGCCTCGTCGCCGCCGGCGAGACGGCGGGCCATTTCCGGCAGCAGCACCGTGCCCGCGGCAATGCCGACGACGCCGATCGGCAATTGGTAGATCCGGTCGGCATAATAGATCGACGAGACGCCGCCCGTCGGCAACATCGAGCCGATGATCGTATCGGCGAAAAGCGCGATCTGCGCGCC
This sequence comes from Pseudomonadota bacterium, assembly GCA_040756295.1. Lineage (GTDB taxonomy): Bacteria > Pseudomonadota > Alphaproteobacteria > Rhizobiales > Beijerinckiaceae > Methylovirgula. The sequence continues at coordinate 1,314,972 of JBFLZN010000001.1, read as the reverse complement.
GGCTGCGCCGATCACCGCCGGCCCGAGCACGAGGAAGAAATGTTTGACCTCGGCGTCCCAGACATGCGGCACGAGATGCTCATGCAGACCCATGCGATGCAGGGCAAAAAAGGTCAGCAGGAATTGCGCGACGCCCGAGACGGTGACGCCGATCGCCGCCGCGACACCGGCGCTCGGAAACAGGAAAGCGACGGCGAGAAACAAGATCATCACGACATTGAGCAGCACCGGCGCGAAGGCCGCGGCGGTGAAATGCTCCAGCGCATTGAGCGTGCCGGACTGCAGCGTGACGAGCGTGATGAACAGCAGATAGGGAAAGGTGATCCGCGTCAGCGTCACCGCAAGCGAGAATTTCTGCGGATCGGCACGAAAGCCCGGTGCCAGCAGATCGATGAACTGCGGCATGAAGATCAAAGCCAGGATCAAGAGCACGATCTGCGAGCCGAGCAGCAGCGTAAAAATCTGGCTGGCGAAGTATCGCCCGGCTTCGAGGCCATGTTTGGTTATGATCTGCGAATAGCAGGGCACATAGGCCGCGTTGAACGCGCCTTCGCCAAAGATGGCACGAAAATGGTTCGGCAGGCGGAAGGCGACGACAAACGCATCCGCATTGAGGCCGGCGCCGAGCACGGCGGCGAGCATCACGTCGCGGACGAATCCGGTTGCGCGCGACAGAAGCGTCAGCGCCGCGACCGAGAAAAGGTTCTTATACATTCAGGCGTCCGCCTAAAGCGCGATGCGTAAAAGTGCGAGCGGTTTTTCGCACGAATCCCGCTCCAAGCTATTAATGTCGATCGCGTTCAGGAACCTGATCGCGCGCGAATCGCGCCGCACAACGATGTTTTTATTTCCGCGCCAAGTCAAAACGCCTCCGCCCGCCCCCGCGGCCCCCCAAAATGAAAGGCCGGCCAAGCGTTTGGCCGACCTTTTATCGCCGCAATTCGGGCGAAACGTGGTCTAGGCGACGCCGGCCTCGAAGCGCTCGGCGACATATTCCCAATTGACGAGGTGATCGACGATAGCCTGTAGATAATCGAGACGGCGGTTGCGGTAGTCGATGTAATAGGAATGTTCCCAGACATCGATGCCAAGGATTGGAATGGCGCCGTGGATGAGGGGGTTTTCGCCGTTCGGGGTCTTCATGACCTCGATCTTGCCGCCCTTGACCGCAAACCATGTCCAGCCCGAGCCGAACTGGCCGACGCCGTTTTGGATCAATTGTTTTTTCGCCTCGTCGACCGAGCCGAAGGAGTCGATGAGGGCCTTTTCGAGCTTGCCGGGAATGGCGCCGCCGCCATTCGGCTTTAGCCAATGCCAGAAGTGGGTGTGGTTATAGGCTTGGGCAGCATTGTTGAAGAGCGGCACATTCTTGCCGTGGGACTCCTTGACGATTTCCGGCAAGGGCTTGTCCGCCAAGGGGCTGTCCTTCAACAGGTTGTTGGCGGTGTCGACATAGGCCTTATGGTGCTTATCGTGATGATATTCGAGGGTTTCACGCGACATGTAGGGCTGTAGCGCATCATAGGCATAAGGCAGGGGAGGAAGCGTGAGAGCCATGTCTACTCCTTATCGGCTTTCAGACGAGAAAACTTGCGCGAGACCGCATTGTCCCGCCGCGGAAACGGCAGGCCGCCTCTGTCAGGTAGGAAGGCGTGACGGCACGGCAACCTTATACTGGGCAAAGTTGCGGCCTCAAAGCGGGGTCGCGGCCGCACCCGGCTTGGCGTTTCCTTCCAACGCGTTAGCTATACCGCAACGGATGCCGGGCATTGTGACAGGCCCGGTTGAGGCTTGAGTACGTTTAAACACGGAGGAGCGAGCCATGAAATACGCACTTTTCGGCCTCGGCATGGTGCTCATCGTGGTCGGCGGTTATTTTCTTTATTCGGGCTCGAACATCATCGAAGTCGAGCGCGGCTGGGCGTCGGTCATCGCCGGCACGACGGCGCTGACGGGCGGAATCATCACCCTCGGCCTCGCCGGCGTGGTGCAAAGCCTTGAGGAGCTGAAACGCCATTGGGCGGGCGCCCCGGCGCGGCCGGACGCGAGCACGCCAAGTCTTGCGGCGGCTCTGCAGACCCTGGCGCCGGCGGCATTGGCGCCAGCGGCATTGGCTTCGAAGACAGTGGAAAGCGCCATCGCCCGGACATTCGGCGCCGCGCCAGAAGCCGAGGAAGCCGCGCCGCCGATTGAGGCGGAAGCCCCCGTGCCGGCCGAGGAGAGTGCGGCCCGGGCGCCCGATTTCGTTCCGACTCCGCCTGCCAGGGAGTGGTTGCGGCCGCGGCCGAAGTTCAGCCCGCGGCCCACCGCCGCGCCTGCCCCGGCTCCCGCCCCCGCCGCGGTCGAGCCGTCACCGGCCATTGCGGAACTGCGCCGGCGCGTCGCCCAGGATCTGAACCTCGATTGGCCGAGCTTCAACGCGCCGCCGGTGATCCCATCGCCGGAGCCCCTACCGGAGCCCTTGCCCCCCGAGTCCGAATCGGCCGAGGCCGTGACGCCGCCGCCGCTCGGTCTGGACGATTTCGCCGATGAGCATGTGGAGATCCGCCGGGAGACCAGCGCCGAGACATTTGCCGCGCCGGAAAGCCGCGAGGCACCGGATGAAGCGCCGCCGCCACCGATCGCCGCTGCGCCGGAACCCGAGCCCGAGCCGGTCGCGGCGGACGCCGCAAAACCGGCCTCGAAAGCGATTGGCCGCTATGAGGCGGACGGGACGGTTTATGTGATGTTCGCCGACGGCTCGATTGAAGCGCAATCGGCGCAAGGCACGCGCCGGTTTAAATCCATGGCCGATCTTAAAGCGTCTTTCCAATCATAGGCTTATGACGGATTTGCATGATCTCGCACTTGCAGTCTAGGCGCAGCTCGACTGCAAGTGGCGAGAGTTTTCCAGAAGAGTTCGCAAATCTAGACTAGTGGCTACTTGAATCGTCTAAGATTTCATTTTATCACGGCTATCAGATTCGTGAAGAAAGACGCGCATGCGTTGCTTTGTTGGTGTCGTCGGCAATATTTTTAGCCGATCTTAGATGGTGTCGCGTTTCATTTGTTGTTTTTTGAGCAGTACCGACCAAAAATTGAAAGAAAAGGCCTCAAATGAGTGAGACGACAGGGTCTGGCAATTACATCGAATTGGCTGCTGAAATCGTTTCCGCCTACGTCAGCAATAATTCTGTTCCTGCAAGCGATCTTCCCGGCCTGATCCACGAAGTTCATTCGGCGCTTATGCGCGTCACCGCCGGCCATCCGGTCGTCGTCGCCGAGACGCCGAAGCCTGCCGTCCCGGCGAAGAAGTCGATCACCAACGAATTTATCATCTGCCTGGAAGACGGCCGCAAATTCAAGTCGCTGAAGCGTCACCTGCGGACCCAGTACAATATGTCCCCCGACGAATATCGGGAGAAATGGGGCTTGCCGGCGGATTATCCGATGGTCGCGCCGAACTATGCGAAGGCGCGCTCCAATCTCGCCAAGCAGATGGGCCTTGGCCAGCAACGCCGGCGCAAGCGCTAGAGCGGGATGCGAAAAAGTGTCAGCGGTTTTTCGCAAAAAATCCCGCTCTAAACTATTAGAATCGATCACGTTTATGATTTCGAGTCGATTCGATCCGAAATCATCGTGATCTAGAGCATCGGACCGAAAAGTGCGAAGCGGTTTTCGGACAAATCCGATGCGTGCGATGAGAAAGACTTAAAAGCGCCGAGCGATTCAATTTGAACGTCCGACGCTCTTAGCCGCCGCTTCCTGGAATTTAGACGACCGTCGCCTCTGCCGCCTGCCGCGCGTCGCGCTTGATCCGCTCGACCATCGACCGGGTGCCGTTGGTGCGCTGGCGCGTGAGATGCGCCGAAAGGCCGAGCTGATCGAACAGCGTCTGCGCATCCGTTTCGAGAATTTGCGACGCCGTCTTGCCGGAATAAAGCGCCAGGATCAGCGCGACGAGGCCGCGCACGATATGCGCATCGCTATCGGCGCGGAAGGTCAGGACCGGCTCGCCCTGCCCGCTCCGATCGACCTTGGTTTCGAGCCAGACCTGGCTTGCGCAGCCGAGCACCTTGTTCGCATCGGTATGCGCCGCCGCATCGAGCGGCTCGAGCGTGCGGCCAAGCTCGATGACATAACGGTAGCGGTCTTCCCACTCGTCGAGATAGCCGAAGTTGTCGATGATTTCGTCGAGGCTCATGGTCCGTCCAGCGTGCGGCGCCGGGGATCAGAACTCCGCCTCGGCCCGCCTCTCATCCATAAGATATTCATGCGGCGCTGTCTTCTCCAGCGCCGGCCTCACCGTTCGGGCAAAGGTCTCGGGGCGGCGCGGCGGCAAGGGCACGGCGGCGAACCGCGGCACCGGCTTGAGATGCGGCAGCGCGGCCTCGAGGCCCACCTGTGCCGGCGCGGTAAGCTCGTGGCGGATCGCCAATTTCGAAAGCTGGCTTGCAATGGCCAGGCAGGCGGATGGCGCCGCCGCGCAATGATCGGCGACGCGCGTTGCCGCGGCACCAAGCCAAGCTTGCGCTATCTCGCCGACAGGTTCGCTCGCGGCCATTGGGCGCACGGCATCGGGCCGATGCGGCGCGGTGCCGTTGGCCGTGGGCTGGGCAAAGATGGTGCTGAACACCACCCAAAGCCAGAAGACGCAGCGGATCAGAAAGAACATATTCGTCTCATTCGTCCGGCTAGATTCTTAGCCGATGCGAGATCATAGACCGCGGCGCATAAAAATCGTGCCATTATCGATACGAGAATTGGCCGATCCGCATTTACCCTTTGCTGACCATGCTGCCACGCAAGCCGGCGAAATCGGCAACCGCTTCTAAACCATAGCCGGAGAATTCGCCATCTCAACGGCACTGCCGCCTGGATCGCGGCGCGCTGCGTTTGCGTTTTCCTGGCGCGGCTTAGTGTTCACTTAAGACGGGCCTGCGAATCTATTTCCACGGACGGAAAAGATTCTCTGCGATCGCAACGATCTTTCCCCGCCCGTTCGCACCCGACGCTATCGCGCATTCGGTTGCGTGAAAGCTGGAGTTCAGCGTTTGAGTTTCGCGTTCAGTATCGAGAAGCAGATCGCGTCGCTGGTGCATCCGAGCGTTCTGCCGCGCCAGGCCGAACGCCTGCGCCATGAGACCTTCATTCTCCGCCGCCTCGCAAGCTCGGTGACGGTGATGTGCCTCGCGCCCTTGTTTCTGGCGATCTACGGTGCGCCCGTCGTCTGGCATGCGCTCGTCTTCGTCTGGTGCATCGTCCCGATTGGCGCCGTGCTTCTCTTGTCGCGCAGCGGCGATCTTCTGCTGGCGCAAGCCATTTGCATCGTCAGTTTCATCGGCGCGGCGACGACGATCGCGGCCGGCGGCGGCCCATGGGAAGCGGCGCTCGTCTGGCTCGTTCTTGCGCCTTTTGAAGGGGTTCTGTCGCAGAATTTGCGGCTCGTGCTCATCGCCGGCGTGCTTTCGGCCTTGGCCGCGCTCGGCCTGACCTTTGCCGATCAAAGCGGTCTCATCCATACCGGCTTTGCGGCCGGCCACGCGCCGCTTCTCGTGCTGCCGGCCATCATCTATGCGACGCTGGCCGCACACGGGCTTGTCGCTTTCCAGGTCGGCCGCGAAAAATCGGCGCGGTTGCGCGCGGATCATTATCGCGCCGTCTATGACACGCTCGAAGATTTGGTCGTCCATCAGGACCGCAACGGCGTCGCCGAATTCATCAGCCCGAACTGCCTCGAGTTTTGCGGTCTGCCCGCCGCCGATCTCATGGGCCGCGGCCTGTTCGACCATATCCATATTGCCGACCGGCCGGCTTTCCTCAAGGCGATTTCCGACGCCGCGGCGACGCCGCACGTCGTCACCGCAACGCTGCGGCTGCGCGCCTTTGGAACGCAAGGATTGGGAACGCAAGGCAAGGCGGGCCAGGAGCCGATGTTCCGCTGGATCGAATTGCGGGCGCGGCGCTTTGCCATCGACAGCGAAAATGTCGAGGCGCGACCCGATCGTGTTGTATCGATCTTCCGCGACATCACTGAGATCAAGCAGCGCGAGCAGGATTATGAGGCGACGCGCGCCGCGGCCGAGGAAGCCAGCGTCTGGAAGGACAAGTTCCTCGCCAATGTCAGCCATGAGCTGCGCACGCCGCTCAACGCGATCATCGGCTTCTCCGAGATTCTCGCCAATCAGGATTTGTCGCCGCAGGAAGCCACCAAGCAGCGCGAATATGCCGCGATCATCCAAAAGTCCGGTCAGCATCTGCTCGCGGTCGTGAATTCCATTCTCGACATGTCGAAGATCCAGTCCGGCGCTTTTGACCTGCGGCCGGAGCCATTTGTCTTGCCGCCGTTGATCGATCTCTCGTGCGACATGGTGAAGCTCAAAGCGACCGAAGGCGGCGTCGAGCTGGTTCGCGCCTATCCCGAAAAGATCGACGAGATCGTCGGCGACAAGCGCGCTTACAAGCAGGTGCTGCTCAACCTGCTTTCGAATGCCATCAAATTCACGCCGCGCGGCGGCCGCGTGACCGTCAGGCTGCGCCCCGATGGCAATCACATCGTCATCAGCGTCGCCGACACCGGCATCGGCATTGCGCCGAACGACCTTGCCAATCTCGGCAGCCCGTTCTTTCAGGCTGGCGGCTCCTACGACCGGCCTTATGAGGGCACCGGCCTTGGCCTTTCGGTCGTGCGCGGCCTTGTCGGCCTGCACGGCGGCACGATCGCGATCGAAAGCGAACTCAACCACGGAACCTGTGTCAGCGTGCGCCTGCCGCTCGATTGCCGCCGCCTGCCCGCGAGCAAAACCGGCACGGCCAAGATCGAGACCTTGTCGCGCCGCTCGCGCAGCGATGATCCGCGCGTTTTCAGCAATGAAATGATGGTGAAGAAAATTGCGTGAAGCTCTTGCCCGCAGCGACAACGACTTCCTCGTCGCCGAACCGCGCCGCCGCAGAAAGCCGGCGCCGCCGCGCCCCGGCTGGCTCAGCGCGCTGATCGGCGTCGCCCGCTTTCTCCGCGGCGCCGCGAATTACCCGAACCGTATCGCCGGCGCTCTGCTTGTCGGGCTCGCCGCGGCCATCGCGGTCAATGCGCTCGAACTGCAGACGGCGCGCCATCCCGCGCCGCTCTTCGGCCGGACCGCGGCCCTGCCGCCGGCCTCACCCGCCGAGACCGCCCCAACGCCCATTCCCGTGCCGGCGCCGGCCGACATGCCCCGCGACACCACGCCAGCCGCGCCGGTGCCGACCGCGCCAGTGACAGCCGCACCTGTGGCGGCCCCGGTCGATCCGCTCGGCCAGTTCATTCGCCAGGGCGAAGCCGCCCCGGCACATCGGAGCACCGCGCCGCTGCCTGCCGCGCGTCCCGATGCGATCTCGCAACTCCTGCGCCGGTCCGCCGAAACGCCAGCGGCGCCGCAACAGCCGAGCCGCACGGTCTTCGCGGTGCAACGCGCTCTGGTGAAACTCGGCTTCGTCCTGAAAGCGGACGGGATCGAAGGCGACGCGACGCGCAAGGCGATCATCCAATTCGAGACCGATCGCCATCTACCCCCGCGCGGCGATCTCTCGGCCAGGCTGGTGCGTGCACTGCGTGCGGAATCCGACATCGCCATTCCCTGAGCCGTTAGGCGCGCATGCCCCCGGTTTACGTCGCGCTTACTCTGGCCTAGGTTGCGGTCCGATCTTTGGTCAGTGAGAGGCGTAACATGAGCGTACGTGAACCCCTGCTGAAACCGGTTCCCCTTGCCGATCTGCGGCCAACCCAGATCACCGTCGGCTTGCGCGAGGTTAAGGAGAAGCGCAAACGCTGGAAGGAAATGGCCGACACGAAAGGTTCGGAATTCCTTGGCAAGCACATGATCCCGGTGATCCTCGGACCGAAGGAACGCCATTACGTCATCGACCATCACCATCTCGGCCTGGCGCTGATCGAGGAGAAGGTCAAAGACATTCTCGTCAATGTCGTCGCCGATCTGCGGACGTTGCCGCAGGAAGGGTTCTGGGTCTTCCTCGACAATCGCGGCTGGATGCACCCGTTCGACGAAAACGGCGAGCGTAAGACCTATGCCGACATTCCGAAGGCGCTGACCGATCTCGTCGATGACCCGTTCCGCTCGCTCGCCGGCGAACTGCGCCGCGCCGGGGGCTACGCCAAGGACACGACGCCCTTCGCCGAGTTCCTCTGGGCTGACGCGCTGCGCCGGCGGATGAAGCGCAAGAACGTCGACGCCGACTTCGACCAGGCGATCGAAAAGGCCCTGACCTTCGCCAAGAGCAAGGACGCAGACTTCCTGCCGGGCTGGTGTGGTCCCAATGACAGCGATTGAGACTTTATAGCCGCAGAGAGTCACCTCTGTGCGGCAAAGCTCTTGATTTCCCGTCGCGACGCGGCAAAAGCTCAGCCCAGCCCACCCGGCACCGCGCCGGCGGTTTAGCCGCCCATCGGCCGAAACCGCCTGCACAGCGCCATCTCCCGCTGGACTCCAACATGCCCCGCTTCTGCATGCCCCGCTTTTGGCTTCGCCTCTCCGTTTCTGCCCTGTTAAGCGCCGCCCTCGCCGGCACCGCTTTCGCCCACGTGCACCACAGGAAAGCCGAGCCCGCGCCGCACGGCTTCGACGGCACCTATCAGATCAAGATCACCACCACCGACGGAAACAGCAATTGCGTCCGCGGTTCTTACGACGGAACCGTAACGATCCAGAATTTCCGCATCATCGGCGTGAGCGATCCCGCGGCAACGGCGTCAGGCGGGATCGAAGACGACGGGACGGTTTCCCTTGCCTTTCGCAAGGCCGATCAGATCGCCAATATCGGCGGCCAGATGAAAGAGCACGGCGGCAAGGGCTTCTGGTCCTCGCCCACCGCGCAATGCGGCGGCCTGTGGCAGGCTGTGCGGCAGGATTAGAGCATCGGACCGAAAAGTGCGAAGCGGTTTTCGGACAAATCCGATGCGATGAAAAAGACTTAAAAGCGCCAAGCGATTCAATTTGAACGTCCGACGCTCTAGGCGCCGTTATTGCGTCGGCGTCGCCGGCACAGCGGCAGGGGGCGCGGGCGAGCCGCCGGCTTCCGGCAATGCGCTTTTGCCCGCCGTCGGCGCATTGGTGCCGGCCGGCCCTGCGCTCGTGCCGGGCGCCGCCGTGGTGGCGCCGGGCAGCGGCAGCGGTTGGCTCGTGACCTGTGTGTCGACCGGCCGTTCACCGAGTACCGCCGTGACATCCGAGTCCTGAATGCGCTGGCGCCCGATCTGCGCGCCGATCGAGCGCACGACGTCGGGGAGATCGGCATAAGCATCATGATCGATGAGGCCGTCCGACTTGCCGGACAGGTCGTAGACTTTCACACCGAGCCGGGCCAGCTCGATGCGATCGGCGCGCTTGCGCGGATCGAGCGCACCAACACGCGGGCGGTCGCCCGCCAGAGTCCGCGACAGCGACAGCGCCCGGTCGTCAGCCGAAACCAAGACCGAGAAATGCGAAGCATCGAGCTCCGACAATTGCGAGCGGAACACCGACAGGTCGATGTCCGGCGCCGCCAGCATCACGAGACCGAGCTTGCCATTGAGGCTCGGGCTGCCGGCGATCGCACGCTGGCGCAACGCCTCCATGGTGAGCCAGGTCCCCATCGAATGGGCGAGGATATGGATGCGGCCGATGTCGGGCACCTCGCTCAAATCTTTCAGCAGATTGGCAAGCGAATCGCGCGAGGCGGTGGCGCTTTCCCGCGCCGCCTCGTAATCGAAGACGCTGTTCGTCGCGGGCCAGGTGAAGAGAATCGGAATGCCGCCAAACCGGCCATCGGTGACGATCTGGGCGAGCCGGAAGCGCGCCGCATCGAAGCTCGTGTTGAAACCGTGGACATAGAGCAGAACGTCGCGGTTCGAGCCAATGCGGCCGGAGATATTGGTCGCAAGCTCGTTGCGGAATTCGGCCTCGCTCATGTCGCGCGTGCTGGCGACCATGATGTGGTGCTGCGGATCGGGCGAGCCGAAAGCCGGACGCTCGATCTGGCCGGGACGATGATCCGGCGGGACGCTCAAAATCTGTAGCGAATAGGCCGGCCCGTCCGGCCGCATCTCATCGCCGCCAGGGCCGTCCTGACGGGTCGAGCAGACGAAGGTCAGGATCGAATGCGGCGCGTCGGCGTTCGCCATCATTTCGGTCATAGCCGTCGTCGAGCCGCAGCCGGAGACGAGGCTCGCGACCAGCAATCCCGCTAGAAATGGCAAAAGCTTGCGGCACTGGCGTGCCCGCGGAAAGGCCAACATCGAAAACCCCACGCCGGGCATTTGGCCGCGCGTGAATGACGCCAAAAGGTGACGATAATGGGACGCCCGCACCGCAAAGGCGAGAGCGGTCAAGCTTTTGCCAGTTTTCTTGCTGCGCCCGCGAAGAGGACTAGATTAGGGTTCTGACCGACCTTCGACCCGCGCCAATATGACCTCCCACCACAAAATCCGCATCGCCACCTCGATCCGCGAGATCGACCCGACGCTTTGGGACGCCTGCGCCAACCCAGCCGCCGCCGCTGTTGAAGATGACGGGGAACGGTTCAATCCATTCATTTCACACGCTTTTCTTGCGGCTCTTGAAGAGTCCGGCTCGGTCGGCCGCAAGACCGGCTGGGTGCCAACCCATGTCGTCGTCGAAGACAAAGAGGGCCGCATACTCGCGGCCGCGCCGACCTATCTCAAAGCCCATTCCATGGGCGAATATGTCTTCGACCATGCCTGGGCCGATGCCTATGAAAGCGCCGGCCTCGATTATTATCCCAAGCTCCAGGTCGCCGTGCCGTTCACGCCTGTGACCGGACGCCGGCTTCTCGTTTCGCCGGAGGGCGGCCCTGAGGCGCGCGCGGCGCTGATTCTCGGCCTGCGCAAATGGCGTGAAAAAACCAAGGCGTCCTCAATCCACCTGACCTTCCCGACCGAGGCTGAATGGCATGCGCTCGGCGACGCTGGTTTTTTGCGGCGGACCGGCCAGCAGTTTCACTTCGTCAATAAGCAGTACGGCGATTTCGAGGGCTTTCTTTCCGACCTCGCCTCGCGCAAGCGCAAGATGATCCGCCGCGAGCGCAATGAGGCGCTGGCGGGCGGCATCAGCATCGAGCACCTAATCGGCAGCGACATTGGCGAGGCACATTGGGATGCCTTCTTCCAATTCTACATGGATACCGGTTCGCGCAAATGGGGGCGGCCCTATCTCACCCGCCGCTTCTTCAGCGAGATCGGCGCGAGCCTTTCGCCGCATATTTTGCTCGTCATGGCGAAGCGGAATGGACGCTACATCGCCGGCGCTTTGAACCTGATCGGCAAGGATGCGCTCTATGGCCGCTATTGGGGCGCGATCGAAGAGCATCCGTTCCTGCATTTCGAGGTCTGCTATTATCAGGCAATCGACTACGCCATCGCGCATCGATTGAAACGCGTCGAAGCCGGCGCGCAGGGCGAGCACAAACTTGCGCGCGGTTATGCTGCCGTCCCAACCTATTCCGCGCATGACATCGCTGACACGCGTTTTGCGACAGCGATCGACGATTATCTTTCCCGGGAACGTGTCGTCATGGACGAACAGCTTGCCGAATATGCGGAGCTTGCACCCTTCAAGAAGGGCTGATCATCCAAGCACTTAAGCGAGACACCGACGCCGCGGCTCTAAATTTAATTGATCTTGCGCGGCGCATGATATCGAATGCATTTTATTGAAAAACCTAAATTTTCGAATCTTGCATGACAGCCTTTTCGCGGCGCCTTGCCTTGATTATCGTGGCCGCGCAACAAAGAGGAAGGTCATGGCGAACGCCTACGACAACGACAACGTTTTCGCGAAAATCCTTCGCGGCGAAATCCCTTGCTACAAAGTCTACGAAGACGAGGTCGCCCTCGCCTTTCTCGACATCATGCCGCGCATCGATGGCCATACTTTAGTCATTCCCAAATTCCCCGCACGCACGCTTCTTGACGCCGATCCCGCGAAATTGGGCGAGCTCATCAAGCGCGTCCAGAAGGTTGCAATCGGTGTCAAGAACAGTCTCGGCGCCGAAGGTATCACGCTGCTGCAAGCCAACGAAAGCGCCGGCGGACAGGTGATCTTTCACTTGCACTTCCACATCATGCCGCGGTGGGAGGGCATTGAATTGAAGCCGCCGGCGAGCGCGATGGAAGCGCCGGACGTCCTGGAAAAATTCCAGGAGAAGATCGCCGAGGCATTGAAATAGAAAGGGCGGCTGAAGCCGCCCTTTCTGCATTCGTACGGCCTATGGGCCTCAAGCGCGCTCAGCCTTGCAGCGGCACGTTCGGCACGATGCCGGAGGGCTTGGCCTCGCCTTCGGATGTCGTCTCGTCGGAAGCCTCGTCCTCGACGCCCTCGCCCTCGTCCGGCGCGTCGTCATCCGGCTCGCCTTCCGGGCCGCCCTCGTCGTCATCGGTCTTGAGCTTGCGCGCCTTGGCGCGGCGCACCTCCGGCTCCGGCCGCACACGCTTCTTGCTCGCCTCGACAATGTCCTTCTCCGGCCGCGGCAAAACCGGACCTTCGGGGAAGACGAAGCCGAGCTTCTTGCTACCATCCTCGGCCGCGATCACAACCACGCGCACATTGCCGCCGTTCTTCAAGCGGCCGAACAGCACTTCGTCGGCAAGCGGCGTCTTGATCGTCTGCTGGATGATGCGCGACATCGGCCGCGCGCCCATTTGCTCGTCATAGCCGTTCTCGACCAGCCAGTTGCGTGCCTCGTCCGTCAATTCGATCGTGACGTTGCGCTCGGCAAGCTGCGCATCGAGCTGCATGATGAACTTGTCGACGACCTTGGCGACCACCTCCGTCGGCAGATGGCCGAAGGTCACAACCGCATCAAGACGGTTGCGGAATTCGGGTGCGAACATGCGGTTGATCGCCTCCGTATCCTCGCCCTCGCGCTTGGTGCGCGTGAAGCCATAAGCCTCGCGCTGCATGTCGGACGCGCCGGCATTGGTGGTCATGATCAGGATGACGTTGCGGAAATCGATCTGCTTGCCGTTGTGATCGGTCAGCTTGCCGTGATCCATCACCTGCAACAGGATATTGTAGAGATCCGGATGCGCCTTCTCGATCTCGTCGAGCAGCAGCACGCTGTGCGGATGCTGGTCGATCGCATCGGTCAACAACCCGCCCTGGTCGAAGCCGACATAGCCGGGCGGCGCGCCGATCAAGCGCGAGACCGTATGCCGCTCCATATATTCCGACATGTCGAAGCGGATCAGCTCCACGCCGAGCGCGGTTGCGAGCTGGCGCGCGACTTCGGTCTTGCCGACGCCGGTCGGGCCGGAGAACAAGTAGGAGCCGATCGGTTTCTCGCCGTCGCGCAGGCCGGCGCGCGCAAGCTTGATCGCCGACGTCAGCGCCGTGATGGCCGTGTTCTGGCCATAGACCACCCGCTCGAGCGTCTCGATCAGATGTTCGAGCACCTCGGCATCGTCCTTCGACACGGTCTTGGGCGGAATCCGCGCCATGGTCGCGATCGTCGTCTCGATCTCCTTGATGCCGATTGTCTTCTTGCGCTTGGCCTCGGGGACAAGCATCTGGCTCGCGCCGGTCTCGTCGATCACGTCGATCGCCTTGTCCGGCAGCTTGCGGTCGTGGATGTAGCGCGCGGCGAGCTCGACCGCCGCCTTCACCGCCTCGTTGGTGTAGCGGACCTTGTGATAGTCCTCGAAATAGGGCTTCAAGCCCTTCATGATCTCGATTGCATCTTCGACCGACGGCTCATTGACGTCGATCTTCTGGAAGCGCCGCACAAGCGCGCGATCCTTCTCGAAATACTGGCGGTATTCCTTATAAGTGGTCGAGCCGATGCAACGCAGCGTGCCTTGCGCCAGGGCCGGCTTCAACAGGTTCGAGGCATCCATCGCGCCGCCGGAGGTCGCACCGGCGCCGATGACCGTATGGATTTCGTCGATGAAGAGGATCGCCTTCTTGTGGTTCTCGATCTCCTTCATCACCTGCTTCAGGCGCTCTTCAAAATCGCCGCGATAGCGCGTGCCTGCAAGCAGCGTGCCCATATCGAGGGCGAAGACCGTCGCGTCGGCCAGAACCTCGGGCACCTCGCTCTTGACGATCTTGCGCGCCAAGCCTTCGGCGATCGCCGTCTTGCCGACGCCGGGGTCGCCGACGAGCAACGGATTGTTCTTGTGCCGGCGGCAGAGCACTTGAATCGTACGCAGCACCTCCGCCTCGCGGCCGATGAGCGGATCGATCCGGCCCTCTTTCGCCTTGCGATTGAGGTTGACGCAATAGGCTTCGAGCGCGCCCTCCTTCTTCTTGGAGTCGCCGTTCTCTTTATCCTTGCCATCGCGGCCGTCATCATCCTCGGCTCCGCGCGGCGTCTTGGAGGAATCGGACATACCGGGCCTCTTTGCAATGCCGTGGCTGATATAGTTCACCGCGTCGTAGCGGGTCATATCCTGCTCTTGCAGGAAATAGGCAGCGTGGCTCTCCCGCTCGGCGAAAATCGCGACGAGCACATTGGCGCCCGTCACCTCTTCGCGGCCCGAGGATTGAACGTGGATGACGGCGCGCTGGATCACGCGCTGGAAGCCAGCCGTTGGCTTGGCATCTTCACGGCCGTCGCTGACGAGATTGTCGAGTTCCTGGTCGATATAGTCGCGCAAGTTTTTGCGCAGCACTTCGAGATCGACCGAACAGGCACGCAGGACCGCCGCCGCATCGCTATCCTCGGTCAGACTCAATAAGAGATGCTCGAGCGTCGCATATTCGTGATGCCGCTCATTGGCGACGGCAAGAGCGCGATGAAGAGTCTGTTCGAGATTACGCGAAAAGGACGGCATGACGGCTCCGATCTCTATTTCTTTTCCATGATGCATTGCAGCGGATGCTGGTGCTTCCTGGCGTAGTCCATCACTTGGGTGACCTTCGTCTCAGCGACTTCGTAAGTAAAAACACCGCATTCGCCGACGCCATGCTGGTGGACATGGAGCATGATCCGCGTCGCCTCTTCCGGTCCTTTGTTGAAATATTTGCGCAGGACGACCACGACGAATTCCATCGGCGTGTAGTCGTCGTTAAGCAGCAGCACGCGATACATATTGGGACGTCGCGTTTGCGGTTTGGAACGTGTGATGACCGCGGTGCCACTTCCCGGTCCGGGGTCACCGCCTTTTTGCTGATCTTTGGCCGCCTTTAACGGCATGCCCTCGCCTCCTGTCGCGCCAAACTGGCACGGAGCCGCCGGAAGCTTCCCGACCGGCACCTCCGGTCAACGCCCGATCATAACTCCGGTTCGCAGTGCTCGCCTAGGCGAAACTGCGCTACGATTACCACTCTCAGCAATTATCTTGCCGATCAATGCAAGATAGAGACAAAACGTGGCGATTCCAGAATAGAGCTGTCATCGACGAGACAATTTATTCCGCTTTCCTGTCGATTCGGCAATTTTTACAGCGCAAATGAAAAAGGCCCGACATATGTCGAGCCTTCAACGCCCTGATGCGGGCATATTCGAATGTAGCTACGCGACATTCCGGCGGCCGACGCCAACCACCGTCCGTCTACGCCTCGATGCGCGCCTTACTTGGCGACGGAGGTCACGCTGCTGGCCGCGGACTGGGCCTTGGCAATCGCGCTCTCGACCGGCTTGAAGGCTTCCTTGGCGAGATTGGCGTAGAGTTCGCCGAACTTGGTCGTCTGAGCGACAAAGCCCTCGTAAGCAACCTTGGCATATTCCGACTGGATCTGGATCGCATTGTCGAGCGACTTGGCGCCGACCAGCTTCTCCAAATAGGCCGAGCTCGTCTCGAGCGAGCGCTTGGAATAATCGGTCGCTTCAGCCGCGATCGTCTGAAAACCCTTCGCGAGGGACGCCGCAACCGAGCTCACCGCTTCAAGCTGTTCCTTGCCGAACTTCTGGAATTCCTCAAAATTCGCCGTCGCCATTTTCTGCTCCTTTGACTGACGCATATTGCAGCATTCCAAGCCAAAGCGGCTCCGCGTCGACTAAGCCCCGGCCCACGCGAGCGGTATACCGCGTCGCACAAATTGTGTCAATATTTTTTTGCGCCGCAGCATAAAGATTCCCATCCTGGCACGTCAATTTGGAATTCTCTTACCCGCTTTAACCGGTGGGTAACCGGGACATTTTAGTTTCTTTCGAACTATTGACAGGCTGTCTCGGGCTTTTCTCGGCGGCCCGAAGTCTTTGAAGATGAAGGAATAGAGGCGTGATGTTCGAGCGTGGCCTGGCGGGTCGTGGGCGCTCCGTGATCCTTATGAGTTTCGTCGCGTCGCTGCTGCCGGTGCTCGCCAGTCCGGCCGAAGCCCATCATCGCCACCACGCCTGGCATTTCGCCCATCACGCCCGGCATAGCCATGTCCGCGTCGTCTTCCATCGCCGGCATTCCGAGCACGTCGCGGCAAGAACGGGATCGTCGCACCTCGCCGAGATCGTCGTCGACAGCAATTCCGGCCGCGTTCTCTACGCGCAGAACGAGAACGACCTGCGCCATCCGGCGTCGATCACCAAAGTGATGACGCTCTATCTATTGTTCAAGGAACTCGACCGCGGCCGGCTGCATCTCAATTCGCGGCTGACGGTCTCGGCGCATGCCGCGGCGCAAGCGCCGACGAAGCTCGGCCTGCGGCCCGGCCAGACGATCGACGTCGACGACGCGATCAAAGCCATCGTGACCAAATCGGCGAACGACATGGCCGTCGCCATCGCCGAAGCCATCGGCGGCAGCGAAGAGAATTTCTGCGCCATGATGACTCGCGAAGCGCGTGCGCTCGGCATGACGCACACGCATTACGCCGATGCCTCGGGCCTGCCGAACGACGAACAGATCACGACCGCCGCCGATCTCGCAATTTTGGGCCGCGCCATCCAGGAACGTTTCCCCCGCTATTATCATTATTTCTCGCTGGAGGAATTTTCCTATCACGGCCAGCGCATCCGCAACCACAATCACCTTCTCGGCCGCATACCTGGCATGGACGGCATCAAGACCGGCTATACCCGCGCTTCGGGCTTTAATCTGCTGACCTCGGTGCATTACCGCGGCCGGGCGATCATCGCTGTCGTCATCGGCGGTGCGACCGCGGCAAGCCGCGACCGGGCCATGGCGGCGCTCATCGGCCGCGAGATCAACGATGCCTCGACGCGCCATACCGCGCCGATGATCGCCGAGGTTGCGCAAGAGCGCGACAACGCTCCCGTGCGCGAAAACCCGGTACGCGAAACGCCTGTAGGCGAAGATCTCGCGCCGGAAGCGAGGCCGGCACCCGTCTCGTCTTGGGGGGCAAAATCTTGGGCGGCAAAGGCGGAAGCTCTCGGCACGCCTGACGCAAATGACGTGCCTTTGCCAGTCGCACGGCCGCGTCCCGCTTATATCGCCAGCACCCCGACCTCGGGCGATGATGTCACCACTGGCAGCGTTCACCGCGTCGCTTTCGATGGCTCGACCGAACGGCCGGAAGCCTCGACGGCGACGCCGTCGAACCTGCATTGGGTTGTCGGCCCTGCGCCGGCGAAAACCTCGAATTCACCGGGCATCAGCGAAAGCGACCTTGCCGCCGCGGGCATCACCGTCAAACCGCAAACGCACAAAGACGATGCCGACGATGCGCCCCGCGCGCTGCCGCCGGGCTGGATCATCCAGATCGGCGCCACCGACGATGCGGCGAAAGCCGACGCGCTGCTTGCCCGCGCGAAGGCGCGTGGCCTCAGCGCGCTCGATGATGCACATGCTTTTACGCAGAAGGTGCAGAAGGGCGATGCAACGCTCTACCGCGCGCGTTTCGCGGGCCTTGCCGCCGACGATGCGCAAGCCGCCTGCCGCAGCTTGAAAAGATCCGGTTTCGCCTGTTTCGCAATGAAGAATTAGGGGAACGATTTTATCATCGTCCGCGATTGAAATCGTTTCGCGTATCGCGTGGGGGTTAGTGGTGTCTGCGCATCAGAACGTCCTTGGCCTCGTTGACACGAGCGGCAAGATCCGTCGATCCCCCGTGATCGGGATGCAGTTTCTTTATCAAGGACCGGTGCGATCGCATGACGTCGTCGCGCGTCGCCCCCTTCTGAAGGCCCAGGACCTCATAAGCCTCATCCTCGGACATTATGCCCGGCCTGGCGCCCGCCTGCGTACGACGGCTCCGCGTGTCCGCACTCTCGTTTCGTGCCGCACGCCATCCGGGAAAGCGGCGGTCCAAATAAGCCTCTAGCAGTCGCGCCCCGTCGGGGTCTTCGCGCAAGCAGAGCGCATGCAGCGCCTCGCATTGCTGGCGCGTCAACTGCGCGAGCGATTTGCCCTCGTCCGGCCCGGCCAGAACCGTGCCGGACATGACGCCCGAGCTGTGATCGACCTCCATCTCGACCACCGCCGAGCGCAACCGCGACGTCGCGCCGGCGCCCACGCCGAAAAGGCCACGCCGCGATTTTGTCGCCGCGCTCACGAGCAGCCAGAAGCCGATCGCCGCAAGGACCACAGCGCCGTCGACGCTGCCGCGCAAAAGCGCGAACCCGGCGAGCAGCAGCACGAACAGGCTGCCGAAGCGCCGCAAGGCTTGCGCAAGCGCCGCCGGATTGGCGCGGGTGAAGGCCCGCATGCCGTAAAGCGCCAAATAGAAAACCAGAAAGCCCGCCAGAATATAAGGCATCCGCCCTGCCCGTCTCCGTCCCGACCTAGGTTCCTACGCGCAAGCGCTCTGGGCAAGCGGCTTTCCGCAGGTCACGAGCATTTTTATCCGCGGCAACCGTCATAATAAGCCGAGCGCGGCGAGCTCGGTGCGCAGGCTTTCCGGCATTTCGCCAACGTCCTGATTGGCCAAATCCGGCGGACAATCTTTGGGTTGCAGATAGCGCCAGCCCTGAAACGCGCGAAACGGCCGCGGCATCACCCGCACGATCGCGGCATCGAGCACGAGGCGGCAGCGCCCGACGCCGTCGCCATCGGTAAACGGCTCGATCGCTGCCAACGCCTGGCGCGCGGCGATCTGCCCCTTGATGACCCAGTAAAGCGAGCCACCGTCGAGCAAATCCTCGCTGCGCCGCGGCACCATGCGCGTCACATGAAACGGCGGCTTGCGCCGGCTTGCCTGAAAGGCCTCGAGGTCGGCGATCGTATCCGCGCCAACGCAAAGCTTGAGGAGATGCAGCACCATCGCCGTAATATGACTGCGCCGGCGTGTCCGTGCTAGAAGCGCGCATGGACTATCGCAAGAAATTCATCGTCGCTCCCGATAAAAAGCTGCACCTCGACGAGATCGATCCCGACGAGACCCTCGACCAGGTCTCGGATTCCGAGGCCGCCAAGTTGACCGAACACTACCGGCAGAAGCTCGCCGAGATGCAGACCCTGCTTTATGCCGAGAACAAGCGGGCTCTGCTCATCGTGCTCCAGGCGATGGACGCCGGCGGCAAGGACGGCACCATTTCACATGTCATGCGCGCGATGAACCCGCAGGGGGTCAGCGTTTCGCGCTTCGAGGCGCCCTCAGCAGACGAGCTGGCGCACGATTTTCTGTGGCGCGTGCATATCAAAGTGCCACGGCGCAGCCAGGTCGGCGTGTTCAATCGCTCGCATTATGAAGATGTGTTGATCACCCGCGTCCACAAGGAGATCGACAAGGAGACCTGCGAAGCGCGCTATGCCGAGATCCGCAATTTCGAGGCGGAGCTTTCGGACAACGGCACGCATATCCTCAAATTCTTCCTGCATATCAGCAAGGAAGAACAGCTCGCCCGCTTCGCCCAAAGGCTCGAAGACCCGCAGCGCAATTGGAAGATCAGCGAGGCGGATTATACCGAGCGCGCCTTTTGGGACGATTATATGGATGCCTACGAGGCGGCGATGCGCGCGACGAGCACCAAGCACGCGCCCTGGTTTGTCATTCCGTCAAACCACAAATGGTTTCGCAATCTCGCGATCTCGCAGATCATCGCCGAGACCTTGGCGGATTTCGACATGCAATATCCCAAGCCCGCCGTCGATCTCGCGAAAATCCGCCGCGACTATCACGCCGCCGTCGCCGCAGCCAATGGCAAGAAAAAGAAGACATACGGGGGCTAGAGCATCGGATTTGTCCAAAAACCGCCTCGCACTTTTCGGTCCGATGCCTTTCTCAGTCTTTTGCACCGCATCGGATTTTGTCCGAAAACCGCTTCGCACTTTTCGGTCCGATGCTCTACGCCGTCTGATAGCGCGGTGCGGTGATGCTGGCGAGGAGGACGGCGAGGACGCCGGTCAGGAAAATTCCGTCGAAAGTCCCTGCCCCGCCGATCGAGGCAACCGGCGCGCCGAGATCTGCGACCTTGCTGAGATTGGACAGATCGGCGCCGATCAGAACGCCAAGACTGCCGCTGACATAAGCGAGGGGACCGGCATAGCGGCGCGACAGCAGCACCGCGACGATGGCGGTCACGATCGGCGGAACGAAGATCGGCAGAGCAATGCCGACGCCATGCACTGGCGTCGCGATCTGGTGGGTGATGACGGCGACGATCGCCGTGCCGATCGCACCCAGCACCCAAAGATCGTATTTCGTCAGGATAAAGAGCGACAGCAGGACCGGAATCACGCAGCCCCCGACATTGACGGCAAGGATCGTCCCCTGCCAGTCGGCAACGGGCACGATATATTGCACGCCGAAGAAATCGATCTGCTGGTCCGAGACGACCGGACGGCCGTGCAGCCAGGCCAGCGGAATATTCACATAGCTGCCGGCCAGCGACGCAAACAGCATGAGCAAAGCCGCGGGCGAACTGATCCCCGCCCGCGTATAGGCGAACATCAGCGCGCGGACTTCGACCCAGATGACGAGCAGGACGAGAATGCCGCCGAGCAGGACGAAGAACGGCAGCGACAGCGGCCAATAAGAATGCATCATCGTCCGGTCTCCCCCGCTGCGTGGGTGCTCTTCAACCGCGTCGGATAATTCGAAAGCCGCTTCGCACTTTTCGGTCCGATGCCTTTCTCAGTCTTTTACATCGCATCGGATTTGTCCGAAAACCGCTTCGCACTTTTCGGTCCGATGCTCTAGGCGTCCTCGTATTTGGCGATGCGCCAGCTTTCCGCCGTCGCCTCCGTCTGCCAATCCCGATAGGCCGGCAAGGCCATCACCGCATCCATATAGGCACGGCTTTCGGCACTGACCGGCACGTCATAGACATGCAGCCGGTTAACGACCGGAGCGAACATCGCATCGGCGGCGCAGAAACTGCCGAAGAGGAAGTCGCCGCCGGCGCCGAACCTTTCGCGCGCATCGGACCATGCCGCCTCGATCCGCGCAACGTCGGCCGTAACCTCCGGCGTCAGATCGCGACGCTTCACGGCGCGGCGCATGTTCATCGGCAGATTTGCCCGCAAAGGCTGGAAGCCCGAATGCATTTCCGCCGACAGCGAGCGGGCAACGGCCCGCGCCGCCCTGTCGCGCGGCCAGACCGGCAGATCAGGAAATGTCTCGGCGACATATTCGATGATGGCGAGCGAATCCCAGACCACGAGATCGCCGTCGATCAGCGCCGGGCAGCGCGCCGAGGGCGAATATTTGAGGATATCCGTCCGGGTCGTCTCCTGCGCCAGGCCGATCACGATCTCGTCGAAGGGGATCGCGAAATGCCGCATCAGGATAAAGGGACGCAACGACCAGGACGAATAGGCCTTATTGGCGAGGACGAGCGTGAGCGACAAAACCGGGCCTCATGCGATGTTCAAGGATTTTGCCCAAGCGCCTTGAGCTCGGCGACGGCAGCGGTCTTTTCATCCACCGAATTGAAGCAGACGTCGGTCGCGTGATGGAACAATTCGATCGCCTCGCTCTTGTCGCCTTGGCTGAGAGACAGCTCGCCAGCGTAGAAGCCGACATCGCACATCCGGGCTTTCGACACTTTGATATCGACATGCTGTGCCGCCATGATGACGTCATGCGGCGTCATCTGCCCCTCGTAGAGCAGCAGCAAGGGGGCCGGCCAAGCCGCCATGTTCAATTGCGTCGAGGCCTTGGCGAGATTGGGCGAGGCCTTGGCGCCGAGCCGCCGCTTCGTCAGTTCAAGCCAAAGCTGCGAATAGGAATCGCCTGGATCGAGCGTCACCGCCTGCTGGAAATCCGCCTGCGCCTTCTCCTTGGCGCCACTCAGGAATTGCGCGATTCCCCGCCCCTTGTAAGAGACCGCGTGCTTGGGATCGAGCTTGATCGCCTGACCGTAAGCATCGATCGCCTTGGCGTAATCCGTTTTGGCGAGATAAGCCTTGCCGAGATTGTTATAGGCATGGACATAGGCGGGCTCGAGAGCGGTCGCCTCAGTCCAGGCCTTGATCGCATTGTCGAGATCGTTTTTCGCGTAATAGCCAATGCCAAGGAAGAAGGACGCGACGGCGCGGTCGTGCGTGTCGACGCTCTTGTCGCCGACGATCTTGCCGCAACCGTCGATGGTCAGCTCGGCGTCGCCCTGCTGCTGACAATGCTGGATATCGAGCTGATCGAGCGCAAAGGCCGGTGCCGCCGAAAACGCGAGCGGAATGAGAGCCGCCAACCACGACAAACGCATAAGACGTCCTTCCCTGTTCGGTCGCGGCCGGGGCCGCGACTTGTTGTGTTTCAGCTTTGAAATCAAAGCGGATTTATTGGCTTACGCGGCGTTGCGCAAGTTGCTTTTCGGCCATGTTCAGGGCGCCGGGAACCAGGCGTCGGTCTTGCCCGTCAAATGATAGGCCGTGAGCCCAATCCATTCGTGCAGCGCATATTCGAGCATCGTCAATTCGCCGAAACCGAGATGAATCAGGGCAAAATCGGCACTGTTACCGAAGGTCATGTAATCGGTCGGATAAGCCACGACTTTATAGCCAAGCCTGCGAAATATTCCCATCGCGCGCGGCATGTGCCAGGCCGAGGTGACGAGAAGAAAGCTTTCGCCCGGTTTCGGCTTGATCAGCGCACGGGTAAAGAGCGCATTTTCCCAAGTGTTGCGCGATCTCGTCTCGAAGGTCATGCGCGCCGGATCGACGCCCAATCCGGTCCAGAGTTCGCGCACGCCGGTCGCCTCGTCGGCGCCGGTCGGCCGCAGGCTCGACGAGCCGCCGGTGAAGATCAGCCGTGCCGCCGGGAAACGCCGGGCGAGAACGGCGCCCGCTACCACCCGGTCGCCCAGCGGCATCAGAATTGGTTCGTGCCGCGCCGCGGTCAAATCCTCGTCCAGCGCACCACCCAGGACGATAATGCCGCTCGGCGCAGGCAAATCCTTGCCCGGCAGAGGAAAGCGGTCTTCCAAGGGGCGCAGAAATATGCCGCCTAAAGGCGAAAAACAGGCGATGGCCAGCAAGAGGACTGTCACGACGCAGAGCCTGCGGCCCAGTCTTGCAAATCGCGTCAGACACAGAACGAGCCCGACGAGGCCCGGAAGCATGATGACACTGAATGGATCGGCGAAGACCCACAGCAGCTTCGAGGCGACGAAAAACATGGCGCTCCCGCGGGCTAAAACATTTAGCCCTGTTCAGGCTGAGCTTCATCTAGTGGATCGAATCTAACGCTCGGTACCCTCTGCCAAACTGGTGAGAAGGGTAATTTACACGCCACCGTTGGCGTTGAATGATCTGCTATGGTTTCTGACCTCAGTGTCGCGGTAAGAGCCCTATGGCAATAATTTCGGAATATAGTCACGAGCATTTCGCCGGTGTCAAAGCGCTTTGGCAAGAAGCATTCCCAAATGACGCTCCTTGGAACAAGGCATCGGTCGCCATTCCAGAAAAAATGCGTTTTCAACCGAACTTGATGTTGGTCGCGCTTGAAGGTCCGCTGGTCGTTGGATCGGTTATGGCCGGATACGAAGGACATAGAGGTTGGATTTCTCGAATCGCCGTTCTGCGAACGCATCGGCACAAAGGGATTGGACAAGCGCTGCTCTCGGAAGCTGAAAGGCGTCTTGCGGTGATCGGCTGCATCAAGGTCAATTTACAAGTTGTCGAGACCAACTCGGCAGTGGTTCGATTCTATGAGGAGGCTGGGTATGAGATCGAGCCGCGCATCAGCATGAGCAAACATCTGGCTTCCAAGAGCTGAGGTCGATCGACTGTGGGCGTTCAACGATGACGGGAGCGGGTACCAAGCGTTAGATCTTGACCTCTAGCGCGGAATCGTCCTCGTCGTCATCCGGCCGCACCGGCAAGGCATAAGCGCCGTTGAGCCAGCGGTGCAGGTCGATATCGGCGCAGCGGCGCGAGCAAAACGGGCGGTCCGCCTCGCTCGCCGGCTTGCCGCAGATCGGGCACAGGCGCGTTTTCCTCTCCGCGCGGCTCGTCTCATGGGCCTTTTGTTGCATGGCACGCATCACTCAAACGCGATTGAGCCAGAAGAAATGGGCCGGGAACCCCTCACCGGCAAGCATGGACAGGGTCTCATAGAGCGGCAGGCCGACCACCCCGGTATAGGAGCCGACAAGCTTGACGACAAAAGCCCCCGCCAGCCCCTGGATGGCATAGCCGCCGGCCTTGCCGCGCCACTCGCCCGAGGCAAGATAGGCTTCGAGTTCGTCCGAGGAAAACCGTTTGAACCGCACCCGCGTTTCGACCAGGCGCCGGCGCCGGCCGCCTTTCGGCGTGATGAGCGTGACGCCGGTATAGACGCGATGCACCCGGCCCGAGAGCAGCCGCAGACATTGCGCCGCCTCGTCGACCACTTCGCATTTGGGCAGGATGCGGCGGCCGACTGCAACCACCGTATCGGCGGCGAGCAGGAAGGCGCCTTCGAGCTCCTGCTGCTTGGCCGCGGTTTTCAAGGCCGCCTCGGCCTTTTCGCCCGCGAGCCGCGCCGCCAAGGCGCGCGGCAGCTCGCCGCGATTGGGCGCTTCGTCAAGATCGGCGGGGATCAAAGCGTCGGGGTCGAGCCCGATCTGCTGCAGAAGTTCGAGCCGGCGCACGGAGGCTGAAGCAAGGATCAGCTTGGGCCGCCAGGGTTTGCTCTCGCCGCTCACGGCCGCTGCCCGGATTACTTGAAGCGATAGGTGATGCGACCCTTGGTGAGGTCGTATGGGGTCATTTCGACAAGGACCTTGTCGCCGGTCAAGACACGAATGCGGTTCTTGCGCATTTTGCCAGCCGTATGAGCGATGATCTCGTGGTCGTTCTCGAGCTTGACCCGGAAGGTGGCATTCGGGAGCAGTTCGGTGATGACGCCGGGAAACTCAAGTAATTCTTCTTTCGACATTTGATTCCTTCTGCTGAAGTCCGCCGCCGCGGCTTCACAATGCAAGGCGGCGCGGACCCTAATCGAGAACGGCTGATTTGTGAACTGCCGAGCTCCCTCTGCACATTTAGGCTTTGGCGGCGTCCTGCGCGACAAAGTCCCGATATTTCAACACCGCAAAGGGGATGGTGGCGAGATAGACGAGGCTGAAGCAGGCCAGGACTTCCATGGGGAAAGTCGCGAGCAGCAGCACGAGAGCGGCGATGGCGAACAGGACGACGAGCACATAGTCGCGCGGAACGCGGCCGATCTTCTTGATCGAGAAATGCGGGATCCGGCTTGCCATCAGAAAGGCGATGAACAGCACATAGGCGATCTCGAACGGCGCCAGGGCGCGCGTCGGCGGCAGGGCCAGAAACGAAAAATTGAGATAGAGCGGCAAGAGCCCGAGGATCGCACCGGCGGGCGCCGGCATGCCGGTGAAGAAATGCCGCTCCCAGGCCGGACGGTCGGGCGCATCGAGCGAGACATTGAAACGCGCGAGCCGCAGCGCACAGGCGATGGCGAAGACGAGCGCCGCGAACCAGCCGAGGCTCTTCATCTGGTGCAGGTTCCAAAGATAGAGAATAAGCCCCGGCGCGACGCCGAAATCGACGAAATCGGCGAGCGAATCAAGCTCGGCGCCGAACCGCGTGGTGCCGCGCAGCGCCCGCGCCAGGCGGCCGTCGAGGCCATCAAGCACCGCGGCGATGATGACGACGAGAACGGCGACCTGAAACTGCCCTTCGAGGGCGAAACGGATGCCCGTCAGCCCCATCGACAGCGCCAGCAGCGTGACGAGATTGGGCAATATGATGCGCAGCGGCACCGGCCCGATGCGGCGGCCGCGCACGAGACCGAGCCGGCGCTCGGGCCGGCCGGCCGGCGGCATCTCGGTATTCACGGAAAATCGACGCGCCGAAGGATCGCTCATCCGGCCTTCATAGAGCAAAAGCGCGCCGCGGGCATGCACCGAAAAAAATGGGCCCGGCTTTTCGTGAAAAGCACGTTATAATTCCTTGAATCGAGAGAGAAAATCGGCTTTTAACCGGTCTTGAACAGGCGTGCCGGCGCCACCGCATCGAAATCGGCCAGGATTGTCTCCCCGGCGACGGCGCGCATGCCGATCGCCGCCAAGGCCCGCGCACCATGCGGCAGGTAGACGTCGACGCGCGACCCGAAGCGGATCAGGCCGAAGCGCTCGCCGGCATCGAGACTGTCACCCTGCGAGGCAAAGCAGACGATGCGCCGGGCAATGAGGCCGGCGATCTGGACGACGCCGATGCGCCCCGCCGAGGTGTCGAGCACCAGCCCGTTGCGCTCATTGTCTTCGCTCGCCTTGTCGAGATCGGCGTTGAGAAACACGCCGGGCCGATAGACGATCTTGGTGATGCGCCCGTTCATCGGGGCGCGATTCACGTGAACGTCGAAGACCGACATGAAGATCGAGATGCGCAGCATGGGTTCGGGGCCAAGGCCCAGTTCCGGCGGCGGCGCGGCGGGACCGACCGCCGAAATCGTCCCGTCCGCCGGCGAAATGACGAGATCCTCGCCCTGCGGCGTCACGCGGACGGGATCGCGGAAGAAATAGGCGCACCAGAGCGTCAGCACCAAGCCGATCCAAAACAAAGGATCGAAAATCCAGCCGGCGACCAGCGTGATCACCGCAAAAATGGCGATGAAAATATAGCCTTCGGGGTGGATCGGCGGAATCTGCTTGCGGATCGATTCGAGGACGCTCATGGGGTCAGGTCTCGCGATGAAGGACGCCGCGACGGCTTAACCCAGCGCGACGTCTTCGTCATCCTCGGCGTAGGATGGAGGCTCGATCTCGGCCGTGGCCGGGCGCGGTGAAGCCTGTTCCTCCTCGGCGGCGCGGCGCAAGACCTCCTCGGCGCGGCGCACCTCGTTCTGGCGGTTCCACATGGCCGCATAGACGCCGTTTTGCGCCAGCAGCGCCGCATGCGCGCCGCGCTCGACGATCCGGCCCTGATCGAGCACCAGAATCTCGTCGGCGTTCACAACCGTCGAGAGCCGATGCGCGATGACGAGCGTGGTGCGGCCTTTCGAGACGCGGTCGAGCGCATCCTGAATCTCGCGCTCGGTAAAGCTGTCGAGGGCCGAGGTCGCCTCGTCGAGGACGAGGATCGGCGGCCCCTTCAGGATGGTCCGGGCGATGGCGACGCGCTGCTTTTCACCGCCGGAAAGTTTCAATCCCCGCTCGCCGACCTGCGCCTGATAGCCGCTCGGCACGCTCTCGATGAAGCGGTCGATCTGCGCAAGCCGCGCCGCCTCTTTCACGTCGGCATCGGTCGCATCGGCACGGCCGTAGCGGATGTTGTACTCGATCGTATCGTTGAAGAGCACCGTATCCTGCGGCACCATGCCGATCGCGGCGCGCAGCGATTGTTGCGTCACGCGCTCGATATTCTGGCCGTCGATCGTGATCGCGCCGGAGGACGGCTCGTAGAAACGGAAGATCAAGCGCGAGATTGTCGATTTGCCGGCGCCGGACGGCCCGACAATGGCGAGCGTCTTGCCGGGCGGAACCTCGAAGCTCACGCCTTTCAGGATCTCGCGCTCGGGATCGTAGCTGAAATGAACATTGTCGAACCGCAGGTCGCCGCCCGAAACGGCGAGCGGCTTCGCTCCGGGCTTGTCGGCGATCTCCGGATATTCGCCGAGAATGCCGAACATCATTTCGAGATCGATCGTCGCCTGGCGAATGTCGCGATAGATCGACCCGAGGAAGTTCAGCGGCTGGTAGAGCTGGATCATCATCGCATTGATCAGCACGAAATCGCCGACGCTGTTATGGCCGGCGCGAACACCGGCAATGCTCATCGCCATCACGATTGTGAGGCCGAGCGAGAAGATCAGGGCCTGGCCGAAATTGAGATAAGTCAGCGATCTATAGGATTTGACGCTGGTCTGCTCGTAGCGCGCCATCGACCGGTCGTAGCGCTGAGCCTCGCGCGCCTCAGCGCCGAAATATTTGACCGTCTCATAATTCAGGAGTGAATCGAGCGCCTTGCTGTTGGCGTCGACGTCGCTCTCGTTCATCGTCCGGCGGATGCCCATGCGCCAATTGGTGGCCGCGAGCGTGAAGATTGTATAGGCCGTGATCATGCCGCCGACGGCAGCCGTATAGCGCCAATCGAATTGAACGAAGACCACGGCCAGGATCAGCAGAAACTCGATCGCCGTCGGCATCGCCACAAGCACGACGGTGCGCACGATCGTCTCGATGGCATCGCGGCCGCGTTCGAGGATGCGCGTCAGGCCGCCGATGCGCCGCTGCAGATGAAAGCGCAGCGACAGGAGATGCAGATGCACGAAAACATCGTTGGCAAGGCGGCGCACGGCATGCATCGCGACATCGGCGAAGATCGCATCGCGCGCCTGGGTGAAGCCCGCCATCGCAATGCGCAACAATCCATAGAGCAAGGTCAGCGCGAGCGGGCCGAGGACCCAGCCGAAAATCTGATGCGGCGCGTGATGGCCGGTAAGCCCATCCGTCGCCCATTTGAAGGCATAGGGCACCGCAACCGTGACGAGCTTGCCGACCAGCAGCAAAGCGAAGGTCACGTACATCCGCATTTGCAGATCGCGCCGGCCGCTCGGCCAGACATAGGGCCAGAGCTTGCCCCAGGTTCCCGAAATCGCCGCCAAGCCCGCCGTTAGATTCCTGGCCCCCCACGATCTGACGTGCGCGGACGACACATTGGGATTTGGTTGCAGCATGGTCCTCTTTGAGCGTGATTGAGCGGGCGCGCGGCCACAATTGGCCCCTCATCGCATATAGGCGCTCACCGCCATATCGCTACAGCAGCGCCGCGGCTTCGCACCTTGGTTTCCGGCAAACGCCGATCGTCGGCCGGCTATTGCTTTTGCGGCGGCACCACGAAGACCTGACCGGGATAGATCAGGTTCGGATTGCGGATCTGCGAGGCATTGGCCTCGTAGATCAGCGTATAGCGCGTGCCATGGCCGAGGAGCTTGCGGCTGATGCGCCAGAGGCTGTCGCCGTGGATCACGGTGTCGGTATCGATCCGCGGCACGACCGCATCGTTCGCATTTGCCGACGGCGCCACCGCGGCCTCGTGGATCGGCGCCGGCGAGCTTGCCGGCGCGGGCGCGGCGGAGGCCGCCGCAGGTGCAGCGAGTGGCGGCGTCTCCGCCGGAGCCAAAGCGCCGGGTTGGGGCTTCGGCTCCGCCTCGGCGACGAGAAGCGGCACGTCGAACCCGACTTCGGCGCGCGCCACCACTTTTTGCGCAGCATCGAGCGCGTCGGCGCGCAAAGTGTAATGGCCGGGTGCCAGCCCCTCTTTGACCGTCAGCGACCAATGGCCGTCCGCCGCCGCGGTCAGATCGGCGATGCGGGTGCCATTGAGATACAGGCGCAGATGCTCGCCGGGCGGCGTCGCCATGCCGGTGGCATAGAACCCATCCCGATCGACCTCAGCCGTCTTGAAACTGACCGAGGGCGTCTGAACGGCGCCAGGCGCCGGCGGCGGATTCGCAGGCGGCGCGGCGGTATCGGCGATGATTTTGGTCGGCTTGCCAGGCTCGGCGACCGCAACAACGAGGTTCTTCTGGCCCTTCACTGGGACCGAAACAGTGACGACTTGGGTCGAGATCCGCGGCGGCTTGCCCGCCCGTTCGCTGCGCAATCTCAAATCGTAGTTCCCGGGCGCCAAGGGCGCCGGGATGATCACGAAATTGCCGGCGCCGTCGGACGCTTCATTGGCGATCGGGTTGCCGTTGGCGAGCAGCGCGACTTGCGCGTTCGGCTGCGCGTGGCCGGCGACGACCGTGTCGCCCGATGGTTCGACCCGCACGGTGTCGAATTGCGGCAGCGTCGGCGCCAGATCGCTGGCCGGCGGCGCGATTGCGCCTTCGGGGGTGATGGAGTCAAGCTCGGCCATCTGCGATGGCTGTGGCGGCGGGGTCACGGCGGCGGCTTTGGCCGGCGCGGACGACGGGGCCGGTGTTGTCGGCGTTGACGCCGGCGGTTCGGGCTTTACCGGCACCGTCGCAGGGCCGGCGGAAACAAGCGAAAGCGGCCGCGACGGCTGCGTGAGATATTCACGCCAAGCGAGGCCCGCGCCAACGGCGACCACCGAGGTGCCAAGCACAAGGGCCACAATTCGCGATCGCGTCATCGGCGCATTCCTCCCGGCGGATTATATCGCTCGTTCTTTGTTCGTCCGCCCCATTTAACGCCTTTATTCGAATAAGGAAGAGAAATCACAACCTTTGCTGTTGGCTGCCGGGGTTGCGCACCGCTCTTCACTTTTTGCCGGAATTTCTTGACCCTCCCCGGCCTCGGGGCGACAAGCGCGGCATGAAGAGAACCAATCTGAAGGATTCGCCCCTGCGCGCGCCCAGTGCAGGCGTGATCCGCAATGTCTGCGTCTATTGCGGCTCTGCACAAGGCGCCGTGCCGCTCTACGCCGAAGCCGCCGCTGCCTTTGGCCGCGCGCTCGCCGCGGCCGGGATCGGCCTTGTCTATGGCGGCGGCAATAATGGCTTGATGGGCGCCCTCGCCCGCGCGGTGCTCGCCGAAGGCGGCTTCGTCACCGGGATCATCCCGCAGTTCCTGTCGGAGCGCGAAGCTGCGCTCGAGGCGGCGCAAAACCTGATCGTCGTGCCCGACATGCACACCCGCAAAAGGCTGATGTTCGAAAAGGCCGACGCGTTCGTCGCTTTGCCCGGCGGCATCGGCACGCTGGAAGAGCTCGTTGAGCAATTGACCTGGGTCCAGCTCGAACGCCACACCAAGCCGGTGCTCCTCGCCGACATCGGCGGCTTCTGGCGGCCGCTGCTCGATCTCTTCGCGCATATGCGCGAGCGGCGCTTCATCCAGCCGAATTTCGAAGTGCGCTATCTCGTTGCCGAAGCCGTCGATGACATCCTGCCGATGCTGGAGACGGCTGCCGCCCGGACGGCCCTGCTCGGCCGCGAGAAAACCGAAGTCGATCCGAGGCTGTGACCCGGCCCATTCACATCATTGGCGCAGGTTTGGCGGGCTCCGAAGCGGCCTGGCAGATCGCGCGCCACGGCCTGCCTGTCGTGCTGCACGAAATGCGCCCGGTGCGCACGACCCCGGCGCATCAGACCGGCGATTTCGCCGAGCTTGTCTGCTCGAACTCCTTCCGCGCCGATGATCCCGAGACGAGCGCCATCGGTATTCTGCACCGCGAGATGCGGCGGCTCGAGTCGCTGATCCTCGCCGCCGCCGATGCGCATAAGGTGCCGGCCGGCGGCGCGCTGGCCGTCGATCGCGAAGGCTTTGCGCGGCATGTCACCGCCGCGCTCGCCGCTTCAGCGCAGGTGACGATTGTCCGCGATGAGGTCAACGGCTTGCCGCCGGCCGATTGGGATGAGGTGATCATCGCCACCGGCCCGTTGACCTCGCCGGCGCTTGCCGAAGCGATCCGCGCTTTGACCGGCGAAGCCGACCTCGCCTTTTTCGACGCGATTGCGCCGATCGTCGAACGCGAGACGATCGACATGGGCAAAGCCTGGTTTCAATCGCGCTATGACCGCGTCGGGCCCGAAGGCGACGGCGCCGATTACATCAATTGCCCGCTCTCGCGCGATCAATACGAGGCTTTCATCGACGGGCTCATCGCCGGCGAGAAGGTCGCGTTCAAAGAGTTCGAAGGCACGCCCTATTTCGACGGCTGCCTGCCGATTGAAGTGATGGCTGAGCGCGGCCGCGAGACGTTGCGGCACGGCCCGATGAAACCCTTCGGCCTCACCAATCCGCATGCGCCGGAGAAGAAGCCCTATGCCGTCGTGCAATTGCGTCAGGACAACCGGCTCGGCACCTTGTTCAACATGGTCGGCTTCCAGACCAAGTTGAAACATGCGGCGCAGATCGCGCTCTTCCGCACCATCCCCGGCCTCGAAGGCGCAAATTTCGTCCGGCTCGGCGGTCTGCATCGCAACGCCTATCTCAATTCGCCGAAAGTGCTCGACGCGCAACTGCGCCTCAAGGCGGCGCCGCGACTGCGCTTCGCCGGCCAGATCACCGGCTGCGAGGGCTATGTGGAGAGCGCCGCGGTCGGGCTTCTTGTCGGCCGCCTCGCCGCCGCCGAACGGCTCGGCCTTCATCTCGATCCGCCGCCGCCAACCACGGCGCTCGGCGCGCTCGTCAATCACATCACCGGCGGTCACATCGCTGTGATCGACGCGGGCCGGTCGTCGTTCCAGCCGATGAATGTCAATTTCGGCCTGTTTCCGCCGCTCGTCGGCGCGCTGAAAGCCGAAGACGGCAAGCGTTTGCGCGGGGCGGATAAGGCGGCGGCGAAGAAACGCGCCTTGAGCGCCCGCGCCGCAGCCGAACTCGACCAATGGATCGGCGCCACGGCCCGGAGCGCGGCGGAATAGACTGCCTCGACTTTGCCGTGAGTCGCCGCTAAACGGACGCAAATCAGCTTAGCCTCCGGCACATGGGCCGATGCCGCAAACCCCGGATTTTTCAAGCGCCTGGACCGATAACGCCCTCTATTTCCGCTTCGCTGGAAGTTGGACGGTCGATGCTGCGCGCGCGCTGCAGGACCGCGTCGATACCTTGATCGCGGAAGCGCGCGGCGCGGCGCAAGCTGTCTTCGATCTCGGCGATATCGAGCGGCTCGACACCTCCGGCGCTTTTCTGATCGACCGGACGCGACAGGATCTGAACGGCCGCGGCATTGCCACGCGGCTCGAGCGGGTGCGCCCGGAATTCCAGATCCTTTTGACGGAAGCCCGCTACCGGACTTTTCCGGAGCTTCCGGAGGCGCGAAAGAATCTCGGCTTCGAGATTGCCGCCGATGTCGGCGAAAGCCTTGTCACCACCGGACGCGATCTCTTCAATGCGACGTCCTTTTTGGGCGAGGTGGTGACGACGCTTGGCCGGACGCTGCTCACGCCATCGCGCTTTCGCATTGCTTCGGTCATCTTCCATTTCGAGCACTTCGCGTTTCGCAGCCTGCCGATCATCGCGCTCATCAATTTTCTTGTCGGCGGCATCGTCGCCCAGCGCGGCATCTATCTGCTGCAGCGGTTCGGCGCGCCGACCTATGCCATCGATCTCGTCGGCGTGTTGACCTTGCGCGAATTGGGCGTGCTGCTGACCTCGATCATGATCGCCGGCCGCTCGGGCTCCGCGATCACGGCCGAGATCGGCGCCATGAAAATGCGCGAGGAGATCGACGCGCTGCATGTGATGGGGCTGCAACCGATCGAAGTTCTGGTCGTGCCGCGGCTGATCGCTTTGGTCCTGGCACTGCCGGCGCTCACCATCGCCGCCAATACGGCCGCGCTCTTCGGCGGCATGCTGGTTGCGTGGGGCTATGGCGGAATCACGCCGGAGAATTTCCTGACCCATTTGCAGAATGCCGTCGATACCAGCGATTTCTGGGTTGGCATCATCAAGGCGCCGTTCATGGCGCTGGTCATCGGGCTGATCGCCGCGACCGAGGGCTTCAACGTGTCGGGTTCGGCGGAATCGCTCGGCCGGCAGGTGACGGCCTCCGTCGTCAAATCGATCTTCATGGTCATCGTCGTCGATGGCTTCTTCTCCATCTTCTTCAGCTCGATCCGGTTCTGAGCGATGAGCACCGCGCCGCTTCACGATCCGCAAATCGACGCCGCCACCCCGCTGGCGATCAAAGTGCGCGATCTGACCGTCGCCTTCGGCGACAAAGTGATCCTCGACGGCCTCGATCTCGACGTGCGCAAGGGCGAAGTCCTCGGCTTTGTCGGCGGCTCGGGCATGGGCAAATCGGTTCTGACCCGCACGATCCTCGGCCTCAATGCCAAGCAGCGCGGGACGATCGAAGTTTTCGGCGCCGATCTCGACACGCTCGATTTCAAGGCCCGCAAACGGCTCGAACGCCGCTTCGGCGTGATGTTTCAGATGGGCGCCTTGTTCTCCGGCCTCACCGTGAAACAGAATGTGCAAGTGCCGCTGCGCGAACATTTGCGCCTGACCGGCCGGCTTGCCGACGAACTCGCCATGCTGAAGATCGAACTCGTCGGCCTGCAACCCGATGCAGCGGACAAATATCCGGCGGAATTGTCAGGTGGTATGATCAAGCGCGCGGCGCTGGCCCGCGCCCTGGCGCTCGATCCGGAGCTTGTCTTCCTCGACGAGCCGACCTCGGGCCTCGACCCGATCGGCGCCGCCGAATTCGACGAATTGATCGCCACGCTGCAAAAGACTTTGGGACTCACGGTCTTTATGGTGACCCATGATCTCGACAGCCTCTATGCGGCCTGCGACCGTGTCGCCGCTCTGGCCGACGGGAAGGTGATCGCCGCGGGGCCGATCAGCACGATGCTGGCCTCGGACCATCCGTGGCTGCGCAATTATTTTCACGGCAAGCGCGCCCGCCAGGCCGATGCGGCGGCGCGGCCGCAGCTGCGCGCGGCGCCGCCGGTGCGCTAGAAGAGGACTTATGGAAACACGAGGCCATTACGCGCTGATCGGGGTCTTCGCCATGGCCGTGATCGCGGTCGGCTTTTTCACCGTCTATTGGCTTTCGGGCGGCGGCACCCGGCCGGCGGGCACGCAGACCTACAAGGTGGTCTTCACCGGCTCGATTTCCGGGCTCGGCCGCGGCAGCTTCGTGCTTTTCAACGGCGTGCACGTCGGCGAGGTGACGGAGATCAACCTGCTGCCGCAGGACCCGGCGCATGTCTATGCGCTGATCAGCGTCGATGCCCGCGTGCCGGTGCGAGCTGATACCAAGGCGCAACTCGAATCGAGCGGCTTCACCGGCGTGCAATCCATTGCGCTTGCCGGCGGCGACATCAACGCGCCGCGGCTGCCGAAACCGGCCGACGGCGGCCCGCCCGTGATCATGGCCGAGCACGGCGGTTTTCAGGACATGCTGCAGGCCGCCCGGGCCATCACCGGACAGGCCTCGGACCTGCTGGGCAAGGCCAACAAACTGCTCGACGACAATGCGGCGCCGCTCAGCGCCTCGGTCAAGAATGTGCAGAAATTCTCCGACGCGCTCGCCGCGAACTCAGGCGGCGTGAAGCAATTCCTCGCAGCGATGACAGATGCCGGCAAACAGATCGGGCCGCTTTCGGCGAAGCTCGCGACCCTGACTGACGATACCGACCATGTCGTCAAGGCGATCGATCCGGATCAGGTGAAGTCCATGATCAAGAATCTGTCGGAGCTTTCCGGCAAACTCAACAAGGATGCCGATCAGGTCCAGACCGTGCTGACGAGCCTCAACGGCTTCTTCAAGACAACGGATTCAAAGGGCGCGTTCGAGGAGATTTCCGAGGCGGCGAAATCGATCCATACGCTTGCCGACCATCTCGACGAGCGGACCAAGGAGCTGACCGCCAATCTCAATCACTTCACCGGCGCGGGATTGCGCCAGTACGAAGCGCTGGCGGTCGATGGCCGCAAGACGCTGCAAGACCTCGACCAGGCGATCAAATCGGTCGAGGACAATCCGCAGCAGTTTATCTTCGGCAAAAAAGCTCATTAGCGCCTGATCTCGAAATCATCGTAAGATCAATGTCATAAGTCGTTGGTACGGGCTCGTCACGCAACGGTGTGCGCCGCGGAAAATAAGAGGCCTCGCTCGCCTCTCGCAAATTTTCGCTCGACCACGTAGGATCGCTGCGCGTGATAGGGGGCCGGCGTGACCGCAACAATCGGCCGGCGGCGAGGAGGTTCATGCATGTTCAATCTCAACGACATTCTGCAAAGCGCCCAAGGCGGCGAGGCCATCAATAATATTGCCCAGCGGTTCGGCCTTTCGCCGGATCAAGCGCAGGCGGCTGTTCAGTCTCTGATCCCCGCCCTTTCGGCCGGCCTGACCAAGGCCGCGACCAACCCCGGCACGCTCGGCTCAGTCATCTCGGCTGTCACCGACAATACGCATCAAGCCTCGTTCAACGATCCCAACGCGGCCCAATCGCCCGACGCGGCCCAGAAGAGCAGCGATACGCTCTCGCAGATCCTCGGCTCCAATCACGTGCTCCAGCAGATCGCCCAGCAGGCCTCGGCCGTGACCGGCATCCGCCCGGATATCCTCATGCAGATGCTGCCGGTCGTCGCCTCAATCGCCATCGGCGGCCTCGCGACCTCGCTGCACAATCAGGGCCTTGGCGGCATGCTCGGGCAGCTGGCCACGGCCGCCGAACAGGGCAATCTCGGCTCGGTGGTTGGCGGTTCGGCGGGCTCGGCCGGCGCGTCAGGCGGCGGCCTAATGGGCATGCTGACCAATTTGCTCGGCGGCCTCCTTGGCGGCAGCGCCAATGCGCCCGCCGGCAATGCAGGGGCCAATTCCGAACTTGGCTCGGCGCTCAATTCGCTGACCAATATGTTCCAGACCGGCAATTTGCCGCCGAATGTCGCCCAGTCCGGCCTGCAGGACGAAATCGGCAAAATCCTCGGCGGCGGCCGCTGAGCACGGAAAATCTTTAGGTGTTCTCGCGGACACGCGCCGCGGGAACAATCTATCTAGGTCAGATTCGAGGCAATCGGGCCGAAGAATTTGGCCTGCAAGGCGGTGCCCACAGAGCGCACGCCGGCGATGATCGTGATCGAGATCAAAGTCGCGATCAAAGCATATTCGATCGACGTGGCCGCCCGTTCGTCCGCTATGAGTCGCTGAATGAGGCTCATGACATTCTCCCCGGTCTATCTGCGCCAGGAGCCATGGAGGAAGGGTTAAGATCGGCGCGTAAACTCGGCCACATCGATTGGAGCACCGGACCGAAAAGTGCGAAGCGGT
Organism: Pseudomonadota bacterium; assembly: GCA_040756295.1. Taxonomy (GTDB): domain Bacteria; phylum Pseudomonadota; class Alphaproteobacteria; order Rhizobiales; family Beijerinckiaceae; genus Methylovirgula. Next base: position 1,278,029 of record JBFLZN010000001.1, on the reverse strand, counting down.
TTTCGGACAAATCCGATGCGACAAGAAAGACCTAAAAGCACCGAGCGATTCAATTTGAACGTCCGACGCTCTCGGTGTCTTGCCGTCTGGCCACTTGTACGCCATGTCGGGCGGGACGTGCGACAGCTTGACGGACCTCGTTGCGCTGCGCCGCGGCTACGCTTATTTAGGCACCATTGATGGCGCGGCCTTGTCAGCGTCCTCAAGGACAGTCTGAGAGACGAGCCTTAGAACGCTGAAATGCTTTTTGAAATCATGCTAAAGGCACGTCTCGCGGCTGGCCTCGTTTAATCGCCGCCCCCATCCCGCACAGAAGATCGACGAAAGCTCATCATGGCCCGCGACGTTTCCGACCCGACGCCCGTTACGTCGCGCGATGAGCTTGTTGCCTGGTCCGAGGCCGGCGCCAAGCCGCTGGCGCAGTTTCGCATGGGCACCGAGCACGAGAAGCTCCCCTTCTATCGGGCCGATCTGCGTCCCGTGCCCTACGACGGCCGGCGAGAACAAGGCGGCATCCGCGCCCTGCTCGAGGGGATGCAGGTGGAACTCGGCTGGCAACCGATCGTCGAGGCGGGCCATATCATCGGCCTTTACGATTCCGTCGGCGGCGCCATCTCGCTGGAGCCCGGCGGCCAATTCGAGCTCTCCGGCGCGCCGCTTTCGAACGTGCATGAGACGAAGGCCGAAACCCTCCGGCATTTCGCTGCCTTGGACAAAGTCACCGCACCTCTCGATATCGGCTTTCTCGGTCTTGGCATGAGCCCTAAATGGACGCGCGCCGAGACGCCGATAATGCCGAAACAGCGCTACGCGATCATGGCGCGCTACATGCCGCAGGTCGGCACACGCGGCCTCGACATGATGTTTCGCACCTGCACGGTGCAGACGAATTTCGATTATGCGAGCGAAGCCGATATGGTGCAGAAGCTGCGCGTGTCGCTCGCGTTGCAACCGCTGATCACCGCGCTCTTTGCCAACTCGCCGTTCACCGACGGCAAGCTCAACGGCTATCTCTCCATGCGTTCGGAGATCTGGCGCCATACCGATGCGGCGCGCACCGGCATGCTGGCTTTCGCCTTCGAGCCGGGCATGGGCTTCGAGCGCTATGTCGATTACGCGCTCGATGTGCCGATGTATTTCGTCAAGCGCGGCGAGCATTATCACGATGTCGCCGGCGCGAGCTTTCGCGATCTTCTCGCCGGCAAGCTCGCGGCGCTGCCCGGCGAACGCGCGACCTTGTCCGATTGGGCCAATCATCTTTCGACGATCTTTCCCGAGGTGCGGCTCAAGCGTTATCTCGAAATGCGCGGCGCCGATGCCGGCCCGCAGCCGTTTCTGCACGCCCTGCCCGCGCTCTGTTTCGGCCTGTTCTACGATAAAGCGTCGCTCGACGGCGCCTGGGAGATCGTCAAAGACTGGGACGCGGCGGCGCGCGAACATGTGCGCGCCGAGGCGCCGCGTCTCGGCCTTGGCGCCAAAGTCGCCGGCCGCAGTCTGCGCGATATAGCCCAGGACGTTCTCGCGCTCGCCCGGCAAGGCTTGGCCAAGCGCGCGCAGTTTGATGCCCAAGGGCGTGACGAAACGATTTTTCTGGAGCCGCTTGAAGCCGTCGCGGCCGGCAAGAGCCAGGCCGAAGATCTGATCCACCGTTTCAAGACGCGCTGGAATGGAAGCGTCGATCCGGCCTTCAGCGAATGCGCTTTCTGATCAGCGATAGGATGCGTCGTTCGTATCGACGCGCATATGGTCCGGCTCGCCAAAGCTGCGGCCGTCCAGGCTGTCGCTGCGCAGCGTGGCCGACGTCGCGCTCGCGCTCATTCCCCCGCTGGTGAAGTGATCGTTCTCGGCCGGGTTCGAGAATTGGACGCGCATATGGCCGCCGATCCGCAAGCAGCTATGCGTTCCCTCGACCAAGGCGAAATCGGGCCCATAAGCAGCGCAGGTATCGCGCGCCAAACTGGGCGAAACGGCAGCAAAACTCAGAACACTCGATACGCAACAGACAGCACTAAAACCGAAGCGCAATCGATCCGACATAGCTGTCCCATTCATGATTGCCGCGCTGATCTCTGCAGCGGCAATTTCGCCTCGAATGACGCGAAGCAACGCGTCGAGCTTCAATGGCCATGGTTAAGAACGGTTTGAGGCAATATCGTGGACGGGGTGTGGAAACACTTAGAGCATCGGACCGAAAAGTGCGAAGCGGTTTTCGGATAAATCCGATGCGGTGAGAAAGACTTAAAAGCGCCGAGCGATTTAATTTGAACGTCCGACGCTCAAGCCTTCGCGTACATCGCGCCAATCGCCCCACGCCGCTTGCACCAGAGCGAGCGCCGCAACCGCGGCCGTGTCGGCGCGCAGAATGCGCGGCCCGAGCGAGAGCCGCACTGTCTGCGGCAGCGCCAACAGCGCGGCGCGCTCGCTCGCATCGAAGCCGCCTTCGGGACCGATGAGCAAGGCCAGCGCCGATGGCTTCTCAATCGCCGACAAAGCGGCAAGCGGATCGCGGACTTCGGCGTCCTCGTCGCAGAAGACGAGCAGCCGCTCCGCCGGCCAGCTTGCGACGAGCGATGCGAATTTCACCGGTTCGGCGACCTCGGGCACGGCGAGCACGCCGCATTGCTCGGCCGCTTCGATGACATTGGCGCGCATGCGTTCGAGATTGAGCCGTTCTGACTGCGTATGCTGCGTCGCGACGGGCTGCAGCCGGCTCGCGCCCATTTCGACCGCCTTTTGCACCATATAATCGAGCCGGGCATGTTTGAGCGGCGCAAAGAGATAATGCAGGTCGGCGGATGGCGCCTGCGCCCGGGTCAATGCGCCGATATCGAGCATCGTCTGCTTTTTGCCGGCCAAGGCCAAAGACGCCCGCCACTCCCCGTCCCGGCCGTTGAAAACCAAGAGTTCCGCGCCATCGGAAAGACGCAATACGTTGCGCAGATAATGCGCCGCCGGTAGTGGGAGAGCGATCCGCGTGCCGGCCAGCAGCGGCGCCTCGACGAAAAGCCGGCGTGTGGTGAAGTCGTAACGCGCCATTTTCTTCCTTTGTGCCGGGCGCTTGCCCCTTGCGAGGGAATTTTGCTATGAGACCAACACGTTACAGTCAAAACGAATTTGCGGGACGAACCATGCTGAGGCAGCTTCTTCCAACCCGCGGCGTGGCTCTTGCTGCAGGCTTTGCCATCTCCGCCCTGACCTTGGGCGCGCCGCTGACGTCTTCCCTTCCTGTGGGCTTGAGCCGCCCGGCCCAGGCGGCCGAGTGCAGCGAGGATATCGGTAATCTCTCCAAACGCCGCATGGACATCATCCAGGCCTTGAACAAGCTCGCCAAATCTTCGACGAGAGGCCAACTCGATCCGGCGCTCTCCTGCCCGAAGTTGCGCGAGCTCGCCGTCTCTGAGAAAGCCCTGCTCGATTATCTTAAGAAGAACAAGGATTGGTGCATGGTCCCCGATGAGGCGGTCATGAACCTCGACAAGAGCTACCAGCACTCGACGCAGATCGCCGCCAAGGCCTGCGCCTTTGCCGCGCAGGAGAAGAAGGCGCAGCAGGCTGGCAGCGATTCGGCGCTCGGCGGCCAGAAATTGCCCACCGGCCCTCTATGAATTCTTCGCCCGGCGTGAGCTTGCCCGATGCCGGGCGCCCAACCTTGCTGCGTCACGCGCCGGCCGGATGGCAGCCCTATATTCAGCTTGCCCGCCTCGACCGGCCGATCGGCTGGTGGCTGTTGCTTCTGCCCTGTTGGTGGTCATCGCTGCTCGCCAGCAATGCGCTGCATGCGCCGCCGAATTTGTGGCATCTCGTGCTGTTCCTGATCGGCGCGGTGGCGATGCGCGGCGCTGGTTCGACTTATAACGACTTTCTCGATCGCGATATCGACGCCAAGGTCGAGCGGACGCGCAACAGGCCGCTCGCCGCGAGCCGCATCAGCACGCGCGCCGCGGCGCTCTTTCTGGCTGCGCAGATCGGCATCGGCCTTGCGGTCCTGCTTTGCTTCAATCGATTCACGATCGCGCTGGCGCCGCTCTCGCTTGTGATCGTCGCCATTTATCCCCTGATGAAACGCGTCACCTTCTGGCCGCAGACGGTGCTTGGCCTTGCCTTCGCCTTTGGCGCCCTTGTCGGCTGGGCGGCGGAGATGGGCAGCCTCGCCTGGCCCGCGCTGTTGCTCTATGCCGGCGGAATCGCCTGGACGATCGGCTATGACACGATCTATGCGCTGCAGGACATGGAGGACGATCTCATCGCCGGCGTGAAATCGACGGCGCTGCGATTCGGCGCCCGCGTGCGCCAGGGCGTCGGCCTGTTTTACGCGCTGGCCTTCGCCCTGATCGGCGCTGCGCTCTATGCGGCCGGCGCCGCGCATGGCGTGGCGCTCTTGGGCTGGCTCTGTCTCGGCGCGCATTTCGCCTGGCAGATTTGGCGCCTTGATCCGGCTGATGGCACTTTGGCGCTTAAACTCTTTCTCTCGAATCGCGACGCCGGATTGATCTTCGCTGCCGGCCTCGCCGCCCAAGCCCTTCTCTGAGGGGCGATTTGACATTTTTGCCACCCGTCGCTGATTTCTGAGAGACGCGTTCGGATCGGGTTCACAACAAAGAGCAGTTCCGGCAGAAAGCTCCGAGGGTTGAATCGGAGGGCTTGCCATGTCCCGGAGGCTTCGTGCCTGCGCCTTTGGACTTGCCGCGAGTCTGGCGGCCCTGCCCGCTTTTGCCGACGATGCAGCGAGGACGCCGGATTTCGTGCCGGACGGGTCGATTGCCGGCTCTTTGCCCAAGAACGGCGACCCGCTTGGCTGGCGTGCCGCGCTTTACGACAAAGGCATCAAGTTCAATCTCTTCTATATTGGCGAGACGTTCGGCAATCCTGTCGGCGGCCAGCAGCAAGGCGCGATCTACGAAGACCGTTTCCAGGCCCTGATCGATATCGACACCAACAAGCTTGTCGGCTGGAAGGACGGCCTGATCCATTTCGATCTGCAGCAGATCGACGGCACCGGTCTGTCGCGCTACTTCGTCGGCAATCTGAATACGGTGAGCTATATCGAGGCGCTGCATTCGACGCGCCTCTACGAAGCCTATTTCGATCAGCACTTCTTCAACGACCGGGTTTCCGTCCACATCGGCCAGCTTGGCGCGGACAACCAGTTCATCATCTCGACCTATGCGCAGTTGATGATCAATTCGAGCTTCGGCTTTCCGCAATTTGCCGCGAGCAATCTGCCGGGCGGCGGGGCGGCCTACCCGCTGGCGACGCCGGGCGTCAGCGTCAAGCTCAATGCGACTGACAATCTGACGATCATCACGGCAGTCTATAATGGCGACCCCGCCGATCCCAACGCCGCCGACCCACAGGTCAATAATCGCTGGGGCACGAATTTCCGTGTCCAGGACCCGCCGACGATCTTTTCCGAAGGGCAATTCCGTTACAACACGGACAAGAACGCGCTCTGGCTGCCGGGCACGGTCAAGGTCGGCATCTATGACAACCTCATGCCTTTCCCGCGCGGCGTCTTCACGCCGGTGGAGCCGCTTCTCACCGGCGGCAACGTGCAAGGCATCTACGGCGTCCTCGACCAGCAGATCTATCGCCTGTCCGCGAGCACGCCCGACAAGGGCGTCGGCTTTTTCCTCCGCGGCTCGGTGAGCCCGGAAGAGAGCAGCGTCGTCGATTATTATATCGATAGCGGCTTGAATTTCAGCGGCTTGGTGCCGGGGCGCGGCGACGATTCCTTCGGTTTCGCCGCGGCCTTCACGCATATTTCGGCGGCGGCGCGTGAACAGGACGTGCTGACCGCTGAGACCATTCCCGGCTATCCGATCCGCAATTATGAGGCGACGATCGAGGCGACCTATCAGGCGCAGATGATGCCGGGCTTCACCCTCCAGCCCGACTTCCAATATTCGATCCACCCGGGCGCCAATGCGCCCAATCCCAATGATCCGGCGGGGCGGCCGATCAAGAATGCCGTGATCCTCGGCCTGCGCGCGTCGCTGAGCTATTGAGCTTTATTCGCGGCACGTCACGATGAAGGAATTGGGATCGAGCTTCACCGGCTTGACGCCCAATGTCGCGCCGGTGACATCCGAAGCGGGGCCGAAGGCGATCGGCGCGGCAAGACCATGTGCCTCGCACCAGGCCGAGGCCACAACCTGGCCGCAGGCTCTGTCCTTGCCGAGGCAATCCTGGGTGCCATAGCCGTCATCGGCGGGGATGACGAAGGTCTCGCTGGCGAAGGCTTGTTTGCTGTCCTGAGCGCGGGCTTTGGTCTGCATCGCTGCCAGTGCCAAAAGGCCGGCCAGAATCGACAGGGCCAGCGCCAGAAGCCGGCGGTAGTCCCGCGCGATAAACGTCATTACGCCCCCCAAGTGACCTGAGCGCATGACTGGGTTCCCCGCGTCCGCGCGAGCAGAAGCCCGTGAATCGGGCTTCGGCAGGCGGATCAGTTTTCTCTCGCCGGGGCTAAGAAAGGCTTAAGAACGCTGCTCGGAATGCCTTGACCGGAGGCTTCTTCTCGCCCATGTTCCGGCCATGACGTGCTCCATCCGCCTTCGCCGGATTATTATTGGCTAGCCTCGCGCTGGCCGGAGACGTCTCGTCCTCATCTCGAGTGCAGATTTGACCTCCCAGGCCAGCTCAGGCTGTAAAGGGAAGCTATGGCTTTGCAGCTTTACAATACGCTGACCCGGCAGAAGCAGGTCTTCGAGCCGCTCGATCCCGCCCATGTGCGCATGTATGTCTGCGGACCGACGGTCTATGACTTCGCCCATATCGGCAATGCAAGGCCGCTGATCGTCTTCGACGTGCTCTACCGGCTGCTGCGCCATCTCTATGGCGCGGATCACGTCACCTATGTCCGCAACATCACTGACGTCGACGACAAGATCAACGCGCGCGCCGCTGAGCGCGGTATTTCGATCCGCGAGCTGACCGAGGAAACCAACGCCGCCTTTCAGGCCGACGCGAAGGCGCTCGGCTGCCTCGCGCCGAATGTCCAACCGCGGGCGACCGAACATATTGCGGCGATGATCGCGATGATCGAGCGGCTGCTCCTTGTGCGCCATGCCTATGTCGCCGAAGGCCATGTGCTTTTCGACGTGCCGTCGATGCCGGACTATGGCCGGCTGTCACGCCGGCCGCTTGACGAGATGGTCGCGGGCGCTCGCGTCGAAGTCGCGCCCTATAAGAAAAGCCCGATGGATTTCGTGCTGTGGAAGCCCTCGGCCGCGGACGAGCCGGGCTGGGACAGCCCCTGGGGCTATGGCCGCCCCGGCTGGCATCTCGAATGCTCGGCGATGAGCTGGCAATATCTCGGCGAGGTCTTCGATATCCACGGCGGCGGCATCGATCTCATCTTCCCGCATCATGAGAACGAGATCGCCCAGAGCTGCTCGGCCTTCGGCCATAACGTCATGGCGAACTACTGGCTGCACAACGGCTTCCTGCAGGTCGAGGGCCAGAAAATGTCGAAGAGCCTCGGCAATTTCATCACCATCCGGCAGGCGTTGAAGGATTGGCCGGGCGAAGTGCTGCGCTTCAACATGCTGAAGGCGCATTACCGCCAGCCGATCGACTGGACGCTCGCGAGCCTCAACGAGAGCCAGCGCGAACTCGACAAATATTATCCGGTCGCCAAGCAATTCGCCGCCGCGTCGGCGACGCTTGCCCCGGAATTCCTCGCCGCGCTCGAAGACGATCTCAATACGCCGGAAGCGATCACCGTGCTGCGGCGGCTTTATCGCGAGACGCTGGAGGGCGATGTGGCGCTCGCCGGCACGCGCTTCGCCTCGTCGGGTCATTTCATCGGCCTGTTCCAATCCGAGCTTGCGGATTGGAACCCGGCGCCCATCTTGTTCGACAAGAGCCATGTGGAAAGCCTCATCGAGGCGCGGCTCGCGGCGCGCAAGGCGAAAGACTGGGCGGAATCCGACCGCCTCCGCGACGAATTGATCGGCATGGGCATCGCGTTGAAGGACAATAAGGACGGCACGACAAGCTGGGAGATGAAGCGATGATCTCCCGCAGCGATGCCCGCGCACAAACCCTCTCCCAGAGGGAGAGGGTGCCGCCGGAGGCGGCGGGTGAGGGATTACGATCCATCAAACCGAAGTGCTCGCTAGACCTTTGCTCTGCGAAAGCGTCGGCTCGTTTAGTCGATGCGCGGAAATGCGCGGCGCGGGGTGCGCGCTTGCGCCGTATCCGCGGCGCGGCGAATTTCCTCGATAACCCAATCGAGCCTTTCCCTCACCGCGTCATTGGTGAAGCGAAGTTCGAGAAAGCCATGACTTGCGATGATCTGCCTACGCGCAGCATCGCTTTCCGGCTGCGCGCTGTGATGCTTTCCATCAAGTTCGATAGTCAGGCCAAGATCATAGCAACAGAAGTCGGCAATAAACCCGGCAATCGGAACTTGCCTGCGAAATTTCAGCCCATCCAAGCGACGGTCGCGAATTTGCTGCCACAATATGTCCTCGGATGTGGTGGCGCGGGCACGCAGGCGACGCGCAATCTTGACGAAGCGTCCGGTCATACCGTTCAGCTTGATGGCCAATCACCAAAATCGCAACCCCTCACCCGCCGCCTCCGGCGGCACCCTCTCCCAAAGGGAGAGGGATCGCCTCGACAGGTGAAGCGATGAACGCCTCCCTCGCCAACCCGGCGCTGCGCCCGTTCCTGCCGCAGGATGCGAGCACTGTCGCGCAAATCTTCCGCGACGCGATCGAAGAGCTGACCGAAGAGGATTACGACGAGGCGCAGCGCGCCGCCTGGATGGCCAGCGCCGATGACGAGGAGGATTTCGCCAAACGCCTCGCCGCGCAGACGACATTGCTGGCGCTGCGCGACGGCGAAGCCGTGGGCTTCGCGAGCCTCAAGGGCAACGACCTGATCGACATGCTTTACGTCCGCCCTGAGGTCGCGGGCGACGGGATCGGCACCTTTCTTGTCGCTGCGCTCGAAACGCTGGCGCGCGGGCGCGGTGCCAAAACGCTCAATGTCGATGCGAGCGACACCGCGCTGCCCTTCTTCGAGAAGCTCGGCTTCAAGCCGCAGTTCCGCCAGAGCGTCGCACTCGAGGGCGAGTGGCTCGCCAATACCAAAATGGCGAAAGCATTGGGCGTTCCCACGGAGGCGCGCCGATGAGCCGCGAGCGTCTTTATCTCTACGACACGACGTTGCGCGACGGCGCGCAGACGACGGGTGTCGATTTTTCGCTCGACGACAAGCGCCACATCGCCGCGCTGCTCGACGCGCTCGGCGTCGATTACATCGAGGGTGGCTATCCAGGCGCCAACCCGCTCGACACCGAATTCTTCGCCAAGAAGCCGAAGTTTCATCAGGCGAAATTCGCGGCTTTCGGCATGATCCGCCGCAGCGGCCGTTCGGCGGCGAACGATCCGGGCGTTGCCGGACTGCTTCACGCCGAGGCCGATGCGATCTGCTATGTCGCCAAGTCCTGGGATTATCACGTCCGCGTCGCGCTCGGCACGACGCTCGAGGACAATCTTGCCGGCATCGCGCAATCAATCGAGCTCGCGGTCAAGCACGGCCGCGAGACCATGCTCGATTGCGAGCATTTCTTCGATGGCTACAAGGCCAATCCCAGCTATGCTTTGGACGTCGCGCGCACGGCCTATCAAGCCGGGGCACGCTGGATCATCCTTTGCGACACCAACGGCGGCACCCTGCCGCACGAGGTCGAGCGTATCGTCGCCGAGGTCGCCAAGCACATCCCGCACGACCGCATCGGCATCCATGCGCATAATGATACGGAGAACGCCGTCGCCAATTCGCTGGCCGCGGTGCGCGCCGGCGCGCGGCAGATTCAGGGCACGTTGAATGGTCTCGGCGAGCGCTGCGGCAATGCCAATCTCGTTTCGATCATCCCGACGCTGCTGCTCAAGAAGGATTATGCCGAGGTCTTCGACATCGGCGTCTCGCACAAACAGCTCGCCGCGTTGACGAAAGTCAGCCACACGCTGGACGAATTGCTCAACCGCGCGCCGGACCGGCATAAGCCCTATGTCGGGGCCTCGGCTTTCGCGACCAAGGCCGGCATTCACGCTTCGGCGGTGATGAAGGACCCGGCGACGTATGAGCACATCGCGCCGGAAGCGGTCGGCAATCATCGCCGCCTGCTCGTCTCGAGCCAGGCCGGCAAATCGAACATCCTCGCTGAGCTCGAACGAGTCGGCGTCACGCTTGACAAGGACGATCCGCGCCTTGCCCGGCTGCTCGAGGAAGTCAAAGAGAAAGAGGCGCAGCTCTACGCCTATGAGGGCGCCGACGCCTCGTTCGAGCTTCTGGCGCGGCGCAGCCTTGGCATCGTGCCGGATTATTTCGAGGTCGAGCGTTTCAGCGTGAACGCCGAGCGCCGCCACAATGCCAAAGGCGAATTTGTCACGGTCTCGGAAGCCGTGGTGAAACTGCGCATCGGCGACGACACATCGATCTCGGTCGCGGAAGGCAATGGGCCGATCAACGCGCTCGACCTCGCGCTGCGCAAGGATCTCGGCAAATATCAGCCGCTCGTCGAGGATCTGGAACTCGTCGATTATCGCGTCCGCGTCTTCCAGGGCGGCACGGATGCGGTGACGCGCGTGCTCATCGAGTTCAGCGACGGCAGCGGCGAGAACTGGTCCACAGTCGGGGTCTCGGCCAATATCATCGACGCCTCGTTCCAGGCGCTGACCGATGCGATCACCTACAAATTGCTGAAGGCGGGCGCGGAATAGAAAACGCCCGCCGGATGGGAGGAGGATCCGGCGGGCGTTTTGGCGCGCGAGTCGCGGGAACAAGCTCTCGCGGCAAAACCGGCCCGGCACCGAGGAAATGAAAAACAAACCTCAAGGCGCTGACCGGCGTTGAGATTTTATTAAACGACTTCGCAGCGCAGCAGAAGTTTGAATATCGCGACGCTGTCATGCGCCATGCGCATGAATTGCACGGCGTCACGCGTATCTGTCGCACCTATTAGAGCCCACCACCGTCAAAAATATCGGATTTATGACAATAGGCGATAGAAATATTGAATATACCTATGTGAACAGCGCATACGAACGTTTGCGCGCCCAAATCGGCGCACCTGCGGATTATGCTTTTCCACGCCGTGATTTGTCGTCTGACGCCGGAGGTGGAGAAGTTTCAGATGTCATCTGAAGCTTGGCAACGCGTGGAGCGATATCGGCGATAAAGGACGTGGCGAAGCGCTCTATATAGCCTGCCGCAAAAGCCGCGATGATAATTGTTGGCTTACCCTGATTAGTTGCAGTCACAGGGTTCAATAGCCATCCTCCTTTGATAGCTAACGCGGCAAGCCCACCCGCAATCGCTCCGGCAATGATACGCGAGGCTGCCTCTGCAAAGTGCAGCAATTTTCTGGACGAGAATTCGCATTTAATTTCGCCACTGCGAATTAATATCGACAAAAATGCGCCAACTGCGCCACTGGCCGCCCCGATTGCCAATATGTGCCAAAAAGAAGGATCGAAAACTCCAAATTAGGGCGGTCATCACCAGGAAAGGGACGACAGTTAAGCAAGCGGCGCTAAGATACCAAAGTCGCGATTCCTCACGGCTTCTCGCGTTGAGAATCCCCTCAGCAAGATCGAGCATGGCTTGTGCCGCCGTTAAATCGCCGTCTAGCGCCCGCGCAATGGCTTCGGCCACCAACCGTTTGTGATTGCTGATAAAAAGCGCGTCTATTCCGTCGCGCTTTATAGTTTCGAGCGCTGCAGCGCGGTTGATAACGGCGTTGAATTTGCCAAGATCAGTCTTACTCCAATCATATTTATTGGTGCGCCAATCGATGTCGCCATTCTTATCGATGAAGACAATGAAATTATCGGCTTCCAAAATCAGCCGTTTGACCGCTAGCTCCCCCCAAGTATCTTCATCGGTGTCCGCCTGGAGCTGAGCATCCTCGCTCGAATCTCGACCTTCCCGGGAAAGATTGGTCACGAAAGAATCCTTTAAATAAAAACACGGCCGAAGACGCTCTGCTTGAACCAAGTTGAGTGTTCAGCACCAGGCTGCTCGAAGACAAGAAAAGAGTCCAGACGGCAGTTCCTATTCCGCAGCGTCCTTACGCTGGGTCGCGCGCCGTTCCAGAATCGGCTTCAGATAATGGCCGGTGTGGCTGCGCGCGACTTTGACAATGTCCTCCGGCGTTCCCTGCGCGACGATCGTGCCGCCGCCGTCGCCGCCCTCCGGGCCGAGGTCGATGATCCAATCCGCCGTCTTGATGACATCGAGATTATGCTCGATCACGACGACGCTATTGCCGCCCTCGACCAGCTCGTGCAGCACCTCGAGCAGCTTGGCGACGTCATGGAAATGCAAACCCGTGGTCGGCTCGTCCAGGATATAAAGCGTGCGCCCCGTCGCGCGGCGTGCGAGCTCCTTGGCGAGCTTCACCCGCTGCGCCTCGCCGCCCGACAAAGTATTGGCCTGCTGGCCGACCTTGATATAGCCGAGGCCGACGCGCGACAAAGTCTCCATCTTCTCGCGGATCGACGGAACCGCCTTGAATAGAGCGCCCGCTTCTTCGACCGTCATGTTGAGCACGTCGGCGATCGATTTGTCGCGATATTTGACCTCCAGCGTCTCGCGCTCGTAGCGCGTGCCCTTGCAGACATCGCAGGTGACATAGACGTCGGGCAGAAAGTGCATCTCGATCTTGATGACGCCGTCGCCCTGGCAGGCCTCGCAGCGACCGCCCTTGACGTTGAACGAAAAGCGCCCCGGCTGATAGCCGCGCGCCTTGGCTTCCGGCAGCCCGGCGAACCATTCGCGGATCGGCGTAAAGGCGCCCGTATAGGTCGCCGGGTTCGAGCGCGGCGTGCGGCCGATCGGCGATTGATCGATGTCGATGACCTTGTCGAGATGCTGCAGGCCCTCGATCGCCTTATGCGGCGAGGGATGTTCGGCGGCGCCGTTGAGCTTGCGCGCCACCGCCTTGTAAAGCGTGTCGATGATCAGCGTCGACTTGCCGCCGCCGGACACGCCGGTCACGCAGGTGAAAAGCCCGAGCGGAATATCGACGCTCACGTCCTTCAGATTGTTGCCGGTGGCGTCGATGATTTTGAGCTTGCGCGCTGGATCGGGCTTGCGCCGTGTGCGCGGCACCGGCACCTGCAACCGGCCGGACAGATATTGCCCGGTCAGCGATTTCGGGTCCTCCATGATCTCGGTCGCCGTGCCCTGCGCGACGATCTCGCCGCCATGAATGCCGGCGCCGGGCCCCACATCGACGACGTGATCCGCCGTCAGGATCGCATCCTCGTCATGTTCGACGACGATGACGCTGTTGCCGAGATCGCGCAGCCGCCGCAGCGTTTCGAGCAATTTGGCATTGTCGCGCTGATGCAGGCCGATCGACGGCTCGTCGAGCACATAAAGCACGCCGGTGAGGCCCGAGCCGATCTGCGAGGCGAGCCTGATGCGCTGGCTCTCGCCGCCCGACAGCGTGCCGGAGGCGCGCGAGAGCGTCAGATAGTCCAAGCCGACATCGATCAGGAAGGTGAGCCGGTCGTTGATCTCTTTCAGAATGCGCCGGGCGATCTCGGCGCGCTTGTCGTCAAGCTTCTCGGGCAGTGCGCCGAACCAGAGGCGCGCATCGCGCACCGAGAGATCGGACACCTCGCCGACATGCTTGCCGTCGATCTTGACCGCGAGCGCCTCCGGCTTCAGCCGATAGCCTTTGCAGGCCTTGCACGGCGTCGCTGTCATGAAGCGGGCGATGTCTTCGCGCGCCCATTCGCTTTCCGTCTCGTGATAGCGCCGGTCGAGATTGCTGATGACGCCCTCGAACGGCTTCTTCACGTCATAGGAGCGCAAGCCATCGTTATAGGAGAAGCGGATCGGATCGTCGCCCGAGCCGTAGAAGATCATCTCCTGGATGTCTTTCGGCAGCGCCTCGAAGGGCGTGTCGAGCCGGAACTTATAGTGCTTGGCGAGCGATTCGAGCGTCTGCTGATAATAGGGCGATGTCGAGCGCGCCCAGGGCGCAATGGCGCCCTTGCGCAAGCTCAGCTTCCCATCCGGCACGATCAACTCCGGATCGACCGTCTCCTCGCTGCCAAGACCGCCGCAGACCGGACAGGCGCCGAACGGATTGTTGAACGAGAACAGCCGCGGCTCGATCTCGGGAATGGTGAAGCCCGAAACCGGACAGGCGAATTTCGACGAGAAGACGATCTGCTTCGGCTTGCCGTTTTCATCCTTCTCGTCGGCATATTCGATGATCGCAATGCCATCGGCGAGCTCCAGCGCCGTCTCGACGCTTTCCGAAAGCCGCGCCGCGAGGTCCGGCCGCACGGCGATGCGGTCGACCACGACTTCGATATCGTGCTTCAGCTTCTTGTCGAGCGCCGGCGCCTCAGCGATCTCATAGAACTGGCCGTCGATCTTCAGCCGCTGGAAGCCGCGCTTCATGAACTCGGCGATCTCCTTGCGGTATTCGCCCTTGCGGCCGCGGACCACGGGCGCGAGCAGATAGAGCCGCGTGCGCTCCGGCAACGCCAGCACGCGATCGACCATCTGCGAGACGGTCTGGCTCTCGATCGGCAGGCCTGTCGCCGGCGAATAGGGAATGCCCGCGCGCGCCCAGAGGAGGCGCATATAATCGTAGATCTCGGTGACGGTGCCGACCGTCGAGCGCGGGTTGCGCGAGGTCGTCTTCTGCTCGATCGAGATCGCCGGCGAGAGCCCGTCGATCTGATCGACGTCCGGCTTCTGCGTCATCTCCAGGAATTGCCGGGCATAGGCCGACAGGGATTCGACATAGCGGCGCTGGCCCTCGGCATAGATCGTATCGAAGGCGAGCGACGACTTGCCCGAGCCCGAGAGGCCGGTGAAGACCACCAGCTTGTCACGCGGGATGACGAGATCGATGTTTTTCAGGTTATGCTCGCGCGCGCCGCGCACGACGATCAGCCGCCGGTCGTCCTTGGGAAACGGCAGGTTGAGTTCCGGCTCTTTCGCCTTGCGGGAGGGGGCTTTGCGCGGTGCTTTCATGGACTTTCGTAGACTATCCTCGCCTCTCCGATGAGAGGAAATAGTGGGCCGGACTGGCGGAGAATTGCGCGCAGCCTAAGGTTCGCGGAAAGATCGGAACAGCCTAAGATATGGGTTCACAGCCACAAGGCCAAGGGCACCCTTGGCGCCGCCAAATCCCAAATGTAAGTCGCCAAACGAAAAAAGCCTCCGGAAACGCCAATGGATACCCCCGCCCCCGCCGTCAAAGGCCGGCCGCCGCTCTATAAACAGCTCTATGCCCAGGTGCTTTTCGCCATCTTTCTCGGGGCGATCTTCGGCGCATTGGCGCCGCATGTCGCCACCGCCGACTGGGTGAAGGCGCTCGGCGACGGGTTCGTCAAGCTCATCAAAATGGCGATCGCGCCGATCATCTTCCTGACGGTGACGGCCGGCATCGCCCATATTTCCGATGCCCGCAAAGTCGGCCGCGTCGCGCTGAAGGCGATCGTCTATTTCGAAGTGGTCTCGACCTTCGCGCTCGCCATCGGGCTCATTGTCGGCAATCTGGTCCGTCCCGGCGCCGGCCTCGCCGCCCGTGCCAATGCCGCCGCCGTCGCCAATTACCTCAAAGCCGCGGGCGCCGAGCACCCGGTCGATTATATTCTCAACATCATCCCCGACTCCGCGGTCGGCGCCTTCGCCCGCGGCGACATTCTGCAAGTTCTTCTGTTCTCGATCCTGTTCGGCTTCGCCTTGATGGGGCTCGGGCCGCGCGGCAAGCTCCTGACCGACGTGCTCGACCAGGCGACGCATGCGATCTTCGGCGTCATCAATATCGTCATGCGGGCGGCGCCGTTCGGTGCTTTCGGCGCCATGGCCTATACGGTCGGCAAATATGGCACCCAGGCGCTGGGCGCGCTCGCCGGCGAGATCGCCGTCTTCTACCTGACCTCGGCGCTCTTCGTCGTCCTGGTGCTCGGCACGATTGCCCGCTTCGCCGGCTTCAACATTTTCAAGTTCCTCGCCTATCTGAAAGACGAATTGCTCATCGTGCTCGGCACGAGCTCGTCGGAAAGCGCCTTTCCGCGCCTGCTCGAAAAGCTCGAGGCGCTCGGCTGCTCGCAATCGGTCGTCGGCCTTGTCGTGCCCGCCGGTTATTCGTTCAACCTCGACGGCACCAATATCTATATGACACTGGCGACTTTGTTCGTCGCCCATGCGCTCGGCTACGATCTCTCGCTCAGCCAGCAATTGACCATCCTGCTCGTCGCCATGCTGACCTCGAAGGGCGCGACCGGCGTCACCGGCGCGGGCTTCATCACGCTCGCGGCGACGCTCTCGTCCGTCTCGCCAGCCCTCGTGCCGGGCATGGCGATCCTCCTCGGCATCGACAAATTCATGAGCGAATGCCGGGCGCTGACCAATTTCATCGGTAATGGCGTCGCGACGATTGTGATCTCGGCCTCGGAAGGCGAGCTCGACCGGGCGAAGCTCAACGCCGCTTTGAGCCGCGGCGCGGTCGAGGACGCCTCGGGCGAAATGACGCTCGCCTGATTTTCAATAATAGCCTTCGCGCGCCCGCAGCCGCCGGGCGAAAAGGCGCAGCAGATCGAGCGCGAAGCTTGGCGTTTCGCCGACGATTCTGAGGAAATCCTTTTCCGAAACCGGCACCAGCGTCACGTCCGACGCGGCGACGGCGGTGGCGCTGCGCGGCGACGGATCGATCAGCGACATCTCGCCGAAAAACTCCCCGGGTCCGAGAATGGCGATGACACGCCGGCCGCCGCGGATTTCCACGTCGCCTTTTTCGATCACGTAAAGCGCTTCGGCATTGTCGCCCTCGCGGAAGATGATCTCGTCGGCAACGAAGGCGCGCCGCGGCAGCCCGGCCCTCAATAAAATGCTGAAATCGAGTGGCGTCTGCACCTGTCCCCCTCCGGCTTGGTCCGCCGAGCCTAGGCCGCGCTTTGGCATTTTGCCAAGACGAGCCGCGGCGATGCGCAATATCTCACCTTGCCACATGGCGCGGAAGAAGTTAAGAACAAATAACGAACACGCTTTCCGTGGAAAACCTCAAATGGGAGTCCGCGGCAGCCCTTGCCGGCTTTAAGGTCGGCCGCTCGGATGCGTAGGAGAAAGTCATGGCGGGCAGCGTCAACAAGGTCATTCTGATCGGTAATCTCGGCCGTGACCCCGAAGTGCGGCGGCTGAATTCGGGCGATTCCGTCGTCAGCTTCAGCCTCGCGACGACCGAATCCTGGCGCGACAAATCGAGCGGCGAGCGCAAGGACCGCACGGAATGGCATAATATCGTGATCTTCAACGAGAATTTGGGGAAGATCGCGGAGCAATATTGCAAGAAGGGCTCCAAAGTCTATCTCGAAGGCCAATTGCAGACGCGCGAATATACCGACAAGGACGGCAACCAGCGCCGCACGACGGAAGTCGTCCTGCAGCGGTTCCGTGGCGAGCTGACCTTGCTCGACAGCCGTGGCGGCGCGCGCGGCGAGTCCTATGAAGACCGCGGCGGCGCTTTGGATGTTTCGAGCAGCGGCGGCAGCTTCGGCCGCTCTTCGCCGATGGACAATGACAAGCGCCCAAGCCGCGCTTCGGAAATGATCGACGACGACATTCCGTTTTGATGGTCGGCACGTCCTAGTTGTGCGGGCTTGGATCATGCAAAATCGCTTGATCCAAGCCGGTGATTTCCCGCCCTCATCGCAAGCATTTCCGAGTCAAGACAAGCTTCGCGCCTGCAGATGAGCGAAGGGCATTAACTGTCATCAAACTCGGCTTGCCGCGTCGCGATTCTTGTCGTGGCCGCGAGCCCGTATCATTTCCGCAACTGCGAAAAAAGAAATGCGGCAGCCGTTATAATTTTTCTTGAAAAGAACGCCGCGACGCATCCGTTATCTTTCAATACCTCGATGCATATGACCGCTACGTTTGTCGGGGCTCGCGATCAAAGTAGTGGGTTGAGGTCGAGTCATGTCCGTCCGTAGGTCAAAGGCGCCGGCGTCGCATTCCGTTGGCGCGCGGCCATCCTCGCATCGTGCGATTGCCAGGATTGTCCCCGCAGTTTCGATTGGCCTGACACTGGCATTTGCCTTCCCCACACCCTCGCTGGCTCAATTTGTCGGAACAGATGGCACAGCCGGTGGCGATGCGAGCGGCACGACCGGCGGCACGGCCGGGTCCGGGGGCACCAATGGCAATGGCGGCACGGTGGGGAGCGGCGGCGCCGGTGGCAATGGCACCTTCAGCATCGACACGTCCAACAACGGCGGGGACGGCAGTGGCATGTTCGCCGGATCCGGAGCCACGTACGGGTCTTTGAATGGTGGCGGCGCCGGGCCAGCGAGCGGCGGTGGCGGCGGCCTAGGAACTTCGCAAGGCGGTGCGGGCGCCGCCGGCGGCGGCGGTGGCGGCGGCGGCAATGGCTATGTACAGAGTGGCGGCACATTCACCGACACCGTCTCGATCACCGGCGGCAAAGGCGGCAATGGCGGCGGCGGAAGTCCGTACAGCGCCGGCGGTGGCGGTGGCGGCGGTGGCAACGGCGTCCTTCTGAACAATGGCGGCACCTTCATCAATAATGGTGCCGCAGTCGCCGGCGGTAATGGCGGCGTGGGAGGTGCGGGACGGCTCGCGCCCGGTGGCGGTGGTGGCTTCGGCGTTTACGCAACCTCCGGCGGCACAATCCAAAATTCGGGCTCAATCACCGGCGGCGCGAGAGGCAGCGGCGCGGGAGGCGCCGCGGCGCAGAGCGGCACATATGCCTATACCGATGGAGCCGGCATCGGCGGCGCCGGCTTGATCATCATCAACTCGGGTTCGATCGCGGGCGGCGGCAGCGGCAATGCCATCACGTTCACCGGCGGCGCCAACACGCTCACCTTGCAGGGATCGAGTTGGGCGCTGACCGGCAATATTGAGATCGATGGCAGCGGCAGCGTCTCCTTCAATCAAGCGGCCGCGCAGACCATCGGCAATGTAATCGCGGGCAATGGCTCGGTCGTACAAGATGGCGCCGGCGCGCTGACATTGAGCATCGCGAACACCTATTCCGGCGGCACGGCAATCGATGCCGGAAGCACGCTCATTATTTCGAACAGCAATGCCTTGGGCACGGGAACCGTTGCTCTGAACGGCGGCACGACAGGCGCCACGCTCAACTTCAACGGTAATCTTACAGTCGCCAATAAGTTCACCGTCTCGGGCGACCCGACCTTCAATGTTCTGACAGGCAATACGACCGCGCTGCCGGGGCAGATCAGCGGAACCGGCGATGTTGTCGTCAACGATGCGACAGGCTACGCCGGCACGCTCGTCCTTTCGAACGCGACCAACAATTACACCGGCGCAACGAGCGTGGACGCCGGTACGTTGCAAGCCGGCGCGGCCAACGTCTTCGGCACGAATTCGGCCATGACCGTCGCGTCCGGCGCGACGCTCGATCTTGGCGGATATAGCCAGTCGATCGGCTCGCTGTCCGGCGCCGGCACGGTGACGTCGAGCGCGGCGGGCGCCATCACCCTCACGACAGGCAGCGATAACAGCTCGACGATTTTCTCCGGCATCGTTCAGGACGGTTCCGGCACGCTGGCGCTGACCAAGACCGGCACGGGCACGCTCGTCCTTTCGAACCCCGCCAACAATTACAGCGGTGCAACAAGCGTCGAGGCCGGTACGCTGCAAGCCGGCGCCGCAAACGTCTTCGGAACGAATTC
Organism: Pseudomonadota bacterium; assembly: GCA_040756295.1. Taxonomy (GTDB): domain Bacteria; phylum Pseudomonadota; class Alphaproteobacteria; order Rhizobiales; family Beijerinckiaceae; genus Methylovirgula. Next base: position 1,258,323 of record JBFLZN010000001.1, on the reverse strand, counting down.
GGCCGTGACCGTTGCGTCCGGCGCGACGCTCGATCTCGACGGATATCGCCAGTCACTCGGCTCGCTGTCCGGCGCCGGCACGGTGACGTCGAGCGCGGCGGGTGCCATCACGCTCACGACAGGCAGCGACAACAGCTCGACGATTTTCTCCGGCATCGTTCAAGATGGTTCCGGCACGCTGGCGCTGACCAAGACCGGCACGGGCACACTTGTCCTTTCGAACCCCGCCAACAATTACAGCGGTGCAACGAACATCGACGCGGGTACCCTGCAAGCCGGCGCGGCAAATGTCTTCGGAGCGAATCCGGCGATGATTGTCGCGTCCAGTGCGACGCTCGATCTTGGCGGATATAGCCAATCACTCGGCTCGCTGTCCGGCGCCGGCACGGTAACCTCGAGTGCCGCGGGCGCCATCACGCTCACGACCGGCAGCGATAACAGCTCGACCACCTTCTCCGGCATCATTCAGGACGGTTCCGGCACGCTGGCACTGACCAAGAGCGGCACCGGTACGCTCGTTCTGTCCGGCATCAGCAGCTACACCGGCCCGACCTCGATCAATGCGGGCTCTTTGGAGATCGATGGCTCGATCGCCGGCTCATCGCTGATCACCGTCAATAATGGCGGCACCCTCACCGGCACCGGGACGCTGGGCACTACGCAGGTCAATAGCGGCGGCATTTTTGCGCCGGGCACGTCCGGCGTGGCCGCCACGTCGATGACGATCAACGGCAATCTGACGCTGAGCGGGGGCAGCACCTACGTCGTCACGATTTCACCGACGCAATCTTCGAAAACGCAAGTCAACGGCACGGCGGTGCTCGGCGGCGCGAGCATTGTCGCAAATATCACGACACCGCAGTTCGGCCTCTATGTCGACCACACCTATACGATCCTCGCCGCGACCAAGGTTCAAGGCACGTTCAATCCCACGGTCAGTTTCGTCGCCAGCGGCTTGACGAGCGCCGAGGCCATCACGTTCCAGGATAAGACGAGCCTTTCCTACGACCCCAACGACGTCGATCTGTCGATTGCAGTGCCGGCTCATGCCGTCACGCTCGCGCTTCCGTCGAACGCGCCTTACAACGCTCAGAATGCGGCGGGCGCCATCAACACCTCCATCCTCGCGGGCCGCACCCTGCCATCCGGCTTCCAGAACCTAGTCCATCTCTCTGGCAACGCGCTCAACAATGCCGTCAATCAACTCGCCGGCCAGCCCGGCGGCGCCTCTGTCGCGACAGGCTTCACGGCTGGCGACATGTTTCTCGGCGCGGTGCTCGATCCTTTCGTTGCCGGCCGCGATCAGGGTTTTGGGCCGGGTGCGGGAACGCCGATTGCCGCAAGCGAAAGCGGGATGCCGATCGCGGCCGCGCCGGCGCTCGCCTATGCCGACGATCAGGCGACGGCGCGCGCCGACAAGCTTTTCAGCGCGGTCATGCCGCCTTCGCTTGCCTCTTACGGTGCGCCGCAGCCCCATCTCACCTTTTGGGCTAGCGCCTATGGCGGCACGGGCTCGATCACCGGCAGTGCGGTGACGGGCGCGGGCGAAACCCAGAACCAGATCTATGGTCTCGTCGCCGGTCTCGACGACCATATTTCGCCCGATACGATGATCGGCTTCGCGCTTGGCGGCGGCGGCACGGGCTGGCAACTCGACCAAGGTCTTGGGTCGGGCCATTCGGGCATGGCGCAGGCCAGCGTCTATGGCTCGAAATACTATGGGCCGGCCTATGTGTCGGGCGCCCTTGCCTATTCTTGGCAAGGCGTGTCGACGAGCCGCGTCGTGACGCTCGCGGGTTCCGATACGCTCGACGCCAATTTCGGCGCCAATGTCATCTCGTCGCGGCTCGAGACCGGCTATCGCCTGCCCGCGAACGTCTTGCCCGCGAGCATCCTTCCTGCGACATTCGCGCTGACACCCTACGCGGCGGCGCAAGCGCAAGCCATGTTCCTGCCGGCCTATGGCGAATATGCCGCCTCGGGCTCAAGCGAGTTCGCTCTGACCTCTGCGGCGCGCGATTATTCGACCATCCGCACCGAGCTCGGTAGCTGGTTCGACACGGATTTGATCATCGCCGCTCTGCCCTTCACCCAATCTGGTGCGCTCAAAGTCTATGGCCGCGCCGCCTGGGCGCATGACTTCAACAATGAGAACACGGCGATCTCATTCTTCCAGCAGCTGCCGGGTGCATCCTTTCTGATCAACACGGCAAAACCCGCCGCCAACAGCGCGCTCGTCACCGCGGGGCTTGAGTATAAGCTCGCCGACGGCTGGTCGATCCTCGCCAAATTCGATGGCGAATATTCTTCGACCACCGCCATCTATGCCGGCACCGGCGTCCTCAAAAAGGTCTGGTAGTCACCAAGGTCCGTTGCCTGACACCCTTTCGCGCGCCGATGTCACGGCAAGATCTGGCGGATCGCGAGGTCGAACCGGCGCCCGTCGGATGTCCGAACCGCCAGCGATTTGTGGGCGGGAAACACGCTGAGATGGCCAACGTCGCTCGTCGAAAGATCGCGCGCCGGCTGCCCTCCGACCTCGACAATCCGATCGCCGCGCTGCAGCCCTGCTTGCTCGGCGGCACTGCCGGGGAGAACGTCCAGAACTTCGAACGCCTCATGATCGGGCTTGTCGTACTCCATTCCCGTCCCGTGCAAGATGGTCGGCAGTTTCCGTCCGGCGATCGTCTCGAAGTAAGCGCGGCTCGATTGGTAATCGATCGTGACGATGAATTGCGAGAGAATGCCCGCCCCCAAGACGCCGGCGGAAAAACCCTGGCCCCGCATGTCGGTCGTCCCGGCTACAACCGGCGGCGACAATGTCACCGGACCAAGACGCAGCTGTTTGCCAAAACCAAGATGGACATAGGCGCGCCCGCCAATGCCCCCGGCTGAGAGGAAATTGAGAACCTTGCCGTATTGGGCAAACGGGTTGTGCTCTTGCTCGAATTGTTGCGACACGAAAACCTGAGTGCCACCCCCCGTGTCGATGACAAAGTCGCCGGCGGCACCGTCGAGTTCCGCCGTGACTGATGGCAGCGCCAAGCCTTCCGGCGACATGGCAAAATCGAGCGGCAATGAGAATGTCGCCCGAGACGGGTAAAAACCCGGATTGTTTAAGATCAGCGTGTGGCGGCCATAATCGATGCTGACGGCGTAATGGGCGAGCAATTCCGAACCGATAAACCCGGCAAGTCGCGGACGCGCGCCGCGGTCCGCTAGGGTGTTGGGGATGTCGAGGACGGAGACAACCTGATCCTCGAGTGTTGCGTCGCCGATTGTGATTTGGCCGACTTTGACCATATCGGCCAGCGAAACCTGCCGCCCGAACCCTCCGATTCGCGCGCTTCTCACCTCCGTTGTGTTGAGCGTGCGTGCGACCTCGGGCGTGATTATGTCGCGCGCGCCGGTGTCGAACATGAACGGCATCGGCGGATTGCCGTCGATGGATGCTTGGACGATGATGTGACCGTCTTCGAGAACGAATGGGATTTCGACGGCGTTCGCCAAGTTCAGCGCGCCGCCTTGCGCGGCAGGAGGCGGCGTTCCGCTCTCGGGCGAGAGACTGAGTTCGCGTTCCAGCGTGCCTGGCGGCGGCGGCAGATCGCTTGACGGCGTTTGCGCGCTGGCAAGGCCCATTGCGGCGAGGCCCGCGACGAGCGGCAAGATCATTCGCCCAAATCCGGCTGACAAGAATAGGCGTGACATGGCGGTCGGACTCTGCCCCCTATGGCTAAAGACGTTTTGGGAGGATCGAAAGCTGAAATGGGATGAGGAATAATTCTGCGACCCTTTGCGGACAGCAGATGAAATTCGTGTGATCGGCGGGTTCCCATCCGCCGCCAATTGAAGGCTATGATCACGCGGGGCGGCAGCCCTCGATGGCGAAGGGGCACGCATTGATCGTCGAGAAGAAAATTTTCGAGATTCCGGCCTATCGCACCGTCGGCGGCCGGCTGATCAAGGATGTCCGCGTCGGCTGGGAGAGCTACGGCACGCTCAATGCGGATCGCTCGAACGCGATCCTCGTGGCGCATTATTTCTCGGGCACCAGTCACGCGGCCGGCCGTTACGCGAAAGATGACGTTTATCCCGGCTATTGGGACGCCTTGATCGGTCCCGGCAAGGCGATCGACACCGAGCGCTATTTCGTCGTCGCGTCGGACACGCTGGCCAATCTCAACGCCCGCGACCCGCGCGTCGTCACGACCGGGCCCGCAAGCCTCGATCCCACGACCGGCCGCCCCTATGGCCTCAGCTTTCCGCTGCTGACGATCCACGATTTCGTCGCCGTGCAAAAGGCGCTCGTCGAACAGCTCGGCATTCGAAAACTTCATGCCGTCATCGGGCCGTCGATGGGCGGCTTGCAGACGCTCGCCTGGGCGGCGACCTATCCCGACATGATGGACCGGATCGTGCCGGTGGTCTGTGCCGGCGAAATGGACGCCTGGCTCATCGCCTGGCTCGGCCTGTGGGCGGCGCCAATCATGGCCGATCCGGCCTGGAAGGCCGGCGCCTATGACACCCAGCCCATGGCCGGTCTGACATTGGCGCTGAAACTCGTTTCCCTCCAGGCCAATCATTGGCAATGGGCGGATGCCCAATTCGGCCGCGGCTTTGCCGATGAACGCGCCGCGCCGGCCGATGCGCTCGAAAATATCTACAAGATCGAAGCCGCAAACGCGGCGCTCGCCGCCGCGCGCGCCAAGATCGCCGACGCTAACCACCTGCTCTATCTCGTCAAGGCGAACCAGACTTTTGCCGCCGGCCCGACCGGCACTTTGGCCGACCTCGAGAAAATCCGCGCGCGGACCCTGTTTCTCTATTCGCCCACGGATCAGGTCTTCCGGGCCGACAAAGCCCGCGCCAGCGCCGCGGCGATCGCCAAGGGCGGCGCGGCCGTCGAGACGGCCGAAATCCACGGTCCCTTCGGCCATGCCAACGGCCTCTTCGCAATGGCTCCGCTTGGCGGGCGAATCGCCGATTTCCTGGCACGCTGATGCGGCCTTCCGCAAACCCGCAGCCGGCGCCTGTGAATATCCGCCGCGGATGCTCTATCCGCTTGAAATAGCGATATATTTCCTCGGCACTTCGCGCCCGCGACGCTGGCATTTTGCAGCGGCTTCGATTATATAAAAATCACCTCCAGACCTGGATGATTTGCCTTGGCCGATAATGATGAAAACGGCGCCGGACCCGCAGGGTCCGACGTTCGCCCGGTTTCGATTTCCGATGAAATGCGCCGCAGCTATCTCGATTACGCGATGAGCGTGATCGTCAGCCGCGCGCTGCCCGATGTGCGCGACGGGTTGAAGCCGGTGCACCGGCGCATTCTCTTCTCGATGTATGAGAACAATTACACGCCGGATCGCGCCTACAACAAATCGGCGCGCGTCACCGGCGACACGATGGGCAAATACCATCCGCACGGCAATCTGGCGATCTACGATGCGCTGGTGCGCATGGCGCAGCCCTTCTCGATGCGGCTGCCGCTCATCGACGGCCAAGGCAATTTCGGCTCGGTCGATGGCGATCCGCCCGCGGCCGAACGCTATACCGAAGTGCGTCTCGCGCCGGCCGCTTTGCCGCTGCTCGATGATCTCGACAACGCGACGGTCGATTTCCAGCCCAATTACGACGGCCGCGAGCGTGAGCCTGTCGTCCTGCCCGCCAAATATCCCAACCTGCTTGTGAACGGCGCGGGCGGCATCGCCGTCGGCATGGCGACAAACATTCCGCCGCATAATCTTGGCGAAGTCATCGACGCGGTGATCGCGCTGATCGAAAAGCCCGAGATCGGCATCGAAGAGCTGATCGGCATCATCCCCGGCCCGGATTTTCCCACCGGCGGCAATATCATCGGCCGTGCCGGCATCCGCTCCGCCTATCATATGGGCCGCGGCTCGATCCTCGTGCGCGCGAAAGTCGAGGTCGAGGAAATCCGCAAAGAGCGCGAAGCGCTGATCGTCACCGAAATTCCCTATCAGGTGAACAAATCGGCCTTGCTCGAAAAGATCGCCGAGCTCGTGCGCGAGAAGAAGATCGAGGGCATTTCGGATCTGCGCGACGAGTCGGATCGCCAAGGCATGCGCATCGTCATCGAATTGAAGCGCGATGCCGTGGCCGATGTCGTGCTGAACCAGCTCTGGCGTTTCACCGCGCTGCAATCGAGCTTCCCCGCCAATATGATCGCGCTCAACGGCGGGCGGCCCGAAACGCTGAACCTGAAAGATTTCCTGCGCGCCTTTGTCGATTTCCGCGAAGAAGTCGTCACCCGCCGCACCAAATTCCTGCTCGGCAAGACGCGCGACGCGGCGCATTTGCAGGTCGGCCTTGCCATTGCCGTGGCCAATATCGACGAGGTGATCCGCGTCATCCGCACATCGCCTGATGCCGCGGCGGCGCGTGAAGCCCTGATGAGCCGCGACTGGCCGGCGCGCGATATGGCGCCCTTGATCGCGCTGATCGCCGATCCGCGTCATGTGCTTTCGGCGGAAGGCACCTGCCGCCTCTCCGAGGCGCAAGCGCGCGGTATCCTCGAATTGCGCCTGCAACGTCTCACGGCGCTTGGCCGCGAGGAAATCGGCCAGGCGCTCGAAAAGCATGCCGCGGAAATCGCCGATTATCTCGATATCCTACGTTCGCGCGCCCGTCTTTTCGGCATCATCAGGGACGAATTGCTCGCCATCAAGCTCGCCCATGCGACGCCGCGGCGCACGCTCATCCTCGACAATGACGCCGAGTTCGAGGACGAGGATTTCATCCAGCGCGAGGATGTCGTCGTCATCGTCTCGCATGCGGGCTATATCAAGCGCGTCCCGCTCTCGGCCTATCGGGCGCAACGGCGCGGCGGCAAGGGCCGCACCGGCATGCAGACGCGCGACGAAGATTTCGTCGCCAAGCTCTTCGTCGCCTCGACGCATACGCCGGTTCTGTTCTTCTCCTCGCTTGGCCAGGCTTATAAAGAGAAGGTCTGGCGGTTGCCGGCGGCGGCGCCGCAGGCGCGGGGAAAGGCGCTCGTCAATATCCTGCCGCTCGAACAGGGCGAGCGGATCACGACCATCATGCCGCTGCCCGAAGACGAGGCGCAGTGGGAAAAGCTCGACGTGATCTTCGCCACAACGCGGGGCACGGTGCGGCGCAACAAGCTCTCCGACTTTGCCCAGGTCAACCGTGCCGGCAAGATCGCCATGAAGCTCGATCCGGGCGAAGAGATCGTCGATGTGCAGATCTGCACCGAGAATGACGACGTGCTGCTGACCACCGCCGGCGGCCAGTGCATCCGCTTCCCGGTCACCGACGTGCGCGTCTTCAAGGGCCGCGATTCGATGGGTGTCCGCGGCATTGCGCTCGGCGACGGCGATCGCGTCATCTCGCTTGCGATCCTGCACCACATGGAAGCGGAGAGCGGCGAGCGCATGGCCTATCTCAAGATGCGCCGCGCCATTGCCGGCGAGGCGGCCGAGACCGGGGAGACGGTGAGCGAGGAGACAAACGGCGAAGAAGCGCCCGCCGCGCTGCCCCCCGAGCGTTATGCGCAAATGTCGGCGGCGGAAGAAATCATCCTGACGATCTCCGCCAACGGCTATGGCAAGCGCACCTCGTCCTATGAATACCGGATCACCGGCCGCGGCGGTAAAGGCATTGTTGCGATGGCGGTGAACCCGCGCAACGGCCCGCTCGTCGCCTCGATGCCGGTCGAGGAGACGGACGAGATCATGCTCGTGACCAACGGCGGCCAGATGATCCGCTGCCCGGTCGAGGGCATCCGCGTGGCCGGCCGCGGCACGCAAGGGGTCATCGTCTTCGACACCGCCGAGGGCGAACGCGTCGTCGGCGTCGAGCGGATCAGCGAGGACGAGGCGGAGAACGGCGAGACCACGGGCGACGCGGCAAGCGAATGACGGCGCCCCCCGCGCGCGGGGAGAGGGGGAGCCCATTTGCCCCTGCCCGCGGGCTCGGCTAGAGAGGGGCCATGACGCTGAAGGCGCTCTATACCGGCACGTTCGACCCGTTGACCAACGGGCATGTCGACATTATCATGCGGGCGGCCCGCTTCTGCGATGAGCTTGTCGTGGCAATCGGCGTGCATCCCGGCAAGGTGCCGATGTTTTCGGCCGCCGAGCGGACCGATCTCCTGCGCGCCGCCTGCGGCGACCTTACCGCGGCGCTTTCGTGCAAATTATCAGTGCTGACCTTTTCCGGCCTCGCGGTGACTGCGGCGCGCGAGGCGGGCGCGACGCTGCTCGTGCGCGGGCTGCGCGACGGCACCGATCTCGACTATGAGACGCAAATGACCGGCATGAACGCCGTGATGGCGCCGGAGATCGAGACGATCTTCCTCGCCGCCTCTCCGCAGGTCCGTCACATTGCCGCGACATTGGTGCGCCAAATCGCCCTGCTCGGCGGCGATGTCACGCCCTTCGTACCAAACGTCGTTGCCAAAGCCCTTGCCGTAAAACTCAACACCGCACCTTGATCTGCTCCGAGGAGGAAACATGCGCCTGATCCGTCGCGGCCTTTTGGCTGCTCTCGCCTTCCTGCTGCTGACGCTGCCGCTTTCAGCCGCCAATCTGAAGAACGAAATCTATCTCTATACCAAGGACGGCAAGGTCACGATCCTGCTGCGGCCCGATCTTGCGCCGAAGACAGTCGAACAGATCAAGGCGCTGACAGCGCGCGGCTTCTACAACGGTCTCAAGTTCCATCGCGTCATCGACGGCTTCATGGCGCAGACCGGCGATCCGACGGGCACCGGCACGGGCGGCTCCGATCTGCCGAACGTTCCGGCCGAATTCTCGAAGGCGCCTTTCAAGCGTGGCGCCCTCGGCATGGCGCGCGCGGATGATCCGAATTCCGGCAATTCGCAATTTTTCATCTGCTTCGCCGATTCTAATTTCCTCGACGGGCAATACACGCTCTTCGGTCAAGTGATTGACGGCATGGATGTGGTCGACAAGATCAAGAAGGGTTCGCAGGCCGACAACGGCACGGTCACCGATCCCGACAAGATCGTCAAAATGGAACTCGCGACCGACGCGAAGTAATTTGCGGGGGCCGGCGCGGCCAAGCCCGCGTTAGATCACGATGGTTTTGGATCGCCCCCAACTCGGCTTGCCCGAGTTGGTCTTAAGTATTCAAGTCGGGCAAGCCCGACTTGAATTGATCCAAACCATGAACGTGATCGATTCTCATAATTTAGAGCGGGATTCATGCGAAAAACAGCTCACACTTTTTCGCATTCCGCTCTAGCGCACGCGAAGGTTTACCTTAAGGCCGGCTTCTACTATGTGAAGCGCCAGCACAAGAATGGAGGCACGCCATGGCGGAAGCCGGGAATACACTGACGCTTGAGACGACAAAGGGACCGGTGGTGATCGAACTGCGCCCCGATCTCGCGCCCAAGCATGTCGAGCACATCAAGAAGCTGGTGGACGAGAATTTCTATGACGGTGTTGCTTTTCACCGCGTCATCGACGGGTTCATGGCGCAGACCGGCTGCCCGCACGGCACCGGCACGGGTGGCTCGAAATATCCGAACCTGAAAGCCGAGTTCAACGCCGAGCCGCATGTGCGCGGCACGGTGTCGATGGCGCGGGCGCAGAACCCCGATTCGGCCAATTCGCAGTTCTTCATCTGCTTCGACGACGCGCGTTTTCTCGACAAGCAATATACGGTCTGGGGCAAAGTCGTCTCCGGCATGGAGAACGTCGACAAGATCAAGCGCGGCGAGCCGGTGCGCGATCCGGACCGGATCGTCTCGGCGAAGTTGAGCTAGAGCGAGATTTGCGCACCGTCATTGCGAGGAGCCTCAGCGACGAAGCGATCCAGACAGATATAGACTGGACTGCTTCGCTTCGCTTGCAGTGACGAACCTATGCGCGTCGACCTCTTCGATTTCGACCTGCCGCAAGAGCAGATTGCATTGCGCCCCGTCGTGCCGCGCGATGCCGCGCGGATGCTCGTCGTTGCGCCCAAAACCGACGAACGGCTGCGCGATAAAACGATCCGCGATCTGCCGGATTTCCTGCGGCCCGGCGACGTGCTCGTCGTCAACAATACGCAGGTGATCCCGGCGAGGCTCGAAGGCGTCCGCATCCGCGACGTGACGCAGGCCAAGATCGAAGTGCTGCTGCACAAACGGGTCTCGGAGAATTCTTGGCGGGCTTTTGCCAAAGGCGCGCGGAAACTGCACCGCGGCGACATGATCTTCTTCCAAGGCAAGAGCGCCGGTCCTTCGCCGTCCGCGCTTGAAGCCGAAGTGCTCGAAAATTGCGGCGAGGGCGAAGTTCTGCTCGCCTTCGCGCTGAAGGGCGATGACCTTGATCGCGCCATTGGAACCCACGGCGCCATGCCCTTGCCGCCCTATATTGCCGGCAAGCGCCCCGCCGATGCGCGCGACGTGGATGATTACCAAAGCCTCTTCGCCGTGCATCCGGGTGCCGTTGCGGCCCCCACGGCCAGCCTGCATTTCACCCCGGCGCTCAAGACCGCAATCGCAGCGCGCGGCGTCGAATTCGCGCAGGTCACCCTACACGTGGGCGCCGGCACCTTCCTGCCGGTGAAAGCCGAGGACACGCGCGCGCATAACATGCACGCCGAATGGGGCGAGATCGACGCCGAGACCGCGGCGCGGCTCAATCGCGCGCGGGCGGCGGGCGGCCGGATTGTCGCGATCGGCACGACGCCCTTGCGCCTGCTTGAATCGGCGGCGACGGCCGACGGCGAGATCGCGCCTTATGCGGGCGAGACGGCGATTTTCATCACCCCCGGCTATCGCTTCAAGGCCGTCGACCTGCTGCTGACCAATTTCCACCTGCCGCGCTCGACGCTGTTCATGCTGGTGTCCGCCTTCGCCGGGCTTGAGACCATGCAGGCGGCCTATAAACATGCGATTGCATCGGGCTATCGCTTTTATTCTTATGGCGACGCCTGTCTGCTCCACCCGGCACCATGACCGCACTGACATTCGACATTCACGCAACCGACGGCGCAGCGCGCAACGCCACCATCAGCCTGCCGCGCGGCCAGATTCGCACGCCCGCCTTCATGCCGGTCGGCACCGCCGCGACCGTCAAGGCGATGGTCCCGCGCGATGTTCATGCCCTCGGCGCCGATATCGTGCTCGCCAACACCTATCATCTGATGCTGCGGCCGGGGGCGGAGCGCATGGCCGCGCTCGGCGGCCTGCACAAATTCATGAACTGGCCCTGGCCGATCCTCACCGATTCCGGCGGCTTCCAGGTCATGTCGCTCGCCAAGCTGCGGAAGCTCGACGAAAGCGGCGTCACCTTCCAATCGCATATCGACGGGGCGCGGCATCATCTGACGCCCGAGCGCGCGATGGACATTCAGCGTCTGCTCGGCTCCGACATCCAGATGCAGCTCGACGAATGCGTGAAGCTTCCGGCACCGGACGCCGAGGTCGAGCGGGCCATGCAGCTTTCCCTGCGCTGGGCGGAGCGCTGTAAGCTCGCCTTCGGCAGCCAACCGGGCCATGCGCTTTTCGGCATCGTGCAAGGCGGCGCGAGCGTGCCTCTGCGCCGCGCCAGCGCCGAGGCGCTCGTCGGCATGGGCTTCGACGGTTATGCGCTCGGCGGCCTCGCTGTCGGCGAGCCGCAGGATGTGATGCTGGCGACGATCGAGGCGAGTGTCGTGCATCTGCCGACGCAGCGCCCGCGCTATCTGATGGGCGTCGGCGCGCCCGACGATCTTCTCGAAGCCGTGCGGCGCGGCATCGATATGTTCGATTGCGTCATGCCGACGCGGGCCGGCCGCCACGGCCTCGTTTACAGCCGTTTCGGCCGCATCAATCTGCGCAACGCCAAACATGCGGACGATCCGCAGCCGATCGATCCGGACTCGTCCTGCGAAGCGGCGCGCATCTATTCGCGCGCCTATCTGCACCATCTCGTCAAAGCCGGCGAAATCCTCGCCATGATGCTGCTGACGACGATCAACCTCGCCTATTACGAGGCCTTGATGGCGGATGCGCGCGCCGCAATCGCCGCCGGGCGCTACGCCGATTTTTGCGCCGAGACCAAAGCCGGTTGGGCGCGCGGCGAAGCGCACACCTGAAACGCAACAGGCCCCTGAAAACGCAAAAGGCGAAGCGGGCTCAAGGGCCTCGCTTCGCCTCTTCGCTCCCTCGTCCTAGACCCTTTCCCGCTTCTAACGGCGCTTGACCGCCCGGCGCTATGAAAGGGGTTCCTCCCACGACTTGGACTACGTCTGCACCCTGGAACCCGGAGGCTCTCAACAGGATGACGGTGGTTTGTAGCCCACACGTGACGCAATGTCACGCTTCAAAGAAGCATCTTGCCCGCAAAACCAGCACTTAAAAGATATTTTTTCTTATGGCCAAGCTCCTAGGTAGAAATACCAAATGACTCGGCCGCAGACCGCTTGCGCTTTTGTGCGCTGCATGTCCTGCTAAAATGCGGCAAGGCAGCGAGTCATGATCGAGAAATCATTTCCGCCGGGCGACATGGTCCCGGTGAGCAAGGGCCCCGGCATCGGCGGGCGCATTCGCAATTGGTTCCTGGCCGGCGTCGTGGTCGCCGGCCCGCTGGCGATCACCGTCTATATCGTCTGGTGGTTCGTCGACACGGTCGACACCGCCGTGCGCAAGCTGGTGCCGCTGAATTTCTGGCCGGATAAATTCTTGCCCTTCCGCGTGCCGGGCCTCGGCGTCATCTTTGCGTTTCTCGCACTGACGCTGCTCGGCTTTCTCGCCGCCAATCTCGCTGGCCGCAGCCTGATCGCGCTTGGCGAAGCCATTCTCGGCCGCACGCCGATCATCCGCTCGATCTATAAGAGCGTGAAACAAGTCTTCGAGACGATCTTCTCACAGACCGGCTCGTCGTTCCGCAAAGTCGGGCTGATCGAATTTCCTGTCAAAGGCACCTGGACGCTGGTCTTCATCTCCGCGCCGCCGACGCGAAGCGTTGCGGCACAATTGCCGCCCCTCGGAGAAGACTATGTTTCGGTCTTCCTGCCGTGCACGCCCAATCCGACGACCGGCTTCTATTTCTTTTTGCCGGCAAGCGCGGTGAAAGAAGTCGCGATGAGCCCCGACGATGCGGTCAAGCTCATCGTCTCTTGCGGCGTCATCAATCCCGACGTGCTGGTTCCGGCCGTTGTGGCGGAGCCGCCGGCGGATGATAGTCTGCCGCAAGACAACGCCGCCTGAATCGCTTCCCTTCTCTGTCTCGCCGCGGGCATCATGGCTGTCTACACAGACGTTTCCGATATCGCTCTTGAAACTTTCCTCGCCGATTATGGGCTGGGCAAATTGCTCGCCTATAAGGGCATTGCCGAAGGCGTCGAGAATTCCAACTTCCTGCTGCATGTCACGGCCGGCTTTTTCATCCTGACGCTTTACGAGAAGCGTGTCCGCGCCGAGGACCTGCCGTTCTTCCTGACGCTGATGGAGCATTTGTCGGCGCATGGCCTCGTCTGCCCTCAGCCGGTCAAGACGAACCAAGGCGCCCTCCTCGGCACGCTGGCCGGCCGGCCCGCCGCCATCGTCACCTTTCTCGAAGGCGTCTCGACCCGTACGCCGTCTGTCGCCCATTGTGCCGCGCTCGGCACGGCGCTCGGCAAATTGCATCTCGCCGGCGCCGATTTTCCGCGCGAACGGCCGAATGACCTGTCGATTTCTGCGTGGCCCGGCCTCTTCGCCCAGGCCGAGGACCGCGCCGACAGCGTCGAGCCGGGGCTCGCCGCTTTTCTCGGGGCCGAACTCGCGGCGCTGGCCGATCTGTGGCCGCAAGATCTGCCGCGCGGCGTCATCCATGCCGATCTTTTTCCCGACAATGTTCTCTTTCTCGGCGAAAAAGTTTCGGGATTGATCGACTTCTATTTCGCCTGCACCGACTTCCTTGCTTATGATCTTGCCGTCTGTCTCAACGCCTGGTGCTTCGAGCCGGATTTTTCGTTCAATGTTACCAAAGGCAAAGCCGTGATCGACGCCTACCAAGGCTGCCGGCGGCTGAGCGAGGCGGAAGCGGCGGCTCTGCCGGTTCTGGCGCGTGGCGCAGCCCTGCGCTTCACGCTGACCCGCCTTGTCGATTGGCTGAATGTGCCGCCGGGCGCTTTGGTGCGGCCGAAGGACCCGCGCGAATATGTGAAACGCTTGCGGTTCCATCAGCGCGCGACAGGCCCCTATGACCTCGGATTGGCGCTTTGAGCGAAAAAGTCACGATCTGGACCGACGGCGCTTGCTCCGGCAATCCCGGCCCCGGCGGCTGGGGCGCGATCCTGACCTTCGGCGACCACCGCAAGGAACTCGCCGGCGGCGAGGCGGCGACGACCAACAATCGCATGGAACTCACCGCCGCGATCCGCGCCTTGGAAGCGCTGAAGCGGCCGTGCAGCATCGATCTTCATACCGACTCTGCCTATCTGCGCGGCGGCATTACCACGTGGCTGGCCGGCTGGAAGAAGAACGGCTGGCGCACTGCCGACAAAAAGCCGGTCAAGAATGTCGAGCTCTGGCAAGAGCTCGAGCGCGCCGCGGCGCCGCATGACGTTCGCTGGCATTGGGTCAAAGGCCACGCCGGCGACCCGATGAACGAGCGCGCCGACGAACTGGCGCGCGAGGGCATGCGGCCGTTCCTGCGGAAGTAGCGCTGCCCAAGTAGCGCCGCCTGGCCTTTCATCTTTCCGTCGCGTTCGGTTGCGAAACCGCTTGCCGTCCGCGTGCCCATGGCTGGGCCATCTTTTCTTCCGCCAAGTTGGCTTTGGCCCTTGTGCCGCCGCGGCATATTGAACGATGATCACCCGGCTTGCGTTCGAAGATCGACCCGCTGCTCTGCAGGGCTGATGTTCGGCACGGCCTGACAGAGGACAGTCCGCAGGTGAGCGAAGCTTTTGTCAGCCGCAGCGATATTTTCTCATGGGGACGCGTGACACGGCAAATGCAGCGTGTCGCGACACCCCGCTTCGTCGATCAGCTCCCTGCGCTGATCGATGCGGCGAAGGAGTCGAGCCTGCTCGCCGTTGGACTGCGCCGGTCCTATGGCGATTCCTGTCTCAACGAATTGGGCGATCTGATCGATATGTCGCGGCTCGACCGGATCATCGCCTTCGACCCGCTGAACGGGATTCTGCGCGCCGAGGCTGGCGTCGGCTTTTCCGAAATTCTGCAGCTCATCGTGCCGCATGGCTGGTTTCTGCCGGTGACGCCGGGCACACGCTTCGTCACGCTCGGCGGCGCCATTGCCAATGATATTCACGGCAAGAACCACCACGCGGCCGGCAGCTTCGGCCGGCATGTGCGCGCCCTTGGCCTCTTGCGCAGCGACCGCGGCCGGCTGACACTGACGCCCGAGTCCGACCCGGCCCTCTTCACATCGACGATCGGCGGCCTCGGCCTCAGCGGTATTATCGAATGGGCGGAAATTTCGCTGACGAAGATCGAGAGCGCCTATCTCGAAGTCGACACGCGTGCCTTTGAGACTCTCGACGACTTCTGGGATCTCGCCGAGACGAGCGCGGAGAAATTCACACATACGATCGCCTGGGTCGATGGCCTCGCGCATGGCGAGGGCTTGGGACGCGGGATCTTTTGGCGTGCAAACTGGTCGCCCTATGGCTTCTTCGATGCGCCGCGCGATCAAACCCGGCTGCGCGTTCCCGCGGATGCGCCGGATTTTCTGCTCAGCCGGCTCAGCATCGGCGCCTTCAATACGCTTTACCACCGGCTCCAGGCGCGTGCCGGGACGCGGCTGCGGCATTATCTGCGGTTCTTCTACCCGCTCGATACGATCGGCGATTGGAACCGGCTCTATGGCCGCGACGGCTTGCTGCAATATCAATGCGTCGTTCCGCGCACCGCGGAACGCGAGGCGATCCGCACCCTGCTCGAAACCGTCGCAGCGGACAGGCAAGCTTCCTTCCTCGCGATGCTCAAGACGTTCGGCGACCTCCCGGCGCCAGGGCTTTTGTCGTTTGCGCGGGCCGGAACCACTCTGGCGCTTGATTTCCCCAATCGCGGCGAAAAAACACGCGCCCTGCTCGCGCGGCTCGATGCCATCGTCGCCGACGCCGGCGGCGCGCTTTATCCGGCCAAAGACGGCCGCATGTCGCACAGCATGTTCCGCCGCTCGTTTCCGCGCTGGCAGGACTTGCAGAGGGACCCCTTGATGAGTTCCGATTTCTGGCGAAGAGTGGCGGCATGAGTGGGCCGTCGCAGGAAGTCGTCGCCCCAAAGGCGCCGCAGCGGATCGTGATCCTTGGCGCGACGTCGGCGATTGCGGAAGCCGCGGCACGCCTCTGGGCCGCGAACGGGGCGCGTTTCATTCTTGCCGGACGCAATGAAGCGCGGTTGAACGAGATCGCCGCCGATCTCAAAGCCCGCGGCGCGGGCGAGACGATCGATTGGCCGCTCGATTTCGTCACGGCAGATGCCGGCGCCGAGCTTGGCAAGATGGTCGACCGTCTCGGCGGCCTCGATATTCTGCTGCTCGCCTATGGCGTGCTCGGCGAACAGGACGATCTCGAACGCAATCCCGCTGCCGCGGCCAAAATGATCGCGACCAATTTCTCAAGCGCCGCCGCCTGGAGCCTCGCCGCTACCGCGGTGCTTGAACAGCAGCGCGGCGGCACGCTGCTGGTTATCGGCTCCGTCGCCGGCGATCGCGGCCGCCGCTCGAATTTCATTTATGGCGCGACAAAAGGCGGCCTGGCCCATCTTGTCGAAGGCATTGCGCACAAACTCGCACCGCTCGGGGCGCGGGCCGTCATCATCAAGCCCGGCTTTGTCGAAACGCCGATGACCGCAGGCATTGCAAGCAAGGGCCCGCTCTGGGCGACGCCCGAGAGCATCGCGCCCGTCATCATCCGCGCGGGGGAAAAAGGCGGCCCGATTGTCTATGCGCCAGCGTTTTGGCGCGGCATCATGCTGGTGGTGCGCAATCTGCCCGCAACGGTGTTCGACAGGATCAATCTCTAAGGCGGAGAGGGCTTTCATTCGCGACGGCCTCATTTCCGGACCGCTCAACCGCCTTCGATTGGGCCTTGCCAAGGGCCTTCAATCCATTCTAGAAGCGCCTCCCGACCGGATGCATTCGCACCGCGCCGGGCCCATTCGACAACGTGCCGTATAAGCCATTGAATGCGCGGCCGTTTTGATGGGGGATAGTTCAATGGTAGAACAGCGGACTCTGACTCCGTTAATCTTGGTTCGAATCCAGGTCCCCCAGCCAATTTGAACGCTCCCTCAGCTAATTAGCTGAAATCATTAGGGCTCTCTCACTCGCCGCCACGAGGTTCAGGGCGCGTTTGGTATGAGCGGTTGAGTTCACATGAAGAAGATCGGGTTTCTCTCCTTTGGTCACTGGACGCCGTCACCGCAATCGAAGACGCAATCGGCTTCCGACACGCTTCTGCAATCCATTGATCTCGCAGTCGCCGCCGAAGAGCTAGGTCTCGACGGCGCCTATTTTCGTGTCCATCATTTTGCCCGCCAGCTCGCTTCGCCGTTCCCGCTGCTGGCGGCCGTTGGCGCGAAGACGAGCCGTATCGAAATTGGCACGGCCGTCATCGACATGCGCTACGAGAACCCATTCTATATGGTCGAAGATGCGGGCGCGGCCGATCTTATCGCCGGCGGGCGTCTGCAGCTTGGTATCAGCCGAGGCTCACCCGAACAGGTGATCGATGGTTGGCGCTATTTTGGCTACCAACCCGCCGCGGGTCAGAGCGATGCGGACATGGGGCGTCGACACGCCGAGGTGTTTCTGGACCTGCTTCGCGGCGAGGGTTTTGCGAAGCCCAATCCCAGGCCGATGTTCCCTAACCCACCAGGTCTGCTGCGCCTCGAGCCTCATTCGGATGGTCTACGCGACCGGATCTGGTGGGGCGCAAGTTCCAATTCGACCGCGATTTGGGCGGCCAAACTTGGAATGAACCTCCAAAGCTCGACGCTTAAAAATGACGAGACCGGGGAACCATTTCACATTCAGCAGGCCGCGCAGATCCGAGCCTATCGGAGCGCCTGGAAGGGGGCCGGTCACGCGCGGGCCCCGCGGGTTTCAGTCAGCCGGAGCATCTTTGCCTTGGTGAATGACAGTGACCGGGCCTATTTTGGGCGCGGCGGAGAAGAAGAGGATCAGATCGGGTTTATTGACGACCAAACCCGGGCGATCTTTGGCCGCAGTTATGCGGCGGAGCCGGATGTGCTGGTCGAGCAGCTCAAAAGGGACGAAGCGATCGCCGAGGCCGATACGCTGTTGCTCACCGTCCCCAATCAACTTGGCGTCGCGTACAATGCACATGTGATCGAAGCGATCCTCACGCACGTGGCGCCGGCTCTTGGATGGCGCTGAACGGGATCGATTACTAGCAGGCGATGTAACACTTCGATCGCGTCGCAATCCAGAAATAAAATCAAAGCAATCGAACGATATCTGTCTGGAGCGGCGTGGTCACTCTTGGGCCCGTATCCGGGGCAAAATGCACATTGACTTCGAGTCTGACACCGAAGTCCGGCAAATAGATTCCCGGCTCGACGGAAAACCCCAGCCCCGGCAGGACGCGCCTCGTATCATGCGTTTCGAAGTCGTCGAGGTTCACGCCTAGGCCATGCAAGCGCTTTCCAGGGCCCATGCTATGCCCTGTGCGATGGCCGAAATAGTCGCCGTATCCGTGCTTAGTGATCAGATCGCGCGCGACACGATCGAGTTGCCAACCGCGTAGAGTGTCGCCCAAACGCCAGGCCTCGGCCAACGCTTTGATTACAGCGTCCCGCGCTGCGCGGACGATATCGAATACGCGCTGCATCTGGGTTGGAACGTCGCGGCCGGCGTAAGCGACCCACGCGATATCGGCATAAACGTTCTCTTCGCCGGGCTCACGCGCCCATAAATCGATCAGCAGCCAATCGCCGGGCGAAATCACAGCCGAGCCTTCAGCGGGCGGCTCGTAATAAATCGCGCCGGCGTGTTGATTCACCTGAACCACCGGCACGCCCTCATATTCGAGACCGCGATGCGCCAAAGCGTCGGCGATAAAACTCTGCACCTCATGCTCGGTGACGCGGCGCCCCGCGCGCAGAGCCTCGGCGACAAAGCCGAAAGCGGCATCCTTCACCGCTGCGACCGCTGCGCTGGCGCGCGCATGCGATGCGAGCGCCGCCTCGTCCCAAACCATCGCGCCGATCTGGAACAGATCCGCGGAGGAGACGACCTCATATCCGCGCGCTCGCAGAAATTCGACCGTGCCGGCATCGGCAAAAGCAATGTTCGGAATCTCGCAATCGGGAGAATAATCGAGCGCCAACCGCTTTGTGCCGCCGAGCAGCGCATCGAGTGCGGCATGCAATTCGACGATGCTGCTGTAAAGGCGCTTTTCGTGATCGACCGCCAGAAAGAAGGCTTGATCAATTCGATGGATGAGAAGAACCGGTTCGCCGGCCTTCGGAATGAAAAGGAACGCCCGACGCGTGGGGGCTCGCCGAATGTCAAGAACATGCGAAAGAAGCGCATTGCTCCCGCGGTAATCGCACAGCAACCAGCCGTCGATGCCGTCGGCAAGCATTTGCGCTTGCACCCGCGCAAATGAAAACATCAGCTCGCTGCCTTTAGACCAATGCGGCGCGAAGGGTGATCAGCCCGCAAATGCCGTTGTCCGGCCCCGAGTAAAGCCTCGCGAAAACTGGCGGCTTCGGGCCGCGGCGGCAGCAGACCGCGCTGGCGCAGCTCTGGCACAACATAGGTGACGACATCGGCGAACGAACCGGGACGAATGGCATAGGTGATATTAAACCCGTCGAGATCCGCGACGCGGACCCAGCGCTCCATCTCATCGGCAACGCTCTTGCCGGAGCCGACAAAGACAGGCCCCATGCCACCGACGCCCATGTAAATGGCGACATCACGCAGCGTCCATTCTCTATCGGGGTCGGCTTCGGCGAACAACCGGGCGGTGAACTGCGCCCCCTCGCTTTTGATCGCGCGCAAAGGCTGGTCAGGGGCGAAGCGCGAAACATCGACGCCGAGCGGTCCCGCGAACTGCACCATCGCGCCTTCATAGTCCACGAAGGACAGAAGATCCTTGTACTTCCGTTCAGCTTCCGCGTCGGTCACCGCCGTGACGACGGTGGTAACGGCGAGAATTTTCAAGCTGCGTGGATCGCGACCCAAGGCGGCCGCTTTTGCGCGAATATTGGCTACGACGGGGACAAGCACCTCCGGCCGCGTCGCGTGAACGAAAACGCCTTCAGCGTGCGTTGCCGCGAAAATCTGACCGCGCGCGGAAGAGCCCGCTTGAAACAGCACCGGCGTGCGCTGCGGCGACGGTTCGGCAATGAACGCATCGGGCACGCTGAAATGCCGACCGTGATGGCCGATGGCATGAACCTTCTGCGGATCGACATAGACGCCTTTGGCCTTGTCGCGCACGACCGCGTCATCTTCCCAGGAATGCTCCCAGAGCTTGTAGAGCACTTCCATGAACTCGTCACCGCGCGTATACCGTTCATCGTGGGGGATTTGATTGTTAATGCCGAGATTGCGCGCCGCGCTATCGAGAAACGAGGTGACGATGTTCCAGCCGATCCGGCCATTCGTGAGATGATCTAGGCTGGTCATTTTGCGGGCGAAGCTATAAGGCTGCTCGTAAGTCAACGACACAGTGACGGCAAAGCCCAGATGCCGTGTCACCGCAGCCATTGCCGAAATAACGGAGAGCGGGTCGTTGATTGGAACCTGGATGGCGCCGCGTAACGCCGCGTCCGGCCTTCCCTGATAGACGTCCATGATGCCAAGCACGTCTGCCAAGAAGACGGAATCGAAACCACCGTCTTCGAGCAGCTGAGCGAGCTCAACCCAATAACGCAAATCCTTGTAGCGGTGCGATTCATCTTCGGGATGGCGCCAAAGGCCAGATGAGATATTGACCGGCGAGACGTTCTCGAAAGCATTGATATGGAGCCGACGTGCGGCCATGACCCGCCCCCCTTAAGTTGCCGAACTGTAAATCGCGGCGACGGCTTCGGCCGCGGCTCCCGGCGAAACCGGAAGACCGAGCGCTTTAAGAGCTGTGCCATAAGCTAGAAGCGTGGCGAGGACGGACGAGAATTGCGCCCGCGGGCCTGTGTGATTGAGACGAACCAGCCGGTCGGCCACGCCAGGACCTCCAGCGCTGACGCCGTCATCGAGACGGCGCGCCAATTGAACGAGCTGGGCGGCGTCGATTTCGGCCGGAACAGGGGCTGCTGTGAGCAACGCCGAAGCCGCGCTGTCATCCTCTATCCAAGGCGTCACACCCAAAGCCCGCAACCCGCGCCGTGTGGCGCGCGCAGCCCGGTGATGACGGTCAATCAGAGTCTCGAGTCCTTCCGCTTCTACGCGATCGAGCGCAGCATCGAGCGCCCAGAACTCCAGATCGACCGGCGTGCCCGGAATAGCCCCTCGCCCGCGATCGAGCCATTCTCGCTTCAAATCGAGAACCGACAGCGAAGAGGTGGTCAGCCCCCCGGGAGCCTCGAAGCGCTGCCAAGCCGCGCGACTGACACTCACTGCCGAGATGCCGGCGGGGCCGCCGAGTGCCTTTTGCGGGCCGATCACCGCAACGTCCAGCCCCTCCGCATCGACGGATAAATGATGCGCGCCCACCGACGCGACCGCGTCGACCACGACGAGCGCATTTCGTTCGCGCGCCAAACGCGCAATGTCGGATAACGGATTGACGACGCCATTGGCGCCCTCCCCGTGCACCACGGAGACGATGTCGAGGCTTGCCAACATCGAGATCGCTTTTGCCACCGCATCGAGCGAAATCGGGCGGCCGGGCTCCGCAGCGAGGCGATATACGGTTGCGCCACCGCGTTGCAGCCATCGACCAAACCAGTCGCCGTAGAAGCTTGTCTCGATGTTGAGCGCGACCAAACCTGGGCGAGCCAAGCCCAAGGCGACGGCCTCGAGCGCGAGAACCGCCTCAGCTTGGATCAACAGCACGTCCGACGATGTGTCGAGCAAGCGGGCTAGCCGGTCGGCAAGCTCAGCAAAGCGGTCAGCCGGAAAGCGGGGGACGTCATGCAAGGGGCTCCAGCGCGCATACTTCATGTCTCGATCCCCTTTGGCAGATCAGAACGCCTTGCAGACGCCAAATGCCACGACAAACCGGCGAGTCCGAGCAGCGCCGAGGTGAACATAAAAACGAAGCCCGCCGCCACATAGACGGTCGGCGAAGGCTGATATTGGAGACTGCCGTAAAGATAGACCGGCAGGGTGTTCGTCGTCGCCGTCGTGAGAAAGCTGGCGATAATGAGATTGTCGAAGCAGAACGCATAGGCCAGCAACGCGCCCGTGAGAATCGCGGGACGCAATTGCGGGAAGATAATCAGCCTCGCCGTTTGCAGGTTCGAACTGCCGAGATCGGCGGCGGCTTCCTCGAGATGCGCGTCCAGTGTCGAAGCTCGCGCTCTGACGACCAAGGCCATGACCGCGATGCCACCCGGCGTCACGCTGACGATAAGCGTTGCCGGGCCAAGCGGAACTTGCAGCGCGGCGAAGGACAAGAGAAGCGAAGTGCCGATGACAATCTCCGGCACGACAATCAGCAGAAAAGTGAGCCCCAATAATGCCGCGCGCATTTTTGCAGCGGGATGCCTGACGAGCGCAAACCCGAGCATCGGCCCGATGATAACGACGATGGCCGTCGCCGCGGCGGCGACAAGAAAACTCGTTTCCAACGCGCCACAGAGCGAAACATCGTGCCAGGCGGCGGGGTACCATGCCCAGGTCCAGCCGGTGAATCGCGCCGTCTGCTTTCCCAGCACGCCCACATTGAAGGAATAGACGATCGAAATAAGGATGGGGGTGAAAAGAAAGATGGCGCTCAGCCAGTACCAGCTGGCGAGGATCGTGTGGCGTTTGAAAATCATCGCACCCGCCCTTCCAATCTCCTGCCAAGCCACCATGAGAGGTGAAGAAGCACACCGACGATGAGCATCAAAATCACCGCCATAGAAGCGCCCAGAGGATAATTCTGCGCCTGCAGATATTGAGACGAAATGATCTGCCCCATCAGGACGCCGCGTCCCCCGCCGAGCAATTGCGGAATGACCAATTCGCCGAGCATCGGCACGATTGTGAGCAACGCAGAGGTCACGACGCCAGGCAAGCTTAGTGGAAACGTAACGGTCAGAAATCTTTGCCAATATGAAGCGCCGAGATCTCGACTGGCATCCCGCAAGGCGGGAGGGATACGCTCAAGAACAAGGAAAATCGGAACGGTCGCGATCGGTAGATAGGCATAGACCATACCGACGAGGACTGCGACAGGTGTGTTGATTAGGTCGAGCGGGCCAGTGGCAAAATGTAAGCGCTGTAGCCACGCATCGAGAATGTTATCGCGTGAGAAGAGGATTTGAAGCGACATCACGCGGATCAGGAAGCTCGAAAAATAGGGAAGCAATATCAGAACCAGGCACAATGTCCGTTGCCAACCGGTTCGGCCGGCGATGAAATAGGCGACGGGATAGGCCACTACCAAACAGGTGAAAGACGCGCCGGCGGCAAAAGCAATCGTGCGCGCAAGAACCGCTAGATAGAGGCCCGACAGCGCCGTTCGATAATTGTCTAATGTGAAACCGAATGTTATCCCGCCGAACGTGTTGGTCCCGAAGGAAAAAACGACAGAGATCAGCAATGGCACAATGAAGACGACGCCGAGCCAAACCAACGGGATGCCGGCGCAGAAGTGGATGAACGCATGGCGCTGACGATGCATCAGTCTGCCGCCGCCTGCAGCTCCAGCTGCGTTTGCAGATAGACGCCGATGGTTTTGGGATTGACGACGAAACTGGTCAGTTTGCCGATATCGAGATTTTTCCCTCCGAAAATCATGTCGAAATGCGCCACACCGGGCTCCACCTTGTCGCGCAATCCGGCCAAAGCGGCGGGGAATCCGATGGCGACGGTTTCCTGCAACTGCACATCTGGTCTGAGCTGGTACGAAAGAAATTCATAAGCCGCGTCGACATGCGGCGCGTTTCTGGCAATCGCGTAACAATCGACCCATATTTCGCTCATTGGCTTCGGCACGACCCAATGCAATTTCGGATTCAGCATGAGCGCGGTGCGCGCGACGCTCTGATTGCTTTGCGCCATGACGATCGTGCCGTTCGCCAATTCGTTTGGATCTAGCGCATCGAAACTGCTCACATGTTTCATGAATGGCCGCAGGACGTCGCCCGCGGCCCGGATCGCATCGGCATCGACCGCATTCCAATCCTTGCCTTGGAGCCACAGCGCGATCCCAATCACCTCCCATGCCGAACTCGACAAGCGAACCTTGCCGCTGACTCCAGGTCTTTCGCTGGCATCGAGAAAGTCCCGCCAGGTCGAAATCTCGCCGCCGACCGCCGCAGGATCGTAAACGACGCCAAGGACGCCCCAATCCTTCGGAATCGAATATCGATTCTCCGGATCGTAAGGACGCCCGAGCAAGGCCGGCGCCAAGGTACTGAGATTGATACGCGCCGGATCGATCTCCTGCAGCAGACCGTGCTGGCGCAGGACCGCGATCCAACTCGAACTCGGGATCACAATGTCAAACCCAGCGCCGGACGCGCTGTTCAACTTAGAAAAGAGAATATCGTTCGAATCGTAGTTGCTGATGTTCGGTACAATCCCCGATTGTCTCGCAAAACCCGCGAGATCATTCCCGGAGAAATAATTCGGCCAGCTATAAATATTGAGCGATGGCGCCGCGCGCGCGCGATCGGAAGCGGCGAAACTGGCAGCCGCCAGCATCTGCAACACAGCCCGACGACTGACCGATTGGGACGCATCTGTCACGGCACTTCCTCGTCCTTCGAGCGGGAATGGATGGGATACGCGCGCACCGCCGCCGCCGCGAAGCTGACGGCAACGGCCTCGCCCGGCTGCGGCGCGTGTTCGATTGCGCGACGAGACAGCAGCGCCTCAAATGTCAGACCATGCGAGGTGATTGCACGGATTCGCTGATATCCACCCAGTGCCAGGCTCTCGACAACGGTCGCGGCGAACCGGTTCGGCACCGGATTGCGTTCATCGGCCGGCTCGACGAGCACATCCTCTGGGCGAACGACGGCCATCGCCGGCTCGTGATCGTTGACGTCTGGGGCGACATATCCGGGCGCGATGGGGCCCGCTTTGCTCAGCAGCACGCCCTCCGCCGTGCGGGTCACGGGAATGAGATTGGCCGATCCAAGGAACTGCGCCACCCAGACGCTGGCGGGCGTATCGTAGAGCTCCGCCGGCGTGCCGACCTGGATAAATTCGCCTTCGCGCATCACCGCCAGCCTGTCGGCCATGCCGAAGGCTTCGGCCTGGTCGTGGGTGACGTAGATAAACGTCGCGCCGCGATCCTTTTGGATACGCCGCAGCTCACGTTGCATATCCTCACGCAGCGTGCGGTCGAGAGCGCCCAGTGGCTCGTCAAGAAGCAGGACCTGTGGCTCGTTGATCAAAGCGCGCGCCAAGGCGACGCGCTGTTGCATGCCGCCTGAGAGCTGCGCGGGTTTGTGTCGCGCAGCCTGACTTAATTGCATCAAATCGAGCAGAGCCAAGGCGTGCTTTCTTCGCTCACCCGTGGAAACGCCGGCCAGTCGCGGTCCGTATTCGATATTTTCCAGCACATTCATATGAGGGAACAGGGCATAGCTTTGAAACACGGTGTTGACGCTGCGACGCTCGGCAGGATCGGCAGTCACGTCCTTGCCGCCGATGAAGACTTTGCCGGAGTCTGGGATCCCGAATCCCGCGATAACGCGCAAAGCGGTCGTCTTGCCGCTGCCACTTGGACCGAGAATCGCCAAGAATTCCCCGGCTGCAACGCCGAGAGAAAGATTGCGTATCACGGTCCTGCCCACATAGGACTTGGTTACATTCGCCAAAGTGACTGCGGGCGCGACGTCGCGTTGCGTCGAACCATCCGAAGGACTTGTCACGCCCACGCCGCTATCGCTCGTCTCAAAACGTTGCTCCGACGGTGAGGAGCGCCGAGAAGCTGGGCTCCATGAAATAGGTGGGCGAGCCGGCCGCAGCGATCGTGCCACCCTGGACGCCCTTCACCGCATTCGCGTTGGTGGTAAAGCTATAGACGCCAGATAGGAATTTTGCGTCCGTGAGATTGTTGAGCCCCAACTGGATATAAAGCGATTTGAAGCGGAGCACATTCGCGAAGCGGTAGCCAACCGTCAGATCGTCGGTGACATAACTCGGAATCTGCTCATCGTTCATGAAGGTCGCGTATTGCGATCCGACATAGCGAACATCAAAGTTTCCGTAGAGCGACCCATTATCGTAGTTGAGACCAAGCGCGGCCTTGAAACGAGGGCTTTCGATCTGTTGCTTGCCGTCCGTGGGGAGATAATCGACATTCCCGTTTTCGTCGACGGCCTGCATGTTGGTGCCGATATGCGAGTCGAGATATTCGGCCGAGATATAGGGACGGACGTTGAAGAAGGGCTTGGTTGCAAGCTGAACATCCACGCCGCGCGTGGCCTGCCGCCCCGCGTTGATCGTCTGGGCGACCTCGACGCCATTCTCGAGAACGTTCAGCGAGATCAGACGGTTGTTCAAATTATAATTGAACAGCTCGACATCGGCCGACAATATGTCGCCCTGATACCGATAACCCAATTCTTCCTTGATCGAATATTCCGCTTTGGGATTGCTCGCAGCCGTATACGGGATCGGACTGCTGGCGCTGAAACCTGGCACGAGATCGGACGTATCGGCAAGCCGCGTATCGGTCGCAATATTCACATAGAACTGGTGCGTTGAGTTTGGTTGATAGCTCACGGTCAACTGAGGCTGCGGAATGACGTCTGAAGCTGTCGCTTCTGACTGCGTGCCAGGCAGATAGTTGTAAGCCTGCCTGGACGCGAACATCTGCTTGATGCCCGGCGTGATCTTCACTTGCGCGCCGAACAAGGAAATCGTGTCGCTCAAGAAAAGCGTATCGATTTGCTCTCTCCATCTCTGATTCGAGACGTAATACGTCGCTCCGTTCGAAAGCTTGTAAGCCGACGCTCCAGAGGTCATGTCGTAGGTCTCGCCGGTCTCCTGATTGACGCGGACCACCGGCGTCTCCTGCGTTTGGGCATTGGTCTCAAACCACCAGCCGGCGAAGAACTCCTGATTCCCAAGCGTGTAATTGAGCTTGACCGTGTTGCCGACCTGCGTATTGACATAATGGTACGCGGTATTGGCGAGAACCGTTGTCCCGGGCGTGACCGCGCCGTCGCCGTTCAGATCGACCGAAACAGGCGACGTACCCGAGTAAGTCTGACCCTCGGTGAGATCATTGCCGCCGGTTATCCAGCCGTTGCTGTAGTAGAGATACGGCGTATCCTGGACGACGAGATCCGGATTCACAACAAACTTTGCCGGAACGGCAAGGATATAGACGTTCCAAGGCTCAACCCGGCCAAGCCGTGCGTAAGTTGTGTCGGTGATCCCGGTATAGGGCGTGTTGTAGTTGAACGCGTCCGCGCCTTCACCCGTCGCTTTATATTCATCGAACTGCGATTTCGTCGGGTATAGATAGTTCTGTAGATATTCCGTCTGGTGGGTGAACTCCACAGCGATCTGACTGTTATTCTGAAAATCTTTCACGACCTTCAGGTCGTAATGCTTCATGTCGTTATCGCCCGGCCCTATCCAATTATCGGCGAAGGTGTGCGCGAAGGAAAAGAAACCGCGCAGGCCAGTGTTACCGATGTCACCGGTTTCAAGGCGAACATATTCGCGGTTCAATGAATCGGAACCAATCGTCTGGTCGATCGCACCGCCGGCTTGGTGCGATGGATCGCGCATCTGAATATAGGCGGTGCCGGCGCTCGACCGAGTCGTCGGGGCATCCAGCGCGCTGGAGCCTGGATTGAGCGAAATCGACTTGATGTCTTCGCTGACGATGACTTCTTGCGGATAATTGCCGGCGCTCCCGTCGGGAATTCCGGTAATCGGCGCCCCATCGAGCACCCAGCCGACATCGTTGGGGTCGAACCCTCGAACCGAGACGTTGCCGCCGACGATCCCGATCGCATCGCCGGGGGAGATGTTCACGCTCGGCAACATCTGCATCAGGTCCACGAAGTTTTTGGTCGGGCTCTGCTCTTCAATGAATTTGGAACTCACGCCTTGGGTCGCTCGCGCGTCATCGGTCTGTTGAAGGAGCCCGCCGCCGGCGGCGCCATTTTTGGACTGCACGACCACCGTCGGAACATCGACCGTATTGCCGCTAGGGCTGCTGCTGGGATCCGCTTTCGCCGCAACGGGTACAGCGAGCACGGCCAAAAAAAGGCCTGATCTCAAAGAGATCGGCAGGTATTCCAATGTCATTCTTACAACCCCCGTCCCCGACCAGCTTGTCGGCAAAGCCTCTGGTCTGCCTTCTTGAGGGGGCTATATAATTTAACCTATAGACTTTATATTATATACAATCTAGACGATAAACGCATGCATCCTGCCAAAATCAACGTTCCACCATCGCCGCGTGCCTTATCGAGACGATCCAATGCAATCGTTCTGGCCTGCAGCGGACAAGGCGTCTTCGAACTCGGAATCGCCTGTGAAATCTTTGGATTTTCTCGTCCGGAGCTTGGCGAGGACTGGTACCGGTTTGCGGTCTGCGCCGCAGAGCGGGCGCCTCTCAATTGTATCGGCGGGGCCGCGATTACCACCGAGGCGGGGCTCGAAGCCGTCGAGGACGCCGATCTCGTGATCGTGCCGGGATGGCGGCCACCATTGCTCGACGTGCCGGCAGCTCTGTGCGACGCCCTGCGAGGCGCTCACCGGCGCGGCGCGCGTCTTGTCTCATTCTGCACAGGCAGCTTTGTATTGGCGGCGGCCGGCGTGTTGTCTGGGCGGCGCGCGACGACTCATTATCGCTGGACGGAGCTTCTCGCGAAAAGCTTTCCTGACGTGCAGGTCGAGCCCGATGTCCTCTATATCGAGGATCGGGGCGTCTATACCTCAGCCGGCGGCGCGGCCGGGATAGATCTGGGATTGTTCGTCGTTGGCCAGGATTTCGGCGCCGACGTCGCCAATTCCATTGCACAGCGTATGGTCGTTCAGCCGCATCGTGCCGGTGTGCAACAACAATTCATTCAGCGCCCCTTCGCGCGCGACACCGAGGCCGGGCGCCTCGCCGCGACGCTCGATTTCATGCGGCAGAACCTCGCGGAGAAAATTACCGTGCACGCGCTTGCAAACCACGCGCGCATGAGCGCGAGAACCTTTGCGCGGCGCTTTCTCGAGGCCACTGGCCAAGCCCCCGGAGAATGGTTGGTCGCTGAGCGCGTTGCGCGCGCCCGCGATCTTCTGGAAACGAGCTCGGCCCGCGTCGAAGATATTGCCATCGGCTGCGGCTTCGGAACGTCGGCCAATATGCGGCGACATTTCCAACGGACTTACGCGAAAAATCCGCGGCACTTCCGCTAGCTGCTGGGCTGCTTCCAAAACCCGCCGCGGAACTCTTCTTCAAAGGGGCCAGTAATGAGCACGAATCATTCTGCATTGGCGCGCCATAAAGTAGATTATCCTCACGAGAACGATTTGTTTGTTCTTGCCGAATCCATTTGATACCGCTCGTACGCAAACAGTCTTTTGCTATGTATCGCGATGCTATGGAGGCCCGCTTGTCGGCAATCAAAAACTTGTCGCTTTCGCTACTTTTGAGTTTCTCGCTCGTTCCGGCGGCTAAAGCGGAAGAGCTGCCGCAAGTCATCCGATTTGCCGAAGTCGGTCTCCCGGGGCAAGGCAAGGTGAACGGGATTGGGCTCGCGCCCTTAGCCGCGCAGCAAGGATTTTTCGATCGGGAATTTGGCAAGGGCGGACCGAAAATTGAGATCACTTATTATATCGGCACGGGTCCCGCGATTAATGAAGCGATCGCGGAAAACCAGGCAGATTTTGGCACTTATGGCGGATTGCCGGCTCTGATCGGTCGTTCCGGCGGGGTCCCTGCGCACGTCGTCCTCGCACGCCGTTCCGCCGCACTGGCCTCCTCTTACGTGTTTGCCGTTCATCCGGATTCACGCATCAAAACGATTGCTGATCTGAAAGGGGCGCGGATCGCAATTCAAAAGGGCACGGTGCCCTATATGGCGCTTGTGCAAGTTCTCGAAGCGGCTCATCTGAGCGAAGGCGATGTGACCATTGTCAATCTTCAGGGACCTGCGGCTTTGGCGGCCTTCGAGGCAGGATCGGCCGATGCCCTCTTCAGCACGTCGTTCATTCTGCTTCTGGAGAAGAGAACGGCCGTTCGCTTAATTCATGCGCCCAAAATCAGTGTCGTCCGGCAGACAAGCCTCACCGCAATATTGGCCAATAGCGCTTTCGAACAACGCTATCCGCAAACGGTCGCACGGATTGTGAAGGTGTTGGTGGACATATCTCATTGGGCATCACAAGACGCGAACCGTGATGTCGTCCTCACTTATCTGGCAAGCGCCGGATACGGAACCGATATTGCGAAGGAAATATATTCCGGATCGCTCAAAGAGGAGTTTGATCCCATCGTCGACAATGACGTTAAGGACGGTTTCCGGCAGACGTCACAGTTTGCTGTCACGCATAACATGGTGCGTCAAGCGCCGAACCTTGATGGCTGGTTCGAACCCAAATATGTCGATACGGCAGTCAAGGACCTTCATCTCCAGGGATATTGGGAAAAGCAGCCTTGATTGCTCTGAACCGGGCCTGGACTGCAGGCCCGTTAGCACGACGCGCAGCGGTCTGCACCCGAACTCCCGCGATCAGTGCAGCGCCGCGTAATATTCAGCGACAGCGTTGATTTCGCTCGGCGTCAATTGGCGGGCGACATTGCGCATCTGTTGGTCGATGTCGTTGTGCCTTGCGCCCGCGGCAAAAGCTTGGAGCTGTTCCTTGATATAAGCGGCGGGTTGTCCGTCGAGATGCGGTGCGCCGATTTTCTGCGCGATGTCGCCATGGCACGCGTCGCACGGCGCGATCCCGCGCATGGGAGCGCCTTCGACGACGAGTTTCGGCTTCGCCGGCGCTGCCCCCGAAGCGGAAACCGGAGCAAGATGCGCGTAATAAGCCGCGAGTTCGATGACCTCTTGCGGACTGATGAGGCCGGCAAAAGGCGTCATGACGCCGTTAACGCGGGCGCCGGATTTGAAATCGTTCAATTCCTTGTAAATGACGATGGCAGGCTGTCCTGCAAGATTGGGCGCGTTGGCACCGCTCATCCCTTCGGGCCCGTGGCAAATCGCGCAGCGCTGCGAGAGCGTCGCGCCTTGACCGATCGCCGTCGCGCTCGGATGGCTCAAAATGTCGGTTGTCACGACGACTTGCGATGTCTTGAACGCCGCCGGAACCGGCGCCGCGCTTGAAGCGACCTTGGGAACCCCGGCTGCGCTGCAGATCGCGTCCCAAATGCTCGCGAGGTTGGCATTGGGCTGTACCAGAGGGAACCAAACCAGGCCAGCGAAAGCCGCGACCAGGGCAACGCCAGCCGTCGCCCCGACACTTCTCGTGAACCATTTATTGCCGAGTGAGAAAAGGCGCTCATCGCTCATTGCGACTCTCCCACGTAAACGGCCGGCACCGCCGTGTTCTTAAGGGTCATGAGCTGCGCGATCGGAAAGCCGTAATTCACGAGGGTCAGACCCACCATCAGTGCGACCCACAGCGAGAAGCTGTTAAGCGCGACAGGCAAGGACACCGGCTCGTGAACCGCTGCGGCGAAACGGTAAGGCCCCGGATCGAGTTTTGGCGCGCGCGCTCCCTGGATGAGAATCGCCAGGAAAAGGAAACCCGATATGACGAGGATCAATGCGCCGACCGCCGAGATCGCAACCGAAAGCGCTTCGGGCGCCAAAACCGGATTGGAATAATCGAAAAACGCCATGCGGCGCGGCATGCCTAAAATGCCGACGTAATGCCACGGAAACGTCGTCACGATCATGCCGATAAACCAAAGCCACAATTGCGTGCGCATCAAGCCCACGTTCTCGAAAGCACGCCCCGTCAGATGTGGCCAAAGGTCGTAAGCGATCGCAAAATACATGATAACGACCGCGCCGCCGAAGATGAGATGGAAATGACCGGTGACCCATTGCGTGTTGTGGATGCTCGCATTGAGCTGAAAGGTCATATTGATGAGGCCGCCGGCGCCGCCAAATCCGAGCATCACCAGCGACAATGCGGTCGCAAGCATGATCGGATTTCCCCAGGGTAGCGCCGCAAGCCAGCCCAGAGCGCCTTGTCCGCCGCGAAGCCGGCCAGCGATTTCCGCCGAAGCGCAAATCGTAAAGATGGTAATGAGCGTCGGGACCGAAACCAGCGCCGTG
Source organism: Pseudomonadota bacterium (assembly GCA_040756295.1). GTDB lineage: Bacteria > Pseudomonadota > Alphaproteobacteria > Rhizobiales > Beijerinckiaceae > Methylovirgula. The sequence continues at coordinate 1,226,006 of JBFLZN010000001.1, read as the reverse complement.
AACACCGAGTGCATGAACTTGAACCCGGCGCCGACCTGCGGGTCGGCAAAGAGGTGATGTACGCCGATCGGCATCGCGATGACGAGGAAGGTGATGAACGATAGCCGCGCCATCTGATCGCTGTAAACCCGGCCGCCGATCGCCCGCGGGAATATCGTGTAATAGGCGATGTAAGCCGGGATCAGCCAGAAATAGACGATGGCGTGCAGCGTCCACGAGAAGAAAACGCGCGCCAAGCCAGCGTCAATCGTCGACCGCCACCCGAAGGCGACCGGCAAAATCATGAAGAGCAGCTCGATCGCAGCGCCGACAGCGGTCCAGCCCCACAGCAACGCGCCTGCGACATTGGCGTACATGGCGAGCGGCACGGGCTTTCCCGGATTGTCGCGCTTCCAGACCGCGAAATTGACGGCCATCAGGGCGACCCAGATCCATGAGCCGACCACGACCAGCACGACGCCAACATAGTAGAAAGGATTGCCGACCATCGGCGGATAGAACGTGTAGAGCACGGAGGCGCGACCGATCGAGACCGGAATCATCGCCGTCACCGCGCCGATGGCGACGAGAATAAAGCCCGCCCAAGCCCATCGCTGTCCAACCAACGGCTTTTCAAATGCGAACTCGGTGATCGCATAGCCGAACCCCATCGCAACGAGCGTCGGGAAGACATAACCCATGACCGTGCCATGTGCGGTCACCGACCGATAGTAAAGCTCGGGGTCGATATCGAAGACATTCAGGGGACTGCGGACAAACATTTGCCACGCGCCGAGGAGCAGCGCGAGACCGAAAAGCCCGAACGCCAAGGCAAAATGCGCGAGAACGAGCCGCTTGCTAGTTAGCACAGGTCACTCTCTTTCGTTTGGACGCCAAATCAAGGAAGGTTCCCTTATCGACCACCTTCACCCTGCCCCACATCCCCTGGTGCCCGATGCCGCAAAATTCCTGGCACGGCATGGCGTGTTCGCCAGGTCTATCGAAGCGCGTCTGGATGACAGATACATAGGCTGGAACGAGCATCGTATTGACGTTCGTGCCTTCGATGAGAAAACCGTGCACGACGTCGGCACTGGTCGCACGGAAGGTGACCAAAGTATCGGCCGGAACCACGATGCATTCAGGCGTGAACGAAAACTGCTGACCGACGGCTCGAACGGTAACCGACCCATTGGGCTCGAGAACGCTCCCGAGATTGCTCTCGATGAACTCGCCGGAAATGTGCAACGTGGCCGGATTGACCGTCTCCACGCGCGCTTGCGGCATCACCGCATAATGAAGGCCGGAAAACGCCGCGACGCAGATCATCAGGGCGACAATTGCGATGGAAAGCGCTGCCCACCGGCGCTCGACGCGCGCGGCGGTCGCCGCGCTCGCGCCATGGTCCGGGCCCGATGCCAGTGTCATTGAACAGCCCCACGCGGCAAGAAGACGAAATAATAGAACGAGAGCCAAAGCAACACGACGATGAGTGTCGCGATTCCCGCGACGATCAAAGCGCCGCGCGGGCCAGGTCGTAGAATTTCTTCGACGCGCGAATTTTCCGATGTCGGGTCTTCGGTCGTAGGCTGGGTGTCGATCATGAAATGAACTCAGTTGAGGGGCGCTGAGCGCAATTCGTTTGCCTGCTGCGACGAGATCGGGGTGCCGCGATTGCCCCAAGCTTGGCGGATATAGGTGACGACCGCGGCGACCTCGTCATCGGACAAGAGCTGCGCGAACGGCGGCATGCCGTAGGGATACGGATTGCCCTGGGTGCCCGGCGGAAACCCGCCATTGAGCACCATGCGGGTCGGATTGACGGCCGATTGCATCTCGATCGACTGATTCCCGGCAAGAGGCGGATATTTGGGCGGCTTGCCGGCGCCATCGCTGCCATGACAGGAGGCGCAACGCGCTTCGTAAACCGTCCTGCCGAGGCTCATGAGCAGGCTGCTGACATCTGTCGGCAAGGCAGGCGCATTGGCCTGCGGCGGTCCGCCTTCGCCAAGGCTCTTCAGATAAACAGCCATCGCACGGATGTCGTCGGACGACAGATATTGCAGGCTGTTATAGACGACCTCCGCCATCGGCCCATAGACCGCGCCGTGGCGGGAGATTCCGGTCCGCAGCAAGTCGGAAATATCCTCAATGCTCCAGTCGCCGAGCCCCGCCTCTTTGTTCGAGGTGAGCGAGGGGGCATACCATTTCTGCATGGGAATCAAGCCGCCCTGAAAGGCCTCCGATTCGGAACTTCCCCCCAAGGCGTTGATCGCCGTATGACACATCGCGCAATGCCCAAGACCCTCGACGAGATAAGCACCGCGATTCCAATCTGCCGATTTGGATGGATCCGGCTTATACGTGCCCTCGTTGAAATAAAGCGTGCGCCAGCCAAGGATGAGCGAACGATTGTTATAGGGGAAATCCAAGTCGTGCGGGCGATTGGCGCGATGGACCGGAGGAATGGTCTTTAGATAGGCGAAGATGGCATCGGAATCGGCGCGCGTGACCTTGGTGTAGGACCCGAAGGGCATGGCCGGATACATCAAGCCGCCATCCGGGAACCTGCCGGTGTGCATCGCACCGTAAAATTGATCCGCCGTCCAATTGCCGATTCCCGTCTCGGGGTCCGGCGTAATGTTCGATGTATAAAGCGTGCCGAACGGCGTCAGCATGGGCCGTCCGCCGGCAAACAGCTTGTCACCGGGCGTCGTATGGCAGGCAATGCAATCCCCCGCCCGCGCGAGATATTCGCCTTTTGCGACAAGCGCCATATCGGGTGTTGTCGACGCGCCGGCGAAGCTCGGCTGCGGCAGGCCGATCAGCAGCGCGGCGCACCATAGCCAGTTCCAGCGTAGCGTGATTGAAAAGCCCAGCTTGCCCACGTTCGGCCCTTAGTTTGGTTCGCTTCCGCATTTCAGCGGCATTGCCCAACTACCTTGCGGTGCAGGTGATGCGTTGGCCGGCGCGGGGAGCGATGACAGCCATGCCGCAACCGCCGTCACGTCCGCCTCAGTCAGATGTCCGGCGACAATTTGCATGCAATCCGGCGCGATCGCCGTGCGGGTTCCGTAACGCCATGCGCCCAATTGCGCGGCGATATATCTTGCGCGTAATCCCAACAGGCCAGGGATGGCCGGCTCCATACCCGTGAAGGACGGGCCATGGCAGCGGGCGCAAGCAGGAATCCCCCGCTGCGGATCACCCTGCGTGACCAGCGTCTTTCCCCTTTCAAGGACATCATTGCTGACGGTGGGAATTGCGGCAGGCGGAAGCGGCGGACTTTGCGCGGCAAAATAATCCGCCATCTGCTTCAACGACGCATCGGGCTGATATTCGAGCAGGTAATTCATCGGCGGATACTTGCGCCGCTTGTCTCGAAACGCAACGAGCTGATGAAAGAGATAGCCGGCGGGCTTACCCGCGAGCCGCGGGAAATAAACATCGCTTGTCCCCTGCCCTTGCGCGCCATGACAAGACGCGCAGGCCAGAACTCTCTCAGCAACAGGATTCCTGTCTTGCGCCCACCCAAGCGTTGCGCAAGCAAAAGCCCATGCGAATATTGCGAAAGATAGCCCCTGTTTCATCATGAGTCTATTTCTACCCGACGACGGCCTCGCGGTGAATTGGACATTCTGTCAACGAAAGCGCGCACGACATGGTGAGATTAAAACACGAGCGGTATTTCATTTGAATCCGAAACAAGACAGGCGAGTCCACGCACGTTGCTGAATCTCCTCGTCGGAAGTTATCGGGTTTAATCAACACAAAAGTCATCAAACCGTCATTCCGGCGTAAGCGAGGCCGTGCTCATAGAGAGCGATCCTTCGGCCGTTCGTGATCAAGTTATTGCTGAACGATACGGTCATCGCGGCCCTCGCAATTTGCGCTAGATCAAATTGTTTCTTCTTTCCGGCCCGCTCCGGTAAGATAATTTGCGGGGCAGCGTCGGATCGCGTGCGCCCCGGTTGAGACGCGAGAGCTCGGAACGCAATGCGGGTGAGACCTGTCCTTCTGAATATCGGCCGCATCTTCGGCCTCTTCGTTGCCGTCACCTTAGTGCCGCCATCGGCTTTCGCCATGGCATCGGACGTTCCGCCCTGGCTGAGAGCCTATATCGGCGACGGCGAAGGCCAGATCGCGCCCGTCGTCCTAGAGAGGGCGCGCGCGCTTTATCTGCAAAAGATGCGAGAGGGCGTGGTCAGAAATTCCTGTTATTTCGCCATGGATGCGACGCGGCCCAATGATTTGGGCGGCGGTTCGGGACGCCGGTTTTATGTGATTTGCGAGCAGCGTCAGTCGTTCCGCGCAATTCCCGCGGGTCATGGCGGGGGGCGCAATCTCGGAGGCATGGCAGATTTTGCCAACGGCCGCCGCTGCGCGAAGAATTTCAGCAATGCCATGGATTCCGATCTGACGGCCGGCGGGGCTTATGTAACGGGCGAGACCAAAACCTCTTTCAAAGGCTATTACCGCGCTTCGCCGGGACAAAACGCAGCTTTCATCCGCACATTCCTTCAGTTCGAGGGTGAAGGCGAGACCGCAAACGCCCGCGAGCGTAAGATTGGCGGTCATCCGGCCGCCACCCTGAAAGGGATATGCCTTCTAAGGGATCCGTCCAGCCCCTACGCGAATGGGAACGGGTATGTGCCGTTTGGAAATCTCGTCGAATATACCGGCGGACGCAGTGACGGCTGCACCAGTTGGTCGCCATCTGACGCCCGGCAAATCATCGCCATGGTGCGCGACGACCCGACGACGCTTTACATCTATCCGAGTGCCGCCGATGTCCGCGCCGTCGCGCGCGCGGCGGCGGCCGGGCGGGCGCTAGCGGGCGCCGGTTTGTACTGGAACGCCTCCTGCCTGCGCGACATTCGCGCGCCGAGATATTGGCCGCGAGAAACCCTCGAACCGCTCTTGGCGCAATTTGAGAGGGATCACCCGCCGCCACCCCCGCGCCCGGTCCCGATTTGTAGAGGGCAGTAAAATCACGACCATCCGCTTTGATGGCGTTCAGATCGTCATCTCCTGTTCAAGCCAGGTTTAGTTGGCAGGCGGCATGGCGCGCGCAAGGCTGTCATGACTTGCTGCGCGAGAACTTGCGCCTGAAAATAGTGCGTCGAGACGACGTCCTTCGGCAGGTGTCCGCTTTTCGGCAAGCGCAAATCCAACGTAGGTCGCGAGGTTGGCAAGCAGCGCAAGTGCGCCCGAGGTCAAACCAAAGGCCCATGGAATTGCGAGGGGCCAGAAGAATTGTAGCACGGCGACCGTCAGGACGCCGACACTCATTGAGATCAATGCGGCCATGCCACCGCCAAAGCGCGTGAAGATGCCGAAATAAAGTGGCACGGACAGCTGCACCATGATCTGAAACGCCAGCAAAGCGACATTAAACAGACTCGGAATAGGCAGGCACGCCAAAATCGCAGCGAAGACGGTAATCGTCAGCATGGCCGCCTGCGAGCTCAGAGTGAGCGAGCGGTCGCTCATCGGACGTGCAAGAAGCGGTGCGATGATATCATTTGCGACTTGCGCGCCACAAGATTGCACAGTCGCGTCGATATTGCCCATGGACGCCGCAAAAACCACGACGCCCGCGGCAGTCAGAAGCCAGACGCCCCCTGTCTTATGGCCCAACACAAACCAGGCCGTCTCAGGCACAGCGGCAAACTCCGGCCGCGTCGCTGCGAGCAGGCCAAGAAGACACATGCCGCAAACGAAAACGAGCGCAAGAGGTGCGCAATAGGCAGACGAACGCTTCACACTGTCAACGCCTGACCCTGTATAGAGGCGCACGAAAAGATCAGGCCAACAAAGGCTGCTCAGGATCGGCAACAGATTCAGAGAAAAGAAAAGCAGCGGGATCGATGTGTGCGGCCCCGGCAAGGTCAGATTCGCCGCGGGCAAAGTGGCAAGGCTCGCGCCATTTCTCAAAAGCCAGGCGATCAGCCAAAGAATGAGAAGGCTTCCCCCGAAATATGCGACGATTCCCTGAAAAAGATCCGAAATGATAATGCCGCGCATTCCCATTCGAATGGTCCAGAACTGGCGGATGGTCATGACAACCACGCCAAGAACCACGCAGACCGTAAAGCTTAGGTGCCCGAAAGATAATGCATGGAAAACGGCCCCGAGCGATTGCATGCCGAGCACCATCCAGGGAAAGAGGCCCGCGATACCGAGAAGCGCAGCGACGACGCGGACAGCCCGCGACTGGAAGCGGAGCGCCATAAGCTCGGGCTGCGTCTTAAGATCGTTTGTCGCGCCCCAGGTCCAAACCCGCTCCGCCATTAAAAACATGACGACGGGCGCGACCACGGTGGAGAGGACTATCCCCACCGCACCATGCGAAATGATGAAACCGAGCGCGCCGAGGAAAACAGTCCCCGGCTGGTACGTGTTGAAAAATGCCATGGCCTGAGCGAAGCCCCCGAAGGATCGCCCGGCAACGGTGAAGTCCGCGAAATCCCGATCTCTCCTGTAAGAGACCTGGAGAATGATCACGACGGCGATGAAAATAAGCGCGATTGCACCGAAGGTAATGAGCACGATACGTCACCGCTCGGCGTGGGAAGGTGAAGTCGCGAGGTAGGCAGCAACGACGCTTGCCGCGATTGCGGCACAGGATCCGAAGAGATAAACGAGGACCATGGGTGCGCCGAGGACGCGCGTGGGCACCCCGAAAATCCAATGCAGCGGGGGCATCAAGGCTAAGATCAGGTCGATGGAAAACCAGAGACGGATCCAGCCGGGCATGGAACGGGGCTTTTGACCCTCTTCGCGCGGCCTCATCGGGTCATCTAGAGCCTTGAACATCATGCCTCTGGGATCGAAAGTGAGTCGGACGGACCGAGGCATAGCGTCTTTAAGGGGGCCGACGCTTGTACGAACCTGCTACGCGGACCCAGATATCCGGCTCCCATCGCCCGCTTTGGTGGCTCGATAACGGCCGCACGCTGTTCGTTGGCCCCCTCCTCTACAACGCGCCGCATCAGCATGGCGCGCCCGTCTATCTTTCCAGCCTCGGGGGTCCCTTTAGGGTGCGATTCTCGTCCGGTTGCTGGACCGCGTGCGAGGCCGCTATGATCCCCGCGGGCGTGCTCCACGAACTTCGGCTCGATGGCGAGCCAGTCATGGTGCTCTACGCGGAACCTGATTTCGGTGGTGCCGGTGCTCTAGGGCGCTTTGTTGCCGATGCGGAAGTGCAGGACGGTGCATTGCTGGGTCGATCATCGACCAAGACGCTCGCCCGAGAATTATACGAGCGTGCCGACAGTTCCACTTTCCGCGGCACGGCGCTGGACGATCTTCTTGGCTTCGGCCAAAAGCGGGCCTTGCACGCGATGGACCCCCGGGCTGCCCAAGCCGCGAAGATTCTCGCCGGCTCGAAAAGTCCCGTGCCATTGTCTCTCCTCTCGAGAGAAACAGGCGTTTCCGCGTCGCGACTCCAACATCTCTTCAAGCAAGAAACTGGCGTGTCGCTGCGACGCTACCGAACCTGGTTGCGCATGCGTCACGCCATCAACGAAATCGTGGCGGGCGCAAACTTTACCACCGCCGCCCATGCCGCGGGCTTTGTCGATCAGGCCCACTTTTCGCATGATTTTCGCGCAACCTTCGGCGCCGCACCTTCCGTCAGCCTGACAAATCCACGCGGAAGGCCGGATCGGCGGCAGACCTGATCATCGGATTATCGCGCTCACGCCAAACGTCTCTCCGACGTGGCTCAGCTGCGCAGGCCCGGGGTCTCGTAGCCTGTGCGCGCCACATATTCTGTGTAACCGCCGCCGTAATTGTGAACGCCATCGGGCGTCAGTTCCAGCACCCGATTGGACAGAGCGGCCAGGAAATGCCGGTCATGCGAGACGAAGAGCATCGTCCCCTCATATTGCGACAGCGCCGCAATCAGCATTTCCTTCGTCGCCATGTCGAGATGGTTCGTCGGCTCGTCCAGCACGAGGAAATTCGGCGGGTCGAAGAGCATCTTCGCCATGACCAGCCGGGCTTTCTCGCCGCCTGAGAGAACCCGGCACCTTTTCTCGATGTCGTTGCCGGAAAATCCGAAGCAGCCGGCGAGCGCGAGCAATGCGCCGCGCCCTGCCTGAGGAAAAGCCTCTTCCAGTGCCTGGAAGATTGTATGGTCACCGTCGAGCAGATCCATCGCATGTTGCGCGAAATAGCCCATCTTCACCGTGCTCCCCATGGAGACTGTGCCCTGATCCGGCTGCGCGAAGCCCGTCACCAGTTTCAGCAGCGTGGACTTGCCGGCACCATTGACGCCCATGACGCACCACCGCTCCTTGCGGCGTATGGCGAAGTTCAGTCCCTCGTAGATGCTGCGAGTGCCGTAGCTCTTGTGAACATCTTTCAAACTCACCACATCGTCGCCGGAGCGCGGTGCCGGCTGAAACTCGAACGTGACCGTCTGGCGTCGCTTCGGCGGCTCGACCTTTTCGATCTTTTCGAGCTTCTTCACGCGGCTCTGCACCTGTGCCGCATGCGAGGCGCGCGCCTTGAATCGCTCGATGAATTTGATTTCCTTGGCGAGCATCGCCTGCTGGCGTTCGAACTGGGCCTGCTGCTGCTTCTCGTTCTGCGCGCGTTGCTGCTCGTAGAATTCATAGTCGCCCGAATAGGTGGTCAGGCCGCCGCCGTCGATCTCCACGACCTTGGAGACGATGCGGTTCATAAATTCGCGATCATGCGAGGTCATCAACAAGGTGCCTTCATAGTCCTTGAGGAAACCTTCAAGCCAAATGAGACTCTCCAAGTCGAGATGGTTGCTCGGTTCGTCGAGCAGCATGGCGTCGGGCCTCATCAACAGGATGCGTCCCAGCGCAACACGCATCTTCCAGCCGCCGGACAGAGCACCGACGTCACCCTCCATCATCTCTTCGCTGAAGCTCAGGCCGGCCAGCACTTCCCGCGCCCGGCCCTCAAGGGCGTAGCCATCGAGTTCCTCGAAACGCCCCTGCACTTCGCCATATCGCGCGACAAGCTCGTCGATCTCGTCGATGCGTTCCGGATCAGCCATGGCGGCCTCGAGTTCCGCCAGCTCCGCGGCCACAGCGCTCACCGGGCCCGCGCCATTCATCACCTCTGACACGGCGCTGCGGCCCGTCATCTCGCCAACGTCCTGGCTGAAGTAGCCAATGGTGACGCCGCGATCGACGGCGACCTGGCCCTCGTCGGGAAGCTCGCCTCCCGTGATCATTCGAAACAGCGTCGTTTTGCCGGCCCCGTTCGGACCCACGAGGCCTATCTTTTCGCCTCTCTGGAGCGCCGTCGAGGCTTCGATGAAGAGAATTTGCGAGCCATTCTGCTTGCTGATGTTTTCGAGACGGATCATGGACACACGGGATTCGAAAAATTTACGCAGTCCTTATCCCATGTGCCCGAGCAGCTAAAGGGTGCGTGGACCCCGCAAACCGCGACAAATCCGCTGTCATTTAAATATAATGTTCATTCGGCCACTGACATCAAAGGCCCGATTCCTTCGACGCTGGATCGTCGCCTCAATGATCGCCTTCTCATCGGAGCAGCGCCGACGCAATCGCGCGCGCTTCTTTAGCGGCCTTCACATCGCGTTGGATGAGGGATTTCACGATGGCCCCGTCCATCAAGAGATCGATTTGGCTTACCAGGGTCGCCGAGTCCTCTACGCCCGCGGCGTCACACAGTGAGCGGATATATTCGAGTACCGGCTTCTTATGCGCCTGTGTGACGGCCAGCACCGCTGGACTTTGATTGCGGTATTCGGCGACCGCGTTCATCAGCGCGCAGCCGAAATAATCGTCGCGCGCAAACCATTCCCCCAGTGCGTCGAAGATCGCCAGCAATCTCGCCTTCGGGCCGCCCTCGACACACGCAAGCCGGGCGAAAAACCAGGCCCGCCAGGCTGCGCCTTCCGCCTCGAGCACCGCAGCCACCAAAGCATCCTTCGAGCCGAACTGCTTATAAAGGGTCATTCGCGCGACGCCGGAGCGGTTGATGATCGCGTCGATGCCGGTTGCGTTGATCCCCTGCCGACAAAAGAGGCGAATGGCGGTTTCGATCAACGCAGAGCGCGCCGCAAGGCCGCGCGCGCCGGGCGCCGGTGCTGCAAACTTCGCCCCCGGTGCCGCGGTCGGTGCGGGCAGCCGCGCTCTCATATTCTTCGACGCCATCTGTGCTCGTCCTCCTCTGCGCGAACCCGAGAATGATCATTCTCAGAATTGCCCGAAAATAGGAAGAATTTACTCCATAGATTAACTTGACCAATCTATACCGATCGTTCTTATTCGGACAAGCATGTTTGTTGGCCGTCTTGAGGTTGCGAGGCATTGATGACGAAGCTTCAAGGCGCCATCCGTCTCGCCGAGGTCGGGCATCGTTACCCGAGCGGGCCGATGATCCTGGATCGCTTGACGCTGCGGATTCGCGCGGGAGAGCGTATTGCGCTCCTCGGCCGCAGCGGTTGCGGCAAGTCAACGCTTCTTCAGATTATCGGCGGATTGCTGAAGCCGAGCTTCGGCGCGGTTGAGATCGATGGCGCCGTCGTCACGCGTGCATCGTCACGCTGGAATCTCATGTTCCAGAAGCCGCTGCTACTGCCGTGGCTGAGCGTTTCGCAGAATGTCGCGCTCGCCCTGCGCTTCAACGGCCGCGGCAAAGAAGCGCCGGCACGAGTCGCGCGTCTTCTCGACACGGTCGGCCTGCATGGCTACGGCGCGCGGGCGGTGACCGAACTCTCAGGCGGTCAACAGCAGCGCGTTGCGCTCGCTCGATCGCTCGCGACAGATCCGCAAATTTTGTTGCTCGACGAACCTTACGCGTCTCTCGACCCGGTGACCCGCGCAACGTTGCGGGCCGAGGTCAAGTCGCTCGCCGCCGAGCGCGGTCTGACGCTGCTGCTCGTCACCCATGACGTCGACGACGCACTTCACCTCGCCGAGCGGGTGATTGTCATGGCGCCGAATCCCGGCCGGTTTGTCGCCGACGTCGCACTGACGCACGGGCGGCACGACGAGGCGCGTGCACAGCTTCTTGAATTTTTGGAAGACTTTTCGGGGGAGCGGCGCGGTGTGCCAATATTGCAGTAACTTGGATTATCGTCCGTCTCTTGCGCCGCAGCCGGTGACGCGGCGGCATGCGTTGGACATGCTGGCGGCCGGCGGTCTCGCCGCGCTGCTCGGCACTGCACCGGCGCGCGCAGCCCCCGCGCCGGACGAGCCCGTGCGCATCGGCTATCTCCCGATCACCGATGCGACGGCCTTGCTCGTTGCCCATGCCAAGGGATTTTTCCACGACGAAGGTCTCGCCGCGGAAAAGCCGGTGCTGATCCGCGGCTGGGCGCCATTGGTCGAGGCCTTTGCCGCCGGCAAATTCAATCTCGTTCACCTGCTGAAGCCGGTCCCGGTCTGGATGCGCTACAACAACCATGTGCCGGTCAAGATCGTCGCCTGGGCGCATACCAATGGTTCGGCCATCGTCGTCGCCGGCGACAGCAATATTCATAGCTTCGCCGATCTCGGCGGCAAGCAGATTGCCGTTCCCTTCTGGTATTCGATGCACAATATCGTGCTGCAACTCGCCTTGCGGCACGCGGGCATCACGCCGGTCATCAAACCACAAGGAACGCCGCTCGCGCCGCACGAATGCAATTTGCAAATCTTGCCGCCGCCCGACATGCCGCCGGCGCTCGCGGCACATAAGATCGACGGCTACATCGTTGCCGAGCCGTTTAACGCCATGGGCGAGATCGCGGTTCATGCCCGCATCCTGCGCTTCACCGGCGATATGTGGAAAAACCATCCTTGCTGCGTTCTCTGCATGCACGAGGCGGACACGGTCCAACGGCCCGAATGGACACAGAAAGTTCTGAACGCCGTCGTCCGCGCTCAAATCTACGCCTCCCAGCACAAAGCCGAAGTTGCCAAGCTGCTGTCGCGCGACGGCGCCGGCTATTTGCCGATGCCGGCGCCCGTCGTGACGCGCGCGATGACGCTTTATGGCCAGAACCCGGACTATGTCAGCGACGGCGCCATCCAACATCCGCAATGGCGTAACGGCCGGATCGATTTCCAGCCTTGGCCCTACCCCACGGCGACGACCTTGATTGTCGATGCGATGAAAAAGACATTGGTCGCGGGTGATCGGACGTTCCTCGACAAGCTCGATCCGGCCTTCGTTGCCAAAGACCTCGTCAATTACGACTTCGTCCGCACCGCGTTGCTGCGCTATCCGGAATGGAAGCTCGATCCAAGCGTCAACGCCGCCGACCCGTTCGCGCGCCATGAGGTCCTGGCCTTATGACGAGCATCGCGGTGGAACAGGAGCGCGTTGCACCGCGACAAGGGCGGCGCGTTTCCGTGCGCTTCGTCGCGCCGCTCGTCGGCCTCACCGTCTTGATTGCGATTTGGGCCGTCGGCGGCGCGCTTCTGGCGCATAGTTCGCAAGGCGCGGCCTTCGCCGGCTTTGCCCCGCGGCCGGCGCTGACGCGGCTTGTGACGATGCTGGTCGATGGCTCGCTGCGCGAAGCGCTTCTGCCAAGCCTTCGCCGCATCGGTTTCGGCCTCGGCTGGGCGGCCGCCTTTGGCATTCCGATCGGCGTCCTTGTCGGGCACAGCGTCCTCTTCCGCGAGCTCACCCATGTGCCGTTCCAATTGTTGCGGATGATCAGCCCGCTCGCCTGGATGCCTGTCGCGATCCTCACCTTTCCGACATGGGAGGGCGCGATCGTTTTCCTGATCGCCGCAGCCGCCGTCTGGCCGATCATCTTCGCCACGGCAAACGGGTTGCAGAAGCTCGATCCAGACTGGTTCAAACTGGCGAAGAATCTCGGCGCGCGGCCGTGGCATCTCCTGACAATCATCATTCTGCCCGCAATCGCGCAAGACATTCTGGTCGGCCTCCGCTTGGCCTTGGGCGTCGCCTGGATCGTGCTCGTTCCGGCGGAATATCTCGGCGTTACGAGCGGGCTTGGCTACGCCATCAACGATGCGCGCGACACGCTCGAGTACGACCGCCTCGCCGCATTGATCGTGGCGATCGGGACGATCGGCTTCGCGCTCGACGGCGTCCTCCTTCTCGCGATCCGGCGCGTGCGCTGGACGCAATCCTCATGACATCCCCCCGACAGGAGTTTCCAATCATGTCCGAATTCGACACCCCGCCCCAGACCGCCTGTTTGGCGCCGATCGACAAAGACGGGCTTCAACAATTGATCAACAAGGGTAAGTCCAATCCCAGAGCGGTGAGAACCTTGAAGTGCCGGACGGTCGCCGAAGGGCACTTTCGGCATTTGAACTTCGTGCGCAACTTGCCGGCGCATGTCATCGACGAGCCGCCAGGTTTGCTCGGCGACGATACCGCCCCCAATCCCTCCGAAGCCTTACTGGCCGCGCTTGGCTCCTGCATCGCAGTCGGCATCCACGCCAATGCCGTCGCGCAGGATATCGCTGTTCGGAAACTTGAGTTGGAACTCGAAGCCGACATCAACATCACCTCCGTCTGGGGTGCGGGCGACACATCGCCGAAGCCGGTCGGTTTCGAGGCCGTGCGCGTCAACGTGCATTTCGACGCCGACGCGCCGAAGGAAACGCTCGACGCTCTCGTCGCGCATGCCGTGCGCTGGTCACCCGTCGCGAATACCTACACAAAGCCCGTCGCCTTGACGGTCGAACGCGTCGATTGAGGCTCTCGTGCTGCGCTCGGATCAAACCGCCGAAACAGGGATGCTGGCGCGCGTTCGCGCGACCGTAGCGACGCAATTGCGGCCGCGTGTGCGGGATATCGACGCCGGCACCTATCCGGTGGAGGTTCTACGGGATCTCGGCGCAGCAGGGGCTTTCGCGCCATTGCAGGCGCGCGCGCCTGATCTCTCGACGGCGATCGACGCCATGGCGATCGTCGGCGCGGAATGTCTCGCGACGGCTTTCTGCGTTTGGTGCCAGGATGCGCTCTTGTGGTATGTCGCGAACAGCGCGAATGACACGCTCAAAGATAACTTCCAGCCGCTTATCGCAAGTGGGGAAATTCTCGGCGGCACGGGTCTGTCAAACCCGATGAAGGCCTTATCTGGCATCGAGCCGCTGCGTCTGAAAGGAACGCGCGTGGCCGGCGGTTGGCGCGTCAATGGCCTGCTGCCTTGGGTCTCGAATCTCGGCGAGAGCCATCTCTTTGGCATCTGTTTCGCGCGCGAGAGCGACCCAACTCAATTAATCATGGCGCTCGCGCGCTGCGGCGACGACGGCGTTACGACACAACAAAATGCCCATTTCATCGCTCTTGAGGGCACGGCAACCGTTTCGGTGGCGTTTCGCGACGCTTTCATTCCTGACGCGATGGTCCTTGCCGATCCGGCCGCCTCGTTTATCCAGCGTATCCGCACTGGCTTTATTCTGTTGCAAACCGGAATGGCGCTTGGCCTCGTGAATGGTTCGACCGCGCTGATGCGCGAATGCGACCTTGGGGGCAACGGCGTCAATGTCCATCTGCCGGACCGCCCCGACGAATTGCAAGACCTGGCCGCGCGTTTGACTGAGACGGTCCGCGTCCTGGCGCGAACGCCGGACGAGACAGGGACTGATTATCTGCGTGCCGTACTGCAAGTGCGCCTGAACGGCTCGGAACTGGCGCTGACGGCGGCACAATCGCTCATGCTCCACGCGGGCGCGCGTGGCTACATCGCAGGATCGGCGGCAAGCCGTAAATTACGTGAAGCCTATTTTGTCGCAATCGTCACGCCGGCAATCAAGCACCTGCGCAAGGACATCGCAGCCTTGCGCTAGCGCCAGCGCCTTCTAGCGTAGCTCGGCATATCCAAGCGCAGCGGCATCATTTTCGATGCGCAAAAGACGTTCGTAATCGTCATCGGTTTCGAATGCGAAGCCTTCAATGTTTAAGGCCGATCGAACGGCTTCAAGATCGGGCGCTATCGCCACTGTGCGAAAAGCCTCTTTCAAAATGCGGAGAATCCCAGAATCTGTTTTTTTCCCCGTAACGAACGGGGGCGCCGGCGTGCGCGACGATTGGCCGATCTTTAGGACACGGGCGGTGACGTCCGGCTCGAAGCGCTGGAAATGCGCGAAGCTCACGCAATCGATCGCGGCAACATCCGCGTGACCGTCAGCGACCGCTTCAAGGCTTTTATAATGGGCGCCGGTTACGATGATGGACCGAAAGAAGCGGCCGCTCTCGGCAAATGGCGCGATCGTCGCGCGCAGCAAATTCATGCCGGTGTTGCTGTCGAAGCCATTCAAAGCGCAGATTCTTCCACGTAGATCGGCCAGCGTCCGATATTCCGCTTTCGCATTGACGATGAAGAAGCTGCAGTGCTCGAAACCTTGGCAACCCGGAGATCCGTAGATCGGGGTTGCAACAATTTGCAAAGCAGTCCTGAATTGCTTGACGAGAGGATATCCGCAGGCCTGCCCGAGCAGAAGCTCGGGGTTGCGCCATATCGCGTGATAATCGCTCGTTCTCTCCAATGACGCCGGGACAATTAATCCGGCATCTTTGAGACGCTCGGCGATGGCGCGCCAGAAAGCGTCGGTTGCCGCTTTCAATTTCGGCAAATCATACATCGGAAGCGCCGCAACAGCATGTGACGACGCAGCAACCGGTTTATTCTCCTCTAGCGTAGCGCTGTTATTCATAGCTCAGAGGGTGGATCGGATCGTCAAAAGACTTAAACAGATAACGCCGGACGATCTCCAGATAGCCCTGGTAAACCCGCGCGCCTTCCGACGCAATCAGGCTGTCGCGATGCGCCTTGTACCAAGCCGGGATTTGGTACCACGGCAGATCCGGACGGCGGTGATGCACGACATGAAGATTGTTGAAGAGAAAGAGGAGCCCAAGCAGATTGGCGTTCTCGACGATTGCCGTCTGCTCCCCTTCCGCCTCCGCGGCCCGATGCTCGGCGAACGAGCGCACAAGCGACAAGGACGTCCCAGGATAAACGATTCCGAATAGATAGAACCAAAGGTTCATTTTGCAGATGCCAACGACCCAGATCAGAATGACTGCGCATCCCAAAGAATGCGTTCCCCAATTTATCAAGCCTTCGCGAGGGTTGCTGCGAATGGCGGCAAGTTCTCGCAGGATCAAACGGCCCGCGTTCCAGGCCGGCCCGATGACAAGCCGACCTATCAAGCTCGTCTGCAACCGCACCAGCGTCTTGGCGACGGGATTGAGCTCTGACCAAGCGTGTGACGTCCAATAATAGGATTCCGGATCGCCGCAGGGGTCGGCGAGACTTTCGGCGCGGTGATGATCGAGGTGTGAAGTCCGGTAAACGCTATAGGGCAGCCAAAGCGACAGAGGCGGAAACGCCAACAGCGTATTCACACCTTGCCAGGGCGTCGGATGCCCGTGCAGAAGCTCATGCTGGAGAGAGGAATGCCAGGCGATCAGCCACGCACCGCCGGCCACGATGAACCAGGCCGGAAAGTGGGCATGGTAGAACGTGATCGCGCCCCAGCCGCCGTAAATGACACTTGCGAGATAGACCGTAGGCCATTCTATTCCAACATGTTTTCGCATTCGACGATCGAGGTTCGTTTTTTGATTATATTTACTCTATGGATTTTATAGTCTGTGTCAATGCGAAGGGCATTTCTTGTGAGCGCTTGAGCAAGCAGTTTGAGAGAACTCGGCTGTTTTGGCGGCCCACGAAAGAACATTGTCGCGGAAGCGCCATCTCGGAGAAAATTGCTCTCTTCCTTGAAATCCAGTATGAATAAGGGATTATCGTCGCGCTTCCGCGGGTTTCGAACGCCGATGCTGACCAGCAAAGCAAAATATGGCCTCAAGGCTCTCATGCATCTGGCGACCTACGAGGGCCCTTGCCTGGCCGAAGAGATTGCCACCGAGAATAACATTCCGCGTAAGTTTCTTGATGCCATTCTGGTCGAGCTCCGCAACGCCGGCATTTTGACCAGCCGGCGCGGCAAAGGCGGCGGATATCACCTCGGCAGGCCCGCGGATAAGATCACGGTCGGGCAGATCATTCGGATTCTC
This sequence comes from Pseudomonadota bacterium, assembly GCA_040756295.1. Lineage (GTDB taxonomy): Bacteria > Pseudomonadota > Alphaproteobacteria > Rhizobiales > Beijerinckiaceae > Methylovirgula. The sequence goes on along the minus strand of JBFLZN010000001.1, from coordinate 1,209,020 downwards.
GACGGCTCGCTGGCGCCAATCGCCTGCGCGAGCCGGACGGCTTATCGGCCCTGCAACGATTGCCCGAACGAGGAAGCGTGTCAGATTAGAGATCTGATGATGGACGTGCGGGACTCCATGGCCCTCATTCTCGATCGCACGACCATCTCTTCGCTCAAGGGTCGCAGCACCCGCAAAGATGCAAAGCTCTGGGAACGCGCACGCCGTTCTTGACCCGAATAGATATCCCCCTATAGTCTATATTTCTAGTGTACTATGGGGCGATAAACGTGGCAAATGGCGATGGCAGAGGCGCGATCGAGCTTGGATTGTTTCTCCCGGCAAATCGAGATGATCCGCTTCGTAATTTTTCGACAATTTTGGGGGAACGCCTGCGTCGGCTGATGGCGCGGGAAGGGATTTCTCTCGACAAATTATCAGACTTTCTCGGCATCTGCCGCAACAGCCTATCGCGCATTTACGATGGCGAAGTCGTCCCCACCATCAGCCTGATATGGAAGATCGCCAACGTCTTTGGCGTTCCATTCGGCAGCTTGATCTCGTCTCGTGAACGGCGCGGCACGTTTGTTCTGCGCCCGTCCGACACCGCTGTTTTATCATCGAGCGACGGACAATTTACGTCGCGCGCGCTGTTTCCCTACAACAGCGCGCGGTTGGTCGAGTTCTATGAACTGCGGATCGCCTCCGGACATAAGGAAGATGCCGTCGCCCACGTTCCCGGAACTGTGGAATGCCTGGTCGTTACGCGTGGCACCGTTGAAATCAGCTCCGGCAAAGAGCAGCCGCAAACCCTGCGAAAAGGCGACGTGATCATCTTCGAGGCGGACGTCCCTCATAGCTATGCGAACCGGGGGAAGAATGAAGCCGTGCTCTATCTGGTGATGTCGTATTCCCGTTTGGACGACGAGACAGAGCCGGCGAGATAATCAAGCCAGCGGAAATAGGCCGCTGACTTCTGCGTACTGCGCCATCTTGAAATTGACATGAGGTTCCAGGTGTCAGCCAAAGCTCGCACATTGTCTCACCGCGTCGCCGGCATTTTCAACGTCGGTTTGGCGATCGTCTCTCTTTCAATGTCGTCGCCAGCATCGGCAGATCAATTGCAAGACGGCGCGGCCGCTTACAGACACGGCGAGTTTGCCAAGGCATTACATCTATTGAAGCCGCTGGCGGCTCACGGCGACGCCTATGCCGCGATGACCCTCGGTCTCATCTATGCCAAGGGACAAGGCGTCGCACAGGATTACGCGCAAGCCGCGGCCTGGTATCGCAAAGCCGCTGATAGAGGAAACGCCTTCGCGCAGGCCAATCTTGGCCTCCTCTACGCTGAGGGGCGCGGCCTCGAACAGGATTTCGCCGAAGCGGCCAAATATTATCGCAAGGCAGCGGATCAAGGGATCGCCTTCGCGGCGGGTAGTCTCGCTTTGCTCTATGCGCGCGGCCAGGGCGTGAAGCAGGATTATGCCGAGGCCGCCATCTGGTATCGCAAAGCCGCGGACAAGGGTGACGCCAACGCGCAAGTCAATCTCGCCAATCTGTATCTGCACGGAAATGGCGTGGCGAAGGACGACGATCAGGCCGCGTTCTGGCTGCGTAAAGCGGCGAACCAAGGCAATAGCTATGCGCAGACGACTCTTGCCTATCTGCTGGGCCAAGGCCGCGGCGGCAAGCAGGATCCGGCGGCGGCGGCAGCGCTCTATCGCAAAGCTGCGAACAATGGCGATGCCAACGCGCAATTTCGGCTGGCCGAATTGCTGGCGAACGGCACAGGCGTTGCAAAGGACGACGCGGAGGCCGCCTCCTGGTTCGAAAAAGCCGCTGCGCAAGGCAATGTCACCGCACAAAGCATTCTCGGGATCCGCTATGCGGAAGGCCGCGGCGTTCCCAAAGATCTTGTCAAAGCCGCCGAATTCTATCGCAAGGCTGCAGATAAGGGCGATCATGCAGCGACGATCAATCTCGCCAATCTTCTCTCAACCGGCACGCCAGGTATCACACGGGACGACGCACAGGCTGCCGTCCTTTTTCAAAAAGCGGCGGCGCAAGGCGACGTCTTTGCCGAGTCGAGCCTCGGATCGCTTTATGAAACTGGCCGGGGCGTCAAACAAGATTATGCGCAGGCCGTCGTCTGGTATCGCAAAGCCGCGGACGCCGGCGATATCGCCGCGGCATCGAATCTCGGCCGTCTCTACACGCAAGGTTTGGGCACTTCGCAGGACTTCACGGCCGCGGCCATCTATGAGCGCAAAGCCGCCGAACACGGGTTGGTCAAAGCGCAAGTGGCCCTCGCGCAACTCTACGAGAAGGGAAACGGCCTTAAGCAGGATTATGCCCAGGCCGCGGCCTGGTATCGCAAAGCCGCAGATCAGGGTGACATTTTCGCGCAAACGACGCTTGGCTTATTTTACGCGAAAGGTCTCGGCGTAAAGCGCGATTATGCCGAGGCCGCCATTTGGTATCAGAAAGCCGCCGGCCACGGCGATCCCCTCGCGCAGAGCAACCTTGGCCTTCTCTATGCTTATGGCGAAGGCGTGAAGCAGGACTATGTCGAGGCTTACAAATGGTTCAACCTTGCCGCCGGACACGGCTCGACAAACAGCCGCAACAAGGCGACTGGCAATTTGAAAATCATCGCCGGCAAGCTCAGTGCGCAGCAAATCAAACAGGCCCAGCAACTTACCGCGGAGTGGAAGCCGGCGCTTTAGCGCCAGCCTACTAGCGTTTGCGAAGTCACCGGCATTCGTGGCTCGGTCATTGATCCGGACCACGTCTTTTGCCGATTAGATGTAACAAGCGTTGCCAAGTTCCGCTTCTGCGCCCCATTCCGGAAGGACGAGCGGCGCAACGAGGCCAATCAGTTCGAGCTCGATGTCTTCTTCGGGACGCAACGCGACCTGCCCGGGAAATTCCAGCCATCCCGCATGTTCGACTTCGGAAACGACCAGCTCCGCCTCGACCGCGCCCCTGCCCTCCAACCGGACATACGCGTTGTAACGCCCAGGCCGTGGTTTCAAATATGGTCCGAAATGAAAATAGCCGCGTGACGCGCGGGCGAGCACATCACGCTGGAGGCGCGCCTTGATCATCCACGGGCGCCCTAGGATCGCCGTCGCGCCAGCGACGTCGCCCGTCGCGAGGCAATTGCGAATCCGGCTCGACGAATAAGCATCCCCATTGGCATCCAGAATCGGGCCGACGCTCTCGACCGAGAATCCGTATCGGGCACCAAGTTGCCTCAGGAGCGCGACATCGCCTTTGCGGGCGGCGCCGAAACGAAAGCCATGACCGCAGATCACACGGCCGACATGAAGGCGCCCGACGAGTATCTCGCAAACAAACTCTTCGGCCGAAAGACTCGCAAACTCGCGCGTGAACGCCAATTCGACGCAGAAGCGAACGCCCAAGGCACCCAATGCAACATATTTTTCGTCTCCCGGTGTCAGGAGAAATGGCGGCTGACTGGGCTGCGTCAACAACCTCGGATGCGGCGTGAAGGTTACGATGCCGACGGGCGCCGGCGCTTGAGCGTTCCCGACAAGCGCGGCATGGCCACGATGAACGCCGTCAAAATTTCCGAGGACTAGCGAAGCCGAACGCGGCACCTCGCTTAAGTCATCGAGCCCACGAAATACACGCATCGTACCCCCGAGATTCCGCACATTCGACCATGCATTTGGCCTCGCCTGCCGCACACGCCCTCGACCTATCGATTACCGATATCGAGTGGGCGCACGTCCTGATCGTCGAAAGATGCATAGTTTCTCTGGCAGAGACCGGCATAGAGGCCCCCCTGCCGCAAAAGGCTTTCGTGATTCCCCTGCTCCGCAACGACGCCATCTCGCAGGACGACGATATTGTCGGCGTCGCGAACCGTCGCGAGGCGATGTGCGATTACGATGCTGGTGCGCCCGCTCATAAGCACGCGCAAAGCCCTTTGAATGCTCTGTTCGGTGAAACTGTCGATACTGGCCGTCGCCTCGTCCAGAATAAGGATTTTCGGGTCGGCGACGAGAGCACGGGCGAAGCTCAGAAGCTGTCTCTGACCGATCGAGAGGTTCTGCCCGCGCTGCTCAAGGTCGGTGTCGTAACCGTCCGGGAGCTTCACGATAAACTCGTGCGCGCAGACCGCTTTTGCGGCAGCGATAACCTCATCGCGTGTGGCGGCCGCGCTGCTGTACCGGATATTTTCGAAAATCGTCCCTGAAAACAGAAACGGCTCCTGTAGAACCATAGCCACGGCACGCCCGAGCGAATCGCGCTTGATATCCTTGACATTGCGACCGCCGACCAAGACCTCGCCGGACCAGACCTCGTAGAAGCGATGCACCAGCGCCGTCACGCTGGTTTTGCCGGAGCCCGTTTGCCCGACTAACGCGACAACCTGACAAGGCTCGACCTTAAACGACAGATCATGAAGCACGGGCACGCCGGGCTTGTAGCCGAAAGTCACGTTCCTCAGCTCGACAGACGGCACGAAATCGCGCGGCAGCTCTGCGGCGCCTCGGTTGTCAGCAGCTTGCTCGGGGACGTCGAGGACCTCAAATATCCGATGACCAGCGGCCATCGCGCGCTGCAAAACAGTATATTGAAGCGACAACGTACGGATGGGATCGAAGAATCTCTGCACATAGAAAATGAATGCGATCATCACACCGACCGCAAGATGACCCGACATGACCGACGCGCCACCGACGATGACGACGATCGCTTGCGCGACACCGGTCAGGATATCCACGGTCGGAATCATGATTTGTGCCGCCCATGCCGAGCGGATTTGCGCGCGGAAACTAAAGAACGCCCGCTCTTGGAAACGGGCGAGATTGAACGATTCGCGCTGCGCCTCCTGCACGGTGCGGACGCCAGAAATATTTTCGGCAAGCGTTCCGTTTACGATTGAGGACGCATCCCGCGCGAGTCGAAATACTTTTTTTGCCCATGGCAGCCACATTGCGCGAATGACGACAAGCACGGGCACCGAGGTCAACGTGAGCAGAGCAAGCCGCCAATCCATGATGATCAGCGCGACAGCGATTCCGACAAGCAAGAAGCTGTCGCCGATAGATTGAACCGATGTTTCGAGAAACTCCTGCAACGAATTCACATCGCCTTGAATACGCGACATAATCCGCCCAGCGTGCGTCCGGTCGTAAAATGACATTGCGACATGCTGGAGATGGACGAACATCGCGCGCCGTAGATCGAAAATGACGCGCTGCGCGAGAATGGCGGCGCTGCGCTCCTGGAAAAAGCTCGACACCGCATTCACGATGATCAGCGCTAGAAAACCCAAAATAATGACGTCGTAGGGAACGCGACCGTTTCGGTCCAGCGCGTCGTCGACGGCATATCGGATAGCCAGCGGAATCGATACCTGCGTCCCAACAAAGATCACGACCGCCGCCAACACACGGACCACATCCCAGCGATAGGGCTTCACAAAAGCCAAGAATCGCCGCACGATCCGCGGATCGAAAGCTGCGAAAATCTCTTCGCCCAGCTCGCCATGGTTGGGCATTCCGCCGGCGCCACGGCCGCCGAAGTCCGCGGCGCTCATGACGCCGCCTTTTCGTAAGGCGCCAACATATCCCGCGCCGGCACAACCGCAGCCTCCGACTGCATTGCGTAAAGCGCGGCGTAGCGCCCATTTGCTGCCACGAGCGAGCGGTGGGTTCCGCGCTCGATCACGCAACCGTTGTCGAGCACCAATATCTCATCGGCGTGCCGTAAAGAGCTTATGCGATGCGAGATAATCACGACCGCCTGTCGATCTGTGAATTGCCGCAGCGCCGTACGGACGCGTTGTTCCGTCGCCGCGTCGATCGCGGATGTCGCATCGTCAAAGACGAGGATGGTCGGACGCGGCACCAACCCGCGCGCGATCGACATCCGCTGCCGCTGCCCGCCGGATAGCCCGACGCCCCGCTCCCCCAATATTGTCGCGTAGCTCTCAGGAAGGTCTTTTACATAGTTATGAATATCCGCGGTTGCGGATGATTCGATCAAGTGTTCCTCTTCGATCTGCGGATGGGAATAAGAGATGTTGTCGGCAATGGTCGACGCAAAGAGGAATACGTCTTGCGGCACAAGACTTACGGCACTGCGCAAAGACCTCAGCGTTACGTCTCGAATGTCCTGCCCGTCGATTGTAATTCGGCCCGCCGTGACATCGTAAAAGCGTGGAATGAGATGTGCGAGCGTGGATTTACCCGCGCCAGGCGCGCCCACGATCCCCAAGACTCTTCCAGGCCGAAGTTCGAAGCTCACGCCTTTGAGCGCGTCGTCATGCCCGCTTTCGTAGGCAAAACCCACATCTTCGAATTTCAATAACCCGTTGGTGATCACAAGATCCGATGCGTTCGGACGATCCCTGATCGTTGGCTCTCGATCCAATATTTCGAACAACCGGCTTCCGGACGCGACGGCGCGCGCAGCCGTATTCACAATCATGATGATCTGCCGCACCGGCATTTGCAGGAGCGTCATAAAGGTCAAAAATTGCGTGAGATGCCCGACGGAAATGCGCCCGTGAATCACGCGGTGACCGCCGATCCAAAGGACGAGGCCCATGGATAGATAGAAGGCGAACGTCATCGAACTGACGGCGCGCGTCCGAACCACAATACGATGATTGGACATGGCGAGCGCCTCATTGGCGCATTCGTCGAACTTGCTAAGTTCATGAGGCTCGGCGGCGAAAGCTCTGACGACGCGCACACCGTTGAGGTTTTCCTCTATGGTGCGCGTCAAGATCGACATGCGCTGCTGAAGGCGGGTCCACGTCAGCCTGAGGAACAAACCCGTTCGCAACGCGCGCCAACCGACAAACGGGACGAAGCTGAAGGCGAGAACGGCAAGAAGCGGATCGGTTCGGAGCATGAGATAGGCGCCGACGACTAGCAGAAGCCCGAGCGTCAACGCCTTTTGCACGCCGTTTTCAATGAACATGCGGACACCCTCAAGATCGAGCATGCCGCGCGTGATCAGATCTCCGGAATGAACCGAGTCATGATAATTGAAGCTCAATTGCTGTAGCTTATCGAAGAATTCGAGACGCAAATCGTATGCGATCTTCTGGCCAATCCATTCGCATTGGTAACTTGATACCATTGTGAGGAGGCCGCGCGCCGTAGCCGTAACGACGAGAAAGATCGCGGTCGCCCAGAGCGCGCGGCGCGCCTCCGCGCCATGCACATTGCCTGCGCCGAGAAGCGCATGGGCCTGATCGACCGCGACGCCGAGAAGATGAGGGATGATCAGCGTGACGATGGCCGCGCCGAGGGTTGCAACGATCGCGAGCGTCAGCCGTGTCTTATGTTTTCCCGCGCGCGCCACGATGCGCGACAGCACATGCGGAAGGGCGCGTAGATCGACCGTTCCCGTTCGCTGCAAGTCGGTGAGCGTGATGTCCAATCCAACCTTGTTGATAAGCCAGCGCGCACAGCTTTTAATCTTTTGCTTCGCTTGTTTGTTCACCTGCCCCCGCCGATATTCCTGGATTAAACCGCTTCAGTGCCAAAATGCCGCTCGTACGTTTTGAGCAGAGCGGAGAACTGCAAGGCTGCAATCCGGATGCGCTCTTTGAGCACCGGATCGGCGATCGCGCCGTCCTTAAATTCGGCGTCGCTGGCGTAGACCGCGGTCGGAACCGTCATGGCCAAGAAGAAGCCAAACAAAGGGCGCAGCTGATGCTCGATGACCAATGCGTGCCGCGAGCCCCCGCCCTTTGCCGCGAGCAAGACGGGCTTATTGATCAATGTCGTTAAGTCGACGAAATCGATGAGGTGCTTGAAGAGACCGGGATAAGAGCCCTTGTGGACCGGGACGGAGATGATGAGGGCGTCGGCCTTTTCGATCGCTTCGACGATCTCCAGAGCTTGCGGCGGAAGCTCGGCACGGGTGAAGGCACCCACCCCTTGGCCCGCATCGGCAAGGTCGAAGAAACGCACTTCGAGCGCGGTGATCGCCGTGACCTCTTCGAGAATTGCGCTGGCCAGCAATCGCGCTTTGGACGGGCGCTGCGTATTTGCGCTGAAGACGACGACGTTGAGAGGCAGGGTCAGGGCACCGGACATCTCTAAACCTTTCAGCTCACGCGATACGGCCGCAGCCGGGAGCTGTTATACCCCCGGCGATCAGCGCTCAGGGTTTGGCGCCCGTGGCGGCGACGGCGGGTGGCGCGGCTGGCGCGCCCGCGCCCGGCTGCTGCGAGACGAGCGCAACCTTGGTGAATCCCGCGCTGTTGATCAGTCCCATCACCTCGACGACTTTGCCGTAAGGCAAGGTCGAATCGGCACGGACATGAATACGGCGGTCCTTCGTCGGATCCTCGGCGTCGAGCGCAGCCACGAGTTTATCGGGCGTGATCGGCTTCGTATCGACAAAATAGCGCCCGATTGCATCGACGCTAACGCCGATCGGCGGCTTCTGGTCGCTGAGCGGCTTTGTCTGCACTTTAGGCAAATTAATCGGCACGCCCTGCGCCATTAAAGGCGCCGCAACCATGAACACGATGAGCAGCACCAGCATCACGTCCACCAGGGGCGTGACATTCATATCGCTCATCGGCGCGGCGTCAAAATCGCCGTCATTCTTACGCAGCGCGAAGGCCATTGCGATCTCCTCTTCTCGACAGCTGACGCGACAGCTCGACCTCGAACACGCCGATAAACGTGTTGAGCTTTTTTCCATAAGCACCGATGTCGGTGCTGATGCGATTGTAGAAAATAACCGCCGGGATCGCGGCCGCGAGACCCAGCGCCGTCGCGAACAACGCTTCGGCGATGCCTGGCGCCACGACCGAGAGGCTCGTGTTGTTCGAATTGGCAATGCCTTGGAAGGAATTCATGATACCCCATACCGTGCCGAACAGGCCGACAAATGGGGCGACGGCGCCGATCGTTGCAAGATTGGGGAGCCGGCTTTGCAAATGCTCCAGAGCGCCGATGCTCGAGAGTTGCGCGACGCGGTGCACGCGCTCCTGTAGGCTGTCGGTTTGCGCCTCGGTATGGATGAGATCGGCCGAGCGTTTGTTCTCTTCGACCATCGCCTGGTAAACCGCGACGAAAGGATCTTTCGCCGACGCACCGGCGAAGCTCTCCGCGAGGGTCGAAACAGGCAGACCGGATTTAACGCTGGCGATGAGTTTGGTCGCCCGCCGATTGAGCACGCCGAGCCGAATGAGCTTGTCGACGATGATCCCCCAGCCCCAAGCCGAAGCCAGAACAAGGAGGACGATCACCCCTTTGACGATGGGATCGGCATGCAGGAACAGGTCGACCGGTGAAAGGCTCGCGGCAACCGAAACGGCCGGCGCACTGATAGGATCGGACATAAGAAGATTCCTTATTAGGTTGGAATTATTGGCTGTAGGCGATGGCGCCGTGAAGCGAGACCGGCCGCGACGTGCCCGGCGGCGGGAACGGCGCTGCGCGTGCCAAAGCCTCGGCGGCGGCGCGGTCAAAGAGCGCATTTCCGGACGAGGAGAGGCTCTTCGAAATGAGCTGGCCTGAGGGCCCGATCACGATGTGATAGAAAACGCGCCCGCTGCCGTGGAAATCATCGGGCACGGTCTCGCCGGCAACCTCGGCAATGCGCGCATGCACCTCATTGGCATAATAAGATGGTGCCGCGCTGGACGCGCTGCTCGTAGACGCCGGCCCAGCGGCGGTTCGACGCGAACTCGCGGTATGTACGGCAGCCGCCTTTGTCCGCTGATGATGCTGCTTCACCGCGGCGGGCGGTGGCGGCGGTGGCGCCACCGGCGCAATGCTCTCCTCTTGATCGGCCGGCGGCGGCGTCAGATCCTGATCCGGCGGTGTTTCCGGATTAGCGAGTGCCGTCTGCTCGGGTGGCGTCGGATCAGCGACGGGCGGCGTATCGGGGGTCTGTTCGGCGAGCGTCGGTGTCTGAGCCGGCGGCGTATCATCGGGCACCATCGTAAGCTCGATCGGCAGATCCTGTGGGATCGGCTTCGGTTTTGCCAGATAGCATAAACCTGCAAGTGCCAACGCATAGGCGAGAATTGCAGCGCCTTGGGCGACGTACGCCGGCCGAAACGATTGCGAGCGCAGGAGAGTATGCGCGCCATCATTTTCGACCGGCGTTGTGGCCTCGCCGCCCGCGGGAAAGAATTGCAACTGCGGCGCCAAGGTTGACGTCATGGCTCACCCTTTCAATTTCGTTTGCTCACTGCTACAGGCATTCTCGCACAATGTCCATATAATCTACCTATTTAGTATATAATTGGCCATCAAATTTCTTTGCTTTCGCCAAAGAACAAATGCCGGGGCTAAACTTTATCGCGTCCGACGCGCCGGCACGCGACCTGCGGCGACGATGTCGAACCGCGCTTTTATATCTGCCGCCAACGCAAGAGATAACGTGACGTCGAACGAACGAGTTTGTTGAAGACGAATCCGGATAGCGCGATGACGGTCACACCAAGCAGGATGACGTCGGGTCTGACTTGGTCTTGCCCCATCATCACAAATGTGCCGACACCCTGCGCCATCCCCCCCATAAGATACTCCGCGCCGATGGTGGAGACCCAGGACAGCAAAAGAGAGAGCTGTAAGGATGTGATGATCGCGGGAGTCGCGGCGGGAAGAATAATCATCCGGAACTGCAGCCACGGGCTTAGACAATAAACCCTTCCCACTTCCTTCAATTGCGATGGAACCGCTTTGACGCCCTCGCAAATCCCCATGGCGACGGGGAAGAAGGAACCGAAAGCGACAAAAAGCACCTTTCCGAGATCGCCGTTGCCGAACCATGCGGTTAGAAGCGGAATCCACGCAAACATCGCGATCTGGCGCACCGCATTCAGGCTCGGCCCAAAAAGCCTCTCGGCCAATCCCGAGAGAGCGAGGGCAAAGCCGACAAATACGCCAATGGCGATCCCGAGGATCGCTCCCTCGGCGAGCCGGACGGCACTTGCTTCAATGCCGCCAACCAGCGTGTCTCGGATCGCCGGATCCCCCAAGGCCGCAAGCATCCGCGCCGGCGAAACCAAAACCGTCGGACTTATCCATTTGTATTCGGCCGAAAGCCACCAGAGGCCGAACAGCAATAGAGGAAGGACGGCGCCCTGCCACCGAACCTTTATCCCGGAGCGCAGGGCGTGCATCAGGCGGCACCTTCGTGCCAGCGCAGGAACCGGGCCTCTACGCGCCTCAGGGTGAAGTCGAGCGCAAAACCTATCGCGCCGACCAAGACCATGCAGACGATCACGTCGTCGAGCTGAAAAAGCGTGCGCGCCCACGACATCAGATAACCAATGCCGTTTGTAGACGCCATCATCTCCACAATGACGAGAGATATCCAAACATGTGCAAGCCCCTGCCGTAGGCCGTTAAAAATAGACGGCAGAGCGCCCGGCAGAATAATTTTCGTCAGGAGAATGTGCCTCGGTAAGGATAACACCTGCCCCACTTCCAGGTATTTCTTCGGGATATTCCGGATGCCGTCCGAAGTCGTCATGGTGATCGGAATTGAGCAGGCTTTTGCCATGACGACGAGCTTCAAGCCCTCGTCGATGCCAAGCAGCTGCATCAGCAACGGGATCCAAACCAGCGTCGGAATTTGCGTGATGATACGGAAGAACGGGCCGAACCACGCTTCGACAGTTTGGGACAATCCCATTGAGATGCCGAGCCCCAGCCCCACCGCGCTTCCGACGACAAAGCCCATAGCCACCCGCAAGAGACTCGTGCCGAGGTTCATGCTGATGTCGCCATCGGCGATCATGCTCGCAAAGGCTTTGGCGATGTCAGAGGGAGACGGCAAGATTCGTGGCGAGATCCATTCGTAACGCGAATTTGCGGTCCACAATGCTAGAACCACCGCCGGAACGATAAAAGATTGAACGAGACGGCCGGTCAAACGACCCAGTTTGCGCACGCCTAATTGATTTCCCCCGGCCCCGGGGAGAGCGGCACTGGCGACGCTTGGCGCTATTTGCTTATCCGCGTAGGACACAAGATAAACTTTCGAATCGACGGGAATATTTAGGCGCGCATTCTAGTGAGTGAGTTCGTCCAGCGCCTGCTTACGCAGGGCGATAAACCGTGGATCGCCGCGATCACGCGGGTGCGGCAGATCTATGTGGATCACTCTCCGGATGCGGCCCGGACGCGGCGCCAGAATGACAATCTTGTCGCTGAGGAAGACAGCTTCCTCCACGTCGTGCGTCACCATCACCATTGTAATTCGCTCACGGCTCCAGATCTGTAAGAGCTCGTTTTGCAAATGCGCGCGCGTCAGCGCGTCCAAGGCGCCGAACGGCTCATCGAGCAACAGAATTTTCGGTTGATTGACAAGCCCTCGCGCAATTGCCGCACGCTGCGCCATGCCGCCTGAGAGCTGATGCGGAAAAGCTCGCTCAAAGCCCGTCAAGCCAACGAGGTCGATATGATCGCGCACCAGCCGCGCGCATTCCGATGGCGAACGGTTCGTTGCGGCGAGACTGAGGCCAACATTCTGTTCGATATTCAGCCAAGGCAGCAGCCTGTGTTCCTGAAAGACGATGCCGCGATTCGGACTCGGGCCGGTGATCCGCCGCCCGTCCAAAAGAATCTCGCCGCCATGTTCGATGTCGAGGCCGACAATCAACCGCAATATCGTGGATTTGCCGCAGCCCGACGCGCCGACCAGGCTGACGAATTCTCCGGGATCGACGGTCAGGTCGATCCCCTTCAACACCTCAAGCGACTTGCCGTCGACCTGATAGGATTTCTCGACATGACGCAGTCGCAGAGCCCCCTGATCGCTCGGGGTTGCCTCGGAGCCTGCGCTCGCGCGCGCGAGGGGCACGATCGGCCGTTGCGGCGTATTTGTCGAAGCGCCCAACACGCGCCTCGAAGCTAAGCCAAAAGATGTAATATTCATGTCCGATATTTGGCCTCGCACTTGTTTCCGGAGTCATCAAACCTCGATGGCGACGACGCAAAACGCTCACGGGATGTTCTGCCAATATCCTTGGATATGAAGGTTCTTGGCCGCCGCATCGACGTATTTCGACTCGTACCAACCCTCGAAGTTCGGCGCCTGGCGCACAATCCTGTGGGCGACCGCGAACTTCGAAATTTCCTGGAAGCCGGCTTTGACGCTATCGTTGATGCGCGGATCGAACCGATCTTTCAACGATCCGGCATATTCCTCTTTCGTAATATCGGACCCGTACCCCGTGTTGCCTAGATAAGAAATCACCGCGTCATGATTTGCTTCTTGCGACGCCCAGTAGCAGATCTCAACCAACACTTTCACAACTCGCGCGACGGTTTGCGGGTAACGCTCTTCGAACGAGCTTCCGACCAGAATGGCGCCGATGCTTGTCTCTTGCTCGATTTTGTTCTTCGGCGCCTGAACAAGCCGGACGGCGCCTTGCTTGCGCAAAATCAGAAGAGACGTGCCGCTGAAGAGCGCATCTACCGATCCGGCTTCAAAGGCCGCCACCGCCGACGGACCCTGAAGATTGACAATGTTCACGTCTGTTTCGCTTAGATGAGCGGCTTCAAGAACCTGAACAAGGGACATGTAAGGGTTGGTCCCCTTTTGCACCGCGATGCGCGCGCCCTTCAAATCGGCGACGGTCTTGATTGGCGAATTCGGATGAACCGCGAAGACATAGGACGACGCGGTCGCCGACCGCCGCGCCAATACGACGTGAGCCGGGACTCCGCCGGAAAGGCCAATCAGCGCGGGCAATCCGCCATAGGTTCCAAAGTCCGCTTCGTTCTCGGCGATCGCTTCATTTATCGCCGGACCGGTTCCGATATAATAATTGATTTCGACTTTAGGACCGTCCTTGCCGAATTCGCGCTCAAACAATCCCTTTTGTATGGCCAGTGGCACCAGCCCGATTCCGCTCGGCTTGCCGTGCGACGGAATGCCGACTTCGGCAAACCTTATGACCTTCGGCAATTCCTCTGCTTTTGCTACGGTGCCAAGCACCAAGCTCAGCGCCGCCCAAAGCAATAGTCTCTTAATCGACGCCAAGCGAAACTCCGTAAAATCCAGACGCCGGCCGGGTGACGTTCGCGGCGCGGACGGGACGGCGAAATCAATCACGCGGTTCGTCAAGCGGTCCGCAAACGTCTGCCGGTCAAGAACGAGCCCTTACAGGACGATTTCCTTGATCTGCTCAATTGGCGGACGCTTTGAGACGTCCACCAATGCCCGCTTCTCTGCTTCCGCCAGCTGGGCATAAATTTTCGCATCGGGGTGATTTGGATCTTTCGGTCCATACGACTCCCGCGGCTGATAATCCCCGTAATAGCAATAGCTGCCGGGTTCATGCTGGTCGAAGCCAACCGCCCTGCGGAAATTGCCGAGGAGTCCCGACGCCAGCACTTCCTCTTTGTCAACCGCGTGCGGCGTGCGAAGCGGGCTGACGAAAAGCGCGTCGGTCGGGCAATGCGCCTCGCACATGAAGCACGTCTGGCATTCCTCTTGGCGGGCGATATAGGGAACATTATCGCTCCCCATCTCGAAGACGTTCGTCGGGCACACCTCATCGCAAGCGCCGCAACCGTTGCACCGCTCGGCAAAAATCAATTCAATCATGATGCAACCGCCTCGAGATAAGAGTTGTTGACGGGCTTGCGCTTTACCCAAACCGCGTCGAGGCCACCGGTAATGACGTGCTGATGCTGAGTTGGATCGAGATCCGGATAGTCTGATCGGCGATGAAGGCCGCGGCTCTCGGTCCTTTCGAGCGCGCTTGCGAAGATCCATCGCGCAGCAGCAATCATCGACGCCGCCTCGCGCGCCCGCACGACGGAACGCGCCGCTTCGGGTCCGCTTAACGCCTCATCGCCAGCCAGGCCGTCGCGGGCATCGCTCCACAGGCCGTCGAGCTTGCTCAGCGCAGCACTCATATAGTCGCCATTACGACGATAGAACTTAGCCACAGGCAACGTTTCGTCCTGGACGCCGCGGATCAGCGCATCGACCTCCAAATCCGCGCGCCTCTCCCCCGTTGGCCGTAAGCCGACGCCGCCCGCGCCCTCGACTTTGCGAGACGCGATGGAATTGCCAAAACGCTTGGCAAACAGAGTTGCCGAATGGCCGGCCCACGAGCCGGACGCAAGTGCCCAGGCTGTCGCGGGCCCCGCGCCGCTCTGATTGGACCCCACAAGCTTCTCGCGCGATGTCGTATCGCCCGCCGCGAATAGCCCAGGAATTGTCGTTGCCGCGCCATCCCCGACATCGATACCCCCGGAGGCCCTCACCGTGCCCTCAAGGATGTGCTCGATCTCATATTGCTCGGAAAACGGATCAATGTGGAGATGACGCTCGAAAAATTGGAATGTCATCGGCTGCGACCGCTGGATCTCTTCGCGCCCGCGTTCGTCATATTTGTCGAGTACGCAATACAAATGCCCGGTCTCGATCTCGGCGACCGTGGTGCCCTTACCTCGGCGGACAACCTCCCCATTCCCGTCCCGCATGGTCGCGGAATTATAGACCGCCGTCTTTGTGCAGGCGCTTCCCTTCGGCGCAATGCCGTATTGTCCACTGAACTCCATTCCGGACAATTGCGCGCCGGCTTCGACCGCCAGGAGATAGCCGTCACCGGTGTTGTTGTGCCCCCCCGCCATGCCGGAGCGGAATGCCGTTCCTCCCGTCGCCAACACGACGGCGCCGGACCTCACGCGCCATGTCTTGCCGAGCTTGCGATTCGTTCCGACGGCCCCGGCGACGACGCCATCGCTCGTGAGAAGCTCAAGAACTGGACTGTGATCGAGGATCGTAACCCCGTGCTTCTCCAACTGCTTGCGGAGGAAGAACACCGCGTCGGCAGCCCGCATGCCGCCGAATTTCTCGCGCCCACCTTCGGCCTTTGGGAACGCATAGCCCCAGCGCGACATCAGGTCCTGGTTGATAAAGCTCTGATCGTAGACCTTCTCGATCCAATCGAGGCTGGCAAAGCCGTGCGCGATCGCAAGCCGCGCCTCAATCATGTTCTTGCGCTGAATGGGATCGTCCGGCTTAAGATAATAAGCGCCCGTCCCTGACGGCGCTTGAGTTCCCGAAGTTCCGACGTAGCCCTTCTCGACCAGGACAACGCGGCTGCCGGCCCGTGCCGCCGCCAAGCCAGCCCAGCACCCGGCGGGTCCGCCGCCCACCACAAGGACGTCCGCAACGAGATCGATGTCATAGATGCTCTCGTCCGCTTGCTTTCTCAGGTCTACAACAGCGCCCATTTCCAGCTCCATCCATCCAATTATCTTGGCGTCCGCAGAGGCGTTTCCCCCTGCTCTATCCGTTCGGTCGTCCGCGCATCGCAACCTCAATCGGCCAAACAGCTTTTCCTGATCGATCGAGGTCTCGGTTTCCGGCACAAATCATATTTCTCTACTCATTTTATAGACTTATAAGACTCAGTCAACAGAGATGAATATTCTCTGCACGGTAATCAGACCGCGCGGAGTTAGCGAACGACAGCGCTCTACAACGTGCCGCGTAGCGTTATTCCGAAGGTACGCGGCTGCCCCGGTGAGCCAAGCACCAGACCGGCCGCCCGCGTTCCGGTGAGCGCGGTAAAATAATAGGAGTTGGTCAAGTTGGTCACAAAGAGCGAAATGTCGATTTGCTGATTGTAAAACCGCGTCCCAACTCTCAGATCGCCGGTGAAATAGCCGCTGATCTCGGAGAACGGATCGAGCGTTGTGCTGAGGTTCTGACTCGAACGCCAATTGCCGTCGATCAAGCCGTAAACCGTCAGATCACGCGCCACCTGCCTCGAATATTCCACGGTCTCGCTTGCAAAAAATTTCGGCGTGAAGGGGACGCTCCGTCCGGTGAAATTGCAGACTTGGGTCGCAGAATACGCCGGACAGCTCGCGTTATCATATGAGCCGTAGAACGCGTCCGTGTAAGCAAACGAGCCATAGATATCCAGGTTTTCAAGCGGAACAATTCTGTTGTCGAGTTCGATACCGCGACTGCGAATCGAACCGACGTTCGCTATGAACGTCGAGGTCGTGTTTGTCCCCGGGACCTGATAGACGCCTGTTCCCTGGAAATTCGTCACGATTTCGTTGAAGGCTGTCGCGTTCAACTGGAGGCGATGGTTGAACCATTCCGACTTGACGCCAACCTCGAGATTTGTCGCCTCTTCGGGAGCGAGGACCTGCGAACCGCCGGCTGCGATTTGCCCTGCCGTCAGCGGCGATTGATTGATACCGGCCGACTTTTCGCCCTTGGCGAAACTGACATAGCCCATCAAATCATGCGTAAAATGATAGCTCGATCCGACCTGGTATCCCAGCGACGCGCCTTCGACCGCCGCTGTTCCAGGCTCGATCGGACCAAGCGCAAGATTGTTGCTGTTGATTGTCGCGACAGAGACATGACCCGGGTTATTGACGACATAACCGTAGTAAGTCCAGCCTTTCCGTTCCCAAGTTTCGCGCAAGCCCGCGTTGAGGTCCCATTGGGGCGTAACATGCCAAGTGCCGGCACCATAGCCGGCGTAAGCATTGTCATCGATATTGTAGTGGAATCCGGTGTTGAGGCCCGTTAGTTCGGATTGCGGAAGTTTGTTGCTGCCGTTGGCGATGTCGAATTCGGAGCCGAGCGTTTCGGTGCCCGTCGATCCAAGATTCATCGAATAAACGTAAAGACCGGTCTGCCATTCGATCGGCTTGCCGCGCGGCGATGTCCAGCGCAGCTCCTGGGATTGATTGGCGACATTGTTCGTATTGCCAAACGTCGTGTATTCGATAAACGGCTGTCCGCCATCGTTAGTCGGGACAAATTGCCAATAGTTGAACGCCGAGATGTCGCTGAGGGTGCCGTAAGAGGTATCCCAGTCGACATGCAAGGACGTTTCGTAGGTGGCCGACTCCGTCGACTGGTATTGGCTTATCGAGGAGAGATAGGAACCATACTGGGTCGGAAACGGCAGTCCGAGCGCTTGCGCCCGCGTGACGTCGTTTCCGGACGCCGTCGTGGGATAATAGCCATCAAATACATAACCGCCGCCCGTGCGGAAATCCTGATGATCGCCGCTTGCGATCAGGCGAATGGTGAGATTGTTCGTCGGCGTATATAGGAGCTGAGCACGGCCGCCCTGGCTGTTGCGCTGAAGATAGCCGAGCCCGTCCTCGACATCCTTCACATAACCATCGGTCCGGTCGTCATAGGCGGTGAATCGGTAGGCGAGCTGATCATTGATCGGACCCGTCAAATTCATCTTGTATTGGCGGGTTCCATATTCACCGAGATCGATCTCCGCCGTCTCGGATCTCACGAAGCTCGGCTTCTGCGTATTGATCAGGATAACGCCTGCGGTCGTGTTCTTGCCGAACAGCGTACCTTGGGGTCCGCGTAGCTCCTCGATCTGCTCGAGATCGACATATTCATTGGATATGAACCCAAGGCGCGGCTGATAGACGCCGTCGACGAGAACACCGACGCTTGGGTCCAAGCCGTCCTGGTTAAGCCCGTTGACGCCGATGCCTCGAATACCTAACTGGGTCTGCTTGTTGTTGCTCGTGGAATAGGACAGCGCCGGCAGCTGAAGCGCCATTTCCTGAAAGTTCGTGATGTTCTTCTGCTGGATGGTTTGCGTGCTCAGCGTTGTGATGGGAATCGGCACATTTTGCTGATTCTCTTTGTATTTGCGCGCCACGACCGTAACGGTCTCGACTTGCGCGTCGTTGTTGCTGGCAGCGTGGTTGGCTGGATGCTGGGTTGCCTTAGGATCCGGCTTCCCGTGATTTCCATTAGCCGGCTTGCTCTCGGATTGCGTTGAGCTTGTTCCCGTTGCCGCCTGCGCATGGACGTCTGTGCCCGACAAGATGATCGACGCCAAAGCCGTCGACGATAGAAATATGGAACGCACACTGGTGCGTCGAAAACCCCCACTACGCATTGGCACCCCCGTGCAACGCCGACAACGTCGTTGTTTGTTAGAATGTTCATTTGGAGAGCACCGCTTCAGCGAAGCCCATTCGCCGTGCGTCGTGCCTTTGGAAAGATGTCGGCGGTTAACCGCTGACGCTCATTTTCAGCTCGCGCTGCACTTCCGTTTGAACATTTCCGATAGCGTTTGTTCTAGCAGCAGCGTCGCAACAAAACAATATGAAATATACCTATTTTATAGACTTTAATCGCACAGTTCATCTTGAGCGCATTGATTTCGCGGTATGATTTTTCCTTGGCGCCGCTAAAGCGACTTTCGTCCCCAACGGTGGAATGTCAGGGAACAGCCGTCCCCAATCGTGGAACTTTCGCAGCTCGTTCAACGATGGGGACGACCATGAGCAATCAAACCAAATCCGACTTGAACCGGCTGACCTCGATCCCTGATCCCACAGGCAGCAACACGCTCGCGATATCCGGCTTGGCGCGAACAGCCTTAGCGTAGTGCTTCACGTCTTCAGTCGCAGGCCGAATCATGTTGTCGGCGACGATGATGGCCCCTGCATTGAGCTTTGGATAAAAGGCTTCGAGACAGGGAACATACAGATCTTTCCATAGGTCCAAAAGCACGAAGTCAAAACCGAACGGCAATGTTTCGATGATCGCCAATGCGTCGCCGATTTTGAAATCGATGTAATCGGCGAGGCCCGCCTTTGTCGCCATGTCCTGCGCGAAGGCCGACTTGTAATCGTGCAATTCGAGTGTAACGACACGGCCGCCCGACGCCCGCGCGGCTTCGGCGAGCCAAATGCCGGAATAACCGAAAGATGTTCCGATCTCGAGAATCTTCGGCCGAGGCAAACTGCGCGCAAGAATATTGATCAGGCGACCTGTGTCGGGGCCTACTGCGCGCAGAAGACGATCGCGTCCGTCCGGCGCTGGGGCCTCATTGCCATCCTGCTGTTGCCGGATGAGCGCGTGATATTCGTCGAGTATGGCTGAAATGTTTTGGTCCATCGTTGATCCTTGAGCTGGATGAGCCGCGGTCCTCGATCAGAGAAGCGCGCATTTCTTCGTGGTCACAATCGGGTGATCGAGAAGACTTTCGATTCGCTTCTCGGAAGGGAGGAGATGTCGTCCCCCGCTGACGAAAACTGCAGGCTGCCCGCGCGCCCGTCAATCAGCAAAGGACATTTGCATAAATATATAAATCTAGTAGGTTTATGTAAATCGACTTCGATCGCTTTGGCTGCCGGCGCCTCAGCCCGTGCCCTGTCCGCGAGGAGATTGCTGATGACAGACCGTTATCTAGGGGCGTCCGGCCTCAAAATATCCTTGGCGGGCCTCGGCGCCAATAATTTTGGCGAACGGGTATCCAATGAAATCGCGAGGCAAATTATTCATGCGGCGCTCGACAACGGCGTGACCTTTATAGACACCGCCGATGTTTACGGGCGCGG
This sequence comes from Pseudomonadota bacterium, assembly GCA_040756295.1. Taxonomy (GTDB): domain Bacteria; phylum Pseudomonadota; class Alphaproteobacteria; order Rhizobiales; family Beijerinckiaceae; genus Methylovirgula. The sequence goes on along the minus strand of JBFLZN010000001.1, from coordinate 1,188,690 downwards.
CGGTTCGGAAGCGGTCCTGGGCGAGGTGCTCGGACCGCGCCGAAAAGACGTGGTTCTCGCGACCAAATTCGGACGTTGGACGGATGCCAGCCAGCGCAACGGCGGCGCGTCGCGCCGATACATCGTGCAGGCCGTCGAAGCGAGCCTTGTGCGCCTGAAGACCGATTGGATTGACCTCTACCAATATCATTGGCCGGATCCGAACACGCCGATCGACGAGACATTGCGTGCGCTCGACGATCTCGTTCATTCCGGCAAGGTCCGGTATATCGGTCTTTCGAATTTTCCTGCCTGGCAGGTCGTCGACGCACAGTGGAAGACGAAAGTCGGCGGCCTTGAGCCCATCATTTCATCGCAGAACAATTACAGCCTTCTCGACCGCTCGGTCGAAAGCGAGCTTGTTCCGGCGTTGCGGGCCAATGGGATCGGTCTTCTTCCCTTTCTGCCGCTGGCGGGCGGTTTTCTGACCGGAAAGTATCGGCGCAATGCGCCGCTGCCGGAGGGCTCGCGCTTTGCGCGCGTTCAACGCAATGCCACGCGTTTTCTGAAGGAAGCGAATTTCGATCTTCTGGATCGTCTTGCAGGCTTCGCTTCGGCACGCGGCAAAACGGTCGCCGATCTCGCCCTCGCATGGTTGGCAGCCCAGCCGATCGTCGCAAGCGTTATCGCGGGCGCCTCCAGTCCCGAGCATGTCGTCGCCAATGTCAAATCGCTCGATTGGAGCCTGACACCGGAGGAGCTCGCGGAAATCGATCGGCTCAGCGAGACGAATGTTTTGGAAAGGGCGGCCTAGCGCGCCTTGTCGTTAGAGAAAACGGAATGAGGGGAACGGATATGAGCATTTCATCTGCGAAACGCGAACGGGTCGAGGCTGATCCGATAGAAGCGACACGCGATCGTGCGTGGAAACGCTATCGGCAGGAAGATTTCACCTTGCCGGGCGTCAGCAACGAGACGCTGGATATTCTCTTTTCGCATCGTTCGGTGCGGGCCTATCTGCCGGATGCCCTCCCCGAAGGCACGCTTGAAACGCTGGTGACGGCGGCGCAGTCGGCGTCGTCCTCCTCCAATCTTCAGGCGTGGAGCGTCATCGCGATCGAGGACGTGGATCGCAAGGCCCGACTCGCGGCTTTGGCCAACAATCAGAAACATATTTTGCAAGCGCCGCTCTTGCTCATTTGGGTGCTCGACCTGGCGCGCCTCGACGCGCTCGCCAAAGAGCGCGGGCACACCGCCGAGGGGCTCAGTTACACCGAAAGTTTTCTGGTCGGCGCCGTCGATACTTCGCTTGCTGCGCAAAATGCCGTCGTCGCGCTGGAGTCGCTTGGCCTCGGTACGGTCTATATCGGCGCGATCCGCAATAAGCCCATCGAAGTTGCCAAGGAACTTGGCCTGCCGCCGAATTCCTTTCCGCTTTTCGGTCTTCTCGTCGGAAAACCCGACCATTCCGTACCGAGCGATATCAAGCCCCGTCTGCCGCAGCAGAATGTTCTCTTCCGCGAGCAATATGCTTGGGGCGAAGCGCAGCGCGCCGGCGTCGCCGCTTATGACGAGCGCATCCAAAGTTTTCAGCGGGAGCAAAACGTGCCGGAGCTGGCGTGGAGCGAGCAAGCGCTCAAGCGCGTCAAGGATGCGCCGACCTTACATGGCCGTGAGCGTCTGCGCGATGTTTTGAAGACGCTGGGCTTCGGGCTGAATTGAACGCGGTCGATCCGCACTTATCGCTCACGACTTTCACGGAAGAGCCATGACGGCAGCAATTTGGGATAGCGGATTTGCGGCAGAAGGCGACGGCGATCTGACGCTTGCCACCGATGTCCTGGTGATTGGCGGCGGCCCAGCGGCCGCCTGGGCGGCGTGGTCTGCGGTTACGTCCGGCGCCCGGGTGGTCGTTGTGGACAAAGGCTATCTCGGCAGCAGCGGTGCCGCGGCAGCGAGCGGCAACGGCGTGCTCGCTGTCCCTCCGGACGAGCAGCCGCAGGTGGCGATCCAGCGTTATCGCCAAGGCAACGGGCTCGCTGATCCGCGCTGGATTGAACGGGTCCTCGATCTGACTTGGCAATCGATGCCGCGGCTGGAGGAATGGGGCTACAAATTTCCCCGCGAGAATGGCGAGCCGGTGCGTAAGAGCTTTTACGGTCCGGAATATATGCGCGTCCTACGTCGTCGGCTGCTCGGTCTCGGCGTGAAGATTCTCGACCAAAGTCCGGCTCTCGAACTTTTGGTGGACCGGGACGGCGTCGTGGCCGGTGCCCGCGGTCTGCAGCGGCAGGAAAACCGCCGCTATTCCATCCGCGCCGGTGCAGTGGTGCTCGCGACCGGCGGCTGCGCCTTCCTGAGCAAAGCGCTGGGATGCAATGTCAACACCGGCGATGCTTACCTGATGGCCGCGGAGGCCGGCGCAGACCTCTCGGGCATGGAGTTCAGCGCGCAATACGCCATCTCCGCCGCCGTCAATGCTTCGGCGACCCGCGGTGTGCCCTATGCTTGGGCGACCTATACCGATGCCGACGGCAACGATTTGGGCGGCTTCGAGAACGGCCGGGGCCGGGCTGACTTCCTGGCAAATGCCTTGCTGAAGGGGCCTGTCTATGCCCGTTTCGACAAGGCCACGCCGGAGGTGCGGGCGGTGATCGAAAAATCCCATTTCATCGCCTTCCTGCCTTTGCGTAAGGCGGGGATCGACCCCTATACGCAGCGCTTTCCCGTGACTCTGGTGTTGGAAGGCACGGTGCGCGGCGTGGGCGGCATTCGGCTCGTGAGTGACGACTGCGCCGCCTCCGTGCCTGGCCTTTATGCGGCCGGCGATGCCGCCTCCCGCGAGCTGCTGGCGGGTGCCGCTTCGGGCGGCGGCGGTCCCAACGCCGCCTGGGCCATCTCCAGTGGTCAGTGGGCCGGCGCCGGTGCGGCGCGCTTCGCCCTTGCCCTGAAAAACACTCCGTCCGACCGGCCGCTGCGCGCGGTCGGCCAAGTGGGGCTGCGGCGGACCGAAGCCCGGCCGAGCTTCGACAGCGATGCGATCATCAAGGGGGTGCAAGGCGAGGTATTGCCCCTCGATAAGAATTATTTCCGCACCGAGGCCGGCCTGACCACCTCGCTCACAAAGCTTGACAGTCTATGGCGCGAGCTTCGCGGCACGCCGCGCCTTGATGACCCACGCAGCATCGAACGTTCGCGCACAGCCGCTGCGCTGACCGCAGTTGGACGCTGGGCCTACCGGGCTGGCCTTGAGCGACGCGAAACCCGCAGCCTCAATCGCCGTTCCGACTTCCCGCACACCGACCCGGCTCAGCGTCATTATCAAATCATCGGCGGTCTGGACGAAATCTGGATCCGCCGCGAGCCGGTGGAAGACGTCACGGGGCATTCTCATTTGGCGGTGGCATGAATGATTACGTTGCTCAGCGAGACTCTCTGCATCAGCTGTGACATGTGCGTCAAAATCTGCCCGACCAATGTCTTCGACCGCGTACCAGGCGACATCCCGGTCATCGCGCGCCAGGAGGATTGTCAGACCTGCTTCATCTGCGAAGCCTATTGCCCGGCGGACGCTCTATATGTCTCCCCGGAATCGGACAGACCGGTCCCGGTGCCGGAGAAACAACTGATCGACAATGGAAGCCTGGGTGAATACCGGCGCATCCTCGGCTGGGGTCCGGGCCGGACAAACAACAGCGACCGGGATACCGCCCATCTGCTCCGCACGCTGCGCGGACCCTTCCGCGACAATGCATGAACTCCAGGCAGAAACCTTTGATCGCCATTCAATTGCGCCGTCTCCCATCGCGGCGCGTCGCTGCGGACATAACAAAAAATGCGCCGATGATAATCATTTTGATAGCTGCCGCCGTTCTTCTCGCGGCTGGTTTGGTCGTCCTATCCGGTGCAACGCAAGCGCTGCCGCCGGCACTCCCAGATTGTCTCAACGGCGGCTGTTAGGCATAAAGCGCAGCCGTAGCTGCCAAGACATCTCGCTTGGTTGAGAATAAATCTGGACCAATCTGATTTTATTAGATTTTATTGATTCCAGCCCTGCCCGCTGCACTTTCAGCGAACAGCCAAGGCCAGGCCTTAGGCTCAATTATCCCGCCCGATGTGCGCCGCAGCGCGGCGCCGTCTCGGCTCTTCCTAAGGCTTTTCATCTTCGTTATCACGTCCGAGTGATGTGTTCATCTCGCACTGACGTGCTTCACCGGAGAATTCTGAATGTCATTGTCCCGCAGACTTCGCGCCGTCCTCACGACTTTGTTTTTCATCATCGCAGCCGGCATGTCAGTGCAGGCCCACGCCGACAGCGGCAGAGTGCGCCTGTCGGTCGTGAAGGGAGGCTGGTTTATCGGTGCTCATGGAGGTGGCGGCACGCTTTATTTTCACGGGCGCGTTTACCCGCTTTCGGTCGGCGGCATCGATGCGGGGCTCGTCTTCGGTTTATCTCATACGACGCTGCAGGGTCGCGTCCTGCACATCTACCGGCCCTCAGATATTGCTGGTGTTTATGGTGCTGCAGGTGCCGGCGCCACGCTCGGTGTCGGCGCGCGGGTGATTCAGCTCGTTAACGACAAGGGTGCGATTTTGCAGCTTGAAGGCCTGCAAGTGGGCCTGATGGCCAATCTCGACTTGAGCGGGCTCGCCATCGGCCTGAGGTAAGCCTCTACGGGAAAGACAACTTACGCGAGCCTCCACTCCGCTCCTGAAGCTGCCGGCATCGAAGCCGTCAGCCTAGGACCGCAGCGCAACAAACCCGATCCATCGTCATTTCCTGCACATCTTCCATTGGTAGAATGTGGTATGTTGCGTACCGGCGTGTCTAACCAGGGGAGCGTTCAATGCATAATGCAGAGATTGGCTGGATTGGAGCGATTATAATTGGCGGCTTGGCAGGCTGGTTCGCCGAAATGTTCATGGGATCCGGCACCGGCATCATTGTGAATATCATTCTTGGCATCGTCGGCGCCGCGCTGGCCGACTGGCTGCTGGGACTGTTTGGCATCGCATTGGGCGGCTGGATCGGTTATCTCATTGCGGGATTTGTCGGCGCTTGCGTTCTTATCGGCCTTTGGCGGCTTATCCGCCGGCAAACCGCCTGAGCGCGAATCCGAGAGACGAAGACTCGCGCATCCGCAAAGCACCGCGCAAAATGTTAGCTTCGCCGTTTGGCGAAGCTAACCAAGCGATGCCGCACATCCGGCAGGCTGTGTCTCATCAAGCTGCAAAAATCATTTGAAGGGAGGATCAGATGGCCGCGCTTAAGATTGATCGCGTTCTCGTCGGCGAGGCGCTTGTCGGAGACGGCAACGAAGTGGCGCATATCGATCTGATCATGGGGCCGCGCGGAAGCGCTGCCGAAACTGCGTTCTGCACGACCCTCACCAATCAAAAGGTGGGCGATAACGCTCTTCTCGCCCTGGTCAGGCCAAATCTGATGACCAAGCCGGCAACGGTGATGTTCAACAAAGTCGACATCAAGAACGGCGATCAGGCGGGCAAAATGTTCGGGCCTGCACAAACGGGGATTGGCAAGGCCGTCATCGATTCGGTGAAATCAGGCGTCATTCCCAAGGATGAAGCCGCCAATATTTTCATCTGCGTTGGCGTCTTTATTCATTGGGAAGCCAAGGACGATACAAAGATTCAGAATTGGAATTACGAGGCGACAAAGCTTGCCATCGAAAGAGCTGTTAAGGGCGAGCCGTCGATCGATGATGTCATTTCGAAGGAAAATGCTTAGAGGCTCGTCAGCGGCGCGCTCAGCCAAAGCTTAGAACGTTGCCGAACGACCGGGCAAAATCGTAAGCTTCGAGAGGTTCCCACCGCAAGGACCTCCATCATGTCAAACAGGCCGGACGAGCACCTCGATCGCCGCGACTTCATGATCGCGTCGATTGCAACGGTTGGCGCATCGGCGGCTCTCGCGGCCGGTTCTGCGAGCGCCCAGGAGTCGGCACCCCCCTCTATCAGCCGAGCCTCGGGCGCGCCATCAGCGACGGTCTATACCGGCGATACAATCGACGGGAAAAAGGTCGTCAGCGCGCTCGACGTCAACGACTTGGAGCCCGGCAAGAAGCACCTTTTGTATTTTCAGGGCGTGCGGATGCCCACCGGACAGCATTGGTATGTCTCGGTGACAGTCGCCAAGGGGGCAAAGTCCGGTAAGCGCATCGTCCTGGTCAGCGGTGTGCACGGCGACGAGATGAGCTCCGTGCAGACGGTGCAGACGGTGATGAACCAGCTCGATCCGTCGGCGATGTCCGGCACGGTGATGGCGGTCACTGACGTCTCCAGTCCGGCGCTGGAAAGCATGCAGCGCAGATGGCCCAATTCGGGCCGGGGCGCGGATCTCATCGACATGAATCGGGAATGGCCCGGAAACGAGAACGGCGCCACTGCGCCCAGCCGGCACGCCGGGCTGCTCTTCAACCGGCTGCTGCGGCCGAACGCCGACGCCGCGATCGACTTCCATACCGGGACAACCGGATTCGAAGTCACCGCCTTCAATATCGCCGGCATGGATGTGCCTGAGATCAAGGCGATGGCAGAGCTCTACCCCGTCGGCCAGATTTTCGACAATCATGTCTATCCCGGTGTCCTGCACAATGCATTCATAGACGCGGGCATCCCCTCCTTCACGCCGGAGATCGGCGCGGCGCGCGTCCTGGACCTCGAGATGATTTCGCTGTTCGTGGAAGGCACAATGAACGTCCTCAAGCATCACAGCATCCTGGCCGGGCCGATGGGACGCACGAGCAAGGACGTGGGTGTCTTTATCGGCAACAGTGCGCTCCCGATCCTCGCAACGCAGGGCGGGCTCGTCGAGCATCTGGTCAAGCTCGGTGACAAGGTTGAAGCCGGACAGAAGGTGGCCATCCAGCGCAACAGTTTCGGCGAAGTGGTTGCGGAATATACGAGCAGCGTCGCCGGCGAGATAACCGGCCAGCGTAGCGACGCGATGGCCGAGCCCGGCAACCCGCTCGTCTTTATCCTCTTCCACAAGCCGGCGGCGGACGGCGGCGAGACTTATCCCGAGTGATGCGGCGTCACGCGACGTGCGTATTTATCAGCCTAAGGATCAGGCCATCGAGACTGTACGGCCCGGCGCCGGCTGAAATGACCAGGATCAGCATGAACGCATAAAGGGTCTCTGGTAAGTAGAGCCAATCGTCGATGCGATCGGCGCGGTCGATGGGCTTAAATAGTCGCATCCGCTGCCGCCCGGACGTCGCCATGGCGACAAGGATGAGAACAAGCAAGCCAAGCGCGGCAAGCGGTGCCAAAAGCCCGACGAGAACCGCGCCGCCCGCCGTAAACTCGACCAACGGCACCCACCATTGATTGAAGCCGAGCGCCGGAACGCGAAGCGCTTTGAGTTCATCGACAATGAGACGGTGGCGCTCTGCGTTGAACAGCTTGTGATACCCCGAGAACATGAAGAATGCCCCAACCGCGATGCGGTTCAGGGCAATCGCGAGGTCGGTCCACCCGACACCGGCGAACAGCAAATCGATCAAAGCCCATCGCATCGGATGATTCCTTTGTCGGAGACCGGCGGGATGCGCAGACGTATTCTTCGCGGCCCACGGGTCATCGCGTGGCGATGCCACACAAAGAATCAATCGAATATCTGCCAGCACCTGTAATGAACAACAGCAAAAAGCCCCCCATGATACTGAGGTTTTTGTAAAAGTTCTCCAGGCTTTCGACGCGATCCGCGCCTTTGGTTGTCCAATATCGATGCTCGATCAGCGAAGCTCCGAGCGTGTAGAAAGCGAGCAGTATCGCGGCCGGACGTGTAAACGCGCCAATTGCGACCGCGAAAGCAACCGGGATCTCCATGAAAATCGCCACGGCAGTGGCTAGCACCGGCACCGGGATACCGTCGTGGACCATTTGACTGACTGTGCCGGAATAGTCCTTCAGCTTTCTCCAGCCGAAGATCAGGAACAGCGCCGCGAGAAAGAGACGCGCCGCAAGAATGACACTATCGCTGATGGCATTTGCCATAACGCGATCGCCGCTCCCGTTTTCTTGTCGTAAGGACTGTGTCGTTTAACCGTAAGCGACGCCCGGCTTGCTTTGCCCGACTTCGATAATATAGCCGTCTGGATCGCGAATGTAGCAGCGCGTCTCGCCGTACTTCTCCTTTGGCGGGGTGATGAACTCGGCGCCTCGACTGCGCCATAGCTCGTAGCACGCTTGGATATCGGCAACGCGGATATTCATGAAGCTACTGAATGAATCTCTATCGGCGGGGACGCTGAGCGTCACGGACGGCTTGTCGGGTGTTGGGCCGCCCCCGACATTGACGATGAGCCATGTGTTCGCAATTTGGATATATCCTGGCGCGCCTTCACTGTCGCCGTGGCTTAGAATACGCCCTCCGAACACTCTCGCGTAAAATTGCGCGGATCGTTCGATGTCGGCGACGGTGAGAAAATGCGCGACGGTAAACCCGTCCTGCGGCGGCATCTGATAGGTTTTCCGATCGACTTGTACTTCAGTCATGGACGTCTCCAATTCGGAAAGCATGTCTTCGTTCGGAGAGTACGTCGGCAATGCGCGGCGCGTGAGCGACAGATCAATTTCGCGTCGTTCGGCCTGGCGGACTTGAAACTATATCACGCCCGCCGTCGGAGTCGCCGCCTATTTCGGCGGCAGTTTCGATGAGCAAAGCTGCGTTTTCGGCCTATGCGCGTCAATGACAGCACCGCCATGACGATCCGATGACTATCGCGCCGATTGAATCCGGCCTGCTTTGGTTTCATGATCCGCTCTTCGTTGGCGGACCGGCCCAAACTCTGCGTCATCCCGAAAGGACTGCCCCATGACCGCTAAGGTTCTCTTCACCGGCAAGACCCACAATACGAACGGCCATGACGGCACCGCGCGCAGCCGCGACGGCTTCCTGGACCTCAAGCTCCCGGAGCCCCACCCGGCAGCCGAGGACCTCTTCGGCGCCGCCTGGTCGGCCTGCTACATGGGCGCAATCGAGCTCGCCGCCAGTCGAAAGAAAATCGAAATCCCCGAAGGCATCGCGGTCGACGCGGAGATCAACCTGAACCTCGATGGCACGGAATTCTTCCTGACGGCGCGCCTCGATGTCAGCATCCCAGGCCTCGATCGCGCGGTCGTGGAGAACCTGATCCAAGCGGCGCACAGAATCTGCCCCTACTCCAAGGCGCTGCTGCACGGCAATATCGCCATCGAGACCAATGCCGTGTGAAGATTTATTCAGCGCCGATTGTTGTCAGTCGCGATGCGTCGGCGCGGAGATACAGAGCTGGCCCGGACATCACCATCTGACGGTCATTTGTCTCAGCACCTCTTCCAGCGCTTCTTCGAGAGCTTCCCGCACATCGGCGGCTTCCACCACCCAGTTTTGGTGGGGATCATTTTGTGTCCAGCCTTCGACACAAACGAGACGGACGCCGGTGACGCCGTTTAAGGGTCTGTCGATCGCAATCCTGAAGCTTTGACCGTCGGGACTCGAAAGATCGGCGCAGAGCATCTCACCCCCGGCCCAACATGTTGTCAGCCTCAGCCCGTGCGCCTCTGTCCAATCGCGGACGGCTGAAGCAATTTCCCGATAGCTCATGATTTGCTGATCAATTTCCAATACCCGGCGGTGATATAACTTATTTTAGCCGGCGGATGTTCCTCGTAAAGCGGGGCAACAAATAGTGAGAGGAACCGATGAACCGTACTTGCGAGTCATCGCTGGCGGATCAATAAGCGACCGCCAATCCCGGTGGCGCTAGAGCCGACTGAGCCGGGCTCGGTTTAGCTAAGTATCGAGCAGCATGTCGATTTTCGACGTCTCGGAGGCCTGAGGGCGCACCGGCGCGGACGCAGCCGTGGGGTCGTCACCGGGCTCGGCGCGCGCTCAAGAAGGGCTCGCGCCGGCCCCTGGGTGGATAACTTTGCGGTACAAATGCCATGTGGCATGCCCGAGGACGGGGATCACCACGATCAGCCCGGCGAGCGCGGGAATGGCGCCGAGGAAGAGACTGCCCGCGACGATCAATCCCCAGACGAGTATCGGCACGGGATTGAGCATCATTGTACGGACCGACGTCTGCACCGCGGTTGAAACGTTCACCGGCCGATCGAGCAGGAGCGGAAACGACACCACGCTGATCGCCAGCACGACCAGGGCGAATACCAGGTCGATGCCAATGCCGGCGATGATCATTGTCCAACCGGGCGCGGTCGAGAACAGCTCCGTCTCAAACGAATGTAAGGACGTCGGCATCGCCGGGCCGAGAGTGAACCGATAAAGCCCCATCGCAATTGCCAGCCAGAGCAAGAAAATGCCGACCAGAACCAAACCGAGCTTGATAATCTCGGCGAATGCGGGAGAGCCGAACACGGCAAATGCATTGCCCCATGATACGGGCTTCCCCTGCTCCTGGCGCCGGCTCATCTCATAAAGGCCAGCAGCCGCGAAAGGACCAATCAGTGCAAAGCCGGATATGAGTGGAAACAACAGCGGCCACAGGCCGAAATGCAGCGTGACGGATGCAAGCACAATTCCAATCAACGGATAGATCAGGCAGAGGAAGAGCACGTCGGTGCGGTAGGCGGCGAAGTCGCGCAGCCCGCTGCGTAAGACGTCCTTGAGATCCCCAACCGAGATACGTTCGATCCTCGGCTGCGGACTGCTTGCATCGACATCAGGCCGCCAAAAGGCATGGCCAATCGATTTCAGAGCGTGCGCTGAGAGCTCGAACTGATCAGCGCTCCATTCAACTGGGTTTCGAATTGTCATATCCACTCTCCCAGACGGCTAGTCTCCAGGAGTCGCGGCGACGGCAACCGCAAGACAAGTTCGATCAGCCGCGAGCGGCGCCGCGACCCATGCAAAATTATAGGCCGTTATCGGCGGATGTCACGGATTCATATTCTCAATTCCGTGTCGGCGGATTGCAGCGAGTCCGAGCCAGCACCTTGCTCTGGCCCAACGGTCTCATCCGCGCGGCAATTCTTTCATTGACAGAATGATGTCAGAGGCAAATATCAATAGAGTCGCGTCTCGACGGAACGGAGGTTGTCTTCGTGCCGTCGCGGCAAGGCCCGCTCTTAAGAGCAGCCCCGAGTGCACTGCGGCAAGGCCGCGTCGCGGGTGCTGGCGCTGGGAATGGAGGCAAGCCGCGCGCGACGATGTCGGGCCACCAAGGTAGAGGAGGTTTGATGACTCCACCGGGCCAGTTCTGCAGACCGTGATTATCTCACGGTCACGGTTCGAGTTCTTTGCCGGAGCGCTCTGGCGAAGTGACGAGCCGCCGACAACTTAAAATTTGAGCGACATCGAAGCACGAAGGCCAAGTGCAGAGAATGGCGCAAACCTATCAGTCATAGACAGTTCGCTTTAAGCGAAAAAAGGCCCCGTTCAGCCGCAGGCTGCGGGGCCATCGCTTTGTCTGCACGTTTCCCGTAGCTTATCAGCCGAGCCGTTATTCCGTCGGCACGATCTTCTCGTGCGTTGCAACATGATAGACGAGCCCACAAACGATTGAGATCGCCCCTGCTAAAACGAAAGATGGCAGGAACGAATTGGTGGCCTGCACGAGAGCGCCTGTAATGAGGGGCGCCAGCGCGCCGCCGATCGAGCCGCCGATGTTTTGGATGGCTTCGAGCGTTGCGACCGTGTTCGGCGGCGCGATCACCGCCGCGAGCGCCCAGCCGCAGCTTGATGAAACGTTCGCGGCGAAAAGGCCGCACGCCATCAGGCCGATCGCGACGGACACGTCGGCCGTATAGGAACCGGCCACGGTGAATATGCCCGCCGCGACCAATCCGGCGATCGTCGGAATCCGGCACGCGGCGGCCGCATCGATGCCGCGTTTTTCGAGCCCGGTCGAGATGAATCCGCCGCCAAGCGCGCCGAGAAACCCTGCGCCCAGCGGAACCGATGCCCAAAGGCCAGCGTCCGCGATGCTTTGATGGCGGGCATTTTCCAGATAGGCGGGTAACCACGTGGCATAGAGCCAGGAAATATAGACGACGCCGAAGAAGCCGAAAAACATGCCCCAGGATGTCGGGAAGCGCAGCAGCCAGGCGGCCTGCTGAATGCCGACATGAGCAACGTTGGCGACATCCTGCCGGCGGATCTCGTGCAGATCGGCCGCCGGAACGCCGGACGTTTCCGGCGCGCGATAAAGCATCGCCCACAGAACGGCGATGACGAATCCGGCGAGGCCTGCGATCAGGAACATGGTGCGCCAGCCGAACATCAGCATCAGCCAAGTCAGCAGCGGCGGTGCCAGCGCGGGCGCGAGCCCGGACGATGAATTGAAGATCGCGATCGGCAACGCCCGCTGTTCCAGTGCGAACCAATCGGTGCAGACGCGCGCGCCGCCGATATACATGGGCGATTCGCCAAGGCCCAGCGACACGCGCGCGACGATGAATTGAGCAAAGGAGCGCACGAAGGTCGCCGCGATCTGCGCCAGTGACCATAAGGCCAAGCCAATCCCCAATGTCCGCCGCGGACCGAAACGATCGATCAGTGTTCCGGCCGGGATTTGCGCCAGACCATAGCTCCAGGCGAATGCCGAGAGCAGAACGCCGAGCTGGCCATAAGAAAGATTGAGCTCGTGATGGATTTGCGGCTCGGCCACCGCGACGGCCGCGCGATCGAGATAGTTCACGCACCCTGCCCCGACGAGCAGCGCAACGGCGATCGTCCGCAGACGTCGCGTCACCGGCGAATAGAGAAAAGGCAGGGGCGTGGATTTGGACAAGGCGGGTTAGTCTCGGCTGATGTCATCGAGGAGGCGTTTTACAGGTGCAATAATCACGACCGATGATACACTTTTTGGCAAGGGCAGCCGTCGCGGCCGTGAATTCCTATGAGTGAGAGAAGCATGGCAGATCGCATACTTGTTTTCTACGGCTCTTATCGCAGCGACCGCATGGGCATAAGGCTCGCCAACTATATCGTGCGGGAACTCGGCGCGCGCGGCGCCGCGCCCGAGCTTATCGATGCCAAGGAGGTGGGCCTGCCCATGCTCGACCGGATGTACAAGGAATATCCGAAGGGCGGCGCGCCCGCGGCGATGGAGACGCTTGCTGAAAAGATCCGCGGCGCCGACGCCTTCATCTTCGTCACCGGTGAATATAATTGGGGGCCCCAGCCCGGGCTCAAAAACCTGACCGATCACTTTCTGGAGGAATGGTTCTGGCGCCCGGCCGCAATCGCCAGCTATTCGGGCGGCCGGCTCGCCGGCGTGCGCTCAGGAACCATTTGGCACGGCATTCTTTCGGAAATGGGCATGGTCGTCATTTCGAGCACGCTTGCCGTCGGGCCGATCGCGCAAACGCTCGACGCCAATTCCGCGCCGATCGGCGACGGCGGCAAGGCGCTCAGCCAAAGCTTCGGCCGTTTTGCCGACGATCTCGCCTGGTGGACGGAGGCGGCACGCGCACAACACGCGCGTCGCGCGCCGCCTTACTGACCGGCGGCGTTCACGCGGCGCTCAATCCGAAAAGCGCAAAGCGTTGCTGCGGATCGGTCCAAATCGCCCTGCCCTGCCAGCCGCTCTTCGCCGCAAGGTCGGAAAAGCTCTCGACGCTATATTTGCGCGAGCTTTCGGTATGGATCGTCTCGCCCGCCTGGAAGACGAACGACCGGCCGGCGACCGTCGCAACCTGCTCTTTCAAGCTCACGAGATGCATTTCGATGGCGGATTCGCCATCGTTCCAGCGCGCCTCGTGGGCGAACTGATCGAGCGCGAAGCCGCCCGACAATTCGCGGTTGATCCGCGCCAGCAGATTGAGGTTGAAGGCCGCCGTCACGCCCTGCCGGTCGTCATAGGCCGCGATGAGCGTCGGAACATCCTTCTTGAGGTCGGCGCCGATGATCGCGCGGCCGCCGTGTCCGACGTGATGATGCACCCGCCGGAGAAAGGCGAGCGTTTCGGCCACATCGAGATTGCCGATGGTCGATCCGGGAAAAAAAGCGACGCGGCTTTCCGCCGGGACATGCGCCGGAATTTCAAAATCCGACGTAAAATCGGTGGCAATGGGGTGAACGTGAAGCTGCGGAAAGCGGCGGCGCATGCGCGCCGCGGTCCGCTCCAAAAAATCGGCGGCGATATCGACCGGCACATAGAGCCGCGGGGCGTTGAGCGCGCCGAGCACGATCTCCGTTTTCACGCCGGCGCCGGCGCCATATTCGATGAGCACGGCGTCGCGGCCGCAGAAGGCCGCAATTTGCGGTGCGTGGTCCTTCAGGATCGCGGTTTCCGTCCGGGTCGGATAATATTCCTCGAGCCGGGTGATGGCCTCGAAGAGCGCACAGCCGTCATCGTCATAGAGCCAGCGGCTGGGCAAAGTTTTTTGCGGCTGGGCAAGCCCCGCCCACACGTCGCTCCGAAAGGCATCGGCTTGGCGTGTCCTTGCATCGACGACTTGAAGCATCAAACGTCCTCCGCCAGCCGCAGGCCCGAAAACTGCCACCGCGCATCCGGCGGAAAGAAGTTGCGATACGTCGGCCGCAGGTGGCCGGGCGGCGTGACGCAGGAACCGCCGCGCAGCACGAATTGGCCGCACATGAATTTGCCATTGTATTCGCCGACGGCGCCCTCGACCGGCTTGAAGCGCGGATAAGGCGCGAAGGCGCTGCGCGTCCACTCCCAGACGTCACCATAGATTTGGCGAAGCTGGCCCGTCGCCAAAGGCGCCGGCCGCGGCCGCAGCCGCTCGGACTCGAGCAAGTTCCCGGCGAGCGGAACATTGCTTGCCGCTTGTTCCCATTCGAATTCGGTCGGCAGCCGCCGCCCGGCCCATGTCGCAAAAGCGTCGGCCTCGAAATAGCTGACGTGGCAAACGGGCGCGGCGGGATCGACCGGCTGCGCGCCGCGTAAGGTCATGGTCCAATATTCGCCTTCGCCGCGATCTTCCCAATAAAGCGGCGCGCTCCAGTCTTCGGCCTGGCGCTTGGCCCAACCCTCGGACAGCCAGAGCAGCGGGTTGCGATAGCCGCCGTCGGCGATGAATTGCATCCATTCCCTGTTCGTGACCAGCCGATCCGCCAGCCGGAACGGTTCGACGAGCGCCTTGTGCCGCGGCCCCTCGCAATCGAACGCGAACCCCTCGCCATCATGACCCACTTCGATCACGCCGCCTGAGAATTCTTCGAATTTGAGCGTGTCGGACCCGTTCGGCTCGACCACCAAAGGCTCCGCACTTTTGTAGGCCGGGCGCAACGGACTCTGCGCAAACAAATGCAGGATGTCGGTGAGAAGAAGTTCCTGATGCTGCTGCTCGTGATGGCAGCCAAGCTCGATCAGTTCGCGGGCCGCACGCGCCGGGCGACTTTCAAGAAGTCGCGCGATGCCCGCGTCAACATGCTCGCGATAGCCATAGATTTCTTCCAGGCTCGGACGCGTGATGAGGCCGCGCTTCGGCCGCGGTTGGCGTTCGCCAATCGAATTGTAATAGGAGTTGAAGAGGAAATTGAATGATGTGTCGAAACATCGATAGTTCGGCACGAATGACGCGAGCACCATGGTCTCGAAGAACCATGTGGTATGCGCCAAATGCCACTTGGCCGGACTGGCATCCGGCATTGATTGCGCCGTTGCGTCCGCATCCGACAGCCTTCGGCCGAGATCTCGGCTGGTTTCGCGGACGGAACGATAGAATGAAAGGAGCTGAGACGTCTGCAAGCGGGAACGAAATAACGCGGCGCTCATGCTGCCTCCTCACGTCTGCCGCCCCGTCATTTAGGACGTAGATACGTGAAGACAAGCCTTAGCCAAAGCCCAAGTCTCGACTCGCTGCTCAATTGCGATGGACTTTGCAAACCATATTCATTCTATCGATATTATATACACAAGCAAAGGCAGCGGAATCCGCTGCGCGCGGGGTGATCTCCGGATTCGTTTATTGCAATGCCGACGAAATGGCCTGGAAGACACTCGACAATTTCGCGCCGACCGTCCGGGCTTCATAGATGGTGAGGACCGCGCTCATCGCGCCAAGCAGCGCATACTCAAGAATCACGCCGCCGGTTTGATCGGCCCACATACTATGGAGATTGCCGAGCGGCGTCGACGGAAGCGAAATGACATTGCCCGGCTCAATCACGAACGCAAAGCCGCATGCTTCTTCGGTGCGCCAGACGAGACGCATCGGCAGACGTTGCTTCGTCTTCTTGACGTGAAGATAGGTTTCATATGGCAGCGCGACCGTGTTCGGCATCGTAAGCCGGATGCCCGACCGGCTTGCATTCCGGATCAAGCCGTCGAGCATTGAGTAGCCGCAGTTGAATTCGACGCTCGCGCCCAAATAGGTGCGTTGTCGCGGATGCGCACGGCGTTCGACGAGCATGATCACCTCCGAAAGTCTGCCCGGTGTTAAAGAGTCATTAATCGCATCGAGAAATCGCCGGCAATCGTAATCAATCATTAACCTAAACGGGCCCGAGCACGCTTCCCGCCTCTGACGAAGCGCATTCAAGGCGCATGAAACGCCGGCCAACCGTCGGACTTCACGCCGATTTGAACGCGATGATCATTTCATCGGCCGAGCCGCATAGAAACGACGGATTTGCGAGACGCACAGTGTTGCAAACGCGCCGCATCACCCGGCTCGCTTCGGAAAATTCGACGCAAATTTGTATGCCGGCGTTTATCGGCCGCTCATGAAGCGCCGATAGCCGTTAGCGTTGCTAGTCGCTTCACAAGTCGGGAATGATCATGAACCAGATTGATGATCGAAGGAGCACGGTGACCAACCTGCCGGACGGCGTTGCTGACCGAAGGACCGGACGAGGGACCCGGCGCATGCATCCGCGTTGGCGAACCTTGAAGGGCGGTCAGATCGTCTGGGCGACCGGCGGCCCGATCAAATGTATCATCCGCAACCTTTCGGAGGGCGGCGCCTGCTTGGAAGTGCATGCACCGGTTCCGCACAACACATTCGACCTGATCTTCGATTCAGATAATTCCCGCTACCAGTGCAAGGTCGTCTGGCGTCAGCCGCCGCGCATGGGCGTGCAATTCCAGTAGCACCAGGCCTTAATTGTGATCGGTCGCTACGGCGCTGATGTTCACCGGGCTTGGCGCGTCTTCCCAGCCGCCGCCCAAGGCGAAGAAGAGATTGACCTGATCCTGCGCGATGCGGGAGCGTATTGCGGCGAGCGCGGCATTGGCGCTGGCCAAAGTGCGCTGCGCATCGAGAGTGGCCAACGCATCGGTGCGACCCTCGACTTGTAAGCGGTCCGCATCGGAGAGGGCCGCGGCGGCGGAATTGCGCGCGCCGGTCAGGCTCTTCTTGGTCTCGAGATCGTGCTTGTAGACATTCAAGGCGCTTTCGACGTCCTGCAACGCGCCGAGCACCACGCCATCGAAATGCGCCAGTTGCGCCTTCTGCGCCGCGGTCGCGGCGGCGATCCGCGCCCGTGCCGGGCTCTGGTTGAGCTGCCAGGACACGCCCGGTCCATAAGCGAACTCATTCGTTCTTTGCGTCAGGAAGTCCTGCGTCAGGCCTGTCGAGCCGACGGACGCGCCAAGCACCACTGTCGGGTAGAGCGCCGCGGTCTCCACGCCGATTTCGGCGGTCGCCGCCGCAAGCTCGCGTTCGGCAGCGCGCACATCCGGGCGGCGGCGCAACAGCGTGGCGCCGTTGCCGACAGGGATCAGGCGTTTGACATTCGGTGTCGTGACACAACGCGCAAGCTGCGGCTCGAACTCTTCCGGCGGCCGGCCATTCAGCGTCGCCAAGCGATAAAGTGCGTTGCGCTGGCGGGCGACGAAGGCCGGGATGGTGGAGCGCAATTGATCGACGAGCGCTTGTGATCGCGACGTATCAAGATGCGTGGCGCGGCCGCCGAGGAAAAGCCGCTGCGTGAAGGCGAGGCTTTTTTCTTGCAATGCGAGCGATTCACGCGCCGTCACCAATTCATCGCCGGCGCCACAGGCATCGGCATAAGCGCGCGCCACATTGGCGGCGACAGCCACACGGACCCAATCGCGCGCCGCCTCCACCGCCGCGTCATCCGCTTCGGCGGCTTCGATACCGCGCCGAATGCGGCCGAAGAGATCCACTTCATAGGAGGCCGTGAGACTGACGTCATAGAGGTAGAATTGCGGCAGCGTTCCGGCAAACAGATATTGCTCAGCCGAAAGCTGCGCGCGCTCGACGCCGCCGTTGAAGCTGACATTCGGCTGCTGCTGTGTCTTGGCCAATTCGACCAAAGCGCGACTGCGCTCAAGATTGGCCTCGGCGGCGCGCAGGTCGGTATTGGCGGTGAGCGCGCCGAGGACCAGGCGATCGAGATCGGGGCTGTCGTAGAGGCGCCACCATTCGGGCGGCAACGGCGCATCGATGACGCGGGGATTTTTCCGCGAGCCGACAAAGGCGCCTTGCGCCGCCAGTGCATTGAAGGCGGCCTGTCTCGGCAGATGATAGTCCGGACCGACGGAGCAGGCGCCGAGCCCCGCCGCCGCGATCACGGCCGCCGCACGCCAAAAAGAGAGGTGTGCGCTTACCACGGCCACAGCCATCGGAAACCCGAACGACGCTTGGTTGGATGGACGATTACCGTCGCCGTGCGGCCGGCGATCAATTTGATATCGGGCGGCGCCTCATCGATATGGATGCGAACGGGAATGCGCTGCGCGAGCCGCACCCAATTGAAAGTCGGATTGACGTTGGCGAGAAGATCGGCGCTTGGGCTGCGCTCGCGATCCTGGATGCCCGGCGCAATGCTCTCGACGTGGCCTTTCAGAAAGCGGTCATCGCCCATGAGCTGGATCGACACCGGATCGCCGACGCGGATGTCGCGGAGTTTCGTTTCCTCCAAATAGCCATCGACATGCAGCGATGCGGAATCCGCGACGCCGAACGCCGGATGGCCGGCGGCAAGATAGTCGCCGGGCCGCAATTGCACATCGGCCGTCACGCCATCGACAGGCGCGCGGATCAGCGTGCGGTCGAGATTGAGGCGCGCGGTGCCGCGCGAGGCTATGGCCAAACCTTGCGCGGCGCGCGCCTGGGCGACGGCGGCTTCGGCCTGGGCGACGGCGGCGGCGAGTTGATCGACCTTGGCCCTGCCCTCTTCCACCGTTTCGGTCGGCACCAGATTGCCGAGCCGGTGGTTGCGCGCATCTTCGCGGCGCGCTTGGGCAAGCGCTGTCGACTGCGCCTCGACATTGGCTTCTGCAGCCAGCACATTGGCATTGGCCTGCTGCACGGCGGCATCGGCTTGCTGCAGGGCGAGCTCGAAACGGGGCCGGTCGATGACGAAAAGCGGCTGGCCCTTGTGGACCGGCATATTGTCCTTGGCGAAGACATCGGTGACGAGGCCGGAAATGTCGGGCGCGACTTCTGCGACATCGAGCCGGACCCGGCCGTCACGCGTCCACGGATCGTATTGATAATAAATCCAGAGCCAATAGGCGGCGATCAGCCCGGCGGCGACAAAGAGCGCCGTCAGGAAAAAACGGCCCAAGCTGGCGAGAGCTGCGAAGAACCGTCTCACAAGGCGCCCCTGAGCACCGCGTCGATCCGCGGGACGAAAGTGGACATGAGCGCCCAGAGCAGCGTGAAGAAAGCAATATCGACGAGCGGGCGATTCCAGACCAGCGTGTAAAAACCCACGCGTGCCAGAACCCGCCGCAGGACGATCAGAACGATTGCGGCAAGGACGCCCGCAACGAGGCCGCCGCCGAAAAAGACGCCAAAGATATTCGTTTCAACCATCAGCCCGCCCCCGCCGCTTGATAGGCTGGCGCCTGAGGAAAGAAACTGCGCCGCAGGCCAACCGCGGCGATGACACCAAGGAAGCGATCATCCGTCTTTGAGCACTGGAGAATTTGCGCCAACCCGGCGTCGAGATGCTCGACGAAGTTTGGCGCAAGCGGGCGTCGTTTCTCATGCGAAAGGGCGACGAAATACTCCCGCAGAGCACGCAGGCTGAGATCAATTTCCGTGCCGGATTTGACGAGCTTGCTCTCGCGCAAGCGCCGCAATTCGATAATGCTCGCGCCGAGCCGCAGGTCCCGCAATGCTTCGGCAAGCTTTGCTTGATCGTCTCCCCCGACCAGCGCCAGGCGCGGCATCAGAAGACCGATGCGATCGAGCATCCGGCTTGCCCATTCGGCGCGGGTCGGCGGCGAAGCCATGGTTGTCAAAAGCGCGATATCCCGCCAGACGGCGCGCACGATGCGGCGAATGACCCGGTTGACGGGAAGCACACGCGCCACTTGCAAACCGGTCAAGGCCAAAAGCGCGCCGATCAATAGAGCGACATAGACATTCATAAAGGTCGCAAAATCGGAAACGAAATCCGGCTGCAGCGCCAGGCCGGAGCTGAAGCCGATGGATGTCGCAAGCGCGCGCAGGAAATATTTGCGTTGTGCCAGGAAGAGGCCATTCAAGAAAATAAAAGGAAACAAAGCGACAGCCAGAAGCACAAAGCCGTCGATTGCCGGAATGATCGCAAATTCATAGAGCACCGCAAAAGGAAAGGCGACCACAAAGCCGGTCATGAATTGCACCACCATTGGCGTCGGATCATCGGCGGCTGAAAAGAGCGAACAGGCCACGGCGGCAATGCCGATCGCCAAGGCGCCCTGCTCCCAATGCGCCGCCACCGAGAAGGCCGCGCCGATGATGACGACCGCGGCGGCCACGACGCCCGACAGCGCCGCCACGCCATAATCGACATGCAGGAGCCGCGGGCGCGCTGCGCCGAGCATGCCGAGCACATGCGGGTCGGATAGAAGCGCAGGCTTGCGCAAGGCCGCGCGCAGCAGCACACATTCGTTCCAGCTCGTGACGATCTCGGCGAGCCGCGCGCTGAGACTGGTCAGCAAAAGATCCCGCCAGTTCGAATGCGGGCCGAGCGCCGGCGCCAATTGATGGATGTCCTGCAGAACGGGTTCGACCAGCCCGGCCTCTGGCTCGCCGGCGGTCGTCACCCAAGCGACGATCCGTTCCAGCACCGGCTTGATCTCGGAAACCGTGAACCCGTCTTCCGTCAGCGCATTGAGCCGATCCTCGACGGCATTGACCAAGGGCAGCAAGCCGACAAGTTTTTCTTCCAGCGCCCGCAAGGCGCGCCCGCCAGCGCGGGACATGGCGGCCTCGAATTTCAAATCCGTCGCCATGAGGTTTAATTCGGTCAAATCGATCGCGACGCGCTGCGGCGTCGGTCGCGATGTGGGCGCGTGCAGCGCTTCGAGCCCCTCTCCGAGCCATTGCCGGACATTGGTCATGACGCCATCGAGCTTTTCCGTCATGGCGGTGGCGACGCTTTTGGGCAAAGTGAGGCTTTGCACGATGGCCGAGGCGAGGACACCGATGATGATTTCTTCGGTGCGGGCCACCGCGACATCGAAAATGGCAATGGGGTTAACCGCCGTCGGCAGGCCCACGAGTGCGGCCGTATAGCCCGAAAGCATAAAGGCGTAGGAGCGCGGCGAGCGGTCGAGCAGCCCGACGAAAACGCAAAGCCCGATCCAGCCCGCCAAGGCCAAGATCATCAGTTCGGGCGCGTTCGAGAGATTTGGGATGATGATCAGCGCTGCGATCAATCCGACGATTGTCCCGACGGCCCGATAGGTCGCGCGCGCCCAGATGGCACCGGCCAAAGGCTGTGCGGGCTGTGAAAGGAAAACCGTGACCATCGCCCACCAGGGATTCGGCAGATCGAGGCCGAAAGCGACGTAAAGCGCGAGAATGACCGCGCAATAGCGGTCGAAAGCGAAGAGGATATTACGCGGTGCAAACCAATTCATAGACGAACAGCCGGTGATCCGATCGGCGATCCAAGCTGGCGGCAAATATTTGAGGCATATACGCCAAATATCTCTGCGCAGCGAAGCTCAATCGACGCCTTCGACGATTCTGACATCACGTTCGGCGCCATCGGCGAGCGCCGCCAGTGCCTCCTGATAGGCTTTACTCCCGTAGGTCGTGGTGGCCTGTGCAAAACTGTCAAATTCGATGATCACCGTGCGGCCGGCGACCCCGGCCTCATGGGCTTCTATTCGGCCGCCGCGGGCTAGAAAACGCCCGCCCCCCGCGAGGATCGCCGGGCGTGCCAATTCGGCATAGGCCGCCACTTTCGCCGGGTCGGAAACGCTGCGATAGGCGCTGATCCAATAGGCCTTGGCCATAAAAGTCCCCCTCAGAACTCGTTGTCCAACATTTGTAGTCCAGGGCGGGAAGCTGGGCAAACCCATCCCGGCCAAGGTCTTTTTCCAGCCGCTCGCGGCGGCGGGCGCCGTTCCGGCAAATGGGCACGGCCCGGCGGCCCCACACCATCGTCTGCGGCACAATGGCGTGCGCAACGGCGTCGACACAACAAAAGATCGCTCGAATTTCATCCTTCAAATAAGGTGTTCAACGATCCTTGGCGTTTGCTCCATGAAAGATAAACGCGCCCTGCGCGCGCAAAGCGCGACGACCGAAAGCCCATGTACCGCTGCCGCGATCCGCAAAGCCTCGCGCCGGCTGACACAGTTTTACGACGATGCGCTCGCGCCCTGCGGCCTGCGTTCGACGCAATATACGCTTCTCGCGGAGCTTGCCCGCTATGTGCAAAACGCGCCGACAATGACGGAACTCGCCGCGGCGCTCGTCATGGATCGCTCGGCGCTGGGACATAATCTCAAACCGCTCGAACGCGACGGGCTCATCGTCTTCGTGACAAGCGAAGGCGATGCGCGCCGCCGATGCATCAAGCTGACGCCGCAAGGCAAGGCCAAGGTCCGCCAGGCTCGCAAATATTGGCAGATGGCGCAGGCGAGATTCGAGAAAGTCTTCGGCAAGAAGGCCGCTTTCACATTGCGTACAACGATGCTCGGCATCGCCTACGATGCGCGTTTGTCACTTCCCCTTTGATCTGCGCTCTTTAACTTGCGTGTCATGTTAACTTCCGTGTCATGCTGTCCGAACAAGTAATTGTGTAAATTCAAGGCGAATATCCGCAGTTTCCTTCAGTCCCCATTCATCCGGTCGTCGCTAGCCTCGTCGTCCGGGATTTGCCCTGAGCTGAGCTGCGGGGCAGTCTCGAGTTATAAAATCAGTGGGGAGATCGAGATGCGTTATCTTCTTTCCATGCTTGCCGCGCTGGTCTTCGCGACAGGCCCATTGACTTCGGTCGCGGAAGCCGCACCCATCGCGGACCAAGCGGCTGTGACGCAATCGGCGGCGGATCTCACCGGCGTCGAAAAGACGGCTTTCATCTGGGGCGGCCGCACCTATTGCTGGTACGACTTCGGCTGGCGCGGTCCCGGCTGGTACTGGTGCGGCTTCGCCTGGCGGCGCGGCTTCGGCTGGGGCGGCGGCTTCGGCTGGCGCGGCTGGCGCTGGCACGGCGGCCGTTATTGGGGCCATCGCGGTTGGCGCGGCGGTGCCTGGCGCGGCGGCCATTGGCATGGCGGCGGCTGGCGCGGTGGCGTGCACCGTGGTTGGCATGGCGGCCGGGGCGGCTGGCATGGTGGCCGGGGCGGCTGGCATGGCGGCCGGGGCGGCTGGCATGGCGGCGGACACCGGGGCGGCTGGCATGGCGGCGGACACCGGGGCGGATGGCACGGCGGTGGCCGTGGCGGACACCGCGGCGGTGGCGGACGCGGCCGTCGCTGATCGCCTCTAGACAATTGAAAACGAAATGCCGGCGGCTTCCGCCGGCATTTCTTTAGCGGCCGCAATGCTCCCGTTTCGCCGCCAAAGCGAGCCGAGGCGCATGCCCTGCCCGCCTTCCGGTCCGCAAGCGCGCGCTTTATGGTTCGACGCATAAAGCCGGGACCCCTCAATGCGCCGCGCCGACGATCTTTCGGTCCTCATCTTTCTGGTCACGCTCGCCGCGACGTTCTTCGTTTCCTTTCTCGGCCGCGCCCATGCGCGCGGGCTGAATTCGGATGCGCTGACCGACCAGAAACTGAGCAAATGGCTTGTCGGCCTCAGCGCCGGCGCGACCGGCAACAGCGCCTTCATCGTCACCGGCGCGGTCGGGCTTGGCTATACGCTCGGGGCGCAGGCGTTGCTGCTGCCATTCGGCTGGCTCATCGGCGACATCGCCTTCTGGACCTTCTTTCCCGACCGGATCAACCGCCTTGGCGCCGAGACCAAAGCCGCGACCCTGACCGATGTCATCGCCAGCGGCCTGCCGCCATCAACGCGCCGCCGCATCAAGCTGCTCGCCGGCGCCCTGATCCTTCTCTGCCTCACCGGCTATATTTGCGGCCAATGGATCGCCGGACAGAAATTCCTCGAAGGCGCATTCGGCTTTCCGCATCTTCTGTCGCTGGTTCTGTTCGCCGCCCTGATCGTGCTCTACACTGGCATCGGCGGCTTTCGCGGCTCGGTCTATGCCGACACGTTACAGGCCTTGATCCGCATCTTCGGCACGAGCCTCGCGCTCGCTGCGGTGATTTTCGTGGCGACGCGCAATCCCGCCACCTTCTGGCGGAACACCGCGCAGGCCAATGCCGCCTTTTTCAACCTGATGCCGCACGGCGCGTTGGCCGCGTTGATCTTCATGCTTGGCTTTGCCGCGGCGGCCTTTGGCTTCGGCCTCGGCCAGCCGCAGATGACCTCGCGCTATCTCGCCGGCCGCAGCCCGACGGAAACGCGCGGCGCCTGGTGGATTTTCATCGGCTTCATCCAATTCACCTGGATCGCCATGACGATGTTCGGCATCGTCCTGCGCGGAATCATGCCGGCAATCGCCGATCCCGAAGCCGGCTTGAGCCTTTTCTTCCGCACCGACATGGGACCGGTCCTCACCGGTCTCATCGTCGCCGATATTTTCGCGACCATCGCCGCGACCTCGAACAGCCTGCTCGTCGCCATGGCGCAGACGGTGAAGTTCGACGTGATCGAGATCGTGACACGCCGCGCGCCGCCGCTTTGGCCCATCGTGCTTTTGCTCGGCATCATCTCGATGACGGTCTCGGCCAGGCTCGATCGCTCGGTCGTGACCCTCGTCCTCTCGTCGATCTCGCTGCTCGGCGCGGCCCTTGCGCCCGCAATGATGATCCGCGTGCTCGGCTGGCGGCGCACAAGCGGCTCGGTCGTTGCCTCCATCCTCGCCGGATTCGCCACCGCCGCGCTGTGGAAGCTCTTGGGCTTCGGCGCGGTCCTCAATGAGGCGGCGCCCGGAATTCTCGCGGGCCTCGGAGCAAATTTTCTTGCCGTCGCCGCGCGGCGTCGCGAAGACGCTGCCATCGCCGAATAAGGATGGTATGGTCGCGCCTTCACAATAGGGGGACCCATGACCAAGGACATCGCACCGGCGCTCAACGCTGCGCCGCAAGTGACGGACGCGCCGGGCCGCGGCATCGACCCGAACATCAGCGCCCATATTGCCGCGCTGCCCAATCTCTACGAGCTCGACGCGCAGCCGATCGAGGACATGTCGCCGCTGATCTCGCGGCAATATCTGCATGGCGCGCATTCGACCTTCGTCAAATGGCGGATGAAGAAAGGCGCCGTCGTGCCGCTGCACCACCATCTCAACGAGCAGATCACCTGGATCACCGAAGGGGCGTGCGAAGTCTATTCGCAAGGCAAGAAATATCTGCTCGGCGCTGGCAGCCTGATGATCATCCCGCCGAACGTGCCGCACGAGTTTCATTTCACCGAAGACACGATCGACATCGATATTTTCTCGCCGCAACGGCAGGACTGGATCGACGGCACGGTCGGCTATTATGCGAAGAAATAGCCGACCGCGCATGGCAGATCGGTTGCTCTAGATCCCCGCATACCATTCATAGCCCTGGTCTTCCCAATAGCCGCCCTTGCCGCCGCGGATATGGGCGAAGCTTTCGACCAGTTCGATCTCCATGACATATTTGGCCATCTTGTAGCCGAGCTGGCGCTCGTCGCGCAGGCGCAGCGGCGCGCCATGCGGGATCGATAGCACCTGATCGTTCATGTCATAGGCGAGGATCGTCTGCGGATGATAAGCGCCCTGCATGTCGATGCTCTCGTAATAGAGGCCGTTCGGCCCCTCGTCCATCGCCATCGGGTCGGCCGAATAGAACATCACATAACGTGCCTGCGGCTTCGGCCGCACCTTGTCGAGCACGATGGAAAGCGGCACGCCCTTCCACTTGCCGATGCAGCTCCAGCCCTCGACGCAATCGTGTCGCGTGATCTGCGTGCGCGACGGCAACGTCCGCAGATCGGCAAGCGAAAATTGCATCGGCGTCTCGACGAGGCCGCGCACTTTCAACTGGTAGTCGGCGAAATTGTTCTTCGCCAGCGCCTTGTAGCCTTCGTCTTGCGGATCGGTCGTGCCGTTGGCGCGGAAATCGGTCGAAATCTCCGCCTCGCTATATTCTGGCGCGAGCGCCCGCGCCCTGGTGATCGCCCGTTGCGACACGCGCGTCAGGTTTTCGGCGCTTTCGAGAATGTTCACGACATTGGTGTCTTCCGACAGCTTGTCGTCGCAGCCGCCGAGCGACAAAGCGGCGAAGCCGCCCGCCGCGCGCAGCAGAAAGCCACGCCGGCCGATCTCCTTAAGCGCGCTCACGATTGTCTCCCAGATTGTACCAGCCGGTGATCATCGAGCGCAGATTGTTGAACACGCCCGACAGCAGCACCATGACGATATGGATGGCGAAAAAGCCGAGGAACGAGAAGGCCAGGATGAAATGGATCGTGCGCGCCGATTGCCGGCCGCCGAAGATTTCAAGCAGGATCGGATAGCTCGCATCGATCCGCGGCGACATGGTGAGCCCGGCGAGGACCATGACCGGCCCGAGCAGGAAAGCGACGATGAGATAGGCGAGCTTTTGCAGCACATTATAGCGCTTGGCCTCGTCGCCCTTGGGAAAGCGCAGCCGCACATGTTCCCAAATCGAGTGGCCGATATGCGCGAGGTCGGCGCGCGTCGGCAGAAGATCGCCGCGCAAATGCCGGCCGATCAGCGAGGTCAGGACATAGATCGCGCCATTGATGACGAAAATCCAGGCGAAGAAGAAATGCCAGCGCCGCCCGATCGCGAGCCATTGCAGATGCGGCAGCGTCGCCCATTGCGGAAAGGCACGATCGCCGCCACCGGAAAGGCCAAGCAGGCCGGTGGTGTTGAAGCTGTGGCCGCCGACAGTCGTCACGCCACTTTCATTGCCCTTGTCGTCCTCGACCGAGGTGATGGACAGGATGGGATGATCGAAATCCGACTTCTGCCCCCAATAGAGCGCCGGATGCGCGTTGAAAATCTGCAGCCCGCTCATCAAGAGCACGATCATGCAGAGGAAATTCAACCAATGCGTCACCCGCACCCAGAGCGGATGGCGGTAAAACCAGTGTGGCGCGGACATCGGGCCTCCGGGCGGTTGCGGCACCCCTACTTACGTCAGCGCTAAGAAAATCGTTACTTGCCGCAGTTTTCAAGTCTGCGTGAAGATAGCCGGACATGAGAGATGAGGAGCATTCATGGCGGCGAAGATTGCGCCTTGGGCCTACGTGCTCGCGGTTCACGACATCGATCGGAGCGCCGCCTATTTTCGCGACATTCTTGGCTTTGAAACCCAATGGGCGGACGCGACGGATTGGCGCCTGGTCGAACGCGATGGCGTGCGGGTGATGCTCGGTTTATGTCCGCGCGATGTGCCGGCAACGGCGCTCGGCTCGCACAATTGGTTCGGCTATATCGACGTGAGCGATGCTGCCGCGCTTTACGCCGAGATTAAAGATCGCGGCGCTATATGTTCGGCGCCGGCCGACCGGCCCTACGGAATGCGCGAGATCGTGGTGACCACGATCGACGGGCATCGGATCGTGTTCGGGCAGGCTATTGGTGGGTGACTGAGGCACGACCACAAGAAGCGGGTTAATGACAATGGAGCGCGGAGCAAGCCCAATGGAGCTTAAAAAAACGCCTCTGGACCTCTCACAAAGGCTTCGCGGAATAGCGCATGAGCATGTCCTTGAAGCATACGAATTGCGCCTAGGAGCGATGGCGCCAGAGCTGCATGTTGTCACTGATATAATTTATAGAAGTGAATCGCCCGGCTATGATGCCAAGGCACACGAAGAACTAATGGTGCTTGTGAGATTATTGCGTGGGTGGCGTCGCGAAGACTATGGCTGTTTTGTTATTCATTCACCGGATCAACCGTAATGCCGACCGGCCCTAAGGGCCAGAAACGTCCTGCAGACGTGGTCGCTGATGGACGCGCTGGAAGGTGGGCCGAAGAAGCGCGGGCCGTATAAGAAGGGGACGTTATGAAGGCCGCCGAGATCGCGGCTGCCTATCTTGAGGGGCGATTGCCCCTTTTGCAGGCTGCCGTTCAACTGCGTTCGTTTATTGACCCGTGGCAGCCGATATGGATCCATACGAAGGGGTCGGCCGGCCCCTTAGTTGCTATTTACGTCGCGAGTGACGAGGCGGATCGCATAGGTTTTCTCGGCAATAACGAAGAGGCGTGGCACCCCGACGTGCTAGACCGAAAGCGCGCTGAATTGGCTGAAACCGAAGAGCGTCTCGCACAGAGTTTTGCAGCCGCATGTCACGCGATCGTCGACTATGTCGCCTCGCAAAACGATGATCGTTAGACCCAAATTTCAAACTGAGACACGACCTCGGACGCTCCCGTCTTGACTCCTTCCTGAAAAAGGAGTTTTTGGAACAAATAAGGAACATTGGATCGAGAAAGATGGCCGGGGAGCCTTTACGGCTTCGCCCAACCCTTCCGCGCGGAAACAGCGCGCAAAACAAGGGCATGGCGGAGCGGCTCAGCCTTTTGCGCCGGGATATCGCCGGCATCGCCGCCGCCCCTCATGCGGCGCCGGCGGGGGCCGCGCGGGCGCGCGTGCCCCTCGGCGCGGCGCGGCTCGACTCGATGCTGGCGGGCGGCCTCGCCGCCGGCGCGCTGCATGAGATCACCGCCGCCGCACCGGGCGATGCGCCGGCCGCGGCCGGCTTCGTTCTCGCCCTTGCCGCGCTTTTCGCCGCCAGCCGCAAGTCGCCGTTGATCTGGATCGGCGAGGATTTTGCCGGCCTCGAACAGGGCGCGCTCTATGGTCCCGGCCTTGCCCTGCATGGGATCGATCCGGCTCATCTCGTCCTTGTCCGGACCGCGAATGCCAAGGATGCCCTTTGGGCGATGGAAGAGGCGCTGAAATGCCGGACGCCGGCGGTGGTGATCGGCGAGATCTATTCCGCCAAGCTCTATGACCTCACGGCCTCGCGCCGGCTTGTGCTCGCCGCGCAGAAACAGGGCACAACCGGCCTGCTCTTTTTCGCCGGGCCGGTGCGCGCCGCGGCGCTCTCGAGCAGCGCCGAGACGCGCTTTGAAATCCGCGCCCGGCCGAGCCCGCCGCAAGCTTCCGCCGGCAATCGCATACCCCTGCCCGGCCTCGCCGCCTTCGATGTGCGCATCGCCAAGGCGCGCGCCGGGCCGGCCGGCTTTTCCAGAAATTTAGAGCGGGATTCACGCGAAAAACCGGTGTCCACTTTTTCGCATCCCGCTCTGGATCACGACAAATTCCATTCCGTTTTTTGGAGCCATCGAGAGGTCTTGTTCCGTGACGCGTTATCTCTCCCTCTGGCTACCGTCGCTGGCGACGGACAGGATCATCCGCCGTACCGCCGCAGCGCCTGAGGCGCCGCTCGCCACTGTTGCCAAAGTCAAAAACGCGCAACGGCTCGCCGCCGTGAACCGCGCCGCCGCGCGGCACGGCTTGCGGCCCGGTATGGCGCTCGCCGACGCTCGCGCGATCCTGCCGGACCTCGCCTGCTGCGCGGCGGATGAAGCGGCGGAGGCCGCGACGCTGGCCGCGATCATTGATTGGTGCCGCCGCTTCACGCCGCTTGCGGCGCTCGATCCGCCCGATGGCGCCATGCTCGACGTGACCGGCGCGGCGCATCTTTTCGGCGGCGAAGACAAGCTTCTCGACGAGATCGAGACGCGGCTCGCCGCACAGGGCTTTGCCGCTTGCGTCGCGCTGGCGCCGACGCCGGAAGCCGCCTGGGCCCTGGCGCGGTTCGGCCAAGAACGACTGATCCCCGAGGGTTTGCGCGACGAAGATTTGCGCCGCCGCCTCGGCGCGCTGCCGCTCGCCGCGCTGCGGCTCGATGATACGGCCTTGGCGGGGCTGGCGCAGGCAGGCCTGCGCCGCATCGACGATCTCATCCTGCGGCCGCGCGCGCCGCTCGCGGCACGGTTCGGCAAGCCGCTGTTCGTCCGGCTCGATGCGCTTCTCGGCCGCGTCAAGACGCCCATCACGCCGCATTTCGAGGCGCCGGCCTATCTCGCCGAGCGGCGCTTTGCCGAGCCGGTCATCCAACGCGAGACGATCGAAGCGACGATCCTGGCTCTCGCCCAGGACTTGGCGAGCCTGCTCGCGCGACAGGGCGAAGGCGCACGGCAGCTCGACGTGAGCCTTTTCGGCGTCGATGGAAGCGTGCGGCATCTGCGCGCCGGCACCAGCCGGCCGCTGCGCGACGCAATCGTCATCGCCCGCCTCTTCCGCGAGAAGATCGAGGCCGCCGCCAATGTCGACGAGCGCGATCCGCTCGAGGCGGGCTTTGGCTTCGATCTGGTGCGGCTCGCGGCCGAATCCGTCGAACGGCAGGATGAAGACCAGGCCAATTGGCTGGCGCCCGCGGCGGAGGAAGACTTGGCCGATCTCATCGACCGGCTCGGCGCGCGGCTCGGCGTGCGGCGGGTCATGCGGCTCGAACGCGCCGATACGCATTGGCCGGAATTTGCGGTGACGGCGCGACCCTTCTCCCTGTCTCGCCCCGAACGTCATCCTCATACCGGGCATGACGCGCAAATCTTCGCCGAGGACGCGCTCCCGCCGCGCCCCATCCGCCTGTTGCAAAAGCCCGAGCCGATCGAAGCCATCGCCAGCGTGCCGGACGGGCCGCCGATCCGCTTCCGCTGGCGGCGCGTGCTGCATGATATCGCCGCCATCGAAGGGCCGGAGCGGATTGCCCCCGAATGGTGGAAGCATCGCGCCCTCACCCGCGATTATTTCCGCGCCGAGGACAGCGAGGGCCGCCGCTTCTGGCTCTACCGCGAAGGTCTCTACGAGACCGAGACCGCGCGCCCGCGCTGGTTCATGCATGGGCTGTTCGCGTGAGTGGCGATAAACGACCGTCATCGCGGACGCAGCGAAGCAATGCGGACGCAAAACCTGGGTTGCTGCGGCCATTCGTGCCCCGCAATGACGGGATCGCGACAGAAAAACGCGCCATCCCCTTCGCCGAATTCGGCGTGACGACGAATTTCTCCTTTCTGCGCGGCGCTTCGCATCCGGAAGAATTCGTCGCCGAGGCTCTTAAGCTCGGCCTGAAAGGCATCGGCATCGCCGACCGCAATTCCCTCGCCGGCGTCGTGCGTGCGCATGTCTTTGCCCGGGAGAATGACATTGCGCCGGAGACATTGCGCCTCGCCATCGGCTGCCGCCTTGTCTTCTGCGACGGCACGCCGGATATTCTCGCCTATCCGCAGGACCGTGCCGCCTATGCGCGGCTTACGCGTCTCATCACCCGCGGCAATCTGAAAGGCCAGAAGGGTCTTTGTCGATTGGAAGCCGGCGACCTGCTCGAAGCCGCCGAGGGCTTGCAGCTCGCCGTCCTGCCGGCAAGCAGCTGGGAGCCGGAGGACGATGCCGCCAAGCCCGGCAAGGTCTATGACGATTTCGCGCCAGACGCGGCGGTTCTTCCCCTCGAAACAAAAACGCCCGCGACGCCAAACGACGCAACGACATTTCTGCATCGGCTTCGCGAGGCCGCCCCCGGCCGCGTCTGGCTCGCCGCCAGCATGACCTATGGCCCACATATGCGCCGGGCGCTGGCCGATCGCGCCGCGCTCGCGCACCAGCTTGACCTGCCGCTGATCGCCACCAATGACGTTCTGATGCACAATGCGGCGCGCCGCCCTTTGCAGGATGTGCTCACCGCCGTCCGCCATCGCACGACGCTCGATGCCATCGGCCAGCGGCTGCAAGCCAATGCCGAGCGGCATTTGAAAGACGGCGCCGAAATGGCGCGCCTCTTTGTCGAGGCGCCGCAAGCCGTGGACGAGACTTTGCGCTTTCTCGAAGGGCTTTCCTTCTCGCTCGCCGACATCAAGAACGAATATCCGGAAGAATTGCGCGAAGGCTATGCCACGCCGCAGGCAGCGCTCGAAGCCTTCGCTTATGCCGGCGCGGCCGAACGCTACAAAGGTGTGGTCCCCGAAAAGGTGAAACATACGCTGGCTTATGAGTTGGCACTCGTCGCGGAGATGAACTACGCGGCTTATTTCCTCACCGTGCATGACATCGTGCGTTATGCGCGCAGCCAGGACATTCTCTGCCAAGGCCGCGGCTCGGCCGCCAATTCGACCATCTGCTATTGCCTGCGCATCACCGATGTCGATCCGGCGCAAAATGCGCTGCTCTTTGAGCGCTTCATTTCGAAAGACCGCGGCGAGCCCCCGGACATCGACGTCGACTTCGAGCATGAGCGGCGCGAAGAGGTGATGCAATATATCTACAACCGTTATGGCCGCGCCCGCGCCGGCTTGACCGCGACCGTCATCACTTATCGCAGCCGCTCGGCCTTGCGCGATGTCGGCAAGGTCTTCGGCCTGTCGGAAGATGTCATCTCGGCGCTGTCGAGCTCGCTCTGGGGCGGCGCTTCGCAAGGGCCGCAGGAGAAGCAAGTGCGCCGCCTCGGCCTTGACCCGCAGGAAGACCGGCTCGCACAGACGCTCGCTTTGGCGCAAGAGCTTGTCGGCTTCCCGCGCCATCTCTCGCAACATACCGGCGGCTTCGTCATCACCCGCAGCCGCCTCGACGAAATCGTTCCCATCGCCCATGCGGCGATGGATGAGCGCACCACGGTCGAATGGGACAAGGACGATCTCGATGCGCTCGGCATCCTGAAAGTCGATGTCCTGGCGCTCGGCATGCTCACCTGCCTGAAGCGCGGCTTTGATCTTCTGCGCCGCCATTATGGCGTCGATCATGTGATCGCCAGCATTCCGGCGGAGGAGCGCGCGGTCTATGCCATGATCTCGCGCGCCGATACGATCGGCGTCTTCCAGATCGAGAGCCGGGCGCAAATGTCGATGCTGCCGCGGCTGCGGCCGCAGACCTTCTACGATCTCGTCATCGAAGTCGCCATCGTCCGACCGGGGCCCATCCAGGGCGACATGGTGCATCCCTATCTGCAGCGAAGGCAAAATCCGGCGCTTGTCAGCTATCCATCCAAAAAACTCGAAGAGGTCCTCAACAAGACCCTCGGCGTGCCACTCTTCCAGGAACAGGCGATGAAAATCGCCATTGTCGCCGCGGGCTTCACCCCCGCCGAGGCCGACAAACTGCGCCGCGCCATGGCGACCTTCAAACGCGTCGGCATCATCGATACGTTCCGCAATAAAATGATCGAAGGCATGGTGGCACGCCATTATCCGCGCGAATTCGCCGAACGCTGCTTCAAACAGATCGAGGGCTTCGGTTCCTATGGTTTTCCCGAAAGCCATGCCGCCTCGTTCGCGCTGCTCGTCTATGCGTCGGCTTGGATCAAATGCCGCTATCCGGATGTCTTCGCCTGCGCTTTGCTCAATTCGCAGCCGATGGGCTTTTATTCGGCGGCGCAGATCGTGCGCGATGCGCGCGAACATGGCGTGGCGATTGAAGAGATCGATGTGAATTTTTCCGAATGGGATTGCACGCTCGAAGCGGATGAAACAGCAGCTTCATCGCGTCTCCATCCGCGCCATGCCTCGATGCAGAACGATATCCGTTCGGCAAAGAAGCTCCGCCTCGGCTTCCGGCAGGTGCACGGCCTTGCCAAGGAAGACATGGAAGCGCTCGTGGCTCAGCGCGACAAAGGCTATGATTCAATTCGCGACCTCTGGCTGCGCACGGGTCTCGCGCCGAGCGTACTTTCGGCGCTCGCGGAAGCGGATGCTTTCCGCTCGCTCGGCCTCGACCGGCGCGATGCGCTCTGGGCCGTACACGGCTTGAACCGCGCCGGCGACAAAGATGATCTGCCTCTCTTGAAAGATTTAAGCTTCCGCGCGCTGGAGCCGGAAGCGCATCTGCCGCCGATGTCGCTCGGCGAGCATGTCGTCGAAGACTACCGGCATCTCTCGCTGTCGCTGAAAGCCCATCCCGTCAGCTTTCTGCGGCCGCATCTCAAAGCCGAGAACATCGTCCGCACGCAGGATCTCGCGACAATGGCCTCGGGTCAGCGCGTGCGCACCGCCGGGCTGGTGCTGATCCGGCAGCGGCCGGGCACGGCCAGCGGCGTGATTTTTCTGACGATCGAAGACGAAACCGGCATCGCCAATGCGATCGTCTGGCCGAAAATTTTCGAGGCGCATCGGCCGATCGTGATTGCCGCGCGCCTCGTCGCCGTCACCGGCCGGCTGCAATCGGAATCCGGCGTCATCCATGTCGTCGTCGAAAGGATTGACGATCTGACGCCATTGCTCGGCGTTCTGTCGCGGCCGGACAGCAACGGCCTCGCGCAGCCCGTCAAAAATCCGCATCGACATCCGCGCGATCAGGCGCGTCTGACCGAGCCAGGGCTTTTCGATGCGAAGGCTGTGCAAACCACCACGGATAAGCGCGACGACACCTATCGCGTCATGCCGAAAGGCCGGAATTTTCATTAAAAAAGCCGCCGCTCCGAAGAGCGGCGGCTTCCGAAAATTCAAACCTTCAGGATCACGCAGCTTGCAGATTGACCGCGGCGAGCTTGCCGGAGCGGCGGTCGGTCTCGACCTCGAAGGTCACCTTCTGACCTTCGACAAGGCCCTGCATGCCGGAGCGCTCGACGGCGCTCACATGCACGAACACGTCCTTGCCGCCGTTTTCCGGCTGGATGAAACCATAACCCTTTTGGTCATTGAAAAATTTGACAGTTCCTACTGGCATCGATTGCCCTTTCTGGCAGTGCAAGGTGATCACAATAGCGCGACCACCCGTTTCAGTCGAATTTGGTCCATGGCTGAAACGTGCGCCGGCAGTCCAGACGAAGCGATTCAGAAAGCAGTCCAAAAGCGAGACCCGCTATATGTGGGTGAAACGCCCCTTTGGCAAGTGCCATTAATCCTTGGCGAATGCCGTTAAAAAGCAAAGCTTGTCACTCAAACGACACCGTTTCCCACGGCATCGACGATCGCATCAGTCAATTGACGTAGATCGTCCTCGCCTATGGTTAAGGCCGGCGTGAGATAAATGATGTTGCCGAAAGGTCTGACGAAAACGCCGCGCGCAACGAAGCGGCGCTTGAGCCCGGCAAGATCGTCGATCTTCGCCAATTCGACGACGCCGATGGCGCCGCGCACGCGCACGTCCCTGACGTTACGCGCCCCGCGGCAGGGCTCAAGACCCGCCTTGAGCGCCGCCTCGATCGCGGCAACTTGCTTCAATCGTGGTTCGCGCTCGAAAAGATCGAGCGAGGCATTCGCCGCGGCGCAGGCCAAGGCATTGGCCATATAAGTCGGGCCATGCATCAACGCATGCGTCGGCGCATCAGACCAGAAAGCATCGAAGATTTTCTTGCGTGCAATCGTCGCCGCAAGCGCCATCGTCCCGCCGGTCAGAGCCTTGGAGAGACAGATGATGTCCGGCACGACCTCGGCCTGTTCGCACGCGAACATCGTGCCGGTGCGGCCGAAGCCGGTAAAAATTTCATCGAAAATCAAGATGAGATCATATTTGTCCGCAAGCGCCCGCAGCCGCTTCAACACATCCGGTGCATGAAAGACCATGCCGCCGGCACCTTGCACCAAGGGCTCGACGATG
Organism: Pseudomonadota bacterium; assembly: GCA_040756295.1. Taxonomy (GTDB): domain Bacteria; phylum Pseudomonadota; class Alphaproteobacteria; order Rhizobiales; family Beijerinckiaceae; genus Methylovirgula. The sequence goes on along the minus strand of JBFLZN010000001.1, from coordinate 1,152,972 downwards.
ATCGCCGCAAGCTCGTCCGCATGCTGCGCGACAAGCGCGTCGAGCGCCGCCAGCTCTCCCTCGGTTCGCGGCAAGTCGGCGATCACATGTTGCGGCAAAACGCCGGCAAAGTGCTTGTGCATGCCTTCGTCGGGATCGCAAATCGCCATGGTCGCGAATGTGTCGCCATGATAGGCGCCACGAAAGGCCAGCAGTTTGGTACGCCCGCGCACACCTTTGTTCAGCCAATACTGGATGGCCATTTTCATTGCGACTTCGACCGCCACCGAGCCGCTGTCAGAGAAGAAGACGCGGTCGAGATCGCCGGGCAGCAGAGATGCGAGGCGCGTCGCAAGCCGCACCGCAGGCTCATGCATCAAGCCGCCGAACATGACATGCGGCAACGTTTCGAGCTGGCGCGTGACGGCAGCGCCAATATGCGGGTGGTTATAGCCGTGACAGGCGGTCCACCAGCTCGCGATCCCATCGATGAGCTCGCGCCCATCGGCGAGCGTGATCCGCGACCCCTGCGTCGCGACGACCGGCAGCGGCGGCAGAGCGTGCTTCATCTGCGCATAGGGCAGCCAGATGTGGTCGCGCCACGTCTCTTGCCACGCCCCTTGCCATGCCTCTTGCCGATCCTGATCTTCCGCCACCATCCGCGCCTTGTTGCCAGAGCCGCGCGCCACGGTTAAACCGCAACGGCAAGGAAGGAAAGCCCGTGACCTCGCTTGATGCCTTTGCCGAACGCAAACTGGCGCAATTGGCAGACTTGAATCTGCAACGGGCGCTCGCGACGAGCGCGCGCGCCAACGACGCCATTGTCACGCGCGATGGACGCCGGCTCGTCTCCTTCTCCTGCAACGATTATCTCGGCCTGTCGCGGCATCCCAAGGTCAAAGCGGCGGCGATCGCGGCGATCGAAACCTACGGGACGGGCGCCGGCGCCTCGCGCCTCGTCACCGGCAATCATCCGTTGCTGGTCGCGCTCGAAGCGCGCCTTGCGAACCTGAAACAGACCGCCGCGGCGCGCGTGTTCGGCTCCGGCTATCTCACCAATTTAGGTGTCATCCCGGCGCTGGCCGGTGAAGGCGACTTGATCCTCGTCGACGAACTGGCCCATGCTTGCATCTTTGGCGGCGCGCGGCTCTCTTCAGCGACAGTGCGCGTCTTCCGTCACAATGACGTCGATCATGCCGATGCCATTCTCAAGGCGGAGCGTCCCGAACATCGCCATGCGCTGCTTGTCACCGACAGCGTCTTCTCGATGGACGGCGACCGCGCGCCGGTTTCGGCTCTCGCCGAAATCTGCGTCGCGCACGATGCCTGGCTCATGACCGACGATGCGCATGGTCTCGGCGTCATCGACAGAGAAGCGAGTACAAGCGATACCGTGCCCTTGCAAATGGGGACGCTGTCGAAGGCGCTTGGCAGCTACGGCGGCTATCTCTGCGCGTCGCGCAGCGTAATCGATCTTCTGACCTCGCGGGCGCGCACGCTCGTCTATTCCACCGCCCTGCCGCCGGCGAGCGCCGCGGCCGCCATTGCCGCGCTCGACATCATCGCGACGGACCCCGCGCTTTGCGCGCGCCCGCTGGCCAAGGCGCGTGATTTCACCCAAAAGCTCGGCCTGCCGCTGGCGGAAAGCCCGATCGTGCCGCTTGTGCTCGGGCCGGCCGAGGCCGCGCTCCGCGCTTCGAAGCTTTTGGAGGATGACGGCTTTCTCGTCGTCGCGATCCGGCCGCCGACGGTGCCAGAAGGCTCCGCCCGGCTGCGCATCGCCTTTTCGGCAATGCATCGCGACGAAGACGTTGCGCGTCTTGCCGAGGCCGTTGCGCACCTCGATCTTCGTGCCCCAGCCTGACGTCGGATGTGAAAAAGGATCCGTTTTGCCCGCGCTCTACATCACCGCAACCGGAACTGACATCGGCAAGACATTCGTCTCGATTGGCCTCATCGCGGCGCTGCGACGCCGCGGGCGCGGGGTCGCGGCGCTGAAGCCGGTTGTGACCGGCTTCGGCGAAAGCAATGTCTCCAGCAGCGATCCGGCGCTCCTGCTCAAAGCCTGCGGGCAAACGCCCGATCTCGCCGCCATCGCCAAGATCGCGCCTTGGCGTTTTGCCGCGCCATTGTCGCCCGACATGGCCGCGGCGCTCGAAGGCAAAGCGATCGACATCGCGGCACTGACACGCTTCTGCAACGCAGCGATTGCGCAAGCTGATGATGCGCTGCTCATCGAAGGCATTGGCGGCCTGATGGTGCCGCTCGATGCCAAAACCACCATCTGCGATCTCATCGCCGCGCTCGACATTCCGATGCTTCTCATCGCCGGGACTTATCTCGGCAGTCTGAGCCACACGCTGTCGGCGCTCGAAGTCGCGCAAAAACGCGGTCTTGCGATCGCCGCGCTCGTCATCAACGAAACGCAAGATTCGGCGGTGCCGATCGAAGCCGTATGCGAAAGCCTCGGCCATTTCTGGCAGGGGCCGATCGTCGCCTTGCATCGCGACCCTGCCCTTCATGCCGCGGCCTTCGAAAGGCTCGCGGAATTGTACCCATCGCCACCCGCTTCCGTAGCATGAAGACCGAATTGAAGATGAAAAGACCAAAGCTACCGATGACCTTTCGCCGCCACCTCACGAATGTCCATAGCCTGACACGCAACCTCTTGCAGCGCTGGGGCCGACGGACATTGTTTCTGATCGGCGGATTGCTGGTCGGCGCCGCCGCGATCCTGATGGCAGGTTTGGCCGATCATGCGCAGCGCGTCTTTCACCATCTTCTCGCCGTCTCGCGCTATCTGTCTCTCGCGCTGACGCCGCTCGGTTTTGGCTTCATCGTCTTCATGACCTTGCGCGTCTTCCCCAATTCGCAGGGCAGCGGCATTCCGCAGGTGATCGCCGCGCGCGAAATGCCGGATGGCTCCGCCCGCACGGCGCTCGTTTCACTGCGCGTTGCGGCCGGCAAAATCCTCGCCGTCACGCTCGGGCTTTTTTGCGGCGCCTCGATCGGGCGTGAAGGCCCGACGGTCCAGGTCGGCGGCGCACTGATGTATGCGATGGGCCGGCGCTCGATGGAGTATCAGCGGGGGCTTCTGCTCGCGGGCGCTGCTGCCGGCATTGCCGCCGCCTTCAATACGCCGCTCGCCGGGATCGTTTTCGGCATCGAGGAATTGAGCCGCTCCTTCGAATCGCGCACCAGCGGCCTCGTCCTCGGCGCGATCATCGCCGCCGGCCTCACATCGCTCGGCCTTGTGGGCGATTATGCCTATTTCGGTTCGACCAGTGCGGTGCTGCCGCTCGGCCGTGCCTGGCTCGCGCTGCCGGTCTGCGCCGTGCTCGGCGGTTTTTTTGGCGGCGTTTTCAGCCGGATCGTGATCCGCTTCGCGCGCGGCCTGCCGGGCAAAGCGGGACGGCTCATTGCGGAACACCCGATCGCCTTTGCAATGCTCTGTGGCCTGGGCGTTGCGCTCAGCGGGCTCGCTTCGCAGGATTCAAGCTATGGCACCGGCTACGATGAGGCGCGCGCCATTGTGCATGGCGCGGTGCCTGCCTGCGCCATCTTCGGACCGATGAAGTTTTTTGCGACTCTGCTGTCCTCGATCGGCGGCATTCCCGGCGGCCTGTTCGCGCCATCGCTCGCGGTCGGCGCCGGACTGGCGGCCAATCTCCACTCAACATTTCACGATGTGCCGCTCGGCGCGCTGGCCTTGCTCGGCATGGTCTCCTATCTCACCGGCGTGGTCCAAACGCCGATCACCTCCTTTGTCATTGTCTCGGAGATGACAGAAAACCATGCGATGATCATTCCGCTGATGCTCGCTGCGCTGATCGCCGATGCCGTCTCCAAATGGGTCTGCAAGGACAGCATCTATCACGCCCTGGCGCATGTGTTTCTAGACAAAGCCGCCAAGACTGCCACCGACTCGCCCGCCGCGCCCGAATGAGCGACACGGATCAGGACATCCACTTCGACCTGCGTTCGCCCGGCGCGCCGGACAGGCTTGTCCGGCTGTCGCCGCTGATCCGGCGGATCGTCGCCGACAATCCGGGTCCAATGACCTTCACCGGCACCTGCACGTATGTCGTCGGCGCCGGCGACGTGACGATCATCGACCCCGGCCCGGTCTCGCCGGCGCATCTCGCGGCGCTGCTGCAGGGGCTCGGCACGGAACGGGTTCGCCATATTCTCGTCAGCCACACGCATCGCGATCATTCGGCGGGCGCCGCGGCGCTGAAGGCAGAAACCGGCGCGGACATCATCGGCTGTGCGCCTTATGTCGCGCCGTCCGGCGATGGCGAAACCACGCTCGATGCGGCGCATGACCGGACCTATCGGCCGGATGCGGTGCTCACCGAAGGCGATGAAATCGCCGGCTCCGGCTACACGCTGCAGGCAATTGCAACGCCCGGCCATACCGCCAATCACCTGGCCTTTGCGCTGCCGGAAGAAGGCGCGCTCTTCTCGGGCGATCATGTGATGGCCTGGGCAACCTCGGTGGTCATCCCGCCGGACGGCCGGATGCGCGACTATATGGCTTCGCTCGAAAAATTGCTGGCGCGCGAAGATGTGCAATATTGGCCCGGCCACGGCGGCGGATTGACCGAGCCGCAGCGCATGGTGCGCGCCCTCATCCACCATCGCCGCTTGCGGGAAGCCGCAATCCTCGCCGCGCTCGACAAAGGCCCGGCGGACATTCCCGCGCTTGTCGCGGCGATCTATCGGGGTCTCGATCAGCGCCTCAAGGGCGCCGCGGCGCTCTCGGTGCTCGCGCATTTGCAGGATCTGGCCGAGCGCGGACTGGTGGGCGTTGAAGGCGAGGGACTCAAGGGCCTCTATCGTCGCGCCTGATTATTTCTCTGATTATTTCTCGGCGGCTTCGGTCTTCACTTCGTCGGCGAAAGCTTCGATCCGCGAAGCATTGCCGCCGAAATCATGGCGGCCGATGCGCGAGGCGGAACGGACATCGATCCGCGTTTCGCCGGCCAAAGGCCAGATGCGGATCGTCACGTCATCGGCGAAGCCGAGGATCATGCCATGCGCGATGGCATCGACATGGCCAATTCCAAGCCGGCCGCCGGGCGGGATCGCATCGATGATCTTCCAATGCCGGGCCGCGGCGGCGCTGAGCACGGTCTGATAGGCATCGTCGGCTTCGAGATCGAGATAGATCGGCTGCACATCCGGATAGGCGTCGTTCTGCGCCTCGCGCGCCGCCGCGGGAACGGAGGGCGGCAGCCAGCCATGCCGTGCGGCAAGCGCCTTGCGCGACAAGGAAAAGGCGGGCGGATTGTCGGTATCGGTCGAAATGTCGTTGAGCACCGGCAGCCGCACCGCCTGCACCGCGAGATAGGCCGGATAAGCGAGAAGCAGCACCGCCAGAACGGCGCCGCCGAGCAGCAGGCCGACGCCCTTGCGGCCGGTCTGCCAGATTTCGACGCCGGCCGCGCCGGCGCAGAGGATCGCAAGGCAAGCAAGGATGATGGCCGAGCCGATCACCGCGAGCACCGCCGTCGGATCGAGGCCGAGGCGCGCCAGAACAAGGCCGGTCGCAACTACCGCCGCAGCGAAGATGGCGAGCCGCCGCGCCCAAATGGCGCTTTCGGAGAACGGCTCCTCGATAATCAAATGCCGCATGCGCAAACCCGCTGGCCTGCCGAAAATCTACGGATGTTGGCCGCCAGACACAACCGGGGCCGCAATCGGCGGGGGCGACAAAATTCGCGTGATTTTAACTAAAATTCTCAAGCTTCTGTTTACCGCGTGGCCAGAAGCTCCGCCGACGCGCGCAACACGGGCGCCAAGCCAAGCAAGCCATGCCAAGGCCACGAGGACAGACCCATGAAGGATCAAGATCAAAATTTCCGTTCCACGCAAACCCCGGGCGATGCCCGCGATATCCTCGAGCGCCTCTATCGCGAAATCGGTATTTCCGCCGTCGCGGCCGCTTTGCAGGCGACCCAGCCAAAGCCCCGGGAAACGGAAGCCGAGGACGCCAAGCTGCGTCCCCAACGCCGCTTCACCGGCTACGCGGCTTAAGCTCAGGGATCCTCGCGGCAAGAAAGGCGCCCCAAATGCAGCGCATTGGGGCCCGTCCTGACCGAAAAGAGGCGCAACTCTCCGAAACGTGCTCTAAGTGCGCTGGTGCACCGGCCAAATTTCGGCCGCCAAATATTTTTAGGAGAACCCCTATATTTAGCGGATTCGCACCGCGTTCCGGCCGCGACCATCGGCCAAAGCATCCACCGGTTCTCACATGACTCTGCTGACTCGCCGGCATATTCTCCAAGGTGCCGGCGCCCTTACATTGGCGGGTGCCGGGTTTGGCACCTATGCCTGCGTGATCGAGCCGGGATTTCGTCTCGACATCACCAACTATAGCCTGACACCGCCGCATTGGACGCCGGGCCTTCAGCTCAAGGCGGCGCTGATCGCCGACATCCACGCCTGCGAACCCTTGATGTCCGCGGCGCGGATCCGCCGCATCGCCGAAGTCACCAATTCGCTCGATCCGGACATCGTTTTCCTGCTTGGCGATTTCAACGCCGGGCATCGCTTCGTGACCGGGCCGGTCTATCCGGCGCAATGGGCGGAAGCCTTGTCCGTGCTGCGCGCGCCGCTCGGCACTTACGCGATCCTCGGCAATCACGATTGGTGGCATGGCGCCTTGCCGCGCATGCGCAGCGACGATGGCGAAAGCGTCCGCCGGGCGCTCCGGCATGCCGACTTTAAAGTGCTGGAGAACGAGGCGGTCTCCGTCGTGAAGGATGGCCTCTCGTTCTGGGTCGCCGGCCTTGGCGACCAATTGGCCTATCCAACCGGCTGGCGCCGTTTCGAGGGTTTCGACGATCTCGACGGGACCCTGGCGCAGGCGAGCGACGGCGCGCCTGTGCTTCTCCTCGCCCACGAGCCCTTCATCTTCCATCGCGTGCCCGATCGCGTATCGCTCACGCTCTGCGGCCATACGCATGGCGGCCAGGTCAACCTGCCGGTCGTCACCGAGCTTTTCACCGAGCAGGAATTCGGCATGACCCAGGTCTATGGGCATGTCGTCCACGGCGGCCGGCATATGATCATTTCGGCGGGCCTTGGCACTTCGATCGCGCCTGTCCGCCTCTTCCGGCCGCCGGAGATCGTGCTGCTGACAATCGGCAGCGAGACGGCCGTCGCCTAACAAAACGCCCGCGTCAAAAACGCGGGCGCTAAAGTCTCAGATTGCGATGATCTGTTATTCGACGATCACCTTGGTGCCAATCTTGACGCGATTATAGAGATCGATCGCGTCGATATTCGACATACGGATGCAGCCCGAGGACACGGCTTGACCAATCTGCTCCGGCTCATTGGTGCCATGAATGCGATAGAGCGTGTCCTTGTTGCCCTGGAACAGATACATCGCGCGGGCGCCGAGCGGATTTTCCGGGCCGCCCGGAAGGCCGCCAGCATCCGCCGTCGGCTGCAGATGCGGCCAGCGCTTCAGCATATCGGACGGAGGCATCCAATGCGGCCATTCTTCCTTACGACCGACGGTGGCGGTACCGGTCCAACCGGCAGCCTCGGAGCCGGCGGCAATGCCATAACGCATGGCCATGCCGTGCGGCAGCACGTAATAAAGCAGCATGTGCTTGGTATCGACGACCACCGTGCCCGGCGCTTGGCCGGTCGGGTCTTCGACTTTGTAGCGCTGGAACTGCGACGGGATGTCGGCCTTGGGGGCAAGCGCGAGAAATTCCTGATCGCGGCCCGACAGGCTCGGATCCGGCGTCTGGAGACCATCGGCCTCACAACCGGCCAGCATCAATGCGACAAGTGGCAATGCCCAAGAAATCTTGGTCCAAGTGATCTTGTGAAACTTCATCTCAGGTGTCCCCGCCTCTATGAAGGAAATAACGCATCGCTGGTTGTCTCGCCACTGCTACGGGCGCGCCGAGCCTTGGGCGAGGCGAGTTGGCGAAAACCTGTGGCGCAAAAGAAACATTTGCGCCGCCTCACGGGCGCCAAATCGGCACCGGAAATACGGCTTTGATGGGTCTGTCGTGCAGCAATGCTAAGTTTTAGACGAATCACTTTCGATGACAGCGGGTGCCCGTGACGACCCTGCTCTTCAGCCATCCGGCCAGCCTCGCCCATGATACCGGGCCGGGGCATCCGGAATCCCAGGCGCGGTTCGGCGCCGTTACCCAGGCGCTCGCGGCCGATACTTTCCGTGATCTCAGGCGCGTAAACTCGCCTGCGGCCGAGCTTGCGCCAGTCTTGCGCGTCCATCCGCCGGGCTATGCCGCGGCGATCGAGGCCGCGATGCCGGCCAAGGGCGTCGCCTATCTCGATGCCGATACGCCCGTCAGCCCCGGCTCCTGGGACGCGGTCCTGCATTCGGTCGGCGGCGCGGTCGCGGCGACCGATGCAATCATGCGCGGCGACGCGCAGAATGCCTTTGTCCTCACAAGGCCGCCCGGCCATCACGCCAGCCAGACGATTCCGATGGGCTTCTGCCTGTTCAACAATGCCGCCATCGCCGCCCGGCACGCCCAGGCCGTGCATGGGGCCGAGCGCATCGCCATCGTCGATTTCGACGTGCATCACGGCAATGGCACGCAGGCGATCTTCTGGGCCGATGCGAGCGTGCTCTATTGCTCGACGCATCAGATGCCGTTGTTTCCGGGCACCGGCGCAGCCTCGGAGACCGGCACGTTCGGAACGATCGTCAATGCCCCGCTTGCGCCCGGCGCCGATGGCCTCGCCTTCCATGAGGCGATCGAGGCCGTGATCCTGCCGCGGCTCATCGCCTTCACACCCGATGCGATCATCGTTTCGGCCGGCTTCGATGCGCATTGGCGCGATCCGCTCGCCAATCTCAATCTCACCGAAGCCGATTTCGCCTGGGTGACGGCGCAACTGATGGAGGTCGCCGAACATTGCTGCGACGGCCGCATCGTCTCGGTGCTTGAAGGCGGCTATGATCTCGCAGCGCTCGGCAGCTCGACCGCCGCGCATGTCGCGACATTGATGGGCGCCGGCTATTTCTCGCCTTCGACCGACTCGTAAGCGACGATCTCGATGCCGAAGCCCGAGAGGCCGACATAGTTCAGCGGCGATGACGTCCGCAGCCGGATCGAGGAAATGCCGAGGTCGCGCAGGATCTGCGCGCCGACGCCGATCTCGCGCCATTCCTTCGTCCGCTGGGCCTCGGAGCCGGTTTCCTTCATCTCCGAGAGAACCGGCACGCCCGCCGTGCCGTCCCGCAACAGAACGAGGACGCCGCGCCCCTCCTGCCGGAACCGCTCCAAAGTCTTCGGAATGAGCGCGCTGCCGGTGATGACATCGGCGATGAGATCGACGCGATGCAAACGCGCCGGCATATCGCGCCCGTCGCCGATGTCGCCTTGCACGAAGGCGAAATGATGCACCGGCTCATAGGGGGTCGCATAAGCATAGCCGGTCAGCCGCCCGCTCGGCGCCTCGACCGGGAAAGCCTTCACCCGCTCGACGAGCTTCTCGCGCTCTTGCCGGTAGGCGATGAGCTGGGCGACTGAAATCCGCTTCAAGCGATGCGCTTCGGCAAAAGCCTGGATTTGCGGACCGGCCATGACGCTGCCGTCGTCATTGGCAAGCTCGCAGATGACGCCGACGGGTGGCAGGCCGGCGAGCCGGCAGAGATCGACTGCCGCCTCCGTATGGCCGGTTCGAATCAAGACGCCGCCCTCGCGGGCGATGAGCGGGAACACGTGGCCCGGCCGGACGAAATCCGCCGCGCCCATATTGCCGTTCGCCAGCGCCCGCACGGTGTTCGTGCGCTGCTCGGCGGAAATGCCGGTCGTGAGCCCATGCCGGACATCGACGGAGACGGTAAAAGCGGTGCCGAGCGGCGCGTCGTTCGTTGCAACCATCGGCTGAAGATTGAGCCGGCGCGCGTCCTCCGCCGTGAGCGGGGCGCAGACGATGCCGCTCGTGTGGCGGATGATGAAGCCCATCATCTCCGGCGTGCAGAGCGCCGCGGCGCAGATGAGATCGCCTTCATTCTCCCGGTCATCGTCGTCGGTGACGATCACGATCTCGCCGCGCGCAATCGCCTCGATCGCCTCGGTCACGGTATGACGCATGCTGAAAACCCCACGAATCCTGCTAAACTGGCTAGATAAGCAACATCGCCCCATCGAACAATGCTGCGCAAACCTGGCCTTCAAACGCTCCTGGGCATCGCGCTCGGACTCCTCGGCATTTTCGTCTCCCTCCCCGCCGCGCGGCCGGCGGAGACCGCCCCCTGCGGCGACATCGACGAGGCCGGCCAGCGCTTTACGATCTGCACCTTCGACGCCCGCACGACGCAGCTGCGGCTGTTTCTCGCCGGCACCGACGGCAAGCCCTATAGCAGTTTCGCCGCCGTTGCGGCGGCGCTGAGGACGCAGGGCGATTCCCTCGCTTTCGCGATGAACGCCGGCATGTTCGGCACCGATTTTCGCCCCGTCGGGCTTTATGTCGAAGATGGCCGCCGGCTCGTGCGCGCCAACACGCGTTCGGGCTCCGGCAATTTCCACATGAAACCCAATGGGATATTCTATTTCGGCGGGACGAGCGCCGGGGTCATGGAGACGAGCCGCTTCCTCAAGGCGCGGCTGCATCCCGACTATGCGACGCAATCCGGCCCGATGCTCGTCATCGACGGCGCGCTGCATCCCAAGATCGAGGCCACCGGCACGTCCGAGAAAATCCGCAACGGCGTTGGCGTACGCGACGGCCATATCGTCGTCTTTGCAATTTCCGACGAGCCGGTGACCTTTTATCGTTTCGCCACGCTGTTCCGTGACCGGCTGCAATGCCCCAACGCGCTCTTCCTCGACGGGTCGGTCTCGAGCCTTTATGTGCCGGACGCGGGCCGCGACGACGCACTCCTGCCGCTCGGCCCGATCGTCGGCGTCGTCAATAAAGGCGGCGTGCGCTAGCCGGCTTGTTAGCCTACCTGGGCGCGATGGCGCAGGAACTGGTCCGCCAGCACGCAGGCGACCATGGCCTCGCCGACCGGCACGGCGCGGATGCCGACGCAGGGATCGTGGCGGCCTTTGGTCACGATCTCGGTTTCGGCCCCTGAACGGTCGATCGTTTTGCGCGGCGCCAGGATCGACGAGGTCGGCTTGACCGCGAAGCGCGCCACGATCGCTTGGCCGGTCGAAATGCCGCCCAGAATGCCGCCGGCGTGATTGCTCGAAAAAACCGGCTGGCCGTCATTGCCGATGCGCATCTCGTCGGCGTTTTCCTCGCCCGACAGAGCCGCAGCGGCAAAGCCATCGCCGATCTCGACGCCCTTCACGGCGTTGATCGACATCAGCGCCGCGGCGAGCTCGGCATCGAGCTTGCCATAGATCGGCGCGCCCCAGCCCGCCGGGACGTTCTCCGCAACGATTTCGAGGACGGCGCCGATCGACGAGCCGGCCTTGCGGATGGCGTCGAGCTTTATTTCGAATTCGCGCGCCTTGTCGGCATCCGGCGAGAAAAAGGCGTTGCGCCGCGTCTCGGCCCAATCCCATTTGGCGCGATCGATCCAATCTGCGCCGAGGGCAACGAGCGCGCCGCGGATCGTGACATCGCCGATCACCTTCCGGGCGATGGCCCCGGCGGCAACGCGCATCGCCGTCTCGCGCGCCGAAGAACGGCCGCCGCCGCGGTAATCGCGGATGCCGTATTTGGCTTCGTAGGTGAAGTCGGCGTGCCCCGGCCGGAACTTATCCTTGATCGCGTCATAGTCCTTCGAGCGCTGATCCTCGTTCTCGATCAGGAGACCGATCGGCGTGCCGGTCGTCACCTGCTGGCCGGCGCGGTCTTCAAACACGCCGGAGAGAATTTTGACCTTGTCGCTTTCCTGCCGCTGCGTGGTGAAGCGCGACGTGCCCGGCCGGCGCTCGTCGAGATAACGCTGGATGTCGGCCTCGGTCAGCGCAATGCCCGGCGGGCAGCCATCGACGACGCAGCCGATCGCCGGCCCATGGCTCTCGCCGAAGGTGGTGACGCGGAACAGATGGCCGAAAGTATTATGGGACATGGCGGGAGAGCGTTTGCGCTACTCCTTGATGAGCGCCGACATATCGGGCGCGGCCGGGTTCTTCATGCCGACGATATGATAGCCGGCATCGACATGCATGATCTCGCCGGTGATGCCGCGTGCCAGCGGCGAAAGCAGAAAGGCGGCGCTCTCGCCGACTTCCTCGATCGTCACCGAGCGGCGCAGCGGCGCATTATATTCGTTCCACTTCAGGATGTAGCGGAAGTCGCCGATGCCCGAGGCCGCGAGCGTCTTGATCGGGCCGGCCGAGATCGCATTGACGCGGATGTTCTTCTGGCCGAGATCGGCGGCGAGATAGCGCACCGAGGCCTCGAGCGCCGCCTTGGCGACGCCCATGACGTTATAGTGCGGCATCCACTTCTCGGCGCCGTAATAGGTGAGCGTCAGCAGCGAGCCGCCATCGGTCATCAGCTTCTCGGCCCGCTGCGCGATCGCGGTGAAGGAATAGCAGGAGACAAGCAGCGTATTGGTGAAATTGTCCGCGGTCGTCTCGACATAGCGGCCGGTGAGCTGGTCCTTGTCGGAGAAGGCGATGCAATGGACGACGAAGTCGAGGCTGCCCCAAAGCCGCTCGACCTCGGCGAAGACCGCGTCGATCGTCGCCTCTTCGGTCACATCGCAATGGCCGACGACCGCGGCCTGCAGCTCTTCGGCGAGCGGGCGCACCCGCTTTTCGAGCGACTCGCCCTGATAGGTGAAAGCAAGCTCAGCGCCGGCCGCCCGCGCGGCCTTGGCAATGCCCCAGGCGATCGAACGATTGTTCGCCGCGCCCAGGACGAGGCCGCGTTTGCCGGCCAAGATTCCAGGGGCGATTGTCTCTGCGGATAGGCGCTCCGGCTGCGTCATTCTAGGTCCTGCGCAATGGTGGGGGCCGCCAGCCGGCGAGACCGGCTCGGGCAGAAGCCTTTAACCCGGTTTACGACGATTGGCCAAGCCCATGTCGTTGCCGGCGGGGCTCTAAACCCGCGTATTTAAGGCGGAACAAACGAGATTCACGGCCGATTCCCGCGCACAATCACGTTGCTTTCCGATTGTTGCACCGGACGGCCGCAATCGTGATTGGCGAGAGGCCTCAGGTCAAATCGTGGCGCGGATCATAGGGCCGCTGCTTCTGCCATTTCTCGGCCAGAGCGGTGAGATCCGGATCGGTGCCTTCCGGCAAGACGATCCGCAAGGTGACAAGCAGATCGCCGGGCGTGCCGCCAGGGTTCGGCAGGCCCTTGCCGCGCAGCCGCAGCGTGCGCCCGCCATTGGAGCCGGCCGGCACGGTGAGCTCCACCTTGCCGTCGAGTGTCGGCACATTGACCTTCGCGCCCAGCACGGCCTCATAAAGCGTCAAAGGAAGATCGAGCCGCAAGTCTCTGTTATCGACACGGAAATAGGGATGTTTAGCGATCTTGACCGTGACCAGGGCATCGCCCGCCTCGCCGCCATAGGCGCTCGGATGACCCTGCCCCTTCAGGCGGATCGTCTGACCGTCCTCGACCCCGGCGGGGACCGAGACTTCGAGCGTGCGTCCCGTCGGCAAGGTCACACGGCTTTTGCCGCCATGCACCGCCTCGCGCAGGCTGACATTGATCTCAGCACTCACATCTTCGCCGCGCGGCACACTGGTGCGGCTCTGCTGGCTGCCACCGGCACCACCGCGGCGCGCCGCGCCGAAGAGTTCGCTGAAAAGATCGCCGGCATCGAAACCGGCCGCACCACCTGCGCCTGGCGCGGTGCGGAACTCGAAATGCTCGAAACCGCCGCCGGGCGCGCGCCGCGTGTAGCCGCCCGGGCCGGCCCCGGCGCCAAAGCCCTCAAATCCCTGGAATCGCGGCTTGCCCTCGGCATCGATCTCGCCGCGGTCGAACTGGCCGCGCTTTGCCTCATCGCCGAGAATTTCATAGGCGGCGCTGACCTCGGCGAATTTGTCTTTCGCCTTGGGGTCCTTGCTCTGATCGGGATGATATTTCTTGGCGAGCTTGCGATAGGCCTTCTTGATCTCGGCCAAGTCAGCCGTCTTCGCTACGCCCAGAACAGTATAAGGATCACGCATCTTCGAGCCCGTTGGCGCGGCCGCCCTTTGTGGCGCGGACGCAATGTCTCGACGTCAACTTGGGGGTTTCATGCGTTTGACGCAAGTCTAGCGCAACCGCCACGGCAGGCTCAGCCTTTGGCGGCCGGCCGCACGTCCGTGACCTGCCAAATGCCATTCTTGTCGGAGCACGCCGTGCCTTGCAGCGAATCGTCGATATCGTTGCGGTCGACGGCGGCGGAAAAGGCGCGGCAGGTTCCCGAAGCGGTCGCATAGGCATCGCCGATCGGCAGGAACGAACCCTTGGTGCCGGAATCCGGATTGGTCCAGGCGACGGGCGCCCGCGCCGGGCCGGCGCCCAGCGCCGCCCCAAGCGCAGCCTTGGCACGGCGCCAATCTTCGCCGACAAGGCCATCAAGCTGCGGTTTCTGGATCGAGCCGGTCGTATCGTCATCGCCGAGGAGCGAGCCCATCGGCATCGACACCGAGCAGCCGCCCAAAAGCAGGCCGGCAAACAGGACAACTAAAGGCCATGCTAGAGCCCTCGTCAGACCGTTCCTGTTTCCCTTATAACCCATGCGGCGAGACCCCCATCTCGGCAGGTAAGCTTAACCTCATCACCGACGGTGGCGGAAGTCTAGAGTGGATGAATTAACCGTGCGTGACTTTACCGAGGCTGACGACCCCTTCGCGCTTTTTGCCGATTGGCTTTCCGCCGCCGAAAAGACCGAGCCGAACGACCCCAACGCGATGGCGCTGGCAACCGTCGATGCCGATGATCTGCCCGATGTCCGCATGGTTCTGCTCAAATCGGTCGATTCGAATGGCTTTGTTTTCTATAGCAATTCAGAAAGCGCGAAAGGGCGCGAACTGGCCCATACGATGAAAGCGGCGGGCTTGTTTCATTGGAAATCGCTGCGCCGGCAAGTGAGGCTACGCGGTCCTGTGGAAAAAGTCAGCGATGCCGAGGCCGACGCTTATTTTTCTACGCGGCCGTTGCAAAGCCGCATCGGCGCCTGGGCCAGCCAGCAATCGCGGCCGCTCGAAAGCCGCTTCGCGCTGGAGACGGCGGTGGCCAAATTCGCGGCCAAATTCGCCCTCGGGTCCGTGCCGCGGCCGCCTTATTGGATCGGCTATCGCATCCGCCCGACAGCCATCGAATTCTGGTCGGACGGGGCCTTCCGGCTGCATGACCGCATCCTGTTCAGCCGCTCCGCCCCGGACGGCAGCTGGCACAAGCAGCGGCTCTCGCCGTGAGCCTTGAGGCACCGCGCCCGCATGTCGGCGTGAGCATATCGGTGTTCCGCGACGGCCGCGTGCTGCTCGCGACGCGGACCAAACCGCCCTATGCCGGCCTTTTCACCCTGCCCGGCGGCCATGTCGAAGCGGGCGAGAAAGCCGCCGACGCGGCGCTGCGCGAACTCGAAGAGGAAACCGGCGTTAAGGCCGCGCTCATCGGCTTCAACCAATATGTCGAGATCCATGCGCCGCCGGACGCGGCGGGCATGCGCCGGCATTTCGTCATCCTCTCCTTCGTCGGCACCTGGCTTTCGGGCGAAGGCACGCCCGGCCCTGAGGCAGGCGAAATTTTGTGGACTTATCCGGACGAGATCGCCCAACTTAAGACATCGCCGCAGCTCATCGAAGTGGTCGCGAATGCGCGGAAGGTTTTGATGCGGCACATGTCGCCGGACTGAACTCATGACCAAAAGGCAGGCGCTGATCCTCGCTGTCCTCTGCCTTGCCGGTCCGCCGGCAGCGCAGGCGCAGGGATTCTTCAATTTCAATTTCTTCGGACCGCCGCCGCAATACCGGCCGCAAGAGTTCGAGCCGGTTCGGCCGCGCCGGCCGCCGCATCTGCGTCCCCATCCGCACCCGCATATCTCGGCCTTGCCGAAGCCTGGCGGTGTTGCCACGGCCAAGCCCGGCACGCCGGCGACACCGGCCGCGCCGCCGGACGAACCCCCGCCGCCCTATGAGCCGCAGCTTCTGCGCCTTTCGGAATTGCTCGGCGCGCTGACCTATCTGCAGGACCTCTGCGGCGGCCAGAGCGGGCAAGTCTGGCGGCAGAAGATGTCATCGCTGATGGATGCGGAAACGCAAAATGCGGCGCGGCGCTCGCGGCTCGCCGGCGCCTATAACCGCGGCTTCAACGGCTACGAACAGAGCTATCGGGAGTGCACGCCGAATGCGCAATCGGTGATCACCCGCTTCCTCGATGAATCCGGCCGCATCGCCCGCGATGTCACGCACCGCTACGGGACGTCGTAGAGCATCGGACCGAAAAGTGCGAAGCGGTTTTCGGACAAATCCGATGCGATGAGAAAGACGTAAAAGCGCCGAGCGATTCAATTTGAACGTCCGACGCTCTAAGCCGTCACAGGCTGCCGACGAATCGCACCGCTTCGCCCTGCCCGGGCGCCAGAATCTCGCCCTGCCACATGACACGCCGGCCGCGGATAATCGTGCCGACCGGCCAGCCCGTCACCGTCACGCCATCATAAGGCGTCCAGCCGCTGCGCGAGGCGCTCCAGGCGTCAGTGATCGTCTCGCGCCGCTTCAGATCGACGAGCGTGAAATCGGCATCATAGCCCGCGGCCACCCGGCCCTTGCAGGCAATACCGAAAAGCCGCGCCGGACCGGCGCTCGTCAGATCGACGAACCGCGCGAGGCTGAGGCGCCCGGCGTTCACATGATCGAGCATGATCGGCACCAACGTCTGCACGCCGGTCATGCCCGACGGACTCTGCGGATAGGGCTTGGCCTTCTCCTCCAAAGTATGCGGCGCATGATCCGAGCCCAGAACATCGGCGATGCCTTGATCGAGCCCGTACCAAATCCGCGCGCGATGGTGCGGGGCGCGAATCGGCGGATTCATCTGCAGCCGTGTGCCGAGCCGCGCGTAATCGTCGGCGCTCAAGGTCAGATGCTGCGGCGTCACCTCGACACTGGCAATGTCTTTGTGCTCGGCGAGAAAATCGATCTCCTCCGCGGTCGAGACATGCAGCACGTGGATCGCCGCATGCTGTTCGCGGGCGATGCGCACCAGCCTGCGCGTCGAGCTCAGCGCCGCTTCTTCGTCGCGCCAGATCGGATGCGACGACGGATCACCTTCGACGCGCAGGGCTTTGCGGTCTTCGAGCCGATATTCGTCCTCGGAATGAAAGGCGGCGCGCCGCCGCGTGCGGCCGAGGATTGCGGCGACGCCCGCATCGTCGGCGACAAGCAGCGAGCCGGTCGACGAGCCCATGAAGACCTTGATGCCCGCCGCGCCCGGCAGCCGCTCCAGCTCCGGAATGTCTTTGACATTCTCGTGCGTGCCGCCGACCCAGAAGGCGAAATCGCAATGCATCCGGTGACGCGCGCGGCGCAGCTTGTCGGCAAGCTCAGTGGCGCCGGTCGTCAGCGGATTGGTGTTGGGCATTTCAAAGACCGCCGTGACGCCGCCGAGGACCGCGGCGCGCGAGCCCGTCTCCAGATCTTCCTTATGCGTCGCGCCCGGCTCGCGGAAATGCACCTGCGTATCGATGACGCCCGGCAGGACATGCAGCCCCGTGACATCGAGGACCTCGCCGGCTGAAGCCTGCGACAGCGCGCCGATTGCGGCGATCCGGCCGGCGCGAACGCCGATATCGCGCGGGCCGATGCCGTCCTGATTGACCACGACGCCGCCCTTGAGAATGAGATCAAAAGTCTCGGACATGATCCTCGCTCGCCTGCGGCGGAAAAAGCTTGCCTTGCGGCCCCGTGCGGGCCGATTAAATACGAATGGAATGCAACGCAAGCCGGAATGGATTGATGGATAGAGGTGCGAGCCTGCTTGCCGACCGCGGGATCATCAAAATATCAGGCGCCGAGGCGCTTGGCTTCCTGCATCGGCTGGTGACCAACAGCCTTCTCGATCTCGAGCCCGGAACGGCGCGCTATGCGGCCTTGCTCTCCGGCCAGGGCAAGCTGCTGTTCGATTTCTTCGTTGTCCCCTTGGCCGAAGGGCCGGACGCCGGCTGCCTGCTCGATTGCCTGCGCAGCCAAATTCCCGATCTCGCCAAAAAGCTCAATCTGCACAAGCTCCGGGTGCCGATCACGATCGAGGACGTGAGCGCGAGCCTGGCTGTCGCCGCCGTCTGGGGCGAATCGCCGCCGGACGGCTTCTCCGGCCTCGCCTTCGCCGATCCGCGTGCCGAGGATCTGGGCTTGCGGCTCATCGCGCCGCCGCAATCGCTCGCTTTCGCCACGACGCCGCAGGACGATTATGAAGCCCACCGCACGGCCTTGGGCGTGCCGAAAGGCGGCGTCGATTTTCCCTATGGCGATGCCTTCGTGCACGACGCCGATCTCGATTGGCTGAACGGCGTCGATTTCCAGAAAGGCTGCTATCCGGGCCAGGAGGTCGTCGCCCGCGTACATTTCCGCAAATCGGCGCGCAAACGCATCCTGAAAGTGCGTTTCGACGGACCCCCGCCCGCCCCCGGCAGCGAGGTGAAGATGGGCGATATCAATATCGGCCACATCGGCTCGGTTGCCGGCGCGCGCGGCCTCGCCATGCTGCGGCTCGACCGCGTCGAAGATGCCCGCGCCGCCGGCACGCCGCTGATGGCCGGCGCCGCGGCGCTCGATGTCGCGCCGGTGCCGCCGCAATGACGCATGCGCATGTGCATTCCGACGGCAGGACGCGCTGTCGTTGGCCGGGCGAAGATCCGCTCTATGTCGCCTATCACGACGACGAATGGGGCGTGCCGGAATTCGATGACCGCGCGCTCTTCGAGAAGTTTATTCTCGATGGCTTTCAGGCCGGCTTGTCGTGGATTACGATCCTGCGCCGGCGCGACGGCTTCCGCAAAGCTTTCGATAATTTCGATCCGGCGAAGATTGCCCGCTACAAGCCGGCGAAGCTCGCCGCGCTGATGCAGGACCAGGGCATCATCCGCAATCGCGCCAAGATCGAAGCTTCGGTCACCTCGGCGAAGGCCTATCTCGCTTTGCAGGAAGAAAACGGCTTCAGCCATTATCTGTGGGATTTCGTCGACGGCGCGCCGCTCCAGAACGCGTTTCGCCGCCAGGATCAGATCCCGGCCGAGACGCCGCTCTCCGCCAAAATCTCGAAAGACTTGAAGCAGCGCGGCTTCAAGTTCTGCGGCCCGACGATCGTCTATGCCTTCATGCAGGCCGTCGGCATGGTCAACGATCACATCGTGCCGTGCTGGCGCCACGACGCCGTCGCTGCGCTCGCCAAACGCCATTCCAAGGGCCGCTGATATGGCCGCAGCGCGCGCTTGGGTCCGGCTCTTGTCGGGCAAGAGACTGGATCTCCTGAACCCCACGCCCTTCGATTGGGAAGACGAGGATCTGGCGCTCGGCCTCGCGCGGACCTATCGCTGGGGCGGCCATTCGGCCTGGCCGCTGCCCTTGTCGGTGGCGCAGCATTCGCTCTTCGTGCTGCAATTGCGCCGGCAGCGGTTTCCCGATGCGAAGGATGCGCGCGCCGACCTGCGCGAATTGCTGCATGACGCCGACGAAGGCCTGCTCGGCTTCGATTCGATCTCGCCGCTCAAGCCCTTTCTCGGCGAGGCTTATCACGACCTCGTCGCGCGGCTTCAGACTGCCATCGGCGTACGCTACGGCCTGCCGGCGTGGACCGCGAAGGAAAAGCGCATCCATAAGGAGGCTGACCGGATCGCCGCGGCAACGGAGGCGGTGCGGGTCGTCGGCTGGACCCTGGACGAGGTGCATCGCGTCCTGCGCATTCCCTTTGAGCCTTTGACGCAGGACCCGCTGGAGCCCGTCTATGGCGGCAAAGCCTTCGCACCCTGGCCGCCCCAGCTCGCCGCCGAGCGTTTCCTTACCGAATTGCAGGCCCTGACCCGGGCCGCGGGCCACCCGGCCAAAAATCGAGATAAGCGAGAAAAATCCTTGGCTTAGTTTTCAAAAACGTGGACTTGGCCGCTTGGCGCGGCACGTTGCCTCTCGCCGCCTCGCGCCGAGGTCATTAGAATGACACGGCAGGCTTAGATTCAATCGTCAATTCGGGGAGGAAACGCCGGTGCCGCGCCTTCACGTCTGCTCGCTTTTCCGAATTGCCGAGATCACCCAAGCGACGGGTGCAAAGTCGCTCGTCACGCTCATCAATCGCGACACCCCGGTCGAGCGGCCGCGCGCGATCGCGCCGGAGCGACATCTGCACGTCGCAATCTCCGACATTTGCGAAGCGACCGAAGGCCATGTGCTCGCCGACACGAGTCATGTCGAAAGCCTCATCCACTTCGTCCGCGCCTGGGACCGGGCAGAGCCGCTGGTGATCCATTGCTTTGCCGGCGTCAGCCGCTCGACGGCGGCGGCCTATATCACCGCCTGCGCGCTCAGTCCCTCTGATGAAAGCGAGATCGCCCGGCGCCTGCGGCACGCTTCACCCACCGCCACGCCGAACGCGCATCTCGTCGGCCTCGCCGACCGGATCTTGGGGCGCGACGGCCGCATGAGCGCAGCGATCAAGGCGATCGGCCGCGGGGCAGATTGCATCGAAGCCGAACCTTTTGCATTGGAACTCCATTGAACCGATCCATCCCTCCTGCCGACATGAGCCGAATGTGAGCGACGACCAAAACGACATCAGCACGTTGACGTTCGAAAGCGCGATGAAAGAACTCGAATCGATTGTCGAGCGGCTGGAAAAGGGCAATGTCGAGCTTGAGGAGTCGATCGCGATCTATGCCCGCGGCGAAGCTTTGAAAAAGCGCTGCGAGGACCTGCTCAAAAGCGCCGAGGAGCGAATTCAGAAGATCACGCTCGGCGCCGACGGCAAGCCGACCGGCACCGAACCGCTCGACGTCGAATAGAGCGCGCGCTTAATCCGGCAGGCCGGCGGGGGCCTCGGGCTCGGTCCAGCCGACGCGCGAAAGATCGGCAATGGTGCGGCCCTGCTCGTCGGTCGCGACCGCATCGGCATAGCGGTGGCCAAACAGAATTTCGCTCGGGTCGTAATCCTTGTTGTCATAGACATGCGCCGAAAGCATCGGGTCACGTGCCTCGATCGACAGGAAGAGGCGCATCACGAATTTTGAAAAATTTTCGGCGTTGTATGGATAAAGCGGGCTTGTCTCGTCGATCCGGTGCATCAAGGTCCAGGTCAGGCCGAAGATCGGAATCCGCGCGCGCATCAGCGGCAGATCGTAGATGCGGCGGAAGAATTGGCCTTCGCCGCTCCATTCGTTGATGATCACCGACAGCACCGCTTTCGTCTCGGCCATGGCATGCGCGCGGCCATTACCAATCCGAATCATCAACGTGCGCTGGCCGTTGAAGCGGCCGACGACCGCGTTTTCGGCATAGATGATGCGCGCACGCGGCCGCGAGAATCGCACGAAGACGAGGCCGGTCATGATCGTCATGAACGTCATGCCGGCGAAAATTTCGGTCGAGGCGACGATATGGCCGTAAAGCGTCGCCGGCGCCATCACGCCGTAGCCGACCGTCGCCAGGGTTTCGAGGCTGAAGAAGAAGGCATCGCTCAGCGAACCGGGACGGACATTGGTCACGCTTCCGGGCTGCGCCAGATACAGCGAGGCAAAGATGAAGTTGAGCGATAGCTCGGCGGCGAGAAATGTCGCGACGAAGCGCGGCCAGCTCATGGCGAGCGCGAGATGATAGGGATCGCGCCAGTCGAGCTTGCGCGCATCGCGGCCGCGCAGCACAAAAGCGCCGCCGCGCAGCGTCATGCCGGTAGGCTTGAGCTTTCTCACCTTGTCATTTGCCATGGCATCGCCTCCGCCAAGCCGCTTTGGTAGCGGATCGGCGGAGAAAGTCGAGCATGACGTAACTAAGAGCGCCGGACGTTCAAATTGAATCGCTCGGCGCTTTTTAAGTCTTTCTCATCGCATCGGATTTATCCGAAAACCGCTTCGCACTTTTCGGTCCGATGCTATCTGAATTTCAGGCTGATTGGTTCGCAGCTGATTTCGAAGTCGCCCTGATAGGCCTCGCACTCTTCTTCGGCATAGCGCAGCGCCGCCGCCTCATCGCGGAACAGGCCGCCGCAAAGGCCATGCGTTTCGATGACGATCCAGCGGGCTTCAGGGTCACGTCCGACGACGAAATGGGCGCTGTCGGCAGCGGGAGGGTGGTCTTGGTTGCTCATTGGCGGTCTCAATGCCCCGCCAAAAAGTCGGCTGCTCGAACGAGCATGAAGCAGGTGACAATGCAGGCAATCGAACCTGCGAAAAGAACCTCGGGCCGTACGAGAACGCCTGGCTCCGGTTCCGCGCGACGTGCGCGGGCGCTTGATCTCATCTTTATCTCCAACGCCGAAATCTCGGCAGCGGCCGGAATTTGGCGACGAGACCATATAGATTCGAGATGTGCCGGAACGGCGCGGAATAGCCGCGGTATATAAGCGGCGTGCGTCGCGCGCGTTAACCGGCGATCTTCGAGAAATCCGCGACTTGATGAACGGCATCGCGGAGCGCGCTCAGTAAGCGCAGACGATTGAGACGCAAGGCCGGATCGTCGGCGTTGACGGTGACCTTGTCGAAAAAGTCATCGACCGGCGCGCGCAAATGCGACAAGGCGCGCATGGCCCCGGCAAAATCTTCCGTCGCAATGGCGCGCTCGGCATCCGCAACGGCCGTGCCGAGGCTTTCCGCCAAAGCTTTTTCTTCGGGAAGAACGAGCTTTCCTGATACGAAAGGCTCGGCATAGGTTTTCGCTTCCGCTGCGCCTGCTTTCTTTTCTTCGGCGCGAAGAATGTTCGCGGCGCGGCGATAGCCGGCGAGAAGATTCCTGCCGTCGTCGCTGTCGAGGAAAGCGCCGAGCGCTTCGACACGGCGCACGACGAGCAGCAAGTCATCATTCGCCCCGCCCGGCCCCGGCGCGGCGAAGACCGCATCGATCAGATCATGCCGCGCGCCCTTGTCGCGCAGATAGACTTTCAGGCGATCGGCGAAAAAGCCCAACACGCTTTGGGTCAGATCGTCCGGCGCGCTTTTGAGATTCGCATAGCCTTCACGCGCGGCCTGTGTCGCCGCGACGATTCGCAGCCGCAGATCGTTTTCGAGAATGATCCGGATGATGCCGAGCGCGGCGCGGCGCAAGGCATAGGGATCCTTGCTGCCGGTCGGCTTTTCATCGATGGCGAAGAACCCGGTGAGTGTGTCGAGCTTGTCGGCGAGCGCCACGGCGATCGAGACCGGCGCGGTCGGGATTTGATCCGAGGGACCTTGCGGCCGGTAATGGTCGCCGATCGCCGCCGCGACCTCCGCCGGCTCGGCATGCGCGCGGGCGTAATATTGGCCCATCAGCCCTTGCAGCTCGGGAAATTCGCCGACCATTTCGGTGACGAGATCGGTCTTGGCCAAAAGCGCCGCCCGCGCCGCTCTTTCCGGATCGGCGCCGACCCGCGGTGCCAGCCAACGGGCGAGCTCGACGAGCCGCCGGACCCGGTCGGCTTGCGTGCCGAGCTTGGCATGAAAGACGATATTTTCGAGCCTTGGCAGACGATCTTCAAGCTTTGTGTGAAGATCGGTCTCGTAGAAGAATTTGGCATCCGCCAATCGTGCCCGGACGACCCGGGCATTGCCCGCGCTGATCGCCGCGCCACCGTCCGGCGCCGCCAGATTGGCGACGAGGGCGAATTTATTGGCGAGCGCGCCGGTCGCGGCATCGCGCAGCACGAAACATTTCTGATTGGCGCGGATCGTGGCGCGGATGACCTCCGGCGGCAGGGCCAGAAAATCCGCATCGAACGTGCCGATCAGAACCTCCGGCCATTCGACAAGGCCGGCGACCTCCTCCAGCAGGCCCGCGTCCTCGACCAGTTCCAGCCCCTGCGCATGGGCGAGATTGCGCGCGTCATAGAGGATGATGTCGCGCCGGCGGCCCGCATCGAGCACCACCTTCGCCTTTTCGAGCGCGGTCACATAATCGTCGAAGCGGCGCACGCGGATCGCGCCCGGCGCCATGAAGCGATGGCCATAGGTGACGTTCCCGGCGGCGAGGCCCGCGACCGAAAAGGGGACGATCACCGGCTCTTCCGTCTCCGGCCCGAAGGTGGCGAGGATCGCGTGCAGCGGCCGTACCCAGCGGAAGGCATCGGGCTTCACCGATTCGGCGCCCCAGCGCATCGATTTGGGCCAGGGAAAATTGCTCAGGATCGGCGGCAGGATGTCGGCCAGCACCTCTTCCGTGGCCTTGCCCGGCCGGGCGATGGTCGCGACGTAGAAATCGCCCTTTTTCGGATCGGTTTCGATCTGCGCCTCGGCGACGCTGGCGAGGCCGGCACTCTTCAAAAAGCCGTTGATCGCCGCCGCCGGAGCATCGGTGCGCGGCCCCTTGCGGGTCTCGGTCGTGTCGCTCTGGCGCGGCGGCAGGCCCGCGATCTGCAGCGCGAGCCGGCGCGGCGTGACGAAGCTGCCAGCGGATTCGCCGAAGAGATTGCGCTCGGCCAGGGCGTCGGTGACCAGCTTTTTCAGGTCTTCGGCCGCCTGCGCCTGCATGCGGGCGGGAATTTCCTCGGAGAAAAGCTCAAGCAAAAAATCGGGCATGAAGTCCACGCAGTGACGGGCGCATCGAGGCGCGAGGCGCTTCTATAGGCGGGCGCGCTGCATTTCAACGTATTGCGGCGCGGCGCCGGAGCGGCTAAGAGGCGAACGCATCCGCTAAGGGGGCGGCCCATGCCCATTCTGGTCGAAATCGCCGCCGGCGAATTGATCGACAAGATCACCATTCTGGAGATCAAGCTCGATCACATCGGCGACGCCGCCAAGCGCGCCAATGTCCGCCGCGAATATGAGCAATTGAGCGGCGTTTTCCACGATCAGGTCGCGCCGAGCCCGCGGCTCGCCGAGTTGACCGCCGCCCTCAAAGCCGCCAACCAGGAACTCTGGCATATCGAGGACGATATCCGCGCCCGCGAGCGGGCAAAGGATTTCGGACCGGAATTCATCGCCCTCGCCCG
The DNA here is from genome assembly GCA_040756295.1 of Pseudomonadota bacterium. Taxonomy (GTDB): domain Bacteria; phylum Pseudomonadota; class Alphaproteobacteria; order Rhizobiales; family Beijerinckiaceae; genus Methylovirgula. The sequence goes on along the minus strand of JBFLZN010000001.1, from coordinate 1,127,973 downwards.
CTCCGTTTATCAGACCAACGACCGCCGGGCGGCGCTGAAACGCGAGATCAACGCCTTGCTGCAGAGCCCGATCGTCGAGGAAAAGAGCTACGCCGCCTATTAGGCCGGCTGGCAAGCAGGGCCGGTCTGGCGGTTGACATCCATAGGTCAGTCCGCTTTACACGCTCGCCTTTTGCCGCCGGTGCGGCGTTCAACATGCGGTGAACCCAGCCGATGCCCAACCCGAACGCCAACCCGCACGCGAAGCGCATCGCCTTTCTGTCCTCCGGCACGCCCGAGGCCGAGGCGGCGCGCGTCCGCCTCATTCATCTTTACGGCAACAGCGACGCCACGACGGCGGACGTGATCGTCGCGCTCGGCGGTGACGGGCTGATGCTGCAGACGCTGCATCGCTTCATCAACACCGGCAAGCCGATCTATGGCATGAACCGCGGCTCGGTCGGCTTCCTCATGAACGAATATCACGAGGAGAACCTCGTCCAGCGGATCGATGAAGCCGAATCCTCGGTCATCCATCCGCTCGCGATGATCGCCACCGACATTCACGGCAAGATCGCCACCGCCATGGCGATCAACGAAGTGCACGTTCTGCGTCAATCCTATCAGGCGTCGAAAATCCGCATCTCGATCGACGGCAAGGAGCGGCTCGCGGAACTGATCGCCGACGGCGTGCTGCTGGCGACGCCGGCCGGCTCCTCGGCCTATAACCTTTCGGTCGACGGGCCGATCCTGCCGCTCAACTCGCCGCTGATGGCGCTGACGCCGATCTCGGCCTTCCGGCCGCGGCGCTGGCGCGGTGCGCTCCTGCCCGACACGGCCCATGTGACGCTCGACGTGCTCGAAGCCGACAAACGGCCGGCCGCGGCGGTCGCCGATCATTTCGAGTTCAAGGAAGTGCTGAAAGTCGAAATCGCCATGGATCACGCCACCAATCTCGTCATCCTGCACGATCCCGGCCATTCGCTCGACGAGCGGATCCTGCGCGAACAATTCGGCTTTCAAGATGAGCGACGCAGTTAAAATCCTTCGTCGCGAGATCATCTCGCGTGCCTTCGGCCTGCTTGAGCGCGTCACCTTCCGGCGCCGCAAGTTCGACGGCACGGCGCAGGAGATCACGCGCGAATTCTATGACACCGGCCCCGGTGCCACGATCCTGCTCTATGACGCTGAGCGGCGCCGCATCCTGCTGGTGCGGCAGTTCCGCCCTGCGGTCTATCTTGTCGAGGGGCGCGACAGCCTCATTGAGACCTGTGCCGGCAAGCTCGAAGGCGCCGCCGCAGCCGAGCGCATCGTCATGGAAGTTCTCGAGGAAACCGGCTTCAGGATCGGCACGCCGACCTATCTTTTCTCGGCCTATATGAGCCCCGGCGTCTATGCCGAGAAGATCAGCTTCTTCACCGCGCCCTATTCACCGCGCGACAGAGTGACGAACGGCGGCGGCCTCGCCGACGAAGGCGAGGATATTGAAATTATCGAGCCGACGCTCGACGAAGCTTTGGCGATGATCGCAAACGGCGAGATCGCCGACGCCAAGACGATCCTGCTCATTCATTATGCCGTGCTGCATAAACTGATGGGTTGAGGCCGGACGGCTTGTCGCGCACCGTGTCAGGTGTGATGCAGGCAGCGATCAGGCGGCGAGTTCGGCTTCGATCGCCGCGAGATCGATGGTGATCGTGATCGCGACCGGATCGGCCGCCGCGAAATCCTCGTCCGTCAGCAGCAGCGGCGCTTCGTCGGGTTCGGGCAGCGCCAGCATTTCGTCCGGCGCGGCGAGACGGATCGCCCCCTCGGCCTCCGGCAGCGCGGCGGAGAATTGCCGCGCCTCGTCGCGGGCGGCTTCCGCCGCGAAGCGGCGCAGGACCGCGAGCAGCGAATCGAGCTCGCCGGTATTTTCGGCCTTGCAGGCGGTCAGCACCCTTTCGACCCGCCGGCGCGACAGGCTGGCGCCCGAGCCATCGCCGATATCGCCCTTGCCCAGCGCTTCGATGGCGGCGCGGAACGCCGGCAACAAGGTCTCCGGCAGCCCCGCCTTACGATAAAGCGCGGCAAAACCCACGCCGCGCCAATCCCGCGTCAGACCCTTCACGCGCAGCAGCGGCAGGCCCGAAAGCTCCGCCAGAGCCGCTTCAAGCAGGCTGGCATTGCCGGAAAGCAAGGCGCGCAGCAGGAGGCTCGCCGTCAACTGACCGCAGGCGCGCAAATGCGCGATGAGCGCTGCGGCGCCGTTCTCGCCCTCGCCGCTCGTTGCCGCGATAATGACCCGCGCCTGCTCGCACGCGTCGCGCGTCACGCGTTGCGCCCGCTCGCCGGACATCCATTCGCGCTCGGTGATGAAGGCGCGCAGCGCATCCGCCATGGCGGCAACGAGATCGGCGCGCAAGGCGGCCGGCAGGCCCGGCCGCAGTAGAAGCGCTTCGCGCATTTCGGCATCGAAGCCGAAGCGCTCGACCATCCGCCGCAGCGAGAAGTCCGGCACTTCAGCGCCGGGATTGATCGCCAGCGAGATCAAAGCCTCACGCGCGCCGACTTCGGCGACCGCCGCGGCGACCGCAGGCGAAACGCTCGGCCGCAAAGCGACTGCGGATTGGGCGATGGCATCGCCGATCGCGGCGCAATCGATCAGGTCGGAATCCGACAAAACCGGCGAACGGCCGAGGACGATAGAGGAAATATCCGATTGGTCGTCGGCGAGGCCCAGCACGATATGATGCGGGGCTTCCGGCGCGCTTGCAAAAGCTTCCGCGAGCGCACGGCGCACGAGCGGCGAAGGATCATCGAGAAGGCCGGTCAGCGCGAGTTCGGCCTCTTCACGATCGGCTGGCTCTAGATCGGCAATGAGATAGACTCGCGCCAGCGCCGCCGCCGCTTCCGCCCGCTGCGCCGCGCCGGCAGTCCGCGCCCAATGCATGAATCGACGCACAATCATCAGTTTTGTTCCGCGCCGCGGGCGAAGCGCCGGCGTCTTAAGTTCTCCTTCACCATCCGCGATCATGGTAAATGTATCCTTAAGGCAAGGCTCATGCTCGTTCATCTTTGCGTGCCCTCCGAGGTTTCAAGGCTCGAAAATGCGCTGGCGCGCGGCGCCGACGCGCTCTGGTTCGAAGGAAACGCTGCGGCGGCGGCGGGCGCCTTGCGCGCGGCACGAGAGCATCCCGCAAGCCGGCCGAAGCTCTATGTCCGGCTCGACGGGCACGGCGAGACGATCGAAGACGACCTCAACGAACTGATGCCGGCGGCCCCCGACGGGATCGTCCTGCCGGTTCGCAATGGCGCCGATGTCGAGCACCTCGGCGTCAAGCTTGCCGTACGGGAAGCCGAATTGGGACTTGAGGACGGGATGACTGAGATCATCGGGCTTGTCACCGCGCCCGCGGCGATCTTTCAACTGGCGACATTCGCCACATCAAGCCAGCGCCTCGCGGCGCTGGGCTTCGACACGCAGGCTTGTGCCGCGGCGCTCGGCGTCAACGATTTGGACAGCAGCCCGCTCAATCTTGCCCGCAATCTGACGTTGCTCGCCGCCAAGGCCGCTGGAATTCCGGCTTTACTGATTATCGAGGAAACAGAAAGCCTCGCCGCGGCGAGCCTGGCGGCGAAGCGGGACGGTTTTGATGGCATCGTGATGCGTTGAGCGCCTTGAAGGCGCGCCGTTCACGCGCCGAAATCGGTGACAATCTCGGAAAGCTGCGGCCGCACGCGATCCTCGCGCGGCCCTGGATCGCGGCCGATGTGAACGAAGCCCGCGATCTTCTCGTGCTCGGCGAGGCCGAAACGTTTCAACACCGCACGGTCGTAGCCATACCATTCCGTCAGCCAGGTGGCCGCGAAGCCGAGCGCATTGGCCGCGACCTCAAGGTTGAAGCACACGGCGCCGGCGCAAAGCACCTGCTCCCATTCCGGAATCTTGTGATGCGGCGCGGCGCGCGAGACGACGCCGATCACCAGCGGCGCAAGGGCGAGACGCGCGCGCTCTTTTTCGAGCTCGGCGCTGCTGGCCTCGGGATGGGCGGCGGCATAAACTTCAGCGATGATCGCGCCGGCCTTTTCCCGCGCCGCGCCTTCGAAGACGATGAAGCGAAACGGCACGAGCTTGCCATGGTCGGGAACGCGCGACCCAAGCGTCAGAAGCAGGTCGCGCTCTTCGACCGTCGGTCCGGGGCCGCGGAGCAAGGCGGGCGGCGCCGAGCGGCGCTTACGCAGAAGTTCGATCATGTCATTGTTCAAGTCGGCGACCCTTTCGTGGAATTCCGCGGCGCTCATTCGCATGGAATATGCGAGCTTGCACGCAATTTCGCTTGAAGCCCAAGCGGATGCCCAGCCATCACAAAGCCGGATTCTCTGCTAGATTTCGCCCATGAACCCGCTGCCCCGCCGTTTTGCTTTCGACCCTCTCGTCCTGGCGCTGTCGCTCGGCCTCATTTCGCCGGCGATCGCACAGGACAACGCGGGCGATGCGATCGCGCCGATCATTCCGCCCGGCGGCCTGATGGCACCGCGCCACGAAAGCACGCCGCAGACGCCGCGCAATCCCTTGCTTCTCTCGGCCCTGCTGAGCGCGACCGATCTGCATCCGATCGGTGCCGGACTCAAATGGCGCGTCTTCGATGAAGCGCTGGAGGTGGACGGCTCGCACAAGCTTGTCGCGGAATCGAACGAGGCCGCGCCCTCGCTCTCCTTGCCGGACGGAAGTTACGTTGTCCATTGTGCCATGGGGCTCGCCGGCATGACCGAGCGCGTCACCATGGCCGGCGCACCGATGAGCCAACGCCTGGTCCTGAATGCCGGCGGGCTGCGCATCGTGCCGGTGCTTGGCGATCACCCGATCAATCCCGCCAAATTGACGATTTCGATCTATGTGCCCGAGCACAACAATGCCGAAGCCAAGCTTATTCTCTCCAAGGCGCGCGCCGGCGACATCATCGGCCTGCCGGAGGGCAATTATCACGTCGTCTCAACTCTCCTCGATACCACCGGCGTCGGCTCGCTGGCGCAGAACGGCATCGCCAATGCCACCAATTCTGTCGTCAACGCGGATCTGCGTGTGCAGGCGGGCAAACTGACGGATGCAACGCTGCGCCATCGCGCCGCGGTGATGACCTTGAAGCTTGTCAACGCGCCGGGCGGCGAGGCTCTCGCCAATTCCGCTTTCACGATCCTGACGCCGGGTGGCGACGTGATCCGCGAACTGATCGGCGCCTTCCCGTCGGTCGTCCTGGCCGAGGGCGAATATGTCGCCATCGCGCGGCACGGCGCCAAATCCTATCAGAGTACGTTTAAGGTGGAATCGACGCGCGACCACGATGTTGAAATCATCGCCCGCTAGAGCCTATCCGAACGCCTCGGGCTAGGCGCGCGCAAGACAAATCCCGCAGGCTTGATCGCCGCTCCCCGCTTCGATAAGTCTTCCCGATAGACGGCGTAGCCTCGCTGCCGCAAGGCGCACGGGAGGGACGATGAAATACCTGCTTTTGATGTTGCCCACTTTGGCGACCTTGTTCGTCCCCCTCTACAATATCGCTGAGCCGCGGCTGTTCGGCTTTCCCTTCTTCTATTGGTTTCTCATCGTCTTGATCCCGCTCTCGAGCCTCCTGACCTATCTCGTCTATAGGGGGGAGAAGCGGTGATCGATCATTTGAATTGGACCGCTGCTGCCGTCTTCGTCGTTTTTTTCGTTCTCGTCACGGTTCTCGGCTTCGTTGCCGCGCATTGGAAGCGCGGCGACCTCAACGATCTCAACGAATGGGGCCTCGGCGGGCGCCGGTTTGGCGCCTGGATCTCGTGGTTCCTGATCGGCGGCGACATCTACACGGCCTATACCGTGATCGCCGTGCCGTCTGTGCTCTATGCGGTCGGCGCCTACGGCTTCTTCGCCGTGCCTTATACGGTCATCATCTATCCGCTGCTCTATCTGACCTTTCCGCGACTTTGGGCGGTCGCGCAGCGCAAGAATTATCTGACCGCCGGCGATTATGTGCTCGGCCGTTACGGCAACAAATGGCTGGAACTTGCAGTTGCCTTCACCGGCATTCTCGCGACCATGCCTTATATCGCGCTGCAGCTTGTCGGCATGGAGCGTGTGATCGATGCGCTCGGCTTCGAGGGCACCGGGCTGATGAGCCATCTGCCGCTCACTGTCGCTTTCGTCATCCTGGCGCTCTACACCTACCGCAGCGGCTTGCGGGCGCCGGCGATGATCGCTTTCGTCAAAGACATCATGATCTATGTCTTCGTGATCGCCGCGATCATCGTCATTCCAGCGAAGCTCGGCGGCTATGGCGCGATTTTCCATAGCGCTGGCGAAGCGCTGGCGAAGAAGGCGGCGGCAAGCGGCGGCAAGGTCGCGGCGGGGCTTCTCCTGTCGCCGAAGCAGATCTTCCCCTTCATCACGCTGGCGTTCGGCTCGGGCCTCGCGCTACTCATGTATCCGCATTCGATGACCGGGATGCTTTCGGCGCGCAGCGGCAACACGATCCGCATCAACGCCATCACGCTCCCCGCCTATTCGATCATGCTCGCCTTGATCGCGCTCTTGGGCTACATGGCGCTCGCCGCCGGCGTGCAGGTGAAGAACCCGCAGGATGCCGTGCCGCATCTCATCCTGAGTGTTTTTCCCAATTGGTTCGTTGGCTTCTGCTTCGCCGCCATCGCCATCGGCGCGCTCGTTCCCGCGGCGATCATGTCGATCGGCGCCGCCAATACGTTCACGCGCAATATCTGGAAGCCCTTCGTTCACCCGGCGATGAATCCGCACGAAGAAGCGGTGCTCGCCAAGCTGATGTCGCTGATTGTCAAAGTTGGCGCGCTCGCCTTCATCCTGTTCGTGCCGACCAAATTCGCGCTCGATCTGCAATTGCTGGGCGGCATGTGGATGGCGCAGATTTTCCCGGCGGTGATCTTCGGGCTTTATACGCGCTGGTTTAATGGCTGGGCGCTGCTCGCCGGCTGGGCGGCCGGTATGGTCATCGGCACGTGGCTCGCCTGGACGCCGGCGGCGTGGGTGCCGGTGCATAGCGTCTTTGGATCGAGCTTCGCCGTCTATAACGGGATCACGGCGTTTCTAGCCAATGTGCTGGTTGCCGCCGCACTGTCGGCACTGCTGCCCAATACGGCGCGGGACGACACACGCGCCGAAGATTATGCGGACCTGCCGGAAACCCAGCTCGCCGAATGAACCGGCACCAAGCCGTCTAGCAGCCGGTCATCGTGACGTTGCTGCCGCAACGCATGCCCGAAAGACCGTTGAGCGGTTGCGCCGGAGTCGACGAAGAGCTTGAGACCGAAGGCAGCGCGAGCGGCCCGCATCCGGCGAGCCCAAGCAGGAGAAGGGCCAGTGCGATCTTCTTGAGCATTCCGCACTCCCAAGTTTAAATTTATCGTGACTTCGAACTATGGCCGCGCCCTCGGAAGCTCGCTAGGGCCTTGAAGACACACTGACATGCGTGGTTGTGGCCAAAAAGAGGCGTGACCGAGCCTGCCTCTCCTGCGACTTTGTCGGCATCGCCGCGGTGACGGCCGCCGAATGGCGCTCGACAAAGCGGGAGCGCCGCAGGAGACTGCCGGAATGAATCTGCCCGACGTGCGCGAAGTCCTGAGCGATCTGGCGAGCGACCTCCTGGCCTGCCTGCGCTTTTATTCGCGGCTGCCGATCCCGCCGCTCGCTTTTGAACAAAGTCCCTACGGCGCAGAAATCTCCGCCCGTGTCAAAATGCTGCCGTTCGCCGGGGCGCTGATCGGCGGCGTCGCGGCACTCGCCCTGTTGCTGGCAACCGAACTTGGGCTGTCGCTTCAACTCGCCGCGGCCTTTGCGATCTTCACGCTCATCGTCGTCACCGGCGCCTTTCACGAGGATGGATTGGCCGATTTTGCCGATTCGACCGGCGGCACGACGCCCGAACAGCGTCTCGCCATCATGAAGGACAGCCGGATCGGCACGTTCGGAACGCTGGCACTGCTGGCGAGCGTGTTGATGCGGATTTTCAGCGTCGCGATCTTCGCGCGGCACAATCTGGCGCTGGGCGGGTTGGTCCTCATCGCGACAGGCGCCGTCTCGCGCACGCTTGGCCTTCTGCCGCTTGTTCTGTTGCCGCCAGCGCGCGCCGAGGGCGCCGGCTTTTCCGCCAAAAGCGACCAGCCGCCGCTGCGCATTGCGGCGCTCGCCGCATTGCTGATCAGCCTGCTGCCGGTGCTCGCCGGGGCGAGCATTTGGCGCATTCTCGTGGGCTTGTTGCTGAGCGGCGCGGCGGCCACTGGTGTCACCGCTTTGGCGCGGCGGCTCATCGGCGGCCAGACCGGCGATGTCGCCGGCGCCGCCCAGCAGGCCGCGGAAATTGCGGCCTATCTTGTCTTTGCAGCGCGGATCTGAGCGCGCACCGTCCGCGCGTTAGAGCCCGGCGAGATATTGGGTCGGATCGACCGGGGTCGCGCCCTTACGAACCTCGAAATGAAGCTGCGGCGACGTCGCATTGCCGGTTTCGCCGGACTTGGCGATGACCTCGCCGCGGCGAACCACCTGGCCACGTCTGACCTCCAACTCGTCATTGTTGGCATAAGCCGTCACGAAGCCGTTGGGATGGCGGATGAGAACAAGGTTGCCGTAACCGCGCACCTCATTGCCGGCGTAAACGACGACCCCCGCCTCCGCCGCCTTGACCGACGTGCCTTCCGGCAAAGCGATATTGATGCCGTCATTGCTGCCGCGCCGATAGCCTTCGGTGATCCGGCCGCGTGCCGGCCAGCGGAATTCCGGCGGTCCATCACTCGCCGCAACCGCCTGTTCATGCGGCGGCTCAAGGCTCGCCGTCGGCATATGATCAACCGGCCGTGTCACGATCGGCGCGGCCGCCGCAAGCCGGTGGTGGCGTTCGATGGGCGCAGCTTCGGCCTCCGGCCGCGCATGCAGCTTGGCAGCTTTCTCATGCTTCTCGCGGAGCGCCAGCTTTTCCCGCGCCCGTTCCTCGAGCTTTGCGGCACGAAGGCGCGGCGTATCGGCCGGTTCCGGACCGCGCACGAAATGCAGATGTTCGGCGTGCATCCGCTCCTGGGCGCGCCGCTGTGCGTCGCGCGCGGCAGAGAAGCGCACGCCGCTCGAGGCGGCGAGCGACGCGTTATACGTCGGGATGACGATACGCGCGCCCGGCCTGATCTGGCCGGCATAAGAATAGCCGTTGGTGTGCACCAGCGCTTCCGTCGGAATGCCGTAGCGGCGCGCGATGATCTCGGCCGTCTCGCCCTGGGCCACGACGACCGGGATGCCGCCTTCCGCGGTCCAGCCCGCGGCGCTCTGGTGAACGGGGCCCACCTGCGTGTCGCTGCCGCTCCAGTCGCGCGATGCCAGATGACGGCTCGGATAGGCCGGCGCGGCATAGCCCGGGGCGGGATGGTTTTCGTAGGCGTAATTGCCGGAGGGCGGTGTCAGCGGCCGCGACTCGACGGGCTGCGTCGGCGCCGACTGCGCCGGCTCGGGAATGCTCGCCGTGGGCGTGCGGTCGACATCGCCGCGAAACGGATCGGAGAATGGATTTCCCGAAAGACGTTCGGAATCGGCGCAGCCGGCAAGCAGGCCCGCGCAGCAACCGACGATCAAAAGACGAATCGTAAGACCGGAATTTAGTGCCGACGCAAAACTGGCCATGATGACGCAACCCACAGACAAAAGTTCGTGGGTCGCATTAAGGGAGTAAGCGAGTTAAGGGAGCGTTTAAGATGAACATCGCTTCACCTAATTCCGTCGCATTTTAGCTTAATGCAAGCTTAACGCGCCGGCTCACAAAACCTGCGCCGTGCCGGGCATCAAAGCCTGCAGACGCGACGCGCCAAGGGTCGTCTCGACAAGATCCCCGTCCGGACCGTGGCGCAGTTCGACCAGTATCTGCCGCCAATTCACCTTGGGATCCGGCCGCGCCATTACAATACGGCCGTCCTCCGACAAGACAGCGGCGAAAGCCCCCGGCAGATCATCGAGCCGCGCGTGAATCAAAATGCGGTCGAACGGGCCCGCCGCCGCCGGCACGGAAAGACCGTCGGCGAAAATCACTTCGACATTCTGCTTGCCAAGACGTTCGAGACGCAGCCGCGCGGCGATCGCCAAAGTCTGGAAGCGTTCGATCGACACGACTTGCGCGGCGATCTCGGCGAGGATCGCCGTCGCATAGCCGGAGCCGGTGCCGATTTCGAGCACGCGATGATCTTGGGTGAGGCCGAGCGCGGCGATCATGCGGGCGACCAGCGAGGGCTCGGTCAGCGTCTGGCCGCAGCCGATCGGCAATGCGAGATCGCGCCTGGCGAGATCGACGAAGCGATGCGGCACGAACATTTCGCGCGGCACTTTTTCGAGCGCCCGCAACAGGTCGAGATCACGAATGCCGCCGGAGCGCAGACGCAGAAGGAAGGCCGCCTTCTCCTCGGCGCGCGCAGCGGCGGGGTCTTCCTCTGCGACAGCCAGCGTTCCGCTTTTCTTCACGTTCCGCGCTTTCTCGCAACGCAGCGCCGGTCGCGGGCGCAACATTGCCCCGGCCGAATCACGCGGAGGCCGATGATTTCACGATTCAAGCCAAGCCGGAAGCGGACGGGCGCGGCGCCAACAGCTATTCGGCGCTTTCCTTCGGACGCGCGGTGAATTCGGCGCTGTCGAAGATCCGCGTATAGCGCGTGACCGAGACTTCGTCGGTCATGTCGAGCTTGAGAGGCGTCACCGAAATGCGGTTGTTCCACAATGCGTCGATATCGGTGCCCGGGCGCCGCGCACTGATGTCGCGATCGAAGGCGATCCAATAATAGGGATTGCCTCGCCCATCAAGGCGACGCTCAAGCCGCGCCAATTGCATGTCGCGCCGGCCCTGCACCGCCACCGAAACGCCGGCAACATCCTCCGCCGGGCAGCCGGGGAAATTCATATTGATCAGGACATCACGATCGATGCCCTCGGCGAGCAGCGCCTTGATGATGCGCGGCGCATGAATCTCGGCGCAGTCCCAATCGAGCTCGTTGTGGTCGGCCGGATGATAGGTCTGCGACAGCGCAATCGACGGCACGCCGAGGATGGTGCCTTCGATCGCCGCCGCGATCGTGCCGGAATAAGTGACGTCATCGGCGATGTTCGAGCCGCGATTGACGCCGGACAGGATCAGGTCCGGCCGGCGCGTCCGCATAATCTCGCGCACGCCCATGATGACGCAATCCGTCGGCGTGCCTTTGACGGCGTAGCGCCGGTCGGAAATCTTACGCAGCCGCAGCGGATCGTTGAGCGACAGCGAATGCGAGACGCCGCTTTGGTCATGCTCCGGCGCGACGACGATGACATCGTCGGAGAGCTGCGCAGCGATTCGCTCCAGGATCTGAAGCCCCGTCGCGTGAATGCCGTCGTCGTTGGTGACCAAAATGCGCATGTGAGTCGCGAATCTATGCCGTTTTCGTGAGCCGCTTGATACCGCCCATATATGGCAGCAAAACATCAGGGACGGTCACGGAACCGTCCTCGTTCTGATAATTTTCCAGAATGGCGACGAGAGCGCGGCCGACCGCGACACCGGAGCCATTGAGCGTATGGACGAAGCGGGTCGCTTTGGCGCCCTCCGGCCGGTAGCGCGCGTCCATCCGGCGGGCCTGGAATTCGCCGCAAAGCGAACAGGAGGAAATCTCGCGATAGCGCCCCTGCCCCGGCAGCCAGACCTCGACGTCATAGGTTTTCTGCGAGGCGAAACCCATATCGCCCGTGCAGAGCGTCACCACCCGGTAAGCGAGGCCCAAGCGCTTCAAGACTTCCTCGGCGCTCAAGAGCAGCCGCTCGTGCTCTTCATGCGACTGCTCGGGCGTCGTCACCGAGACGAGTTCGACCTTGGTGAATTGATGCTGGCGGATCATGCCGCGCGTATCGCGCCCCGCCGCGCCCGCCTCGGCGCGGAAGCACGGCGTCGAGGCCGTCATGCGCAGCGGCAATTGGCTTTCGTCGAGGATCGATTCGCGGACGAGATTGGTCAGCGGCACTTCGGCCGTGGGGATGAGCCACAGCGCCCGTTTGGCCAGCTGATGATTCCAATATTTGAGGTCGAACTCGGCGAAGAGATCATAGCGCGCATCGCGCTTGGCGAGATTTCTGGCATAGCGCTCATCGAGCCCGCGGCCCTTGGCGCCGCGAATGAAATCTTCGACGAACTGCTCGGCGCGCGCCTCGGCCTCGGCCTCGATCGCGTCTTTTTCTTCGCCGCGCCGCCGCTCGTATTCGACCATGCTCTCAAGCTGCGTGATCGGCTCGAGATAGGTCGGAAATTGATCGTCGCGGAACTTCGGCAATTGCGCCGTGCCGAACATCGTCTCGTCGCGGACGAGCAAGGGCGGATTGACCTCGGTATATCCGTGCTCGCTCGTATGCAGATCGAGCATGAACTGGCTGAGCGCGCGTTCGAGCCGCGCCAGCGCGCCTTTCAGGACGACAAAACGGGCGCCGGACAATTTTGCGGCGGTTTCGAAATCCATCAGGCCGAGCGCCTCGCCGATCTCGAAATGCTCCTTCGGCGTGAAGGCGAACGCGGGCTTGCTGCCGACCGCGCGCAATTCCGGATTGTCGTTCTCGTCCTTGCCGTCGGGAACCTCAGTCAGCGGAATGTTCGGGACCTGCGCGAGCGCCGCATCGAGCACGGCGATGGCGCTGCGCTCTTCCTCCTCAAAAGTGGTCAGAGCCTGTTTGAGGTCGGCGACCTCCTGCTTCAGCGCCGCGGCCTTGACGCCGTCTCCGGCCTTCATCGCGGCGCCAATCTCCTTCGAGGCGGCGTTGCGGCGCTCCTGCGCGCCTTGCGCCTTGGCGATCGCGGCGCGGCGCTGATCATCGAGCGCGAGCAGCGAGGCCGACAAGGGCGCGAGCCCCCGCCGCGCCAGGCCGTTGTCGAACGCCGCGGGATTCTCCCGGATCCACTTGATGTCGTACATGGACGAAACCTCGAAATCAGGTGCCGGCCGCCGCCCGCGCCTCCGCTGCGCGCTGCTTCTCTATGAAAGCGACGGCGAGGATCGAAAGTTCGTAGAGGAGCAGGCCGGGGACGGCAAGGGCCATCATGGAAAAGACATCTGGTGGGGTCAGCACCGCCGCCGCGACAAAGACGAGCACAGCGGCGTAGCGGCGCTGGCGCCGCAGGAACGTCGCATCGACAAGCCCGACACGGCCGAGCAGCGTCAAAACCACGGGCAGTTGAAAGACCACCCCAAAGGCGAAGATCAGCGTCATGATCAGCGACAGATATTCGCTGACACGCGGCAGAAGCTCGATCTGCGGCCGGCCGGGCTGGGCCGCTTGCTGCATGCCCATGAAAAAGCCGAGCAGGTTCGGCATCACGACGAAATAGACCATCAGCGCGCCGAGCAGGAAGAAGATCGGCGTCGCGAACAGATAGGGCGCGAAGGCGCGCCGCTCCTGCTTGTAAAGGCCCGGCGCAACGAAGGCATAGATCTGTCCGAAGATGATCGGACAGGCGAGAAAAGCCGCGGCGAAAATCGCCACCGTGATCTGGGTGAAGAAATATTCCTGCGGCGCCGTGAAGATGAGTTTTGCGCCCGGACCCGCCACATGCTCATAGGGCATGAGCAGGACGTTGTAGATGTTCTTGGCGAAGAAAAAGCAGATGATGAACATCACGACGAACGCGAGCAGCGCCCGGATGAGACGCGCGCGCAATTCGATCAGGTGATCGATCAGCGGCGCGCGTGACGCCTCAATATCGGTGTCGGACATGAAACGGCATCAATCTTTGACACGCGCGGCGGCAAGAGGCTCCGCCTCGCTGATCGTCGCCTCAGGTGCCTCGGGCACAATCGCCGGCACGGCGGCCTCCGCGGGCTTGACGGGCGCTTCGATCTCGCGGACGGCGCTCATCACTTCGGCCTTGGCCGCATGGATTGGATCGAAGCCGAGATCGATCTTGGCGCTTTCCTTCAGCCTGCTGACGTCGGCCTTGAGATCCTCGGCGCCGGCCTCGTTCATCGCTTCCATAAACTGCGCCTGGAATTCGGCACCCATGCGACGCAGCTTGCCGACCGCCTGCCCCACCTGCCGCATGACACGCGGCAGGTCTTTAGGGCCGATGAAGATCAAAGCGGCAATCGCGATGATGATCAGCTTGCCGGCATCAAATTCAAACATGGGAACGCCGTTCGAGCGGACGGATCAGCTGGCCTTTTGCGACTGCGAAACCGAGTTCGCCTCGACGCCCGGGCGATGATCAAGCGCCTGCGGCGTGCCGGCCGCCGGCGTCTCCTCGTCAGCGAGGCCCTTCTTGAAGGATTTTATGCCCTTGGCGAAATCGCCCATGATGTCGGAAATCTTGCCCTTGCCGCCGAACAGCAGCAGCACCACGGCGCCCAGGATCAGCAGGTGCCAAATTGAAAACGATCCCATCGCGGGTCTCCATTCTGGTCTGGCCGGAACCTAAGCTTCCGGCCGGGGGAAGACAAGGAGGCGAACAGGGGGAATGTGCTGACGTTCCGGGCGTTTTTCCGGCGCTGGTCTAGGCGCCTTCAAGCAGCCGCCAAAATTCCGCCGCCGCCGCCATATCGGCAAAGCGCCGGTCGCGGCGCGCCATCGCCTCGCGATCCTCGCCCCATTGGCGGATCTGAAAATCCTCGTCGACATGGGCGGCGCGCCAGGCCTCGTCGAGGCTCAGCTTGCCCTCGGTCAGCGCCAGGGCGATCAGGACCGAACCGGCCAGCGCCGTCATCGTGGCGAGGCTCGCCAGCGCAAAGGGCGCCACCCGGCGGCCGCCAATCTCGGCGATACGGGCGCGAACCGCGGCCCGCGCCGCCTCCGGCTGGGCGACAAAGGTCACGCCCTCGACGCAGAAGAACCGCGCATTAAGTTGCGTTGCAGCAAAATCCAGAACCGGATCCCAGGCCGCCGCCTGCGCTTGGACGAGGCCCGCCGGTTCGGCAGCGCGATAGCAGACAAGGTCGGTTTCGGCATATTTGGCGATGTCGTCGATGACGGCCGGGATCTGACCCGCCACCCCGTCGATGGCGGTATAGGCCAGGCGCGTCAGCGGCATCGCGGCGAAATCGATCGTCTCCTGCTGGGCCTGCCATTCGCCGGCGATGGCCTCGGCCAGCGCCTGCGTGGGCACGACAAGATCACGCGTAGCGGGCGTCTTGGCGAAGCGGCCATCGAGGGCGAGGGCAAAGCCGTCGCCGGCGCGCTCCGCCCGGGCCTCCTTGTAGAAGCGCCGCGGCAGCGGTTTTTGCTGCTCGCGCCGCGCCAGAGCCGTCGGATCGGCCGGTTGAGCTTGCGGTTTGGTGAGATCTTCGCGCATTAAGCCCCTTTAGCCCATAAAAGTCGGGGGTGAAATGTCGCGCGGCACCGACCGAAAAATCGGCAGCACGCCCTTCCGGCAGAGGCTATAGAGAGCGTTGGACCAGGAGCGCCGGAGCGTAACATGAACAAAGAAACCGACAGGGCCGATTTTGCCGCTGACCGCGAGCCCGACCGCGCGCTGAAGGACGACATCCGCCTGCTCGGCCGCATTCTCGGCGATACGGTCCGCGAGGAGCAGGGCCAGGACATTTTCGACCTGGTGGAGCTGATCCGCCAGACCTCCGTCCGGTTTCACCGCGACGGCGACGAGGCGGAACGGCGCAAGCTCGAATCCATCCTGGAATCGCTCACGCCGTCGCAATCCGTGCAGATCGTGCGGGCCTATTCCTATTTCTCGCATCTCTCGAACATTGCCGAGGACCAGCACCAGATCCGCAAGCTGCGCCAGGACGCGATCGACAATGTGCCGCCCCCGCCCGGCACTTTGGCGCGCGCCCTCTCCCGCGCGCACGAGGCCGGGATCACCGCCGAGCAATTGCAGGGCTTTTTCGACCATGCCTTCATGGTTCCGGTGCTGACCGCGCATCCGACGGAAGTGCGGCGCAAGAGCACGATGATGCGGGAAATGGCGATCGCGCATCTCCTCGAACGGCGCGACCGACAGCTCTGGACGCCCGAGGAAGAGACCGAAATCGAGGATAAGATCCGCCGTGCCGTTCTGATCCTCTGGCAGACGAGCCTGCTGCGGCGCACCAAGCTCAACGTCCGCGACGAAGTCTCGAACGGCCTCGCCTATTACGACTATACGTTCCTCAAGGAAGTGCCGCGGCTCTACCAGCAGGTCGAGCGCCAGGTCCGCGCCTATGACCCGTCGCTGGACGATGTGCCGATTCCCTCGTTCCTGCGCCTCGGCAGCTGGATCGGCGGCGACCGCGACGGCAACCCCTATGTCGATGCCGAAGTGCTGCGCACGACGACGCAGATGCATGGCGCGCGGATTCTGACGCATTATCTCGACGAGCTGAGCAAGCTCGGCAGCGAATTGTCGATCACTGCCGAACTTGTCGATGTGACGGACGAATTGCGCGAACTCGCCTCGAGTTCGCCGGATTCCTCGCCGCATCGCATGGCCGAGCCCTATCGTCGCGCCGTCGCCGCGATCCGCGGCCGCATCGCCGCCAACCTGCGCGCCATCGACGATCAATATCCGATCCGCTCGCGCAGCGATTTCATGCCGGCTTATCGCAACGCCGACGAATTCCGCCGCGATCTGCATATCATCGACCAGTCGCTGAAATTGCACGGCTCGCGGCTGATCACCCGCGGCCGCCTGCGGGCGCTGCGCCGCGCCGCAAGCTGTTTCGGCTTCCATCTCGCGACGATCGATCTGCGGCAGAATTCGGACGTGCATGAGCGCGTGATCGCCGAGCTGCTCGAAGCCGTCGCGCCGGGCACCGACTACAAGTCCCGCAGCGAGGACGAGCGCGTCGCGCTTCTGGTCAAGGAACTGACCGAGGTCCGCCAGCTCGTCTCGCCGTTCTGCGCCTATTCGGAAGAGACGCGCAAGGAACTCGCGATCTTCCACGCCGCGGTCGAGGTGCGCGCCACCTATGGCGCCGAAGTCATCCGCACGGCCATCATCTCGAAGGCGGAATCGGTCTCCGACATGCTCGAACTGGCCGTCCTCCTCAAGGAGGTCGGCCTCATCACGCCGGACGGCAAGAGCAAGATCGACATCGTGCCGCTCTTCGAGACGATCGCCGACCTGCGCAATTGCGCCGCCGTCATGGAAAAGGCCTTTGCCCTGCCCGCTTATCGCCGCCTCGTCGAAAGCCGCGGCCATACGCAGGAGATCATGCTCGGCTATTCCGACAGCAACAAGGATGGCGGCTTCATCACCTCGGGCTGGGAATTGTACAAGTCCGAAATCAGCTTGGTCGAGACGTTCAGCCGCCACAAAGTGAAGATGCGCCTGTTCCACGGCCGCGGCGGCTCGGTCGGGCGCGGCGGCGGGCCGGCCTATGAGGCCATTCTCGCGCAGCCGAGCGGCGCGGTCGGCGGCCAGATCCGCGTCACCGAACAAGGCGAGATCATCTCGTCGAAATATTCGAACCCAGATGTCGGCCGGCGCAATCTCGAAACATTCGTCGCCGCGACGTTCGAAGCCTCACTGCTGATGCCGGAACAGCACGCGCCGCGCGAGGAATATCTGTCGGCGATGGAGGAGATTTCGGGCTTCGCCTTCAAGGCCTATCGCGCGCTCGTCTACGACACACCCGAATTCGAGAGCTACTTCTGGGCCTCGACCGTCATCACCGAGATCGCGACGCTCAACATCGGCAGCCGGCCGGCCTCGCGCACCAAAACGCGCAAGATCGAGCATTTGCGCGCCATCCCCTGGGTCTTCTCCTGGGCGCAATGCCGCTTGATGCTGCCGGGCTGGTTCGGCTTCGGCGCCGCCTTCAAGGCATGGACGGAGAAGCACCCCGACACCGGGCTGAAATTCCTCCAGGACATGTATCGCGAATGGGGCTTCTTCCGCACCATGCTCTCCAACATGGAAATGGTGCTGGCCAAGAGCAATATCGGCATCGCTTCGCGCTACGCCGAGCTCGTGCCCGATCGCCATGTGCGCGATAAGATCTTCCAGGCGATACGCGCCGAATGGATGGCCTCGGTCGATGCGCTCTTGAAGATCACCGGCCAGAAGGAGCTGTTGCAGGACAATCCGACGCTCGACGCTTCGCTCAGGATGCGCATTCCCTATCTCGATCCGCTCAACCATGTGCAGGTCGAGCTGCTCAAGCTGCATCGCGCCGCGGACAACGAGGACGAGTCGATCCTGCGCGCCGTGCAGATCACCATCAACGGCATTTCCGCGGGCCTGCGCAACAGCGGTTGATTGCAGAAATCTGGGGGCGGGAATGACGGCCGAAACCACCAACGGCTATGAGCTGCTGCGCAATCCGCGGCTCAATAAGGGCACGGCCTTCTCCGACGCCGAGCGCCGCGCGCATGGGCTTGAGGGCCTGCTGCCGCCGCGCCCGATGGCGCTCGAATTGCAGATGGCGCGGATTCACGCCGAGCTGTCCAATCTCGACAACGATCTGCAAAAGTACATGTTCCTGTCCGATCTCCAGGCGCGCAACGAGACCTTGTTCTATGCGATCCTGATGTCGGACCCGGCGACCTTCATGCCGATCGTCTATACGCCGACGGTCGGCGAGGCCTGCCAGAAATTCGATCAGATCTTCCGCGTGCCGCGCGGGCTCTATCTGCCGATCAGCGCCCGCGGCCGCATCAAGGAGCTGCTCGGCCATTGGCCGCAGAAGGACGTGCGCTTCATCGTCGTCACCGACGGCGAACGCATTCTGGGCCTCGGCGACCTCGGCGTCGGCGGCATGGGCATTCCGATCGGCAAGCTTGCGCTTTACACCGCCTGCGCCGGCACGCCGCCGCAATATTGTCTGCCGATCACGCTCGACGTCGGCACCAACAATCCCGAATTGCTCGAAGACCCGCTTTATCTCGGCCTCAACCAGAAACGCGTGCGCGGCGCCGACTATGCCGCCTTCATCGACGAATTCGTCGAGGCCGTGCAGGCGCTTTATCCGAAGTGCTGCATCCAGTGGGAAGATTTCGCCAATTTCAACGCCGTGCCGATTCTTGAGCTTTATCGCGATAAGATCTGCACCTTCAACGACGACATCCAAGGCACCGCGGCTGTCGCACTTGCCGGCATTTTCGCGGCTCTGCGCATCAAGAAAGAAAAACTGGCGGACCAGCGCTTTCTCTTCCTTGGCGGGGGCTCGGCCGCAACCGGCATCGCCGAATTGATCAGCCAGGCGATGGCGCTCGAAGGCCTCGACATCAAGGCGGCGCGGGCCCGCAATGCGCTGTTCGACATCAACGGGCTCGTTGTCCGCGCGCGCACCGATCTCGCCGATTTCCAGCGGCCCTTCGCGCTCGACCGCGCGCCGATTTCGAAATTCGTCGAGGCGATCAAGGAGCTGCGGCCGACCGGCATCATCGGCGTCAGCACCGTGCCGAAATTGTTCAATCAGGCCGTCATCGAAGCCATGGCCGACATCAACAAACGGCCGATCATCTTCCCCTATTCCAACCCGACCTCACGCTCGGAATGCACCGCCGAAGAAGCCTATCGCTGGTCGCAAGGCCGCGCGATCTTTGCCAGCGGCAGCCCGTTTCCGCCGGTCGAGATCGAGGGCCAGAGCTTCATCCCCGGCCAGGGCAACAACGTCTATATTTTCCCGGCGATGGGCATGGCGGTCTTTGCGACCGAGGCAAAGCGCGTGACGGAAGAAATGTTCATCGTCGCCGCCAAGGCCGTCGCCGAACAAGTGACCGAGAAAAATCTCGCCGACGGCCTCATCTATCCGCCGCAGAGCAAGATTCTCGAAGCCTCTTTGCATGTCGCGGCGCGGGTCGCCGAATATATTTTCGATCATGATCTCGCCCGCGTGCCGCGGCCGGCCGATATCCCCGGGCATATCCTGAGCCGCGCCTATCGGCCGGTCTATGCGAGCTTCGCGCCCTGAAGCTTCCTGCGCATGTTCTTATCGAAAAAGTCGCGCAACTTTTTCGGAACATGCGCTGATTTAAAAAAGTGCCGCATGTTCTTATCGAAAAAGTCTGCAACTTTTTCGGGACATGCGCTGATCATTCCGGCGCGTTTTCGATCGGATCCTTGCCCTTCACGTCGAAGCCGAAGAGATCGAAGCTCTTCTGCATATGCGCCGGCAACGGCGCCGTCACGTCGAGCGTGCCGCCGCGCGGATGCGGCAGGACGAGACGGCGTGCGAGCAGATGCAGCTTGCGCTCGATGCCCTCGGGGATTAGCCGCGCCGGATCCTGGTGGCGCGGCGCCTTCGCGTCGCCCGAATATTTCGGATCGCCGATGATCGGATGGCCGATCGCCTCGGCATGGGCGCGCAATTGGTGGGTGCGGCCGGTGATCGGCTTCATCGACAGCCAGGCAAGCCGCGAGGGCAGCTTGTCGACGATGGCATAATAGGTCACCGAATGCTGCGCCTCGGCATCGCCATGTTTGGCGATCTGCATTTTCTCGCGGGCGGGTTGTGCGCCCGGCGCTTTTTTGCCCCGCACGTCGCCCATGCCCTCGCCCTTGGCGAGAAAGAGCGAGATGCGCCCTTGCGCCGGCTTCGGCACGCCTTCGACCAGCGCCCAATAGATTTTCTGCGCCTGGCGCGAGCGGAAAATCTCGCCGAGCTTGGCAGCCACGCGACGTGACTTGGCGACAAGGAGAACACCCGCCGTGTCGCGATCAAGCCGATGGACAAGCACCGGGCGCTCGCCCTTCTCATCCGCCAGTGACGCCAGCATGCCGTCGATATGATGTTTGGTGCCCGAGCCGCCCTGCACCGCAAGGCCGTGCGGCTTGTTGAGCACCATCAGATCCTGATCCTCATAAAGGATCATGCTGCGGATGGCTTTGCGATCGGCCTCGGAAATTGGCGGCTTCGGCGCAGACGGCGCGACGGTGACCGGCGGAATGCGGATTTTCTGTCCGGCGGCAAGCCGCGTCGACGTCGTCGCCCGCGCGCCATCGACGCGCACCTGGCCGGTGCGGACGATCTTGTTCAAATGCGACAGCGACAATGTCGGCAGGTGCCGCTTGAACCAGCGGTCGAGGCGCAGCCCGTCTTCATCTTCGCTGACGGTGAGCGTCTGGACCGGGCTTGCCTGCCCGCCCCCATCCTGGCGCGGCGCTTCGGGCCGAGGCCGTCCAGGCTTCGCGTCCGGACGGCTTCGCTTTGCCCGCGCTGGCGTGCGTTCCTCGCTCACGACTGGCCCCGCTCCTTCCTGAGCTTGTCCCAATAATCGAGCCGCTTCTTGATCTCGCGCTCGAAGCCGCGCTCGACCGGCGCGTAGATTTGCTGGCGGCCGAGTTTCTCCGGCCAATAATCCTGGCCCGAAAAGGCTTCGGGCGAATCATGATCATATTCATAGCCCGCGCCATAGCCTTCGTTCTTCATCAATTTGGTCGGCGCGTTGAGAATGACCTTCGGCGGCATCAATGAGCCATGCTCCTTGGCGAGCGATTGCGCCGCGCCATAGGCGCGATAAGCGGCGTTCGACTTCGGCGCGGTGGCGACATAAATCAGCGCATTGGCGAGCGCCAGTTCGCCCTCGGGCGAGCCGAGGAAGTCATAGGCATCCTTCGCCGCATTGGCGACGACGAGCGCCTGCGGATCGGCGAGGCCGATGTCTTCGATCGCCATGCGGACGATGCGCCGGGCGATAAACAGCGGCGCCTCGCCGGCATCGAGCATGCGCGCGAGATAATAAAGCGCCGCGTCCGGGTCCGAGCCGCGCACGCATTTATGCAGCGCGCTGATGAGATTGTAGTGCCCTTCCTGCGCCTTGTCGTAGATCGGCGCGCGGCGCTGGACGATCCCGGTCAGGGACGCGACATCGAGCGGCGCAGGCGGCGCGGCGCGCCAGATTTCCTCGGCCAGCGTCAGCACCGCACGGCCATCGCCATCCGCCATATGCAGCAGCGCAGCGCGCGCTTCGGGTGTCAGCGGCAGGTCCTTGTCTTCGGCCTTTTCCGCCCGCGTGAGAAGCTTGTCGAGCGCGGCTTCGTCCAAAGCGCGGAAGGTCAAGACCCGCGCCCGCGACAGAAGCGCGGCGTTCAGTTCGAAGCTCGGGTTCTCGGTGGTCGCACCGATCAACGTGATCGTGCCATCCTCCATCACCGGCAGAAAACTGTCCTGCTGCGTGCGGTTGAAACGATGGATCTCATCGACAAAGAGAAGCGTGCCCTGGCCGATGGCGCGGCGCTTGCGCGCTTCATCGAAAACTTTCTTGAGTTCGGCGATGCCGGAGAAGATCGCCGAAATCTGCACGAAAGCGAGCTTGGTCTCCTGCGCCAACAGCCGCGCGACCGTCGTCTTGCCGGTGCCGGGTGGCCCCCAAAACACCAGACTGCCGAGCGAGCCGGCGCGGACAAGACGCGTCAACGCGCCGTCCGGACCGAGCAGATGATCTTGGCCCGCAACATCATCGAGATGAAGCGGACGCAGCCGGTCGGCCAGCGGATGTGGCGCCTGGTCGGATAAATGTGCAGCGCTAAAAAGATCGGACATCTTGCTTCAATTTGGGCGGGAAAGTCTCGGAAATGAAGAGCAAAAACGCATCCGGAAGAATAATCCAAAGCTCTGCCTTAGCGCCAAATCTAAATCTTTATCAGTAAGTTAACGTTTCGATTAGATTTGGAAGCAAGTATAATTTTTCAACGAATCGCGGGGGAGCTCCTCATATGCGTATTGTCGCTATGGTCAATCAAAAGGGCGGGTCCGGCAAAAGCACTCTGGCGGCCTGCCTTGCCGTCGCCGCGCAAGAAGCCGGCGAACGCGTTTTTCTTCTCGATATGGATCCGCAGAAGTCGCTGCTGAAATGGGGCCATCGCCGCCAGGACAAGGACCTGCCGGTCGAGGCCGTGACGGCGGCGAAGCTTGAGGCCGCGCTTGCGGCGCTCGCCCGCGGTCGCGTCACGCTCGTCATCGTCGATACGCCGGCCACCGACTCGCCCGCCGCCGATGCCGCCATGCGCGCGGCCGACCTCTGCCTGATCCCGGCGCGCCCGACCATTTTCGACATTTGGGCCAGCGAGGCCACACGCGGCAAGCTGAAGACGCTCAGCAAGGATTACGCCTTCATCCTCAACCAATGCCCGCCGATGCAGGAGAGCCAGCGCGTCAATGACGGCGCCGCGGCCGTCGAGGCCATGGGCGGATTGCTGCGGCCCTTCATCGTCGCGCGCGTCGATTATCAGGAAGCGGCGCGCGAAGGCATGGGCGTCACCGAGATCGACACCGAGGGCAAAGCCGCCGAAGAGATGCGCCATCTGTGGTCGTCGCTGAAGCGCCGCCTGAGCCGGCTGAAACACGCCGAAAAAGGCACCCGCCGCGCCGCCTGACCAGATGCTTGCATCTGGCCGGCAGGCTAAAGCGTCGGACGTCCAAATTGATCGGCGCTTTTAAGTCTTTCTCATCGCATCGGATTTGTCCGAAAACCGCTTCGCACTTTTTGGTCCGATTATTCTTAAAATCGCATCGGATGTGTCCGAAAACCGCTGCGCACTTTTCGGTCCGATTATTCTTAAAATCGCATCGGATGTGTCCGAAAACCGCTGCGCACTTTTCGGTCCGATGCTCTAACCGCCGACGACCGTGGTGATGATCTGGTTGCCGCGGCCGATGCTGATCTTCCAGAAATAATGATCGCCGAGCGTAGCCTTCTCGAGGTCGCGCGTCGTCTCGATCTTCTTGTTGTTGACGGCGATCACCACGTCGCCTTTCTGCAGGTTCAGCGCCGCAGCGCGTGAATCTTGATCGATGTCGCTGATCAAGACGCCCTGGTTGGGCGATTCGAGCGAATATTCCTCCGCCACCGCCGGCGAGATGTTGATGACCGTTGCGCCGGCGAAGGGCGACGAACCGGCGATCTTCACCGGGTCGCGCGGCAATTCCGGCGCGGCCTCCGCTTTGACCGTGACGGTCAGCGGCTTGCCGTTGCGGATCACCGAAAAGGCCGCGTTGTTGCCGATCGGCACGGTGGCGAAACGATAGCTGAAAGCCTCGACATCGTCGGTCGGCTGTCCGTCGACAGCGATGATGAGATCGCCATGTTGCAAGCCCGCCGTCTCCGCCGGGCTCTTCGGTGTCACATCGGTGACGAGCGTGCCGACGGGCCGGTCGAGATTGAGGGAATCGGCGATGTCCTTCGAAATGTTCTGCAAGCCCGCGCCGAGGTAAGGCCGGCGGACCGCCGAGCGGCCGGCTTTGGCGGTGGCGACGATGACCTTCACCATGTCAGACGGAATGGCAAAGCCGATGCCAACCGAACTGCCGGTTTGCGAGACGATCGCCGAATTGATGCCGATCAGCCGGCCGTGCATATCGACCAAGGCGCCGCCGGAATTGCCCGGATTGATCGCCGCATCCGTC
The DNA here is from genome assembly GCA_040756295.1 of Pseudomonadota bacterium. GTDB lineage: Bacteria > Pseudomonadota > Alphaproteobacteria > Rhizobiales > Beijerinckiaceae > Methylovirgula. Next base: position 1,103,688 of record JBFLZN010000001.1, on the reverse strand, counting down.
TGGATGAAGAAGCCGTAGTGCGAAATGCCTTCTTCCGTTCGTGCCAGTGCGGAAATAATGCCCTGGGTGACGGTCTGGCCGACGCCGAAGGGGTCGCCGATGGCGAGCACGAGATCACCGACCTCAAGCTTGTCGGAATCGTCGAACTGCATGAAGGGAAACGGGCCCTTGCCCTTGAGCCGCAGCACCGCGAGATCGGTGCGCTGATCGCGCAGCACGATCTCCGCCGGCATTTCGCGCCGGTCGGCAAGCGCGACCTTCACATCGGTCATGCCGGAGATCACGTGATAATTGGTGACGACAAGCCCGCTCGGATCGATCAGCACGCCGGAGCCGAGCGATTGCGCCGCCGGGCCGCCCGGCCGCTCCTCGCGCGAATCGCCAAAGAAGTGCCGGAAGATCGGATCTTCGAACAAAGGATTGCGCGGCGCGACATCCGTGCGGGAGGCGTAGACATTGACGACGGCCGGCGCCACCTCTTTGACGATCGGCGCGAAAGACAAAGTGATCTCGGCAGGCGAAGCCGGCACGGTCTCCGCCGCCACCAGCGGCGTCGCCACAACGGCGGCGCCGAGCGCCAAAGCGAAGACGATCGCGGGTCGAGATATCTCTTTCATACAATCCTCGTCGTTTGCCGCCGGCAAAGCCAATCTAGCGGCCGATATACCCCAAATGTGTGTCGCCGAAGGCCGTGGCATATTTTAGCCCATAGCCCAAGGCCCGGTCGGCGCCGATATGGGCGAGCCAAATCAAGGCGATAGATTGGCCCAGCGGACTTGGGTGCAGGACCGCGCAGAGTAGCAGCGCAAGCGGCCCCAGCGTCGTATGGACGAGATTATAGGCGAGAGCGCCGACGCGGGGCGAAACGAGATAAGCCAGAAACGACAAATCCGGCGCGAAGAACAAAAGCGCGAAAAGCAGCCAGGAATTGCCGCCGCGCCAAAAGAAAAAGGCGGCGCCGATAGCCAGCGCCGCCCCTTCAAACCGTAAAATCCAGCGCGGACCGCCGGTGACGGCGCCCGTCGCGACAGGACCGTCGCTCATGCCTCGGCCACGGCCTCGTCCAGCACCGGACCTGAATCCTTGCCCTTGGCGTCCTCGTCGCGATCGACGAATTCGATCACGGCAAGCGCCGCATTGTCGCCCTGGCGGAAGCCCGCCTTCAACACGCGCGTATAGCCGCCGTTGCGGGTCTTGTAGCGCGGACCCAGAACATCGAAGAGCTTGCGGACGAGATCGACGTCCTTGATCTGGGCGATCGCCTGACGGCGCGCGTGCAGATCGCCGCGCTTGCCGAGCGTCACGAGCTTTTCGACGACCGGACGCAAATCCTTCGCCTTGGGCAGCGTGGTGACGATCTGCTCATGCTTGATGAGCGCCTGGGACAGATTGGCGAACATCGCCTTGCGATGTTCGTGCGTGCGATTGAAGCGGCGCTTCGCGCGACCGTGATACATGGCCTAGTCTCCTTATGCGGCCGCCGTGCCAAGGTACGGCCGAGCGTTGTTATGCAAAGTGTTGTTATGCAAAGCGCCCTCTCCCGCAGGAGAGGGCTTGATCTCAATAGTGCTCTTCGAACCTTTTGGCGAGCTCGTCGATGTTCTCCGGCGGCCAGCCGGTAACTTCCATGCCGAGGTGCAGGCCCATTTGCGCCAGCACTTCCTTAATCTCGTTCAAGGACTTGCGGCCGAAGTTCGGCGTCCGCAACATCTCCGCTTCGGTCTTCTGGATGAGATCGCCGATATAGATGATGTTGTCGTTCTTCAAGCAGTTCGCCGAACGCACCGAAAGCTCGAGCTCGTCGACCTTCTTGAGCAGTGCCGGGTTGAAGGCGAGCTCCGGAATCGACGGCGCGACTTCCTCGCGACGCGGCTCCTCGAAATTGACGAAGACATTGAGCTGATCCTGCAGGATGCGCGCGGCATAGGCAACGGCATCTTCGGGCGAAACCGAGCCATCGGTCTCGAGCTGCATGGTCAGCTTGTCATAGTCGAGGATCTGGCCTTCGCGCGTGTTCTCGACGCGATAGCTCACCTTGCGCACCGGCGAATAGAGGCTGTCGACCGGGATCAAGCCGATCGGCGCGTCTTCGCTACGGTTACGGTCCGCCGTCACATAGCCCTTGCCGGTGTTGACGGTGAATTCCATGCGGATTTCCGCACCCTCGTCGAGCGTGCAGATGACGAGGTTCGGGTTCAGCACCTGAACGTCGCCGACCGTCGAAATGTCGCCGGCCGTGACCTTGCCCGGGCCGGTCTTCTTCAAGACCATGCGCTTCGGACCCTCGCTCTGCATCTTGATCGCGATGTCTTTGATGTTGAGGACGATGTCGGTCACGTCCTCACGCACGCCGGGGATCGACGAGAATTCATGCAGCACGCCGTCGATATGTACCGACGTGATCGCCGCGCCCTGCAGCGACGACAACAGAATCCGCCGCAGCGAATTGCCGAGCGTGACGCCGAAGCCGCGCTCCAGCGGTTCGGCAATGATAGTGGCAAGCCGCTTCGGGTCGTCGCCGGGCGAGACCTCGAGCTTGTTCGGCTTGATGAGCTCCTGCCAGTTTTTCTGAATCACGAGAGCATCCTCATTGGGGGCATGAGGGACCTTCGGCTGAAACCAGTGCCGAAAGCCTCTGCACAGTTAAATAATCAAACGCGGCGGCGCTTACGCGGCCGGCAGCCATTATGCGGGATGGGCGTCACGTCACGGATCGAGGTGACGGTAAAGCCCGCGGCCTGCAAAGCACGCAACGCCGACTCGCGGCCGGAGCCCGGCCCCGACACTTCGACTTCGAGCGTGCGCATGCCATGTTCGGCCGCTTTGCGCGCAGCGTCCTCAGCCGCCATCTGCGCGGCATAGGGCGTCGACTTGCGCGAACCCTTGAACCCCATCGTCCCTGCCGACGACCAGGAGATCGTATTGCCTTGGGCGTCACTGATGGTGATCATCGTATTATTGAACGACGAGTTCACATGCGCCACGCCGGAGACGATATTCTTGCGCTCGCGGCGGCGGACGCGTGTTCCTGTTGCTTCTTTTGCCATAAGTCTGTCCTTCCAGCGCGCCCGTAATGCCAGGCGCTCGGGCTTCTTGGTTTATCGATTACTTCTTCTTGCCGGCGATCGGCTTCGCCTTGCCCTTGCGGGTGCGAGCATTGGTATGCGTGCGCTGGCCGCGCACCGGGAGCTGGCGGCGATGACGCAGACCGCGATAGACGCCGAGATCGGTCAGCCGTTTGATGTTCATCGACACTTCGCGGCGCAGATCACCTTCGACCTGATAGTCGCGGTCGATCGTCTCGCGGATCTGCAGGACTTCGGCATCGGTCAGATCATGCACGCGCCGCTCCGGCGCGATATGAACCTTTTCGATGATCTCCTGCGCCTTCTTGGGACCGATCCCGTGGATATATTGAAGGGCGATGACGACGCGCTTGTTCGTCGGAATGTTTACACCGGCAATACGTGCCACAATTTTCTCCATGTCTGCCGCACAGTGGCGGCGAAAAACCCGCGTCCGGTGGAGGCCGGCCCTTGCGGGGCGCCTGATAACAGGAAACCGGCCCTCTGTGGTTGTCCAAAGAGGCCGGGTCCGATCATTTCGGCTTGGAACGCTCGACTTAATGTTTCGAACGCCCCGCGTCAACTGCAAATCGCGGCGAAATCAGCGCTTTAACCAGGATTCCGGCGTCTCAAACTCTCTGCCCCGCCTCGAGGGCGTCATCGATGGCCGCGCTCACGGTTTCGATCGACGCCATGCCATCGACCGCCTTCAACTCGCCCCGCCCGGCATAATAGGCGGAAACCGGCGCGGTCATCTCGCGATAGGCGTCGAGACGGATCTTGAAGGCGTCGGGATTGTCGTCGGCACGGACCGTGCCGCCCGCAGCAAGCGTCTCTTTGGCCCGATTTTCGATGCGCCCGAGCAATTCGGTCTCATTCACCTTCAGCTCGACCACGGCATCGAGTTCCAAATGCTTGTCGGCCAGCAATTTGTCGAGGCCCTCGGCCTGTTTCACCGTCCGCGGAAACCCGTCAAGGATGAAACCCTTGGCCGCATCCGGCTCGTCGATCCGGTCGGCAATGATGCCAAGCACAATATCGTCCGAGACGAGGCCGCCCGCATCCATCACCGCTTTGGCCTTGCGGCCGACCGGCGTGCCCGCCGCGACCGCAGCGCGCAGCATGTCGCCGGTCGAAAGCTGCGGAATGCCATATTTTTTGACGAGGCGTACCGATTGCGTCCCTTTGCCTGCTCCGGGTGGGCCGAGCAGAATCAACCTCATCGTTTCTTCCCTCTTAATCTGGCTTTCTTGACCAGACCTTCATACTGATGCGCCTGAAGGTGGCCGTGGATCTGCGCCACGGTGTCCATCATAACGCTTACGACGATGAGGAGCGAGGTGCCGCCGAAATAAAACGGCATGGCGGCGTAAGAGACGAGAAGTTCCGGCAAGATGCAGATGAGGCAGAGATAGGCGGCACCGAGAACCGTGATCCGCATCAAAACCTTATCGATGTATTGTGCAGTGCGTTCGCCGGGCCGGATGCCGGGGATGAAGCCCGAGTGCTTCTTCAGATTGTCGGCGGTCTCCGTCGGGTTGAAGACGATCGCCGTATAGAAGAACGTGAAGAAGACGATCAGGACGACATAAAGGATCATGTAAAGCGGCCGGCCGTGGCCGAGATAGAGCGAGATCGTCGCCAGAATGCCATTGCCGTTATGCGCCGAGAAATTGGCAATGGTCGTCGGCAGCAGCAGCAGCGACGAAGCGAAAATCGGCGGAATGACGCCCGAGGTATTGAGCTTCAACGGCAGGAAGGATGTCTGCCGGTCATACGTCCGGTTGCCCTGCTGGCGCTTGGGATAGGTGATCACCAGACGCCGCTGCGCCCGCTCCATGAAGACGATGAAAGCGATAACCGCGATCGCCATCACCATCACGGTGAGGATCAGGAAGGTCGAAAGCTGACCCTGGCGGCCGAGTTCGAGCGTATGGACGATGGCGGCCGGAAAAGCCGCGACAATGCCGGCGAAGATGATCAGCGACGAGCCATTGCCGATGCCGCGCGAGGTGATCTGCTCGCCGAGCCACATCAGGAACAGCGTGCCGCCGGTCAGCGTGATCGTCGTCGAGATGGAAAAGAAGATGCCCGGATTGGTGACGATGCCGGCCTGGCCCTGCAAGCCGACCGAAATGCCATAGGCCTGGAAGGTGGCGAGAACGACCGTCAGATAACGGGTATATTGATTGATGATCTTGCGGCCCGACTCGCCTTCCTTCTTCAACGCTTCGAGCGACGGAAACACGCTCGTCAGAAGCTGGATGATGATCGAGGCGGAGATGTAAGGCATGATGTTCAGGGCGAAGATCGCCATGCGCTGCACGGCGCCGCCCGAAAACATATTGAAGAGCTGCAGGACGCCCTGGCTATTGCCGTTGAAGGCGCGCGCGAATGCCGCCGGATCGATGCCCGGCAGCGGGATATAGGTGCCAAGCCGATAGATGATCAACGCGCCGAGCGTGAACCAAATCCGCTTCTTCAGTTCATCGGCTTTGGCGAAAGCGCCCCAATTGACGTTAGCAGCAAGCTGTTCGGCGGCCGATGCCATGAAGTGCTCCGCATGGCGGGTTCATCGCCGCCAAATCCCGAGAATGACCTGAAGCCCGAGATGTGGGGAGCCGGAGGCTCCCCCGCAACCAAGGCTCAGGCGCCCGCCGCGGCCTCCGCCGCGACAGTGAGAAGCTTGACCGATCCGCCCGCCTTTTCGATGGCGGCGACGGCCGATTTCGAGGCCGCCGCGACTTCGAAGGCGAGCTTGGCGCTGATTTCGCCGACGCCGAGGATTTTCACGCCGTCGCGGGGCTTGCTGACGACGCCTGCCGCAAGCAAGGCCTCGATCGTGACCGGCACATCGGTGGCGAGCTTGCCAGCGGCGACCGCCTCCTGGATGCGGCCGATATTGACCTCGTTGTAATCCTTGCTGAACGGCGGCGTGAAGCCACGCTTCGGCAAGCGGCGATGCAACGGCATCTGGCCGCCCTCGAAGCCCTTGATGGCGACGCCGGTGCGCGCTTTCTGGCCCTTGACGCCGCGCCCGCCAGTCTTGCCCTTGCCGGAGCCGATGCCGCGCCCGACGCGCATGCGCTTCTTGGACGAGCCTTCGTTATCGGTGATTTCGTTGAGTTTCATGGCTCTATCCTCACGCGTTCTCGACGACGCGCACGAGATGCGCGACTTTATCGATCATGCCGCGGATGGCCGGCGTATCGGCGAGTTCGACACGGCGGCCGAGCTTGTTGAGGCCGAGGCCGATGAGCGTCGTGCGCTGCACGGCGGGACGGCCGATCGGGCTCTTGATCTGCTCGACGACGAGCTTGGATTTGGTGTTCGTCATGGCAGGTTTCCTTACGCCTCAGCCGCGGCTTCGGCTTCGCCGCCCAGGCGACGCGCCTGCAAGGTCGAGACCTTCAGACTGCGGCGGGCGGCAACCGCACGCGGCGAATCTTCCTGCTGCAGCGCGTCGAAGGTCGCGCGGATCATATTGTAGGGGTTCGACGAGCCCTGCGACTTGGCGACGACATCATGCATGCCGAGCGTCTCGAACACGGCGCGCATCGGGCCGCCGGCGATGATGCCCGTACCGGCCGGGGCGGCGCGCAGCACGACGCGGCCAGCACCATGGCGGCCCATCACATCATGATGCAGCGTGCGGCCTTCGCGCAGCGGCACGCGGATCAAAGCGTGCTTGGCGGCTTCCGTCGCCTTGCGGATGGCTTCCGGCACTTCGCGCGCCTTGCCATGGCCGAAACCGACGCGGCCTTTCTGATCACCGACGACGACGAGCGCGGCGAAACCGAAGCGCCGGCCGCCCTTCACCACCTTGGCGACGCGATTGATATGGACCAGACGATCCACGAATTCGCTGTCGCGCTCTTCCCTATCCCGCTCGCGGCCGCGGCCGCCGCCTTCACCTTCGCGTGCCATAGTCTCTTCTTTCTTTCGTCACTTGCGCGGCCGGCGCTCTCGCCGCCGCTCGCTTCGAAGTCCTTTGATCAGATCGTCAGCCCGGCCTCGCGCGCGCCTTCGGCCAGAGCTTTCACCCGGCCGTGGTAGACATAAGCGCCGCGGTCGAAAACGACCTCTTTAACCCCTGCTTCCAGCGCGCGCGCGGCAATCTGCTTGCCGATTTCGCGCGCCGCCTCGATCGTCGCGCCGGTCTTCAGCGCCTCGCGATTGCCCTTCTCGAGCGTCGAAGCTGCGGCGAGCGTGCGCCCGGCCGCGTCATCGATGATCTGCGCATAGATCTGCTTCGACGAACGATGCACCGACAGACGCGGCTTGCCATAGGCATGCGCCTTGACCGCCCGCCTGACGCGCGCTCTGCGACGCGCCTCTGTCTTTATGTCCTTCGTCATCGTCTGCTCCTACCGCATGGGTCCGAAAAGTTCAGGCTTCGAGACAAAACGCATGCGAAAAATAATTGCCTTATTTCTTTTTGCCTTCCTTGCGGAAGATGAACTCGTCGGCATATTTCACGCCCTTGCCCTTATAGGGCTCCGGCGGACGGAAGGCGCGGATTTCCGCCGCCACCTGCCCCACCTGGCGCTTGTCGATGCCGGTGATCGTGATTTCCGTCGGCTTCGGCGTCGTGATCGCGATACCCTGCGGGATCGGGAAAACCACGTCATGGCTGTAGCCGAGCGACAATTGCAGATTCTTGCCCGCAACCGCCGCCTTGTAGCCGACGCCGTTGATCTCGAGCTTCTTCTCGAAGCCCTTGGTGACGCCGACGACAAGATTGTTCACCTGCGCGCGGGCCGTGCCCCAGAGCGCGCGGGCGCGCTTGGTCTCGTTGCGCGGATCAACCTTGATCTGGTTGTCAGCGAAGCTGACATGCACATCGCCCGGCACGACGAAGCGCAGCTCGCCCTTCGTGCCTTTGACGGCGACGGTCTGGCCCTCGACCTTGGCGGTGACGCCAGTCGGCAGAGTTACGGCCTTTTTTCCGACGCGGGACATGATAAATCCATCCTTCCGATCAGAAGACTTTGCAGAGCACTTCGCCGCCCACATGCGCATCGCGCGCCGCATGGTCGGCCATCACGCCCTTTGAGGTCGAGACAATGGTGATGCCGAGGCCATTCGCGACCTGCGGCATCTCGGCGACCGCCGCATAGACGCGCCGGCCGGGCTTCGACACCCGCTCCAATTCCTTAATGACCGGCTCGCCGTCGTAATATTTGAGCTCGATTTCGAACTCGGTGCGGCCGTTGCCATATTCCGTCGTCGAATAGCCGCGGATATAGCCCTCTTGGGTCAAGACGTCGAGCACATGCGCGCGCAGCCGCGAGCCGGGCGTGTTCACCCTGCCCTTGCGGCGCATCTGCGCATTGCGGATGCGGGTCAGCATATCGCCGAGCGGATCGTTCACGGACATGCGGCGCTCCTTACCAGCTCGACTTCACAAGGCCGGGGATCTGGCCACGAGAGCCGAGATCCCGAACCGCGATACGCGACATTTTCATCTTGCCGATAAAGGCGCGCGGGCGGCCGGTGACTTCGCAGCGGTTGCGGATGCGCGTCGCCGACGAATTGCGCGGCAATTCGGCAAGCTTCAGCCGCGCAGCAAAACGCTCCTCGGCGCTGAGGTTCTGATCCTCGGCGAGCGCCTTCAGCCGCTTGCGGCGCGCCGCATATTGCTTGACGAGCTTCTCGCGATGCTTGTTCTTCTCAACCGAACTTTTCTTAGCCATATCTCTACCTCTTGGTTCCGCGTTTGAGACCCTGTCTCACTGCCGGAACGGGAAGTTGAATGCGCGCAAAAGGGCGCGCGCCTCTTCGTCAGTTTTCGCCGTCGTACACACGATCACATCGAGGCCGAGAACGCTCTCGGCCTTGTCGTAATCGATCTCCGGGAACACGATGTGCTCCTTTATGCCGAGCGCATAATTGCCGCGGCCGTCGAAGCTCTTCGGGTTCAAGCCGCGGAAGTCGCGCACCCGCGGCAGCGCGATCGTCACGAGACGATCGAGGAATTCGTACATCCGCGTCTTGCGCAGCGTCACCTTGGCGCCGATGGGCATGTTCTCGCGCACCTTGAAGGTCGCGATCGCCTTGCGGGCCCGGGTGATGACCGGCTTCTGGCCGGCGATCAGCGCGAGATCGCCCGCCGCGATCGTCACTTTCTTGGTGTCGTTGACGGCTTCGCCGACACCCATGTTGATCACGATCTTGTCGATCTGCGGCACTTCAAGCGGGTTCTTATAGCCGAACTGCTTGATGAGCTGGTCGCGCACGACCTCGGTGTAATGCTTCTTCAGACGCGGCACATAATCCGCCGGCGCGGTGAATGGCTCGGCCGGTGCACCCTCGCGCGCGCGGGCGTGCGCGCTCTTGGCCTCGCCGCCCTTGCCGGACTTTGCGTCCTTCTTGGCGCCGCCTTTCGGCGCGGCCTTTTCGTTCTTTGGCTCAGCCATCGATCAGGTCTCCCGAACGTTTGGCAACGCGGACCTTGCGGCCGTCGTCGAGAATCTTGAAGCCCACCCGCGTCGCCTTGCCGTCCTTCGGATCGGCCAGCGCGAGGTTGGACAGATGAATCGTGCCCTCTTTCGAGATGATCCCGCCTTCCTGGCTCGGCGTCTGGCGCTGGTGGCGCTTGACGATATTGACGCCGCGCACGACGGCGCGGCCGTCCTTCGGCAGAACCTGCAGCACTTCGCCGGCACGCCCCTTGTCGCGGCCGGCAAGTACGACGACCTTGTCGCCCTTCTTGATTTTCGCGGCCATTACAGGACCTCCGGAGCGAGCGAGATGATCTTCATATGGTTCTTGGCGCGCAGCTCGCGCGGCACCGGCCCGAAGATACGGGTGCCGACCGGCTCCGACTGATTGTTGATCAGCACCGCCGCATTGGAATCGAAGCGGATGACGGAACCGTCCGGCCGCTTGATGTCCTTGGCGGTGCGTACGACAACCGCCTTCATCACATCGCCCTTCTTGACGCGACCGCGCGGGATGGCCTCCTTCACGGAGACGACGATGATGTCGCCGATCGAAGCATATTTCCGCTTCGACCCGCCGAGCACTTTGATGCACATCACGCGGCGCGCGCCGGAATTATCGGCGACGTCGAGATTGGTCTGCATCTGTATCATGGCCTTACGCCTTTCTTATCAGACAGGTTTCCGTTGCCGGACTTCGCCTGAGCTTCCCTTGTTCTTCGCAGGACCCTTGCGGGCCTTGCTTAATTCGTCGTTCCCGTCGCCGCGTCCTCGACCACGATCCAGCGCTTGAGCCGCGAGATCGGCCGCGTCTCTTCGATCAGCACGGTATCGCCGACCTTGGACTTATTGGCTTCGTCATGGGCGTGATAGTTCTTCGACCGCCGCACCGTCTTCTTCAGAAGCGGATGGGTGAAGCGCCGCTCGACCTTCACCACGATGGTCTTGTTCTGCTTGTCGCTGACGACGACGCCCTGGAGAACGCGTTTCGGCATATCTTAAACCTTTTTCTTGGCGCGCTCGGCGGCGATCGTCTTCGCCCGCGCAATGTCGCGGCGCACGATGCGCACCCGCGCCGTATCCTGAAGCTGCCCGGTCGCCCGCTGAAAGCGCAGATTGAACTGCTCTTTCTTGAGCCCGAGAACTTCGTGTTCCAATTGATCCTCGGACATGACGCGCAGGTCCGACAGGCGTTGCTTGCTCTTCACGGCGCGTCTCCTATTCCACGATCCGTTGCACGAAGCGCGTCTTGATCGGCAGCTTCGCAGCCGCCAGCGTCAAAGCCTCGCGCGCGAGTTCCGTCGGCACGCCGCCGATCTCGAACATGATGCGGCCCGGCGCGATGCGCACGGCCCAGAATTCCGGCGCACCCTTGCCCTTACCCATACGCACTTCGGTCGGCTTCTTCGACACCGGCACATCCGGGAAGACGCGGATCCAGACGCGGCCGGCGCGCTTCATATGGCGCGTCATGGCGCGGCGCGCCGCCTCGATCTGACGCGCGGTGACACGCTCAGGCTCCATCGCCTTCAGGCCATATTCGCCGAAGTCGAGGTTGAAGCCGGCCTTCGAAGCGCCGTGGATGCGGCCCTTGAAAGCTTTGCGGAACTTCGTGCGCTTAGGTTGCAACATGATCTTAGTCTTTCAAATGCTTTCGCGTTCTCAGGCGGCGTCACGATCGCGACGCCGGCGCTCGCCGCCGGAACCGCCGCCGTGATCCTGCTCGGCCATCTTCTTGTCCTGCGCCATCGGATCGTGCTCGAGGATTTCGCCCTTGAACACCCAAACCTTGATGCCGCACGTGCCATAAGCGGTATGCGCCGTCGCCGTGCCGTAATCGACATCGGCGCGCAGCGTATGCAGCGGCACCCGGCCCTCGCGGTACCATTCGAGGCGCGCGATCTCGGCGCCGCCAAGACGGCCGGAGCAATTGATGCGGATGCCTTCGGCGCCGAGGCGCATGGCCGATTGCACGGCGCGCTTCATGGCGCGGCGGAACGCAACGCGCCGCTCGAGCTGCTGGGCGATCGAATCGGCGATGAGCGTCGCATCGATCTCGGGCTTGCGCACCTCGACGATGTTGATGACGACTTCCGACTCGGTGAGCTTCGCCACCGCCTTGCGGATCTTGTCGATATCGGCGCCCTTCTTGCCGATGACAACGCCGGGGCGCGCCGAATAGATCGTCACGCGGCACTTCTTATGCGGCCGCTCGATGATGATCTTCGACACCGCCGCCTGCTTCAACATCTTGAAGAGAAGCTCGCGGATGCGGATGTCCTCGTGCAGCAGCTTGCTGTATTCGCCCTTATTGGCGTACCAGCGCGAATCCCAGGTCCGGTTGATGCCGAGGCGCAGCCCGATCGGATTGACTTTCTGTCCCATTGCTCGCTCCTCAGGCCCCGGCCGGTGCCGGTGCTTCGACCTCGCGCACGACGATGGTCAAATTCGAAAACGGCTTCTCGATCCGCCCGGCGCGGCCGCGCGCCCGCGGCGAGAACCGCTTGAGCACCAGGCCCTTGCCGACGAAAGCCTCGGCGACGATCAGATCGTCGACATCGAGGTTGTGATTGTTTTCCGCATTGGCGATCGCGCTCTCGAGCGTCTTGCGGACGTCGAGGGCGATGCGCTTGCGCGAGAATTGAAGCTCGGCCAAGGCCCGCTCCACCTTCTTGCCGCGGATCAACTGGGCGACGAGGTTGAGCTTCTGCGGGCTGACGCGGATCATCCGGCAGACGGCTTTCGCCTCATTGTCCTTTAACGCGCGCGGCGTTTGCTGCTTGCCCATGTCAGCCTCGCTTGGCTTTCTTGTCGCCCGCATGTCCGTGGAACGTGCGGGTGGGCGAGAACTCGCCGAACTTATGGCCGATCATGTCCTCGCTCACCGAGACCGGGATATGCTTGTGGCCGTTATGCACGCCGAAGGTCAGGCCGACGAATTGCGGCAGGATCGTCGAGCGGCGGCTCCAGATCTTGATAACTTCGTTGCGGCCCGAGGCACGCGCGGCATCTGCCTTCTTCAGCAGATAGCCGTCGACAAACGGACCTTTCGAGAGCGAGCGCGCCATCGCTTTACGCCTTCTTCTTGCTCTTGTGACGCGAGGTCACGATGAATTTGTTGGTGGACTTGTTCGACCGGGTCTTCTTGCCCTTGGTCGGTTTGCCCCACGGGGTGACCGGATGCCGGCCGCCGGAGGTGCGGCCTTCGCCGCCGCCGTGCGGGTGATCGACCGGGTTCATGGTGACGCCGCGGTTATGCGGACGGATACCGAGCCAGCGGCTGCGGCCCGCCTTGCCGGTCGAGGCGTTCATGTGATCGGGATTCGACACCGCGCCGACCGTCGCGAAGCACTGGCCATGCACAAGCCGTTGCTCGCCGGAATTGAGACGGATGATCACATAGCCCTGATCGCGGCCGACGATCTGCGCGAAATTGCCGGCCGAGCGCACCATGGCGGCGCCCTTGCCGATCTTCAGCTCGATATTATGCACGATCGTGCCGACCGGCATCGAGGCGAGCGGCATGGCGTTGCCGGGCTTCACGTCGACCGATTGTCCCGAGACGACCTCGTCGCCGACCGCGAGCCGCTGCGGCGCGATGATGTAGGCCTGCTCGCCGTCGGCATAGCGGATGAGCGCGATGAACGACGTGCGGTTCGGATCATATTCGATCCGCTCGACCTTCGCCGGCATATCGAGCTTGCGGCGCTTGAAATCGACGATGCGATAGCTCTGCTTGTGGCCGCCGCCGCGGAAGCGCACGGTCACGCGGCCGAGGTTGTTGCGGCCGCCCGACGACGACTTGCCCTCGGTCAGCTGCTTGACCGGCTTGCCTTTATAAAGCTCCGAACGATCGACGATCACCAATTGGCGAAGGCCGGGCGTGACGGGTTTGAATGTCTTGAGTGCCATGATCTAACCCTCAGAGCCCGGTGGTCACGTCGATGCTATGGCCTTCGGCCAAAGTCACGACCGCCTGCTTGACATCGGACTGCGCGCCGCGCACGCCGCGGAACAATTTCTTCTTGCCCTTGCGGACAAGCGTGTTCACCGCCTCGACCTTGACGTCGAAGAGCTTCTCGACCGCCGCCTTGATCTGGGGCTTCGTCGCGTCCTTGCGGACCTTGAAAATCACTTTGTTCTGTTCCGACGCGGCGGTCGCCTTTTCGGTGATGACCGGAGCGACGATCAGATCGTAATGGCGCGCGTCGGCGAAAGTTTTCGACGAGCTCATGCGAATCGCGCCTCCAGCGCATCGACAGCCGCCTTGGTGAGAACGAGCTTCTCACGGCGCAGGATGTCGTAAACATTGATGCCCTGCACCGGCAGGACGTCGATCGACGGAATGTTGCGGGCGGCAAGCCCGATATTCTCCGGCACGCTGGCGCCGTCGATGATCAGCGCATTGGTGAGGCCGAGCTTGGCGAAATGGCCGAGCAGCGCCTTGGTCTTGCCTTCGCCGAGATCGGCATTGGCCCAGATGATGATGCCGCCGTCCTTGGCCTTCGCCGAGAGCGCATGTTTCAGCGCCAACGCCCGCACCTTCTTCGGCAGATCATGCGCATGCGAGCGCGTCACCGGACCGAAGGCGCGGCCACCGCCACGGAACTGCGGCACGCGGGCCGAGCCATGACGGGCATTGCCGGTGCCCTTCTGCTTATACATTTTCTTGCCGGTGCGGCTGACATCGGCGCGGCCCTGGGCCTGATGCGTGCCGGCGCGGCGCTTGGCGAGCTGATAGCGCACCATGCGGGCGAGAATGTCGGCGCGGGGCTCGAGCCCGAAAATCGCGTCGTTCAATTCGATTTCGCCGGCCTTGCCGCCGTCGAGCGAGGTAATGTCGATCTTCACGACGCGGCTCCTTCCGCCGGGGCTGCGGGCGCTTCGGCCGGCGCCGCGTTCTGGGCTTCCGTCGCCAGGCGATATTTGCCCGGCTGCGGCGCGTCTTTCGGCAGCGCCTTCTTCACCGCGTCGCGGACGTAGATCCAGCCGCCCTTGGTGCCGGGCACCGCGCCCTCGACCAGGATGAGGCCGCGCTCGACATCCGTCTGCACGACGCGCAGGTTCAACGTGGTGACACGCTCGACACCGAGGTGACCCGCCATTTTCTTGTTCTTGAAGGTCTTGCCCGGGTCCTGACGGCCGCCGGTGGAACCATGCGAACGATGCGAGATCGAGACGCCGTGCGTCGCGCGCAGACCGCCGAAGTTCCAGCGCTTCATCGGGCCGGCAAAGCCCTTACCCGTGCTCGTGCCGGTGACATCGACGAACTGGCCGACGACGAAATGATCGGCGGTGATTTCCGCGCCCACGGGCAGCAGCGCCGTTTCCTCGACCGGGAACTCGGCGAGCTTCAATTTCGGCTCGACCTTGGCGACCGCGAAGCGCGCGCGCTCCGCCTTCGCCACGTTCTTCACCTTGGCATGGCCGATGCCAAGCTGCACGGCGGTGTAGCCGTTGGCTTCCTTGGTCCGCTGCGCGACGACCTGGCAGCCGTCGAGCTTCAGAACCGTGACCGGCACATGCTCGCCGCCGTCGGTAAAGACGCGGGTCATGCCCAGCTTCTGTGCGATAACACCTGACCGCATGTTCTTTGTCCTTCAAGGCCAGAGCTTGCGCCAACTGACCCGGTTCATCCTTTCATCGCGCTGTCATAAGACAGTGCTTAACCCTTTGCGTCGTCATAATCCGAGGAGTCTGCGACTCTTCGGAACGACGCTTAAAGCTTGATCTCCACATCGACACCGGCGGCGAGATCGAGCTTCATCAAAGCATCGACCGTCTGCGGTGTCGGATCGACAATATCGAGCACCCGTTTGTGGGTTCTGATCTCGAACTGCTCGCGCGACTTCTTATCGACGTGCGGCGAGCGGTTGACCGTGAACTTCTCGATCTTGGTCGGCAGCGGGATCGGGCCGCGCACCTGCGCACCCGTCCGCTTCGCCGTCGACACGATCTCCTTAGTCGAGGAGTCGAGAATACGGTGATCGAACGCCTTGAGGCGGATGCGGATGTTTTGGCCGTTCATCTTCTTTTTCCCTAACGATCGGACGCGGACAAAAGGCCCGCGTCCGGCCGAATTGCCTTATTCCTGGATCGAAGCGACGACGCCGGCGCCGACGGTGCGGCCGCCTTCGCGAATCGCGAAGCGCAGCTTTTCTTCCATCGCGATCGGCACGATCAGCTCGACGCTCATCGTTACGTTATCGCCCGGCATGACCATTTCCGTGCCTTCCGGCAGCGTGACGACACCCGTCACGTCCGTCGTGCGGAAATAGAACTGCGGACGATAATTGGTGAAGAACGGCGTGTGACGGCCGCCCTCGTCCTTGGTGAGGATATACGCCTCAGCCTTGAACTTGGTGTGCGGCTTCACGGAGCCGGGCTTGCACAGCACCTGGCCGCGCTCGACGTCTTCGCGCTTCGTGCCGCGCAGCAGCGCGCCGATGTTATCGCCGGCCTGACCCTGATCGAGCAGCTTGCGGAACATTTCGACGCCGGTGACGGTCGTCTTGATGGTCGGACGCAGGCCGACGATCTCGACTTCCTCGCCGACCTTGACGATGCCGCGCTCGACGCGGCCGGTGACGACCGTGCCGCGACCCGAGATCGAGAACACGTCCTCGACCGGCATCAGGAAGGGCTGGTCGATCGGACGCTCCGGCTGCGGAATGTAATCGTCAACCGTCGCCATCAGCTTGAGAACGGCATCGTGGCCGATCTCGGGGCTGCGGTTTTCGAGCGCGCAAAGCGCCGAGCCCTTGGTGATCGGAATGTCGTCACCGGGGAACTCATACTTCGACAGAAGCTCACGGACTTCGAGCTCGACGAGCTCGAGCAGCTCCGGATCGTCGACCATGTCGACCTTGTTCAGGAACACGACGAGCGCCGGCACGCCGACCTGACGCGCAAGCAGGATGTGCTCGCGGGTCTGCGGCATCGGGCCGTCGGCGGCCGAGACGACGAGAATTGCGCCGTCCATCTGCGCCGCGCCGGTGATCATGTTCTTCACATAGTCGGCGTGGCCGGGGCAATCGACGTGCGCATAATGGCGCTTCGTCGTCTCGTATTCGACATGCGCGGTCGAAATCGTGATGCCGCGCGCCTTCTCTTCCGGCGCCTTGTCGATCTGGTCATAGGCCGTGAAGGTCGCACCGCCCGATTCGGCCAAAACCTTGGTAATCGCCGCGGTTAGCGACGTCTTGCCATGGTCGACGTGACCGATCGTGCCGATGTTACAATGCGGCTTCGTGCGCGAAAATTTTTCCTTGGCCATGACTAGGCTCCTTCAACCCTTTCCCAGATTTCAGGCGAACTTCGCCTGCACCTTGGCGGCTTCCGCCGCAGGCACTTGCTCGTAGTGATCAAACTGCATCGAGTAGTTCGCACGGCCCTGGCTGAAGGACCGCAACTGATTGACATAGCCGAACATGTTGGCGAGTGGCACCATCGCATTGATGACCACCGCGTTGCCGCGCATGTCCTGGCCCTGCACCTGCCCGCGCCGCGAATTCAGGTCGCCGATGACCGAACCGGTATATTCTTCCGGTGTCGTCACTTCGACCTTCATGATCGGCTCGAGCAGAACTTCGCCCGCCTCTTTCAGCGCCCGGCGGAACGCCGCACGGGCACAGATTTCGAAGGCAAGCACCGACGAATCGACGTCGTGATAGGCGCCGTCAATCAAGGTCGCCTTGACATCGACCACCGGGAACCCGGCGAGCGAACCCGACCCCAACACGCTGTTGAAGCCTTTTTCGACGCCCGGAATATATTCCTTCGGCACGGTGCCGCCGACGATCTTCGATTCGAAGCTCGTGCCGGCGCCCGCTTCGGCCGGCTCGAAGATCATCTTGACGCGCGCAAACTGGCCCGAGCCGCCGGATTGCTTCTTGTGCGTCTCGTCGATCTCGATACGCTTCAACAGCCGCTCGCGATAAGCGACCTGCGGCGCGCCGATATTCGCATCGACCTTATAGGTGCGCCGCAGAATATCGACCTTGATGTCGAGATGCAGTTCGCCCATCCCCTTGAGGATGGTCTGGCCGGATTCCGCATCGGTCGAGACGCGGAAGGACGGATCCTCCGCCGCGAGCTTCGACAAAGCGATGCCGAGCTTCTCCTGATCGGCCTTCGACTTCGGCTCGATGGCGATTTCGATGACCGGATCGGGGAATTCCATCCGCTCCAGAATGACGGGCTTCAGCGAATCGCAAAGCGTATCGCCGGTGCGCGTCTCCTTGAGGCCGGCGAGCGCGATGATGTCGCCCGCATAGGCTTCCTTGATGTCTTCGCGGTTGTTCGCGTGCATCAGCAGCATGCGGCCGATGCGCTCGCGCTTGTCCTTCGTCGAATTGAGCACGGTCGTGCCCGATTCGATCTTGCCGGAATAGACGCGCGCAAAGGTCAGCGAACCGACGAACGGATCGTCCATGATCTTGAACGCGAGCATGGAGAAGGGCTCATCGTCGCCCGAAATGCGGACGGTCTCTTCGCCATTGTTCGGATCGACACCCTTGATCGCCGCGCGATCGACCGGCGACGGCAGATAATCGACGACGGCATCGAGCAAAGGCTGCACGCCCTTGTTCTTGAAGGCCGAGCCGCAGAAGATCGGAATGAAGGTGATGTCGCGCACCGCCTTGCGGACAAGCCGCTTCAGCGTCGCTTCATCCGGGAGCGTGCCGTCGAGATAGGCGGCCATCACATCGTCGTCGAGCTCGACGGCCGCTTCGACCAGAGCTTCGCGATATTTCTCCGCCTGCTCTTTCAGCCCGGCGGGGATTTCCTCGTCATGATATTTCGCGCCAAGGCCTTCGTCTTCCCAGACGACCGCCTTCATGCGGACGAGATCAATGATGCCTTTGAAATCGGACTCGGCGCCGATCGGAAGCTGAACACAGACCGGACGGCCGCCGACCTTGTTCTTGATGTCATCGACGCAGCGGAAGAAGTCGGCGCCGATCTTGTCCATTTTATTGACGAAGACGATGCGCGGTACGTTATATTTGTCGGCCTGACGCCATACGGTTTCCGTCTGCGGCTCGACGCCCTGGTTGCCGTCGAGAACGCAGACCGCGCCATCGAGCACGCGCAGCGAACGCTCGACCTCGATCGTGAAATCGACGTGGCCGGGCGTGTCGATAATGTTCAGGCGGCAATTGTTCCAGAAGGTCGTGGTCGCGGCGGACGTGATCGTGATGCCGCGCTCCTGCTCCTGCTCCATCCAGTCCATCGTGGCGGCGCCTTCGTGGACTTCGCCGATCTTATGCGACTTGCCCGAATAGAAGAGGATGCGCTCGGTCGTCGTGGTCTTACCCGCGTCGATATGCGCCATGATACCGAAGTTTCGGTAGTCTTGGATTTTATGGCTGCGGGGCATCGGACTGATTCCTTCAGGGGCTCGGAAAAATCACCAGCGATAATGCGAGAAGGCGCGGTTCGCCTCCGCCATGCGGTGCGTGTCTTCCCGCTTCTTCACGGCATTGCCGCGATTATTGGCTGCATCGATGAGTTCGGCCGAAAGCCGGTCGACCATCGTCTTGTCGTTGCGGCCGCGGGCGGCCGAGATAATCCAGCGGATGGCAAGCGCCTGCCGGCGCTCCGGCCGAACCTCGACCGGCACCTGGTAGGTGGCGCCGCCGACGCGGCGGGAGCGGACTTCGATCGCCGGCGCGACATTCTCAAGCGCCTGCCGGAAGACCGGCAGCGGCTCGGTGCGCAGCTTGCCCTCGATCGCGTCAAAAGCCCCATAGACGATCGTTTCGGCGGTCGACTTCTTGCCGTCGTACATGATCGAATTCATGAACTTGGCCAGAATGACATCGCCGAACTTGGCGTCCGGAATGACTTCCCGTTTCTCGGCGCGATGACGTCGCGACATTGCTTCACTCTCTTTGCGTCGGCCGCCAAAGCGGCCCTGCGTTAAAGTCTCTTAACCAAACCGGGCACGGCCCGATTTCAATTACTTCGGCCGCTTGGCGCCGTATTTCGAACGGCGCTGCTTGCGGTTCTTGACACCCTGCGTATCGAGCACGCCGCGCAGGATGTGATAGCGCACGCCGGGCAGATCCTTGACGCGGCCACCGCGGATCATGACGACCGAGTGTTCCTGCAGGTTATGGCCCTCGCCCGGGATATAACCGATGACCTCGAAACCGTTGGTGAGCCGCACCTTGGCGACCTTGCGCAGGGCCGAGTTCGGCTTCTTCGGCGTCGTCGTATAGACGCGCGTGCAGACGCCACGCTTCTGCGGGCAGGCCTCCAGATGGCGCGCCTTCTCCCGGTAGACCTTTTCCTGCCGCGGCTTGCGGATCAACTGACTGATCGTCGGCATATTCGCCCTTCAAATCCCAACAGCGCGCCGCCTGAGCGGCAAATTAAACCCTTGTTTCAACTCACGATCCGACCCGGACGCCCGGGCTCGGCCATGGCCACGCGCAAACAAATCAGCGCCTTCGGCCCGACTGGGCTTCCGGCGCTGGAACATCGCAGAGGACCGCGGCAGGGCCCCGGTCTTGCCTCCGAGAGGTCTGCGAGAACTCGCCGACCCGATGTGACTTGTCAGTCGCTGAAACCGACAGCGTTTAGGCTCCACTGGGTTCCGGACGCGACGTCCTGAAACAAAAGAACCTACGACCTGTCGAAAGTGCGCGGAACTTAATGATACGCCCGAGACGCGTCAACCCCTTTCCGAGGGGAATTTCGCATCTTGAGCCGGCGCCGCCCCTCCCAACCGGGGAGAAGGGCGGCGCCGCGTTTACTCAGCAGCCACTTGGCCACTACTTGGCGGCCATTGGCGCCTACTTGGCGGCGGTTTCCGCCGGCGGCAGGGCCAGCGGCGCCTCGCCCGCCTTGTGAGCGAGGATGAGGTCGTCGCGGGTCGTGGCGATTCGGCGAAGTTTCGCCATCGCCGCGCCAGTGCCGGCCGGGATAAGCCGGCCGACGATGACGTTTTCCTTCAGGCCTTCGAGCGTATCGGTCTTGCCGTTGACCGCCGCTTCGGTCAGCACCCGCGTCGTCTCCTGGAAGGAGGCGGCGGAGATGAACGAACGCGTCTGCAGCGAGGCCTTGGTGATGCCGAGCAGCACGGGCGTGCCCGTCGCCGGCTTCTTGCCTTCGGCCAGCATCTGCTCGTTGAGCTCGTCCATCTCGATCTGGTCGACCTGCTCGCCGGACAGGAACTCGGTATCGCCCGGATCGACGATATCGACCTTCTGCAACATCTGCCGGACAATCACTTCGATGTGCTTGTCGTTGATGTTGACGCCCTGCAGCCGGTAGACCTCCTGGATCTCGTTGACGAGATAGGCGGCGAGCTCTTCGACGCCCTTGATGGCCAGGATGTCGTGCGGCGCCGGATTGCCGTCGACGATGTAATCGCCCTTCTCCACGATGTCGCCATCCTGGAGATGGATGTGCTTGCCCTTCGGGATCAGATATTCGATCGGCTCCGCGCCTTCCTCGTGCGGGATGATCGAAATCCGCGTCTTGTTCTTATAGTCGCGGCCGAACTGCACCGTGCCCGAGGCCTCGGCGATGATCGCGTGATCCTTCGGCCGGCGCGCCTCGAAGAGCTCGGCGACGCGCGGCAGACCGCCGGTGATGTCGCGGGTCTTGGCCGATTCCATCGAGATACGGGCGACGATATCGCCGGCCTTGATCTTGGCGCCGGGATCGACGTTCAAGATCGCGTCCACCGGCAAGGTGTAGCGCGCATCGCCGCCGCGCGGCAGCTTGAGGATCTTGCCATCGTTGCCCTTCAGCACGATCGCCGGCTTCAGCGTCGAGGAACGCTGATTGAGCCGCCAATCGACGACCATGCGCTTGGCAATGCCCGTCGATTCGTCGACCGTCTCGGACATCGAGGCGCCTTCGACGAGATCTTCGAAGCCGACGCTGCCATCGACCTCGGTCAGGATCGGACGCGTATAGGGATCCCATTCGGCGATCCGCTGGCCGCGCTTGATCTTGTCACCATCATCGACCTTGAGCCGCGCGCCATATTGGACGCGCTGCACCGCCCGCTCGACCCCGTCCGGCCCTTCGATGACCACGGCAACGTTGCGCGCCATGACCATCAGATCGCCTTCGGAGTTCCGCGCCACGTGGCGATTGCGGATCTTCACGATGCCGTCGAAGTTCGACTCGATGAAGGACTGGTCCGCAATCTGCGCCGCGCCGCCGATGTGGAACGTACGCATGGTGAGCTGCGTGCCAGGCTCGCCGATCGACTGCGCCGCGATGACGCCGACAGCCTCGCCCATGTTGACGGGCGTGCCGCGCGCGAGATCGCGCCCATAGCAGGTGGCGCAGACGCCGTTCTTCGCCTCGCAGACGAGGACGGAACGGATCTTCACCTCCTGAATGCCGGCGGCATTGATCCTCTCCATGTGCCATTCTTCGATCATGGTCCCGGCCGGGACGATGATCTCGCCATCGAGGGTCTTGAGATCCTCCGCGGCGGTACGGCCCAGGATACGCGAGGCGAGCGTCGCGACGATCTGGCCGGCATCGATGATCGCACGCATGCGGATGCCGCGCGTCGAGCCGCAATCCTGCATGGTGATGATCGAATCCTGCGCCACGTCGACGAGACGCCGCGTCAGATAGCCGGAGTTCGCCGTCTTCAACGCCGTGTCCGCGAGGCCCTTACGGGCGCCGTGAGTCGAGTTGAAGTATTCAAGGACGGTCAGGCCTTCCTTGAAGTTCGAGATGATCGGGCTCTCGATGATCTCGCCCGAAGGCTTGGCCATCAGCCCGCGCATCGCGGCAAGCTGCTTCATCTGCGTCGGCGAACCGCGCGCACCCGAATGCGACATCATGTAGATCGAGTTGATCGGCTTGTCGCGGCCGTGATCATCCTTATGCACGGCCGAGATGCGCGCCATCATCTCCTCGGCGAGCTTGTCGGAACATTTCGCCCAGGCATCGACGACCTTGTTGTACTTCTCACCCTGGGTGATGAGGCCGTCGTTGTACTGCTGCTCATATTCCTTGGCGAGCGCCGAGGTCTGCTCGATGATCTTCTTTTTGTTCTCCGGCACGACCATGTCGTCCTTGCCGAACGAAATACCGGCCTTGAACGCCTCGCGGAAGCCGAGCGCCATGATCTTGTCGCAGAAGATCACCGTCTCCTTTTGCCCGCAATTGCGGTAGACGACGTCGATCATGTTGGAGATCTCTTTCTTCGTCATCAGCTTGTTGACGACGTCGAAGGGGATCTTCCGGTGGTCCGGCACGAGCTGGCCGAGCAACATCCGGCCCGGCGTCGTGTCGTAGATCTTCGACACGCGATTGCCGTTCTCGTCAAAGGTCCAGGCGCGGCCCTTGATCTTGGTATGCAGCGTCACCGCCTTCGAGTTCAGCGCGTGCTCCAGCTCGCCCATATCGGCAAAGGCCATGCCCTGCCCCGGCTCGCCGTCGCGCATCAGCGTCGAATAATAGAGGCCGAGAACGATGTCCTGGCTCGGCACGATGATCGGCTGACCATTGGCCGGATGCAGGATGTTGTTCGTCGACATCATCAGCACGCGCGCTTCAAGCTGGGCTTCGAGCGACAGCGGCACGTGAACGGCCATCTGGTCGCCGTCGAAGTCGGCGTTGAACGCCGCGCAGACGAGCGGATGCAGCTGGATCGCCTTGCCCTCGATAAGCTTCGGTTCGAAGGCCTGGATGCCGAGCCTGTGCAGCGTCGGGGCGCGGTTCAGCATCACCGGATGTTCGCGGATGACCTCGTCGAGGATATCCCAAACTTCCGGCTTCTCCTTCTCGACGAGCTTCTTCGCCTGCTTCACCGTCGCCGAGAAGCCCTTCGCGTCGAGGCGCGAATAGATGAACGGCTTGAAGAGCTCGAGCGCCATCTTCTTCGGCAGGCCGCATTGATGCAGCTTGAGCTCCGGACCGACGACGATGACCGAACGGCCGGAATAATCGACGCGCTTGCCGAGCAGGTTCTGGCGGAACCGGCCCTGCTTGCCCTTCAGCATGTCGGCGAGCGACTTCAGCGGCCGCTTGTTGGCGCCGGTGATGACGCGGCCGCGGCGGCCGTTGTCGAACAGCGCATCGACCGCCTCTTGAAGCATGCGCTTCTCGTTGCGGATGATGATGTCCGGCGCGCGCAGTTCGATCAGCCGCTTCAGACGATTGTTGCGGTTGATGACGCGGCGGTAGAGGTCGTTCAGGTCCGAGGTCGCAAACCGGCCGCCGTCGAGCGGCACGAGCGGACGCAGATCCGGCGGGATGACCGGAATCTCGGTCAGGATCATCCATTCCGGCTTGTTGCCCGAATGGATGAAGGCCTCGATGATCTTCAGGCGCTTGGCGAGCTTCTTCGGCTTCAGCTCGGTCGTCGATTCGGCAATCTCGACCTTGAGCTGCTCGGCGATCTTGACGAGGTCCATCGCCCGCAGCAGCTCGCGGATCGCCTCGGCACCGATCAACGCGGTGAAGGAATCCTGGCCATACTCATCCTGCGCGCGCAGATACTCGTCCTCGTTCAAGAGCTGACGCGGCTTGAGCGGGGTGAGGCCCGGATCGATGACTATATAGGATTCGAAATAAAGGATGCGCTCGAGGTCCTTCAGCGCCATGTCGAGCAAAAGCCCGATGCGCGACGGAAGCGACTTCAAGAACCAGATATGCGCCACGGGCGCGGCGAGCGAAATGTTGCCCATGCGCTCGCGCCGGACGCGCGAGAGGGTGACCTCGACGCCGCACTTTTCGCAGATGACGCCCTTGTACTTCATCCGCTTGTACTTGCCGCACAAACATTCGTAGTCCTTGATCGGACCGAAGATGCGCGCACAGAACAAGCCGTCACGCTCCGGCTTGAAGGTACGGTAGTTGATCGTCTCCGGCTTTTTGATTTCGCCGAACGACCAAGACAGAATCTTCTCCGGGCTCGCGATCGAGATCTGGATCTGGTCGAACGCCTGCGGCGCCACAACCGGGCTGAAGAGATTCATGACCTCTTGATTCATCGTCTTCTCCTGATCTGCCCGCGCGGGCGATCACCGGACCGCGGGCGAACATCCTGCCGCTGGACCGAGCCGACTTCTCGGCCCAGCGGGCTTTTTCACGCGTTAAACAATTGGGCCTATTCCGCCGCCTCGGCCGGCGGCAGTTCTTCCGGCGTAGGCTTGACCGCCTGCGTCAGTTCGACATTGAGGCCGAGCGAGCGCATCTCCTTGACGAGCACGTTGAAGCTTTCCGGAATACCGGACTCGAACGCATCATCGCCGCGCACGATCGATTCATAGACCTTGGTACGGCCCGCCACGTCGTCCGACTTCACCGTCAGCATTTCCTGCAGCGTGTAGGCAGCGCCATAGGCTTCGAGCGCCCAGACCTCCATTTCGCCGAAGCGCTGACCGCCGAACTGCGCCTTGCCGCCCAACGGCTGCTGGGTGACGAGGCTGTAGGGGCCGATGGAGCGCGCGTGGATCTTGTCGTCCACGAGATGGTGGAGCTTCAACATATATATGTAGCCGACCGTGACTTTGCGATCGAAGGTCTCGCCGGTGCGCCCGTCGTAAAGCGTCACTTGGCCGGAGGCATCGAGCCCCGCCTCGTTCAGCATGTCGACGATGTCCTTCTCGTGCGCGCCGTCGAAGACGGGCGTCGCGATCGGCACACCGCGGCGCAGATTCTCGCCGACTTCCAGCAAGGTCTCTTCCGGCAGCGCCTCGATCTCCTTCTTGGCACCATAGATCTCGGTGAGCTTGCCGCGCAGCGGCGCCGTGTCGCGGTTGCGCAGATAGGCATTCACCGCCTCGCTGACCTGGCGGCCAAGACCGGCGCAGGCCCAGCCGAGATGCGTCTCAAGAATCTGGCCGACGTTCATGCGGCTCGGCACGCCGAGCGGATTGAGCACGATATCGACCGGCGTGCCGTCGGCGAGGAACGGCATGTCCTCCGGCGGCACGATCTTCGAGACGACACCCTTGTTGCCGTGACGGCCGGCCATCTTGTCGCCCGGCTGAATCTTGCGCTTCACCGCGACGAAGACCTTGACCATCTTCATCACGCCGGGCGGCAATTCATCGCCACGCTGCAGCTTTTCGACCTTGTCGAGGAAGCGGCTTTCGAGCCCCTTCTTCGCCTCGTCGTATTGCTTCCGCATGGCCTCGGTCTCGGCCATCAGCTTGTCGTCCTCGACGGCGAAGGTCCACCATTGCGAACGCGGATGGCCGTCGATGACCTCCTTCGTCAGCACCGTGTCCTTCTTGAAGCCCTTCGGGCCCGAGATCGCCGTCTTGCCGATGAGCAGCTCGCTCAAGCGGCTGTAGACGTTGCGGTCGAGGATCGCGAGCTCGTCGTCGCGGTCCTTGGCGAGCCGCTCGATCTCCTCACGCTCGATCGCCTGGGCGCGCTCGTCCTTCTCGACGCCATGGCGGTTGAAGACGCGCACTTCGACGATCGTGCCCTGCACGCCCGGCGGCACGCGCATCGACGTGTCGCGCACGTCCGACGCCTTCTCGCCGAAAATGGCGCGCAGCAGCTTCTCTTCCGGCGTCATCGGGCTCTCGCCCTTCGGCGTGATCTTGCCGACGAGAATGTCGCCCGCCTGCACTTCCGCGCCGATATAGACGATGCCGGCCTCATCGAGATTCTTCAGCGCCTCTTCCGAGACGTTGGGAATATCGCGGGTGATTTCTTCCGGCCCGAGCTTGGTGTCGCGCGCCATCACCTCGAACTCATCGATATGGATCGAGGTGAACACGTCGTCCTTGACGATCCGCTCGTTGAGCAGGATCGAGTCTTCGAAGTTGTAGCCGTTCCACGGCATGAACGCGACGAGCACGTTACGGCCGAGCGCCAGATCGCCGAGATCGGTCGAGGGACCGTCAGCGAGAATATCGCCCTTGCGAACGAAATCGCCGACACGCACCAGCGGCTTCTGGTTGATGCAGGTCGATTGGTTCGAACGCTGGAACTTCAAGAGCCGATAGATATCGACGCCGGGCTTGCTCGGATCGGTCTCCTCGGTCGCGCGCACGACGATACGCGTCGCATCGATCTGATCGATGTAACCCGTGCGGCGCGCGGCGATGGCCGCGCCCGAATCGCGCGCGACGACCGATTCCATGCCCGTGCCGACGAAAGGCGCATCCGCCTTCACCAGCGGCACCGCCTGGCGCTGCATGTTCGAGCCCATGAGCGCGCGGTTGGCGTCGTCGTTCTCAAGGAACGGAATGAGCGCCGCCGCCACCGAAACAAGTTGCTTCGGCGAGACGTCCATGAAGTCGACGCGGTCGGTCGGCACCATGATCACGTCGCCGGCGTGACGGCAGACGACGAGGTCTTCGGTCAGGTGACGCTTGTCATTCACCGGCGCATTGGCCTGTGCGACATAGTGCTTCGATTCTTCCATCGCCGACAGATAGATGACCTCGTCCGTCACCTGCCCGTCCTTGACGCGGCGGTAAGGCGCTTCGATGAAGCCGTATTTGTTGACGCGGGCGAAAGTCGCGAGCGAGTTGATCAGACCGATGTTCGGGCCTTCCGGCGTCTCGATCGGGCAGATGCGGCCATAGTGCGTCGGATGCACGTCGCGCACTTCGAAGCCGGCGCGCTCGCGCGTCAGACCGCCCGGGCCAAGCGCCGAGAGGCGACGCTTGTGGGTGATCTCCGACAACGGATTGGTCTGGTCCATGAACTGCGAGAGCTGCGACGAGCCAAAGAACTCGCGCACCGCCGCCGCCGCCGGCTTCGCATTGATCAAATCCTGCGGCATCACGGTGTCGATATCGACCGAGGACATACGCTCCTTGATCGCCCGCTCCATGCGCAGCAAGCCGAGGCGATATTGATTCTCCATCAATTCGCCGACCGAGCGCACGCGCCGGTTGCCGAGGTGATCGATGTCGTCGATCTCGCCGCGGCCGTCACGCAGATCGACGAGCGCCTTCACGACCGCGAGAATGTCGGCCTTGCGCAGCACGCGCATCGTATCCGGCGCATCGAGATCGAGGCGCATGTTCATCTTGACGCGGCCGACCGCCGAAAGATCGTAGCGCTCGGCATCGAAGAACAGCGAATGGAACATCGCTTCCGCCGTCTCGAGAGTCGGCGGCTCGCCCGGACGCATGACGCGGTAGATGTCGAACAATGCTTCCTCACGCGAGGAGTTCTTGTCGACCGTCAGCGTGTTGCGGATGTAGGGCCCGATGTTGATATGGTCGATGTCGAGGACGGGAATCTCCTCGAAGCCCGCCTCGATCAGCGCCGGCAAGGTCTTCGGCGTGATCTCGTCGCCCGCTTCGGCGAAGATTTCGCCGGTGCTGGGATTATAGAGATCGGTGGCGATGAACTGGCCGTGCAGGTCCGCGTCCTGAGCGCGGATCGCCTTCAGACCCTTCTCGACCAATTGGCGCGCCGTGCGGACGGTGAGCTTCTTGCCCGCCTCGACCGCGACTTCGCCGGTGTCGGCGTCGATCAGATCCTCGCTGACCTTGACGCCCTTCATCCGCTCCGGATCGAAGGGCACGCGCCAGCCTTCGCCATCACGCGCATAAGTGATGGTCTTGTAGAAGGTGCTGAGAATCTCTTCGCCATCCATGCCGAGCGCATAGAGCAGCGACGTCACCGGAATCTTCCGGCGCCGGTCGATACGCGCATAGACAATGTCCTTGGCGTCGAACTCGATGTCGAGCCAGGAGCCGCGATAGGGAATGATGCGCGCCGCAAACAAGAGCTTGCCGGAGGAATGGCTCTTGCCCTTGTCATGATCGAAGAAGACGCCCGGCGAACGGTGCATCTGCGAGACGATGACGCGCTCGGTGCCGTTGACGATGAAGGTGCCGTTCGACGTCATGAACGGCATGTCGCCCATATAGACGTCCTGCTCCTTGATGTCCTTGACGGACTTGGCGCCGGTCTCGGGATCGACATCGAATACGATGAGGCGCAGCGTGACCTTCAGCGGCGCGGCGAAAGTCATGCCGCGCTGACGACACTCGTCCACGTCATATTTCGGCGGCTCAAAGACGTATTTGACGAATTCGAGCAAAGCGACATTGGCGAAATCGGAGATCGGGAAGACCGAGCGGAACACCGCTTCGAGGCCTTCATCCGGACGGCCGCCGACCGGCTCGTTGACGAGCAGAAACTGATCGTAAGACGCCTTCTGCACTTCGATGAGGTTGGGCATTTCCGCGACTTCGCGGATGTGTCCGAAAAACTTGCGAACCCGCTTCCGGCCAGAGAAAGTTTGCGTTATGGGTTGGGCCATCTTGCTCCTCGCAGGTTAGTTTGCGCGGGACGCTCGGCATCCCGAAAACATTGCGCGGACATGGAGTCCGCAGGGTGTTTTGCGCCCTTCCCCATCAAAACTTTCACCCGATCGGCCGGAAGAGGAACGGCTGAACGGCCCCGAAGCGCACCTCGGAGCCGTTCGATCGAGAAACGGAATCGCTGAGCGCGATTCCGCCCAGAACTTACTTAAGCTCGACCTTGGCGCCGACCTTCTCGAGGGTCGCCTTGATCTTCTCGGCTTCCTCTTTGGTGACGCCTTCCTTGACGGGCTTCGGCGCGCCTTCGACGAGGTCCTTGGCTTCCTTCAAGCCGAGGCCGGTGACGGCACGCACTTCCTTGATGACTTCGATCTTCTTGTCGCCGGTGGCGGCGAGAACGACCGTGAACTCGGTCTTCTCCTCGACCGGGGCGGCAGCCGCACCCGCTGCGGCGGGGCCGGCGGCGACGGCGACAGCGGCGGCAGCCGAAACGCCCCACTTGGCTTCAAGCAGCTTGGCGAGTTCGGCGGCTTCGAGCACCGTCAGGCTCGAAAGGTCTTCGACGATTTTTTCCAGATTGGCCATTTGATATCTTCCTTCGAAATTGGTCGTGACTTGCTGAAAGTTTGGGAGCTGCCGTCAGGCCGCGTCCTTGCTGGCATAGGCAGAGACGACACGCGCGACCTTGGCGGCCGGTGCGGTCGTGAGCTGCGCAAGCTTTGTCGCCGGCGCCTGGATGAGGCCGATGAGCTTGGCTCGCAATTCGTCCAGAGACGGCAAAGTCGCGAGCGACTTGATGGCCTCGGGATTAAGCGCGGTTTTTCCCATCGCCCCGCCGAGGATCACGAGCTTGTCGTTGTCCTTGGCGAAACCGACGGCAACCTTGGCCGCCGCCACTGGATCCTGCGAATAGGCAAGCAATGTCGGACCCTTCAGCAGGCTCGCGATCGAGCCGGCGTCGGTTCCTTCCAGGGCGATCTTGGCAAGGCGGTTCTTGGCGACCTGAACGGTGGCGCCGGCCTCACGCATCTGCTTGCGCAGAGTTTGCATTTGGGCGACCGTCAAGCCGGAGTAATGCGCTACCACCACAACCGACGTCTTCTGAAAGACCTCGTTTAGAGCGGTGACAGCGGCTTTCTTTTCAGCTCTGTCCACAATACTCTCTCTGTCTCGCGGGCATTGCTGTCCGCTGGTTGCGTCAGCCGGCTCATCGCGCGGCGCTACGCCTGTCCTCCGGAACGCTCGGCGCCCCGGACAGAGGGATTCGACCAAAATCAAAGGCTGCAGGAACTGCCGCACCTGCGCTTTCGTATTCCGCTCTGACCCCGTCTATGCTGGCCTTTCCAACCCGCCACCGGAACCGGAAGCGCGTCTTCGACATTAAGCCTTGACGGAGTTGTGAGCTCCATGCAGGCGCCGGCAGTCTCGGACAGGACATGGCCGGACTGAGCTGAGTCGGAATCCGTCTCAGTTCACCGGCCATCCCGCCACGTCTCGCCGCGCTGGTTTTCAGGCAGCGTGCCGAAACGCGGAAGCTAAATGGGTACGGGGTTGCGGCTTCTGCCCACAACCCCGAGCTATCTATTTAAACGCAAGCATCGATAATGCCAAGGGCCGATTCAGCTTTTTTTCAGCTTGTCAAGCACGCCCCAAAAAGCATCCCCGGCTGCCTTACACCCGCACCGTCGCAGGATCGACCTTGACCCCGGGCCCCATCGTCGACGAAATGGCAACCCGTTGAATATACGTGCCTTTCGCGCCTTGCGGCTTGGCCTTCGAGACCGCGTCGACGAAGGCCGCGATGTTCTCGACGAGCTTGGCCTCGTCGAAGGACGCCTTGCCGACGCTGCCCTGGACGATGCCGGCCTTTTCCACACGAAATTCGACGGCGCCGCCCTTGGACGCCTTCACCGCGGCCGTAATGTCCATGGTGACGGTGCCGACCTTGGGGTTCGGCATCAGGCCGCGCGGGCCCAAAACCTTGCCGAGGCGGCCGACGAGCGGCATCAAATCCGGCGTGGCGATGCAGCGGTCGAAATCGATCGTGCCGCCCTGCACTGTCGCAACCAGATCCTCAGCGCCGACGATATCGGCGCCGGCGGCCTTGGCCTCGTCGGCCTTGGCGCCGCGGGCGAAGACGGCGACGCGCAGGGTCCGGCCGGTGCCGTTCGGCAGATTGACGACGCCGCGGACCATCTGGTCGGCATGCTTCGGATCGACGCCGAGATTCATGGCGATCTCGACCGTCTCGTCGAACTTGGCGCTGGCGCGCTCCTTGACCAGCTTCACCGCCTCATCGATCGGATAGAGCTTCACCCGGTCGATGCCTTCACGGCTCTTAACAACGCGCTTTCCAATATGGCTCATGGCTTCACCCCACCACTTCGAGGCCGATCGAACGGGCGGAGCCCTCGATCATTTTGGCGGCTGCTTCGACCGTCGCGCAGTTGAGATCGGGCAATTTCTTGGCAGCGATCTCGTTGATCTGCGCCTTGGTCACGCGGCCGACAAAGCCACGGCCCGTGGTCTTCGAGCCCGAGGTGATACCGGCGGCCTTCTTCAAGAAGAAGGTCACTGGCGGCAGCTTCATCTCGAAGGTGAAGGAGCGGTCCTGATAGGCCGTGATGACGACGGGGATCGGCGTCCCCTTCTCCATCTGCGCGGTCTTGGCGTTGAAGGCCTTGCAGAATTCCATGATGTTGAGGCCGCGCTGACCGAGCGCCGGACCGATCGGCGGCGACGGATTGGCGGCACCGGCGGGCACCTGTAACTTGATGTAGCCGGCAATTTTCTTTGCCATTTCAAACTCCTACAAGCCGGTCTTCAGACCGGGGTTGCGGATCGTGGTGCGAAAGGGGCTCCCGGCGGCAACCGGGCCTTTCTCCCACAGCGGAAGGGCGACGCCTTAAGGCATCCCCCCTTTCGGCGCAAGCGCCGAATGTCTTTGACGGCCGGCTGTTCGCGCCGCCCATCGAATGTGTGTCAGCCAATCTTGCCGCGCACGACCTCGTAGACCGCTTCGGTCTCGGCCGCCGCCTTGGAAAGCAGTGCATTGACTTCGACGAGCTGCTTCTCGGCGAAATCGCGATCCTTGATCGACTTGGCATTGATGAAGACATTGAGCGCGCAGCTGCGCAGCCCTGCGTTGGCAGCGAGCACGGCAACGCCGGCATCGCTGATAACGTTGAGATTGCCCTTCTCGGCCGCGTCGGCCGACAGGGCGATGACCTCGTAGCAAATTTTGCACGTATGCAACGGCGCGAGGGTGGCTGTCTTCAAAGCTTCCTGGATCGCGGCCGAACGCGCCGCCTTGTCCTCGTCGGTCGCACGCGGCAGGCCATAGGCGCCCATCAGCGTATTGAAGGCGACGACGTCTTCATCGATTCCCTTGGTCACCTCCGCGCGCAGCTCCTCTGCCCGGCGAAGCGTCTTTTTCAGATCTTCCGAAACCGCCTCATAGTTCTTTTTGCCGATGGTCAGATTGCAGACCATCGACACCAGAGCCGCGCCCATCGCGCCTGAAAGCGCAGCCGCGCCGCCGCCGCCCGGCGTCGGCGCTTCGCTGGCGAGTTCGTCGAGAAATTTGCCGATCGTTTCCGTCTTTGCGCTCATCAGGCCAGCTCTTTCGCCAAGGCGTAAATGTTTTCGCAGTCGAACACCTGATCGGCGCTCTCGAAGAGCTTGCCGACGCATTCGCGATGCAGCTTCAACTTGAGGCCGCCGAGGCCGAGGGCGCCGATCACGATCTTGCCGTGGCGCTCCTTGGCCTTGTCGGTCGCTTCGACGCCGGCGATGCCAAGCGGTGGCTGCGCATTGCAATCGGCGAGGAGTTCGATCGTCGGATCGTTCTGCCAATCAGCCTCCTCGAGAAGCGTGACGCCGATGGCGCCGGCCGAGAAGACGACCTGTGCGCCTTTGACGGCGGCTGCGCGGGCGGCATTGTCCTTGGCCTCGATGGCCGTCGGGGTGAAGCCGAAACGCTCCTGAATCGCTTTCGCAGCGGCATCCGCGCGGGCCTTGTCACGCGCCGTGATGGCAACCTCGGCGCCTTCGATGTGCAGCATCGCGGCGGCGCGCATGCCGACGGGGCCGGTGCCAGCAAGCACAACCGCCTTTTTGCCCTTGAGATTGGCAGCTTTGGCGAGAAGCGCGACGCCTGCAGCGGCGGTCGTATTCGAGCCGTTGGAGTCGAGCATCACCGAGACGCGGAAATTGGAGAAGAAACGCTTCTTCACCGCCTTGAACACGGCTTCGCCCGAAACCATCGAACCGCCGCCAACAAAGATCGCGGTGTTCTGCTTCTCTTTGGGGCCGCGCGTGTAGATGCAGCCGTCGACAAGAGCGCCGACGTTTTCCGTCGTCACGCTGCCGTAGCCGATAATGTGATCGGCACCGCCGTCATAACCGACGACCGTATCGAAGACGCTGGGAACCGGATCGGTATCGAAAAGGAAAAGAAGCTTTTTAGTCATACGGCTCTCCCCTGTTGACGCACCTGCAACCGCTTCATGCGGATGGCACAAAGTGACAAAGCATTCCAAAATCGGGGAGACGCGGCCGCGAGCTTTTGACCGGCTTCATCACCGCGGCAGCACAATTCCGGGCTGCCGCGTACAACGAACCCGCTATCGGTCAACCCGAAGGGTTAAACCTTCTCGACCTGCGAATATTCGAGCTCGACCGGCGTGGCGCGGCCGAAGATCGACACCGCCACCTTGACGCGCGAGCGCGCCTCGTCGACCTCTTCGACTGTGCCGTTGAACGAGGCGAACGGCCCGTCGGCGACGCGCACCGTCTCGCCGATCTCGTAGGAAATCGACGATTTCGGACGCTCGACACCTTCCGCCACCTGGCCCTTGATCCGGTCCGCCTCAGCGTCCGAAATCGGCATCGGCTTCTTGTCGGCTCCGAGGAAGCCGGTCACCTTCGGCGTGTTCTTGATCAGGTGATAGATGTCGTCGGTCAGGTCGCATTTCACGAGCACATAGCCCGGAAAGAACTTGCGCTCGGAATTGACCTTGCGGCCCTTGCGGACCTCGACGACATGCTCGGTCGGAACCAGGATTTCCTCGAACTTGTCGGTCAGGCCGCGCTGGGCCGCCTGCTCGCGGATCGATTCGGCGACCTTCTTCTCGAAATTGGAATAGGCGTGGACGATGTACCAGCGCGTGCTCATGACGAAACCGGATAGCTCCTCAATCAATGTCCGACATTCAGGATAAAGCGGACGGCGAGCTGCAAAACCTCATCGACGGCGAGAAAGAACAGGCTCGTCAGAATGACCATTGCGATCACGAGGCCGGTGGTGATCAGCGTCTCGCGGCGCGTCGGCCAGGTGACCTTGGTGGCCTCCTGTCGGACCTCTTGAATGAATTGCAACGGATCGGCCATTGTCGCTCAACTACCCAATTGGACTGGAATTTTTCGCCCGGCCGCGGGAAACGCCGGCAGATCGCCGATACCGCACACGGCCTGGGCCAAAAAAGTCGCGGCGCGGAGCCCAGAAGGCCGCGCGCCACATTTTGACAATATAATGCAGGTGGCTGGTGCCGCCAAGCGAATTCTCGGCAGGCGCCCCCAGGCGCCCGGGCCAGCCCTCAGATCGAATAATCTTCCTCGAAAGAATGCGCCTTGCGCAGCCGGACGAAGACCTGGTCCTCGACCTTCAGCGCCAGGTCCCGATAGACCTGGGTCGTGAGTTCGGCATCGATCGGCTGATTGTCGTCGAGCCGGATCAATTCGATATTCACTGCCGCGCCGGCGAAGCCGACATGGGTCACCTTGGCCGGGATCCCGCCGCCCTCCTCCAGACGCGTAATCTCGACATCGTGCGGGCGCACGAAGGTCAGGCCCTGTCCGGCACCCTGCTCCCAGGCCGGCGCCGCGTGCCGGCCGTGGAACAGATTGTAATTGCCGAGGAAGCGGAAGACGAAGGGATTGGCCGGCCGCTCATAGACCTCCTCCGGCGCGTCATATTGCTCGATGGCGCCGGCGTTCATCACCGCGACGCGGTCGGCGACTTCGAGCGCCTCCTCCTGATCATGCGTCACGAAGATGGTCGTGACCTTGATCGTATCGTGCAACTTCCGCAGCCAGCGGCGCAGTTCCCGCCGCACGGTGGCATCGAGCGCGCCGAACGGCTCGTCGAGCAGAAGAACCTGCGGTTCGACCGCCAGGGCGCGCGCCAGCGCGACGCGCTGGCGCTGGCCGCCGGACAGCTGCGAAGGATAGCGACGGGCGAAATTGCTGAGCTGAACGAGCGCCAGAAGCTCCTCGACCTTCGCCTTGATCGCGGCATTCGACGGGCGCTCGCGCCACGGTTTCGAGCGCAGGCCGAAGGCGATGTTCTCGAACACGCTCATCTGCTTGAACAAGGCGTAATGCTGGAAGACGAAGCCGATCCGACGCTTGCCGAGATCGGTGTCGGAGACATCGACACCGTCGAACAGGACTTCGCCGCCGGCATCGGCCGCCTCGATCCCGGCAATGATGCGCAACAGCGTCGTCTTGCCCGAGCCGCTCGGCCCCAGCAGCGCGACCAGCTCGCCCGATTCGACCTTAAGGCTTACGCCCTTCAGCGCTTGGAACGAGCCGTAAGTCTTGCTGATCCGGCGTACTTCGATGCTCATCGGGCTTGACCTCTTGGACCGCGGTGGCGGCCGTTTCGGCGTGTTTGGTCTTGAACTCAACCGCCGCTTTGATGATGAGGGTCACGACCGCCAGCAGCGCGAGCAAGGTCGAGACCGAGAACGCGGCCTGCATATCGTAGCCGTCCCAGAGCTTTTCCACCCTGAGCGGGATCGTGTCGTTGGAATCGATATGGCCGGAGACGACGGAGACCGCGCCGAATTCGCCGAAGGTGCGCGCCGTGCACAGGATCGCGCCATAGAGCAGGCCCCAGCGGATGTTGGGCAGTGTCACGGTCCAGAAGGTCCGCCAGCCGCCGGCGCCGAGCGACAGCGCTGCGAGCTCCTCGTCCGAGCCCTGCGCGTCCATCAGCGGGATCAGCGAGCGCGCGACAAAAGGAAAAGTCACGAAAGTGGTGGCCAAGACAATCGCGATCGGCGTGAAGATGATGCCGGTATAGGTGTTCGTAAAAGCAAACGGCCACCAATGGCCGGAGAATCCCTGCCAGGTGAGCGACGTCGGATCGGGCCAGGTGACATTCGTCGCCCAATCGCCGGCTATTCCGCCACGGCCGAAGAGCAGCACGAAAACCAGGCCGGCGATGACCGGCGAGATCGAAAATGGCAGATCGATCAAGGTCAGCAACAGGATCCGGCCGCGGAAGCGGAATTTCGTGATCGCCCAGGCGGCGGCGATTCCGAAAATGATGTTGAGCGGCACGACGATTGCGGCGACGCCGCAGCTCATGCGGATCGCGCTCCAGGTGTCGGCCGCCTGCCGGACGGCGGCGAGCTCCTTATGCTTCTCGAGGATGGTCAGATGCGCAGCATGATCGACCGGCGCCGGAAAGAACACATGCCAATAGGCGGCAAGACCGTTCGACAGCGCCTGGGTGAAGACATTGGCGACCGGCAGGACGATGAAGAGGATCATGAACAGGACGGCGATGGCGACAAGCACGCGCCCGGTCAGGCTGCGCTTGGCTTTCGGTGCGGCCGCGACGATGTGGGTTTGAGGAGCCGGTGCGCCTGACATGATTCTACACCGCCGCCTGCGACCGGCGCCGCGACCAGACTTCGATGCCGTTGATGGCGAGCAGGATCAAGAGCGAGGCAAAGAGCAGGACGACGCCGATCGCCGTCGCCTTAGCCGGCTCGAATTCGTCGAGCTTGGTGACGATCTGCAAAGGCACGATCTGCGACTTGCCGGGAATATTGCTGGCGATGAAAATCACCGAGCCATATTCGCCGATGGCGCGGGCGAAGGCGAGCGCGACGCCGCTGAGCCAGGCCGGGAAAATCTCCGGAAAGATCACCCGGCGAAATGTCGTCACGCCATTGGCACCGAGACTATAGGCCGCCTGCTCGAATTCAGGGTCCCATTCCTGCAACACCGGCTGGATCGAGCGCACGACGAACGGCAGGCCGACGAAGATCAGCACGATGACAATGCCGGTATTGGTGTTGCTGAAAGGGAAATCGAGCCAGGAAAGCGCGCTGCCGGCGAGGAGATTTGGATGGCCGAGATGCCCGGCAAGGCCATTCAGAAAAGCCGTGACGTGATCGCCGAAGCCGCCGATCCAACCGTCGGTCAGATAGAGGTTGGAGAAGGTGATGCCAGCGACCGCCGTCGGCAGCGCGAACGGAAAATCAATGAGCGCATCGAAGTAGCGCCGACCGGTGAACGGCTCGCGCACCAGGACCCAGGCGATGATCAGGCCGAAGACACCATTGACGAGCGCCGCCAAAGCCGCGGCGCCGAAAGTCAATTGATAGGCCGCGACGACGACCGGATCGGTGATCGTTGCGACGAATTCGGACCAGGACAGCTCCATCGTCTTGAAGACGAGGCCGGCGAGCGGAATGAGGACCAGGAGCGAGAGATAGAAGAGCGTGTAGCCGAGAGTCAGCCGGAAGCCGGGAATGACTTTTTGCGCGCCAGCCATCTTCAAGATCCCGCGAGAAACGCGTCTGAAGCCGCCGCGCTCACCATAGCAAAGGCCTTTTTAGCTGCCGCCGGGATCGAAAGCACCCTCTATTTCACCGGCTTATAGATCTGATCGAAGACGCCGCCATCGGCAAAGAAGGTCTTCTGCACCCGCGGCCAGCCGCCGAAGGCCTGATCGACCGTGAACAGTTTCACCGCAGGAAAGCTGCCGGCGTATTTTTGATAAACTTCGATATCGCGCGGCCGGTAATGGTATTGCGCGATCGTGTCCTGCGCCTCGGGCGTATAGAGATAATCGAGATAGGCCGTCGCGGCGGCGCGGGTGCCCTTCTTGTCGACGATCGAATCGACGACCGCGACCGGCGGCTCGGCGAGGACGCTGGTGGAGGGATAGACGATCTCGAACTTATCTTTGCCGAACTCGTCGTTCGCCAGATAAAGCTCGTTCTCCCAATTGACCAGCACGTCGCCGATGCCCTTTTGCGCGAAGGTCACGGTCGCGCCGCGCCCGCCGGTGTCGAGAACCGGCACGTGCCGGTAAAGCTCGGTCACGGCGGCGAGCGCCGCAGCGTTTTTATAGATCGGGAAATCCGTCGCGGCCTTGCCGTCGGCAATCGACGCCGCAAGACCTTCCTTGGTCGCTAGATCATAGGTCTTCGCGCCGCCGACCGCGCCCCAAAGCCCGAGGAAGACCCAGCGCGCCGCGCCGCTGGACTTGGGATTGGCGGCAATCACCTGCACGCCGGGCTTCAGCAAATCGGCCCAGTCGTGGATGTGCTTGGGATTGCCCTTACGCACCAGAAACGCGATCGTCGATGTATAAGGCGCGGAATTGTAGGGAAACTTCTCTTGCCAGCCCTGCTTGAGGAGCCCGGCGCGCTGGATCGCGTCAATGTCCCAGGCGAGTCCCAGCGTCACCACATCGGCCTGCAGGCCGTTGACGACGGACAGGGCCTGCTTGCCCGAGCCGCCGTGCGACTGCTGGATCGTGACCTGCGTGCCCGTCTTCTTCAGATAATCCGCGGCAAAGGCGTCATTGACCGCTTCGTAAAACTCGCGGGTCGCGTCATAGGAGACGTTGAGCAAGGTGACGGACTGACCGCCCTCGGCCTGTTTCAAGCCGCCCGCTGCGAGCGCCACAAAGCCCAAGAGCGCGACGGCAAAGCCCGTCTTCATTCCAGACATGCGCATGAACCCCTCTCAACCCGCCAAGATGGCCGCAATCGTGCAGATCACGGTTCCGAGAGGGCTAAGAAACGGGTTTGCAGACATAAGTCAATATTAAAGTCTATATTTTTTATGTACTAGAAAATTATAGAAGTTTTAAAGCCGGTTAGCGTCGCGTTTGCGAAAGACTTCCCCTATCTGTGCTCTTCGTTGGCGACGATCATGGCATCGCGGATCTGATTGCCGATCTCGGTCATTCCGCTCGGGCTGTGCGGCAGCAGGATCACTTTCGCGCCGGACTGGACGCCGATTTCGCGGATCGTGTCGAAATATTGCGTCATCAGCAGCGTGCGCAACACTTCGGCGGGGGTTGTCTGCGCCGCCGAGGCGAGGCTCGCGACAGAATCGTTCAACCCGGCGACGATCGCCTTGCGCTGATCGGCAATGCCGCGGCCCTGCAAGGCTTTCGACTCGGCTTCCGCCTCGGCCGCCTTGACCGCCAAAATCTTATTCGCCTCGGCTTTCGCTTGCGCCGCGACCTGCAGGCGCGACTGCGCCTGGATTTCGTTCATCGCGGCGACGACGGCGCTGTCCGGCTGCACGTCGACGACAAGCGAGCTGACGATCTCGAAGCCATATTGCTGCATCAGTTCGGAGAGATGCTGCGTCACCGCCTGGGCAACATCGTCCTTGCGCTCGAACACTTCATCGAGCGTCATTCCCGGCAGTTTCGAGCGCACGACATCGAGCACATAGGCCTGGATCTGCGCCTTGGCGTCCGAGAGCGTGTAATAGGCCTCGCGCTCGCGGCCGCTGACGACGCGGTAATTGACGGCGATATTGACCTTCACGAAGACATTGTCCTTCGTCTTCGTATCGGCGGTGATGATGTTCTGATCGATCTTCAGCGAAAGAAGCGCGACCAGCCGGTCGACATAGGGAAGCTTGATGTGCAGGCCCGGCTCGACGACCCGATTGAACTTGCCGAACCGCTCGATGATTCCGGCATGCGCCTGCTGAATGGTGAAGACCGATCGCAGGATCGGCAGCAGCAAGATGATGGCGACGATAATTAGAAAGATCGTGAAAATCTCTTCGACCATGCTTCCCCCTGTTCAACTGCATCAAACTTTGTAGGCGATCAGAATCGCGCCCAAGGCCATGAGCGCCACGCCAAGCCAATTGGCCAGCGACAGCTTTTCGCGAAGAAATGTGACACCAAATAGGGCGACGAGCACGACGCTCAGCTTGTCGATCGGGGCAACCTTGGCCGCATCGCCGATTTGCAGGGCGCGAAAATAGCAAAGCCAGGAGGCGCCCGTCGCCAAAGCCGACAGCGCCAGGAACGTGAGGCTGCGCGACGAGATCGAGTTGAGCGATTGCCATTGCCGCGTCGCGAAGACGATCGCGGCGGTCAAGCCGAGGATGAAAATCGTCCGGATGAACGTGGCGAAATTGGAATTGATGTTTTCGACGCCAAGCTTGGCGAGAATCGCCGTCAAAGCGGCAAAGACCGCCGAAAGCGCCGCCCACGTCTGCCATGAAAGCTGCATCATTCCCCCGCTGACGCCTTTCGGCGCGGCACGTCCGCGGCCGGTGCCGCAATGACACCTTCGTGCTTTTTCATAGCTCTATAATAAGCCCACCAAAGATGCGCGGCAGCCCCGCGCAAAGGCCGCCACGGCTCGGCGATCTCGGTCATCTCCTTGGCGGTCGGCCGCGTCTCTGACTGCAATCCAAGCCGGACTCCTTCCTGAATAGCAAGGTCGCCGCCCGGCCAGGCATCGGCATGGCCGAGGCAGAACAAGAGATAGACGTCCGCCGTCCAGGGACCGATGCCATGCAAGGCAATCAGCTTTCGATGCGCATTGTCGGCGTCCTCAGCAGCGAGCGCATCGAGATCGAACCGCGTCGCGACGAGTTCGCGGCTGAGGTTTTTCAAAGTCTTGATCTTGGCGGCGGAGAGCCCGAGCCGGCCGAGCCGATCGGCGCGCGCCTTGGCGATCGCCGCCGGCGTCAGCGGATCGTAAGCGGCGCGAAGACGGTTCCAGATCGCCGTGGCGCTGGCGGTCGAGAGCTGCTGCGCAACCACGATGGCGGCGAGCCCCGCAAAGCCCGATTCGCGCCGGCGCAAAGCCGGCATGCCGGCCGTGGCAAGGATCGGCGCCAGGCGCTTGTCCTGCGCGACCAACGCAGCGAGAGCCGTTTCGAGATCGGCCTGCGTATCGAGAAGATGAATCATACCGCAGGCTCCCACGGCGCACGGCGCATTCCAATCCGAAGCTTGCTCTCGAAGAGCCTGTCGGGATTTTTTCCCGTCTTGTCAGGAAAAAATTCCAAGCCTGCTCACCCGGTTAGCTCCTAATTGTTGCCGACTTGCACTAGTCGATCGGGAATGTCTGCAATACCAAATTAGAAAAATTTTCGTCCGCTTCGGGCGAAAAACCGTGCACAGCGGTGAATTCGTGGGGGAATTAGATGGCGTCGATACGCGTGGCCGCTTGTCTCAGCACGGCCTTAACGACTCTCGCGCTCCTGGCAATTCCTGCCCGTGACGCGGCCGCGCAAACGGCAACGCCCCCCGCGCAAAGCAACGCTTCCTCGGCGCCCGCGTCTTCCTCGACACCAG
Source organism: Pseudomonadota bacterium (assembly GCA_040756295.1). Classification (GTDB taxonomy): domain Bacteria; phylum Pseudomonadota; class Alphaproteobacteria; order Rhizobiales; family Beijerinckiaceae; genus Methylovirgula. Next base: position 1,062,575 of record JBFLZN010000001.1, on the reverse strand, counting down.
CGACATCCGGCGTAACGCCCGCAAATGCGCTCGCCGATACGGTCGCGGGCGGCGAATTGCAGGAAGTCGAAGTGGTCTCGACGACGCCGGTCGGCCCGGGCACAAACGTCCTCGATGTTCCGAGCGAAACGCAAACGCTCACCAGCGATCAGATCAGCACTCTCAATCAGACGACGCTTCAGGATGCCCTGGCGCGGCGCACGCCGGGTGTCTCGACCACCGACGCAATCGGCAGCCCGCTCTCGCAATCGGTCGATTTCCGCGGCGAGACCGCTTCATCTGTTCCCGGGACGCCGCAGGGCTTGGCCGTCTATATGAACGGCGTCCGTATCAACGAATCCTACGGCGACGTCGTCAATTGGGATCTCATCCCGCCGTCCGCGATCAGCACGGCGCAGATCGTCACCGGCAATCCGGTCTTCGGCCTTAACGCGCTTGCCGGCGCCGTGGTCATGCAGATGAAGAACGGTTTCAACTACCAAGGCTTTGAGGGCGACCTCCAGGGCGGCATGGATTACACCGTCCAAGGCTCGGCCCAATATGGCGTCAACAAGGGCGATTGGGCCTATTACCTCGACGTCGACGGCGTGAGGACCAACGGTTTCCGCTATTTCGGCCAATCGGATGCCGAGCGCGCCTATGGCGACGTCGGCTACCGGGTGCAAGGCAACGAAATTCACCTCAGCATGACGGGCGGTGCGGACGGGCTCGGTGTCGCCGGCACGACGCCCCTGGAACTCGTTCAGCAAAATCCGTGGGCGGTCTTCACCACCCCGCAAACGACCAGAACGACGGCCGAAATGATCACGCTGTCGGACGAGTCGCACATCACGCCGACACTGACTTTCAATGGCAACGCCTATTTCCGCAGCTACGCGCAAGCGCATGTCGACGGCAATGTCAGCTCGTTCTTTTCCTGCGGGTCGCAATTTGCCTGTGACAGCAATGGGGTTTTAGACGGAGTAACGTCCGCCCCTGGCACGACCGCGCTCGCCGACCCGCTTGGAGGGACCGCCACGCCCGGCCAGCCGCTTGGCGAAATCGACAGCAATTGGACGCGCACGCTGAGCACGGGCGCGACGGCGCAGTTGACCGACACGGACAAGGTTCTCGGCCACAACAATACGATCACCGGCGGCGTCAGCATCGATCACGGCTGGACGCACTTCACCGGGCTCAGCACGCTCGGCACACTGCCGCCGGATTTTGTCGTTACATCTTCGAATGACGTTATCGACGAGCCAGCCGATGACGTTGGGCCCGTCGATATCGCAGCCCAGAACACCTATATCGGCGTCTATGTACTCGATAATTTCAACATCACCGACAAACTGGCTGTTCATGCGGGCGCGCGCTTCAACGACGCGCAGATTACCCTCAACAACCAGCTCGGCGGGTCGTTCGCGGCCGCATCTCAGACCGCCGGCACGTACTCGCTCTTGAATGCGAGCCAGAATTTTAGCCGGATCAATCCGGTCGTCGGGCTGAGCTATCTGATCACGCCGGATATCTCTGTCTACGCCAGCTATTCGGAAGCCAACCGCGCCCCGACACCGCTCGAACTCGGCTGTTCGAGCCCGCTGGCGCCTTGCATGATCGACAATTTCCTCGTCTCCGATCCGCCGCTGAAGCAGATCGTCGCGCGGACGGTCGAAGCGGGCTTCAAGGGCAGCAATCAGATCGCCTGGTCGTTCGCACCGGGACGGCTCGATTGGAGCATCGCCGGCTATCGGACCACCAATCAAAACGACATCTACAGTGTCCCGAGTATCGTGACGGGCCTTGGTTCTTATACCAATGCGGGCGATACCCTGCGTCAGGGTGTCGACGTCGGCGCGACCTACACCACCGAAAAATGGGATGTCTACGCCAATTATTCCTACATTGACGCGAGGTTCCAGTCGGCGATCTTGTTGTCGTCCCCGAACAACCCGGACGCCGACGCCAATGGCAACATTCAGGTGGAGCCGGGCGACAATCTGCCGGGCATTCCGCATCACAAATTCAAGTTCGGCATGGACTACGAAGTCCTGCCGGGCTGGAAAGTCGGCGGCGACGTCGTCTATCGCTCAGGCCAGTATTATTTCGGCGATGAAATCAATGTGCTGCCGCAAATTTCCGGCTTTGCCACGCTCAATCTGCGCACCTCGTATCAGGTCAACAAGGACGTCCAGGTCTTCGGCCTGATCAATAACGTGACCAATTTCCGCGGCGCGACCTTTGGCTCCCTTTACGATGTCGGATCGACGCAAAACCAGCTCAACGGCAATCCCGCCGGCGTCTGCGACGCCGGTCTGTTCTGCTCCGCCGATCCGCGCGCGATCACGCTCGCGCCGCCCTTCGAAGCCATGGCCGGCATCAAGGTCACATTGAACGATGCGCCGCCACCGGCCCCGCCGCTTGTGACAAAATATTGAGCTGATCGAGTTCGATCTTTGAACCGGCGGATTTTCCGCCGGTTTTCTTTTGCGCGGGACCGCTTGCCGATCCGCCGCTAGATCGACTTCACTTCGCCGCCGTCCATCCGCAGTGTCGAACCCGTCATCCAGCGGGCACCGGGCGACACCAGGAAGGCCATCAGCTCGGCAATCTCTTCCGGTTGGCCATAGCGCGCAATGCCCGCTTCCTTGGGAAAATTGGCCGTCGCCTCCTCCACCGTCAAATTGTGCAACGGCGCCCAGTGCTCAAGATAGGAATGCCGCCGCCCGGTCATCACCGGACCTGGGAGCACGCTATTGACCTGCACGCCATCGGTGATGCCGCGATCGGAAAAAGCCTTGGCCAAAGCGACGATCGCGGCATTGATCGTGCCGACCGCCGCATAAGGCGCCTTGGGAAACAAAGCCGAATTGCCGGAGATCAGGACGACGGCGCCTTTCGCTTCCTTCAAGGCCGGCCATGCGGCAATGGTCAGCCGCCGCGCGCCGTGCAGCTTCAGCGCCAAGCCGGCGTCCCATTGCGCGTCCGTCATTTCGAAAAGATCGATCTGCGGCACCGCCCCGGCGATGTTGAGCAGCGCGTCGATGCGGCCAAAAGCGGCCAATGTCTGATCGACGACGCTTTGCGCGGCGGCGGGTTCGGCGAGATCAAGATCGATCACCAGCGCTTTCGCGCCGGCCGCCTCAACCGCCTGCGCCGTTTCTTCGAGATGGGCGCGATTGCGCGCGACAAGGACCAAGGCCGAAAAATCGCGCGCCAGCCGGATCGCGGTCGATTGACCGATGCCCTGGCTCGCGCCGGTGACGACGGCAACGGATTGAGGCATTTCTGTCTCCTATTTTGAGAAGGCTTGCGGCCGCCCGCGCCGATCAGCAGCGCGCGCGGCCGGCTTGCGATATTCAGCGCGGGAGGAAGTCGCGGATCGCGGTGGCGATCTCGGCCGCATGCGTTTCGAGCGCAAAATGGCCGGTATCGACAAAGCGCACGACGGCGCCCGGAATGTCGCGCTTAAAGGCCTCGGCGCCAGGCGGGAGAAAGAATGGATCGTTCTTGCCCCATATGGCGAGGAACGGCGGCTTATGACTGCGGAAATAGGCCTGGAAGGCCGGATAGAGCGCGACATTGCTCTTGTAGTCGCCGAAAAGATCGAGCTGAACCTCGTCGGCGCCCGGCCGGGCCAGATAGAAATCATCGAGCGTATAGCCGTCCGGAGACACTTTCGTCAGGTCGGAGACGCCGTGCGTATATTGCCAGAAGGTCGCCTCGGGCTTGAGGAAAGCCCGCAGCGCGTCGCGGTTGGCGCTTGAGGGCTCTCGCCAATAGGCTTGGATGGGGTTCCAGCCCTCGCTCAATCCCTCCTCATAGGCATTGCCGTTCTGCGAAATGATCGCCGTGATGCGATCGGGATGTTTCACGGCGAGGCGAAATCCGGTCGGCGCGCCATAATCGAACACATAGACGGCGTAGCGATCGAAGCCGACGACCTCCGTGAAGCGGTCGATGACATCGGCAATATGATCGAATGTGTAAGTGAACTTGCTCCGCGCCGGCATGTCCGAGCGGCCGAAGCCCGGCAGATCCGGGGCGATGAGATGAAAGCGATCGGCGAGCAACGGAATAAGATCGCGGAACATGTGGCTCGCGCTGGGGAACCCGTGAAGCAGCAAGAGTTTTGGGGCGCCCGGCGCGCCCGCCTCGCGATAAGAAATCTTGAACCCGTCAACGTCTGCGGTTCGATAGGCAACAGCCATAGTCCTTCTCCTTCGCTGGATAGTAACCTGTTCGATAGAAAAATTACGGTTAGATGCCGCCGTGTCACCGGCGGCCGTGCGGTCAGCCCACGATGGCGCCGACCGCCTCGCGGACAATGTTCAGAACGACGCCCGGCCTGGTCACCAGCGGCGCGTGATCGACGGGATGGGCGCGCACCTGCGCCTTCATGCGCGCGGCCATAAAGCGCTGATTGTCCTCGATGATCATGCGGTCGTGCTCGGCAACCAGATACCAGACCGGCCGATCCTTCCATAAGGGCCGCTGCATCTTGACGCTGATACAGGCCGGCGAGATCGGCCGCTGAACCGCCGCGAGGATCGCCTGCTCTTCGGCGCTCGCATTCTGCGCGAAAGCCGCGGCAAAGGCTGCATGGGGCAAATAGATCAAGCCGTGATTGTCGGGCGCGAGCTTCGGCGCCTGCGGATGCGGTTCGCCGCGGTAGAACACATCGGCGACCGTTTCCCCCTCGTCTGGCGCCAGCGCCGCCACATAGACAAGCGCGCCGACCTTCTCATTCCGCGTCGCGCCAATCACCGCCCCGGCATAAGCGTGACCCACAAGAACGACCGGGCCTTTTGCCCGCTCCAGCGTCCGGTCGAGCGCAGCAACGTCATCGTCGAACGATGTCAGCGGCAGCGGCGCCGCCAGCACCTCATAGCCCTCGGCCGCGAGCGGCCCGATTACTTTCGCCCAGCTTGATCCGTCGGCCCAGGCGCCATGCGCGAAGATGATGCTCACGTCACGCGATGCCATTGTCACCCTCCTCCAAAAGAACCAGTCGTTCATAACTGCTCTAATGACGATTAAGTGGTTACTCTAGGCGTGCGTAACTTGTCAAGACGCCTTTCGAAGGTTATTTTAGGCGTATGTTCACGGATTCATGCCAAAGCTCGAAGCGCGGCTGGGCAATTAGAAAGGCGCCAAGATGAGTCAACACGCCCCTGCGATTTTTCTCGGCGATGCGCTCGGATTGGATTTCCTCAATTCGATCGCGACGCCGGTCGATACGCCCGTCGACTGGATCGATGACGGCGAGGGTTTGCTGAAATGGCTGGAACAGGCGCAGCTTGTCCCCGCCGATGTGCTGAAGACCATCCGGGCACAAGCTTTGCCGGGCGAGCTCGACAAGGTCGCGGATCAGGCAAGGGCTCTGCGCGAATGGTTCAGAGGCTTCGTGCGGCGGCACAAGGGAAAGCCTCTCGCGGCGAAAGACATTGGCGCGTTGGAGCCGCTCAATCGGTTGCTCGCACGCGATGAATCCTTCAGCCAGATCGCAAAGCCCGAGCATGGGCATGGTCCGCTTGAACTTCTTTCGTCGCGCCACTGGCGTTCGCCGGAAGCCTTGCTGCTGCCGATCGGCGAGACGCTCGCGCAATTCGTGTGCACGGAGGATTTCTCGCAGGTGAAGGCCTGCGAAGGACCGGCCTGCACATTGCTCTTTGCCGACCATACGCGCGGCCACAGGCGGCGCTGGTGCAGCATGGCTCTATGCGGCAATCGGGTAAAGCAGGCGGCACATCGTCAGCGGCTGAAAACCCATTAGCCCCTGCCCGTCCGCTTCGCCGCGAGCGGGCAAGCCGTCTCAATAATAACGCGAGTGGTGGCCGAAGAGCGCGAACAGGATCAGCAGGAGGATGATGATCCCGAAGCAGCCCAAACCGCCGCCGCCGTAATAGCCGCGGTTATAGCCATAATAGCCACCGCCGCCGCCAAACAGCAGAATCAAGATGATGATGAGAAGCAGAAGATGCATGGGCGGGACACCAAAGAAGCTGAGTTCGGGGGCAGGACTGCTGAAACGCGGCAGCGAGATAGGGGTTCCGCAGCGAGAGATCAGAACGACCCAAACGCGCCGCCGATCGCGATCAAGGCGATGAGCGCGATGATGGAGCCGACAATGCCGACCATCACAATATCGAAATAGCTTTCGCGATGCGTCATGCCGCAGATCGCCAACAGGCTGACGACCGCGCCATTGTGCGGCAGGATATCGAGCGTTCCCGCGCCAACCACCGCCACGCGATGCAAGAGACCCGGATCGATGTGATGCTCCGCGGCGATCTGCATATAGGTTTTGCCGAGGGCATCGAGCGCGATCGTCAGGCCGCCGGATGCAGAGCCCGTCAGCGCCGCAAGAACATTCGTGGCGATGGCCAATGAGACCAAGGGTCCACCTTCAACGCCCAACACCCAGTCCCGCACGACGCCAAAGGCCGGAAGCGCGGCGACGACCGCGCCAAATCCGACCAGGCTCGCGACACTCAGCGCCGGAAGGACCGAGGCATTCGCCCCGGCATCCATCGTTTGCCGCAACGCCGGCAATCGCGTCCAATTGCAGATGATCGTCGTCGCGATCGCGGCCGCCAAGGCGACGACGACCGACCAGACGCCCGCGACAGCCGAGAGCGACGTGCTGCCCCAACGCGCCTCGGCCAGGAATGAGAAATCGTGCCGCGGCAGGATCACGAGCGACATGGTGAGATTGACCGCGACGACGACAATCAGCGGCAGAATGGCATTGAAAACCGGAACCGCCGCGTCGCTCCGATGCCCATGCGGGATTTCGGCGGGGTCGAATTCCCGCGCCGCCGTCGCCCGCTCGCGCACCACCTCGTCATTGGCGGCATCTTTGGCGCGCGCATCCGGCGCTTCGCCATAGCCCTCGCCCGCGCGGAGGGCCGTTTTCTCGGCGCGCGAAAGCCACCATAGGCCGAAGCCCAGCATGATCATTGACGTGATGATGCCAAGCCCCGGCGCGGCGAAGAGCGTCGTGCCGAAAAAGGGCATCGGGATCGCGTTCTGTATGGACGGCGTGCCGGGGAGCGCCGACATGGTGAAGCTCGACGTTCCGAGAACGATCGTCGCGGGCACCAGCCGGCGCGGAATATTTGCGGCGCGAAACAGCGCTTGCGCCATCGGGACGATGACAAAGAATGCGACGAAGAGGCTGACGCCGCCATAGGTGACGATGGCGCCAGCCAAGACGACGGCCAGAATCGCGCGCTTCGCGCCAAGAAGGCGGGTGATGAACTGGGCAACGGCCGAGACCGCACCGCAATCGTCCATCAGCTTTCCAAACACCGCGCCGAGCAGAAAGATCGGGAAGAATTGCGCGAGGAAAGCCGCCGCGCTGCTCATGAACGTCTGCGTCCAATTGGCGAGAAGCGGCTGACCGCCAAAGGCCGCCGCGATCAGCGCTGCGACGGGCGCCAGCAAAAGCACGCTCCAGCCGCGAAACGCGAGCCAGATCAAGAGACCGAGCCCGACGAGAATGCCGAGAAGCCCCATGGCCTCAGCACTCCGTCAAGAGGATTGCGAGATCGGCCGTCGAGCGCAGGCCAAGATCGGCCCCATGCGCTTCGATGAATTCATCGGCGGCGCGGCGCCCTTCCTCGTGGAGCTTGGACACGAACGCCCATTCGGCATTGAGCTTCGAGGAGGCGCCAAATGTCGCCAGCATGTCGCTCTTGATCCGGTGGGTCTTCATCTGCGCCCAGCGCGCGCCCTCGCCGGTGCCGGGATCGGCAACCTCGCGCAGCAGAGCGATCATCCGCAATTCCTTCGATAGAGGCGAATTGAACGAAATTTCGTTGAGGCGGTTCAGGATGTCTGCCGCCGTGCGCGGCTCGCCCTCCCGCTCGGTCGGATTGATCTGCACGATGATCGTGTCATGCGCGTCGGTCTCGCGGACGAGCGGCGTGATCGTCGGGTTACCGGCATAGCCGCCGTCCCAATAGGGTTCGCCCTCGATCTCGACGGCGCGAAACAGCGTCGGCAAGCACGCCGATGCCAGCAGGACATCCGCCGTGATCTCGGCGTTGCGAAAAATGCGTCCGCGGCCGGTTCGCACCCGCGTCGCCGTGACGAAGAGCTTGATCGGCGCAACGGCAAGGCGCCCGAAGTCGATGCCTTCAATCAATATGTCGCGCAGTGGATGATAGTTGAGCGGATTGAGATCGTAAGGCGACAGAACCCGCGACATCAATTCGGTGAAGAAATAAGCGGGCGACGTATCGAGCGACCATCGCCCCATGACGCGGTCGAGCGGCGAGGGTCGAAATAGGCTGAAGGCAGCGGCGCGCGAAACGCTTCGCCAGTATTTTTCCAAAGCCGCGCGGGCCCCTGAAGCGCCGCCCGCCGTCCAGCCATCTGCCAGCACGGCCGCGTTCATCGCCCCGGCCGATGTTCCGGATATGCCTGCGATCTGCAGCCAGGATTCTTCGAGAAGCCGGTCGAGCACGCCCCAGGTGAAAGCGCCATGCGAGCCTCCGCCCTGGAGCGCCAGATCGACGAGCACGGGGCTTCGGTTCATCGGCCTGACTCCGCTTGAGAAGCTATCCTTCAGCCGGAGCCGAGGATAGTGGTGTCTAGATCGCTAAAACCTGTGCGTTTCTGAGAGCTTTTGAACGGATCTCGCGCGAAGCAGACTGATCGGCGGTGCCACAACACGACATTTCAATAGCTTACGCTTAGGTGTGTCGCATTTTTTTGAAGCCTTTATGGCTTTATCCAACAATTTCCCGCGAAGGGACATAACCGATTGAGCCGGACCTTGACCGCCGCCCTTCAGGCGGGGAACCTTGGCTGATCTCCTGTCACTGCAAAGCCGTGAGAAAGGGAGACAATGATGGCCGCACATCGCTTGGCTGTTGGTCGCATCGAGTAACCGGGAGGTTCTCATGAAGGCGCTCAATACTTTGGCGGGCCTGCTCTGCGCAGCAAGTTTCGCCTTCCTCGGAACATCCGCACATGCGCAAACCGCCACCACGCCGCAAGAGGCGGAGGCCATTGCGGCCAATGCCTACGTTTATTTCTATCCGCTGCTGACGATGGATATTACGCGCAAGCAATTCACGAACATCGAACCCGGCCAAGCGTTCGGCAAGGGTCCAATGAACATGTTTGTCAGCCTGCCGGCTTATCCGCCCGCTAATTTCAAGGGCGTCGTAAGATCGAATTTCGATACTTTGTATTCCTCAGCGTGGCTCGATTTGTCCTCAGAGCCATTGGTCGTCTCTGCGCCTAACACCGATGGACGCTATTATCTTTTGCCGATGCTCGATATGTGGACCGACGTGTTTGCCTCGCCGGGTTGGCGAACAACGGGCACGCAGGCCGGAGATTTTCTTGTCACGCCGCCCGGCTGGACCGGTTCCGTGCCCGCCGGCATGACGCGTATCAGCGCGCCGACGCCCTATGTCTGGATCATTGGGCGAACAGAAACCGACGGCCCGTCGGACTATGACGCGGTTCACAAAATACAAGCCGGCTACAAGATAACGCCGCTTTCGGAATGGGGACATGCGGGCAAGCCGATCGTGGCGAAAATCGATCCCACGGTCGATATGAAAACACCGCCAAAGGTTCAAATCGATACCATGCCTGGCGAGAAATTCTTTGCCTATGCGGCTGAGCTTCTCAAAGTAAATCCGCCGCACATCACCGACCAGCCGATAATCGCTCAACTCAAGAAGATCGGCATCGAACCTGGCAAGAGCTTTGACCCCGGCAAGATCGATCCCCAAATTCGTGATGCCTTGAATAAAGCGCCGCAGGAGGCGCAGCAATTAATGGCCTGGAAGGTAGCGACAATGGCTCGTGTCGTGAACGGCTGGTCGATGAATACCGACACGATGGGCGTCTATGGCAATTATTACCTGAAACGCGCCATCGTCGCGCAGCAGGGCCTCGGCGCAAATCTTCCTGAAGACGCAATCTATCCGCTCAATCTTGCCGACCAATCCGGCAAGCCGCTCGACGGCGCCAATAGCTATACGCTTCACTTCGATAAGACCGATATGCCGCCGGTCAACGCCTTTTGGTCGGTGACGCTCTATGATTCCGATGGATTCCAAGTGGCGAATGCTTTGAACCGCTTCGCCGTCAGCAGTTGGATGCCGTTCAAGTACAACGCTGATGGATCGCTCGACCTCTATTTCGAGAACGAGAGCCCCGGCCCCGACAAGGAAAGCAATTGGCTTCCGGCCCCGAAAGGACCGTTCAATCTGACGATGCGGATGTACGCGCCAAGGTCCGAGGCGCTCACCGGCAAGTGGAATCCGCCACCGATCAGACGCGTGGAAGCCCCCTCAAGCCCGCAATAGAGGCGCGGGCGCGAATCGCCGCCGCGTGGCGGCCCCGGCCTCGGTCGAACAGGACGCCAAACGACGGCCGCCGAACGGGACGTCCCGCTCGGCGCTGGCCGGCACTCAACTGATTGAAAAATAATGATTTTTTCTAGACGGCAGTTTCCCGAGAGAGATTTTTCAGAGTGGCCCACCCGCCCCCTAGTCCCCCAGACCTGAGGGCTATGAGGTCCGCGTAAATTTCGGGCGTTTTTTCGGGAGATTTCGTCGCCGCCGATGCGCGGCTGAGATAGAAAGCGATGATGAATAGACCCGATCCATATCAATCACGCGCCCGTGAACTTTGCGCCGCTGCTGGTCTCGATCCTGATAGCCGGATCGGTGAAGGCCGCGGCCAGCCCGCGTGGTGCCAGTTCCGCCGACAAGCGCGCAACGAGCAGATTGCCCGAGAAGCGGCTGAGGCCGCGCAGGATATCGCGACCAATCGGCCGCAGCCGCCGGAGTTTCAGAATAGCCCGCTAGCGGTGTTTGGCCAACACGACGAGGGCACGCTTGCCCAAATGCGCAACTGCATGGCTGTCGGCAATGTGGTCGGCGGTGTGCTGTGTGCGGATGGCCACCTTGGCTATGCGCAGCCGGTCGGCGGCGTCATCGCCTACGAGAAGCAAATCAGCATTTCCGGCGTCGGCTTTGACATCGGCTGCGGCAACATGGCCGTCCGGCTCGATACCCGGTACAGCGACATCGCTAACCGGGCCTCCGAAATCGTCAAGGATATCGCCTCGATCATCTCGTTTGGCGTCGGTCGCACCAATGACGAGCGCGTTGAGCACGAGCTTTTCGACGATGGCGATGCTTGGCGCGAGTCCGACATGGGCGAATATCGCCAGAGGGCCGTTTCGCAGCTAGGCACGGTCGGCTCAGGCAATCACTACATTGACCTGATGCGCGACGGGGAAGGCTTTGTCTGGATCGGCGTGCATTTCGGCTCGCGCGGCCTCGGCCATACTAGCGCCACGCGGTATCTAAAGGCCGCTGGCGGCAAGGATGGCATGAACGTGCCGCCGACCGTGATTGATGAGGATAGCGAGCTAGGGCGCCGCTACATCGCCGCGATGCAGTTGGCGGGCCGCTATTCCTACGCCGGCCGAGAATGGGTGATTGAGCGCGTTCGCAAGATCATCGGTGGCCACATTACAGATATGGTCCACAATCACCACAATTACGCTTGGCGCGAGACGCACGCCGGTCGGGACCTATGGGTGGTGCGCAAGGGCGCTACCCCGGCCTTCCCCGGCCAGCGGGGTTTTATCGGCGGCTCTATGGGCGACGATGCGGTGATTATCGAAGGCGTGGACAGCCCCGAATCCAAGGCGGCGCTCTATTCCACCGTGCACGGTGCCGGCCGCCTATTCGGCCGTATGGAAGCCAAGCGGCGCTTCACGCAGCCGGAGATGGACGCTTGGCTGAAAGAGCGCGGCGTGGTGCTTAGCGGAGGTGATTTGGACGAAAGCCCGATGGCCTATCGGCGGCTACCCGAAGTCCTCGCCGGTCACACCGGCACAATCAAGGTGCTTCACACGTTGCGGCCGTTCGCCGTTGCTATGGCCGGAGAAGGCCAGTTTGATCCTTGGAAGGATTGAGAAGACCCAATTCCACCGCCTTCTCCTCACCTCGTCCACTGTTCCAGACCGGCAGAGAAAAGAAGCTCGCCGCTGATGCAATGGGGCTTATTCGGATGCCGGCAGCTGGGAACGGAAGCGGGACGCCAACGGCCCACCGCCAAATTTCGAACCGGCCCACCGAAGAAAAATCAGGTACTTAGGGAGTGTATGGCAGGAGAGGAGGGACTCGAACCCCCAACCCCCGGTTTTGGAGACCGGTGCTCTACCAATTGAGCTACACTCCTAGCGCCCCCGTATTAGCCGCAGGCGGCCCGTCAAAGCAAGCGCGGATGGCGCCACCGGACAAGCTTCGTCGCGGCGAAAGCCGGCGGGCCGGGAAAAGGGCCGCTAGACCGGCTCGACCCAGACGGCCGTGCCATAGGCCAGGACTTCGGTGATGCCGTCGGTGATCTCGTTGGCGTCATAGCGCATGCCGACAACGGCGTTGGCGCCGCCTTGGGTCGCATGCTCGCACATATGGTCGAAAGCCTCTTGCCGCGCGGTTTCGGCAAGATGGACGAAGGCGGTGATCTGGCCGCCGAAGATGGATTGTATGCCGCCGACAAAATTGCCGACGACGCTACGCGAGCGCACCGTTATGCCGCGGACGAGGCCGAGATGGCGAACAATGCGATAGCCTGCAATATCGTTGGTCGTGGCGACGATCATGCCCCCGCTCCTGCGCTTGATAATTGCGGAAATATCGAACGGAGGACGCGCATTGCGCGGCCTCCAGGATCGGAAATGTGCAGCCGGCTCTTCGGCTTACCAGCAGTGCCGGTGAACCCAGCAACGGCCGTGTTCGCACCAGCGGTGGACGCGGCACCAATGCGCCTTGCTGATCGGCGCGCTGTAGTTGGAGGCGCCGCTGATCGCCGCGCCATTGGCCGGCGCTGCAAGCAGTTCCGAGGTTCCTGTCAGGCCGAGTACAATCGCAGCGAAAGCTGCCAGCAATGTGATCTTCATGGATCTCCCCAGACGATAATTCAGATGAAAAGAACCTTCCCGTTCAACTGGAAGGTTCTCGCACACATAGCGATTTCAAATACTTCGGAAATTTATTTTCCGAAATTGGCGTATCTGAAGATTCGCTTTTTCCGGATAGCATCTTCCCGAGAAAATGTAACCACGCGCCCCCGTGATCGGATCGTATCAGGTGCGCGACCGCACCAGCGTCCCTGCTCCACTCGCTTCAACCGAGCGGAGAGAGCGAAGGTCGCGATCCACTTAAAGGCGCGGGAATCGCCGCAGCATACGGCGTTCTAAGAGGTTGATGGGGCAGCGTTGCTTGGGAACAAGCGAAACAGTGGAGCGGGAACCCGCCCCTCATACCAAATAATAAAGCCCGTCGGCAGAACCGTCGGCGCGATCGGCGGCGGCATCGATTTCAGCCTTCGCGGGGAGATGAGCATAGGCATAGCGCACTGCTTTAACGGTCGCCGAATATTCCTCGCGCTCTTCCGGGAAGACGTGCTCCGCCGGGAACCAGGTCTCGAAACCGATATTTTGCAACGCATGCAGCGTATCGTCACGCACGCCGGCGAGAAGAACAGTCACGCCGCGCGCCCTCTCTTCGCGCAGGTAATGTTCGAGCCGCTCGATGCAGACAACGTCCGGATTGCGCGCCCGTTTCAAACGCAAGATGACGAATTTGACGTCCTGCGTTTCCACACGCTTCTTCAATGTCTCCAGATAGCGGTCAAGCTCCGGTGCGGCACCAAAGAACAGTTCGCCTTCGAAATCATAGATCAGTAGCGATTGGTCGGCGGGATCGGCCGGGAGCCGTTCACGCACCACATGTTCGGGCGTCACAATCAGCTCGGATACCTTCAATTTCGCGGCGCGTGGCACGAAAAGCAGGATTGACAAGGTAACACCGAGGAGGACTGCCGTGTCGAGGTTGATTGCGATGGCGGTCACGGCTGTAATAATCACAAGGCCGGCATCGTAGCGCGAAGCTTTCAAGGTATAGACAAGACGCTTGAAGTCGACGAGTCGTGCCGCGGTTAACAACAAAAGACCGGCGAGCGCCGGTCGAGGGACGTAGCGCAGAAGAGGCGCCAGAAGAACGAGAGCGACCGCCGAGGCCGCCGCTGCAACGATACCCGAGAACCGCGTCGCGGCCCCCGCCTGATAATTGATTGCCGAGCGGGAAAGCGAGCCCGAGCCCGGGAGGCTTTGGAAAAAGCCCCCGGCTAAATTCGCCAACCCCTCAGCCAGAATTTGGCGATTGTAATCGATACGTTGGCCGGTCTCATGCGCGATCGCCTTGGCAATCGACAATGCTTCGATGAGACCAACGAAAGCGATCGCGAGTGCACCTTCTGAGAGACCGCCGAGCCATTCCGTCTTTATCAAGGGAATATGCGGCGCGGGAAAGCTCGCGGGAATTTTGCCGGCGGTCTCGATCGCCGTTTCGCCGCCAATGCCAGGCACCGACCAGCCCGCCAGGTACGCAATCAATCCCGTGATAACAAGGACCAAAAGCATGTCGATCCGAGGCAGCTTATACCGACGCACTATAGCCCGTAAGAGGACTGCAAGGACGATCGCCACTGCAGTCAGGAGCAACGCTTTGAAATTGACGCGATCTCCGTAGAACAAAGTCAGCCAGATCCGATGCAGAACCTGCATATGACCATTGCCCTTGCTATGAATTCCGAGCGCACCGGCGAGTTGCCCAATGGCGAGCAGAAACGAGGCGCCGACCATGAAACCGATGATCACCGATTCCGAAATATAACGGGTGAGATCGCCGAGTTTGAGGACAGCGATCAGGATCTGGATGGAACCAACGAGGACGCCCAGCAAAAACAAAGCTTCGAAAACATCCGTTCGGTTCTCCGGATCGAGAAAAGCGAGCGCACTGAAGACAAGCAGCGAGATTGCGCTGGTCGGGCCGTTGATCAGATGCGAGGACGAGCCGAAGATTGAGGCCACCGTCGTGACGATAATCATCGAATAGAGACCAAACTTCGGATCGACTCCGGCAATCAACGCATAAGCCATACCTTCGGGCACCGCGATCGCAGCGACAGTCAGACCGGCGATGAGGTCACGGCGCCCCTTGCTCCAATCGTAATTCAAGGCAAGGCTCATGTGATTCCCTTTCTCGACACGCCGAGAATTCGAAATTTCAATTCGTCTTGGCCGGCGCGATCACATCGACGAGGCCGTTGTCGGCAAAAAACTTTTCCTGCGCGTCGGCCCAATCCTTGGCGATCGCCGTTATCGGGAAGAGTTTGATGTCCGGCAGCCGTCCAGCATATTTCGCCAGGATTTCGGGCTTGCTCGGCCGATAGCCGAATTTGGCAATCGTCTCCTGCGCCGCGTCGGTGAACAGATATTCGAGATAGGCCTTGGCGTAGGCGGCCGTTTTCTTGCCTTTGACATTGGTATCGACCCAAGCAACAGCCGGCTCCGCGCGGATGCTGACCGGCGGATCAACGATCTCGAGCTCATCCTTGTCGGCCGCGACCTCCCGCAAAGCCTCATTTTCCCAAGTCAGATGAACGTCGCCGATTTTCTCGACGGCAAAGCTCGTCGTTGCGCCGCGGGCGCCTGCATCGAAGACCGCAACATGGCTGTAGAGCGCCTTCAGATAAGCCAGCGCCTGCGCCTCGCTGCCGCCGCGTGTCGTCACCGCGCCCCAGGCAGCGAGAAGGCTCAATTTGCCATTGCCGGAGGTGCGCGGATTTGGCGTGACGACAGCGACGTCGCCCCTGATGAGATCAGGCCAGTCGTGGATCGCCTTCGGGTTGCCCTTCCGGACCACGAAGACGATCGTCGATGTGTAAGGCACCGAATTGTTCGGGAGGCGCGCCTGCCAGCCGCTCGCAATCAACCCACGCTTGCGCAGCGCGTCGATATCGGTCGGCAGAGCCAGCGTCACGACATCGGCTTTCTGCGATCCGTCGATGACGCTGCGCCCCTGTCGCGATGAACCGCCATGCGATTGCGCGATCCGCAACCTAACCCCAGTCTGCTTTTGATATTGCTGGATGAATTGGGCATCGAGCACGGAATAGAGCTCGCGCGTCGGGTCGTACGAGACGTTGAGAATCTCATTCGACGTATCGCCCCTGAGATTCTTGACGGTGATCAGGCTCGCGGCAACAAACACCGCGGCGATCGCGAAAAGATTGAGCCAGGGAACGCGCCGCGCCGGGCCCGAAGATCCTCTAATGGAATCAAGCATCGATAAAGGGCCGCTTAAAATAGTTTTCTTAGTCTATAAATAATATAGATTATAGCTTGGCTGTCAAATGCGGGCGCAATGGACTCACGGGTCACTTGGGACCCGACGACCCAATGCGGGGCGAAGCCTCGCGGCGTTTGACCGGGTCGCGTCTTATCCGCGTTTGGGTGATGAAATAGATCCCGCAAACTTATAAGACATCGCCCGAACCAACCCGATTGCCCATCGAACGCCAAGGCTTCGCAAATGCTCAAAGTGCACGGCTCCGCTCACGCGCCGGCTATGTCCCTTGCAACCCATCTCAAGTTCGGTGTGGCCGCGCTTTGTCTCTTGGCGTCAACGCCGGCGTCCGCCGACGCGCTGCAGAACGGCGCGAGCGCCTACAGCCACGGCGACTATGCCAAGGCGCTCAAATTTCTGAAGCCTTTGGCCGCGCGCGGCGACGCTTATGCCGAAATGACCTTGGGTCTCATCTATGCCAAAGGCCAGGGCGTGCCGCAGGACTATGCGCAAGCCGCGGCCTGGTATCGCAAGGCCGCCGACAAAGGGAATTCCTTCGCGCAGGTCAATCTCGGGCTTTTCTATGCCGAAGGCCGTGGCGTCGCCAAAGACTATGCCGAGGCGGCGAAATATTATCGCAAGGCGGCCGACCAGGGCGTCACCTTCGCGGCCGGCAGTCTCGCCCTGCTCTATGCCAAAGGCCAAGGCGTCACGCAGGATTATGCCGAAGCGGCAAACTGGTATCGCAAAGCGGCGGAGAAAGGCGATGTCGCCGCCGCAGTCAATCTCGCCTCGCTCTATCTGCGCGGCACGGGCGTGGCGAAGAGCGACAAAGAGGCCGCCCTCTGGCTGCGCAAGGCGGCCGACAAGGGCAACGTTTATGCGCAGTCGATGCTCGCCTATCTTCTGAGCCAGGGCCGCGGCGTGAAGCAGGACTATGCCGAAGCTGCCGCGCTTTACCGCGAGGCTGCCGCGCAAGGCGATGTCACGGCCGAAACCCGCCTCGCCGATCTGCTTGCGAGCGGCACCGGCGTGACCAAAGACGAAGCCGGCGCCGTTGCGCTTTATCAAAAGGCGGCCGCGCAAGGCAGCCTCTATGCGCAAAGCCTGCTGGGCGAGATCTATGCGCAAGGCCGCGGCATCGCGAAAGACGATGCACAGGCCGCCAGTTGGTATCGCAAAGCGGCTGAGCGCGGCGATAGCGCGGCGCAAGTGCGTCTCGCGCTTCTCTATCTCCGAGGCCGCGGCGTCGCGAAGGACGAAGCGCAGGCGGCGAGCTGGTTTGCGAAAGCCGCGGCACAGGGCGATCTCGCGGCCGAGAGCAATCTCGCCGAGCTTTATGCCGACGGCCGCGGTGTGCCGAAGGACCTCGGCAAGGCGGCCGATCTTTATCGCAAAGCCGCCGACAAGGGCGACCTCGCCGCGCAAGTCAATCTTGCGATCCTGCTGGCGCAAGGCGGCCCCGGAATCGCCCAGGATTATGCGCAGGCGGCCAGCCTCTTCCGCAAGGCGGCCGAGCGCGGCAATGGCGTCGCGCAAAGCAATCTGGCCCATCTCTATGCTGCGGGCCTCGGCGTGCCGAAGGATTTGGCGCAAGCCGCGGACTGGTCTCGCAAGGCCGCCGATCAAGGCGATCTCTTCGCCACGCTCGCCCTGGCGCGCGCCTATGAAACCGGCGCCGGCGTCACACAGGATTGGACGCAGGCGGCAGCCTGGTATCGCAAGGCCGCCGACAAGGGCAATGCCGGCGCGCAAAGCAAGCTCGGCGAGCTTTATGCGCAAGGCCACGGCGTCACGCAGGACTATGCGCAGGCCGCCGCCTGGTATCGCAAAGCTGCTGAGCAGGGCGATGTGGCGGCGCAGGCTAATCTTGGCCTGCTCACGGCCAAGGGCCAAGGCGTCGCGCAGGATTATGCCGCCGCCGCCGACTGGTATCGCAAAGCCGCCACGCAGGGCGACGTGTTCGCCGCCTCGAGCCTCGGCCTGCTCTATCAGCGCGGCCAGGGCGTGAAACAGGACGATGTTGAGGCTTCAGCCTGGTATCGCAAGGCGGCCGACAAGGGCGATGCCGCCGCGGCGCTGAACCTCGCCCTGCTCTATGCCAAGGGCCAGGGCGTCAAACAGGATTTCGCGGCGGCCGCCGACTATTATCGCAAGGCGGCCGATCACGGCATCGTCGCAGCCCAGGTGGCGCTCGGGCAGCTTTATGAGAAAGGCCGTGGCGTCAAACAGGATTATGCGCAAGCCGCGAATTGGTATCGCAAAGCCGCCGAACAGGGCGATGTCTTCGCCCAGAGTCTGCTTGGACTTTTCTATGCCAAGGGTCTCGGCGTGAAACAGGATTATGCCGCGGCGGCCGATTGGTACCGCAAGGCGGCGACGCAAGGCGATCTCTTCGCCCAAACCGGTCTTGCCCTGCTCTATGGCAAGGGCCAGGGCGTCAAACAGGATTTTAGTGAGGCCGCCAAATGGTACGCCGAGGCGGCCGAGCGCGGCGATGCCTTTGCGCAGAGCAACCTCGGTCTCCTTTACGCCAACGGCCAGGGCGTGAAGCAGGATTATCTGCAAGCCTATAAATGGTTCGACCTCGCGGCCAGCCACGGGCCGGCTGACAATCGCGCCACCGCGCAAAGCAATCGCGACATCATGGCCGACAAATTGACCGCGGCACAGATCAAACAGGCGCAAGAACTCGTCGCGGAGTGGAAACCGGCACGCTAGAGCATCGGACCGAAAAGTGCGAAGCGGTGCCGGTCTTAGAACGGACCGCGTTTCGCTAAAGCGTCGAATTGTTTCGAGAGGTCACCGATGCGCGCCTGATAGGCGTGGGCCAGGCACTTGATGTCGCTTGCGCAGGCATTGCGGACGGTAATCCAATGGTGCTGCGCATCCATAATGTCGCCGCGTTGTCCCATCGCGACGAGCGATGTCAGAAGGCCGTATAATGTCGCGAGGCGCGCCTCGTCTTGGCCAAGCGCATAATTCCCGCAGATCGCCTTTTCCGCCGGGCTCGACGCCTTGGCGCAGTCAAGCGGCGCATAGGCGGCGGTCTGGCCGAGGCAGGGTGCCGCGGCGAAGGCCGCGGCCATGAGAACGCCCAACATGATGAGGCGGTGACGCATCATATCCAATCCATGAAAGCTGGTTGAGAAAGGGTTCCGTCCCGAACGGCGAGGCCTGGTCAGCCCGCTTTCTTCCGGGCGCTGGTGCGGACAGCGGGCTTGGCAGGCGCCTCTTTCTCCTTCTTGCCCGCGATCGGCAGCAACATCTCGCTTTGCCCCGCCACGCGCTTCGCCGGCTTCTTGCCGCGGCCTTTCGGCGGCTCCGCGGTCGCGGCAGCGGCCGGTGTCCGCGTGCCTTCGGCAAGGCTGCGTTTCAGCGCGTCCATGAGGCTGACGACATTCGGCGTCGTCTCGGACGTGCGCTGCGGCGCTGCCGGCAGGCCGGCGCGCTTCTGCCGGATCAATTCCACGACTGCGTCTTCATAACGATCCGAGAATTTCGACGGATCGAAATCCGCGGCTTTGCTTTCGACGATATGGTCCGCGAGCTTCAACATGTCCGGCGCGATCTTGAAATCTTCGATGCCGCTGAAAAGATCTTCCGCCGAGCGAACCTCATAGGGATAGCGCAGCGTCGTGCCCATGATGCCCTTGTCCCATGGCTGCAACATGATGACATGTTCGCGTTTGCTCAGCACGACACGGGCCAAGGCGGCCATCTTCTTGTCGCGCATCGCCTCGCGGATGACGACGAACGCCTCCTGCCCGACTTTGTCTTCAGGGACGATGTAATAGCTGCTGTTGCAATAGCGCTCGTCGATTTGTGCGCGCGGAACGAAGGAATCGATTTCGATCGTCTTGCTGCTTTCGATCTGGACGGATTCCAACTCGTCGTCATCGATCATGACATAGGCGTTCTTGGCATATTCGTAGCCCTTGCCCTTGTCCTCGCTTTCGACGACGTCGCGCGTGACCTCATCGACAAGCTGCTGGCGCAACCGATTGCCGGTTTTCTTATTGATCTGCCGGAAGGCGATGCGCTCCGACGACGATGTCGCCGGATACAGGGCAATGGGGCAAGAGACGAGGGAAAGCTTGAGATACCCTTTCCAATAAGGACGCGCGGCCAAGACACCCTCCTACGCAACTAAGGCACGAAGAATCTGGCGCTTTTCCCGGAAGAGTCAATGCGAGCCACGGCCTGCGCATCGCGGCCGACGTGCGGGCTCCAGCGCGATATGCGACCATTACCGAGGAATAAAAAACGACATGACCGCAAGATGATGGCGTGACGGCGCGATATTTTTGCGATAGGGTTACAATAATTGAGCCCCTGCCTTCGCGCAGCGGCACGATCCATATGGCCTCGCGGGGGGATATCGCATGGCCGTTCTCACTCATCGCGCCGCCAGCTTTGGCGCGCACGATAGGCTGCGCTGCAACCAGTGTAGTAGCGGCTCAATGCATGTCATGCGCCGGTCGCCGCATCCCGACCTCGGCGCGAAATACGAACTTCAAATGCTCGTTTGCGATGCTTGCGAATTCGAGCGATTGCGTTCGGTCGACTCTGAAGGCGTGGAAGTCGGGCCGCCGCCGAAGCTCGCGGATCAGATCAAGCGCGAGCGGCCGTGATCCCTCGTGTCCTCGCGTCAATTTGCGCGTGAATTCGGGCCCATTTCACGTCTTAAAAACGCGAAATGTTGGCGCGCGTGAGGGGAATCGAACCCTCGTATTTAGCGTTTAAGGCAGGCTTCGCATCCTATGCGATGCCACAATCCAATCGTCCGGCGATAAGCTAAGCACCGAGGATGATGAGAAGATCTTTGGCATCGACTGACGTCCCCGTCGCGACGAGCACTTCCTGAATCGTCCCGTCCTTCGGCGCATGGAGCGCCGTCTCCATCTTCATAGCTTCGATTGCCATCAACACGTCGCCCGCTTTGATTACTTGATGAGGCTTGACGGAGACCGTCGAAACGACGCCGGGCATCGGCGCGGCTATATGATTCTCATTGCCCTCTTCCGCTTTGCGCCGTGACGGCCGCGTCGCAACTGCGGTGCGGTTTGGGACTTTGATGAAGCGAGGTTCGCCATTGAGCTCGAAAAAAACCTGCGCTTGGCCGTCCTCATCGGTCTCAGCCACGGTCGTCAGCCGCACGACAAGCCTCTTGCCCGGCTCAAGCTGTATTGTGCGCTCCTCGTCGATTTTCATTCCGTAGAAAAACACCGGCGTCGGCAGTACCGAGACCGGGCCATATTTGCGCTGAGCGGCGGCGAATTCGACGAAAACTTTGGGATACATGAGATAGGCAGCGAATTCAGCGTCGCTGATTTGGCGCCCGCAGGCCTTCTCGGCCGCGTCGCGCTCCGCGGTCAGGTCGATGTCCTTTAGGAGCGAACCCGGCCGAACGGTGATCGGCGGCTCGCCCTTCAGCGCCTTTTTCTGCAATTTTGGAGGCCAGCCGCCGGGCGGTTGCCCCAAATCGCCGTGGAGCATCTCGATCGTCGACGCCGGGAAGGCAATCTCCCGCTCGGGATTTTCGACATCGGCACGAGTGAGATTTTGACTGACCATCATCAGAGCCATGTCACCGACAACCTTCGACGACGGCGTCACCTTCACGACGTCGCCAAACATGTCGTTGACAACACGATAGGTCTCGGCGACCTGATGCCATCGCGTGTCGAGACCCATCGCGCGCGCCTGTTCCTTAAGATTGGTGAACTGGCCGCCTGGCATTTCGTGCAGATAGACCTCTGAAGCGCCGTATCTTTGGTCGCTCTCGAAGGCGGCATAGGCATGCCGCACGCTCTCCCAGTACAAACTGAGGCGGCGGATCGCTTCCGGCGAAAGCCCCGTATCACGCTCGGTGAAGCGCAAGGCTTCAACAAGCGATCCGAGACACGGTTGCGAGGTGATTCCGGAGAGCGCGTCCATCGCCGCGTCGAAGGCATCGACCCCCGCCTCCACAGCTGCCAGCACCGTTGCGCCTGAAATGCCGGAGGTATCGTGCGTATGGAAATGCAGCGGCAGCCCGACTTCGTTTTTGAGCGTCCCGATGAGCACCTTCGCCGCGGCCGGCCTCAACAGGCCCGCCATATCCTTGATGCCGAGGATGTGGCACCCGGCCGCTTCGAGCTCCTTGGCGAGATTCACGTAATAGGTAAGCGAATATTTCGCCCGCTCTGGATCGAGGATGTCGCCCGTATAGCAAATGGCGCCCTCGACCAGACAACCTTCCTCGGCCACGGCGTCGATGGCGACGCGCATGTTCTCGATCCAGTTGAGACAATCGAAAATACGGAACAGATCCACGCCGCCCCGCACCGCCTGGCGGACAAAATAACGAACGACATTGTCAGGATAATTGGTGTATCCAACGCCATTGGCGCCGCGCAGCAGCATCTGCGTCAGTATGTTTGGCGCCGCAGCGCGGACCTTTTCCAGCCGCTCCCAGGGGTCCTCGTTTAGAAAACGCATCGCGACATCGAACGTCGCGCCACCCCAGCACTCAAGCGAGAAAAGCTGCGGCATCCCCTTCGCATAGGCTTCGGCGACGGCAGCGATATCGTAAGTGCGAACGCGCGTTGCGAGCAGCGATTGATGCGCATCGCGCATCGTCGTATCCGTCACCAGCACGCGCACCTGCGCCTTCATCCAATCGGCAAAACCCTTCGCACCAAGCCGGAGAAAAACGTCGCGTGAGCCCTCAAGCGGCGCCGGCGGCGCTGGAAACTGCGGAACTTCAGCCTCCTTCGCATAAGCGGGCGGCTTTGGCCTGTTGCGGGTGTCGGGGTGACCGTTGACGGTCACGTCGCCGATATAGGTCAAGAGCTTCGTCGCCCGGTCACGGCGCTTGCGCGTGGCGAATAGCTCTGGCGTCTCGTCGATGAAACGCGTTGTATAAGCGCCGGTGCGGAACTTCGGATGATTCAGCACCGCCTCGAGAAAGGTGAGATTGGTCGCGACGCCACGGATGCGATATTCCCGTAGCGCCCTATCCATGCGCTGGATGACCTCGGAGGGCGTTGGTGCCCAAGCGGTAATCTTTTCGAGCAGCGCGTCATAATATCGGGTGACGACAGCGCCCGAATAGGCAGTGCCGCCATCGACCCTGATGCCGAAGCCGAAAGCCCCGCGATAAGCGGTGATCCGGCCGTAGTCGGGTATAAAATTGTTGTTGGGGTTCTCAGTGGTGATGCGGCATTGCAAGGCATGTCCGGCGAGGCGGATCTCATCCTGTGGCGGGATGCCGGTCTCCTCCTGCCGGCCGAGCCTCCCACCTTCCGCAATACGAATCTGCGCTTTGACGATATCGAGGCCGGTCACCTGCTCCGTCACGGTGTGCTCCACCTGGATCCGCGGATTGACCTCGATGAAATAAAATTTTCCGGTCTCGGCATCCATCAGGAACTCGACCGTGCCGGCACCGACGTAACGCGTCGCCCGGCCAATTTTGAGCGCCGCGTCGCAGAGCGCCGCGCGCGTGGCCGCATCGACATATGGGGCGGGCGCCCGCTCGATGACCTTTTGGTTACGCCGCTGGATCGAACAGTCGCGCTCGAAAAGATGCATGCACTGGCCGTGCGTGTCGCCAAGAAGCTGCACCTCGACGTGGCGTGCACGGCGGACGAGCTTCTCGAGATAGACCTCATCCTTGCCGAAGGCCGACTTTGCCTCGCGCTTCGCGCTCATCACGTCCTGGAGCAAGCTGGCCTCACTCTCGATTGGCCGCATACCGCGTCCGCCCCCGCCCCAGGAGGCTTTCAGCATGACCGGATAGCCGATCTGCGCCGCCAGACGCTTAATCTCGTCGCTATCGTCAGGTAATGGGCCGGTCGCCGGCATGACCGGTACGCCGACCGAAATCGCCAGATTGCGCGCCGCAACCTTGTCGCCGAGCGCGCTCATGGTCTCCGGCCGCGGGCCGATGAAAATGATGCCATTGGCCGCGCACGCTTCGGCGAATTCCGGGCTTTCCGAAAGAAAGCCATAGCCCGGGTGGATTGCATCGACCCTGGTCGTCACGGCGACACGGATCATCTCGTCGATCGAGAGATAGGCTTCGAGTGGGCCTAGATGCTTCTCGCCGGCCGGCCCTCGACCCACTTGATAGGCCTCGTCAGCCTTGAAACGGTGGAGTGAAAGCTTGTCCTCCTCCGCATAGATTGCGATTGTCGCAATCCCCATCTCGGCCGCAGCGCGGAACACGCGGATGGCAACCTCGCCACGATTGGCGACCATAAGACGCTTGATCGGCAATTTGTTCCCCAGGAATTCGCGTTTGCTCTTCTACGCTACACGAGAGACTGCCAGAGACTCTCCCTCTCAGCCAATGCGTTTGGCTCGCTCCGCCCTGAGCCGTGCAAAATTTTCGCCGGCATGACGAGACGAACGCGTTAACGGCGAGGCTGAGACGAACGAGAAGCCCTACACCATAGCCAAGCTAGCATAAGACTCGAACATCTCCGGCACGATAAAAGCAACGACCGGACGATGCTTCTTCGTCGGCGGCAAATATTGGCCAATGGTCAAAAACGCGACGTCCGTGCTGCTTAGATCATCGCCGGCCGATCCGGTCGATGGGCTTTTTCGGGATGCCTCGGCGAAGCGACCCCGCCGCTTTCGGGTTCCTAGGAACCGGTACCGCGGGGTCTGCCATTTTGGGCGCCTCAGCAATTCATGCCAAGTGCGGCCTCAGGCGATATCCACTTGAGGCCCAGACTTTCGGCGACGGGTCCGTTTGTCAATTTGCCTGCATGGACATTCAAGCCGGCTCGCAAGTGCGGGTCGTCCCGGAGAGCCTTAAGACCTTTGTCGGCGAGAGCCAGACCGAACGGCAGCGTCGCATTTCCGAGCGCGAAGCTGGACGTGCGCGGCACGGCGCCGGGCATATTCGCGACGCAATAATGCGTGATTCCGTGGACGGTGTAGACGGGATCCGCGTGCGTGGTGGGACGCGACGTTTCAAAGCATCCGCCCTGATCGATCGCGACGTCGACGAGGACACTACCGGGCTTCATCTTGCGCAACATTGTTTGCGAAATTAGCTTCGGCGCACGCGCACCGGCAATGAGAACGGCACCAATAACCGCGTCGGACAAGGTGATTTGATACTCGATCTCATCTGCGGTCGAAAAAGCGGTCTTAATCCGCCCCCCGAACAATTCGTCGATGTGCCGCAAGCGCGGGAGAGATCGATCGAGAATTACAACATCCGCGCCAAGGCCAGCCGCCATACGCGCGGCATGCAGCCCGACGACACCGCCCCCGATCACGACAATGCGTGCCGGCGCAACGCCGGGAACTCCGCCGATAAGGACGCCCGGCCCGCCGGCCGTCCGACGCAAGGAATAAGCAACCGCCTCGATAGATAGGCGGCCCGCAACTTCACTCATGGGCGCAAGCAGCGGCAACTCCCCGTTGGCGCTCGTCACCGTCTCGTAGGCGATCGCTGTAGCGCCGGAATTCAGTAGTCCTCGGGCCTGCTCGGGGTCCGGCGCAAGATGGAGATAGGTGAACAGAATCTGCCCTGCGCGAAGCCTGGCCCATTCGCACGGCTGCGGCTCTTTCACCTTGATGACGATCTCGGCCGCGCCGAAGACTTCCGCCGCGTCACGCGCGATCGTCGCGCCCGCCGCCTTATATTGATCATCGCCTGAACCAATGCCCGCACCGGCTCCAGTTTCGACCAGGACCTCGTGACCTCGGCTCACGAATTCTCGGGCTGCAGCGGGCGTCAACCCGACCCGATGTTCTTCGATTTTGATCTCCTTGGGAACTCCGACAAGCATGGCTAATTTCTCTCCTGATTATCGGAAAAAAATACACGGGTACGAGCTGTTTTTGTTTGCTTTTTGCTATGCTCGTTCGGCGCTCGACGCTATCTTTGTGCGCGAATCTGCCTTTCCTCGCAGGATTTCTGCATGTCGCTTGATCGGTTCGACGCTGCCATCATCACCACGTTGTTAAAAAATAGTCGCGCCACGGGCTTGGAGCTCAGCAAAGAGGTCGGACTTTCGCCGTCCGCATGCGCCCGGCGGATTCAGCAGCTCGAAACTGACGGTTATATTACCGGCTCTCAGGCCACGATCGATCTGGATCGAATAGGATTTCGTGTCACAGTGATCGTAACTCTCACGCTCGCTCAACAGACAGAAGAAGCAATGGAGGAATTTGAGCGCGCGGTCGCAAAATTTCCTTCGGTTCTATGGTGTTTTTTAATGTCGGGCACCGGCGATTACATCATGAGCATTGCCGCCCGTGATGTCCGCGACTACGAACGGATTCACAAAGAGCAATTGTCCTGCTTACCGGGTGTGAGCAAACTGCATTCGAGTTTTGCGTTGCGGGAGGTCGTCCGGCGCCCCGCCCCGGCCCATTTGAAGACGATCATCGGCAGCGTCACAAGGGATGTGTAAGTTGGTTTCTTACCCGCAAGACCGCGTTCCCCGCTGACCGCCCCCTAACATTCCGGCAGGTTGACGGCCAGACCGCCTTTCGACGTTTCCTTGTATTTGTGGCTCATATCCCTCCCGGTTTGACGCATCGCCTCTATGCAATTGTCGAGCGGCATGAAATGCGTGCCGTCGCCACGCAAAGCCAGTGACGCTGCGGCGACGGCTTTGATCGCACCAACGCCATTTCTTTCAATGCAAGGTATCTGCACCAACCCCCGAATGGGATCGCAGGTCAGGCCCAGATGATGCTCGAGAGCAATCTCCGCCGCATTTTCAACTTGCGCATTCGTTCCGCCCAGCGCAGCACAAAGGCCGCCGGCGGCCATCGCAGCAGCAGAGCCCACTTCACCTTGGCAACCAACCTCAGCCCCGGATATCGATGCGTTAGATTTGATAACCCCTCCGATCGCGGCGGCAACGAGCAGGAAGTCAAGTTCCCCCTCTTTGGACGGGCCAAGACAGTGGGAACGGTAGTAGCGTAGCACTGCGGGCACGACGCCGGCGGCCCCATTCGTGGGCGCGGTCACGACCCGACCACCCGCAGCATTTTCCTCGTTGACCGCCATTGCATAGACGGACAACCAGTCGTTCGCCGCGTGCGGCTGCGAGATGTTTCGTCCGCGCTCCGCCATCAACTGCTGATAGAGCGCCCGAACGCGGCGTTTGACCCCTAGCCCGCCCGGAAGAATCCCATCGGTCGTCAATCCCCGGTCAATACAATAATTCATCACCTCCAATACCTGATTTAGCCTGGCATCGAGGTCCGCCCCATGAAGCACGGTTTCGTTGGCGCGCTTCATCGCGGCGATACTCAAACCTGACTTCTTCCCCATCTCCAGCATCTCGGCGGCCGTGCGAAAGGGGAACGGAAAATCCGTCATGCGCAGTTCGGACGGCGGTGGGTTGACGAGTTCCTCTTCGGTCGCCACGAAGCCACCACCGACTGAATAGTAGACTTGGCGCAATATCGGAACGCCGTCAGCGCCAAATGCCGACAGGACGAGACCGTTTGGATGGCTGGGCAGCGGAGCGCCAAAATCGAAGACAATATCCCTGTCTGGAATGAACTCGAGCCGCCCAATACCTTCGATAACGAGGTATCCATCGCGTCGAAGATTAGTTTCCAGAGCCTCGGCCAAATCCGGGTCCAGCGTCTGCGGTTGACAATTCAGAAGGCCGAGGATCACCGCTCGATCGGTCCCGTGGCCCTTCCCGGTAAAAGCCAGAGAACCATGCAACGACGCGGAAATCCGCGTCGCCCGCGCCTTGCCAGGAGCGCCGCGCAAATCGCCGAGAAATCTTCCGGCGGCAATCATCGGACCCATTGTATGCGAAGACGATGGGCCAATACCGATCTTGAATATATCGAATGCGGATAGGAACATTGGTTATCTCGGAAATTGGCGCCTCTAACTTTCCAGAACGGAGGCGCCGGGATCTTATTCCGCGGCTTCGACGTAGCCTTCGATCGGCGGGCAGCTACAGAACAAGTTCCGATCGCCGTAAACGTTGTCTATCCGATTGACCGGCGGCCAGTATTTATCCACGCGGAACGCGCCGGGCGGAAAGCACGCCTGCTCGCGGCTATAGGCGCGGTTCCAGTCGCCAACCAGGTCGTCAACGGTGTGAGGGGCGCGCTTCAATGGATTGTCCTCTCGGTCGAGGCGACCTTCCGCAATCGCCTTTGCCTCCGCGGCAATGCCCAGCATCGCAGCGATGAAGCGGTCGAGCTCCGCCTTAGGTTCGCTTTCGGTCGGCTCGACCATCAGCGTGCCGACAACCGGCCAACTCATCGTCGGCGCGTGGAAACCACAATCAATAAGGCGCTTGGCGATATCGTCTACGGTGATCCCAACATTGTCTTTCAGCGCACGGGTATCGAGTATGCATTCATGCGCAACGTAACCTTTATCCGAATTGTACAGGATAGGATAAGCCCCACGGAGTCGGGCCGCGATATAGTTGGCATTGAGGATCGCCACCTTCGTCGCCTCGGTTAACCCCTCGCCTCCCATCAGCAGGCAATAGGCCCAACTGATGAGGAGGATCGACGCTGACCCATAAGGCGCGGACGAGACAGCCGCTCCACCGGACATCGGATTGGTGGGTAGATGGCGGACGAGATGCGACTTCACCCCGATCGGTCCCATGCCCGGTCCGCCGCCACCATGCGGAATAGCGAAAGTCTTGTGAAGATTGAGGTGGCTCACGTCGCCGCCGACATCGCCCGGACGAGCGAGTCCAACCATGGCGTTCATGTTGGCGCCGTCGAGATAAACCTGTCCGCCGTTCTGATGCGTGATCGCGCAAATCTCGCGCACGCTCGTTTCGAAAACGCCATGCGTTGACGGATAGGTGATCATGCAGGCGGCCAGATGCGAGGCGTGCGCCTCTGCCTTCGAACGAAAATCGTCGATATCGATATTCCCATTTTCGTCCGAGCGAACGACGACAACCTTCAAGCCCGCCATATTCGCCGACGCCGGGTTGGTACCATGCGCCGACGTCGGGATTAAACAAATGTCCCGATGCGCCTCACCACGCGCCGCGTGATACCCGCGTATCGCCAGAAGCCCGGCATATTCGCCTTGCGCACCGCTATTCGGCTGCATCGAGAACGCGTCATAACCTGTGATCTGGCAGAGCTTCGATTCAAGATCCATTATGACTTCTGCGTACCCGGCTGCCTGCCATGCGGGTGCATAGGGATGCATGTCCGAAAATTCCGGCCAGCTCAAAGCCACCATCTCGGCGGTCGCGTTAAGCTTCATCGTGCATGAACCAAGCGGAATCATTGACCTGTCGAGCGCTAGATCACGGTCGGCGAGACGACGCATGTAACGCGTCATCTCTGCCTCGGCCCGGTTCATATGAAAGACAGGATGGGTAAGGTAACTCGACCGGCGCAGCAAGCCCTCGGGAAGCCTGTACGCGCGGCGTGTGTCTTCATCCTTCATCTCGCCGCCAAAGGCGTGCCAAATCGCTTCGATGTGCTGACGCCGGGTGCGTTCGTCGAAGGCGATGCCAATCTTCGTCTCGCCGACCGCGCGCAGATTGACTCCCCCGCGTTCGACGCGGGTTAAAATTGCGTCTCGCCTCGGACCGCATTCGACCGTGATTGTGTCGAAGAAGACCTTGGGCTCAACTTGGAATCCCAGCTTCTCCAACCCCAGAGCCAACCTCACAGTCTTGCGATGGATTCCTTCTGCAATGGCCCTTAGTCCATCCGGTCCGTGGAACACTGCGTACATCGAAGCCATTACCGCCAACAGCGCTTGCGCCGTGCAAATGTTCGATGTCGCTTTCTCGCGACGGATATGTTGCTCGCGGGTCTGAAGAGTTAATCGGTAAGCGCGATTACCTCGCGAATCCACCGACACGCCAACGACGCGGCCGGGCATCGATCGAATGAGCGGCTCGCGCACCGCCATGAACGCGGCATGCGGGCCGCCGTACCCCACCGGCACGCCGAACCGCTGGCTCGAACCGATAGCAATGTCCGCGCCCATTTCACCCGGGGGCTTCAGCAAGGTCAACGCGAGGAGGTCGGCGGCAATACAGCTCAGCGCGCCCGCCTTGTGGAGTGTTGCGATGAGGCCGGAGAAATCATGAATGTGACCGTAAGTGGCGGGATATTGAAAGATCGCACCGAATAAATCTTCGGGCGAAAGATCGACAAAAGGGTCCCCGACTATAACCGTCCAACCAAGAGATTTTGCCCGCGTGCGGATAACTGCGATCGTTTGCGGATGACAATGATGATCAACGAAAAATGCGTTGGCCTTTGTCTTTGCAGAGCGTTGGCAAAGCGCCATCGCCTCTGCCGCCGCGGTTCCTTCGTCCAGCAACGAGGCATTGGCGACACCGAGCCCCGTCAAGTCCGCTACCATCGTTTGGTAGTTGAGCAAAGCTTCCAGGCGACCTTGGCTGATTTCCGGCTGATAAGGCGTATAAGCCGTGTACCACGCTGGATTTTCGAATATGTTACGCTGAATGACCGGCGGCGTGATTGTCCCGTAATAGCCTTGCCCGATGAAACTGACCTTGACCGCATTCTTCGCGGCGACTTCACGCAACCGCTCGAGCACGCCGCACTCGGACAAGGCTTTTCCCCAGGAAAGCTTGCTTGTTTGACGAATGTCGGCGGGCACAATTTCGTTGATCAACTCGTCGATCGACCCAACGCCGAGTACTTTGAGCATCTCGCCGATTTCTTGCGGCGACGGACCGATATGACGGCGGTTCGCAAAATCGTACGGCTTATAACCTATTTCCGAATAGCTCATCGCGCGCTCCGCTAACCAATGAGATTGCGATAAGCCGATTCGTCCATCAACGCGTCGACGTCGGCGGGGTTTGATAGGCGCAATTTGTAGAACCAGCCCCCGCTCTGCGGGTCCTGATTAATCTTGATAGGCTCAGCAACGATCGCCTCGTTGACTTCCACAACCTCCCCGTTAAGCGGAGCGTAAACATCCGACGCGGCCTTGACGGACTCGAGCGTGGCGGCAACCTGGCCCTTCACCAGAGCCGCGCCCACGGCAGGCAATTCGACGAAAACGATATCTCCAAGCTGCTCAACTGCATGGTCGGTGATACCGATTGTCGCAATATCGCCGTCAAGACGGATCCACTCGTGATCCTCCGTGTATTTGCGCATAGCTTTATTCCTTACTTTCGTTTGTAACGTTGCGTAATGAATGGCAGCGGAGCGACCTTAACCGGATAGGATTTGCCTCGGACCTCGGCGATGAGTTCGGTTGGCGGCTTGGAATATTCGGCGAGGACATAGCCC
The DNA here is from genome assembly GCA_040756295.1 of Pseudomonadota bacterium. Lineage (GTDB taxonomy): Bacteria > Pseudomonadota > Alphaproteobacteria > Rhizobiales > Beijerinckiaceae > Methylovirgula. Next base: position 1,031,157 of record JBFLZN010000001.1, on the reverse strand, counting down.
ATAGCGACCGGAGCCGAGAGCGTTGGGCCGAATCCGCCCGATGTGATCTCTCCGACCGGATTACGGTTGTCATCGGGCGTGAAGAGTGGCGTCCCTTCCCGCACCGGCGTGCGGCCCGCGGGAAGAATACCGACGCGGCGGCGCGGCGCGCCTGATTTCAGCTGATGCAAAATCGTCCAAGCACCCGGAAAGCCGGCTTCGCGGATGCCGCCTTCACATCGCACCCTCTGAATCGCCCATTCGAGTGACGCTTCGATAGGCGTGGTGCCGATGTCGATATCATTTCCGTATAGGCACAGCCCCGACTCCAGCCGCAGACTGTCTCGCGCACCAAGGCCAATAGGCCGGACACGCGGATGGCCAAGCAACGCTTTCGCGAGGGCCTCGGCGCGTCCTGCGGGCACGGATATTTCAAACCCGTCCTCGCCTGTGTAACCCGCGCGGGCTACGACGCATGCCGCGCCAACGAGTGTTACATCGGCGACGTCCATGAATTTCATGCCGGCAACTTCGGGGGCCAGCGCTGCCAAAGCGACCTCGGCGTCGGGCCCTTGCAGAGCGATCAGCGCCCGATCCGTCAGTTCGATAATTTCACAATCATCGGACAGGTGTGCGCGTAGGTGCGCAACGTCCTGGGCTTTGCAAGCCGCGTTAACGACCAGAAACAGATGATCGCCCCGATTGGCGATCATGAGATCGTCGAGTATTCCGCCCTTCTGATTGGTGAAAATTCCATATCGTTGACGGCCGGGCTTCAATCCCAACACATCCGCCGGAACAAGCCGCTCTAGGGCCAATGCCGCGTCCTCTACGCGACGCGACTTGGGACGCAGGATTATCTGTCCCATGTGGCTCACGTCGAACAGACCGGCAGCTTCGCGCGTATGTAGATGCTCTTTCAACACGCCGTCAGCGAATTGTACGGGCATCGCATAGCCCGCGAACGGCACCATTTTACCGCCGAGCTGAATGTTGAGCGCGGTGAGGGGTGTCGACAAAAGTGCCGCGGTCGCAGTCATTGACGAATTCCTGTCTTTGGGAAAATTCGAAGCGAGAAGCAGCCCTTTGTCGGCTGGGTGCGGCAGGCACGGTGCAAGCCAAACATCGACATCCAGAGCGCCGCCCCGTTTAGGCGGCCGCAAGCCCTCATCCGATACCGCCACCGGAAAGAGCGCGGTCTCGCAGCAATTCCTGCATTTGATGGGAAGCTTAGCTCTTGAATTGACATAAGAAAAATTCATTTTATAAATCATATCATTAACTTTTCTAATGGCGCGTCTCATGCTCCAGAATCTGTCCATGGACCTCTTGCGCACATTCCTTCGCGTGATTGACACACACAGCTTCACGCGCACCGCCGAACTGATCGGGCGCACGCAGTCGGCAGTCACTTTGCAGATCCAAAGACTCGAGGAACACGTGAACGCTGCACTCTTCGTGCGCGACGCGAGAAATTTGAAACTGACTCCTCAAGGCGAAATGTTAGCGGAATATGCGCAGCGCATCCTCGCATTGAATGACGAGGCCGTCGCGGCAATGCGAGGTCTGACGGTTGCTGGCCGCGTGCGCCTGGGCGCTCCTCACGAATATACAGCCTCGCTACTTCCGGACTTCCTGGGCAAGTTCGCACAATCGCAACCGAATGTTATGCTTGAGGTCACCAGCGACCTAAGCAAAAATCTCCTCGAACGACAGCAAAACGGCGAATTCGATCTCATCATCGCCTTGCACAGCGACGATGGTGGATCGGCTGGCGGCAAAAGAATTTTTGTCGAACCGCTGGTCTGGATCAGCAGCCTCGATCATGCATGCGAAGCTCAAAATCCCGTTCCACTTGTTCTCGCCCCGGCGCCCTGCATTTATCGCTATCGCATGTTGCAAACGCTGAAAGCGCAGGAACGGCCTTGCCGGATTTCCTATCTCAGTTCGAGCTATAACGCGATCATGGCGGCGGTCCGAGCCGGCCTCGGTGTGACGGCGGTAGCGCGCAGCACAGTGCCATCGTACGCACGTCTGATCAGCGAGCATCAGGGGTTACCTGCTTTGGGCCAAGTGGATGTTCGTCTTCACCGTATCAACAATTCCCCTGATGACGGCGCGATCGCATACCTTGAGCAATATATCGCCGATAGTTTTGCGAACGTTGGCCTGCGACCGCGCGATCCTTCAACAAGAATGGCTTTCGGCCAGGGACTGATTCAAGACTAACACCAGATGATCCCTGCAACGGCTTGAGCCGAAAGTAGAACTCGCGCCCCTTCTTATCGCAAGATCAGGCGACCTCGAAGATCGCCTCGACCTCGACCGGAACGTTGCGCGGAAGTGAATAGCAGCCGACTGCTGCGCGGGCATGACGTCCTGCCTCGCCAAACACCTCGACCATAAGGTCTGAAGCGCCGTTGATGACCCTGGGGTGATCTTTGAAATCCGGCTCGGCATTGACAAAGCCGCCAATGCGAACCACCGACAGAACGCGATCCAAGTCCCCATTAAGTGCGTGCCTGAGTTGAGCAAGAATGTTTACGGCACAAAGGCGCGCAGCTGCCTGTCCTTCTTCAATCGAATAGTCCGAGCCAAGTTTGCCGGTGTATTTGTCCTTACCGCCTTCGCTGGGAACCTGACCGGAGATGTACATCTGATTGCCAACTCTGCGAGCAGGAACATAGTTCGCTGCAGGCGCCACCGCGTTGGGCAGATCTATGCCCAGGCCGGCCAGCTTATGATCAATCTTCCCAACCATGCCTGAACCTCCCGAGCGTTCTCTACTCGTAATCAAACTGCAGTTCAGCGCCCTGCGCGAACAATAGTTCCGGCCCCTGCGATCCGGTAATGCTGACCAGAGCCTTACACGTCGTCCGGATATCTTGAATAACAGCCTTCTTGGCCGCCACTGCCTCGTTGCGCTTTAACGCGCCAAGAATCTCCTTGTGATGCGCGGCGCTCCACGGCATCGATGGGATTAACAACGACATGTAAATGGTCGGGCCGGATTGAAGCCAAAGTGACTCAATCAACGGCATGAGCACTTCGGAACCCGCCGCTTCGTAAAGCGTGAAATGAAATTTTTGATTTAGGGACAGGCAATTCAAGATATCGCGATTCTCTATCGCGACCAGGAGCTGCCGGTTGATCGTCGTCAAATTCTCGACCAAGTTGGGAATATCTTTTTTGGCGGCAATCTCAGTCGCCATGCCCTCAAGCATTTCGCGCACGGAAAACAATTCGCTTATTTTCTCGGGGTTCAACCGCGGAACACGCACCGAGCCGCCCTTCGTTTCCTCCAGCGCATTCGCAGCAATCAGTCCGCTGAGCACTTCGCGAACAGGCATCGGACTGGTGCCGAGCCCCACGGCGAGTTTGCGGAGACTCATCACTTGGCCTGGCAAGAAGGCGCCGACCATGAGACCGCGCCGCATATAACGCTGTACATGTTCGTGCACATGGCCGCGCGTCCGGCTGACGGCATTCTTTTCGATGGGTTCGATATTAGCTTTTTTGTTTGGCATCCTGCGTTGAGCTTTCGTCCGCGATTGCGTTACGGGACGCAACCTTACGTCCAAGTGGAAAAACGGGCATGACGTCTCGATATGCCCGTGATCTCATATTGTGATCAATACAGGAATGATTTGTGCTCGACAACTCCTATCGATCCGAAACGCACAGTAATGCAATGAAAACAGACCTGTCACCAAAGCCCGCCAAACCGTAGTCAGACAGTCTCGCCAACCTGATACAACTCGATCTTCGTGCCGTCCGGGTCGGCAACATAGATCGTTAAACCATAAGGCCCGTTATGCAGACCTTCATAATATTGCACACCGGCCTTCTTTAGTTTGGCATCCATGGCGCGGACATCGTTGACTTGAAAGGCTATGTGATCGATCTGACGGTGATCGGCGGCCTTGCCACTAATCAACGCAATACCTTGATGAAACGCGGTGAACGGGCGGCCGTCAGCCAAGGGTTTCGCCGGCCTGATCTTAAAGCCAAGTAGATTCACATAGTAATCCACGGACTTCTCAAGGTCACTAACCAGAATCAATTGATGGCCGAAATCGACGACGCGCGGTTTTAACTGATCACCAATCCATTCAATAATTTCGGATGAAGCGGCGATCTCACAGAAATACTGCTTCCAGACCGCCTTTGCCGTCGTCTCCCAATCGACATTGACGCCGGAAATACAGTCGTCGACGGCGATAACATCGAGGTCCCGCAGATAGGCCTCGCGGATCGAGGTCTCCACGCAGGCGTTCGTCGTGGCGCCGGTGATGAAAAGGTGCTGGGTGCCGAGCATCTTCAGCATCATTTCTAAGCGTGTTTCGTAGAAAGCGCCGAAGCGATGCTTACGGATGACGAAAGCCGGATCGAAGTCGGCCAAGGGCTTCAGTTCATCTATGATCTGCTCGTCCCAACTGCCCGCGAGCGCCGAGACCTGCTTGCGGCGCGCCGTATGGCCGAGCAGCTTTTTCTTCGCCCGGCTGGCGTCGAGGGCGAAGTGCTCCTGCATTGTCCAGATGACCGGAATACCGGCGTCCTGGCAGCGTTTGATGAGCTTTTCCAGCGGCGGGACGATGGCCGAGAGACGCTTGGTGTCAACGCCGGAAATGCCGAGCGTGCCCTTCTCGTGAAGAAAGGCGTTCTGCAAGTCTATGACCAGAAGCGCCGACTTGCGGTAGTCCAGGATATCAAGGCTCATTGCTTATGCTCTACCATGTCAATACCGAGCACACCGCCGCGGCCCCAGCTGTCCTTCGGCGTCTCGTGGATTACGACGTGCAGATGGTCCGGCTTGCAGCCCGCTTCTTCGACCATTGCGTTTGTTATGGCTTTAACCAGCTTGCGCTTTTGCTCAACGGTGCGCCCCTCCCACATCTCAACAATGACGAATGGCATTCTATTTCTCCTCATTTTGGCCAAGCAGACCTGAGGCCCACATCGGCACAATGGGCGTGAAGCCTGTGACGAGATCGTTGTTAGCCTTGTCGACGCCGGAAAGCAGCCATAAGGGCCGGTTCGCATAATTGACCAGAACCTGCTCTTCCATACAGGCGCGGTGCGCCGGGTGGCCTGGGTCACGCTCGAAGCGACTGGTCGCAGGAATCAATCTTACCACATAGAGCAGCTCATGTGGGTCGAAGACATCCAGCGTTGCCGGACCGATCGACGCCAGCAGCACGCCTTTTGCCTCGCACGCCTCGCGGCCAAGCGGCAGTAAGACAACCGCGCCCGCCAGAGGGTTAACAGGCCAGAACCGGCCTTCTCCGGTCTGTTGGAGGAAAGTGCTGTACAGAGACGTTTCCGTGAACAGCTCGCTATCCCAGAGGATGATGTCCGAGCCCAAGAGTTTGCGCGCAGGCCCCAGGACGAGATCGCTCTCGCACAGATCGAGAAAGGCCCAGGGATCTGCCAAGCTGGCACAATGCCCCCAGGGATTATGGATCCCCGATAGCCTTTCCTGACGGATCGTCGCCTTATGTTTGACAATGCTCGCGACGACGTCGCGCGCCGAGCGACGCGGCGGCAGCAGCGAGGTACTTCCCGCTAAGTTAGCAGTGCCGGTCGCAGTCATGACGGAACGGTCAGGCATCGGCCGCGGCCATAATGGCGCTCGGCAACCGCGCCGCTTTCGTAGACGACTTCGCCGCGCGCGACAGTCATTACCGGCCAGCCTTTGAGCTTCCAGCCCTCGTAAATACAAGTCCCTTTGCCGGTGTGGCTTACGGTGCGTTCCTCATCGAGATCCACGATCACAAGATCAGCATCGAAACCTATATCGATGTGGCCCTTGCGCGGCCACAAGCCGAAGCGCCTCGCCGGGTTGAACGAATTGAGCTCGACCAGTCTCGAAAGCGACAGCCCTCGCTTGTGAATACCAAAGTGGAGCATCAGCGGCAATTCCCAAGGAAAGCTGACGACGCCTGGAAACTCCGTCCAGATGTCCTCGAGTTTCTTGGGAAGGAACGGCACGTGATCGGTGCCAAGGCTATAAACCGAGCCGTTGGCAATCCCCGCCCATAGTCCTTCAAGCTCGTTGCGATCGCGGAGCGGCGGCGAGATCTTTGCGCGCATGTCGAGATCCTCATCGTAGCAGGTTCTCGTGAGATAATGCGGGCAGGTCTCGACGGTGACGTGGATGCCGCGCGACCGCGCTTCGTCGGCTAATACGGGGCCCATCCCGACCGAGGTATGGACGAGATGCAGCGAGCAGCCGGTCTTCTCCGCCAGGAAGATCATGCGCCGGATCGTCTCGACCTCGCAAAAGGCAGGGCGGGATTCTGTGTAGGCACCAAGGTCCTGACGGCCCGTCGCAGCGATTTCTTTCTTGATCCACGAAGCGATCTGCGTGTTTTCACAATGGACGTTGATCACGCCGCCCGGGATCTTCGAAAGGATCCGCATGGCCGCATAGACCCAGCCATCGGTCGCCGGCACGATGCCGATTGGATTGTCGGGTTCATAGCCGAAATAGCATTTGAAAGACTTCACGCCGGTCTTTGCGACGACCTCCGGAATCTCGGCGATATGCTCCTCGCGCTGGATACCGAAGTGAAAACCGAAGTCGATGACCGCGTTCTGCTCGCCGAGAGCTTTCCTCTCCGCATAGAACGGCAGGTACGATTCCTTGAGGTTACGGATATAGAGTAGAACCGTGGTCACCCCACCCGAGGCGGCGGCGGCGGTCTCGGTTCGCATGTCCTCGGGAAAGGGGAACTTTACGCCAAGGTGACAATGCGGATCGATCACCCCGGGCATCAGCACGCGACCTTCGGCGTCGATGGTGTGCGTTGCTTCCGGGAGGACATCGTCGGAGCCGACCAACACGATCTTGCCGTCCCTGACCGCAACGCCGCCATGGAACTCGCCATCATGGCGAACCACACGGGCATTTTTGATGGCCAGATCCGCTTTCATTTTCTGTGCTCCAATATGCTGTCAATCCGACGGCTGATGCCGCTCCATTGGCTTCGGCCGACGGTGACGGGCGCACGGGCGCCCATGCCTCTTGCCCAGACGGTCTTCAGCGCGAGTTCGTTTGCCGCATCTCGGTCAATCGTGCCGGGAGGGGCGGCAATGTCGACGAGGAGCGCATGCTTGGGTAGAAGCTTCAGCAATTCGCGATCAAGGAGCGGCTTAGGCACGGTTCCGATGACAATATCCGTCTCCGGCAAATGTAACCGCAACAATTCCAACCCGAAAGATTCCGCTCCTGCCGCATAGGCGGCAGCCCGCTGAACGGGATTGCGGGCGGCAACACGAACATGAGCGCCGAGCGCCACGAGAGTTCGCGTCAGAAGTGAGCCTACGGTCCCCTGCCCGACCAATGTGATATTCGATTTATGAATGGTGATCTGCGTGTTCTCGATGATCACCTTGAGCACGCCTTCGACAATGGCCGGGCCGCGCAGGAGCATCAGCTCGACGTCCCATTCATATTCGTGCAGCTCGATTCCGAGCTCTTCGCAATGCGTCTTCAGATTGGCGTCTGCCCAGCCCAGAATAATGTGGCCCGGTTTATTCATGCCGGCCAGCATCTCGCGTGTCGGGATTATTTTCTCAGGGCAATCCGGTGCAAACAGCGCCCCTTCGGCAGAGATACCCGGAATCGGAAAGAGGGCAATATCGGCGCCCTTCAGTGCGTCGGCAGCGCTCTTCCCCTGGTAGACACCCTCTATGCCTTCCGCCGGCCAGGGAAACCCGTAGGCGCGAACCGTCGCGCCGGCTCGAACGGCGCAACGCGCAATCTCCTGTTCCCGCTTGTCGCCCGCGATGATCGCAATGACTATAGGCGGCCAGCTCATAGCGCCCTCACTCTCTCCAACACCTGATCTTTTGACATTCCAGCAATGCCCATTGCTTGAGCCGTACGGCCCCCATCGCGAAAGTCGGTTCCGACTGCGGCTTGGGCCACGTTGAACAAAGAATGCGCGATTGGCGTTTCGACACCCGCAATCTTCGCGAATTCAAGAAATGGCAACAATCCGTGACCGAAATCCTCTTTGTAATATCGATATTGCAGCGAGTCCGGACCTTTGATGCGCTTATTGGCTTCGCCGCCGGCTATGGCGGACTGGAAGTCGTCGGTGTCGGTCACGTGAGCTTCGACGGTCCCGAGCAGCTTCATCTCCTGGATCAAGTTGGGTAGGTCGTGCCCAAATGCTTTGGCGACCGCCAACCGTTCGTCATCCAACCTTCTCATGACGCGGGCGACGCCTGGAGTCATCGCGTCGACGTAGAAGGTGAAATCGCCACGCCTGGCCTCGACCCATGCCGCCGCCAGCACAGCACCGGGCGGATGCAAAACCATGTTGACGTTAGAAAGATCCGTCGCAATGACGTCCCTTACTGGCCTTACACCAGCGTAAAGGGCGGCCGCGATTTCAAGGGCCGCGCTACCCCCTTTGAGAGCGGCCGCTTTGAGTTCTTTTGCACGACCGCTGATCGTGACGCCCTCGGGACGGTATTTACGGGCGACATAGGCTAGAGTCGAAAACTCGACAACCGGCGGGACAGTCTTCGCCACGAGCGCAAAGGAATGCGCGAATTCCAATGCTCCACCGGTATGACCTGGATTGAGAATAATCAGCTTGTTTGGTGACCAACCCGCTTTTGCCAGCGCAGACGCGACCGAAGCATGCGAGAAGGTTGGCAATGCGACCACCGCAACATCGACGCCCTCGATAGCCGCCTTGAGATCCGTCGTGATCAGTGCCGGCCGCGCAACCCCCTCCCCGAGCACGCCGTCATACGCAACGCCGCCCAACTTGATATGGGGCGCGAGCGTTTCAGGTGAGCGTCCCCAGAAATGGACGACGTGTGCCGCCTGAACCAACTCGACGACCGAAGCCGCGCCGCCGGCACCTGCGCCCAACACTGCAACTTTCACGTTCTTCTCCAAAGCCGGGCGGAACCGCGCGAGTGTCCATTTGACTTAATGCGCCCGGCAATCTCCAACATTCAAGAACCGCGATATTTGATCACAATTTGCGATCACATTCAATCGGGCCAGCACGGCATTTACCTAATATTATCGGCTCGTTGTCGGACCTCGGCTCTGGATTGCAAAGTCCTCAAAGAGGGTGACAATCGGCCGGCTTCAGTTCCCTTCCCGATAAAGGCTCGTGGTCGTCTCGACCCCTTCTTCATGCAGGCCTGCGCGCACCACAGCCGCCGTTGCTAGCTCCCGCGCTTTACGGCGAATCTCAGCTTCATCGACGCCGTTCACTTTGCCGTTCGAAAAAACCGCCCTCCCGTCCACCCAGGTTTGCGCAACCGATGCTGTCGATGCCGAGAATACGAGCGCCTGCAGCGGATCATAGAACGGCGTCCACTCGACATGATCGAGATCGAAAAGGACGAAGTCAGCCTTTTTGCCGACTTCGAGGGAGCCGATCTCGTCATCCCACTTCAAAGCGCGGGCACCCTCGATCGTCGCGGCGCGCAAGGCTTGGCGGGCCGTGAAAACATCGGGCTTGAGACGAGCGTCCTTAAACATTCCGGCAACCATGAGTATCTGCCGCATCAGATTGACGTTTCCGGACGCTGACACGCCATCCGTGCCGAGACCAACCGCAACCCCGGCTTTGACCATTTCCGGATATTTGCCAATCGCCGTTGCACCCTTACCGAGTTTGAACGATGAGCACGGGCAAAATGCAACGCTCGCGCCGCGGCCGGCAAGCAAGCCGACTTCCTCATCAGAAATCGCGGCGCCATGGGCGATAACCAAGTTTTTGCGGATTCCGCCCGCGCGGTCTATGCGCGTGACCGGCCAACAACCATATTTGCTTTCGCATATTTTCGCTTCTTCGATTGAAGTCGCGAGGTGATAGGTTGTACCGACCCCAAGCTTTTCGGCGAGCGCGACGGCGCCGACATGCAGTTCAAGGCTGCAGGGCTCCTTACCCTCGATATTGACCCAACAACGGGCGCGCCCGCCCAGGGCATTATTGTATTTGATGACGCACTGCTCCAGCGCCTCCAACGCCGTTTGCGCATCCGGAAAGAAGTGGTGCTCCGCCATCTCCTTTGTCCAGCCGCGCGGCAATTCCGCCGGCGGATTGTCAGCGGCATGCCGCCCGGTGATGCCGCGGATGCCGGTTTTGTCCATGGCACGAATGACGATCCCCGGATCATATTGCGAGCCCATGTCAAGGAAACATGTGGTGCCGCCACGCAGCATCTCCGTTATGCCGAGCAGTGCGCCCCAATATTCATCTTCCTCGGTGATGTGCGCATAAAATGGCTTGGCCCAGTGAAACACCCAGGCGCGCGTATTCAGACTATCCGGGAAAACCGCGCGGGAAAGGGTTTCCGAAAGATGCACATGGCTGTCCACGAAACCGGGGCACATTCCAAACATCGTCCCGTCGATCACTGTGTCGAAGACGTTGTTCTTGTGTTGCCCCGCAATTTCAGACGACGGGCCGATAGCGACGATTCTATCGTTCTCGACCACCACACTGGCGTCTCGCAACACGGTGTCGGACTTATCGACCGTGAGAACGAAATTCAGATGTTCGATCAGTGTTCGCATGCAGCTTACCAACTTATTCTTTATAGCGTCTCAGACGCTCGATGTGCCCGCCACCGAACGAGGCCAGGGCCAGCTACGGAATTTATTCGCGGGCACCCATCGCAATCCATCGTCGCTAGGCCACCGCCTTCACGTCGCGGCCGTTCTTCTCAGAGCCACAGACGATCAATTTGTCAGTGTTCGCGACATCCGACAACAGCTCCGAGCCGCTCGCCGTCACCAACAGCATGTCTTTGTTTTGCATGCCGAACCCATATCCGGTGTCATAGCAAAGCGGCTCAAAGCCGAGCACCATATTTTCCTCGATCACCGCATCGACGCCCGGCTTGCCGAGCACCGGCGTGAAGCCAAGATAGGGATCCTCATGCAGGTGCAAGCCAATGCCGTGACCGACAAATGAAATCGGCGGCAGGTTGGCCTTTGCGAGCTTGGCAACGAAGGCATCGTAGATTTCTCGGCAACTTGCGCCAGGCTTGACCTTCTCCATGATCTCATATTTGCATTCAATAAGATGCGCCCAGATTTCGCTGGCCTTCGGCGGGGCCTCGCCGATCACTGCCGTCCGGCAGACACCCGCATGATAGCCGTTGATGACAGAGAAGATTTCGACACGGCAAACATCGCCGCGCTTGAGGACTCGGTTCGAGGGACCGACATTGGGAAGCACGCTCCGCTCGCCGGTGGCAACGATCAGCAGCTTGAAGTCTTCAGCCCCGAGCGAATATATGTTTCGGGTCAAGTGCCCGGCGATATCAAGCTCCGTATCGCCAGCATCGACCACCGCGAGTGCGTTGGTGATAGCTTGATCGGCGATGCGGGAAAGCTTGCGGAGCAGCGCAATTTCGTCAACTGTCTTGATCTGGCGCAGACGCGCCAAAATTTGCTCAGTATGTACGAAACGCGCACCGGGCATTGCCTCCTTTAGACGAATGAAATCACCCGCCGGCAGGTAATCCATGTCGAGCCCAACGCGAGCCTGGGCTAGGCCAAGCCCACAAAGTTGGTCGGCGAGCACCGACATCGGATCGTCCGAGAACTCGGCCCAGATGCGTGATGTCACATCTGGGAGATGGCGCTTTATCGTCGAAGCTTCCATATCGACGCCAAATACCGCGACACCACCATCCGCGGTGACGATGGTCATCGCATGACGATGTCTGATAAGCGGCTGGGAGGGCACGACAAATCCCGTCGTGTAAGCGAAGTTTTCTGGCGACGAACAGATGATGGCATCCAGCCCATGTTCCGCCATTGCCTTCACTTGCTTTGCGACGATTTCCGTTCGCATGGATGTTCCCCTCCGCCTGATTTTCTTGCCGGCACTTAGTCGTGCGTGCGGTATTTCTCGATCTTTGCCTGATCGACTTCGATGCCCATGCCCGGGCCGGCCGGTACGACGATCGCGCCATCGACCAAACGCATAGGCTCGACCAGCAAATCGTCTTTGTAATAGATGCCTCCGACCTGACCTTTCAACGCGTGCGCCGGGGTCGAGATCGGGATGACGCATGACAGCGTCACCGCGGGCGAGGCGGCGGCGAGTTGAACATTGGCAAGATTGCCGACGCCAGTCTCGATAGATCCATTGACATTGCAGACAATGCCCGCAGCCTTGCAAACGGCACCAATTTCCATTGCCTTGTACAATCCGCCCGCTTTAGTGGTGTAAAGCGAAACGATCTGCACTTTTCCGGCTTGGATGATTTGGATCGAATCGTGCGCATTCCAGGCGGACTCGTCGGCCATGACGGGCGCGTCGATGCGGCTCGCGACCTCGGTAATTCGCTCGATGCCCATGACAGGCTGCTCTACATATTTCAGCCTGTTCTTTTCCATTTTGCGCACCACCTGGACGGCCTCGCCAGGTGTTTTGTAGCCTTCGTTGGCATCCACGCAGATCTCGACTGCATCGCCGACGACCTCGCGCACCGCATCGACCATTGCGATGTCTCTCGCCGGATCCAGGCCGATCTTGATCTTGATGGTCTTGATTCCCTCCTTGGCGACTTTAGCGACCTCCTGCCGCGCCTCCTCGATCGAGATCAGTCCGATCGAATGGGTCACCGGCACGCGATCACGCGCCTTGCCACCCAACAGCGTGTAGACTGGTACATTCAGCCAACGACCCGCGACATCATAAGCCGCGAATTCGACTGCCGCCTTGGAATATGGATAACCACGTATGACGGCATCCATGCGCGCGTGGAGCTCCACGAAGTTGCCGATCTCGAGGCCGATCACGGACGGGGCTAGATAGGCATCGATGACGGATTTTGCGATAAGAGCGGACTCGCCGAAATAACGGCCGAACTCGCCGCCCCAATCCTTGAGCGCCGGCGCCTCTCCCCAGCCGACGCGGCCGTCGCTATCGGTCATTTTGAGGATCAGATAGCGCCCAATACGCTCAGTAAGCCCTACCCATTTATGCTCCCGGCGCGTCGGTAATTGCACAATCAGTGTTTCAATGGACTTGATCGTAGGCATTCGTTTCAATCACACCTTGTCGGCACAAACACACCAGGCTATGCGATCACGCACTGTGATCACACAGTATGATCAATATTTAGGCTCGTCAAGCTCGCGCGGCAAGCTGGCAACGCACGAAATGGCGCCAATCATCGACTAAGATAGGAACCGAAAATGATCGTCGAAACGACAAGCTACTTTGCCAAGGCAGGTAAGGCGGAGGCAGTGCTCGAACATCGACGTGCGGTGACAGAGATCAGACGCACGCTAGGCTTAGACCCCGGGCGTATCTTCGTGAAATTGGAAGGATCGGGACCCGACGTGCGTTGGGAATGTCGCTTCGTCTCAATGGAGGCTTACGAGTCGGACCGCGCCCGAAGAGCGTCTTCCCCGGAGTTCGAGGCTGCGCGTAAACATATGCACAGCTTAATCGAAAAATTTGAAAGACATCTCAGCACGGAAGACAGCCGGTAAAATCGTTGTGACCGGATCTTTCCTGTATCCTCCCCCCTTTGCGCCCTTCTGCTCCCGCCGAACTCTCTCCACCTTGGTGGAGAGAGCCCGAGCAGATTCAAAAGATGTTACCAGCGGAAGCGCAGCCCCGCCATGGTAGACCAGTTGTTGTTCGAAAGATAACCGTTGTTCATGCCACCGCTGAGCCGCTCATAGACGCTCGTAACGTAAGTGTCCCATTTGGGTAAAAACGTCCAGTCGAGCACGACTGCGCCGGAATTCAGCGCACCCGCACAGGAAGAGAGGGCTGTCGACGAAAGGCTACATGTCCCTCCGGCGCCGTTCTTGCCCCCACCGGAGAAATCGTTCTGACTCACGTGGTAATAGGCACCGGTCACTTCGAGCGTCGGAGTCAGGGCGTATTTGGCGCCGAACCACACGAGATTTTGAAATTTATGATGGGTGTATGAGGTGCTGTATATCGTCGTGCCATTGGAAGCGCCGCAGTTAAAACAGAGAAAATCTCCCGAAATATCGTTGAACCCCGTTCCGGCGATCGTGTACGGGTCGCTGGGATTTGAATATTCAATCAACTGATAGCCACCATAGAGTTTCAGTCTCTCGATGGTGTATTTTGCGCCCCACATCACGCTCGCGTTATTCGAAAGCACCGCGCTCATAACCTGGTTTTTGGATGTATATGGATCGACAGGATATCCGACGATATTCGTCGGGCCGTTGAGAAACACCGTGACGCCGTCCTTGGTGTAGCCGCCGAGAACATCGGTCGTGAGCACACCAGGACCTACGTGGAAATCACCACCTACATCGCCTTGAAATGCGCCATTCGAGGCATTGCCCTGATCGTAACCACCGACCTGAGCGTACAAACCAAAGCGATAATTTTGATAAGCGACCTTATATTTTATAGCGGTCGTTGCTCTGCTGTCCTGCGTGTCCCCACCGCCGGCATAGCTGCCGAAGAAACCGAGCGGCGATATGGATGCGCGCGTGTTCGGGTCATAGACCAAAAAGGCATCGGCCATCAAAGTGGTTTGCCGTCCGACAGTCAGCGTGCCCCAGGTTTTATGGCTGATCCCGGCATAACCATAGCCATCGTAGAGCGTTCCTTGCGAGTTGTTGTCGCCCGCCGCGGTCTGCAAGGCGAGAGGGACGCCGATATTGTTGTGTATCCCTCGCGCTCCGTCGAGAAGCTCAAATCCATAGGGGTCAAACTGGGCCTCCACCCGCCCGACAAAAGACCACTCGGGGCTAAGCGGCTCGTTCACCAGGAGGCCGACGTTGGAAAGGCTCAGCACGTTGGGCGTGGGAAGGAATCTGCCGCCCAGATTAGGCTTCCCGAGGTAGGTGTTTACACTGCTGCTGGCAAATCTGTCGAACCGCGCGCCATTCGTCTCGTAACCAAAACCGCCGTCGAGCGCGCCGTAAAACCTCACGCCGGACAACGCAAGCGGACAGGCTGTCATAAAGAAGTCCGGTAGGGACGTGCAGCTCGTTGGGACTTCGGGCAGCACCGGCCCGTTTGTCGGCGGAGCGGGCAGATCCGCAGCAAATGCTTCGCCCCCACCCCAGAGTAGAACCAATGCCACGCTCGCTGCGGCCACCCCCAACTTTTTCATTTTTTCACCCCCAGGCGATCGATCACGTAATGTGATCACAGTCTATGATCTCAAAAACAGATCACGATTTTTTTTATTGTCAATCGCCTCGGTTTTGAAGGAGCGGCATACTACAGGGCGCTAAAGTGTGGTCGCGCTGAGTTTTTGTGCACCGCGATTTGCGACACCGCCGCAGGACTTCGAAGAACCGACGGCTACGCCTTAGGCAGGACGGATGCCGCACTGCCGGAATTTTGAGCCCTTTATAAAAACTTTGCGGGGTTGCTAAAGCGCAACATATTTGACGACGCGCCACAACTTTAGATAGAAAAATTTCGCTAGAATCTATCTTCGAGGGATTTTTCCCGCCTTAAGGGCGACGGAAATCCTTCAAACGGGCTTTTAGGAGGTAAAGGCTTGCTCTGGGCGAGCCGAGTTCCTGGCCCTATCGGCGTCTGCGCAAGGAGGTCGGCCGCCAAATCTGAATGTCGCTGAACGGGGCGCGTTGCTGTGGCCCCTCGACGTCCGACCCTATTCCCCATCCGGGTTTGCATCCGTTTGCGGGACTCGAAACTCCGTCGAGCGCGAGAAGCATGGACAGGGTTTTACGTGAGTGTGATCGCATTATATGATCTTGCGGTGCAGCGGCGCCGCGTACATACTCCCCGGCGATGACGCCAGTTTCCATCATCACCGGATTTCTGGGCAGCGGCAAAACGACGATGCTTAGCCGCCTACTGACCCACCCTGCCATGGGCGAGACGGTCGTCCTCGTGAACGAGCTGGGAGAAGTGGCACTCGATCACATTTTGCTTCGTCGAGTCGACGAGGACATCGTCCTTCTCAATTCGGGCTGCCTATGCTGCACCGTCCGCGACGATCTCGTCGAGACGCTCGAAAATTTGCGGACCAATCGCGCTGAGGGCATCATTCCGGTGTTCAAACGCGTCGTGATCGAGACGACGGGCCTCGCCGATCCAGCACCTATTTTGCACACTTTGATGATCGATAAGGCGCTTACGCCGCATTACCGGTTGCAGAGTCTGGTGACGACGATCGACACCACACACGGCAATCAGCAATTGGATAGCCATCGGGAGGCCATCAAACAAGCTGCGATGGCGGATAGGATCGTCCTTACAAAGCGCGACTTGTCCACGGACGCGGTGCAGCGCGCGTTGCAACAGCGCCTTCTATCGCTAAATCCGTCTGCGACCGTTTTCACCGCCACCCTGGCCTCTGGCCCGAGCCCGAACGAGTTATTCGATCAGGACTTCGCAGTTCGCGATAAAACCGCCGAAGTGCACGGCTGGCTCGAGGATGAATCCGATAGCGACCCACACGAGCGCAGCCATCATCACCATCATCATGCTTCCCACCAAAACCGCCACGACGACCGCGTCAACAATTTCTGTCTTTTTTGCGAAGCTCCGCTTGACTGGGCGCGCTTTACCGAATGGCTCGAGTTGCTGCTCATGAGCCGCGGCAAGCAAATTCTGCGCGTCAAGGGGATTCTCAACCGTTATGGCCACGCCAAGCCAATCATCATTCACGGCGTACAGCATGTTTTCTATCCGCCGGTGGAATGGACCGAGTGGCCCGACGCAGACCGGCGCTCCAAGATTGTTTTCATCACTCAAGACTTGCCCAGATCAGCTGTAGAAAAATCATTTCGCGCGTGGATGAGCGGCGGCGCGGCCTGATGCGCTTCCGTGGCCTCGATCTGAACCTCTTGGGAGCGCTCGACGCTCTGCTAAGGCATCAGAACGTGACCCGCGCCGCAGAAGAGCTCCACATATCCCAGTCTGCGATGAGCAACGCGCTGGCCCGGCTTCGTACGCATTTTGAGGATGAGCTGATCATACCGTCGGGGCGGCGGATGGTGCTCACACCCCTCGCCACGACGCTGGGGCCGCCGCTTCGCGAAATCCTTCTCCAAACCACCAAGCTCTTAAAAACCCGCTCGGCCTTCGAGCCGCGCAATTCGCTGCGGCGGTTCACCGTGAGCTGCTCCGATTACGTTTGGGCAGTCCTGATCCCCGAGGTGCTAAGGGAGATTTCCACGACTGCGCCTTCGATCGAAGTTCATTACGCCGGAGCTCCAATTAAATTCGAGAAAAGCGACATTGATGTCCTGATCGTGCCTGAGCGGTTCGCTCTACCAGCGCATCCGAGTGAAAGGCTTTTTCGGGATGGCTATGCTTGCATAGCCTGGACCGGGAGCCGCAGGGTCGGTGACCTCCTGTCTCCGGAACAGTTTCTGTCGCTCAGTCACGTGACCGCGTATTCCGAACGGCAAACGTTCGTGGAAGAGTGGCTTTACAGCGGGCTCGGCAGGACCCTGAACGTCGCCGTGGTGGCACCAAGCTTTACGCTCATTCCGCAAACGGTCGTCGGCACGGACTATCTCGCAATCGTACCAGAACAACTCGCGCGCCAAAGCTCAAAGCGACTGCCGTTGCGCCTGTTACGGCCTCCCCTGGACATCCCGGAAATGATCGATGTTTTGCAATGGCAGGCATATCAAAGCGAAGATCCCGGCCTCACTTGGTTCCGGGCGCTGCTCAAACGCGCGGCCAATCGATTGACCTGTGACGTCCTGTAGCTGAAGCAATCAATCATCAATCCGGTGAATGCCTGCGATGGATATTAACAATTATGACCGGCCGGTGAAATATACGAGAATGCCAGTTGACGGCTTGGGCAGGAGGGTCTCGTGACGTTTATCAAGAACGCTTGGTATGCCGCAGGGTGGTCTCATGAGCTGGCGGACGCGCTTGTTGCGCGCAAGATTCTCGGCGAGCCCGTTGTGCTCTTCCGCAAGCCGGACGGCACCGCTGTGGCGCTCGCCGATCGTTGCCCGCACCGCTTTGTCCCGCTGCATAAGGGCAAACTGAAGGATGGCGTGTTGGAGTGTGGTTATCACGGGCTCTGCTTCGACGAAACCGGGGCATGCGTGAGTAACCCGCACGGCGATCACTTGATTCCCAAAGCGGCTCGCGTAACAAGCTATAAGCTTGCCGAACGCGATGGAATCGTTTGGATATGGATGGGCGATCCAGCTTTGGCGGACGAAGCGAAGATCAGCCCCTTCCCGCAGTTCGGAGGCAACCCGCGCTTCACTTGCGTCTATGGCTATTTGCATGTCGACGCGAACTATCAGCTTATCAGCGATAATCTGCTCGACCTGACACACGGCCAATACATTCATCCAATGTTTACCAGCGCGGCGGGCCCTTCAGTGTTCGAGCCATCGCCTGACACGGATGAGTTCACCGTGTGGGCGCGCTTCATGAGAAGGTGCCAGTACCCTAACAAATATTTCCAGTTCCTCGGCTATCCGGCAGATAAACTCGGCGACCACCGCAACGTCATGCGTTGGAATCCGCCGAGCGTTCTGCTCCTTGATGTCGGCATGACCGGTGTTGGCGAGGCAGTGGAGAACGGGCTGTCGATTCCGACGGCGCATCTCCTCACCCCCGAAACAGAGATGACCAGCCATTATTTCTGGGGCATGGCGCGTGACTTCCGGCGAGAGGACGAAGAGTTTAGCAAAAAGCTGCTCAAAACGGGTATGGATATCTTCGACAACGAGGACAAGCCGATGATCGAAGCACAGCAAAGCGGCATGGGCAGCACGACTGACTTGATGTCGCTTAAGCCCGTGTTGCTGACAACAGACGGCCCCTCGGTGCGGGCGCGACGGCTCGTACAGCGACTTATCGACGAAGAGCGGGCGTGAATGCCGGCGCAGCCCGCAAATGACTGAGGATCCGGACGCATGTCTGATCCCTCGCCGGCCCTAGATGCCGTCATCTCGCGGCGTGAGGCTCTCGCTGATGGAATCATCGGCCTCGAACTCGAGTCGGCTGACGGTACCCCCCTGCCGCCGTTTGAGGCAGGGGCGCATATCGACGTTCATGTGAAGCCGGGCTTAATCCGGCAATATTCAATCTGCAACGACCCCGCGGAGCATACCTCCTATCGCCTCGGTGTTCTACAGGCGACGAATTCGCGCGGCGGTTCGATTGAGATTCACCGCAGCTTTACCGAGGGCCGTCGGATCAAGATCGGCTTTCCGCGTAACAATTTTAGGCTGGCGAAAGACCGTGGCCGATCGGTCTTGCTCGGCGGCGGCATCGGCATAACGCCTCTCCTGTCCATGGCGCTGCGCCTGAAGCGGCATGGAGAGCGGTTTCATCTGCATTATTGTACGCGGGCGCGCAGCCACACAGCGTTCCTCGCGGAACTCGAAGCAGAATTGGCTTCGCATGCCAGCGTTCATTTCGACGATGGCCCCGCTACCCAACGCTTCTTGGCTCGAAAAATAGCCTTTACACCGGAAGAGGACACACACGCTTACGTTTGTGGACCCCAGGGGTTCATGGATTGGGTCATCGGCGAGATGAAACAACTCGGATGGCCCGACGGGAATATCCATACGGAGCACTTCAACGCCGCGGTCGATAGCGGCGGCGCCTCGTTTCAGGTCATCGCCGCTCGTAGCGGAACAATTGTCGAGGTCCCGCCAGGAAAGACAATCGCCGAGGCACTGGCCGCGCGCGGCATCGACATACCGCTGTCCTGCGAGCAGGGCGTATGCGGCACGTGCCTCACCAAGGTTCTCAATGGAATTCCCGATCATCGCGACTTTTTTCAAACCGACGCAGAAAAGGCGACGAACCGCTGGATGACGCCGTGCTGCTCGCGAGCATTGACGCCGACGATCGAGTTGGACATTTAGCGCTCACATCGCGCCTTGACAGACACGCCGATGTGTGATCACAATTTGAGATCATAAATCGAGATGGCCCGAAACTTGAATAAATAAAATGGGCTCCGATTTGGTGGGAGGATTTGTGTATGTTCTTGCGCATGGCCGGCTTGGCGCTGGCGATTACCTTTGCCGCCGTTCACAGCGTGCGCGCAGAGGATGATTTCAATGTTCGTTTCTCATGGAAGCTTAAAGGCGAATACGCCCCTTTCTATTTGGCGCTCGATCGCGGAATTTTCACGAAGGCCGGACTGAATGTCCGCATTGGTGAGGGAGCTGGAGCGCAAGCCGCATTGGGCGCCTTAATCCAAGGCCAAGAAGATGCGGTGGTAATTCCCGCCATTTACGCGCTCACCGCCGTGAGTAAGGGCATGCCGGTGAAGATCGTGGCGTTGTATCAGCCGCAGGCACCGGCAGTGATCATCAGCTTCCCCGATAAGCCGATCAAAACGCCGAAGGACTTAGTTGGGAAATCCTTGATCGGTACGATCGGCGATCCGACCACGAGCTACCTGAAGGTTTTCTGCCGCATCAACAATATCGACTGCGACGAGATCAAATTGGTCTTGCTGGCCAACCAAGCGCGCCTCCCGCAGTTTATGAGCCGGCAAGTGGACGCTCTTAGTACATATGGTAACATTGAGGTCCCGCAGCTCGAATTCACCTCGAAAGTGAAGTTCACGATCCTCGATGTGGCGAAGTATGGCCTGATCGAGCCGGGCCTTTCGGTCGTGGCGAGCGACGCCGAAATCGAGAAGCAGCCAGGTCGGCTTGCGTCTTTCCTTCAGGCGTTGAACCAGGGATTTGCCGAGACTCGGCAAGACCCGAAGGCTGCGGCGCAGGCCCTACTCCAGGCTTGGCAAGGCGGCCCAAGTCCCGAAGTCGTCGAAACACAGGTAAAGCTGTCGAACGATACGTTTGTAAGCACCCAAGGCAAGCCGCTGGGATGGATTGACGGTAACACTATCGCCGCAGCTCTAAAGTTATTGAAGGAGTCGGGCCAGATCACTGACGTCAAGCCGGAGGACCAATATTACGTCAACTCTTTATTGGGCAAGTGAGCTCTTATCGAAGAAAGGCACGATATATGGTTTTCGGCCCACTATCCGGTCAAAGAAGCCTGTTCTTAACAGCCCAGGAGGCGAACCTGCTGGCAAGAAAGACATCGCGGGAAAAAAGCGCGCGTTTGCGGACAATTACGAATAACCTCGCGGCGCCGATCCTGAGCGTCACGCTCTTGCTTGCGTGGCAATTCGGTGTCGGCGCATTTGGGCTTTCCGAGTTCATCCTACCAACGCCCTGGCAGATTGTTCGCCGCATCGCGACCGACCCTCAGGTCCTGCTGTCGAACGCAGCGATCACTCTGTCGGAGGTGCTTGCAGGGTTCCTGCTTGCCGCCATCGGTGGCGTCGCGACTGCGCTGGCTATCTTCTATTCCACTTTGTTCGAGCGCGCCGTCTATCCCATCCTCGTCGCCTTTCAAACTATTCCGAAAGTCGCGCTGGCTCCGCTGCTGGTGCTGTATCTTGGCTATGGCTTCGCGCCCAAGTGTTTCCTCGCCTTCCTATTGGCCTACTTCCCGGTGGTAATGTCCACGGTGGTCGGCTTGCAGGCGCTCGACAAAAGCATGGTAAATCTCGCCCGCTCAATGGGCGCGGTTGAATGGCAGATCTTTCTAAAGATCCGCCTCCCCGCGGCGCTTCCGAATGTCTTCAGCGGCTTGAAAGTTGCGATTAGTCTCTCGGTCATAGGGGCCGTTATCGGCGAGTATGTCGCGGCTGCATCCGGCCTCGGCTACATGCAGCTTCAGGCAAGCTCACAATTCGACACGACGCTGAGTTTCGCCGCCATGGTCGTGATAGGTCTCATCGGCGTGGCGCTATTCCTCGCGATCGAAGCCGTTGAACATAGGGTTGTGTTCAAACGCGAGGCGGCAAAATGAATATCCAGGCGACCACGCGCAGCCCCGCGGCCGATGAACCGAAAATTCACGGCGTCAACGTCGTGTTCGAGGCGCTGTCAAAGGCTTACGAGACGCGCGAAGGCGGCGAAGTTCTTGCGCTCGACCGGACAGATCTCACGATCAGCCCCGGCGAGTTCGTCGCGATCGTCGGTCCTAGCGGATGTGGCAAAAGCACTCTCTTGTCGCTGACGGCCGGCATATCGGAGGTCACCGCAGGTAGGATCACAATCGACGGCGAGGAAGTGAAACGACCGCATCCGACCGTGGGCGTCGTTTTCCAAACCGACCTGCTACTCTATTGGCGCACGATCATCGACAATATTATGCTGCCCATCGAAATCAAAGGTTGGGACAAGCGCAGCTATCTGCCGAAGGTCATGCAGCTCCTGGAGCAGGTCGGGCTTTCGGGCTTCGGCGGAAAATTCCCGAGCGAATTGTCCGGCGGCATGCGCCAGCGCGTGGCGATATGCCGTGCCCTTGTCCAAGAGCCGCGTCTACTCCTGATGGATGAACCGTTTGGCGCGCTTGATGCGCTCACGCGCGAGCAAATGATCTCTGACTTACAAGCGATGTGGCTGTCGTTGCGCAACACAGTGCTGTTCATCACGCACAGCATCGAGGAAGCGGTGTTCCTCGCTGATCGCGTGCTGGTCATGTCGCCGCGACCGGGCAAGATCGATTTGGATCTTAAGATCGACGTTGCGCGCCCCCGGAGCTGGAAGAGCTTGGGCGAACAGAATTTCATCAATTACATGGGCGAGATTCGCGCGATCTTCGAATCCCGCGGGATTCTCTCAAGGGCCGCCACATGACGGTAGCCGTGCCAAGGCGCTGTTCCAACCGCGCCCTGATGCACTGAATTCTTGCTCGCCACAGAAAGTTTCGAACCGCGTCACTCGGCAATGATCAGGTATTTTAGGCACCCCGGAGGTCAGCACCGCTAATGTCTCACCGCGCTGAAGGTCATCCGAGGCTCCATTCAAGCTCTCGGAGCCATCAGCGGCAGCATCCGGTTTGTTTGGCAAACCGACATGCAGTTCAAATTGCGCTGCCCCAAACGTCCCTCCCGGCGCAATTTGCCTGGCGGTGTCCTGGTTCTCCTTTGCCGGGGCACCGCCGCCTTTTAAGCATCCAAGCCATGCGGAGCGAAGCTGCTGATGTGTCGGAGGCCGCAAGTGATCCATTTCGCTGCGCATGCTGAAACAAGCCAGAGAGCTTCGCACCAAAGCGCCGGATGTTCGCTGAACCCGGCGAAGAACGACGAAGCGGTCGGTCTCATGAGATCACCCTATCGCAAACCTGAACTCGGAATGCAGAAAATATCTCGGGAGAAAAAGGGCAATGCCGATTAGTGTCATCAAGAGCGGAGAATTTAAGCTACGCCCTACCCGGGCGAAGAAAGCTGCGGCCAGTGCGCCGGTCTTCATAACCGAGTATGGCAGGCCGGCTTATGTCATGCTTAACATAGAAGAATACAAACAATTGATTGGTGCTATTGGCCTGCCGGCGATCATCAAACGTATCGATACCGAATTTTCTAATTTGTTCGCAAAACCTCTTGTCTCTTCCGAACTAAATAGTCTCAATACAGACGAGGACGACGGCTAAGGCGGCAAGAGCCTGGCACCGGTAGCTTCGATAAATTTGGGAACATCCTTGGCGCGGCTCTCCTGCATGAGCCGCATGGCGGCCCGGCACACCCTCTATGTTCCGATTTGAACCTTGCCCCCGTCGCTCTCAAGAAACAACAAAGATGGATTGGGATCTTTTACGCACTTTTCTGGCTTTCGCCCGCACCGGCAAGCTAATGCCCACCGCCAGTGCGCTGAAGCTCCATTATTCCACTCTCCAACGCAACCTCGCGAGGCTGGAGCGTCAGCTCAGCGTCAAGCTTTTTGAACACGCTCCGGGGGCCGGATATTCTCTCACGCCGCAAGGCTTTGCGTTGCTCAAATATGCGGAGGAGATCGAGAGCACAGTCTTTGCCATCCAGTCCGCTTTCGCCAACAAGAACACACGCACGAAAGAGGTCGTCCGAATTGGTACGCCGGACGCCTTTGGTACAATGTTTCTCGCGCCGCGCCTCGGTCGTCTCGCCGAATTGCATTCAAGGCTCGAAATCCAGCTCATCGCCGTGCCGACGAATTTTAGCCTTTCAAAGCGTGAGGCGGATATAGCGATCGGCCTCTCCCGCCCAGATCGTGGCCCGCTTCATGCGCGGCGACTGACGGACTATGAATTCGGAATTTACGTCAGCAAAGACCGTACTGACCTCATATCTCAGATCAAGTCTCCGAACGACTTGGCGCAGCATGTCTTCGTAAGCTATATTGACGACCTTATCTTCGCCCCGGAACTTGAGTTCCTCACCGACGTATTGGAAGAAATAATACCACGCCTCAAAAGCTCCAGCTTGCTAGCTCAATTGCAAGTGGTCGCCAGCGGGGCCGGATTTGGCATTTTGCCGTGCTTTCTCGCCGATGGACATCCGAGTTTGACACGTGTCCTCGTGCGAGAAGTCGCGCTCATCCGGACTTTTTGGATGGTTGTTCATTCCGAGATGCGCAATTTGCCACGCATCCGCGCGGTCGGCGATTTTATCGCCTCAGAGGTACGATCTGCCGGGCGGCTCTTCCTACCGTCGCATAGACCAGCCGGGCCTTAATTTGGCGTGCCGTCGCCGCGCCTCTATGGATAGGTAATCTGTGGCGCGCATTGAAGGACGGCGTGGCGGAGCGAAGGCCGAAAGCTTTTTTCCGAATTTCGGAAAAATCGGTCGCCAGTCCAGAGACCCTCGCCCAATAACTTGTTGATTTCATTGGAGCGGGTGAAGGGAATCGAACCCTCGTATTCAGCTTGGAAGGCTGCTGCTCTACCATTGAGCTACACCCGCGTGCGGCGGACTATATGCTATGGCGGTAAAGCCATTGCAACCGCGCCCCACTCCCATCGGCGGCCAAGGAGTCACATGCGATACGGATTTTTCGCCTTTGGTCTTTTGTGCGCCGCACTTGCCGGGACGCCGGCCGCAGCCCAGTCGGCAGATGCAACGGACACGACGATCCGGACAACGATCATCATCCGGTCGAAAGCGAGCGAGTGCCCGCCCGATTTCACCGTTTTCCAGATGGAATCCGGCAAAAAACTTCCGCGCGCCGCGAAAATCTGCTTCGTCCGCACGCCCAAACCGGCGCACCCATAGCGGCAGCTTTGGGGGCGCGTCACGCAAGCTTCACGGTCGCAACCTAAGCACGTCTACAGCGGAGGTGCCTCATGTCCGATGTCGTTGCCGAACTCGATCAGCTTCAAGCCGCTTTCAAAGCCGCCGTCGAAACCTGGATTGCCGCCATCAAGGAAGAGGAAGCCCTCGTCTCGAGCGCGCCCCAATCGATCGAAGACCTCGACAAATGGGAAGATGCGCATTTCAAGGAAGACGACGCGCGCAACAAGGTGATCGAGATCAAGCAGCAGCTTGAAGACGCCCTGCGCGAAAAATTCTTCAAGTTCTGAGCGCTCATCCTCACGCATAGAGGCGGCATCTTCGGGGAAAATCTCCCCGAGGATCACATGCTTCGCGTCCGCCTCGCGCGCGCCAAAGCGCTGAAGGCCAGCACCGCCAGCGATATGGCGATTCCGACGCTGATGACGCCCGCGGGCGTGGTGCGCGCCGCAGCCTGAAGCGAGATGAGACGGCCGATCCGCAATTCGACCGTGCTTTTCATCTCCTCGGGGTGCTGCACCGGGATCAATTCGGAACTCGAAGCCGCATCAGACATATTCGTGCCCCTGAAGACTCCGCGTCGCACCGGAGGCCGGATGGGCCCGCGCTGGGCTGCGGCAGCACCCATTCACAGCGTCGCAACAAAAGGCAACATAAGCCGAAATACAACACCTTCTGGCAAAAAGCTCAGGCGCTTTGATAATGCTTTTGTGTGCAGGGCGAGCGCCGTAACGTCGCTGGGTGGTCGGCTTTTGGGGAAGCCTCGCCGCAAATAGCGGCTCCTTTGCACGCGCGGCGAGGGAGCCGTTTTATCATCATCGAGATCGGCAGAGCCAGCAGCCTGGAAGACCGGGCGAGAGCGTCACTTCACCTGCTGGCAGTGGTGGAACAGCATATAGCCGCCCATGCTCGAAGCATTGCTGAACGTCAGCGCGCCCGACGCGCGGTCGAGCTCATAATTGCCGCCACGGACCGTATCGCGCCAGGCAATGCTCGCGGCGCTGATCGTCGCCGGAAAACCGTCAGCTGTGCTTTTCGCGGGATCGACCTTCAACGCCCAGCTCGCGTGGCTCGCCTGATTGACGCAACGGAAGGTCAGTTCGGCGGCTTGCACCGAAAATGCGGTGCCCGGCACCAGCAAAGAATAAGCGATCGATGTCGCAAGCCTGATCGCGTTCACCCGGCCTCCCTTACTAGCCCCGCGATCGTCGCCCAGGACGGAATTTCGTCCAAGCCCGCGCGCTGACCCGTGCTGCCCGAAATAGAGGCAATGGCGCTTTGATTTTAGCCAGGCGCGCTTAGTCCGATTGCCGATGCGCCGGCCGATTGCGCGATAGCGCCGTATCCACCTTGAAACGACAAAGCTTTTTTCCATCCGCGGTCATTCGAAAAACTTTCGTCGGCTGCGACATATTGGCGCAATTCTTGCTTCGGAATTGAGTTGGCGGCTGGCGAAATTCATTCGGCAATTCCCGTCCACAACAACAAGCATTTGCGGATCGCCAGCCGGAACTCGGCATGACAGGGGATCTCCAATGTTGCTTCCATCTCCACAATGGTTGAATTCTGGAAATAACGCCTGGCAATTGGCGGCGGCGACGTTCGTCGGCCTGCAAAGCATTCCCGGCCTCGTCGTTCTTTACGGCGGCCTGGTCAAAAAGAAATGGGCGATCAACTCGGCCTTCATGGCGATGTATGCCTTCGCCGCGGTTCTGATCGTCTGGATGCTCTGGGCCTACAATATGGCCTTCGGCCCGCAATGGTTCCCCTTCCTGGGCAAACCGGGGCCCGCTACGTCGGCGGGCTTTGAGATGGGCCCCGCGACCGTTCCGGCGGCGGCGTCCGGCATGCCGGGGCTGACCTTCCCGATGTCGACATTGGTGTACTTCCAGTTCGTGTTCGCAGCGATCACGGTCATCATCCTCGCCGGCTCCGTGCTTGGCCGGATGAGCTTCAAAGCCTGGATGATCTTCGTGCCGATCTGGATGACGGTGGTCTATACCGTCGGCGCCTTCAGCCTATGGGGCGGCGGCTGGCTCGCGACGGCTGGCGCTGTCGACTTCTCCGGCGGCTACGTCATCCATCTCGCCGCCGGCACATCGGGGTTCGTGGCCGCATGGGTGATCGGGCCGCGGCTGCAGGTCGATCGCGAGCATTGCCCGCCGAACAATCTGCTGGCCGCGCTGACCGGCGCCGGCATTTTGTGGATCGGGTGGAACGGCTTCAACGGCGGCGACCCCTATTTCGCCAATGCCGATGCCGGCGCCGCCGTGCTCAACACCAATATTGCCACCGCGACCGGGCTGCTGGTGTGGACCATTCTCGACTACCTGTCCTATGGCAAGCCGTCGGTGGTCGGCGCGGTCAATGGCATGATCGCGGGTCTCGTCGCAATCACGCCCTCCGCCGGTTATGTCGATGGCTGGGGCGCGCTCGTCATCGGCGTCGTCGCTGGCATCGTCCCCTGGTGGAGCATGAACAAGTTCCAGAAGATGTCGTTCATGGCCAAGGTCGACGATACGCTGAGCGTATTCTCAACCCACGGCGTGGCCGGCCTTATGGGCGGTCTCATGGCGGGCATTCTCTCCAACCCGGCAATGCTGGTCTATGTCGGCACGGACAAGGATGCACCGGGCGTCAGCACCACCGGCTGGCTCTACGGGAATTTCCACCAATTCGTCCTGCAGGCCGAGGCGGCGGCCTTCATCATCGTGCTGAACGTCGTCGCCACCTTCGTCATCCTCAAGCTGATCTCACTCATCGTACCGTTGCGCATGGACGAGCAGACCATGCAGGTCGGCGACGATGCGGTGCATGGCGAAACGGCTTACGCGATGGAATAGCGCGGACAGCCGAAGAATCCGCGGACTGCCCCCTCTATCCGCGGATCCCCTAACGGCCCCAAGGCCGATCCCCGCTGGGGCCGTTCTTTTTCCCAGCGGAGATTCTTTGACCCGCTCCGCACCGCCCGGGCGGCGCGTCAGATGTTGCCGTCGTCGTCGGTCGGCATGGCAAAATCATCGGGCGCCAATATAGCCATCAGCGCAAACACGCACAGACCGGCGATCATGATGGCAATGTCGTGGAGCATTCCGTTCCTCTCGATTATCGGTCGACAATAACGCGCCCTGCCCGCAATTCGTTGCTGAACCGCGGCGGAAGGCTACGCCTCAATGCCGAAGCCATAACGACAAGATGAGCGCGAGCGCAAGCAATGCGGAAACCCCCTGCCAGAAGCGCACCGGGGCGCGTTCGTAGAAGGTGCGCGGGCGCTGCGCCGCGACCGGGGCGCGGGCCGGCCCCGCTTCCATGTCCGCCGCGAATTCCGTGACGTCGCGAAAACGCTCGGCGGGATCGAGCGCGATGGCGCGCGCGAGCACCGCCTCAAGCCAGGCCGGCAGGTCCGGCCGCAGAGTGGCAAGCGGAATCGGCCGCGGCCGGCGCGGCGGCGAGGTGGCATCGGCGTTGCCATAGGGGAATTCGCCGGCGAAGCTGCGATATATGGTGACACCGAGCGCGTAGAGATCGGTTGCCATATTGCCGGGTTCGCCATCGAACATTTCGGGTGCCATATAAGCGGCCGTGCCCGGGATGGTTTCGGGCGGCGCATCCTCCAATCCAGGCACGCGCACAACGCCGAGATCGACGAGCTTGAGCGAACCGCCGCGCTCGAGGATCACATTGTCCGGCTTGATGTCGCGATGGATGATGTCGGCGCGGTGCAGCGCGGCGACCGCACGCGCGAGCTTGACCGCGATGTTGCGCCCCTCCTCCAAACCGAGGAGCGGACGGCGCGCGATGCGCGTCTCCAGCAACTCGCCCTGATAGAACGGCATGACCGTGTAAAGGCAGGTCTGGCGGCCCGGCGGCAGCTCGACGATGCGGCCGATCCACGGGCTGTTGACACGCGCGCCCACCGAGGTTTCGCGCACGAAGGCGGCGCGATAGACGGCGACCTCGCCAACCTGCGGCTTGGGAAATTTCAGCACGACCTCGCCGCCCTCAAGCTCA
This sequence comes from Pseudomonadota bacterium, assembly GCA_040756295.1. Classification (GTDB taxonomy): domain Bacteria; phylum Pseudomonadota; class Alphaproteobacteria; order Rhizobiales; family Beijerinckiaceae; genus Methylovirgula. Next base: position 1,002,114 of record JBFLZN010000001.1, on the reverse strand, counting down.
TCGACCGCGAGAAACAGGCGGGTGTAGCGGCCATCGGAAATCAGCGCCTTGAGCAGGAAGCCGTCGACCGTCTCGCCGGCGACCGGCACCGGGATCAGCGGCAATTGCATCATGACGGCGCCGATATCGACGGAGCCTTCGGGCAGCGCGACGACATCGATCACCATGGCCGTGCAATTGTCATCGCTGCCGGATTGCAGCGCTGCGGCAACCAGCGCGCGGGCGGTGTCGGCGGAGGCCGATTGCGCACGCATGACATCGGCCATGCGCTCGGACCGCAGCACGCCATGCACGCCGTCGCTGCACAAAAGGAAGCGGTCGTGGCGCGCGACCGGCTGGCTCGTATAGTCGAGCCGCGCCTCCGTCTCCACGCCGAGCGCGCGATAGAGCACGCCGGAGCGCCCGGGGGCGGCCTCGCGCGCGTGATCGCTGGTCAGCAGCGAAAGCCGATCATTGCTGAAGCGGTAAGCGCGGGTGTCGCCGACGTGAAGCACATGCGCGATGCGCCCGCGCAAGACCAGCGCCGTGAAGGTGCAGCCCATTTCCGCCAGATCGGGATCGCGCTGGCCAAGCGAATGAATCCAAGTGTTGAGCGAGCTGACCACCTTGGCGGCGGCGCGGCGCACCTCCATCGTCTCCGGCAGGTCGCAAAAGCCATCGAGGAAGCCGCGCACCGCGGTCTCTGCCGCCACACGCCCGCCCTTGGTCGAGCCGATGCCGTCGGCAATCGCCGCCACGACGTCGCTGCGCGGCTTCGGCAATTCCCAACCGAACACCGCACCGGCAAAATCCTCATTACGTTCGCGCGCACCAGTCGCCGAGAAGAAGCCGATGCTTGCCTTGACCCCGGAAACGCGCTCCGCCATCGCCGCCGCTCCGCCCGAGCGCCGCCCCTTTCGTGCGGCGGAAACCGCATCATGCCCCCCCGCTTGAGAACAGCGCAAGGCGGCGTAACAGCCCAAGACACCCTTCAAAGCCATCCCTTCGAAGACATCGCTTCGAAATTCGCCGCCTCAGCCTGGGAACCGGATCATGTCGCCCTAAATGCTGAAAAGATGCGCAACGAGGCCCACGCGTGAGGCGCGCGATTGTGCGACGCACGCGGCGGTATGGGACAACGCTCATGGATATCAATCTTGGCTGGCTTGCTGCCGCTTCGATCCTTGCGTTGATGGCACTGATCATCGCCCTGCCCGACGTCGGCCTGGTCAGCGACGACGGCGAGGCGGTCGACTGAACGACGGAGGGCCCGTAACGGAGAGCCTCCGTTGACCCGCGGGCCAAGCTGGCGCTGAGGCAGAACGGCTGCAAGCCCCATTGCATGCCGGAAAATCGGAATTTGTTTCTTCATGGCGCATCGCGCCGGCGCTGTTTGCCCATCCCACCTGATGTCCCGTTTCGCTTGGCTGCCAATGTGGCACACTGAGCGATGCGGTCGCTGATTCTCATCTGTTCGCCCGTCCCGCATCGCCGGAGCGGCGTGCGGCATCCTTTTCGCAGCGGCCGCAGGGCGAGGACGAAGGATGAGCAAGGTTACGGCTTTGATGCTGCTGGCCCGCGTGTTCGGCCCCTGCCAGGATCCCTGCGTCGTCGAATTTAATCGCGGCGGCCATGTTGCCTGGTTCGAGCAAGCGGCGCGCGCGGCCCGCGCCGCGCGGGTGCAGATCGTGATCAACGGCTTCTGCGGTTCATCCTGCATGACGCTGGCGAGCGAGGGGCGCCCTTACGTCTGCATCACGCCGCGCGCTGAATTCGCCTATCACCGCACGAACTATGGCGACCCGATCCCCTTGGGACGCGATCTCGACCGCTGGATTCGGGCGCGCGGCGGCTATCCGCCCTTCCGCGGCGTTCCCGGCAAGATGAGCTACGAGGCGGCGCGGACCTTCTGGCCGACCTGCGGGCCGCGGGCTCCGGAAGGATTGAACGAAGACTAAAGCCTTCGCCGATCAGCGGCCCGGCGCGCGAAAATCCACACGCTTCTTGAGCGCCGCGTCCATTTCTTCGACCGTGAGAACCAGCGTCTGATGGCTTTTGATCATGCCGCTTTCCTGCACGGCGATCGCGACGGCCGCGGCCGTGGCGGCGTCCGGAAAATCGGCGATCCATACGAAATCATGCTCGCCGAAGGTGAAGTAGAAAGTCTCCAGCTTGCCACCGACCGATTGCAGGAACTTGGCGACGAAATCACGCCGGTGCGTCGCCGTTTCCTTCTCTACGCCCTTCCAGCCCTCGGCCGTATAGCTTCCGTGTCCGAGAAATTTTGGCATGCCCGTCTCCCTCGGTCTCTACGCTGCTGCGCAACCCATTATAGCGCGATCGGCGCAACTAGGGACCGAAAGGATCGGCGAGTGCGCTGCCGCTGCCGCCCGAGACGTTGACATCGAGATGCAGATTTGGCGTGACCGCATAATCGACGCCGGCGCCGACTCGCGGCGCAGCCCTTAAACGCCCGGGCCCCGAAAACAGATCATTCGTCGCCTGGCTTGCATCGACATAAGTCGCCTCAGCGCCGAAGGTTGGCTTGGCCAGCACGACGCCCGTCTCGACATAGGGCATCCAGCGGCCCATGTCGTAGCCTACTCTGACGTCGGTCTCGCCAAAATCGAAGCCTTTGACGGGGCCGTAAGCAAAAAGGCCGGGCGAGAATCCGCCGATGGCATCGACGCCGATCACGAGCCGGTTGGGGAGCTCGTGATAATAGCCGATCTGCCCATCGCCGCCGAAATGCCCCTTCGACCCATTGCCGGAGACGGCGAAGACCTCACTGCCAACATAAAGCCCGCTCCAAATGGAGGGCGAATCTGGCGAAGGCGGCGGCTCGAGAGCAAGGCTCGGCAACGCCGAGGTGGCCGCTCCAGCGCCCGTCGAAACGAGCCCGCAAAGCGCTGCGGCCAAGATGCATTTTGACGCCATGCGCCGAGTTTAAACGAGAGTTGCGCAGACCCAAAAACAAACCTTCGGAATTACGCGTTGAGCCCCCGGCTCGGCGTCCAGCGCCATTTCCGCCGCCGGCGAACGGGCTTTGCCTCCGCGCCACCGCCATTGACTTCGGGGCGCAGGGCCGCATCGGCGGCCATGTTCAGGAAAAGTGCGGCCGCGGATTGCTGCTCTTTCACCGCGATCGCTTGTGCTTTATCGATCAATTCAAGAAGGTATTCGGGATTGTCGGGCATTGCGCGAGCCTATGGGCGATGTCACAATCTAAATTATCGTATAACATTTTTATGACGGCAAGCACCTAAGAAAATAACATTTTAATGACAAGCCGCCCTGCTAGACCTTAGCGGGGAGTTTTGGGGGATTTTCGTGGCCCTGGTTGAGGACTACCCTCCAGCCGCCTTTTCGCTGCTCTGCGCGAAACCAAAGTCGCGCAACGCCGCGCCGCCAATCACCTAAGCATCGCCATGGCGATTTATCGGCTTCTGAAAATCGTGAAGTTCGATGCGAAGCAAGAAGCCCTCATGAAGACGGCTTACGAGAAAGCGCTCGCGACCGCGCATATCGAGCGGAATGATCCGAAGACCGACCTGATCGCGTCGCGGATTGTGCACGTCGTCCAGCGGGGGGAATCGAACATGTGGCACATCGTCGATTTCGCACTGCAAGACTTGCGCAAGCTGCATTGAAGCGGCTTCGGAGCGCAGGCCCGACGCGCCGCAGAATCAAGACGGCCTCCGCAGGCCCGGCAATGCCCGCTAAAATTCCGGAGTGAGAAAATGGTCTATGCGATCTTCTTCTGCACGGCGCTCGTCGGACATCCGCAAATGAATGCCTGCGAGCCCGCGAGTTCCACGACCTACAAGAGCCTCGAAGAATGCAAAACGGAGGCCGCGAAAATGCCCATCAAGGCAGATGCGCCGCCCCGCGCGGTCTACATCTGCATGCCGCAATCTTAGAGCATCGGACCGAAAAGTGCGAAGCGGTTTTCGGACAAATCCGATGCGATGAGAAAGACGTAAAAGCGCCGAGCGATTCAATTTGAACGTCCGACGCTCTAGAGCGGTGAAACTTGCGACGGCTCCATAGATCGCGCGCCGGCACTGATTATTGTTTCACGAATGCCGCAAAGGCGACGAGCGCCGTATGTAGATCGGGAAGGCATGTGATCTCGTTTCCGCAACTCATCTGCGCCACGATCTCGTACTCGTCACCTTTAACGTTGGTCTTATTCACGACGACGGCGAGGCCGATGTCAGTTGAGCCGTAGGTCTGGATAAGCCCCTCATTGGCGACCTGGATTCTATAGCCGGCGTTCTGCGAAACCCAGGTCTGAGCCCGCGACCATTTCGCGTCACAATCCGGGCCTTTTTTGCAGAGGATCGATGGGACGGGCGGCGGCGCTGCAGCTTGTGGCTGATCCTCGACACATCCTCCGAGGCTCGCGGCGCAAAGCATCACCGCGGCCAAAGCTCCAAAGCGCATTTTTGCCTCCCCCAACGGCCAATTCCGGTCAGGGCGAAGCTAATACAATCTATGGTTGATTATCAAGTAAAAAAACAACTTTAGCGAAAGCGGCGAGGTTCAGAGCACCTTTACTGATAGCGGAGGCAGACGCCCGAATGTCGGTGGCGCACGCATCTGCGGATATGACGCGTCTCGCAGACGCCGTGCCGGCCGCTGGTGTGTACGGCGCCGCATGTCGAGACAACTTTCGTGATAATGTCGTTTGGCGGCGAAAGCGGGCCGAACGTCATGGCTTCGGCCGACGTCGCCGCGGCCAAGGCCAGAGCCATCGCACAGAGTGATCGAATCATCTCGTCCCTCCCAGGGCCTTGGGTCCGTTAGGCCCGTCGAGATCGCCCCGCTGTATCGTAGCGCTTCAACCGATCCGCACCAAGCCGCGGTCGTGGATCTGCCGCCACCTGCTGCCGCACATTTGCCCTTCGGCTGCAAGCAGCGCAGCTGACGCTTACGGCAAAGCATCTGTCTGCTCGATAACGCGGCCTTTCGTATGCCGAAGCCACGGCACTGGACCGACCGCCGTTTGGGTACAGCGGGGAAAACGCGATTTGTTTCCTTTGAGGCCGGGCTTTCCCGTGCTTGTATTCTCGGCGCGGGGGGTTCCTTACCCCGGGGCGTTCCATGTTGCGGAGTGAGATTCTCGCCGAAAAAGAGGCAATTCTCCGGCGTCTGGAGTTGGCAAAGCGCAGGCGCGATATGGCGGAAATCCGGAGACGACTCGGCGAGTTGCAATACTTCACACACGTTGAAGATGACGCAGGTCTAGAGCCGATCCGCCTCGATTGGCTCGATCAACGCCGGATCGTCATGGTCCGGGCCGCAGGTAGATCGCGCCGTTGAAGGGATCGCGGCGATTGGTTGGCTACCGGCGGTGCTGGGATGCAGGCGCCATCGTCTTGGTTGAACGGCCCATTCTGGGGAATCTCGAACGTGGTCGTGTTGCGTCAGTGCCGCGCAACGCATGAGGTCAAATCGCGAGCGACCGGATTGTCGATCTTTGGGCTGCCTCGATCCACATAAAAAGACCGGCGGTTGAGGCCGCCGGTCATTATGCCTGAAGGAATTCCTGAAACCTTCAGAATGGGATCAGTACTTCGACACAACCGGCGGCGCAGGCGGCGGAGCTTCGTCGAATTTATAGCTGAAGCCGGCCTGGACGCGATTGTCGGTGTCATGCACCCGGTCGGTCACCAGGGTGCCGCCCGTCGCGTTCAACAAATTAAAGCCAAAAGTGCCGTAGTCCGTATAGCGGTACTCGACCCGGACTGACCAATTGTTATCGATTGCATATTCAACGCCGCCACCGACCGTCCAGCCGACGCGCCCAGTCGTCGCAGAATCAAAGCCGCCGGTGTTGAAATTGGTCGCCGTGTTGCGGATCGATCCAAACGCAACGCCGCCTGTGCCGTAAATGAGAGCGCGGTCGAAAGCGATGCCCACACGCCCACGGATCGAACCGTCAAATTCCGTGCTGTCATGGCGCCCTATGATGCCGGCGAGGAGGCCGCTGCCATCGTAGCTCGACCCGTTCGCATCGCCTTCGACGCCGACAACGAACCCACCGGTCCCGAGCCCCAGGCCACCCAACTCATAATTGTAGCCGACGTGACCGCCGCCCACGATACCCTGATCGTTATGATGACCGACCCCGATAAAGCCACCGAGCGGGCCAAAGTAGGTGTTGCTCGAAGAGCCCCACTCGTAACCCACTTGGCCGCCGATATAGACGCCCGTCCATGAAAAGACCGGCGGCGGCGGCGCATAGACCGGCGGGCCTTTTTCCGCCGGCAGGTCGGCGGCGGCCGCCGATGCGACGAGTCCAAGGAATGTGGCTGTGGAGATAAGGAATTTGCAAATCATTGGCGCCCCCCGGCGTTAAGTGCTGCAAGTTATACACCCGGACGTTGCGCGATTGCGAATGTCCGCCTGCGCTTCGCTTGATTTAGGCGACCTGTGCCTTTGCAGACACAATTGCCGTTCGGATGGTTGTTCGAAGAAAAATCATACTGGTGGACCAACCGGGATCAAACTAGGCACTGGATTCTAAGCATTTCTCTACCGAAAAGATGCAGGCGGCAATCGTAGTTCGATACGTCTTCCGGTCTCATCAAGGATAAAACTGTCAATTCGTATCCCGCCCACCAACAACCGGCGTGTCGCGGGATCGCGGGTTGCGCAGGTAATCCACTGATACCCGTAGTCTGGTGTGCCATCATTGAACCAGTCCTGCGGAAACACTTCTAAGCTACGGTTGGCGGGATCGATGGCATAAAGGCAGAATGATCCCTTACCCCATTCTTTCGGCAAAGCCGGGTTCTCGCTCACAACGATAAATTCCGGTACACGGTCAAATGCGGCGGGCAAAGAGAGGTCGTGCTTTCCGGCAGTATGTGCAGCGCTGATTTCGGTAACCGCGCAGAATTCAGGTGCGATTGAGAAATGTGGTGCGACAGGCGGTGGCTCTTGGGCCAACCATCGCTCAAGGTCCCCTAATACGCGCAGATGGTCCAAATTCAGGAGTTGGACAACGATAGGTGTCGGGATTGGGCTTGCCTGATCCGCGCGTCGCCTGCTCCAAAGTAGCATCCAACCTTCGTCCAACTGCCGGAACCAGACGTACATTGGGAGCGCGAGGCGGGGCTGTCCTTCCGAGTCTACCAAGACGTTGACGCCCGATGGCTTGTCGAGTTTCTTCCATACCAGTGGTCCAAGTGCCGATGATATCGTGGTGCGGCACCACCACGGGCTAGGACCGGGCGCTTCCCTCAATAGCCTATAGGCGGCGTGAGCATCGGGAAGAGGGATCATTGCCTCCCAGGCAAAAGCGGTTTTGGGCTAGCTTAAAAGGCAACGCCCTAAATCGGCAAATTGTGATGTACATTCCAGCGCTGGTGGGGGAGGCAGGACTCGAACCTACGAAGGCATAGCCAGCGGATTTACAGTCTTAGCTTTGGCTTTGTCTTAAAAAGAGTTTCCAGCGTTATGTCGCATCCATGTCGCGACTCGCGATCGACAACGAATCTTCCTTCGTAACCGACCGGCCTGTGTCTTCGTCGAATGAAAAAGGCCGGTGCGCAATACGCACCGACCTTAAGGTGATGTGCCTATTTTCTAAGGGAACCTTAAAAATCAGTATTTTGTGACCACCGGCGCTGGCGCCGGCGGCGCGAACATATCGAACTTGTACGAGAAGCCGGCCTGCACGCGGTTGTCGCGGATGTGGTGGCTGACGAAACCGTCAACATCCGAGAAGACCGGCGAGTCGGTCTGACGGCCGTAATCGGTGTAGCGGTATTCCCCGCGAACCGACCAGTTGTTGTCGATGGCGTATTCGAGACCGCCGCCAACCGTCCAGCCGAAGTGGCCGTTGTTGAAGCTGTCGAACACCACGCCGTCGTTATACGAGGTGTGGAAGTTGCCGTAGGCACCACCGCCCGTGGCGTACACGAGGACGCGGTCGAAGGCATAACCGATACGGCCGCGGATCGAGAAGTCCTCGTTCTCATGCAGACCATAGAAGAGGCCCGCGGAGACGTCGCTGGCGCGCGTCGAGGCGGCATCCACGCTGCCTTCGAGGCCGAAGACAAACTGCGAAACCTGGTAGTTATAGCCGATGTGAGCGCCGCCGATGACGCCGTTCTGATCCAGGTGCGGGAACGGCAGAAGGTCGTCAACGCCAGTGGTGCCCCAGGCATAGCCGACCTGACCGCCGATGTAGACGCCCGACCAGCTGAAAGCCGGCGGCGGCGGCGGCGTATAAACCGGCGGCCCTTTTTCGGCCGGAAGGTCGGCGGCGGCCGCCGACGCGGCCATGGCGAGCAGCAAGCTCGAAGCTAATAGATATTTAGAAACCATAATCGATCCCTCCGAAACCGCTAAACGCTCGCGCATTAGGTTGTGACGATGATACGCCAAACCAAGTTACTAGTTCCGTTGAAATGGACTTGAGCGGTCGTAATTCCCGCCGCTGTGCTTTTGTTGCAACGAATATGCTTCGGCGCCGGAACGCCTTGCGCAGCGAAGACCCCGGGCATAGGCCGTTGCCGTTCACGCAAGGCGGGAATACAATTCTGGAATTACGATAGAACTTTTGTTGCGACCAAAATCTGATTTCGGAGCGACCCATGATTTGCTGGGGCACGCGCCTCCAGATTCTTTCCGCTGCGGTCGTGACCGCAATAGCCCTTGCTTCTGCCGCCAGCGCACGGGACCAGGCTGACAATACCGGGCAGACAGTGGAACGAACCCCCAAAGGTCGTCCGTGGCCCAGTGATTCATCGCCAGCCCACCCGCGCCCACGGAGTTCGCCATGGGGCGCCGGCACGGGCGTCGATGAACCGGATCTTCATAAGCCTCCCGATCAGGGTAACAATAGTTCCCGCTGATCGTGCCTAGGCAAATCCGATTCGATCGGCTCCAAGACTGTCGCAAGGCTCGCACGCGAAAAGCGCGCCCGTTGCGCCGTGCCGAAACCAAAATCCAAGAAAAATTAAATTGGTGGGGGAGGCAGGACTCGAACCTGCGAAGGCATAGCCAGCGGATTTACAGTCCGCCCCCTTTGCCGCTCGGGACACTCCCCCGCACGCCGACGGCTTGCGCGGGCGTTTGATCGCGCGCTTATGGAAAGTCGGCGGCGCTTCGTCAACCCCTCAACGCCCTGCCCCATAGGACAAATCCTTGCCCAAAAAGCCTCCTTCGCGCGCCGGCCAGCATCGCGAGCCCGAAAAACGCCACGCACGCCCGCATCCGCCGAAAATCCATGCCGCCGGCAGAGACCCGGCACGCCCGGCGCCGCCCTTCCGGCGCCCCTCGGCGCAGGTCGCCGTCCTCTATGGTTTTCATGCCGTCCGCGAAGCCTTGCGTGCCAAGCGGCGGCGCCTGCTGAGCCTTTTCGCGACGCCCGCCGCAGCGGCGCGGCTCGAGGCGGAATCCGCCGCGGCCGGCATCGTCGCGCAGATCGTCGAACCGCAGGATCTCGATCGCCGCCTTGGCGCCGACTCGGTCCATCAGGGGGTGCTGCTCGAAGCCGAGCCGCTCCCTGTCCTCAGCCTCGATGAGATCGCCTCGAAAAGCGGCCTCGTCCTGGTTCTCGACCAGATCACCGACCCGCATAATGTCGGCGCGATCATCCGCACCGCCGCTGCCTTCGCCGTCGACGCCCTGGTGACGACGGAGCGCCACGCGCCGGAATTGACCGGAACTTTGGCCAAGGCGGCCTCCGGCGGCCTGGAGCATGTCGCGATCATCAGCGTCGTCAATCTCGCCCGCGCCCTCGAAGAACTGGGCGAACTCGGCTATTGGCGCGTCGGGCTCGATTCGGCAGGCCCGATCCGTCTCGAAGACGCATCGCTGACGCGGCCGGTCGCCCTGGTGCTCGGTGCCGAAGATAAAGGCCTGCGGCGGCTCTCGCGCGAGAATTGCGATGTACTGGCCCGGCTCGACATGCCGGGCGCGATCAAAAGCCTCAACGTCTCAAATGCCTGCGCCGTCGCCCTCAGCCTGGTGCGCGCCCGCCTGCCCGACGCAACCTAATGTTACGCCGCAGGAAGCAGCCATATCTATCTGACTTATAAAATTATTCCGGACAATCCGGCGGATTGGTCCCGTAAATGACGCGCGGCAGATGCGCCGCGGGCTTTTCGGCCGCGACATGGATCAGCAAGGGCCGGATGCAGCGCGGCCGCGGTTGATAATAGGCGGGATAATAATAGGGCGGCGGATAAGGCGGCGGGAGCTCCGGCGGCAGCGCCGCTTCATCGGGCCCCGATTCGAATGTGCCGGTCTGCAATGTGTCGAGCGCGGCTGCGCCGCCGATAAAGCGGCCGCGGTGGCCGAAACCGCCGGGATGCGCCATCCGCGCGACGGCAAAGCGATGCGGCGCGGAGAAGGTGACGCCTCTGGAACCCGCGGAAGCCTGCCCGGCCAGACAAAATCCGGCAAGGCTGAAAAGCAGAATCCTGACGCGCATGGCACGCTCCCTCGCGCCCGCCAACGGTTAAAAACCCATTAACGGCGAGGGGAAATTAGCGCGCCAAAAAGCCTAGGTCCAGCGGTCGTGCCGAACCCAGCTATCGCGGCTTTAGCTTAGAAGATTATTCGCAGACGCGAACGCGCCGGACGATATATTCATAGCCGTCCCAAACCTGCTGCGGCTCATACCAGCAGCGCGGGGGCGGCGGCGCATAGGGACCGCCCGCATAGGCCGGCGCATAATAGCCAGGCGGCGGCGGGGGCGGCGGAGGCGCCGCCGCGGCAGCCGCGGCGCTGCCGGCGATCACGCCGAGGGCGGTGCCCCCGATAAGGCCGGCGGCGAAAGCGCCGCCACTGCCGGCTTGCGCCGGGAGCGTCGCCGCAGCGACGAGGCCCGTAGCCAGCGCGAGCGCTACGCCCGACTTCAATGCAGACTTCACCTGACCCGACATGTGTCCCCTCCGTATGCGCGCCGCACCGGCGACATAAGATCCGTAAAACATTTTCCCGGCTGATCCAGAGACGGGTTCCGTCGCGAGCGACACCCTCCCCCTGGCTGCCTACCCAGCCGACGACCCGCAGGATTTAGGCCGCCAATAAGGCGAGGATGCGGCCAAGCCCATAGGACGCGGGCAGTATTGCGACACACTCGCAGTTTTTCGCAAACAGGTAAAACCTTGCTTAAGGCTTTTGGCTTGCGCCACCATTGCCAGCGCGGCCGCACGCTGCTAGCTCACCTGAAGCGTGCGTCGCGACGAGATGCCGGTTTAGCTCAGTTGGTAGAGCAACTGATTTGTAATCAGTAGGTCGCGGGTTCGATTCCTGCAACCGGCACCAGCGATTTCAATAACTTAGAAAATCGAAGGTCTTCGTTTCGAGGCCATCAGCAACTACATAGCAACTACGCGCGATTCAATCGCGTCGCTTTGCGAGCGTGACAAACCAATAGGCCGCAGGTTTGCGAACATGCGGCTCGATTATGTGCGCCTTTCTGCCGGCCGCACATCTTCTGAAGAAGTTAAATATGATTGCGCGATGCATCGAGAAGCGCTTGGCAAGTTCGACTGCATGGTTCGAAGACCAATTGGTGATCAGTGCCGCTGCGCTCCGCCCTCTAGTGCGCATGGTGTAGATGGCGAAAAATGCACTCAATGCTCTTTGCTCCGTCTAACCGACCTGTCTTACAACCCTTCAAAGGCCGCCCGCCGCCGTTTCGCGCGTCGGTCGTGTTGCGTTTGATGAGTTTCAATTTCGCTGATCGGAATAAAACTGCGAGCACTTAACGTGATAAAATTTGCCGCCTGATCTTTTTAGCCGAGAAGTCCTAGACGATCGCTGCTCACTTCCACGGAAGCGGCGTCTTGCTAGCCCCAGACGACCAGGGTTAAGGTTTGGAAGCGGCCGTTAGCTTGGCCTTTCCCAATATCCATCGGGAAAACGAACACAGAGCACGTAAAGGCACCACTATTGATGGCTGACGGGGATCTCCGGATGACGCGGCCTCCATATCATCTCACGCAGCAGCGCCTTGCCGCTGCGTCTCTTCCGCGCTTGCTTGCTGCAGAGGATTGCGCAACCAGAACCCGCCATTGGGCGTAACGATGGACATGGTCTCGAACCATTTTATCGGGTCACGAATCTCCGGCCGTAGAATATTCGGCATGACCTGCACGTCGTAAACTTCCTCGGCGACGGTCAGAAACTCGATCGAGCCGAGGATCTCGCCGCTTGCCAGATCGATTGCTGTCACGCCGGCCTTGAGATCGCGTCCCTCCGCCTCAATCGGCAGATTTCGTGGGCCCCTGCTATTGCGCAGCCTCGACGAGCCGACAAAGAGAATGCCGCCATATTCGGCAAGACCGTGCGCGAAGCCGGGCACCCGCGCGATTTCCTGCGTTTCGCCAGAAACCGGGTCCACGCCAAGAAGGCGGCCGCGGCCGCCTTCGAGTAAATAGAGACGATCGCCGAGGACCCTGGGCGAGTGCGGCATCGACAGGCCGCGCGTAACGATGCGCCCGCTTGGCACTTCCATCAGAACGCCGCCTTCGGCCATGCCGTCACGCCAGCCGCCAGCTTCATTGGACACGCCGAGCATCGTGGCGTAGCGCACCTGGCCGCCGGAAAACGCCATGCCGTTTAAATGGCAACGGTCCTCCGGCGCCAATTCGGTAATGAACGGCGGATGCCAGAGAGGCGTGAAATTATATTGGCCGTCAAACCGTGAAATGCAGGAATAGCGCGTGTTGACCGCTAGAACCGAAGGGCCGTCAAAAACCATGTCGTGCAGATCGCAGGTGCCGGTGAAATGCATAGTTCTCGGCACAAATACTGCGTCGTAAAGCCCCTCCTTGCCGGGCAGATCCTTGGCGATTTCCGCGACATTTGCGAAAATGAAGAGCTCGTTCAGCGTCGCGACGGCAATCCGGTCTTGATCATAGGTCATGCCCATCGGCCGGAAGAAACGGTAGAAATGACATTGCGTGAGAACGAGCGCATCGTCCACCGCTGCAAGCATGACGAGCCGGTTTGGCCGCGTGCTGAGCGCGAGCGAACAACGCAATTGCGCAAGCAGGGCAAGGAATTTTCCGTCTGAGCGAACCTCGATTTGCAGCCCCGCGTCAGCGCCCGCCTCATCCATGATTCGATACCTTCTGCATCTTGGCAGCTACTGAACGAGGTTTCGTTTTTCCTGCTCCGTTAGGATCGCCTTTTCGCCATCGTTTAGATCCCCTGCGCCGACAACGCGAACCGCGCTGTTGAGGTTTTGGCTCCGCTGCTCATGCTTTCTAAATTGCTCCGGTGCGGGGCCCTGCGCCGGAGTCGCGCTATCGCTACCGTCATCTCCGCCATAGCCTTCGATCTCGACGATCAGAATCGAGGGCTGCACGTTTGCATGTTGCGTCGGCGCGGGAATGGCGGCCTGCGCCGCCCCGGCCGCATTCGTCGCGCTGGTCAGCGCGCCGGTGTTCGGACTTGCGGCCGTCGGGATCCCGATCGCGACACCTTGCACATCGATGTTGAAGGCATTCAACACTTGCAGCGCAACGAGATTGAGATTGCCGGCGACGCGGATGCCGGCCGCGCCCGCATCGATGATGCCATGCGGCGCCGCGAGGTTGACGTTGCTGTTGGCCGGGTTCTGGCCGGGCACACTGAGCAAAGCACCGATGCCCGCGCCGGTGACAAGCCCGGTCGGATTGACCCGGCAGAAGCCATCCGCATCGCAGATCAATTCAAGCGGCGGGAACGAGGCTGAAGACTTCTTTCCCTTGCCCGCATTGAGATCGCCGTTGGCGCTGAACATGTCGACGTCACCGCCCTGCTCGGTGAAGACACGGCTCTGGTCGACGATCACACTGCCGTCCGTATAGGTGCGGATCGAGCCGCCTTGCAGCGTCAGGATGCCCTCCTCGCTGGGCGAGGAATTATCGGTGGCATTGGCGCCGACAATGATGTTGCCGCCCGGCCCGATGATATTGATGTCGCCTCCCGTTTGCGTCTCCAGCAGTGAATGCGCCATGGAGAGATCGCCGGTATGGACCATCACCGGGTTCGTGCCCGCGCTGACGTTGTCGTTGGTGAACCCGCTTGAGGCCGGAAACAGAACATTGATCGCGGCATAGGCTTGATTGGCGTTCTGATAGGTCGCGCTCTTCGGATCGTTGTAAGCCTGACTGACCTGCGTCAGGAAGTCGAGGAAGGCGCGATCGATCAACAGGCTCTGATCGGTCGGCGACAGGCGTTGGAACAAGGTCCAGGCCTGGTCTTGCGTCACGCCGAGCTGCTGAGCGATATCCGGCAGGAAGTTGATGCCTTGATCGTTTCCGGCATTGGCGGGATTGATGAAATCATCGATCGCCGCCTGAACGTCAACGCCCGGCCCGGTGCCGAAGAGCGCGAATGTGTTGGCGCCTTGCGGTTGCAGGTATGGCTTGACGTCGGCGCTGCCGAGATTGCTGCCGTCGCCGACCGTAAAGATACCGGTCGGCAATGGGCTATCCGTGGTAAGGCCGGCGATCGACGGCAAAAGGCTCGCCTGGAAGGCCGTCAACGAGCCGGGATTGAGCAAGCCGGTAAAGAATGGGCCGAGATTGCGCCCCGCATCGATCAAGAAAGTTCCGGGCCCGTAGACCAGGAACGTGCTGGTGTCGACATCGAGATCGCTGGTCGTATCCTCCGCCGCGATATCGCGGCCGGCGATGACGCTGGTAATATCGGAGGCATTGTCGTTCTCGCCGATAAACTCGGTATTGATGATGTCTTTGCCGGCCTCGATCTTCGCCGGTTTTATGAAGTCGAAGAAGCCGGTGATGTCGCCTCCCGCATAGACGATCGCCGAGGTCGGATCGTCCGCGTGCAGCGCCTGGGACAATGTCGATGGCGTCGGCGTGCCAAGCATATTGAGCAATGGCGGATCGATCACAGACGTCGAGGCGAAACCATCGAGCATGATGAAGCCCTCGAGCGTCGGATTGGCACCGACCGTCGATAACGTCGAGATCGACCCTTCGGCGCGCAGATCGATGGTCCCCGTCGGGGACGGCGCCAAGAACAGGTCATTGTCGAGCGTGATGTCGCCGGTGAGCGCCGAAACGTCTACCGTCGCCGGTCCGATGCCGTCAGATTCGCCGCCGCCGGCGCCTGTGGCGTAAGATAGCTTGACGAACAACGAGTCGGTCACGCCCGAACCGTTCGCATTGCTCGGCTGCAGGCTCTCGAGCGTGACATCGCCGGAGACACTGCTCATGGCGATGCCGCTGTGCGGGCCGAAACTGTCGAAGGCCGCGCCCAAACCAGCCGGCAGGGAGGAGGCGCCGATCACGTTCAGCCCGTTGCCGAGCTTTGCGGTGTCGAACAGAATCCGCGTCGGATCGAACACGGCGCCGAGCGTCTCGCTTTGATCGGCATTGACGGTGATGAACCCGTCCTGCACCGCCAGCAGCAGCGGCAACGCGACCGCCTCGCCGAGCGTGGGGTTGCCGCTCCCGTTATACGTAATAGGCACCAGCGTCGTCGCTTTGCCCGTGACGGGATTATTCGCATCCGCTTGGACTGCGCCGCCCACGATGATCGTGCCGGTGCCGCGACCGACATAAAACGTGCTGCTGTTGAGATTGCCGCCGGCCACGACCGTCAGATCGCCGCCGCCGAAATAATGCGCCACCGGCGGATCGCCGGCCGATTGGCCGCCGCTGACCTGGATGGTCTCCGGCAGCGAGGCGGACATATCGTCGATATCGGCGCCCGCCTTCAGATTGACATTGCCGCCGCCCAGCGCACCGACACCCTGGAAGAAGGTGCCGTAATTGATCCAAGTGCTGTTCTGAATGCCGCCCTGCGACGGATCGAACGGCGCCGAACTGCTGCCCGTCGCGTCGCCGGAGACATAATACCAGGCGCTCCAGAACTCGCCGGTCGGCATGCCCGTAACGCCGGTCTGGCTGCCATTGCCATCGACCGGCGTTTCGATCCCGACAATGTCCGATCCGGCCGTGATCGTCACGGTCCCGCCACCGGTGCCCCACGCCGGAGTGCTGAGCAGCCCGGTCGGCTGGTAGCTCAAACTCGTGATAAGCGGCATGGCTGGCACATCGAAGCCGTCCACCGGATCCGCCGCCACGCCCGCCGTATAGATCGCGCCGGGCGCCGTCGTATCGAGCATTTCGACGCTGCCGGCCGCGTCGATATCGATCGATCCCGTGCCGGTGCGCACCAGCGTCGGCACGTCGATCGTGCCGCCGTTGACCGGATTGGGATTGGTGTAACTCGTGTGGCCGTTGATCGTGACACTGTCGCTGGCATTGGCCCCGGTCGTCACGACGCCGGTGGCAACCGCGATCACACTATCCGGATCGGCAGCCAGACCGCCGGAACTGCTGAATTGCGAACCGGCGACGAAATTATAGGAGAAGCTGCCCTGCCCGCTGATCGCGGCCGTCATCAGACTCGCCGCCGAGGTCGTATTGAAGTCGGCCAGCGTCCCATTCATCGCCGGATTGTTGGCGATCGCATTGCCGGGTCCGGCCGGGGTCGGCGTCGCATTGATCCCCAAATTAGGCGTAGCGCTCGGCGCCGGTAGATATGGCATGGCAACGAGATAAAGACTGTCCGGAGCATGCGCCACATTAGAATTTTGACTTACGTTACCTGGCTCAACTTGGTCCTGATTCGGTCTCGCTTCAAAATACCCTGTCACATACTGCCGAAAAGTCGTGGCGTAACTCTGATAATCGGCGAGATAATTAGCGGCGGTTTCGGTCCCCGAGCTGTTGAAATCAGCCGGCGGCAAGGGCGCTTGCACCGTCGGCACCAATCCGGTCGGACTGGCTTTGTAGAAATCATTCGCGAAGGTCGCGTAGTCGAAAGCATAAGTGTTGTAGGCGGTCAGATAATTTTGATAAGTGGCGAAGGTTGTGGGGTCGTTGTCGAAGCTCGCGATCGTCTGTGCCGTGGCCGTGCCGACGAAGCTCGCCATCGTCGCCGCCGACGGCAGCGTCTTGCCGGAGCCGGCGTAATATTTGTTAAAGTCTCCGATATAGGTGGCATAATTCGCGTAATCCGCCGGATTATTGTCGAACGCCGTGCCGGAAGCCCCGACGGTCTTGAAATCCGCTGCCGGGTTTGTCGCGATACCGTCGGTACCCTTATTACCTAAATATTGGATATCAAGAAGATATGCTTTGTAAATCTCGCCGTAATAAACCTCTTCGTCGGCGAGATTCCAGCCTGGCGGAAATTCCGAAGCGGTGGGCGGCGGCGTGAGCGCGCCGGCCGGCATGCCTGGCAAGCCCGGCCCTATCGATTCCAACGTGTCAATACTCGTCACGTTAAAAGTTATTTCGTTATTGAAGCCATCATCGCCCGTCGTGCCGTTCAGAGCCCTTGCCAGAGTTTCGGTCACGATCGGCACGTTGTCGATCTCGCTCGGCAGCGTCGCAGTCGAGAAAGGATCGTTGGGTTCGTAGAATCCGTCGCTGATCGTCGCGTTGATCTGGACATTGTTTGAAGCCGCAAGCGTCAGCACGCCGGGCTCGCCAGCGTCGATGCCACCGATTGTGCGATAGGTGGGCACGAAACTGCCGTCCGGTCCGGTGAACGCGCCGGCACCGAGGTTCCAATTGCTGGCAACGGTAATGTTGCCACTATTGATGCTACCCGCGCCGCTTGAGGGCGTGGGATTGATGAGGTCGATCTCCGGCCGCAGATGCAGCATCGCGCCTGGCAGAAGGGCCGCAGGTGCCGTCAGCGTGGTCGAGCCGTCCGAGCTGAAGACCTTCACCTGCTGCGTCGCGCCGGCGAAATCACCCGCCAAGGCTGCGGAATCGAACGGGTTCTGCACAAAGTCGACGAGCGTCGTCTGGTAGAAATCGACATGCGGCATAAAGGCCCCGCTCGCCGGCGCTGCGGCGGTCGAGTTCGGAAATAGGCCATTGCTTGCGAAGATGATCTGCTGGCCGGCGCTGTTGAAGAACCCTGCCGGATCGATAATGCCATCAAAATGCTGGCCCGAAGCCTCGCTGGTGTTATCGGTCGTGCTCCAAACCGCATAGGCATCGAGCGCGACGCCTTCGCCCGTGGGATTGTTGTCAGCGTCGCCGCTGGTGATGACGTCTCCCTTGAAGCTGACATTGACGTTGCCGCTGGTCAGGATCGGCGCACGCAGGATGACCGTGCCGCCTGTATTGTTGACATCGAAGCCGCCGGCGCCGCCGCTGACATCGAAGGTCGCGCCCTGCGCGACATTGATCGCGCCGGAGCTACCGACATTCTCATAGCCGTATTGCGTGTTGTAGGAATTGGCGGTCGGCGTGCCGGTCGTGCCGAGCTCGATCGTGCCGCCGGTCTGCACCAAAGTGGATTCGCCATTGCCGTAGTTCGGGTCGCTTGGATTGTCGGCCTGATAAGTGGCAAGGAGTTGAGCGGTCGATCCGATGCTTACGCTGCTTGCGCCATAAAGCGCGATCAACCCGCCGGTGGGACCGCTAGCGTTGATCGTGCCATCGACGATCACATTGCCATTGTTGGCGGTCAGGATCACCTGACCCGAGGTCAGGGTCGTGCCTTGGACGATGTCGATATCGCCCTGCTGCAAAGTAACGTTGAAGCTGCCGCTGAAGCCGCCCGCGAGCGGCAGGCTGCCGGCGAGACTGCCCGCGTTCAAGGTGAAATTGCCGCCTAGATCGCCGAAGGCCGCATTGCCCGATAGCGTGCCATCGAGCGTCGCGGTGCCGGACGTCTGAATCGTCAGCGATCCGGCGAAGCCGTCGCCCGCCGCCGCGACATCGACCGTTGCGCCGCTGTCGATGGTGACATCGCCGCTGTTGGCGATCAGCTTGACCGTGCCACCCGGCGCATCATCGGCGAGATCGAACAAGACGATGTGAGACCCCGTCGCGCTGATATTCGCACGCGGCGTCAGCACGACATCGCCGTTGGTGGCCGTCAAGGTAACGCTGCCGCCAAGCGCGGTGATCACGCCGGCATCATCGATGCCGGCACCCGTCAGCGACAGCGACCCGCCGATATCGAGCGGCGAAAGGCTGGGCGCAGCGCCCGCTTCTGCCGCCAGGATGAGCGAGCCCGTGGTCGTCAGCGATTGCACGCTGGCGACCGACGCCACGATCTCCGGCGCTTGCAGCGTCACGGCCGCCACGCCGGCGTTGAGCCCGCCGCTGCCGGCAAAGACGATCTGGCTCGCGGCATTGAGATCGATCTGCCCTTCGCCGCTGAGCACCACCTGGCCGCTCGCTATGCCGAGCGTGCCGCTGGCATCGGCATTGGCATTGACGATCAGCGTCCCGCCTGAACCGGCAATCGCGCCCGAGGTGTTGGGTGTCGCCTGACTGTCGGTGAAGGTGACATTGTCGGCGGTGATGGTCGTGGTGCCGCCGGCGCTGAACAGACCCGCGCCGTCGAAGACCAAAGTGCCGATGGGGTTATCTGCATTGCCGAGGCTGACGCCATTCGTATCATAGAGATTGAACACCGAACTGCTGCTCAGCGTGACGGATTGCGTGCCGGCCAATTGTGCGACGATGGACGGCGTCAGCGTCAGCCCAGGGCCACCCGCAGGCGCATTGCCGAGATTGATGACGCTGGCGGCGAATGTCATGTTGCGGCCGGACAGAGCGGCGGTCGTAGCCAGCGCGATATTGCCACTGTTTAGAGTCAGCGTATTGCCGCCGGCGACAACCGCCGATGCGCCGACACTGATGGTTGCGCCCTGAAGCTGCGGCGGTGTGAAGATGTAATTCGGATGCGAAGAACTGCCACCGCCGCCGGTGACCGTGACCGTCGAAGGAACCGATGGCGTCGCGCGCTCGAGGGTCGCCGGCGCGCCATTCGAAACCTGAAGAAGCGCCGCCAGGCCGCCGCCGCTATAGGCCTGATCGTAAAACTGCGTGATCGGATTGTTGTTGCTCAGGAGATAATCCCCATCGGGGGCATAGGAGCCGGACACATAGAAATTGCTAAGACTGCTTTCTTTCTGCGTCGCCGAGAGCGGCGCGACCGTGCGTCCGAGATGCAAAATCTGCGGCTGGTTCGACGACACGGCGCCCTTGGCCTCGATGACGCTGCCAGGAACGATCGAAATCCGGCCGGTCCCCGTTGCCACTGAGGGGATTTCGACGTCATAGCGGAAGTTGGAGACCTTGAGATAGGTTACATCCTGGCCGACCGCCGGATTCGCGACCATCAGCAGATCGGGCGCGCTGAGCGGATGCGTGGCATCAGTGTCGATGAGGACAGCGGTTGCCACCGGCGTGACCAATGTCGACCCGTCGCTCTCCTGGCTGCGGGTTCCGCCGATCAGGACGCTTTCGGCGCCGAGATCGCTGATCTGATCGCTGTTGAGAACAATGAATCCACCCGTGGGCACAGGGATTCCGGCCGCGGCCGCAGCGGTCTCGGCTTGCGCCTCGGTCTGATCCGGCGCCAGCACAAGAATATTCGTGCCGGTGATGTCGGCTTCGCCGCCGCGCCCGCCCGGGGCCGGCGTGAAGTCGTTGGTCCCGAGGAGAGTCAGCGCGCTCGTCGCGTTGAGCACGAGCTGGCCGGCATCGATCGGCAGCAGCGGCGTCTCATTTCCATTCGTCGCCGCAAGATTGGCGAAGTACGTATTGGCCGAGGTCTTGTCGATCTCGGAATATTTCGACCAGACCGCCTGCGATTGGATTTCGAGCAAGGCGGTCGAAGAGGACCTCGCGCCGGTGATGGCATTGCCGAGCACACCAGCCATCAGGATCGAGCCATCCGGCTCGACGAAATCGGTATTGGTCTGCGTCGTATTGGTCGCAGTGACGACGACACGGAGCGCACCGGGCATGGTCGCATAGATCGCCGGCAGCAGCACATAAGTGCCCCCGGGAACACCATTGCCCCCCGGCAGCGTGACGGACATGCCCGGCGCGATCAGCGCGCCTTGTGTCGGATCGTTCGGCGCGACCGGCGCCTCGTAGCTCGGCACCAGAGCATAGACCGGCTGGCCGCCGATTTCGGTCAGCACGTTATGGCTACCACCGGTGCCGGGGACAAATTCGGTGCCGAAAAAGTCGCCGCCGCCGCTGAGATTGAGCACGGCGCCCGCCTGGCTGTTGATCGTCGTGCCGTTGAGCTCGATGGCCTTGGCTGGCGGTGCGGTCAGCGCCGGATTGGTGGTATTGCCGGCTTCATCGGCAACAATATTCGACTGGACTGCGGAAAAATCGGTGTCGTTGATTGTGGTGCCGAAGGGAATATCGATCCCAGCCGCGGAGACCGATGTCAGGCTACCGTCGCCCAAGACGACCGATTGCGTGACCACGGGCGATGGCAAGGTAAAGACATTGGTTGAAAACGCCGATGGGAACGTCTGCCCGGCGCTGAGGCCGAGCTCGATCGTGCCGAGCGGCGCTTCGAGCGCGCCGTCCTGAACGATGTTTGCCGCATCGACGATGATCTCGCCGCCGATCGACAGAGGCACGACCGGCGTTTCGCCATTCGAAGCGATCGTGATCGTATTATCGGTCGCGCCAGTCCCCAGCCCAATCGACTGCAGGAGAAAGGCCGAATCGCTCGTCGGAAAGACCTCGCGCGCCGTGAGCGTCAGATCATCGGGCACCTCCAAAATGCCCGGTGATTGCAAAATGCTCTCAGAGGTTTGCCCGGAGAGGAACTGGATGAGCGTGGAGAAATAGGTGGAAACATTGTTTCCGCTTCCCCAGGTGAAAATGCCGCTCGCGAATTCGGCGTCGGTGTCAGACAGAAGACGGATATCGCCGCCACTGGTGAGATTGACATTGGCCGCGTTGGAGACCGACGGGAAACCCGCCAGATCGATCTGCGCCGAAGCATCGAGGTTCAACGTTCCGTCCGAAAGCACGGGCGTGACCAAGGCGTTGCTCGTCAGCAGCAGATCGCCGGCGTCGAGCGTAACGACAGTCCCGCCGATCGACGCGGCGGTGAAGCCTGGATTCATGTTGCCCGTGGGCAAAAGCGTCAGATTGCCGGCCAGCACCAATTGGCCCGGCACTTTCACGCTGACATTGCCGCTGAAGGCGATGGTGCTCGCCATCAAAGTGATAGAATCAAACCCGCTATTGTTCAGCGTATTCTCGCCAATCTCGACGACGCTATTCGTCGTCGGCAACAAAGCCGCAAGCTGCGACGCCGTCGCGGGAACAGACTGGCTCGTCAGCGCCGCGGTGACATCGCCAGTTTGCGAGATGACGATCGCGCCATAGAGGGGCGCAGACCCGGTGAGACCGCCGATGGTCAGCGTGCCGCCCGAGGCCTGCGGCGCGCCGCCGGCCGCGTCGACGGTGCCATCAAAATAGGCCGCCTGGAACTCGCCGCTCGCGCCGAAGGCAAGCGCCGAACTCCCGGTGATCGTCAGCGCGCCGCCATTGCTCCAGATCGGTTGCTCAATGATCGGGCGGTCCTGACCGGCAAGCGGGCCAAAGTTCTGGACAATCGCGCTGGTGCCGGCGAGATCGAATTGCGAACCCGGCAGCGCCACGATCGTGCCGCCTTCGAGCGTGATCGAACCGCCGGCCAGAACCGTTCCTGTCGAAAGCAGTGGGCTGGCCGTGAGATTGGGGACGAAGGTGCCATCGACATTCAGCACGGCATCGGCGCCGATCCAGATATCGAGCGGCGCCTGGGTGGTGACGCCCACGTCCTGGCCTTGTCCGAGCTGCGTAAGATTGGTCGGCACACCATTGTTGTCGAGCGTGATGCTGCCGCCCGGCGCGATGAGATTGCCGAGCACCGTCACGGGGCCGGCGGCGGTGAGATCGATCGAGGCGCCGGGCTCACCTTCGATCGTGGCGCCGGCGCCGATCGTGACACCGGCATTGGTGCTGACATCACTGGTGCCGCCATAAGGGAACGGCGTCTCGGCCAGCGTCAGGCTGACCGGCTGGCGCATCCCAAACGGCGCCAAACCCAATTCAGCAAAATCGCGCACCCGCGCGCCGCTCGCCGGCAGCGCCGCGGGCAGCTCGATGAGATAATTCTGCTGGCGCAGCGGCACATCGGTGCCGGCGAGCACTGTCGTCGAGCCATAGGTGCTGGTCAGTGAATAGGTCGAGAAGCCGTTTTCGCTGAAGAAAGTCCCGGGCAGCGCCACCGTGCCTGTTGCGGCATCCGACGTGACGGCCGCGACACCCCCAATCTGGACGATCGGTACCTGCAAGGTGAATGTGCCGCCGTCATTCAGCCCGCCACTGAAGATCGTGCCGTCCATGAAGACATCGGCGGCGTCCGGCCGGTTCGTCCCGTTCGGCGCGATATTGCCGGGCGGCGAGCCGTTGAAGTTGGGGTTCGCGGGGTTCGCCCAGCCGCCGCTATTATTAGCGTAAGTGATCAAAGACAGATTGCCGCCTTTGCCGGCCGGCAGTCCATTTGCACCATATTTGAGCTGGCCATTCGGCTCTACATAACCGCCGCTCGAAACATCGACGACGCTGCCCTGCGCCAGCACGATGCTTTGCGTCGCATCAACGACCGGCGAAACGTTGGAGCCACCATCGAAATTATTGCCGGTGGAATTGGATTCGGCATCAGTCTGAATGGTGACCGAGCCGCCGTTGATATGCGCGTCGCCTTGCAACGTGTCGAGGCTGGCGCCGGCATCGTCGACGAAAAGGCCGCTGACATCGACCACCGCATCCGGCCCAATGGTCACCTGCGACACTGGTGGCGCGGCACCGACACTCGTGCCGCCGGTGAAGCCCGTGAGCGAAATGCTGCCGCCATGCGCGGTCAATGTGCCATCGATGGTCGAAACGCCGGTGAGTTTGATGCTGCCGCCGGGCTGCACATTGAGCGCCGCGCCCTGGCTCATCGACAGGTCGCTCGAACCGCTGATCGTGATCGAGCCGAGATCAGCGGCAGACAAAGCCTCCGTTGAATAGGTGACGACGGATACGGTCGACGTCGACGAGCTATTCGAGGATGCGCTGGTGACAATCGTCTCGGTCGGCAGGTCGAGCTTAGAACCCATGCCGAAATCGGGGCCTAGCACGTCCGGCGCATCGCTTTGCAGCACCACGGCGTCGGGCGCCGGCGCACCGAAAGCGGCCACAAGCGAGATCGCCAGCGAGGCATCCTGCGGCAATTGATCGATCGTCGCCTGGCTGCCGTTCGGCCCGGTGTCGCTTTCGGCGAGTTCCGCTTGCCGGCTGCCGGTGACAGTCGAGCCAAGCAGCGTGCCTTCGAGGATCGGATTGCCCGCGGTGATCGAAAGACCCCCGGCGCTGGCGCCGGCAATGAAGCCCGGATCGAAAAAGCTGCGGGCGATCAGCGGTGAGCTGAAGAACTCTTTGACGCCCCAATGGACGTGATCGACAACAAATTGGCCGGCGATCCCTTCATAAGACACGAACGGGTCGGCATCGGCGATATTGACGATCTCGCCATAGGGAGTCTCGAGTTCGGTCGTCGCGACTTTCGCGCCGGTGAAGGTGGTAAAACCACCGGAAATATTGATGATCGAGCCCGGGGCTTCTATCACATCGGTGAATGGCAGATTGCCTGCAGAGAAGCTGAGCGACCCGCCCTTGGTCAGCAACTCGTCGATCGTCTGCGGCACGGTGCCGAGATAGCCGGCACCCGTGGCGCTGAACAAAGGTGAGCCGATCCAAGCGAGGCCGTCGCTACGCGTGCCGCTCTGGGTCAGGTCGATGGTGACGGTCTGGCCGATAAGGTTCTGCGCCAAGGGTGAATCGGCGACATCGTTGGACGTGACCTTGAAGGTGAAAATGTAATCCTGGATCGAGGCCGCAGCCGCAAGGCCGGCGAGATCGATGGTGCTGCCGCTTTCCATCAGAAAGCGCCCGTTCGCCTTGATGGGATTGGGGCCTGTCGAAACATTCATCGCGGCGCTCGGCGCGACGATCAACGCGCCTGGCTGACCGCTCGAATCGCCCTGCACATCGACATTCGCGGCGGCAATATTGATCGACGGCCCGACGAAACTGGAAATGGAGCTTTGCGGGATCGTCTCGCCGTTCTCATCCGGCAGGATGCTGGTGACGCTGGCGCTGCCGAGATTGAGCTGCTGATCGGCCGTGAAAGTCACGGAACCCGCGCGGGTGACGCTGGTCGTCGCGGCCACGACGCCCAATTGGTTCACGACATCGCCGAACATCGTGACATTGCCGTCGGCGGCGGCGAGCAGACCGCCAGCCTCGTTGGTCGCGGGCGACCCGCCGGCGAGCCCGGCCCCGTTAAACACCAGAGTTGTCGCCAGGTGGTCGGCAAGGGTGCTGAGGCTGATCGCTGTATTGGAACTGCCGCTTGCCGGCTCGGCGAGAAAGATGTTGGGACCGGCCGCAAGAATGACCTGACCCGACGGCGTCGAAATGCTGCCGGCATTGTCGATGCTGGTTCCGAGCAGCGCGACATAGCCACCGTTGTCGAAGCCGCTGATATCGGTCGAGATCTGCGCCCCCGGCGCGACGACGATGCCCGGACTGGCCTGACTGCCGGTGATGCCTTGCGCCATCACCAGCGTTCCTGCGCCGTTGACGGCATCGTTGGTATAGAGCCCATTGCTCAGGAACGCCTGATTGGCGCTGTCTTCTTCCGGCGGCGCCAGGATCGCGGCGCCGTTCGAGGTCTGCGTGACGCCATTGATCTCGACGGGAATATAAGAACCGACCGTATTGCCGCCGAAGGCGCCGGTATTGGCAACGCCGGTGCCGCTGAAACTGTCGATATCGAGCGTCGAGGCGATCAGCGTATGGACGTTGATCTGGCTCGTGCCAGAAAAGACGATGCCGTTGGGATTGATGATCAGGACCGTGCCGTCGGCCTTGATCTGGCCCTGGATCTCACTCGGCACGCCGGTCGCGTCGATGCGGCTCAGCATCACCCAATTGTTGCCATTGGAACTATTGCCGCCGCTCTGATCGAAATCGACGGTCGTCGTCCGCCCGACGTTGAAACTCTGCCAGGTCGTCACCGCGCGCTGCGCCTGCTGCACGATCGTGACCATTGTCTGGCCATCACTGACCGACTGTGTCGGCAGCGTGGCGTTGACCCAGAGATTGGCGTCAGTCCCCGCCGTCACCCGCGGATCGACGACAAGGCCGCCCGGCGCAAGCCCGTTCGGCACGTTGCTCGGCGATTGCGCGGCAAGGCTGCGCGCTGACGCCTGCGCGACTTGGGCCGCCTGGATTGCCTGCACGGCCCGCGTCAATGCACCCATCGACTGCTG
This sequence comes from Pseudomonadota bacterium, assembly GCA_040756295.1. Classification (GTDB taxonomy): domain Bacteria; phylum Pseudomonadota; class Alphaproteobacteria; order Rhizobiales; family Beijerinckiaceae; genus Methylovirgula. The sequence continues at coordinate 975,977 of JBFLZN010000001.1, read as the reverse complement.
TGCCAGGGCATTTGCCTGCTGCGAACCCGCCGCTGCGGCAGCGGCAGCCGCCTGTGCCGCCGCAAACGCATTCCCAGCCAATGTCTGCGCGAGCGGCCGCGCCGACGCGGGCCCGGATGCTGTCAACAGAGCCAAAGCACTGACGCCGGTCATGAAAGCTGAACGAAGCGCAGGGGAGCCCAAATGACGGCGGGTCAAAGACATACGATACCCTCAGGGAGACGAGGTGATGACGTTCGGAGAAGCGACGGCTGTCACGCGCCGTCTATTCATCCACCCCAAAGACCGATGTCGGGCTCTCTGACTGAACCGCTTTCGCAATATTTTTTTAAAATGATGCAACGTCGTCTGTTTGCGGCTGCCTCACGAAGCGAACGCCGCAGATCGCCGCCTTTCATCATCACATGATTGATTGCAAGGTACGCCTGATTTCCCGGGTCAACTCAATATGATAATGCCCCCCGGCAAGGTTGTGACTCCGGTCCCGTACGCCTTGCTCACGAGGCTCACGATCTCATCCGTGCGATCGATGGGAAAGGTTGCATCGACCAGGCGTTTTCCCAACGCAGCATTCAGCAGCAGAATGCGACCGGTCCGATAGCGATTGACCTGTGCGATCACTTGCGCAAGTGGAACGCCGTGAAACACCAGCCGCCCATCGCGCCAGGCCGTAATTGCAGAGGGATCTACGACTGCGGCAAGGCCCAGGCCGTTATCGTTATAAAAAACCTGTTGGCGCTCCTGCAACGCAACACTGTGGCCACGATATTCGACCGCGACGACACCTTGAAGGCACGTCACGGATGCCGAAGTCCCATCGCAATAGATGTCGAACTTCGCTTGTGTCGCGGTGGCGCGCCCTCCAGCAGCGGAGACGACAAGCGGCTTCGACAAGGTCCCTTCCGTCGCGACCGCGACCTCGCCTGAAACCAGCTCTATCAAACGGGAATTGTCGGCCCGCGGCGGGATGTTGAGGCTCGTCCGCGTATTCATGTCGACGGAAATCGCGGCATCGATCTTTACCCGGCGCCGTTGCCCCGTCCCGGTGCGATAATCCGCCATAAAGTCCGAGACAGAGGGCCACAGTTCGAACGGCGGTCGCACGACCAAATATCCCGCGGCAGCCACGGTCGCGGCGAGTGCGCCCACAAGGACTGCCCTGCGATCGGAATATGCCGGCCTCCCCCCGTCCCGCAAATTCGGGTCTTGGCTCACGACTTTCAGCGCGGCCGTTTCAAGCGTGTCCCACAAAAGCGTCGCCTCGGCGAAGGCGCGGGCATGGGCAGGACTTCGGCTGCACCAAAGCTTAGCCGCCGCCGCATCATCCACGGTCGCGCGTCCCGAAGTCAGACGCGCCAGCCATTCGTGCGCTTCTTGTTTCAACTGTCCTTCCGAATTCATGCCGCTCACGGGCGCAACCTGTCCTCGTCTTTAAGACTGTTCTCGCGGGCCCGGACCGAACCGCCGCACCAATTTTCGGTTTAACCGCTCGCTGCAATGATCCAGCGCGCGGCGCAACTCCTTTTCGACCATTCGCGGCGATATGCCGAAACGGCGGGCGATTTCGTCATGCGCAATCCCATCGACCCGCGCCAGGATGAAAATGCTACGCCGGCGCGGCGAGAGCTCGCTGATCGCACGCTCCAACGCCGTCAGTTCGGCGCGCGCCGCGACGATCTCTTCGGGATCGAGAACAGCATCGGCCATGTGAATAATCGCGTTGACTTCCGTTCGGGAGAGCCGGCGCGCTTCTGCGCGAAGGTCGGCCGCGACATTGAGCGCAACGCGGAAAAGATAAGTGTCGGGACTGCGGACGGCGCCCATATCGTCGTTGCGCGCCAAGCGCAGCCAGGTATTTTGGAGCGCCTCGTCGGCGAGGTCTTCCGAACCCAGCCGCCGTCTAAGACGTTCGCGAAACGTCGCGTAGCTTTCCTCAAGCAGCGCGCGGAGTTTGTCGCGGGTCGTCTCGGTCACCTGCGAAGCTCCCCGCCGCCGCGGCAATCCGAGTTTGGGCCGATGTCTTGCGGCAGGAGCACGATGGTGATGGGCTGCGGCAAAGAACGGGGGGGTGGCGCCAAAGGCATGGCCCGCAGCAAGTCGACAATAACGACATCGCGCTTGGTATCGCCGGAAGAATCGAGAAGATGAGCGGCGCGGATAGCCCCTTCCGCTCCGACCCAAAGCTGAAGCCCCAGTCGATAGTGACCGGGCTGCGTTTCAGGCCGCCGGCAAAGCGCTCGCATTAAACTGTCCTGGACGTCCGCAAAATAAGCGCCGTCACCCGGATCGCGATCCGCCCCGCCCGACGACGCGCGAGAACTGGCCTGAGCCGCGGTGCGCATCGGTTCGAGAGTGAAGGCATCATCGCCTGCATAACGGATCGACAGGCCACTCCCCGCGATCATAATTCGCAAGGCCTGGTCGGGCGTTAGCATTCCTTCGACGTCGGCGGAACGGCGCCCCGACGTGAGGCTTTGATCAACGAGAACCGCCATACCAGTCGCCCGGCCGTAACTATCGAGTGCGTGAGCCAGCGGTTGTGCGGGAATATCGAAAACAATCCAGCGGTCCGGTCCCGCGTCATATTGCTCGCCCGCTAAGGCTGAAAATCCCTTCCCCACGCAGAGTCCCAACCAGATAGCAAAAACGGCTCCGCGCAACATGTGTCGAGAGGATGAAATCAAAAATCTCTGAACATCAGCACGACACATGCGGCCACAATCCGCCCACCCACCGGGCGCGAGATGCATCAGCAAGGTTCGTGACAAACCCCAAAAGCCCGCAATTTTGGTGGTACAAGGGAGAGATAAAAACTCAGTGTGACAAATACATGTATGCCCAGGAAACCGGATTTGGCGCGCCAGTCGGAATAAAACTACCAACACCTATGTGATTGATATCTCTATTTGATCTATTCGACTCAAGATTCTTCAGCAATCTTTTCATCTTCATCCGGGGTCGCAGGTTGCTCGTCCTCGTCCCAGCCCTTGGGCTCCCATAGGCCGCCTTTCATGGTGACGATCGTGGGCTGCTCGAACCATTGATGCGGGGCCAGGATCTCGCCGCGGCGGATATCGGGCAAAACCTAATGGTCGAAAATCTCTTCGATCCCGGTGATGAATTCGAGAATGCCAAGCAGCCGACCGCTCTTCGCTTCGATCGCGGCAACACCGGCGACGAGATCGTCGCTGGTTCCCAAGATCAAAGCGCGCCCCGCCGTTCGACACGCTGCAGGAATTTTCGTCTCTCGTCTTCCGTCAAATTCTTCTGCTGATCCGACGACAGGGCCCCGTTTCCAATCAGACCAAACGCACTGTGAGGATCATATGCAGGTGCCTCAAGGTCGCTGCGCCGTTGCTCCTTTGAGTGTCTGTTCTCCGACGCCGGTTCGCTCTCTCCATCATCCCCGCCATAGCCTTCGATTTCGACGATAAGGATCGAGGGTTGGACGCTGGCGTGATTCTCAACTGGTGAGGTGATGGCTTTCGTCGCCGCACCCGCGGCGCTTGAGGCGCTGTCCAGCGCGCCGATATTCGGCGCCGCGCTGGTCGGGATGCCGATCGCCGTGCCGCCGACCTCGATGTTGAATGCGTTCAGCACCTGCAGCGCGATAATGTTGAGATTGCCGGCGACGCGGATGCCCGCGGCTCCCGCATCGACTGTGCCGTGCGGCGCAGTCAAGCTGACATTGCTCTTCGTCGGATCCTGGCCGGGAATGGTCAAAAGCGCGCCGAGGCCGGCGCCCGTGACCAGACCCGCGGGACTCACGCGGCAATAGCCGTCGGAATCGCAGATCAAGGTCAGGGGCGGATAGGCGGCCGAAGACTTCGGGCCTTTGCCGGCGTTGAGGTCGCCATTAGCGCTGAACAGGTCGATATTGCCGCCCTGCTCGGTGAAGATGCGGCTCTGATAGAGTTCCACGTCCTTATCGACATAGCCGTTGATGCTGCCGCCCTGCAGGGTCAGGATGCCCTCCAGGTTCGGGCTGATATTGTCCGCCTGGTTGGCGCCGACGATGATACTGCCGCCCGGACCCAGAAGATTGATGTCGCCGCCGGTCTGCGTTTCGATGCGCGAGCGCGCCATCCATAGATCGCCGGTATGCACCGTCACCGAGGCGCCGTTGCTGCCGCCGGTGTTGTTGTCGGTATAGCCGTAGCTCGCCGGGAACAGAGTGGCGATCGCGTCATAGGCGCGACCGTACTTGTTGTAATAGGGGCTGGCGGCATCGTGGTAATCGGCGGCGACCTGGGTGAGGAAGTCGAGGAACGCCCGGTCGACCAGAAGCTGCTGCTTCTGCGCCGACAGCGCCTGGAAGGCTGTCCACGCCGCGTCGGGCGACAGGCCGAGATAGCCGGCGATTTCGGAGAGGTAATCGATGCCTTGCGCCGCGCCCGTCCCTGCCGGATCGACATAGGCCGCGATCGCCGCATTGTAATCGACGCCATTGCCGACACCGAACAGGGTCGTGATAGTGGCACCTTGCGTCGGCAGATAGGTGAGGATCGCCGTTTGCTCGCCGAAGAAGTCCCTGTTGTACGAGGGCTCCACGCCCACGTTGCTGCCATCGCCCAGGGCGAAGATGCCGCCGCTTACCTCGGAATAGGGATTGACGAGGAACGGCCCGAGGTTGCGCCCGGCGGCGACCTCGAACGCGCCCGGCCCGTAGAGCTCGAACAGCGAGACGCCGCCGGTGACATCGGCGATATTGGAGTCGCCGGGACTGACGACGGGGTCGTTGATCTGGTAATAGCTCACGCCGTCGACCACGTTGGTCGAGCGGATGTCTCGGCCGGCGATGATCGAGGTCACGTCGCTCGAGCTGTTGTTCTGGCCGGTGAAGGCGGTGTCGAGGATGTCCCGGCCCGCCTCCATCGTGGCGGGCTTGATCAGCTTGAACTCGCCGATGATGTCCTGCCCGGCCAGGATCAGCGCCAGGGTGGGATCGTCAGCGTGGAGCGGGCTGGTCAAGGTGGTCGGCGTGGGCGCCCCCACCTCGTTGTAGAGCGTCGCGCCGCCGGAGATCGTGTCGTCGACCATCTGGATCGAGTCCAGCCCAAGCGAGAGGCCGTTGGTAGCGGCCTCCTCGAAGGCCATCGACAAGGTCTGACCGGCCGCCAGGATCAGGTTCCCGTCCGCCGAGGGATAAAGGTCGTAGGGCGCGAAATCGTCGGCGTGGTCGCCGATGGTCAGGTCGCCGGCGACCGAGATCGCCTCGAGGGTCGGCGGCAGCAGGTTGTCCGGAAGCGTGTTGTCCGCCTGCGGGTTGTTCAGCTTATAGAGCGTGGCCGGAAAGGCGTCGAGGAGAGAGACGCTGCCGCCCGCGGCCATCAGAGTGACGCCGCTGTTCGCCCCGAAGCTATCGAAGCCCGCCCCAAAACCCGCCGGCATATAGCCTACCGGGAAATAGGGGTAGTTGGCCGTCGGGATCCGGGTCGGCTCGAACACACCGCCCAGGGAGATGGAACCACCGGCTTCGACGGTAATGTAGCTGTCCTGCACGGCCAGCAGGAGCGACAGCGGGGAGGACCCGCTGCCGCTCGACGCGATGGGGACCTCGTCCTGGAAGCCGCCGCTGGAGATCCCGCTCCACAACGAGGTGGAGACGTCGGCCGCCTGGCCGGTCACCGGGTTGTCCTCGTCGGCCAGGACCGAGCCGGCGACGCGGATCACGCCCGTGCCGCGGCCGACGTAGAAGTCGCTGCTGTAGAGGTTGCCGCCGACCGTCACCGACAGGTCGCCGCCGCCGAAGTCGTGAGCTACGGGCGCGGAGTCGCCCACAAACCGGCCACCGCTGACTTGGATGGTTTCGGGCAGCGAAACCGACAGGTCATAAGTATTGCGTCCGGAATTCACCGTCACATTGCCGCCGCCGAGCGCACCGACGCCTTGGTAGAAGGTGGCGTAGTTGATGTAGGCGCCGTTCTGCACGCCGCCGGCCGAGGTGTCGAACGGCGCGGCCGCTTCGCCGGTCGTGTCGCCCAGCGTTATGTACCAGGCGCTCCAGAACTGGCCCGTGCTCGGCGAGTTGCTGCCGAGCGTCTGGGCGTCGGCCACACCGTCGATGGTCGTGATCAGTTGGCTGTCAACCGGGGTTTCGATGCCGATGATGTCCTGCCCAGCCGACAGCGTCACCTCGCCGCCGCCGGTCGCCCAGACCGGGGTCGTGAGCAGGCCGGTGATCTGCGCGCCGCTGGTATAGGCGCTGGCCAGCGTCGGGACGGTATAGCCGGAGGCATTGGGCGCGACCGTCCCCGCCGTATAGACGGCGGCGGGCGACAGGGGGTCGAGCCACTCGATGTCGCCGGCGGCGACCATGTCGATCGACCCGGTCCCGGTGCGGACGATCGTCGGCACGTCGACCTCTGGATCGTAGGTCACATAAGAATTGGTGGCGCCGTTGTAGAGCTGTTCGGACAAGGCCGAGTTGGCCACGGCGATGTGGCCGTTCAGGGTCACGTCGCCGGTCACCGCGCCGCCGAGGGAAGCCGTCGTCACCACCGCCTCCGGATCGACCGCGGCCGTCGCTCCCGTGGCGAACTGGGCGCCGGCCACGAACTCGTAGGACGAGCTGCTGGCCTCGGCCGCCAGGTCCATGCCGGAGATCGGCGACTGGTCGGTGACCGTCTTGACCGGCGCCGGCGTATTGTTGGCGGCCGGGAGGAAGGATGGCGAAGGCGGGGCCGAGATGGCTGGCGGCGGCAGGGGCGCGTTGGGTGTTCCCGCCACCGTGGCGTTTGCGGCGGCAAAGTTGTGATAGGCGTTCAGATAGACATAATAGGCGTTCAGATAGGTCTGATAGGCGGCCAGGTTTGTGGTGCTGTAGCTGGCGGTCGCAGCATTGAACAGGTTCGTGACCGACGCCGGCACCGGCGTGCCACCGAGATCGTAATTGCCGGACATGAATTTCAGGTCATTCTGATAGAACGAGTTCCACGCATTCAGATAAGTCCGGTAGACCGCGTAATACTCATCCACCGTATTGGTCGTCTCGCCCGGAAGCTTCGTCGGTGCGGCGAGCTTGTTGCCCAGGGTGGGATTTGCCACCGTCGCCGTGCCCAGGAAGCGAGGGGGAACGTCGCCGTAGCTGATCCCGCTCGTGATATTGTCGTAGAAGTTGAATGCTTTAAAGGTCCCCGGCGAGCCCGCTGGCGACACACCCAATACGGTCGAGTCAGTATCCGTCGGCGCCGGAATATAGCTCCCCACACTTACGGCCGTCTGGAAGAATCCGTCGGTGATGCTGGCGTCGAGATTGACATTGTTGGCGGCGCGCAAGGTGATGGTCGGCGCCCTGCCGTTGTAGCGGAAGTCGAGGGAGGACGGATTGCCGTTGGCATCCGCGACGCCGGCGCCGAGGTTCCAGTCGGTCAGCACCGAGATGTCGCCGCCGTTGTTGCTCGTCTGCGGGTTGACGAGGTCGACTTCCGGGCTGACGTGCAGCGCCCCGGCGGCGCTGAGCGAGGTCGGCGCGCCCGATTGACCGATCTGGATTGTCGCGCCCGACAGGCCCGAGAGCGCCGCCGCGTCATTGCCGGCGAACGGATTCTCGATGAAGCTCATCAGCGTTCCCGCCGCCCCCGTCGCGGGGTTGAAGCCGTAGAAGGTCTGGTGGTCGGCGTTGGTGCTGGTCGGGGTGAAGAAGTCGTCGGCGAGGTATTCGTTCAGCACGCTCTGCGGCAGGGTGACCGCGAAGGTCCAGGATCCGGAGGTTGCATTGCCCGCGCCGGTGTCGGAGGTGACGTCGAGCACCAGGGCGCCCGTGCTGGAGCCGTAGGAGGTGATCGTGCCGCTCATCGAATCGCCGGTCGCGTCGCCGTCGGTGAGGGTGATGGTCTCGCCGGCGATATAGGACTGGCCGGCGGCGACGGTCAGGACCTTGGTTCCGGTCCCGATCGTCAGGGGTTGGGTCTGCGCGGCGATTGCCGGAGCTGTCGCGCCGAATAGCCAGTACACAAAAGCAGCAGAATCTCCATTAAAACTATAAGTACCGTTCGCGGCAGCGTTAGAGAGCGTCGACGAGTAGAACTGCAGAATCGAAGAACAACCTCCGCTGCATGATGTATACGATTTCACAGTTCCGTTAAACGTTAATACCTGGTTTGGATCTGACGTTCCTTGACTTGCGTTGTTTTCAATAGAGAATTGCATAGATTCTCCGGCATACATATTTTGGCCTGGAGAAAATGCCATGGAGAAGTATGTATTTCCATTCTGATCTGTATTCTGAGAAACGCCGCCAAGATAAGTCAGGATGTTGCCCGAAGGGATAAATGTTCCCGTATCGCTTGCGTATACGGTCCAGTCTGACAGCGTGGAGCCATCGCTAACTTTGCTGGTTACATTTACGACCAGGGCACCTGTGGCGCTGTCATAACTGACGACGGTTCCTGTCATCATATTCCAATAGGCGCCATCAAGGATCACACTCTGCCCGACACTGAGGGCCAGGCCGGGACTAACGGTCACGACCTGAACGCCGTCCGAGGCCATGACGCCTGTGGCGGTGACGACGCTCGTGCTGGGCGCGCCGCTGCCGCTCCAGGTGGCGACCTGATTGGCGTTGATGTCCTTGAAGACGCCGGCCACCAGTGAGCCGCTGCTGGAATACCAGCCGGCCGGGTCGATGATGCCGTCGAAGTATTTGGTGGTGTCGGTCTGCTGGTCCGTCGTGCTCCAGGTCGCGTAGGGCTGCAGCACCAGGCCCTTGCCGCTCGGCCCGCCGCCCGGCGCGGCGTTGGTGATGAGCGTGCCGTTGAAATCGACATTGACCGAACGGCCGCTGCCGTCGGTGTTCTCCACGATGGGCGCACGCAGATAGACCGTGCCGCCGGTGTTGGTGATGTTGGCCCCGCCGGGTCCGCCGGAGACGTCGAACTGCGCGCCCGAGGCGACGTTGATCCAGCCCGACTGGGTCGGGAGCACGATCTCGAAACCCTCCACCGGGTCGAGGTTGGTGGTGCTACCGATGCCGCTGGTGCCCAGCGTGATCGTGCCGCCGTTCTGCACCCCGGCCGCGGTGTCGTTGCCGCTCGCCGGATCGCTGGCGTCGTCGGCCGCATAGTGAGCGTAGAGCCTGGCTGTCGAGCCGATGTTGACCCCGCCCGTCACGGCAGCCGAGGCGCCTGAGCCGTTGGCGGTCCCCGCCCCATAGACCTCGATCACGCCGCCCGACGGGCTCGATGCGTCCAGCGTGCCGTCGATGGTGACGCTGCCGTCGTTGGCGACGAGAAGGATCGTGTCCGACGAGATTGTCTGGCCCGCGTCGACGAGAATGTCGCCTTGCCCCAGCGTGACCGAATAGGCGCCGCTAAAACTATTGCCGAGCGGCAGGCTGCCGGAGAGTTGGTTGGCGTTGAGAATCAACGTCCCGCCCAGATCCTTGTAAGCGGCGTTGCCCTGGATGATTCCATCCAGCGTCGCCGTGCCCTTGGTGGCCAAGATCGAGACCGTGCCGGCATAGCCATATCCCGCCGCCGAGACATCGATGGAGGCGCCCGACGCGATGGTGACATTGCCGGTGTCGGACGTCAGTTTGACTGTGCCCGCGGCAACATCTTCGTTGAAGAAGTCGAACAAAGTGACACGGCTGCCTTGGGCCTCGACCGCCGCGCCCGGCGCCAGCGTCAGGTCGCCATCGGTGGCTTCGAGCGTGATGGCACCGCCCGGCGCGAGGATGGCGTTCGACACATTGATCGCACCGCCGGTCAGCGCCAGATTGCCGCCGAGCATGGTGCTGGCCAGAGTCGGCAAAGCGCCGCCATCGGGCGCCAGCACGATCGCGCCGGTCGTCGTCAGCGCCTGCGCCGCGCCGGTGTCGGCGACAACGGCAGGCGTCGCGAACGTGACGTTCGCCGTGCCGGCCTTCACCGCACCACTGCCGCTGAACAGGACGTCAGACCCCGCATCGAACGAAATCTGCGAGAAGCCGCCCCAGGTCTGCGTCCCCTGCCCTATGACGATCGCATCGGCGGCGGAGATGTCGAGGGTCCCGTTGGAGCCGGTTGTGTCGGCGCCGCTGGAGCCGGCGGCCTCAGAATTGCGGAGCGTGACGTTTCCGGCGCTGACGCTGACCGCGCCGCCGTCGCTGTAAACCCCGCCGCCGTCGAAGATGAGCGTGCCGATCGGCGCGTCCTGCGAGCCGAATGTCTCATCGCCATAAAGGTTGAAGGCGGAATAGCTGTGCAAGGTCACCGATTGCGCGCCGGCAAAGCGGACCAGCGCAGCCGGCGTCAAGGTGAGGCCGGATGAATTGGTCCCGCCCAGATTGATGAGATTGCTGGAGAGCGTGTAGTTGGAGGCGGTGAGCGTCGCGTCGGCGGCGAGGGTGTTGGTGCCGCTTGAATCCAAAATGACGGAATTGCCCGCAAGCGTGGCGGCGCCGATGGCCAGCTGCCCTTCGGGCGTCGCCGAGACCGGCCCGAAGGCGACGGGCAGCGTCGAGGTGTTGTAGAGGCCGGGCACGAAGGCGCGGGTGATGGAAATATCGCCGCCGTTGGAGACGCGCAGCAATGAACCATCGCCGCTGGCGCCGGGGATGTAGCCGGTGACGGCGCCCGTCGTACTGTTTGTGCCGGTGGCGACCGGATTGGCACCGATCGTGATGTTCTGGCTCGATCCGGTGGGGACATTGCCGACGGCCTCGATAACACTGCCGTCGGCAACATTGACGCCGCTGCCCAAGCTGGGCGTGGCGATCAGCACCGTCGCGCCGCTGATCTGGCCGCTGCCGTTGGCACTGGTGCCGGAGAAGGTCAAATTGCCGGTCGTCGGATCATAGGACACGACCGTGCCTTGGACCCAATTGAGGGCGGCCGTAACGCTGGAAGCGTTATAGAGCGTGATCCCCGTTCCAGCCATGATGCCGGAGAGGCCCGCGCCGACGGTGACGGTCTGGGTGCCGGTTGCGGCATTGACCTGCGTCGTCGCGGCCGTGTCGGTGATCGATCCTTGGGTGGCGAGCATCAGATCGGGGGCGGTCAGCGGATGCGCCGCATCGGTGGCGACGGTGAGGCTGGTCGCGGTCGGCGTGATGCTGATGCCTAAGCTGGTCGGTGTGCGCACCCCGCCGACCAAAAGGCTCGCCACGCCGAGATGGCTCAATTGATCGGGGTCGAGGAAAATGGCCCCGTCATAGGCGGAATTGGCCGCATAGGTCGAAGCCAGATCGGCGGCGACGACCAGAAGATCCGTGCCAGTGATGTCGGCGAGGCCGCCGCGCCCGGTGAGGATAGCACCGGAGCTGTCGATGGCCGAACCGATCGCAAAATTGTCGGTGGCGTTGACGTTCAGCGTGCTCGTGGCGGCAAGAATGAGCTGACCCGCATCGATCGGCAGGCGCGGCGTGACGGTGCCGTTTTGAGCCGCCGTCTGGGTGAAGGCGCTGTTGGCCGAAGAGATGTCGATCTCGGAATAATTCGACCAGACCGCTTTCGACTGGATTTCGAGCAGAGCCATCTGCGAGGACGTTTCGCCGATGACCGCGTTGCCGAAGGTGCCGGTCATATAGACCGTGCCATCGTCGGCGACGAAGGAGACATGCTGGTCGGGATTGAAATTGGCCGATGCGACGGCGACGCGATAGGCCCCAGGGAGCGTGGCATACATCGCCGGCATCAGAACGTAAGTTCCGGCCGGGATGCCGTTGCCGCCCGGCAGCGTGACGCTCATGCCCGGCTGCAACGAGAAGGCCGTTGCAGCGTCCGTCCCGCCCCGATTCCAGGAGGTCAGATTATACCCGTTTGTCGGGTATGCCGCGGCGATATCGGATTCGTAACTGGGCACCAATGCATAAACGGTCTGCGTCGTGGTGGTCAGCACATTGCGGCTACCGCCGGTGCCGGCGACGAATTCTGTGGCATAGACATCGCCGCCGCCGGCAAGATCGAGGGCCGCGCCCGCCTGCGTGGTCACATTGGCGCCGGCCAGGATGACCTGCTTTTGCGGCAGCATGCTGATCTGCCAATCACCGTTGATCGTGTAGCCATAGGGAACATCGAGACCGGCGATCGAGACCGAGGTGAGGCTGCCTGCGCCCAATGTCACGCTGTTGGTGATCGGCGCCGTGCCGACGAGGGAAAGGCTTGAGGGAACCGGCTCGCTTGTGCTGACACCGAGCTGGATCGTGCCGAGCGGCGCATAAAGCGCGCCGTCCTGGACGATCGCCGGCGCATCGATCAGCAGGCTGCCGCCGGCCGAGAGCGGCGCAACCGGCGTCGCGCCATTCGAGGCGATGGTGATGGTGCTATTTGACGCGAGGCCCAGCGAGAGCAGGACGCCATTTGTGGCGGTGGCGGCGTAGACTTCGCGTGCTGTCAGCGTAAGGCTGGCGGGCACATTAAAGCTGGTGGCGCTGAGAGCGGGCGCGGCGATCACAATGCCGCTGGCCTCTGTTGGGAAGCTGACAAGCGGCGAGGACAACGCGCTGCCGTCGGCCCAGATGAGCTGAATGTCGCCGCCACTCGCCAGGTTGACGTTCGAAGCACCGGAGGCGCTGACCGCGCCTTCGATGTCGATCTGGTCGGCGGCGTTGAGGTTGAGCGTGCCGTCGCCCAGGGTCGGTGCGGACTGCTTGTAGCCGAAAAGGCGGATGTCATTCGCCGCGAGATTGACAATCGCACCGCCCGCCGCAGGCAAGGCCAGGCTCCCGGCGAGGTCGAGTTCGCCGATCCCCGACATGGAGACGCTACCCGGGAATCTGATCTGCCCCGCGTTGAGTACGATTGTGGAGAAACCGCTGTGCGCCAGCGTGTCGGCGGTGACATAGGCCGTGCCATTTGCGGCGTTCGCCTGCGACAGCAATGTAGAAAGCTGCGACGCCGTGGCGGGCGGAGCCGCGCCGCCAAACGGCGCGGTCGGATCGCCGCCTTGCGTCACCACGATCGATGTGTAGGCGTTGTCGGCATAGCCGTTCGTCGCCTGGGCGGAGACGACGACATTGCCCACGTCGACAGCGCCGCCGGCCGCGGCAGGTGCGCCGCCGGCGGCGTCGATCGTTCCACCGAGGTAGAGAATGCTGTTCCCATTGGCGACATCGCTACTTCCATTGAAGACGAGCGTGCCGCCGTCGCTCCAGAGCGGCCGTGTGTCCAAGACCTTCGGGAACCCGGCGAGAAGCTGCACCGTCGCCTCGCCGCCGGCGAGGTTCAAAAGGGCGCCGGACTGGACGATGACGGCGCCATTGCCGCCGCTAAATCCCGGCAGGGCTTCAAGTTGGAAAGGGCTGAAGCCGAAGGTGATGGAGCCGCCGGCAAGCTCGGTCCCGGTCTGATAGGCGGTGATGAGCGGATTAGGGACGAACGTGCCGCTGACGTCGATGGTCGAGTCAGAGCCGATCCAGGTATCCTGCCCGCCCGCCAGCGTGATCGTGCCGGCATGCGCGGTGAGATCGCCGAGGACATCGAGCGAGCGCCCGGACACGAGGCTGATCGACGCCTGCGGATCGGCGACAATCGAAGCCCCGGCGCCGACAACCACGCCGGCCGAGAGACTTGGATCGTCGACGCTCGCGCCGGTGAAGCCCGCGATATAGGCCGTGCCATCGGTGAAGGCGATTTCCGTCATGGACAGGCTGGCGGCCTGGCGCAATCCGTCAGGGGCGAAGCCGAGGCTGGCGAAATCGCGCAGTTCGGCGCCGGTCGAGGGGAACGCACCGGGTGCCAGCTGATAGTTCTGCTGCTTCAGGACAAGCGTCGTGCCAGGCGTGACCGCGACACTGCCATAGGTGCTGGTGAGATTGTAGTTGGCGAAGCCGCCCTGGAAGAAAGCGGCCGGCAAAGTGATCGTCCCCGCCGCGCTGCCGGACGTGGACGACGAGATCGACGTCGCCGCGCCATCGACAGTGATAGCCGGCGCGCGCAGGCTGAAGCTTCCGCCTTGCGACAGGCCGCCGGCGTCGATCGTCCCGTCCATGACCACGGTCGCGGCATTCGGCACGAGCGGCGCATAAGAATTGTTGCTGGCGTCGTAGCCCTCGCTCGCGTTAGTCGCGATGACCGGGGCGGTCCAACCGGCGTTTGCGCCATAGACGTAGGTCGACAAGGACAGATTGCCGCCGGTGCCGGCCAACAGGCCGTTGGCGGCGGATGCGGGACCGGTCACCCCGACATAGCCGCCGCTCGACACGTCGATCAGGCTGCCGGGGTCGAGGATGACCGATTCAGTCTCATCGGTGGCGTTGACCTCGAAATACCCCGTGTCGGTCCCGTTCTTATAGAGTTCGGTGGTCCCATTCACCTGGCTCAACGCATAGGTCGTAAGCGAGACCGATCCGCCGTTGGTGTAAGCCTTGCCCTGGAAGGGCGACGTGCTCGCCAATGCGTCGTTGACCCAGAGGCCGGAGACATTGAGCACCGCGTCGGGGCCGAGGACGAGATTTTCGTAAGCGACCGGCGCAGCCCCGTTGCCGAGTGTGGCCGTGGGCGTGAAGCCGGCCAATGCAATCGTTCCACCGCGGGCAATGATCGTCCCGTCGATCGTCGTGGCATCGTTCAGCGTTACGCTGCCGCCGGGCAGAACGCTGAGGCCGGCGCCAGGCGCCATCGACAGGAAAGCGGCGCCCTTGATGGTGATCGAACCGAGCCCTTCCGCGGAGAGGGCCGAGGTCGAATAGGTGATGACCGGCACGCCGTAAGAATCGGTCGGCAAGCCCGCGACGTTGAGATAGGGCGTCGTGAGGAAGTTGAAGTCCGTCGGCAAAGCCTCGGGCGCCGTGTCGGCGAGCACAACCTCGTCGCTATAGGCGTTCTGAGGCGTGAGATTGATTGCGAGCGCCGCGCCTGAAGGAAGCTGATCGAACGTCGTCTGAGCGCCGCCCGATCCCGTCGGCGCCTGCGCAAGCATGGCCTGTTTGAGGCCCGTCACGATGCTGCCGACGATGTCGCCTTCAAGGATCGGATTGACCGCCGAGACACTGACACTGCCGGCGCTGACGCCATCGATATAACCCGGCTGGTAATAGCTTCTGCGCGACAGCGGCGTCGAATAATATTCGGTGATGCCCCAATGCGCGTGATCGACCACGAACTGGCCGGCGATGCTGCTGTAGCTGATTGTCGGATCGGCGCTGCCGATGTCGTAGACCTGTCCATCGGCCCCTAAGAGACGCGTCGTATCGACTGTGGTGCCGGCGAATTGGATGAAGCCGCCCGAGACATCGATCAGCGAGCCGGGCTCCTGGATGAAATCGGAGAAATTGGCGATACCGTTGCCTTTGGCGACGGTGAAGCTGCCGCCCCGCGACAGCAGTTCGTTGATCGATTCCGGGATCTCTTCGAGATAGCCCTTGCCCGAAGAGGCAAAGAGCGGCGAGCCGACCCAGGTCTCGCCATCGGCCCGCGTGCCGGACAGGAGCAGATCGATCGTCACCGTCTGGCCGATCAGGCCTCGCGCCAATGGGCTGTCGGCGACGTCGTTGGCGGTGACTTTGAACGTGTAGAGATAGCTCGCGAGCGACTCCGCCGCATTCGTCCCGGCAAGATTGATTATGCTGCCGGATTCGAGAAGCACACGCCCGACCGGAGGGATCGCAGAATTGAAGGGCGGCGCGTAGACGCCGGAAATGGAAAAGGACGCGCCTGGTGCCTCAATGAAAGAGCCGGACTGGAAATCGACATTGGCGGCATTGAGGATTGAGATCGAGGGCGGGACGAAGGCAGAGGACGAATTGGCGACAGAGCTCTCCGGAATCGTCTCACCGTTCTCGTCGGGCCGGATGGCGGTAAGGCTCCCGGGGCCGAAGACGACGCCGCCCAAGGGCGATCCGGGCGACGTATTATCCGCCGGCGTGCCGATGGCGCGCAGATCGATCGAGCCGGCCCGGGTGATGCTGGTGGTGACATCGATGCCGCCCAATTGCTGAACGGTGTCGCCAAAGAGCGTGACATTCCCCCGATCGGAAGACAGAAGGCCATTGGTGTCGTTGACGGCCAGGGCGCCAAGGGCGCCGGGATCGCTGGCCGGAGTCCACATCAATTGCTGACCCGAATTCAAAGTCGGAAGTTCGATGCCAGGCACGACCGATAGATTGACTGCGCCGGCGGGCTGCGACAAGCCAAGGTTGGTCCCGGCGGCGAGGATCACCTGACCGGAAGGAACCATGATGCTCCCGGCATTGGTGACCGTAGGTCCCAGAAGCGCAACCGTTCCGCCATTATCGGTGCCACTGATCGCCGAAACGATCTCTGCGCCGGCCTCAACCCGGACGCCGTAGTTTGTTCCGGCAACGGCGGTGGACGGCGCGGCGAAGAAGACCTGCCCCGGCGAGCCATTGACGGCATTGTTGATGAAGAGACCGCTGGCGAGGAAGGTCTGATTGGCGCTGTCCTCGTTCGCTGGCGCCCATGCGATCTGGCCCGCGAGGGTTTGCGCCACCTCGTTATAGGTGCCGGCGCTGTTGAAGACACCGAAATTAGTCCCGCTATAGCCGTTAAGATCCATGGCTGCGGCGATCAGCGAATGGACATTGACCTGGCTGGTGCCGGAAAAGACGATGCCGTTCGGATTGATGATGAGCACCGTGCCGTCGGCTCTGATCTGCCCCTCTATCTGCGAGGGCACGCCGGTCGCATCGATGCGGTTGAGCACGACCCAATTGTTGCCGTTGGCCGAATTGCCGCCCGACTGATTGAAATCGACGATCGTGTTCTTGCCGACGTTGAACTCTTCCCAGGTCGCGACCGCGCGTTGCGCCGATTGCGTCAGGGTGACCGTCGTCCGGCCATTGCTCGTCACTTGGCTCGGCTGACTGATGTTCTGCCAGAGATTGGCGTCAGTCCCCGCCGCAACCCTTGGATCGACCACGAGCCCACCCGGCCCGAGCCCGTTCGGCACTAGGCTTTGCTGCTGCTGCGCCACGGCGCGCGCCGCAGCCTGCGCCTGTTGCATGGCTTGGATCGCTTGCATCGCGCGCGTCAGATAGCCGGTCGCCTGCTGACCAATCGCCTGCGCCTGCTGCGCGCTCGCCACGGCCGCCGCCGCCGCATTCGCGGTCGCCGCAAACGCCCCGCCCCCGCGCATGGTCCCCAGCGGCATGGCCCGCGTCGGCACATCTGTCACCGCCAAAGCCAACGCGCTGACGGAAGCGAGAAGCGCTGCTCGTGCACTAAAGCGACGAAACGAGGAAAGACGGACTGCGGCGGTATTCTTGGCGGACATTAAGGGCCTGCCCCTGCAAGGAGTGTTCTCGCCTCATCGGCCGCCTCAAGACAGGCGCGATCGCAGGCTCACTTCCCTAGACGTCCGCAAAAGAAAAACGTGAACAAGAATCTTTATGACAGTTTGATGTCGGGTACTCATCGCTTGCTTCAATGTAACAAAACAATCCCGCCGGGCAGCGATGTCGCAGTCATCCCAAATATCTGTTTAATCCAATCGATGGCATCATCGATATGCTCAATGCTGAACCGCCCATTGACAGGGTCGGTTGCCAGGGTACTTTTCATGAGAACGACGAGCCCGGAACGATAACGATTGATCTCCGCGATAACGCGAGACAAGGGTGTAAAACGGAAAATCAAGAGGCCCTCTTGCCAGGCTGTGGCTTCCGGCAAATCAACCGCTGTAACTGGACGCAGACCCGCCTCGTCGTAGCGAACTTGTCGACCCGGCTGCACCTCGGTTGCTTTTCCGGCTTGCCAGACCTGAACATTGCCGGAGACGCAGGTCACACACACCGTAGCCTCGATATTTCTTACCTCGAATTTGGCCCGCAGCGCCACTGTCTGTCCATCGCCCGCGACGACGACCAACGGATTTCCTGACGCATTCGAGAAAGCCGCTTCCCCTGAGATAAGCCTGACTTGCCTTCTTGCTGCGACATTCTCCGACAGAACAAGACTGGTCTGCGTGTTCAGCCGCGCCGATATATTCTCAGCGAGAACGATTTGCTTTTGCTGCCCCTTCGCGGTCCGGTAGTTTGCCGTCAATTCCATGAGCGATGGCCAGAGACCGAAAGGTGGATGCACAAGACCATATCCAAGCGTACCCGCGCCAACCACGCCTAGCCCGGCAAGCACGGCGCGCCGATCTGGCATCCGGCTGGACGGTGTCCACACCGGGCCAAGCCCTTGCTTCTGAAGATCCTGCCCCGCAAGGCCAAACATCTCCCAGTGCTGCGCGGCCGCGGCATAGGCTTCCTCATGTTCGCGGCTCTGTCGCCGCCATTGCTTGAGAGATATTGCATCGGAAACCGTCGCTTCACCTGAAACGAGCCGCATGATCCAGCGACTCGCTTCAAGCTCCAGAGGACCGAGTTCGCTATCCCGTTTGTTCGAGGTCATTTCTCATCCCTCGACCGTGCGGGACCGTTCTCGGCGCCGTTTTTGGACGTACGGGACCGATTCGGATTTGAGCTTTTGAAACGAGCCGTGCAATAATTTTGTGCATCCTGCAATTCGCGTTGAACGAGACGCACCGAAATCCGGAAGCGCTTGGCGATCTCACGTCGAGACAGGCCTTCAAGACGCGCCGCCAGAAGAATCGCATATTGCCGAGGCGGCAAATCAAGCATGATGGCTCGCATCACTTTCAAATCCGAGCGCGCTTCTGTTACCTGCTCGGGCCCGGGAGACTCATCGACAACTTCGAGCAATCCCTCGACTTCCGCGGCAGTAAGACGACGGTTTTCAGCGCGCCGCCGGTCAAGAGCTGTGTTGAGCGCCGCGCGAAACACATAAGCCTCAAGGCTCTGAACGGCGGGAGCACCTTCGCCACGATCTAAACGCAACCATGTCTCATGCAATATTTCATGGGCGAGGTCTGACGATCCGAGACGACGCGTCAACCGCGATCGCAGATCGTCATAGCGCAGAACCAAGAGTCTTCGAAGCGCGACGATATTCGTTTCGCTCATTGCATGGTCCCCGACGGCCGCGATTCGTCAGGCTTACTCTGGCAATCTCGCGTCATTCCTGACGACCATTGAGAAACGACCAATGTAACGGGTTGTGCGAAACCCGGAGGAGGCGACCCAATGACGAGCGTCCGCAACGTATGATCGATCATTAAGTCGCGGGCAGCTTCGCCAGTCGACCCCAGCAATTCGACCTCGGAAACTAGACCATCGGCTCCGATCCAGAAGCTGACCGCAACATGATACGCTCCAGGCTGTATCCCTCTATCCCGGCAAAAGGCCGCTTTCAATCTCGATTGAATGCGACCGTAATATTGCACAACAGTCGCCGGTGGCGCGGTGTTGCTCTCGAGCTGTCGCGGCAGAGGCGCAAGGACTTGCTCCAACATAAGGGCGTTATTTGCCATGTCTCCGGGTGCAAGTCCCGACCCCTCAAGCATCATGCGCAGCGCCGTTTGTGGCGTGTAGACACCGACGACCGCGGTAGACCGACGATTAATCACCAATTTTGCGTCATAAAGAATTTCACGCCGCGTGAGGATGCTATAGGTTTCAAGCGCGGAGGTCAGGGATTGGGCTGGAATGTTAAAGCGGATATATCCCGTGGGCAAAGGCTCATTCTTCACAATCACTGTTTGAGTTCCAGATTGAGCATATACGATCTGGATCAACCCAAGATATAAGAGAAATGCAATTAGCCTCGCATTCTTGCCTATGCTCATTTTGATGCGATGGGGAGGAACGCCCAATAAGTGGCACCGAGATGAAAGACAGCGTTTCATGCTGACCAAAAAAATTTACATTATTATGTCAGCTTTTCAACCTGTTGACTTCCGCGATTATCGAAACTGAGATACACTCCAAGATCGGTTAAGCCCTGGTAAGCGCGGCGATCGAAAAGCCCCCGTTGGAATATCGTTTGAACGTAGACAGGGTTGGATGGCGACGTAAGGAAAATGCCTTCGTCTCTTTGGACCGCGTTTTCCAATTCGGAAAGTCCGAGATCTCCGTCTATCCGCCAGAATGGTCGTCGAAGTATGGAGACACGGCCGAGCGGAGCCGGAGCACTCTTGACGATTGGAAGACGGAGGTCGGCGCGGTGACAATTCAGTCAACGGTTGCGACCGTTATGATGAGCGCCGCCTTCGCGGCGCCGCTTCTTACGATAATGAATAGGCCGTCGTTTATCATAAATGCGTGCGGCGAGAGCAAAACTGGAAAAACGGCTGGAATGCTGGGAGCCGCATCGGTGGTCGGGATTGGCGACGAGGATCGTCTTCCCAACTGGAACGCCACCCCGGCTGCTTTGCTCGAGAGCTGCAAGGCTTTCAACGACCAAATTATGCCATTGAACGAGCTCGGGCTCTTGAAGGGGAAAGCTGAAGATATAGCTGCCCAAATTGCGCGAGTGGACATACGCCTTCGGCGAGGGCCGCGATAAGACGAGGCATTCGGCCTCAAGCTATGGGTCCACGAGGACAAGCGCCGCCTTCCGGGCGATTTTACTATCTACTGCCGAGACCTCGTTTCATTCCGTCGCACGATCGAAGGGCGAGCGCGATGAAGGCGAGATTGCACGGGCGCACGACGTGCCTGCCACCGTGAACAACGCAAAGACGATATTCGATAGACTCCCGATGGGCTTGAGCGATCGCAAGGCGCGCGAACACGTCACAAAATTGCGCGCAGCCGCTCGGATTCACTCTGGCGTAGCCTTCGAGCCGTACGTTAAATTTTTGGCTTCAAAGGCCGAAAGTGAGATTCAGGAGCAAGTTGGTTCACGCTTGAAGACCTTTAGGCGGCGAGTTTCAGTGCCATCTCATGACGGCGCGCTCGCTCATGCGGCGGATAATTTCGGGATGCTTTACGCGGGCGCGAGCCTCGGGATCGAGGCGAAAGTACTGCCTTGGGATCTGAACGAAACTCTCGAAGTCATCGCCGGTGGCTTTGAGAGCTTTCGCAAGGTCATCGGCCGGCCTGTCGACGCTAAGCGCGCAGCCATGACGATCTTGAATACACACTTGCAGCAAAATCCGCCTCGTTTTGTGAACAACATATCTGCGTTGGAGAAAAAGCCAAAACGAGCAATTCGCACGAAAGAAAAGAAAACCTCGGTGATCATCGTTCCGAGCAAAGCATTTGACGCAATCTTTCAGGATACCGGTCAGGCAAGGGCCGCTTTGCTGGCGCTCGAGGAGAGTGGTTTGCTGATAACTAAGCAAAATGCGGTTGCCGATGGCGCCAGCAAGGGTTGGGCTCAGACTTTCCCGAAGATAAATCGGGGCACCGAAAATTTCCGCGCCATTAAGTTTTACGACCCCCTGGCCGGAAGATTGAAAGCTGGCGGCTAAGCGAGCTTCTACGCCGGTCCGCGAGCGCAGCAATTGCACGGCGCGCTCGCGGGTCGATAGTGGAGACCACGAAAAACGCACTGGCCGACTCATCTGTGCGTCGGAAGATCACGGCGCCAAACCCCGCCTTTCGTCAGGTGTCAAATTTTCTTTCTCTTCATTAGACAATGCGCCGTTGCCGACCACGCGAAACATGCCATTCGGATCGTAATTCGCGCGTTGCCCGTTGGCTTTCTTATGGTGATCGTCCGGTTGCGGTTGTTGCACCGGCTCGCTTTCGTCGTCACCGCCATAGCCTTCGATCTCAACGATGAGGATCGAGGCCTGCGTGGTCGCCTTATTGGTCGGGCTGGCGACCTGTTTCACCGCCGCACCGGCCGCGTTCGAGGCGCTGGTGAGCGCGCCGATGCTGGGCGACGCCACGAACGACAGGCCTGTCGTCACGCCTTGAACCTGAATGTTGAAGGCGTTCACCACTTGCAGCGCGACGAGATTGAGATTGCCCGAGACGCGGATGCCGGCGGCGCCCGCATCGATCGTGCCGCGCGGCGCAATCAGATCGGCGTTGCCGCGCGGCGCGCCGGGGATCGTCTGGAGCGTCGCAATGCCCGCACCCGTGACTTCGCCCGAGGGATTGATCGTGCAATTCTGGTCGGGATCGCAGGTGAAGACTTCCTGCGGCAGTTCGGCCGTCGTCTTGAGCCCTTGGCCGGCATTGATGTCGCCGTTCGAGGACCAGATCACCAGATTGCCGCCCTCTTCGGTGAAGATTCGGCTTTGCGCCAGCAGCACGCTCTGGTCGCTGAAAATGTCGATGTCGCCCGTCTCCAGCGTCAGGATGCCCATCTGGTTGGGGCCGACCAAGGTGTGGCCGGTACTGTCCACGACAAAGGGCGGCGCCGAGGCGCTGCCGACCAGCACCTCGCCGCCCGGCCCCAGGATCGAGACATTGCCGCCCTGCTGGGTCTGGATGGTCGAGCCGCGCATGTCGAGGAAGCCCGTCGAGACCGGCGCGTTCGAGCCGTTGCTGCCGCCGCTGAGATTGTTTTGCGTATAGCCGAAGGACGCCGGGAACAGAGTATTGATCGCTTCATAGCCACGCGCGTACTGGTGGAAGAATGGGCTCGACGCGTTGTTGAAATCGAGGCCGGTCGTGTCGAGGATATCGAAGAACACCTGATCAACGAGCAATTGCTGCCGATAGGCGGGTAAAGTCTCGAAAACCGCCCAGGCCTGACCGGCGGTCAGCCCCGTCACCGGGCCGCCAATGCCGAACTTCTTGTTCTGGTCGGTTTCGTATTGCTCGACGAAGGCAACGAGCTGATCGCTATAGCTCGACACGCCCGCCGGCAGCATCGCTGCCGGATCGAGATAGGCATTGGCGAAGCCCTGGGTGTTGATGCCGGGGCCGATGCCGAACAGCGTGACCACGCTCGCGCTCTCGGCCGGCAGGTCGCCGTCGTTGGCGTTACCGATGGTCTGGATGCCTGTCGGCGGGACTTGAGTCGGAATATTCGGGTTGAACGCAGCCAGATAGCCTGCCGCGTTGGCCTCGACGGCCGAGGTGAGCGGCCCGATATTGCGCCCAGCCTCGACATCGAAAGTGCCCGGGCCCGCGAGCTCCAGGACGGGCGGCGCGCCCATGCTGTCATTGCTGCTGTCGTTGCCGACGAAGTTGCCGAGCGGCGTGTCGAGAATATCGCGGCCCGCGACGATGCGGGTGATGTCCGACGCGTCGTAGTTCTGCCCGAGGAAGGTCAGATCGACGATGTCCTGGCCGGCCTGGATCAGCGCCGGCATGTTGGGCTGGAGCCGTAGCGGACTGACCACGAAGCCGTTCGGATCGGTCATGCCGTCATCGATGTCGCCGCTCAGGGCGTAGATGCGGACCGGATCGGGATCGGCATCGTGCAGGCTGTCATCCAGGTTGAAGCGGCTGAGCCCGGTCAGCGACCCGAAGCCGTTGAAATTTACGTTGGTATTGCTGACCGTGCCCATCGGCAGCCAGCCCATCGGATTGAGCGGCGAGGCCAGACCCGAAGGATCGACGATGCCCACCCCGAAGGTGCTGCCGGTATCGTTGCGGTTCTGCTGCGAGAACTGGATCGTCTGATCGGCGATCAGATTGAGGCCACCCTCGGCGGAGGGCGAGAGCAGGCCTGGCGCATCGACCGAGATGCCACCGTTGAAGGCGACGACGTCGAGCGTCGCCGGCAGGTCGAAACCGACCGGACCGTTGCTCGTCGAGGTGAAGCTGCTGCTCACATTGTCGGCGAGCAGGAAATTGGACAGCACGGTGCTGAGCAGGCTCACATTGCCCGTCGTGGACTGGACGGTGACGGCGGAGTTCGCACTATAGCCTTGATACTCCGTGGCGTTGCCTTGCAGGGAGGGATCGAAGATGCCGCCGATATCGACGCTCTGGCGCGCCGTCACGGTGAGGGTCGCGTCCTGCAGGGCGAACAGAGTCCCGACCGGCGAGGCCGATGCGAGGTTGGGGTCCGGGGAGAAGGTAGTGAGGAGCGTCTGGTTCGTGGCATAGCTGAAATCCGAGCCGATCTGACCACCGGCGGTGATCGTGCCCGTCCCCTTGGCAACGAAATAATCGCCGCTCAGGATGTCGCCGCCGGCGCTGACGACGAGGTTGCCGCCGCCGACGGTGTTGACCGTTAGGCCCTGGCTGGCGGCCACGCCGTCCGTGACCCTAAGGGACGTCACCGGCGCGCGCGCGCCGGAAGCCGTCAGATACCAGGTCGTGGGCAATGAGACCGCCAGGTCGCTGATGTTACCGCCGGCGTCGATCGAGACATTGCCGCCCACGCTCATGACACCCTGGTCGAAGGCGCCGAAGTTGATCGACGAACCCTCGGCGAAGGATGCGGGGTTGCCGTTCGAATTCGTCCCGCTCGCTGTCGGATTGCCGATTTCCATCCATTGCCACCAGAACTGGGTGGTGAGGACGCCGGCCGTGCCGGTGACCTGGCCGGTCGTATCGACGACCTGCTCCGTGCCGAGAATGTCGTTGCCGGCGCTGATGGAAATATCGCCGCCCGCGACCGGATTGACCACGCCGGTGACCAGGAATTCTTCATCGGTGCTGACCGCGCAGCATTCAACTTGATCCTTCACCGTGCCGACGGTCGGGCTGGCGGTCGTACCGGTCGCCGGCATGCCGGCTGTGTAGACGACGCCGGGCGCTGCGGCGTCGAGCAGGGCGAAATCATTGCCTGCCGCGATGTCGATCGAGCCCGTGCCGGTGCGCACTATGGTCGGCAGCAGGATGACCGGCGGCTGGGTCAACCCACTCGTAATGGAATCGGTGACCGTGAAATGCCCGTCGACGGTCACGCTGCCCTGGCCAGCCAAATCGCCGGAGGCGAAAGTCGCCGGCAGTTCTGTCGCCGTCGGATCGACGCTGCCAAGATCGGCGCCGGCGACGAAGCGATAGGACGAACTCGAGCCGCCGGCCAGCGTGGCGATGTCCAGCGCCTCAGGATTCTGGGGCGTCGGCATCGGCGACGGACTGTTACCGCCGGCCGTGGTCTGGGTAACTGGTGTCGTCGTCAGCACAGGCACGTTGGGATCCAACGGCGGCGGCGCTGGCGGATAAAAGTAAAGCTCCGCCCCCGATCCAACGTACCTCTGGCTCAATGTACTGAAGACATAATTCCTATATGCCTTCCACGCGAGTATGTATGTGGCGTAATCATTGATATTGGTCGGCGGTGTCGGCGGCGGCGGCGTAAGCGAAGTGGACTTTGTCGAGAACAACGGGTTCGATTCGAGCCAAGCGGTGTAGGCGGCAGTGTAACCTGCGTAATTATTGGGAAAGCTACTCGGAATGGGCTCTCCCTGCGTGGCAGCCAATGTAATTGTCGGCGAGGCCGTGAGGGCCCCCTTTGCATTGGTCACAATGTCGGATTTTATTATGCTCCCCCAGAACGTGGTGAAGGTGCTGTAGTAACTGGTGGTGTAATTAGAATAATATGTTGCAGATTGCCCCGCGGCCGGAGCCGTGAGTGGAATGTAATACGTTCCCGTCGTGGTCGCCGTGGTTGGCGTGAAAGTCGTGCCTGGCACGACCGTGAAGGTCCCGCCCCCCAACGCATTCACGGTTTCGGCATAACCGATGAAACTCTGGCCGGTGCTGCTGTTGAAGTCGCTGTTTGCGGCACTAGGATCGGCGGGAGTCAACTGAATAACAGTTTGTGTGATGATATTCGGCCCCGGCGAGCGCTGATAGAAGCCGTCGCTGACGCTGGCGTCGATATTGATGTCGCCCGCAGCACGCAAGGTGAAGACCGGCGCCTGACCATTGAGGCGGAAGAGAGGAACGCCGCCCGCGTTGGTCGCGCCCAGGTTCCAGTCCGTCAGCACCGAGATCGCGCCATGGTTGATGTTCGAACTCGGATTGTCGAGCTCGATGCCGGGAACCTCGTGGAAATTCGAGATGGCCGAAGCGTTGGCCGGCGTGACGAAGCCGGGATTTTCGACGAAGCCCATCAGCGTGCCCGGCTGGGCCGCCGTATTATCGCCGTTGACGAAGCCGTAGAAAGTCTCATGCGCCGTCCGTGTCGGGTCGGTGTTGGCCGCCGTCGGCGTGAAGAAATCGTTCTGAAGATCGCTCGCGAGATCGGCCGCGACCTGCGCCGGCGTTGCACCGGGCTCGTTCGACAGGCTGGCTGGTGTACTCCCATTTGCAGGCGTGTAGGTGATCGTCGCGCCGGTATTGGTGTTTGTGAACGTGCCTGCCAGCAGATTGCCGCTTGAATCATACCAGCCGGCCGGATCGATGATGCCGTCGAAATGCTGCGCACCGGTTGTACTGTCGGTCGTGCTCCACACCGCATAGGCTTCGAGGTCGACGGCGCGCGCGCCGCGGATCTGGCCCGCGGGATTGGCGAGGTTCACCACGACATCGACCGTGTCGCTGTCGAGCAGCGGCGCACGCAAATTGACGATGCCGCCCTGCTCGCCGTCCGAGGCCAGTGTCAGCGGGCCGCCGCCCGAAACGTCGATAACGGCATTGGCGCCGAGCACGATCCTACCTGAGTTCGCCAAAGCCACATTCTCGTAGCCGTATTGGATGTTGTAGGAATTGGCCGTGGGCGTGCCGGTGGTGCCGATGTTGATGGTGCCGCCGAGCTGCGTCGAATTGGAATTGACCGTACCGTCGGGATTGTAAGCGTCCGAGCCCTCAGCCAGCAGCGTGCCTTCGAGATCGACGCTCGATTTGCCGAAGAGGTCGATGATGCCGCCCTGGGCGCCGCCCGAAGATGTCGCAACGCCGTTGGCGTTGATCGTCCCGGCGATGATGACATTGCCGTCCGTCGTATCCGCCGCACCGCCCGTACCGCCATTGGCGGTGAGCGACACCATCTCGGCCGTGATCATGTTGCCGGCCGACAGCACAAGATTGCCCTGGCCCGAGGTGACGGAGATGGCGTTGGTCACGCCGCTGGCGGCGAGTTCCTGCGCCAGGGCGTCGAGGTCGGCGCTGCCGCCCGTCGTGAGGCTGAGCGAGCCGCCGGTGAAGCCCGCCGCCGCGCCGCCCTGGAGGACGGCGCCCTGAAGGGTCGCGACCCCGACCGGGGCCGCGATGGACAATTGGCCGGCATTGCCGCCGCCGGCATTGCCGGCGAAGTCGAGCGTGGCGCCGCCCGCGACCATGACGTTGCCCTGGTCGGCGACGAGGCTGATCGCGCCAGCCGGCGCGAATTCGGTCACGTCGAAGAACTGCTTGGCGGCACCGCTCACGTCGATGGTGACCGAACTGTCAACGACGAGATCGCCGCTGGTGGCTTCCAGGTTCACATTGCCGGCGGGCGCGGAGATGTTCACGCCGTCATTGACGGAACCGCCGATCAAGGTGACTTGGCCACCGATGGACTGGCGTTGCAGCGCTTGGCCATCGGCAGTCGCGAGCGTCAGTGCGCCGGTGGTCTTGAGTGTCTGGGTCGACCCGGTATCCGCCTGGATGAGCGGCGTGTTGAGCGTGACCGGCGTGCTGCCGAAATCGAAGACGCCGCCGGTGCCCTGCGCCACGATCGCGCTCGTCGCATTGGCCGTGACGGTGCCGAAGCCGAAGAAATCAGCCGTCGCCGGCGCGGTGCTGGTGGCCTGCTCGCCCGTCCCGAAGTCGATCTCGTCGGCGTTGAGCGTCAATGAGCCGTTCGTCGGGCCGGTCCAGGTGCCCGGCTGCGCGCCCAGGAGATTGGTGAGGACGAGCGTCGGCGCCGATACCGAGACATTGCCGCCCGTCGATGTGGTGAAAGCCCCTGCCCCGAGTTCAAGCGTGCCGTGATCGAGCGCCACATTGATGTCGCCGAAGAAATCCATCGCGCCGCGGCTTTGCAGGATGATCGTGTTGGCGCGGGCGAACTGCGCCAGCGTGCTCGGGCCGATCACCAAGCCGTTGCCGGGCGTGTTGTCGCCCGCGACAAAAGTGATGGTCGCGGCATCGGCGGTGATGGCATCGCCAGAAAGCGCTGCGCTCGGATCGACAAGCGTGTTGCCGGCGGAATCGAGGATCAGCGATTGCCCGCCCGCGAGTGTAGTCCCCGCCTGGACATCGAGAAGACCCAAGGGCGTCGTCGGCACGTTAAGCCGTGTCACCGTGACCGGGGCACCGTTGGAGACTTCGAGCAATGCGCCGTCGCCGCTCACGCTTGTGCTGCCAATGGTGATCGGCACGTCGGCATCAGCGGCGATGGTGCCCTTCGCCTCGATGACGCTGCCGCTCTTGACGAGCAGGCCGGTGGGGGCGTTCGGGTCTTTGCCGGTCGGGTCGGTCTTGGTGACCAGGATGATCTCTGGACCGGCCAGCGGATCGGCGGCGTCGTTGGCGACGACGACGCTGTCGGCCGCCGCCGTGATGGTCTCGCCCGTAGCCGTGTCGGTGCGCGTGCCGCCGATCAGCAGGCTCTCGGCCCCCAGCGTATCGAGCGCGTCGGCGCTGATCTGGAGGTAGCCCGGCAAGGCGGCCTCGCCCGAACCCACGATCTCAATATCCTGCGAGGCGATGTCGACCTGTGCCCCGCGCCCGCCCAAACCAGGCGTGGCGTCGAGCGTCGCATCGAGCGCGAGATTGGTGATGGCCGCGATTGCCAATTGCCCGGCATCCGCCGCCAGGCGCGGCATGGGGGTGCCGTTCTGCTGCGCCTGCGACGAGAAGAAGGTGTCGGCGTTGGTCAGGCGATATTGAGAGTATCTCCCCCACACTGCGGCAGACTGCACCATGAAGCTGGTGGTCTCGGCATCGCGTGCGCCGGTCAGGCTGTTGGTGAACGTGCCCGCGATGATTTGGGTGCCGTCGGCGAGAGCGACATTCTGGCTGGCGACAGCATTGCTGACATTGGTGTTCTGCACGACGCGGAAGGCGCCCGGCAAGGTCGCGTATTGCGCTGGCAGTAACGTGTAGACGCCCGCCGGCAGCCCCGGCACGCCGGAGAGATAAACCGACTGTCCGACTTCCGAGCCAGGCTGGGCGAACTCCGGATCGAAGGGCGCCACCGGGCCGTTGAAGCCGGGGATGATCGCGTAGATCTGCCGGTCGTCGGCAAAGAGCGGCACCTGCACGGGCTGCGCGCTGCCGTTCTGGAAATCGGTATTGGTCTGCAGCAGCACGTTACGCGAACCGCCAGTACCCGGTACCCATTCCTGCGCCTGCAATTCACCGCCGCCGGTCAGGTCCACCGTGGCATCGGGATCGAGCGTGATGCTGCTGCCGGCGAGGCTGATGACCTTGACCGGCGGCGCCGTCAGGTCCGGCGTCGTCCCCGTGAAGCCGAGATTGACGTATTGGAAGTCAAGGCCGTCGACCGTCGTGCCGAAGGGAATCGTTTCGCCGTCGAGCGAGACCGAGGTCGTGCTGTCGTTCCCGAGTTCGACCGATTGTGTCTGCACCAGCGGCAGATTGTTGAAAGCGGAGGCCGCGCTGCCTGTGTCGCTGACACCCAGCGTGATCGAGCCCGAGGGCGCGCGCAAAGTGCCGTCCTGCAAGATGTTCGTGGCATCGATCAGCAGACTGCCGCCGGCAGACAGCGGCGCGGACGAAGCACCGTTGCCCAGGATCGTCACATTGGTCTGAAGCGGATTGCCGTTCGCGTCCTTCACCGCATTCGCGTTGACGGCATCAATGATGAAGCTGTTGTCCGTCGCCGGATAGATATCCGACGCCTTGAGCGTGACGTCGCCCGTGGTGACGAGATAGCCCGCTTGCGGCGTGGTGCCGCTGAAAGCTTGGAATGCGGGCAGCGTGTAGAGCCGGATGTCGCCGCTCGACGTGAAGCTCGCATTGGCGACGTTCTGGAGCGCAAACCGGCCGGTCAGGTCGAGAACCTCGGCCGAGACGTTCAGCGTGCCGTCGCCAGTCGCAAGCGTCGAAGCTGACGGCTTGAAGGACGACGTGCCGCTGTTGTTGCCGCCAATCTCCACATAAGGCGCGCTGATCGTGACCACGGCGCCATTGGTGCTGTTGACCGCGTTCGTCGGCAAGGCGGCAGTGCCGGCAATGCCTGGAATGTTCGTGGTGCCAGAAGGTAGCACCATGTAGTTCGACGCATCGGCGATGATCGACTGGCCGAGCGTGAGATTTACCGGACCGGCGAAGGCGATGGTCAGCGACGAGACGTTGTTCGCGGCCCCGACGACGCCGGTGGCGGGATTGTTGCCCAGGACCAGATTACCGATGCCCGAACCGTCGAGCGTGTCAGCGTCGAAATAGTCGATGCCGGACGGCGTGGTACGAGAAGCTTCCACTGTCTGGCCCGGCTGGAGCCCCGTCGGCACGAACGATCCCGATTGCTGAATCAGGATGCCGGCGGTCGACTTGTCGAGAGAATTGTTGCTGTTGACATAGTCGACGCCTTGTATCGTCAGCGTACCGCCCTGCGCTTGGGAGGCGCCGCCAGCGGCGTGCAGCGTGCCGTCGAAATAAAGCCCACTGGTACTGCCGAGCGTGATCTGGCCGCCGTCGCTCCACACCGGGGTCAGGCCATAGGCGATCGGCGACAGCGAGGCCGCGCCATTGTCCCGCGGCAAGTCGAACGTGCCGCTCGCGCCATTGGCGTCGATCTCGGCGCCCTGCTGGGCCACGACATAGCCGTCTTGAGCAAGGAGCGTCACCGAGCCGCCCGACAGCACTTTGCCGGTGATAGGTATCGTGAGCACGCCATCGATGGCGACCGGTGCCGCGAACGGATCAGTCAGCACCGTGCCCGATACGTCGATACGGCTATCGCCCCCAAGCCAGATCGAGTCCGTCGTATTCATGCTGAAGAACGAGAACAGGCCGTTGAACGCCACAGTGCCGCCGGGCGCGGTGATCGAGCCGAGGTCGGTCAATTGGCCGTCGGCGTTGAGCGTGATGCTGGCGCCGGCGTCGGCGACGATCGCGGCACCCTGATCGATCAGCAGCGTACCGGTCACGCCGGAGAAGACGAGGCGGCTGCCGTGCCCGCCGTTGAAATTCCAATTGAGATAATTGTCGGCGTTGATCGTGAGGTTGGTCGGCGCACGATGGAAGGGATCGAGTTGGCCGATGGTGACCAAGGTCCCGTCCGGCTGCGCCAGCCCCGCGCCATAAAGATTCGTCCCCGTGGGCGCGGCGAGCAACGCCGAGCTCGGAATGAAGTTCGACTGCGTCAGCGCCATTGTCGTGCCGGCGGCGATGGTGGTGTCGTATTCCGAGGTCAGATTGTAAGAACCGAAGCCGGCATCGGCGAAGAAATCCGCCGGCAGCACGAGCGCGTATGAAGGTGCCGAGCTCGCATCGCCGCCGATCTGGATCGCCAGCGTCTGCAGCGTCAGCGAGGCATCGGCGGAGAAGCCGTAGCCGCGCAACGTGCCGTCCATGACGATCCGGCCGGCGGTCGGCTGCGATGCCGGGAGTTGGGGAGAGGTCTGGCCATCGCCGAATCCGCCGCCGGTGTCCTCGGCATAAGTGATGAGCGAGATGGCGCCGCCCTTGCCGACCGGCACGTCGTTCGACACCAGAAGCTGGCCGTCGGGCTGGACGTAGCCGCCGCTCGACACGTCGAGCAGGCTTCCCGAATCGAGGATGATCGAACCGGTATTGTCGACCGGATCGCCGAAATGGGCGCTGCTGGTGGCGGCGTTGCCGCTCAGCAGCGGCTGGGCGCTGCTTTCGTCGGTGGTCAGCGTGATGCTGCCGCCGTTGATGAATTGCGAACCGGTGGGCGTCGCGGCATTGGCATCGTTCACCCACTCGCCGGCGGCGCTGATCACCGCGCCCGCACCCACCGTGATGTTACCGGGAATTGGCGGCGCGGTGCTCGTCGGATCGGGCCACAGGGCGGTGAAGGGCGTGGTAGTGGCACCAGTCGCGGTGATGCTGATCTGGCCGGCGGGCGCGATCAGGCTGCCGTCGATGGTCTCCAAGGCGGCGTTGAAGGTGATCGTGCCGCCGGGTGCCACGGTCAGCGCCGCCCCCGGATCGACCGTGATCGAATTGCCGTTGGCCTTGAGCGATATCGACGAGAACCCGGCCGCGTCGAGCTGCTCGGCGGACAGCGTGGTCGTGTAGAGGATATTGCTGGGATCGGCCGGCGATAGGCGGCGATTGTCCGGTGTCAGCAGCGAGGTGTCCGCCGTGAAATCCCCCGGCAGGCCCGTGTCGTCATCGGGTTGATCAGCGATGACGATGGCCTGGGTCCCCGTCGGGACCAGGGAGGCAGCGTTCGCGGTGAAAGTATAGACCTCGTTCAGGAGCGAGGTGTCTGCGTTCAGTTCGAACGACCCGCCCGAAGGCGCCTGGCCATTGGTCGCTTGGTAAAGGCCCGTGACGGCGCCGGCCTGGACCGTGCCGTCCAGGATCGTCGCGCCGGTGGTCGAGATCGACGGCACGCCATTGGTTTGCGCGATGAATTGGCTGGCGAAGATGTCGAGCGTACCGCCATTGCCGCCCTGAATGTAGCCTTGCTCGAAATAGCCGCCGCCCAATAGCGGGGCCGTAAAGGTCTCGGTGACGCCCCAACGCGAATGATCGACCGTGAACCGCCCGGCGATGCCGATGATCGGCACCAGCGGATTGGCATTGGCGGCGCCGTAGATATTCCCGTCGGCACCGAGGAAACGGGTCGGGTTGACCATGCCGCCCTGGTAATTGATGTAGCCGCCGGTGAGGTTAAGCACCGATCCCGGCGCGGTGATCACTTCGCCGCCGGCGAGATCAATCGTACCGGCGTTGATCATCATCTGATCGATCGTGCGCGGCATGTCCTGGACATAACCGGCCGCATCGATCAGCGGCGTGCCGACCCAGGGCTGCCCGGTTTCCGGATTCGTGCCGGTGATGCGGCTGTCGATCGTGATCGTCTGGCTGAGCAGGAAACCATTCTGCTGCAGCGGATCATCGGCAAGGTCATTGGCATTGATCGGACCGATAGTCACGAAATTGGCCGATATCGGGAGCTGTACGTCGGGCAGGCCCGAGACGTCCACCACCGCCCCCGAATCGATATAGACGCGGCCGGCGACCGTCGGGTCGCTGCTGGCCCTGTGCGCGAAATCGTCGGGAATGGCGACGAGGCTGACGCTGCCGCTCGGCGCATAGATCAGTGCGCCGCCGCCTTGGCCGTCGCCCTCAAGGGTCACTGAATTGCCGCTTGCCGAGATCGTCCCCGACTGGAACGCCGCGGTGGCGGACGCACTCGAGGTGGTCGTCTCGCCATCCTCGTCGGGAAGGATGGTCGTCACCGACTGCGGCCCAAAGGTCACCGGGCCCACCCGGCCGCCGATGGAGTCGCCGACCGGCCCGGACATCTCGTCTTCCGCGACGAGGGTGATGCTGCCCGGCCGCGAAATGCTGGTCGTCGCCGCGACGACGCCGTCCTGCGTCACGCTATAGCCTTCCAGCGTGACATTGCCGGTCGTGGCGGTGATGAGGCCGGTGTTGACGAGACTGTAGAGGTTGCTGCCGCTATCCTCCAGCGAGACGCTCATCTGGTCGGTGGTGTTGGCGGTTTCCCGGAAAGACAGGGTGACCGCCGTCCCGGCCAGCAACAAGATCTGCCCGTCACTGGCATCAATCGTGCCGGCGTTGGTGACATTCGGTGCCGCGATCAAGGTGAAGCCGAGATCGCCCGACTGGATGTTCGCACCGGCGTCGATTGTGATGTCGCCCGCCGGATTCGACGAGCCGCCGAGGAAGGTTCCGGTTAAGCCACCATTGAGGAAGGTGCTGTTGCTTGCCGCGACGGCCGTGTCATAGGCGCCGCTGCCGGGGATCATCGCGTTGGTGGATTGGTCACCGAACATTGGCAGCGACGAGGCCACCAGCGAACTGACGTTGACTTGGCTCCCCCCGCCGAAAACGATGCCATTGTGGTTGATGATATAGACCGTGCCTTCGGCCTTGATCTGGCCGAGAATCTGGCTCGGCACGCCTGACGGATCGATGACGCGGTTCAGCGCGATCCAATTATTGCCGGTCGAGGAATTGCCCGCGGACTGATTGAAGTAGAGCGTCGTGTTTGCGCCGACATTGAAGCTCGTCCAGGTCAGGATCGCTTTCTGCTGCGTCTGTTGGACTTCGACCAGTGTCTGGCCATTGCTTGTCGACTGGGTTGGCGCGTTGGCGCCGGACCAGACGTTCGGATCTGGATTTTGCACATCGTATAAGCCGAGCCCATAGGTCGGCACCAGCCCGCCCGGCGTCAGGCCATTGGGCACCGACGGAAGGCCGGGCGCGGCACTCGTCGCATGCTGCGCGGCGGCCCGAGCCTGCGCCTGAGCCTGCTGCATAGCCTGGACCGCCTGCATTGCCCGCGTCAGGCTGCTCATCGACTGCTGCGTTGCTTGCTGCGCCTGCTGCACGCTGGCCATTGCCGCGGCTGCCGCATTCGCGGTCGCCGCAAACGCTCCGCTGCCGCCCCGCATGGTCCCAAGCTGCATGGCGCGTGCCGGGGCCCCTGACGTCAGCAAGGCAAAGGCGCTGACGCCGGCGAGCAAGGCGGTGCGAAGCGTGCGGGAATTGCGAAGCGCAATGGCGCGAGCGGGCATAAATACGCACTCCAAGAGATTAAGCGCCGAACCCAAAAACGACGGCCCGGACGCGCGCCCGCAAATAGAATTCACGGGGCTCCTACTTGAGAGACTGGCGCAAGAAGCCATCCCCGCACGGTCAATTTCGAGAATTTTGTCTCAGCGCTCGCGCGTCGACAGCGGGGATCAACTCAGGAGAACAATTCCGCCCGGCAAACTGCGCACCTTGGCGCCGAAAGCTTCTCCAAGCTGCGCAAAGATTTCGTCCATGTGATCAATGCGGAAACGGCCACTGACCGGGCTTCGTCCGAGGGCGTCGTTGAGAAGAATGACTCGCCCCGGCCGATAGCGGTTGATCTCATCGATCACCTCGGCGAGCGGCGTGAAACGAAAAATCAGGACGCCCTGCTGCCACGCCGTCGCGGTTGCGGGATCGACCACCAAAGCGGACCCAAATCGAGCATTGGTATAGTTGAGTTGCTGCCCCGGACCGAGAATCGCGATTTCGCCGTGCTGCTCGACGCGGACGCCGCCAGCGAGACAGGTGACGCAGATCGACGAACCGTCATTGGTTCCGGTATGGCGCACGTCAAACCGGGCGTTTTGCGCAATGACCCTTCCCTCCGCAGCAAGCACCACGAGCGAGCGTGCTGAATTTGATGCCGTCGTGAAGGATGCCTCGCCGGCAATCAGGCGGATCTGGTCGGATTGCCCCACCGGCGGTCGGACCGAAAGACTCGTTTGCGTGTTGAGACGGATCGTCACTTGGTCGAGCGCGAGATTACGCTGTTCGCCAGTTCCGGTACGGTAGTCGGCTGTAAACTCCGCCCAGGAGGGCCAGAGCCCGAAGGGAGGCCGGACAATCGCATAGACCCCCGCCGCGCCCGCCACGGCGAGGCCACCCGCAAACAGGGCGCGTCGATCAATCATTCGAGGCTTCGACACGAGTTCAGCAGGTGCCTGTCCCCGGCGGCGCAGATTGTCACCAGCCGGTCCGATATTCTTCCAAAGCCCGCTTGCTTCCGCGAAGGCCGCTTCGTGATCGGAGCTTTGTTGCAGCCAAATTTTCAGGGCGTCGGCGTCGGCGCGCGTCACCTGACCCGAGGTCAGGTGTTGAACCCAACCCAGCGCTTCCCGCCTTAGAGCGTCAAGCTTCATGTCCTTATTGGCGCCGCTGATCATTTATCCGTCACGCTGTTGGCAGAAATCGAGCTGTCCCACCTCTGCCGATTGCCCTTCAAATATAAGACGGTTTTCAAATGACCGAACCGCATCTATTTGGTCGCCTCGGTCAGGCGTGCGAGACAATATGCCTGCGCCAGGTGAAGCTCCTTTTCGACCAGACGCAGCGAAATGCCGAGACGCTTGGCGATCTCTTGGCGCGGCAAGTTGTCGAGTCGCGCGGCGAGCAAAATATCGCGGCGGCGCGGCGGAAGCTCCGCCAACGCCATTTCGATCACGCTCAAGTCCGAACGCGCCTCGGCAACGCGGGCGGGATCGGGTGCTGCATCAACAAGATCGAGCAAACTCTCGACCTCGACCGGCGAAAGATAACGGGCGTCAGTTTGCAACCGATCGCGGGCGGCATTGAGAGCGATACTGAAGAGATAATGACTCGGACTGTGGATGGGCCCGATCGCCTCCACGCGCGCCAGCTTCAGCCAAGTGTCCTGCATCGCGTCGCCGGCAAGATCGGTCGACCCCAGACGCTTTGCCAATCGCGTTCTGAATTCATCATAGCGCTCGACCAGCAGGCGCCGCAGCATCGTTAAGTTTGTCTCGGTCATCGACCGGCTCTGATCGGTTGCAATCCGGCGGGATCGGTGTCGCAACCAAGGCTCACGTCCGGGCCTTGCGGCACGATGAGAATGGTGACCGGCTGGGCGAAACCCACTGGTGGCGGTGTTCCGATCCTGAGCTCGCTCAACGTCCGATCGATACGGCCGTCTGTTTCCGGCTGACCGGTCGAACCAAGTCTTTGGTAACGGGCGATATCCCCCGTCGCGCCAATCCAGAATTGTGCCGCAATGCGATAATGGCCCGGCCGCGCGGCGTCGCTGCGACAGAGTGCTTCCCTCAAACTGTTCTGGATACGGCCATAATAATCCCAGTGCTCAGGCGACGATGGGGCGCGGCGGGGACCGGCTGGGGCAGCCACCAATACGAACGAACCCGCATTCGTATATTTGGCCATAAGACCTGTCCCCGCCAACAAAACCTGCAGAGCCTCAGTGGGTGAAAACCTGCCCTGAACCGGGCCCGACCGGCGACCCACCGCCAAATTGCTGTTGTACAGAATCTCCCAGCCGGTGAGCTCTCCGTAAATTTCGAGCGCCTGGCTAAGAGATTGCGACGGGATATCGAATTTCATCCATCTAGCCGCACCGCTTCCCTCCGCCCCCACGACGTCGGCGTAGCCCATAAGAATTCCGAGGCAAACACCAAGAAGGATACGCCACGATCCGAATGGCGCCTCACTTATAGATTGCGGGAAAGTCGGAATTTGCATGAACCGTGCGAGATCATTCCCCCTGCGTAGCAGTCGGAAATTAACGCGGCTCGTGGTCGTTTCCAGCCGCGGCTCCAACCCAGCGCATAATCTCAAACCGCCATAGAAATATAATATGACATCTGTGTAACATTGACGATGTTGCGATTCCTGATCGCTATTCGGCGTTTTTCAGAGTCGCTTATCAGGCAATAGAATTCGTAGCGCGAAGCCTGCCTGCGTCGCATCGTTAGGTGCTCCGACAGTGTAGATTGAGACAATCACACTGCGGCAATTCCGAGTTCGCGCCGAACTAACAGCACACCGTCTACTTCTGCGCGCCTATTGCCGTGAGCAGAAATAGCAATCCCGCACAAGTTAAGTAGATGCTCAGCGTCGTAATGACGGTCACGACTTTATTCTGTGCCTGCCGCCCGCTCGCCCAAATCATATAATGACGTATCGTGAAATTAGATGACTGTGATGGAAAAGCGACTATACTCATTTGTAATCAGTAGGTCGCGGGTTCGATTCCTGCAACCGGCACCAGCGATTTCACGTGACGTCACAGCCGGTGGCCTCGCCATATGGCCATCCGGGACACGATCATGACGACCACGCTCCATAGACCTATCTGCGACGTACTCGGTTGCACCTATCCAATCGCACTCGCCGGAATGGGCGGCGTCGCGCGGTCGGAATTGGTCGCGGCCGTCACGGAGGCTGGCGGGTTCGGCTTTCTCGGCATGGTGCGCGAGCCGGTTGAATTGATCCGGTCGGAAGTGGCCGCGTTGCGGGCGCGCGAAATTGCGCGCTTCGGCGTCAACCTGATCCCGGCGGCAACCGACGCCACGCTCCTCGAGGCGCAGGTGTCGGCTTGCATCGAGCTCGGCGTTCCCGCCATCGGTCTATTCTGGGATGTTCCCCCAAAACTCATTGCCCGCTTGCGCACCGCTGGGATCGTGGTGGTTTGTCAGGTCGGGTCCGTGGCCGAGGCGCAAACTGTCGCGCAAGCCGGCGCGCAAGTTCTGATCGCCCAGGGTGTCGAAGCCGGCGGCCATGTGCGAGGCGATCGGCCGCTGCACCATCTTCTTCCCGAGATCGTTGCACAGACCACCCTGCCCGTGCTTGCGGCTGGCGGATTGGCCGACGGCGCTGATCTTGCAGCCGTCCTCTCGCTCGGCGCGCAAGGCGCCGTATTCGGCACGGCGCTGATCGCCACGTTCGAATCCTTCGCGCATGATTTTCACAAGCAGCGGCTCGTCGAGGCTCGCCGAGACGCGACGGTGCTGACGGAGGCTTTTCATATCAATTGGCCGAGGGGCGCCAAGGTGAGGGTTCTGGCCAACAGCGTGACGCGCGGCGAACGCGGTGATCCCTTTTCAGAAGATCGTCGAATTATCGGCGCCGAAGACGGCCGCCCGATCTATCTCTTCAGCACGGACTCGCCTTTACGTTCGATGACCGGCGACTTCGAGGCGATGGCCCTCTACGCCGGCCAAGGCGTAGGTCGCATCGCCGACATTACCGCGGCGGCGGACCGTGTTCGCGCCATCGCCTTGGAAGCTGCCAGCCTGCTCGACGCAAAATCGATCTAGGCCTTCGGAAATATGAATGTTTTCCGGCCAGGCGACGGTTTGAAATTCGGCGTCTTGAAGCCGGGCACGAACGCGAAAAGCGTGCCGCGTACGACGCCACGCATCTCTTCAAAGGAATATTTGTTTATTTACAATCAAATTATGCGCTCTATAAACGCGATCATCGGTCGGCATCGAAATCCAGGATCAAAACATGAGCGCCAAGATCGGAATTCGCGTAGGGGAAGCGCTGGTAGCGGGCGGCCCGCCCGGAACGGCGGCCGAACCTGAGGTTGTCATCGGCGATCTCGACGGCCCGTTTGGATCATCCTTCGCCAATTTGCTCGGCAATCAGGTCGCTGGACACACGCGCGTCCTCGCATTGCTGAATACCGACGTCATGGTGCGACCCGCGACCTTGTGCGTGAGCAAGGTGACCGTCAAAGACACGCGCTACACCAACATCCTCATGGGCACCGTTCAATATGCAACGGCGATGGGCGTGCTCGATGCCGTGCGCAAGGGCGACCTCCCTCTCGCCAACGTCAATGACATCGGCATCATCATTTCGATCTGGCTCAATCCATCGATTGTTGAAGTCCAGAACCTGGACCACAAAATTCTTTTTGACATTCACCGCGAAGCGACAAGCCGCGCCATTCACAAAGCCATGGCGAATGAGCCGACCATCGAATGGCTCCTCGAAAATCAAGAAAAAGTCGTTCACAAATATTTCGAGCGTGCCCTCAAGGGAGAACTGTAAGCCCCAGCCAGCGCCGGGCTGCTGGAAGGCGTGGCAACAGTGTCCGATCGATCGCCATCACGATCAGCAGTGACAGCCCGAACAGCGGAAGCAGCGCGGCAAGGGCTAGGATAGACACGACGAGCAGAGCCGAGAAGCGCGGCCGGGCCGCCGGCAACGGCGCTCCAAGCATGCCGGACGGGCGGCGACGCCACCACATGATTGTCGCGCTGATCGAAACAACGAGAAGACTGCCAGCCGTCAGCAGCAGTATGGCTTGATTGATCCGCCCGAAGAGCTGGCCTTCGTGCGTGGCGATCACGACATTGACGATCTTATCGACGATATTTTCATCGGCGAAGCTTTTGGTCTTCGTTATCAGACCAGTCTTCGGTGCCATCGCATAGGTGACGCGCAAGGGCCGATTTTGCGCCTGAGACGAGATCGTCCAGTCTCCGCCACCTTTCAGCGGCGGCGAAATCCAGACCGGCGGCGGCACATGCAGGCGCGCGGCAACCGGCACGATCGCATCCAGAGGCCGCAAACTTGCGACTGGCCGTTTCTCGAGCTGGTCCGCTTGAGCGGTGGGCGGCGACATCGCCGCCATCTCTTCTGCAGTCATGCCCGGCATGCTGCGTCTAGGCGCAGCGTGCGCCGCGACGCGCGCGGCTGGTTGATCCGTTGCGCCAACCGGCCAGTCGGGAATGCCGGCTGTGGCGGCCCAATGGTTGCGCACCCAGGTGAGATAGTTCCCCCAACTCACGGACCAGGGCAACCCGCTCAGCAGCAAGAACAGCGTAACGATGGAGACCCACATCCCGGTCACCGAATGGAGGTCGCGCCAGAAGAGCCGGCTCTGCAATCCGAGACGCGGATAGAGCACGCCGCCCATTTGCCAGCGACCGCGTGGAAGCCACAAATAGAAACCGGTCAGGATCATCACCACGGCCCAGGAGGCCGCGACTTCCACGAGCATCGATCCGCGATTACCGAGCAGGAGCTGGCCATGCAGATGGGCGATGAGGTCCATGATGCGATGATCGTCCCGCTCTACCTTCATCGGTTGAAGAGTGACAGGGTGGACGTAGACCCGGAACGGGAGTCCGCCGCGCGCAACGACGACCTGGGCCGCGCCCGACGGCGTTGCCGGCAGTTGGTATCGGACGAACACAGAGCCCGGCACGGCGGTAAACGCTGCCTGGGCCTCTCGCGACGGCGCCGCACGCGGCCCGTCCAGTCGGAGCGATTCGTAAGGACGATCGAGCCAAGCTTCTATGTCGGGCCGGAACAGGTAGATCGAGCCCGTGATGGCGAGCCAGCAGATGAACGGCAGACAGAACAACCCGGCATAGAAATGCCAGCGCCGGACGGCCGCATAGTCCGGCCAGGCGCGCCGCCTATCGCTGGATGGGAGCATGATCGTCGCCTTTTCCTTCTCCTGCGACATGGTCAAAACTCCACACGCAGCGATCCGACAACCGATCGCGGCGTCCCTGCGATGATTCCGGTTTGCGCGCCGAAGAAACTGACCCCGGTATAATATTTGGTGTCGGCTATGTTGTAGACGTTGATTTGCGTCGAGACCCGTGAACCACCGACAATTGTTTGGTATCTCACGAAAGAGTCGAGGCGCGCGTAGGCCGGCAGAATAAACGTGTTCCGATCGTCGCCCCAGCGGTTGCTTGCGGCAAAAACGCCGCCGCCAGTACTCCAGCCGCGCAAAATGCTCCCGGAAGCAAAATCGCAGGTCAGGAACACGCTCCCGGAATCCGGCGCGTAGACATGCAAGGAATGACCTAACAGCAAACCGCTGGTGTCTTCGATAATTTTGGCGTCGATGTGGGAATAGCTGCCGATGACGCTGAGCTCATCGGTCAGTTTACCCAGCACATCCAATTCGACGCCTTGGCTGCGGGCGTCGACCGTATTCACCGCATAGGGATTGGCTGCGGTCGGCGCCGGTGTCAGAACATTGCTCTTGGTGATGTCGTAAAAGGCGAGCGTTGCGGTGAGCCTTTTGTCGAGCAGTTCAGTCTTGACGCCGCCCTCCCAGCCTTCCGAAACTTGCGGCCGAAGGGGCGTGCTGTTGGTATCAATGCCGTTGTACAGTCCGAAAGATTTTGTATAGCTGCCGTAAAAGCCGATCCAGGGAACAGGCTGATAGACGATTCCGAACCGCGGACTTGGGAACTGACTGCGCTGGTCCGGGTTGGTGCCGTAAAGTGTGTAGGCTTGGTTGGGATTGTAGCCGTTTGACTCTCCGTCATGCACATCCGCCAGATCGTAACGAATGCCGGCCAGGATATGCAGCCCCTCGAAGGGCGTGACGACGTCCTGCGCGTAAACGCCGAGATCGTCCTCGGAATGAACCTCAAAGAATGCGTAACTCGCCTGCCCCGTATAAGTCTGATAAGCGGCTGAATTCCACGCCGAGGCCGGCACCGTGCCATAGACCGGATTGTAGATATTGATCGGGTAATTGCCGATTGTCGAAAGCGTCGTGTCGTCGTGGAGGTAGTAATAATCAGCCCCCATCAAAACCTCGTTTTTCGCGCCCAGCACATCGAATTTTCCCGTCAGATCGAGATTGGTCGAATAGTTTGTGGCCGTCTGAAATTGAAAGAGGATGGGTCGGTCAAGGATTGGCGGGTCGGGAAAACTCGATGCGTTGAGATCGAGCTGTTCATGGGTGGAGCGCACCGCGAGGAAGCGGCTGGTGATCGCCCAATCCTCGTTGAATTCATGTTTCAATTCCTCGGCGATGAGTGAGGTGCGGTAGGTCGACGGCGGCTGGTTCGGCTCGTCGAACGAGCGGTAGACGGGGAGGTCCGCCGGATACATGCCCACCGCCGGAATGCCGACAAAGCGCTGCTCGTTGCGGTGCTGGTATTCGGCGTCGACGGTCAGCGTCGTCGCCGGGTCGATCTTCCAAGTGACGGCGGGCGCGAGAAAGGTTTGGTCGTTTTTGATGAAGTCAATAAACTGCCCGTCCTTCGTGTAGCTGCCCGAGAACCGGTAGCTCACGGCGCCGCTGTCGAGCGCTTGGACGGGGCCGGTCAAATCCCACTCGGTGCGGAGAAGGTTGAACGAGCCGGCTTGCTGCTCGATGCTGTAATAAGGCGTGTCGAGCGGCGTTTTGGTCACGTAATTGACGATGCCGCCTGGATCGGCGCGGCCGAAGATCGTGGACGCCGGGCCTTTCAAGACGTCGATTCTCTGCAGATTGGAGCTGTCAAGCGACGGGATGACAGGCTGTTCCATCTTCAAGCCGTTGCGATACGTATTTGTGCTGTCAAAACCACGAATGTTAATCGCTTGGTCTGATTGGAGCGGCGTGTAAGTCTGCACGCCGCTGACGTTTTGCAGCGCTTCCGTCGGGTTGATGGTGTTTTGATCCTTCATCACCTGATCCGGCACCGTCTGCACCGCAATCGGAAGATCGAAGGTGGGCACATTGAGCTTGGTTGAGCTCTGCTGGACAGGCGGCGCGCTGTAGCCCGCTTGTTCCGACGGGCTCATGGGCGGACCGCCTGCCCCCGTCCCCTGTTGATTGGCTGTGACGTCAATCGTCGGCAGCGCGCCATTGACATCCGTCTGCGTGCCCGTGTCATTCGGTGCCGCCTTTGCCGGAGAGCCGGTCGCCCCCGCGCCTATCATGAATGCGCCGAACACGGCTGCCGCGAGCGCCGGACACATAAGGTCGCGCGCCGCGCCGCATCCGACTTTGCGGGTGAGAGAGGAAAGCAGCGCGCTTTGGTTGTGCTCGGAAAGCGCGCGGATAAGCGGCGTGTTTGCGTCAAGCAGGACCGGCTCCGGCAGGAGCGGCTCATCATTCAACATTGGAAGCTCCGTTGGTGCGAAAGAATTCGCGGCCCGCCACAGAGGTGGCAGGGCACGCATCAATTCGATCAGGCACTCAACGGCGGCGCGCGGGGCGATCGGTTTTCGGAACGACCGACCTCTCGAAGCGGCGGATCGGTCGCAGGCCACGAAACGCGCGCACGGCGACAAAGCGCGCGCGACTGATTTATGACAAGGGACGATTCAACATGCTGGGGCGCGGACAGCAGGCTGCCGGCGCAAAGAACGCAATGATGATACTTGCAGCAGTCCGGCAAGCCGGGATTTTCGTCACCCGGCGTATGTTGCGGGCTCTGCGACACCTGCCCGGCGTGGCAGATGACCGACATAGGAAGCCCGCTCGCTTCGGCCGATGTCATCCGTGCCGAAACGAAGCCGAAAAAGAATGCGTGGAAGGCGAGGAAATAGATCAGCGCGACGCAAAAGACTGCGCGCGCGCCAAAGCGCCGATCGGTTTTGTATTGCCCCCGCATGATATAGGCAGGATAGACCGCGCGCTCGAAAGGTCAACTATCCGTGAGCAAAACCCGCAGAAAAGAGCGCGAGAGGCCACGGCACTTAAGTGTAGGTCCGCTCCCATCTACGACGCTGCGTTATGACAGATGATAGGCGTTAAGACTATTGGCTTGCGGCAAGGAACGTGGAATGCCAAAATCTTTCTTCCCCTTATTGCTATCGGCCTTCTTTATGGCTCAATCCTTCCATGCTGGGATCGCCGAACCTCTTACCGGAGATTATGCGAACAACGCTCGGGCGCTGCTCGATCCCTATGTCCAATCAAACCTCTTCAGCGGCGCAGTGTTGGTTGCGCATGACGGCAAGGCAATCTTCCGACAGGCATTCGGTCAGGCGAATCGTGAATGGGACATTGCAAATACGTCCGATACCAGGTTCCGGTTAGGCTCGATTACCAAGCAATTTACCGCGACCGCGATCTTGCAATTGGCTGAGCAGCACAAGCTGTCGATCGACGATCCAGTTTCAAAATATTATGCGGAAGCTCCGGCGGCTTGGCAAAAGATCACTATCAAATACCTGCTGACGCATAGTTCAGGTATCCCAAGCTATACGGACATTCCGGATTTCTTTAAATCCGATGCGCGCATCGACAGAACGCCGGAAGAGATCGTGAAATTGACGCGAGACAAGCCGCTTCAATTTGAGCCCGGCTCACAATTTGCTTATGATAATTCCGGCTATGTTCTGCTCGGCTATATCATCGAAAAGGTATCGGGCGAGTCCTACGCCGATTATTTGCAGAAGCATATTTTCGATCCGCTCGGGATGCACAACTCCGGCTACGATTCGAGCACGAAGATTATCCTTCGTCGCGCAGCGGGTTATGAAAATCAGGACGGTGAATGGGTTAACGGCGCATTCTTGTCGATGTCCATCCCCTACGCGGCCGGCGCTCTATATTCGACGGCGGACGATCTATTGATCTGGGATCAAGCGTTATATGCGGCAAAGCCGCTGAATGACGCGTCGCTGAAGCAGATGTTCACTGACTACGGTCATACATACGGGTTTGGTTGGTTCATTGACCGGAAGCTTGAACATAACCGCATTTCGCATGGCGGTTCTATCAAAGGTTTCCAAGCGGAGATCGACCGTTATCCGGATGACCGATTGACAATTATCGTGCTTTCCAATTTTGGAAACTCCCCTGTCGATAAAATCTCGACTGATTTGGCAGCGCTCTACTTCGGCGTTAAAGCGCCCGTCGCGATAACACTGTCGACCGAGGTACTTGATCATTATGTTGGTCAGTATGAGCTATCGCCGGGCATCATCCTTAAGATCAAGCGCGAGGGGAATCGTCTGTTCATTCAGAAGCCAGGTCAATCGCTCATCGAACTCTTTGCCAAGAACGAGATGGAGTTTTTCCTAAAAGTCGCCGACGCTCAGATTAGCTTCCAGACTGATGACAAGGGCAAGGTCATCGGTTTAATCAACCATCAAGCGGG
Source organism: Pseudomonadota bacterium (assembly GCA_040756295.1). Taxonomy (GTDB): domain Bacteria; phylum Pseudomonadota; class Alphaproteobacteria; order Rhizobiales; family Beijerinckiaceae; genus Methylovirgula. Next base: position 931,136 of record JBFLZN010000001.1, on the reverse strand, counting down.
CTTAGATCATCTGGCCAAACTGGTCGATGCGACCGAAGCAGCGCGGGAAGAGAACGAACTAAAGCGCCGGGTCAAGGATCAGGCCGCGCAGCCGGGAAGCGAGGACGCACTGCGCCGCACTATCGAGACCATGCTGCATGGTGAGCCGAATTACGACCAGATGGGATTAACGGTCGCTGCCGCGACGCGCCAGCAATTCCCAAAACTGAAGCCGCGTCTCGCCACTTTGGGCGCGTTGCAATCGATTTCCTTCAAAGGGGTCAGCCCAGGGGGCGCCGATATCTACGAAGCGACTTTTGCAAACGGCCTTACCGAATGGCGGATCTTGCTCGGCCCCGATGGTAAGATCGTTGCACTGGGCTTTCGCCCGTTGTCTTGATAAATGACCGCTTGCCCGACCGCCAGAGGTATGAACGCGGACCGTGAAGCTCGCGCCAACTGAGTCTTTTCTGATTCCAGCCGTTCGCGAATGAAGAGAGCTTTCAGGTACGAACGTGTTAGGTTTCGCTTTCGTATAAATACGACGCGATACGTAGGATGCTTTCGGACAGAGGCATTAAACCGGTGTCGAGGATTTCGTAACCCGCTTCAACTGCTTCCCGGTGCAGATAACGACTCCATCCCTTCATGCTGTCGTTCGCCAATTCCGGCTGTTGCCTATCATGTATGAGGCGAGTCGTCCGAATTTGATCGTCGCATTCGACCAAAATCACATGTGCGCGCGAAATGTGATGGGCTGCGAGAGCTTCTTGAATGAAAGCTATCCGCATCTGTCCTTCAAACAGGATCGAATGCCCTGCGTGGAGAAGAGGAGCGATGCGATCGAACCATTGCAGAGTCATGGCCCGCTGCCATGCCCCTCCCGGTTGATGGCCAGTCCCGAAGGATGCCATGATCTCTGACGAGGGGACCCCAATCGTGTCAAATCGAAATACTAAAAATTCCGGATGTTCTCGCTCGATGGCGAGGGCGATTGTGGTTTTACCCCCACCTGATGCACCAGTGAGCACGACGAGCGAGCCTGTCATGATTTGTGTCTTCGATCTTTTCGACGCGGATGAATCGTTATGCAAGATCATCGCTGAGTAGGATGCGGAAAACTACTGGAAGCTGATGCGACTTTGATTATATTGTTCAACCCAGGCATGAAAATGCAAGTCCATCCAATGCTTGATATCCGCCTGCTAGAAATTCGCTTCGCGACGACCCTTGACGCAAATGGTATCCTAGAAGCACACCGGGCTGCTGTCTTGAAGACGGCAGCAGATGCTTATTCGCCTGATATTCTAAAGTCGTGGGCGGCCTCGCTCGATCGGGCCAATGTGGAACGGATGAAGCGGGTTATCGCCTCACAGTCGGAGCTGCTTCTCGTTGCCGATAGCGGAGGGACGATCGCCGGGTTCGGCTCGATCGTTCCTAAAAATGAAGAGCTGAGGGCAGTCTATGTCCATCCGTCTTTCGGCGGCCGCGGCCTCGGCAGCCGAATCCTGATTGCGCTTTTTGACCTCGCGCGCCAACACCATTTACGCCAACTAGTTATGGATGCTTCCACTAACGCCGAAGCATTCTATCTCCGACATGGATTTTCCAGCATTGAGCGCACCGAGCACACGCTTCAGAGCGGCGTGCGGATGGCATGTGTCAAAATGCGAAAGCTTCTGGTAAGCGGGTCAGAAATTAAAGTTTCCAAATGACGGCGAAGCAGAACTTCGACACGGCACGCCTGCGCCTGCGCGGACTTCTTCCTTCGGACAGATCGTTTATTGCGGATTTGATAAGCGATGAAAACGCCCGCCGTTACCTCGGCGGTCCAGTCCCGATGGCTCAACGCGAGGCATACATATCGCGCTATTTCTCGGGTGACATCGAGAAAGGGCAGATGGTTTGGCTCGTCGAGGCAAAGGAAACACATCTTCCGCTTGGCATGATTTTCGTGTCGAAGCATAAGGACGGTGGGGATTTTGAGCTATCTTATCAATTTCGCCCCGCCGCGTGGGGCTTCGGTTATGCAGCGGAAGCTGCGAAGCGTATTTTAGACTACGCTCTGAACGATATGCAGCTCACCCGGCTGATCGCCGAAACCCAATCTATCAACGTGGCGTCTTGTCGCCTGCTGGAAAGATTAGGAATGAAAGAATTACGACGCGTACAACGATTTGGGGCCGAGCAAATTATTTACGCAAGTTGACGCGGAGGTCACTGCGCGTAACTTTCAGGAGGGTCAGCCATTGCCGCGGGGAATTGTTCGAAAAGCCCGGTTGAGTGACGTCCGATGACCGTTCCTATCTTGTTCGGCAGGCGTGTTACCCTTCGCGCGCCGACGCCGGAGGATGCCGCGGGGCGTCTGGCTTTGGGTCAATCCCCCGAGATCATCCGTATGTATGGGGTCGATCCCGACGCTGTCTCCCCATTGACCGAAACAGGCGCAAGGCTATGGGCGGATAGTCTCGCGAAGCATCCTTATGCTTGGATCATCGAGCACGAGGGCGAATTGCTGGGCGAAATCCGCCTGGACGCATTGGACAAGCTAGATCGTCGTGCGCGTTTGGCTATTGGATTCTTCGACGCAGCTAAACTCGGGATCGGACTAGGCCGCGAAGCGATTTGCGTTGTTGTGAAGCATGCCTTTCACGAACTTGGCTTGCACCGGATCGGTCTTCGCGTTCTCGCCTACAATACTCGGGCGATTCGCTGCTATTCCGCCTGCGGCTTTGTTGAAGAAGGCCGTGAACGGGAAGCGGCTTTTGTTGCCGGTCAATGGCACGACGACGTCATGATGGGGCTCCTTGATCGAGAGGCGCGCTACATTGGCTGAATTTTTGCGAAAAGCTCGATTGCGTGACGCGCCTGCTGAGCGCATCGGCTAGGCGCAGCTCCCGTGCGCGCAAATCTTACCTGATCGTATCGATCTGATCGTGGCTCAGAACCCAAATATGGGCGGGCAGCGGAATGAAATGCGCGTCGGCAAGATATTTGTCGTTGGTTTCGTCCGGCGCCGTGACCCAGTGCAAAAACCGGCGGATTGCCTCGGCGGTTGCCGGGTTCGACTGCTTGGTCGCGACAATCGCATATTCGTAATTGATGAGCGGATAGGCATCGGCACCCGGCGCATTGACGAGTGTCAAGCGTTCGTCCGCCGGCGTGCGCGGTCCAAGAGCCGCAGCAGCCGCCGCAACCGTTTCCCGCGTCGGCAGCAGAAATTCGCCGGAATAGCTTTTCAATGCCGCGGTGCCGAGTCCCGCTTTAGCAATTTGGTCGTGGAAGCTGACGCCGACATAGCCGATGGAATAAGGTGTCTGCTGCAGCTTGGCGATCATCCCCGGGTTGCCGGCTGCATCCAATGAACCGGACACTACGGGCCACGCGATTGTCGTTCCAAAGCCGATGTTGTCTTCCCAGGATTCGGTTGAGAATGTGAGATATTGGCTAAAGATAAAGGTGTCGCCCGACGCTTCGCTGCGGCGGACCGGAACGATGGCGTTATGCGGAAGCTTTATGCCGGGATTAAGCGCGCCGATCGCGGCATCGTCCCAAGTCGTGATTTTCCCCGTGTAGATGCCAGCGAGCGTCGGGCCATCCAGTTTCAAATTGATATTGCTGAGGCCAGGAATGTTGTAATTGACCGTCTGCGCCGAGATCGCCAGCGCAACATTGATAATTTGCGGGTTCTGCTTGATTTCGGCGTCCGACATGTAGGCGTCGGAGGTGCCGATTTGAGCTGCCCCGGAAATGGCTTGCGCGACACCGGCGCCGGACCCGGTGCCCGCGGTGGTGATTTTTATCCCCGGATGGGTTTTGGCATATTCCGTCGCCCAGACATCGAATAACGGCCGGATCAGGGTCGAGCCCGTCTCGGTCAAGGTGATGTCATCGGCGTGTGCCTGCGAGAGCGCCAAAAGGCCGAATGCGAGCAGGCCACTCGCCAATGCGCCAAGTTTTCGCGCGCGCGCAACACGACCTGTCCATGCGCGGCCACAGGTCTTTGCAGGTTTGATCATGTCTTTGGTGCCTCGGTATTGAGCTGATCGAGGTTGACCCCCGTCGTTTCGATTCGGAACATCCAGGTGACGACCGCACCCAAGATCGATGTCGCGATCAGGCCGTAGAGCAGCGCCCGCGTGCCGATGGCATCGAGAAGAATCGGAAACAGGAAGGCGGTTGCCACGGCGCCCATTTTGGCGAAAGCCGCAGCAAAGCCCGCGCCCTTCCCCCGGATTGCGGTGGGAAAGACCTCGCCCGCCAGGAGATAAGTCTGCGCGTTCGGGCCCAAATTGGTCATGAAGTCGAACAACATGAAACCGGCGAAGATCAGCAGGATCTTCGAGCCGCCACTGAAATCTGCAGACATCGAAGCGAGGAACAGGCCGACGGCGCAGCCCAGGAAACCGAATACCTGCAACTTGATCCTGCCGACAACGTCGGCAAACATCACCGCGAAGAGAATGCCGAAGATCAACAGCGAGGTAATCATCGCGTCGCCCTTGGCCGCAGTGATCGCCTTTTGAATGAGATCGCCCACGCTCCTCGCGTGGTCCGAGTTCGCCCCGATTGCGGCCGCCAGAATGGTCGGCGTAAAAATACCGATGCCATAAGTTCCCAAGTCCTGCAGGAACCATGGAACCGACGCCAGGATCGTCGCGCGCCGGTTGGTGCGGTTGAACAGCGCGGCATAAGACGTCGATTGCGAATGGGCCTCGGCGGCTTGCCCCGCTGGCGCGGCGAGCTTGATCTCCGAAGGATATTGCGGCTTGCGGACGAGCAGCTTCGTCGCCGCCGCTTCGGCCTTGGCGATTTCGCCGCGAGAGAAGAGCCAATTGGCACTTTCGACGATATACAAGCGCCCGATCGTCACGAGAACTGCCGGAATGACGGCACTCGCGTACATCCAGCGCCACGCGCTAATCTCGGGCAGCGCTGAGAGAACGGCAAAACCGATTGTCGCGCCCGCCAAGGCACCGATCGCCTGAAAAGCAAAGGCGCCAAGCACAAGCTTGCCGCGGCTTGTGCTTGGAATGTTTTCGGAAATGATCATATGCGCGGTCGGGTAATCGCATCCGAGCGCGAGCCCTAAGCCAAACAGGCAAATGACCACTTCGATAAAGTTGGTGCTGAAGCACAGAAGCGCCAAGAACGCCACGAAGATGACCATCTCCACGACGAACATCGTCTTGCGGCCGAACCGATCCGACAAGCCGCCGAGGCCCACCGCGCCGACGAGGATACCGAACAAGCTTGCCGCGCTGATGATGCCGTGCTGCGCCGGCCCAATATTGAATTCGTGTGAAAACAAAGGCAGCGCGACGCCGGTCATAAAGACCACAAAGCCTTCGAAGAATTTGCCCGCCGCAGCAAGCCCCCAGATGAGCCATTGCATGCCCGTCATCGGCGCCGAACGGAGGCTGGTTCCGTCCGCCCAGACTGGCAGCTCGTCGATGTGATCCTGGACCGACCTCGCTATGACTTTCGCCAAATCCTCTGGCTTCGTCATCTCGCCCATGTCACGCTCCCGACGTTAGCGGTTTATTTTTTGTAGATGCCGGGCGACAAGTTTTTGTGACTTCTGCGGTCACGTCGCCGTGATCACGCTCCTGCGGGGCGGCCGTTAGAACATTGTGGTTGGACTAAGCGAAGGTATTCCTGCCTACGTCGATCGCACCGAAGCGTAGACTTGGCTTTGACCAAAATCGGCCACGCCGAGAGGGCTCAGCCAAAACAATACACGTCTGCCGGTCGGAGCTTGCCCGGATCAATTCGTCCGCGTGACCTCAACGAGATTATCCGAGAACGATGGCGCGTGTCCCATATCGGTGAAGGCCGCCGAGCTGATGCTATTGACGGTTCCTTCGTTCAATTGACGCCAATAGCCAAGTGTTGCCACGACGACACCGCATTTGACATCGTCCGTGATGCGGGCCACGCCCTTGAACGCGCCGCGCGCGTTCGCAACCTGAACGCGATCGCCGTCGACGATGCCTCTGGCATCCGCGTCAGTTTGGTTGATCATGACAAACTGCTCGCCCTGCCCCTTTAGCTTTTGCTCCATGTTCGCGTAACACGAATTCAAGAAGCCATGGCTTTTGGGGGAGACGATGTTAAGCGGATAACGCTTGGCAAGTTCTGGGTCGTTCGCCGCGGATTCCCGCGGGCCGACGTAATCCGGCAGCGAATCCAGCGGCTCGCTTGGTTGGAAAGCTTCATACATCTGCCGAAATGGCCCGGCGACGAAGTTCTTCGCATCGTCGACCCTGAAATGGCACTTGCCTGTCGCCGTCGGAAAATTGCCGGCCTTATGCGGCACGCGATCATCCGGCGTGCCGACCTTCAGCCGCGCATAGCCACGCTTGCGCAGATATTCGAGGTCAATGCCCTCGCAGGCCGGAGAGCTCCAGTCGACGTAATGTTCGAGGCACTCCGAGTCCGTCCACTTGAAGTTTTCTTCTTCGAAGCCAAGCCGCGCGGCGAGACGGCGGAATATTTCATTATTGGGGATCGCCTCGCCCGGCGAGACGGCGCATTTCGCGTTATAGGTCAGATAGAGGTGGCCCCATGAAAGGATCATGTCCTCCATTTCGGCCCCCATCGAAGCCGGCAAAAGAATGTCGGCATATGAGGCTGTGTCGGAAATGAAGTGCTCGGCCGAAACGAGGAATAGATCCTCGCGCATCAACCCTGCCACGATCTTGTCCGTTTCCGGCGCCTGCGTCACCGGATTTGAGTTCCAGCACATCATCGACATGATCGGTGGATCGAGCGGAATTTCCCCGGTCAGCGCGCGGCCGATCTGAAGATTGTTTACGACACGCGTCCCTTCCGGAATCAAATCGGGCCTGCAAATGACGTCGAACTTATACGGATGTTCCCAAACCGGAAATTGCGTGACGCCGCCGCCGACGTGACGCCACGCACCGGTCAACGCCGGAATGCAGGTCACGGCGCGGATCGTTTGGCCACCGCCGAAATGGCGTTCAAGCGCAACGCCGATACGAATGGCTGCAGGTTGCTCCGTCGCCAGTTCATAGGCAAGCTTACGAATGTCTGCGGCCGGGACGCCGGTGATCGCTTCCGCCCACTCCGGCGTGCGATCCTGAGCGCGCTGCTTGAGGTCTTCGAAACCGACCGTATAGTTCTCGACATAATCTTGATCGACGAGGCCTTGCGCAATGATCGAGTTGATCAGCGCCATGGCAAGCGCGCCGTCGGTTCCAGGTTTTGGGCAAATATGCCAGTCAGCGGCCTTGGCCGTCCTCGAGGCATAGGCGTCGATCACCACGACCTTGGCGCCGAGCTTTTGCGCATCTCTGACGATCGCCCAATGATGCAAATTGGTGCTGACGCTATTGCAAGCCCAAATCACAATGTATTTCGAGTGAATATAACTTTCCGGATCGACGCCCGCCGTCGGCCCTACGGTCAGCAGCCAAGCGGTGCATGAGCCCTCGCCGCAGAACGTCCGTTCACACACCGTCGCGCCAAGCTTGTTGAAGAAGGCATCGCCGCCATTGAGGCCGTGAACCAGCCCTTGATGACCGAGATAGCTGTAAGGAATGATCGCCTGGGCGCCATAGCGGGCGATAATGTCCTTCCATCGCGAAACAATTTCATCAAGCGCTTCGTCCCAGGTGATCCGCTCGAACTGTTTGCTGCCCTTCGGGCCGACGCGACGCATCGGATAAAGCAGACGGTCGGGATGGTAGTGACGCTTTTCGTAATCTTTGAGCTTCACGCATAGACCGCCGCGCGTCATGGGATGGTCGGGGTTGCCGCGTACGTTTTGAAGAATACCGCCGCGTACCTCGAACAACATCGAACACGTGTCAGGACAGTCGTGCGGACAGGCGCCGAAAAATACTTCCGGTTGAAGCAGCTCGTTCATTATTTCCTCCGCCGACAGTCGAGCGAGACTCTTCTTTGGAGCTTTCGCTGAGATGGACGTGCCGTCGCAAAATTAAACGATTTGGTTGAGGATATGTCAAATGAACGACGGTGATCTTTTCTCCAAATCACCAGTTCCCGTTCAAAGCTATAGCGTCATGGGAATCGCTTCCTCCAAGCGATATAATCTTCTCAAGCTCAGCGGTTCTCGGCCCCAAGCCTGTCGAGTCCGGCGAGGCCGTCGACGCCAATGAGAGGAGATCGAAATGAGTCCGAAAACGACAGCACGACATGGCGCGACAGTCGTTGTCGCCGTGCCGCTCATTTTTCTCGCCGCGACGGAGGCATTCGCCAAGAAAGCTTCATTGCACGCTTCATTCTCGTGGGCAGGCATTCCGGCATGCGCGAAAATCTCGCCCGCCTTCACCATTTCCGACGCGCCTCCTGAAACAAAGAGCCTTCGCTTCACACTGCATGACAAGGACGCGCCGCACTTCCACCACGGGGGCAGCAAAGTCGCCTACGATGGGCGCAGCGTGCCGCAAGGTGCGATCAGCTATATCGGCCCCTGCCCGCCGGCCGGCGAAGTGCATCATTATGTCTGGACGGTCGAAGCGCTTGATGCGCAGGGGCATGCGCTCGCCCGGACGACGGCGGCCGGCGAATTTCCGACGCAATGAGTATAGCGGCCGCAGGGGGGATTATCTGAACCATGGGCATGTCTGCATCCTTATCGCGGCTGAAGGCAGCCCGCGCTGTCCTCGCGATCATCGCCGGCTTGATGGCCGGAAACTTCATCGGCCTTGGCGCTGCGCATGCCGAGATCAAGCCAAGGCCCTGCGACATCTACGCAGCCGGGAACACGCCCTGCATCGCCGCGCATAGCACGGTGCGATCGCTCTACGCGAAATACAAAGGCGCATTGTATCAGGTGAAGCGCGCTTCGGATAATGCTCTCCGAAATATCGGCTTACTTTCGGACGGCTACGCGAACGCCGCGGCGCAAGACGCATTCTGCGCCAACACCAGTTGCGTCATCACCAAGATTTACGATCAATCGCCGAAGCATAACGATCTCACGATAGCCTCCGGCGGACATTATAAGGGCCCTGGCCCCAGAGGTTCCGATCTCGGTGCCGCAGCCGACGCCTTGCCGGTCACAGCCGGCGGTCACCAAGTCTATGGCGTCTCGATTTCGCCGGGAATGGGTTACCGCAACAACCGGACGTCGGGCGTCGCGGTCAACGGAAGACCGGAAGGCATGTACATGGTTTCTTCCGGAACCCATTTCAATTCGGGGTGCTGTTTCGACTATGGCAATGCCGAGACGAGCGCCACAGACACCGGCGCCGGCCATATGGATACGCTCAATGTGAGCAGGGATTTCTCCTGGCCGAATTGCCACCCCGGGCCGGGGCCTGGCGTACATGCCGACTTGGAGAATGGTATCTTTCACTGGAACAAACGAAGCTGCAATCCGGCTGCGGATGTCCGCGGCCCGCGGCCTTTCCTATCGGCATGGCTGAAGAACAATGGGCGGACAGGGTTCGCGCTGAAGTGGGGCGACGCACGTTCGGGTGGGCTCGACACGATCTATGCCGGCGCCCTTCCCCGCGGCTATGCGCCGATGCGCCAGGAAGGCGCGATCATCCTCGGCATTGGCGGCGATAACAGCAATGCCTCGGCGGGCTCCTTCTTCGAGGGCGCGATGACGGCCAGCTTTCCCGCCGACCGCACCGAAAATGCCGTCCAGTCCAGCATTGTCGCGGCCGGCTATGGCGCGCCCACCGGCCACTCCGGAACGCTCCAAGCGGGATCGGACATCTCGCTGCAAGCGACCACCGCATGCTGCACCGGCGACTATATCCGTGACCAGAACGGCGTCGCCGTCATCGCGCCGGTCACATCCCGCAGCCCCCAACAGGACAAGGACGACGCAACCTTTATCGTCCGCCGCGGCCTTGCCGACAATTCATGCCTCTCGTTTGAATCGGGAAACAAGCCTGGCGATTTCCTGCTGCAACAGAACTTCGCTCTGCGTGTTCTGCCGTTCGGCGGCACGGCGCTCAATCGGTCCGCGGCGACATTCTGCCCGCAGCCGGGGAAGAACGGGAAAGGAAATTCGTTCGCCTCGGTGAGTGACCCGGCGAGATACATCCGCCATTACTATGGCAAGGTTTATATCGCGCGCGATGGCGACGGCACGAAACCTTGGGACACCAAGACGTTTTGGACCGACGACACGAGCTTCATTGTCAACGCGCCCTGGCCGTCGATTGTTGGCTCGTCGAGATTGGCGAAGACGATCACGTCTCAACGCCCCCGGCTCCGCGCCAACTAGCCTTTGGCTAAGCTTTAACGAGTCGACGTTCAAAACTTCCCGGATACTTCACCATCTGTCTTTCATCTGCTGTTCATTCGACGTGGCAAATATTGTGCGCGTCGAGAACAATTTTCCATCACGGAGTGAAGATGCGCATACTCGATCTTCGGCAGCTTCTGCATTCGTCGGCCATCACTTTGCTTTTGGCGACGTCGGGCGTTTCAGTAACACCTGTCTTCGCGCAGGAAGTAGCTTGCGAACCGCCGGTCACCGTTGATCAAGCCCCCCCGCCTCTCCCCGTCTACGCACAGCCGCCTATTCCCGCACCCGGCTATATCTGGACCCCGGGCAATTGGGCTTGGGACGATGATCAGAACGACTATTACTGGACGCCGGGCGCCTGGGTCGAGCCGCCCCAGCCCAACCTCCTCTGGACACCGGGTTATTGGGGCTGGGTCGGCGGAATCTATCTCTTTCACCGTGGTTATTGGGGGCCGCATGTCGGTTTCTACGGCGGGATCAACTACGGCTACGGCTATGGCGGCGAAGGCTATGAAGGCGGTCGCTGGGACCACGGCGCGTTCTTCTACAACCGCACCGTCAACAATATTTCGAACACGTCGATCACCAATGTCTACGACAAGACGGTGATCGAGAATCGCGTGACCAACGTGAGCTATAACGGCGGTCATGGCGGCATCGTTGCGCACCCGACGCCGGACCAAAAGGCTTATGCCAAGCAAGCGCATTTTGCGCCGACGGCTGCCCAGGTCCATCACGCGGCCGCGGCGCGCGGCAACCGCGCGTTGTTTGTGAGCGAGAACCATGGCAAGCCGCCGGTCACGGCTGTCTCTCACCCCGCCAGACCTGAGGGCGGAGCGGCTCCGGTCAAGCCGGGTGAGCATATCGCCCCGCACGAGGGCGAACGGCCTGCGGAGCATGCGCCAGTTGCGAACGAGCATGGGCTGCCGCGCCATGAGCCTGTCGGCGAGGCGCATCCGCCCAAACCCGAGCCCGCGCACGCACATCCTCCCGCCCGGCCGGTCGAGCACGAGCGGAGGCCTCCGCCGCCGCGTCCACAGCCGCATGCCGCGCCACACCCGCACCCAGCGCCGCCACGGCCGCACGCGGCGCCACCGCGGCCGCATCCGCAGCCGCCACGCCCCGCGCCGCATCGTCCCCCGCCGCCGCGTCCTGCGCCGCATCGCGCCCCGCCGCGCCCGGCACCTCATCCGCACAACGAACGGCATAAATAACCGGGTCAATCGACGCACGATGTACGCAAGCCGGAGCGCCGCAAGAGCTCCGGCTTGCGCTTTCGTTGACGATGCCGCAGGCAACAATGTTGAAGGCGTTTCAGTTGAAAGCCGAAACGGGTGAGATTTTGAGCGGCGCTCGGGGACCCAGATAAGGCCGCTTGAATCCGCGCCGTTCGCGGCGCCGCAACGCACAAGGGCATTTTCGCCCGATATGTGCTAAAAGCTGCGTCTTATGATTCGTGACCCTTTACAAGGAAACCCCATGGTAGTTGCAAAGAAAAAGACGAAAAGCGCCGGTGCCGCCCCGCTGCGTGCCAAAACCGCTTCGAAGACGAGCCCCCGCAGCGGCGCCGCCGCCCGGACGACCGTTCCAACGGTCACCCTGAAACAGATCGGCCACGACCTCGCCGAAGCTTACGAGCTTCCGAAGCGGACTGTGGAATCCCTGTTCAACGACATGACCGATTCGATCATCAAGACCATCAAAAAGGGATCGAAGGTCAGGATCAGCGGGATTGGCATTTTGCAGGTCAAGAAGCGCAAGGCCCGCATGGGACGCAATCCGGCGACCGGTGAGGCCATCAAAATCAAGGCGAGCAAGAAGGTTGCTCTCAGCGTCGCGCGCGACCTCAAGCAATCGCTGTGATTATGGGATGGAAGAGGCTCATACGGGCCTCTTCCATAGCCGCCGATTTCGCGGCATAAGGCGCCGAGGCTGCGGCCCAAGAGGCGCCGCGGGCGCGGGTGGAATAATGCGCTTCAGATTCTCGGCCGCTTTCGTCTCGGCTTTCATCCTAGCGTTTGCCGTCGGCGCGGCCACATCTCCGGCGAAGGCGCAATATTGGGAAGGCGCCTGCGGCGGCGCGATGCGCGGCTACGACGGCCGCGAATATCCCTGCCAGCAGGATCGCAAGCCCGTCTGCGATCAAAGCTCGGGCCGTTGCGTCTGTCTCGAACGCCGCGATTGCGGCGGCCGCCACGACCAGGGCTGGTATCAAGACCAATAGGCCCTACCGATGCCCTATTGCCGCGAACGCGGCACGTAGCGGACATGGCGATAATGATGGTGGTGACGCAGCCCCCAGCTCGATGCGATCCCCGGTCCGGCGGTCACGCCCACGACAGCGCCCGAGACAAGACCGATTGGACCGAAGACAACCGCGCCGGCGACCGCGCCGAGCGTGCCGTCGACCGCCCGTTCCTGCGCCGCAAGCGCGGACGGCCCTGCGATCATGACAATTGATGCGACGGTCAGCAGTGTTTTGCGCATGCCCCTCAACCCGATCAGCTCCGAATCGCGCCACTGAACCGCACAATTGCGGCCTGCCCGCGGCGGCGGGAGCTTAGGCGCCGGAGGCGAAATCGTTCAGCACATGCGTGATGGCATCGGGCGCTTCCCTGATGCCGCCGGTGAACGGCCGGTCGAGCGCAACCGCAATCAGCAATTCCGAAAAGATCAGCAGCGAGAGAAGCCCCGTCATCAAAACCTGCGCGCGCAGGTTTTGCGTACCGAAGAAGAAGGTGAAGGAGATCGTCAGGAACGCCCCGCCGAAAAGGATGATCCAGAGCGGACCCGGCACATCGCCCTCGGCGGCAAGCAGCCGCGTCCGGCGCGCCTGTGTCAATTGATTGAGCTGGTTGAAAATCTCGCCCTCGACCGGCGCCTCGCCCTCCGCCACGGGTTGGTCGAGCAGCGCCGTATAAATCGCGCCGAGCGCCTTCCAGGTGGTCCGGCTCGACCTCCCTTGCGCCATCGCCGGCCATTCGTCCGCGACGATGGACTTGAGATAGGCGGTCAAGGCGTTACGCGCCGCATCGGCGCGTGCCGGGCCAAGGCTCGGCACCAGACGATAGATTGTCGCGGCGGCGCCCGCCTCGCGCTCGACAGTCGCTTCGGCGTCGTTGAATTTCTCCCAGACGACAATGATCGAAAAGGCAAGAAGCACCGCATAAAGCACGCCGACGGTCGCGAATTTAAATCCGGCGACTTCGTTATTGGTGGCGAGCTTGTCCAGCGTCGTCATGCGGCGGACGACAAGCGGCCCGAGCATGGCGAGGATCGTCGGCAGAACGAGAATGAGAAGCGTCTGCACCCAAAGCGGCGACGAGGTAATGAATCCGATCATGCGGCCCTGCCCTGCATCGATCCGGTGGCGTCGCGATTCGCGAGCTTGGCCGTTGCACGCAGCTTGCGGCAGCCGTGTTCAGGTTTCAATCTCCCGCGCTGGCCCGAAGGCGGCGTAAATCATCGAGCGTATCGACATCGGCCAAGATGGACCGATCGGCGACAGGACATTCGACGACCCCCTCGGCCCTTGCGAGGATTTGGCTGGCGCCGCGGTCGCCCTCGAGCGCCGCCACGCCCATGAACAATTTTCGCGCGATGAGAACAGGATTGCCGCGACGCCCGTCATGGGTCGGAACGACGGCCGCCGCATCGGGCAACGTGTCGAAAATATCGATCAGCCGGTTGATCAATGCGCTTGCCACGAGCGGCATGTCGGCGAGCAGGACGAGCGCGCCATCGGCCGCCGACGGCACGGCCATAAGACCGGCCCGCAGCGAGCGCGAAAGCCCGGCCGCATGATCCGCCGCATGGATGATCTCGACATCGCAACCCTGAAGCGCCGCCGCAGTACGCGCCGCGGCATGTCCGGTGACGACGATCACCGGCCGCGCGCGAGACCCGAGCGCCGCATCCGCGACATGGCGGACGAGCGGCGTCCCCGCCAATTCAGCGACGACTTTGGTAGGCCCTGCACCGCCGGCAAAGCGCGTCGAGCCGCCGGCCGCGAGGATGATCGCGGCGATCTTGCTCACGCCGCCTGTTCCGAGCGCAAAGGCTTCTGACGCCGGGCGGCGATCACCTCGGCCAAAATGGCGATGGCGATTTCCGCTGCGCCGACGGCACCGATGTCGAGCCCGATCGGCGCATGGACGCGCGCCAGTGCCGCCTGGGGAATGTTTTCGGCGCGCAGGCGCTCGAGCCGTTTCGCATGGGTTTTGCGCGAGCCGAGCGCGCCGATGTAAAAACATTCGCCGGCAAGCGCCGCCTTGATCCCTTCATCATCGATATCGGGAATATGCGAGAGCACGATCATCGCCGTGTAGCGATCGAGCGGCTGCGCCGCAAACACGGCCTGCGGCCATTCGGCGACGACCTCGCAATCGGGAAACCTCTCCGGCGTGGCAAAGGCGCTGCGGGGATCGATCACCGTGACATCGTAATTGGCGAGCCGCGCCATCGGCACCAAAGCCTGCGCGATATGCACGGCGCCAAGCACCATCAGGCGCAGCTTCGGCACGCGCACGCGCAAAAAGACATTGCCGTCGGGCGCTTCGATCAGCGCACTTTTACCGAGCCGCAATTGCGCCGCCAATTGCGGTGCAAGCGGGTCGTCGCCAACCGCGTCGTCGCGCACGAGACGCTGCGCCCCGCTCTCAAGATCCGTGACGAGGACGCTGCCGTGGCGTGACCGGCTCTCGGCCTCAAGCGCAACGAGAATATCGGCGCGCATCAGTCGACACGCTCGACGTAGATTTTGATGCGCCCGCCGCAGGAAAGCCCGGCGTTCCAGGCCGTCTCGTCGGAAACACCGAATTCCCGCAGCCTCGGTTTGCCGTCGGCGATGACATCGAGCGCATCGGTGACGATCTCCGCCTCGACGCAGCCGCCTGAAACGGACCCGAGAAAGCGGCCATCGGCATCGATCGCCAATTGGCTGCCGACGGGACGCGGCGCCGACCCCCATGTCTCAACGACGGTGGCAATCGCGACTCGCCCACCCTGCCGATGCCATTCGACCGCGGTTCTCAGAATCTCGTCATCCGATGCGAACATGATCCCTCTCGCGAAATTTTGTGCGGTCACCCTAATATAGGCCGATCTTTCAGACGATCGATTGTGCTCGCTGCCCGTTGAAACCGCCGCAGCAAAGAGCAGGCGGAGCGAAAATTTCGGGCAAAGCCGCCCCAAAAGTGAGCAACGGGCGGCGCAATCGCGGCGCGGCATTATTTGCGCAATGCGGTAACTGGCCTTCGCCGCAAACCGCATTGCATTGCGTCAATGCGTAATGGCTGGCGCCAATTTGAGCAGTGATTTGAGAGCTATCTGTGCATGTGCATCGCATCTAGGCAATGCCGGCGCTCGAAATCGTTCCACAGCCAAACATGCCCTCGGAGCGAAAAACGGCACATAATTTGATTTCAGGAAAAACAGTTTCTTTACGGGAATGACTTTTCGAAGCATTCTGACAGCGCAGAGGAAGCTTAAATGACAGCCGGCCATGAGAAACCTTCCAATTTAGGAAGGATAAGAAATAGCATCGCTGCACCCGACCGAGGGACGCCCGTGAGGGTTGCCCGAGGTCCGCTCAACGCGTGTTGCGCAGCTGCGATGAACAAAAACATCTGCCACCTCGGCGCCGGCAACCAGGGAGCGCGAGACCAATGACAACGCAAAGTAATCAAAGCATAAGTGAATCCCACGCCACGGACCATCTTGGCTACACGTCTGGCGGGCTGAAGCGCGAGACAGGCTGGTGGGGCGCCTTCGTGATCGGCCTCGCCGGCACGATCTTGGTGACCGGCATTGCGCCAGTGATGGTCACCTCGCTCGGTGCGGCGTCCATTCCGATTACAGTGTTCATCACGCTCACCGGCTGGCTGTTGTGCCTGTTCCTGGCCGAGCTTGCCGCCATGATGCCGGAGCGCACCGGCGGTTCGCCGAGTTATGCCTATCCGGCCTTCGTCACGCGCTGGCCGAAGCTCGCCAAACATGTCAACGGCTTTACCGCCTGGGCCTATTGGCTCGGCTGGTTCCCGGTGGCGCCGCTGAATATGATCCTGGCGGCGGCCTATCTCGCCGACCGCTTCGGCTTCAATACGACGGCGGGCTTCACCCCGATCCACACCTTCATCGCCTGGTCGACGCTGATCATTTCCGTGATCGGCATCTTGCTGTTCTTCATTCCGGCCTATCGCGGAATCAAGTTCGGTGCGGCCTTCGCGACGGTGCTGGCGCTGCTGTCGATGATCCCGCTCACCTTCATCGCGATCTCTTGGCTCTTCAATCCGAGCGTCGTGCATTGGGGCGAACTGTCCGGCTTCAGACATCTCGACGGATCGAGCTTCTTCTCGCCGATCAGCGGCTTCAATTGGATCCAGGTGTATATCGCCTATGGCTTCCTCTTGACCTGGAATGTCATCGCGATGGAAGCCGCCGCCTGCTACATCGGCGAATGCGCCAACCCGGATCATGACGCCAAGATCGCCATGAACCTCGAAGGCGGCTACGGGGTCTTCATCTACACGCTGGTGCCGATCGCCTTCATCGTCGTGCTCGGCGCCAAGGCTCTGTCGAACTCGGCGCTGTCCGATCCGAAGACCATCTTCGTGACTTTCGCGGACAAGGTCTTCCCCGGCGTCACCGGCCAGTTCTTCGACTGGGTGATCGCCGCCATGCTCATCGTCGCGCTGGGCCTTTCGGCGCTCAACGCGATCATGGGCTCGGGTCGCGCGCTCTATCAGATGGCGATCGACGGCGAATTCCCGACCTGGTTCACCAAGCTCAACGATCACGGCGTGCCGGCGCGCGCCATGGCGTTCAATGTCGTCGCTTCGCTGCTCGTCGTCTTCGCCGGCGGCGCGGTGGAAATCTACAGCTTCTCCAACGTCGGCTATACGATTTCCTTCATCCCGGTGCTGGTCGGCTACTTCCTGCTGCGGCAGGACAAGCCGGAGCTGCGGCGGCCGTTCAAACTGCCGGAATTCATGAAATATGTCGCGCTGCTTCTGGCGGTGGTCTACTTCGTGTTCTGGCTGTTCGGCGGCCTCTGGTACTCCAAGCTCGGAAATGTCGAGATCTATTATTGGGCCGGCTGGGTGACCTTGCTCGCTTACCTGCCGCTCTATTGGTACCGGAAGATGGAAGACAAGCGTAAGCCCGTGGTCGAGGCCAGCGCGACCTCCTGAACGCGGGAATCACCTAACGAAAAACGATCGGCAGCTCGAAAGAGCTGCCGATCGAAACCTTTTCCGAATTTAGTTGGGCAAATTTAGTTGGGATAGTGTTATGGCCAAATTCACACCCCCCTGGAGCCAGCGCCCGGCGCCGCCGGATCCACAAACTGCCGCGCCCAAATCGATCATGCTTGCCTCGGAAGGCAAGGCGATCTCGACCGAAGCCATCGAATTTGCTGCACGCCTGTCTCGAAATGCAAAAGCGCCCGTGCAGGTCTTCATGATCGCACGGATTTGGGGCAGCAGTTTCGGACTGCCGCATCCCGGTCTGATGCCGACCAAGCGCGAATGGCAAGCCCAGCACGATAGCGTTGCCGAGACCGTGCGGCAGTTGAAGCGCCGCGGCGTCGAAGCGAGCGCCACTGTCGTCAGCACGCGCAATGCTTCCGGACGCATTCTAGCGGAGATCAAACGGCGCGCACCTGAGGCCGTCGTCATGGCGGCACCCCCGCCACGACATTGGCTTTCGGCCGGATTGTTCTGGGATCAGGAGCCTTATCGCGTGCGCCGCTTGGCCGAGCCGCCGGTCTATCTTGTCGTTGAGAACAAGGTCGCCAAAGAAGCCAACGGCTCGTCTAAGAAAAAGCGCGCAGATCGTCTGTTTGCCTGACAAACTTCAGCACGTGAGATTTTAAGTCTCGCGCGCGGGAAACATGCGACGCGCGCTTTCTCAGGAAGAAAAGTTTCTTCTTATCAATTGACTGCAAAAAAAATTCACAATAGCTTTCCGCGTGAGTGAGGAATTCTCAATGCGTCGCATTGTTGAGATTTTCGGAGTTGGGATTTTCCTCGGGCACGCGGGGCCCGGTTTCGAGTTTGCGCCTCGCCACGCCACTCCAAACACATACGACATCGGCGATGCGGGCCTTGTCGCTTGCCACTTCAGTGAACCCGGCGAGCGCCATGCACGGCAGCGCGGCCACTGCCTGGCCCCGATCTCGCGATGATGATCTTACGCGACCGCGACGCTCCGCCTGCCGATGCAGGCAAGACGACCTCGGGCCGCGGCGCACGCGTTGAGCACGCAGCGGCGTGCGTATGTCTCTTCTTCGTTGATACGCGTGGTGCCCGGCGATGAGCACATTTTCTCGCCGCGTGGCTTTCCGTTTTTGCGCTTGTGGCGGCCAAAAGATCTGCAAGCGCAATTTTCAACCTGAGAACTCTGCCGCTTGCGCCGCCGAAGCGATGGCAATGATGCAAGGGCCGCGTTTCGGCGCCGGCCGGATTCCGGGTCAGTGAGGATAAGGAAAAAAGACATGGCAAAAGATCTCGAGAAAATCGCCAAGGACCGAGGCATTAAATACTTCCTGATCTCGTTCACCGACCTGTTCGGCACCCAGCGCTCGAAGCTTGTGCCGGCGGAAGCGATCACCGCCATGGCGAAAACCGGCGCCGGTTTTGCAGGCTTTGCCACCTGGCTCGATATGAGCCCGGCCGATTCCGATATGTTCGTCATTCCCGATCCCGACAGCCTCATCCAACTGCCATGGAAGAAGGACGTTGGTTGGTTCGCCGGCAATCCCTGGATGGACGGCAAGGAAGTCGAGCACGCGCCGCGCAATGTCCTGCGCAAGCAGATCGCCGCCGCCGCCGAGCAAGGCCTGCAGATGAAATCCGGCGTCGAATGCGAATTTTTCCTCATCTCGCCGAACGGCGACGCCATTTCCGATCCGGGCGATCTGCAGTCGAAGCCCTGTTACGACCAGACCGCGCTGATGCGCCGTTATGACGTGATCTCGGAAATCTGCGACAGCATGCTGGAATTGGGCTGGAAGCCCTACCAGAACGACCACGAAGACGCGAACGGCCAGTTCGAGATGAACTGGGAATATGACGACGCGCTCAAGACCGCCGACCGGCACTCGTTCTTCAAATACATGGTGAAGTCGATTTCCGAAAAGCACGGGCTGCGCGCGACGTTCATGCCGAAGCCCTTCCCCAACCTCACCGGCAACGGCTGCCACGTCCATGTCTCGCTGTGGGAGGGCAACAAGAACGTTTTCGAGGACCCGAAGGGCGAACTTGGCGTCTCCAAGCTCGGCTATCATTTTCTCGCCGGCATCCTCGCCAATGCCGAGGCGCTGACCGCCATCACCAACCCGACGGTCAACAGCTACAAGCGCATCAACGGCACCGTCACGCTCTCCGGCGCGACATGGTCGCCCAACACGATCACCTATACCGGCAACAACCGCACCCATATGGTGCGCATCCCGGAAGAAGGCCGCTTCGAGTTTCGTCTCGCCGACGGCGCCGCCAATCCTTACCTGCTCCAGGCGGGTGTGCTGGCGGCGGGCCTCGACGGCATCGCCCATTCGCGCGACCCCGGCAAGCGGCTCGACATCAACATGTACACGCACGGCCATCTGGTCGAAGGCGCCAAGAAACTGCCGCTCAATCTTCTCGATGCCCTGCGGGCGCTCGAAGCCTCGCCGCTCTACGAAAAGGCCTTCGGTACCGAATTCGTGAACGCCTATGTGAAGCTCAGAACCGACAATTGGCACGAATTCATGCGCCATTTGAGCAAATGGGAGGTCGAGACGACCCTGGATTGCTGACGGCCACAAAGCGGTAAGGCTTTGATTTAAAGAAGCTTTACCGCATTCTTCTTGTTAAGGCCGGCGAGAGGCTGTAAAAAGCTGGGGCAAGGTATCGGCAGGTTCCTTGCAACCCTTATCGGGCGTAAGTTAGGTTTGTCTGGACATATCGTGGCTCGTCTCTCGCCGGTCAGAGAACCAATGGATCGCAAGACAAAATCCGCGGCTGCGGGAATCGAGGATTCCGCTGCCTCGGCGCAGAAATTATTGACGGTTTCCAATGCCCCGCCGGGCGAAGCGCGAAGCCTGGAACGCGCCATTGGCAACCAGATCCGGCAATTGCGCCGGCGCCTCAACCTGTCGGTCGCCGATCTTGCGAGCGCCGCGCAAATCTCGACCGGCATGATGTCGAAGATCGAGACCGGGCAGATCTCGGCCTCGCTCGCATCATTGCAATCGATCGCGGCCGCCCTCAGCGCGCCGATGACCGCCCTCTTCGCCGCCTTCGAGGAACAGCGCGATTGTTCCTATGTGAAGGCCAATCAGGGCGTCGTCATCGAGCGGCGCGGCTCGAAGGTCGGCCATATCTACCAGCTTCTCGGCCATGCGCTCGGCGGCGATGTCGCGGTCGAGCCTTATCTCATCACGCTGGAGACGGAGGCGGCACCTTATACCGCCTTCCAGCACGCCGGCCGCGAGTTCATCTATATGCTGACCGGCCTCGTCGATTATCGCCATGGCGATACGGTCTATCGGCTGGGGCCGGGCGATTCGCTGCTCTTCGATTCGAGCGCCATGCACGGGCCCGAAGCCTTGCTCGAACTGCCGATGACTTATCTGTCGATCATCATCTACCAGCGCGACCGGCCCTGACCTTTCGCTGCGCTTTCGTACGCCGCTCCTCGCCCGGCGCGTAGCCAAAGCGGCGCTTGTACTGCCGCGAAAAATGGCTGGCGCTTTGGAAGCCGCTCGCAAGCCCGACCTCCGCCACCGGCAGCACTGTCTGCCGCAAGAGCGTTCGCGCCCGATCAAGCCGTATTTCGCGATAATGCCCGTCGAGCGTCGTATCGAGATGCTGGGCGAACAGGCGTTCGAGCTGACGCACCGAAATGCCGGCTGCCTGCGCCAAGGCGCGCCGGCTCATCGGATGCTCGACATGGGATTCGACAAGCTCAAGCGCCGTCAGAAGATGCGCATTGGCGGTGTCGTAGCGCTCCTGCAATGAACGGCGCTGCGCGCCGGTGCCGAGACGGATCTGCGTCTGCAAAAACCATTCGCTGACCTTGTCGGCCAAAGCGCGCCCCTGCTCGGCCGCGATCAAGGCATGCATCATGTCGAGCGCGGCGATGCCCCCGGCGCAGGTCAGCCGGTCGCGGTCGATCTCATAGAGCGAGCGGCGCAGCATGAGATGCGGAAAGCTCTCGCGGAACGCCGGCACGTGCTCCCAATGGACCGTGCAGCGATAGCCATCGAGAAGACCGGCGCGCGCGAGGATGAACGGTCCGCCCGAGACGCCGCCGATCCGCACCCCGCGCCGGGCTTGGCGCCGCAGCCATTGCAACGCCGCTTCGTCGGCGAACTCGGCCGGATTGCCGGCGACACAGACAAAGAGCGTGTCGAGATCGAGATCGGCGCCGACGAGGCACTGCGTCTGCACCGAAAGACCCGCGGAGGCTTTGGCGCCGTGGTGATCGACGCCGATGATCACCCAGGAATAGAGCTCGCGGCCGGCCAGGACATTGGCGGCGCGGAACGGCTCGATCGCCGAAGCGAAAGACATCAGCGCGAAATTGTCGATCAGCAGAAAGCCGAGCTTTCGCGGCTCAAAAGTCGGCCCCGACATGTCGTTTTTGGTCATGAGAATGGCGCTCATGGACAAGATTTCCGCCTTGTCTCCATCCATGCTTTGCGAAAGTCAAGACCGGTCCGTCCCGGCAACCCGCGATCAAAAATGCATTATTCCTTCTTCTCCCTTCTGCAGAATGCCCTGACCGGCCATCGCGGCTGGACGCCGACTTGGCGCGATGCCGACCCCAAGCCCGGCTACGATGTCGTGATCATCGGCGGCGGCGGGCATGGCCTCGCCACCGCCTATTACCTCGCCAAGGAACATGGCATCCGCAATGTCGCGGTGCTGGAAAAAGGCTGGATCGGCTCCGGCAATATCGGCCGCAACACCACGATCATCCGCTCCAATTATCTGCTGCCCGGCAACATCGTCTTCTACGAATTGTCGATGAAGCTCTGGGAAAATCTGGAGCAGGATTTCAACTACAATGCGATGGTCAGCCAGCGCGGCGTGCTGAACCTCTATCATTCCGACGGCCAGCGCGATGTCTTTGCGCGGCGCGGCAATGCGATGCGGCTGCATGGCGTCGATGCCGAGCTGCTCGACCGCGAGCAGGTCCGCACCATGCTGCCCTTCTTGAATTTCGACAATGCGCGTTTTCCGATCCAGGGCGGCTTGCTGCAAAAGCGCGGCGGCACGGCACGGCATGACGCCGTCGCCTGGGGCTATGCGCGCGGCGCCAGCGACCGCGGCGTCGACATCGTGCAGAATTGCGAAGTGACCGGCTTCATCATCGAGAACGGCCACATCGCCGGGGTCGAGACGACGCGCGGCCCGATTCGCGCGAAAAAAGTCGCCATCTCCGTCGCCGGCAATAGCTCGCGCGTTGCGGCGTTCGCCGGCCTCAAGCTGCCGATCGAAAGCCATGTGATCCAGGCCTTCGTCTCCGAGGGCGTGAAGCCGCTGATCCCGAACGTCATCACCTTCGGCGCCGGGCATTTCTACATCAGCCAATCCGACAAGGGCGGCCTTGTCTTCGGCGGCGATCTCGACGGCTACAAGTCTTACGCGCAGCGCGGCAATCTGCCGACGGTAAGGGATGTCTGCGAAGGCGGCGTCGCGCTCATGCCGATGATCGGCCGCGTGCGCATCCTGCGCAACTGGGGCGGCATCATGGACATGTCG
Source organism: Pseudomonadota bacterium (assembly GCA_040756295.1). Classification (GTDB taxonomy): domain Bacteria; phylum Pseudomonadota; class Alphaproteobacteria; order Rhizobiales; family Beijerinckiaceae; genus Methylovirgula. The sequence goes on along the minus strand of JBFLZN010000001.1, from coordinate 908,150 downwards.
GCGGACGGTTCGCCGATCATCGACAAGACGCCGGTCGAAGGCCTCTATCTCAACGCCGGATGGAACTACGGCGGCTTCAAAGCCGTGCCGGCGGCGGGCTGGTGCCTCGCCCATCTCATCGCCCGTGATGAACTGCATCCTGCCGCCGCGGCCTTCCGGCTCGACCGCTTCGCGCGTGGCGCGGTGCTCGACGAAAAGGGCCAAGGCCCGCAGCCCAATCTGCACTGAGGCGCCGCTATGCGAATCCCCTGCCCCTTCTGCGGTTCCCGCGACCTGTCCGAATTCGTCACCCTCGGCGAAGCCACCGGCCCACGCCCTGATCCCGCCGCGTCCGATGCTGCGGAAAAATTCTATGCCTATGCCTATCTGCGTGCCAATCCGGCCGGCCCGAGCGAAGAATATTGGTATCACGCGCTCGGCTGCCGCTCCTGGCTGAAAGTGCTGCGCGATACGCGCACCCATGTGGTCGAAAGCGCCACTCTTGCACGGGAGGGCACGCGATGACCGAGAAACTGCGCCTGCCAAACGGCGGCCTGATCGACCGGCGCCGCGAGATCACTTTCAGTTTCGACGGCAAGCATTACATCGGCCGTCCCGGCGACACGCTCGCCTCGGCTTTGATGGCGAATGGCGTCAAGCTCATCGGACGCTCGTTCAAATATCACCGGCCGCGCGGCATTTTCTCCGCCGGGCCGGAGGAGCCGAATGCGCTCGTGACCTTGCGCGACGGCGCCCGGCGCGAACCGAACACCAAGGCGACGACGGTCGAGCTTTTCGATCGCCTCGTCGCAACGAGCCAGAATTGCTGGCCGTCGCCGCAGTTCGACGTGCTCTCCGTCAATCAGCTCTTCTCGCCGCTCTTCGTCGGCGGCTTCTACTACAAGACCTTCATGTGGCCGGCCTCCTTCTGGGAGAAGGTCTATGAGCCGGCGATCCGCCGCGCGGCCGGCCTTGGCATGGTCAGCGGCCTGCCCGATCCCGATCATTACGAACATGCGACGGCCTATTGCGATGTCCTCGTCGTCGGCTCCGGACCGGCAGGGCTCACCGCGGCTCTTTCGGCAGCGCGCGCCGGTGCGCGGGTGATCCTCTGCGAAGAGGATTTCCGCCTCGGCGGCCGGTTGCTCTCGGAGCCGCGCGAGATCGATTCGACGCCCGGCACCGACTGGGTGGCGAAAATCGAAGCCGAGCTCGCCTCGCTGCCGGAGGTGCGCATTTTCCGCCGCACCTCGGTTTTCGGCGTTTATGACACCGGCACCTATGGCGCGCTGGAACGTGTCGCCGATCATGTGCCGCATCCGGCGCTGCATCAGCCGCGCCAGCGCCTTTGGCAGATTGTGGCGCCCCGCACCGTCAATGCCATGGGCGCGATCGAACGGCCGATCGTGTTCGGCGGCAATGACAAGCCCGGCGTGATCCTCGCCTCGGCTTTGCGGACCTATGTCAATCGCTTTGCGACGGCGCCGGGCCGCAAGATCGCTTTCTTCGTCACATCGGACGACGGCTGGCTCTCGGCGCAGGATGCGCTGAAGGCCGGTCTCGACATCGAGATCGTCGTCGATGCCCGTGCCAATGTCGCCGATGCCTTGACCCGGCCGCTGTCGCGCGCCGGCGTGCGCATTCTTCTCGATGCCATCGTCTCCGACGCGCACGGGCAGCCGAGCCTGAAGCACATCGAAGTCCGCAAGGCCGACAAAGTCCTGCAATTCGACGTCGACGTGCTGGCGATCTCGAACGGCTACAATCCGCAAGTCGGGCTGACGACGCATTTGGGCGGCAAGCCCGTCTGGTCCGATGCGCGTAGCGCCTTTGTGCCCGGCGAAACTGCGACCGGCCTGCAAAGCGTCGGCGCCGCGGCCGGCGATTTCGGCCTCGCCGCGTGCTTGCGCGCCGGAATGCAGGCCGGCCAAGCGTTGGCCTTGGAACTCGGTTTTGCGTCCACACCGGCCGCCGTTCCGCGCGCCGACGACGAGCCCTGCGCCGTGTCGCCCGTTTGGCATGTCGAATATCGCGGCAAGGCCTTTGTCGACCAGCAGAACGATGTGACCGCCAAAGACGTCGCCATCGCCAATCGCGAGGGCTTCCGCGCCGTCGAGCATTTGAAGCGTTACACGACGCTCGGCATGGCAACCGAACAAGGCAAAACGTCGAGCGTCACCGGCCAGGCGCTGATGGCGCATCTGACCGGCCGCACGATGCACCAAGCCGGAACCACCCGCTTTCGCCCGCCGCATGTGCCGGTCGCGATCGGCGCCTTTGCCGGGCCGCATGTTGGCAAGCATTTCAAGGCGACGCGCTATTGCGCCGGCCATGAATGGGCGCTCGAAAACGGCGCGACCATGATCGAAGCGGGCCAATGGCTGCGGCCGCGCTGGTTCACCAAGCCCGGCGAAACGGATTGGTTCGAGAGCGTCACCCGCGAAGTGAAGACCGTGCGCGCGGCCGTCGGCATCTGCGACGTTTCGAGCCTCGGCAAGATCGAGATCCACGGCCGCGACGCGGGCACCTTTCTCGACCGCGTCTATGTCAACATGTTCTCGACGCTGCCGGTCGGCAAGGCGCGTTACGGGCTGATGCTGCGCGAAGACGGCATCGTCCTCGATGACGGCACGACGGCGCGGCTCGGGCCAGAGCAATATGTGATGTCGACCACCACCGGCAATGCCGGCAAGGTGATGCAGCATCTCGAATTCTGCCACCAGGTTTTGTGGCCGGAGCTCGATGTGGCGATGGTCTCGGTCACCGAGCAATGGACGCAATATGCCGTCGCCGGACCGAAATCGCGTAACGTCCTCGCCAATCTGCTCGGCGACAGGTTCGACGTGTCGAACGAGGCCTTCCCCTTCCTCGCCTGCGCCGAATTTTTCTGGGGCGACGTGCCGGTGCGGATCTATCGCATCTCCTTCTCCGGCGAGCTTGCCTATGAGATCGCCGTGCCGGCCAATTACGGCGACAGCCTCATCCGCGCCCTGATGCGGGCTGGCGAAACCTTCAGCGTCGTGCCCTATGGCAGCGAAGCGCTCGGCGTGCTGCGCATCGAGAAAGGCCATGTCTCGGTGCCGGAGCTGAACGGCCAGACGACAGCGGCCGATCTCGGCCTCGGCAAGATGCTCTCGAAGAAGAAGGATTTCATCGGCCGCGTTCTGGCGGACCGCCCGGCCTTGACCGATCCCGAACGGCCTGCCCTCGTCGGCTTCAAGCCGGTCGATCCCGGCCAGCGCCTGCGCTCGGGCGCGCATTTCCTGGCTGTCGCAGCGGCAGCGGTTGCGGAGAATGACGAGGGCTATATGACCTCCGTCGCCTATTCGCCGCATGCGGGCTGCTGGGTCGGCCTCGGTCTGTTGAAACACGGCGCGGCGCGCATTGGCGAATATATACGCGCCTATGATCCTGTCCGCGAAGGCGATGTGGAGGTCGAGGTCGTCTCCCCGATCTTCGTCGATCCCGAAGGGAAATGGCTGCATGAGTGACGTGCTCACCTTCCGCTCGCCTTGCGCCGGCTGGCTGAAAGACGTTGGCGTCGCGACGCCGCCCGGCGTCAGCGTGCGCGAGAAAACCCCGCAGATCGCGACCGTCATTGCCCGCGGCAGCGTCGCGGATTTGGCCGCACGGCTGAAAGCTTCGTTCGGCGTCGACTTGGCGTCCGGCAGCAAGGTCAGCTCAGGCAACGGCCTCGTTCTGGTCGCGACGGGCCCGCGCGCCTGGCTCGCCGTCCGCGAAGGCGGCGGAAATCTCGTGGCGGCGCTCCGTGAAGGCCTCGGCGACACCGCGGCCGTCATCGAGCAATCGAGCGGCTATGCGGTGCTGAGCATCGCCGGCGTCAAAGCGCGGGCGACATTCGAGAAAGGTCTTGCCATCGATCTGCACCCGCGCGCCTTTCGGCGGGGCGATGCGGCTTCGACCTCTTGCGCGCATCTCAATGTCGTCATCTGGCAGATCGACGACGCGCCGACCTACGAGATCGCCGTGCCGCGTAGCTTCGCCGCCGCCTTCTGTCATTGGCTGACAGAAAGCGCCGCCGAATTCGGACTTAAAGCTTTAGTTTAACCGCGCGCACGATCTAGCGCAGGCGCCAGCGCTAATCGTGGTCGGAATCGACGTAACCGCGGCTCGTCAGCACGATCCAGCCGTCGCCGCGCCGCTGAATGGCGCGCACCGTGCCGGCCCCCGGCAGGACGTCGCCGGGCACCACTTCGACGGCGCCCTGCGGCCCCTCGACCAGCGCAATGCCGTGATAGACATCGCGCACGACCCAATCGCTGATCGGCGCGGGGGCGCGGCGCGACGGCGCCTCAGCCGAGGCCAAAGTCATGGGATCGGCCCGCTGCGCATCGGGGCCTGGGATCGCACCTGTCGCATCGCCATCCGGCGCTTGGTTCCGCGCCGCCCGGTCGAGCGTCGCCTGGACCGCTTTGGTATCGAGATGCGCGGCGCGCGCCTTTTCCGCGGCATGCGCATGGTCGAGCTTGGTCGTGAGCTGGGCAATTTCGGCTTTGGCTTCGGCCTTCTCGGCGTCGAGACTGGCCTTCACCCCGTCGAGGCTCTTTTTGAGGCCGCGGATCTCATCCGGCGCCGCCTGCAAGGCGGCGAGGCGTGCCTGGAGTTTGTGAACCTCGTAGTTGAGCGTCTGGTTTTCGTGGCGCAGAGCCGCGAGCGCCGGATCCGCCACCGCGGCCGGCGCGGAGGCCGAAGCAACGGCTGCCGGGTGCGGCGCCAGCGCCGCCAAAGGCGCGCTCGGCGGCGTCGATATGCCGGGAATCGACAGATAGCGGGCGCCCACCGCAAAGGCGCCACCGCCCACGATCAGCACGGCCGCGGCCCGCAGCAAATAGCTCGTCAATGATCTGCGCTTGACGCGCGCCGGCCCGCCCAGCGGGTCGCCGGCGGCGAAAGCGTCGCCGAACTTGTCCTTCTTGGGCGGCAGGATCACAAGCGCCGAGCTTGGGATCGGTGCGGCTTTCGGCGGCTCCGGGGGCTTGGCGTCGCCGCCTGCGCCGGGCGCCTTGGCCTCGAAGGGAGTCAGCGCCTGCGAGCTGCTTTTCGGAGCCCCCGGCGCATCGGCCGCGGCATTGGCTGCGCTGTCGCTCGCGGGATCGGACTTTTTATCGTCGAAAGCTTGCGGATCGGCTGAGGAATCCATGGCGGAGGTCTCGGCGTGAGATTAAGACAGTCGAGAGGTTGCATGAGATTTCGTTAAAAGCTTGTTGAAGAACGGGCATTTCATCGGCTGCGCACCGGTGGCGTGCGACATTGCGCACAAGCGGCGCAGGGCTTGCTAATTCTTGCTAATCGGTGCCAGCGCACCAGACTCGTTTGAATTTTCGTCCAAACCGCCCGCTCCAGGAGCTTTATGCACGTAAACGGCACGCCCACCCGCACCATCTGGCCGGCCCCCGACGGCCGGAACGTTATGATCATTGACCAGACGCGGCTGCCGCACGAATTCGTGATCGCAGAACTTGCGACGCTCGCCGATTTCGCTGTCGCCATCCGGGACATGAAAGTCCGCGGCGCGCCGCTCATTGGCGTTACCGCCGCCTATGGCCTGTCCATCGCTTTGCGCGACGATCCAAGCGACGCCGGCCTCGCCCAGGCCAGCGCAAAGCTCCTCGCGACGCGCCCGACCGCCGTCAACCTCGCCTGGGCGCTCGACGTGATGCGCGCGGTGCTGTTGCCTTTGCCGCCGGCGGAACGCGCCGCCGCCGCTTTCGTTAAAGCCGGCGAACTCGCCGATCTTGATGTCGCGATCTGCGAGTCCATCGGCGTCAACGGCCTTGCTCTGATCGCCGGGATTGCCGAACGGAAAACGCGCGTGAACATCCTCACCCATTGCAACGCCGGCTGGCTCGCGACCGTCGATTGGGGCACGGCGACGGCGCCGATCTATAAGGCGCAGGCGGCCGGGATCGACCTTCATGTCTATGTGGACGAGACGCGGCCGCGCAACCAGGGCGCGTCCCTCACCGCCTGGGAGCTTTCGCAGCAAAATATCCCGCATCAGGTGATCGTCGATAATGCCGGCGGCCACATCATGCAGCACGGCGGCATCGATCTTGTCATCGTCGGCACGGATCGGACGACCGCGACCGGCGACGTCTGCAACAAGATCGGCACTTATCTCAAAGCGCTCGCGGCGAAGGACAATGGCGTGCCCTTCTATGTCGCGGCGCCCTCATCCTCGATCGATTTTGTGATCGAGGACGGCCTGCGCGACATTCCGATCGAAGAGCGCAGCGCGCGCGAAGTCACCCATATGCGGGGACGCACCGACGAGGGCCGCCTCGAGACGGTGCGCATCGTGCCGGACGGCAGCCAAGCCGCCAATCCCGCCTTCGACGTCACGCCGGCCCGGCTTGTCACCGGCCTCATCACCGAACGCGGCATTATCCCGCCGCGCAAGGAGGCTTTGGCCGCGGCCTTTCCAGAGCGGCTCATGCTTGTAGAATAAAACGATTTGGGGGAACCGATGGCCGATCTCTTTGCCTGCAAGCCGCTCGCGGTGCTCAAAGCCGAGGCCGCGAATGTCGAAATCCAGGGCATGACCGCCCACGGCAGCCCGCCGCTGAAGCGCACCCTCACCCTGCCGAGTCTCATCGCCATCGGCATCGGCGGTCTTATCGGCGCCGGCATTTTCGTGCTCACCGGCCACGCCGCAGCCGAATATTCCGGGCCGGCGATCTCGCTCTCCTTCATCTTGTCGGGCTTTGCCTGTGCGCTCGCCGGGCTTTGCTATGCCGAACTTTCCTCCACCGTCCCGATCGCCGGCAGCGCCTATACTTACGCTTACGCGAGCATGGGCGAGTTCATCGCCTGGATGATCGGCTGGGACCTGATCCTCGAATATGCGCTCGGCTCCACGACGGTCGCCATCGGCTGGTCCGGCTATGTGGTGAGCTTCCTCAACGATCTCCACATCCGCATTCCCGCGCTCTATGCGAGCGCGCCCTTCGTCTTTGATCCCACAAGCGGACATTGGTCGCATACGCATGCGCTCTTCAACGTGCCGGCGGCCTTGGTAATCGGCGTAATGAGCACGCTGCTCGTACTCGGCATCCGCGATTCGGCCAGGGCAAACAATGTGATCGTCACGATCAAGCTGGCGATCATCGTCCTCTTCATCATCGTCGGCGCGTTTTTCTTCAGCACCGCGAACTGGGTGACGGCGGGCAATCCCCACGGCGCTTTCATCCCGCCGAACGCCGGACCCGGCCATTACGGCTGGAGCGGCGTGCTGCGCGGCGCCGGCGTCGTCTTTTTCTCCTATATCGGCTTCGACGCGATCTCGACCGCGGCGCAGGAGGCCGTCAATCCGCAGCGCGACATGCCGCGCTCGATCCTCGGCTCGCTGTTTGTCTGCATGATCCTTTACGCGCTCGTCGGCCTCGTGATCACCGGCATCATGCCCTATGACAAATTAAACGTGCCGGACCCGATCGCCGTCGGCGTCGATCATATCGGCTTCGGCTTTTTCGCGCCGGTGGTGAAATTCGGCGCCATTCTCGGCCTGAGCTCGGTCGTCCTGGTGCTGCTGCTCGCGCAAGCGCGCATCTTCTACACGATGGCGCATGACGGATTGCTGCCGCCGATCGCGGCGCGGGTGCATCCCAAATTCCGCACGCCCTACATCACGACGATCACGACCGGCATCATCGTTGCGCTTCTCGCCGGCCTTGCGCCGATCGGCCTCGTCGGCGAACTCGTGTCGATCGGCACGCTCTTCGCCTTCGTCATCGTCTGCCTTGGCGTGATGGTGCTGCGCTACCGCCATCCCGAGATCGAGCGGCCGTTCAAGGCGCCCGCCGTCCTCATCGTTGGGCCGCTTGGCGCCGCCGCATCGCTGCTGCTGATGGCCGGCCTGCCCGCCGATACCTGGGTGCGTCTTGCCGTCTGGCTGGTGATCGGGCTTGTGATCTATTTTCTCTACAGCCGCAAGCACAGCAAGCTCGCGGCGACGAAATAGACCGACCGCTCACGCCGTCTGCCACACGCTCCGGCAACGCATCCAGATCGCGGCCATGATCACGCCGGGAATCGTTTTGCTGTCCGGCCGGGCCTCATGCGCAAGCGGCCGCGTGCCGGTCGACAGCAAAGCGTTGCGGGCGCGCTCGTTCTGCTCGAACTTTGCCATCGAGGCCCGCTCCATCAATTCCCAGTGCTCCCAGGTGCCAACGCGGATCGTCCGGCCGCAATAATCGATCGTATCTGCCGGCGGCGCGTGATGGCCGGAGTCCTTGGCCTTCGCACCGTGCAAGAGCGCGATTTCGCGACGCCTCTCGAGATCGGGAAATTTGAGCGACTGCCAAAAGCCCTCGACACTGCCATAAAGCTCATCGTCGAGATAAAACGGCGTCTCGGCGAAATTGGAGACGAACTTCAGTTCGCCCCGCGCGCGCGAGGTGATGTTGATTGGAATATTGCGGGCCTCATCCTCCGGGCCAAGGCATTCCAGATGCGCATCGCCGTTGACGGCCCGGAACCGAAACACTTGCCCATTATAGATATTGAGCCATTCGGCCAGGTCGGGGCTCGCGGGAATGATCAGGAGATCTTTTCGAAATTGCATGGCGGCTTTCGAAAATGGCTAACGCGAACGAACCCTCTCCCCTTGCGGGAGAGGGTGGTCGGCGGAGCCGGCCGGGTGAGGGGGTATGCGACCCCCCATCCGTCATGCTTCGCATGACACCTTCTCCCGCAAGGGGAGAAGGATGCGCCGACTCGCGATAGCCTATCTCGGCAGGACGCTCGATCCCATCAGGAAATTATCGACGGCCTGCGCCGTCTGCCGGCCCTCGCGGATCGCCCAGACGACGAGCGACTGGCCGCGGCGCATGTCGCCGCAGGCGAAGACCTTGTCGAGCGAAGACTGGTAATCCTTCACATTGGCCTGGACATTGCCGCGGCCATCGAGCTTGACGCCGAGCTTCTCCAGCAAGCCTTCGTAGATCGGCGCGACGAAACCCATCGCCAGCAGCACGAGATCGGCATCGATCGCGAAGGCGCTACCGGGAATTTCCTTCATCTTCTCGTCGACGCGGACGCAGATGAGCTGTTTGACGACGCCGTTCTCGCCGCGGAATTCCTTCGTCATCACCGCGAAATCGCGCTTGGCACCTTCCTCGTGGCTTGACGACGTGCGCAGTTTCAGCGGCCAATCCGGCCAGGTGAGGAGCTTATTTTCCTTTTCCGGCGGCATCGACATGATTTCGAGCTGCGTGACGCTCACCGCACCCTGGCGCACCGACGTCCCGATACAGTCCGAGCCGGTGTCGCCGCCGCCGATGACGATGACGCGCTTGCCGGCGGCAAGAATCGGCTGATTGGTATGGAACGGCTCGCGGCTGACGCGCCGGTTCTGCTGCGGCAGAAAATCCATCGCGAAATGGATGCCGGCGAGATCGCGGCCGGGAATCGGCAGATCGCGCGGCTTTTCCGCGCCGCCGGCGAGCACGACCGCATCGCAATCTTCGACGAGGTTGAGCGGATCAAGATCGACGCCGACATTGACGCCGCCATGAAAATTCACGCCCTCCGCCTCCATCTGCTGGACGCGGCGGTCGATCAGATGCTTCTCCATCTTGAAGTCGGGAATGCCATAGCGCAGCAGGCCGCCCATCTTCATATTTTTCTCGAAGACATGGACGTCGTGCCCGACGCGCGCGAGCTGCTGGGCGCAGGCGAGCCCCGCAGGCCCCGAGCCGATGATGCCGATCTTCTTGCCGGTGCGGCGCTCCGCCGGCTCTGGCTTCACCCAGCCCTTGCTGAAGGCGCGGTCGACGATCGCGCATTCGATCGTCTTGATCGTCACCGGCTGGTCGGTGAGGTTCAGCGTGCAGGACGCCTCGCACGGTGCCGGGCAGACGCGGCCGGTGAACTCCGGAAAATTATTGGTCGAATGAAGATTGCGCGACGCCTCTTCCCAATTGGCTTGGTAGACGAGGTCGTTCCAGTCCGGGATCTGGTTGTTGACCGGGCAGCCGTTGTGACAATAGGGAATGCCGCAATTCATGCAGCGCGCAGCCTGATCCTTCGTCGCTTCCTCGGAAAGCGGGATCATGAATTCCTTATAATTGCGGATGCGGTCGGAGGCCGGCGCATAGCGCCGGTCGCGCCGGTCAATCTCGAGGAAGCCCGTAACTTTACCCATCTCAGCCCCAAACACGCCCGCCTTTCAGCGGGCGAACCGATGAACCAAACCCGTGACGTTTATTCGCCGGCCACCGCCAGCGGCGGCGCATCCTGCTCCTGCGCCATCAACTCGGCCAAGGCGCGGCGGTATTCGACCGGCATCACCTTGCGGAACTTGCCCTTGTACTCATCCCAGTTGTCAAGGATGAGACGTGCCCGCGCGGAGCCGGTGTAAGCGGCATGATTGCTGATCAACTGATGCAGGCGCTCGGCATCGAACCGCGTCATGTCGCGCATGACATCGACGCGGCCGTGGAAGTCGAGATCGCCGCCCTGGTGATAGCTCTCCTGCATCTTCTCTTCTTCCGCCACGACCGGCTCGAGCTCGACCATCGCGAGATTGCAGCGCTGAGCGAAATCGCCCTCTTCGTCGAGCACATAGGCAATGCCGCCCGACATGCCGGCGGCGAAATTGCGTCCGGTCTTGCCGATGACGACGACAATGCCGCCGGTCATATATTCGCAGCCATGATCGCCGGTGCCTTCGACCACGGTGATCGCGCCGGAATTGCGCACCGCGAAGCGCTCGCCAGCGACGCCGCGGAAATAGCACTCGCCGGCGATGGCGCCGTAAAGCACCGTATTGCCGACGATGATCGATTCTTCCGCCACGATCGGCGATTGTGCCGGCGGATAGATGATGATCCGCCCGCCCGAGAGGCCCTTGGCGACATAATCGTTGGCCTGGCCCTCGAGTTCGAGCGTCACGCCCTTGGCGAGCCAGGCGCCGAAGCTCTGCCCCGCCGTGCCCTTGAGCTTGATGTGCACGGTCTCGTCCGGCAGGCCGGTATGGCCATAGACACGCGCGATCTCGCCCGACAGCATCGCGCCGGCGGTGCGGTCGCTGTTGCGGATCGTCGTCTCGATCTTGACCTTGGCGCCGCGCTGAATGGCCGGCTGCGCCTCGGCGATCAGCTTGTGATCGAGGATTTTTTCGAGCTCATGGTCCTGCAGCTCCGAGCGATAGATCGCCTCGGGGCTCGCCGCCGCCGGCTTATGGAACAATTTCGAGAAGTCGAGGCCTTGCGCCTTCCAATGCTCGACGACCTTGGCGCGGTCGAGCATCTGCATCTGGCCGATCATCTCATTGAAGCTACGATAGCCGAGCTTCGCCATCCATTCGCGCACTTCTTCGGCGACGAAGAAGAAGAAATTGATGACATGCTCGGGCTGGCCGACGAAGCGCTTACGCAGCACCGGGTCCTGTGTCGCGACGCCGACCGGACAGGTGTTGAGATGACACTTGCGCATCATGATACAGCCCGCGGCGATCAAGGGCGCGGTGGCAAAGCCGAATTCATCGGCGCCGAGCAAAGCCCCGACCACGACATCGCGGCCGGTGCGCAAGCCGCCATCGACCTGCACCGCGATGCGCGAGCGCAACCGGTTGAGCACCAGCGTCTGATGCGTCTCGGCAAGGCCGATTTCCCACGGCGAGCCGGCATGTTTGATCGAAGTCAGCGGCGATGCGCCGGTGCCGCCCTCAAAGCCCGAGATCGTGACATGATCGGCCTTGGCCTTGGAGACGCCGGCAGCGACCGTGCCGACGCCGATCTCGGAAACGAGCTTCACCGACACGTCGGCGCGCGGATTGACGTTCTTCAGATCGTAGATGAGCTGTTTCAAATCTTCGATCGAATAGATGTCGTGGTGCGGCGGCGGCGAGATCAAGCCGACGCCCTGCGTCGAATGACGCACTTTGGCGATGACCGCATCGACCTTGTGGCCGGGCAATTGGCCGCCCTCGCCGGGCTTGGCCCCCTGCGCCATCTTGATCTGCATCATGTCGGCATTGACGAGATATTCCGCCGTCGCGCCGAAGCGGCCCGAGGCCACCTGCTTGATCGCCGAGCGCATCGAATCGCCGTTCGGCAGCGGCTTGAAACGATCGGCCTCTTCGCCGCCTTCGCCGGTGTTCGACTTGCCGCCGATGCGGTTCATCGCAATGGCGAGCGTCGTATGCGCTTCGCGCGAGATCGAGCCGAAGGACATGGCGCCGGTCGAGAAGCGGCGCACGATCATCGCCGCGGGCTCGACTTCGTCGAGCGGCACGGGCGTGCGGCCGTCTTCCTCGGCGCCGCGGATGCGGAACAAGCTGCGGATCGTCAGCGGCCGCTCGCTCTCTTCATTGAGGAGCGCCGAATAGGACTTATAGGTCTCGGCCGAATTGCTGCGCACGGCGTGCTGGAGCAGCGAGACGGACTGCGGCGTCCACGAATGCGCCTCGCCGCGGATGCGATAGGCATATTCGCCGCCGACATCGAGCGCATTGCGCAGGACGGGCGAATCGCCGAACGCATCCTGATGCCGGCGCGCCGATTCCTGCGCGACCTCCGCAAGGCCAATGCCGCCGATGCGCGTCGCCGTGCCGGTGAAATACCGCGCCACGAAATCCTCGGCGAGGCCGACCGCGTCGAAGATCTGCGCGCCGCAATAGGACTGATAGGTCGAAATGCCCATCTTCGACATGACCTTCATGAGGCCCTTGTCGATCGACTTGATGTAGCGCTTTACCGCCTCGTGGCCGTCGACGTCGTCGGGGAATTCCTCGGCGATGGCGTTCAAGGTCTCGAATGCGAGATAGGGATTGATGGCCTCCGCGCCATAGCCGGCGAGCAGCGCGAAATGATGCACTTCGCGCGCCTCGCCGGTCTCGACGACGAGGCCGACCGATGTCCGCAGGCCCTTGCGGATCAGATGATGATGCAAAGCGGCGGTGGCGAGCAGCGACGGGATCGGAATCCGGTCCGGCCCGACAAGGCGGTCCGACAAAACGATGATCGTATAGCCGCTGGTGATCGCCTGCTCGGCGCGCTTGCAAAGCCGGTCGAGCGCCTCGGCCATGCCCTCGGCGCCCATGTCGGCGCCGTAAGTCACGTCGAGCGTGCGGGTGTCGAATGTATCCTCGACCATGCCGATGTTGCGGATCTTTTCGAGATCGTCGTTCGACAGGATCGGCTGCTTGACCTCGAGGCGCTTGCGCTTGGCATTGCCTTCACGGTCGAAAATGTTCGGCCGCGGCCCGATGAACGAGACGAGGCTCATGACGATATCTTCGCGGATCGGATCGATCGGCGGGTTCGTGACCTGCGCGAAATTCTGCTTGAAATAGGTGTAGAGCAGCTTCGACTTCGACGACAGCGCCGAGATCGGCGTGTCGGTGCCCATCGAGCCGACCGCCTCCTGGCCCGTCTCGGCCATCGGCTCCATCAGCAGCGCGATGTCTTCCTGCGTATAGCCAAAGGCCTGCTGGCGATCGAGCAAGGACACATCGCCCCGCGTGGCGCGCACAGCCGCGGCCGCCGGGGGCAATTCCTCGAGCTTGATCTGCGTGCGGGCGAGCCACTCGGCATAAGGCGCCTGCTTCGACATTTCCGCCTTGATCTCGTCGTCGGAGATGATGCGGCCCTGTTCGAGATCGACAAGCAGCATCTTGCCCGGCTGCAGCCGCCATTTGGTGATGATCTTCTCTTCCGGGATCGGCAGCACGCCGACCTCCGACGCCATCACGACATAGCCGTCGTCGGTGACGACATAGCGCGCCGGACGCAGACCATTGCGGTCGAGCGTCGCGCCGATCTGCCGGCCGTCGGTGAAGGCGACCGCCGCCGGGCCGTCCCACGGCTCCATCAGCGCGGCGTGATATTCGTAGAAGGCCCGCCGGCCCTCATCCATCAGCGGATTGCCGGACCAGGCCTCCGGGATCAGCATCATCATCGCATGGGTCAGCGAATAGCCACCGCGCACCAGGAATTCGAGCGCGTTGTCGAACGAGGCCGTGTCCGACTGGCCGTTATATGAGATCGGCCAAAGCTTCTTGATGTCGTCGCCGAAGAGCGGCGAAGACACCGAAGCTTCCCGCGCGGCCATCCAATTGTTGTTGCCGCGCACGGTGTTGATCTCGCCGTTGTGGGCGACCATGCGATAGGGATGGGCGAGCTGCCAGGTCGGGAACGTGTTGGTCGAGAAGCGCTGATGCACGAGCGCCAGCGCCGATTCGAACAGCGGGTCCTGCAAGTCCTTGAAATATTCGTCGAGCTGGGTCGCGAGCAGCAGGCCCTTATAGACGATCGTGCGCGACGACAGCGACACCGAGTAGAAGCCCTTGGCGCGCGGATCGTCGAGCGCCAGAACAGCGTTCGAAATCTCCTTGCGCAGGATGAACAGGCGCCGCTCGAACGCATCGTGATCGGCGCCCGCCTGCCCAGCATTGGGCCCGCGCCCGATAAAAATCTGCCTGATGACCGGCTCGGTCGGCTTGACGCTTTCGCCGAGCCCGGAGGAATCGACCGGCACGTCGCGCCAAGCGAGCAGGATCTGCCCCTCGGCGGCAACGATCGATTCGATCAGCGCTTCGATCTTGCCGCGGATTTCCGCATCGCGCGGCAGGAAGATCAGCCCGGCGGCATAGTCGCCGGCGGCCGGCAGCTCGAAGCCGAGCTTGGCCGCTTCGGCGGCGAAGAACCGGTGCGGGATCTGCACCAGCATGCCGCAGCCGTCGCCCGCCTTCGGATCCGCCCCCACCGCGCCGCGATGGTCAAGGTTGAGGAGGATTTCGAGGCCCTTGGCGATGATGTCGTGCGACTTCTGATTGTGCATGTTGGCGATAAAGCCGACACCGCACGAATCGTGCTCGCGCTCCGGATCGTAAAGCCCCTGCGCCGGCGGCAAGCCGGGGTCGAGGCCGGGGGCCGTCGAAAAGCTGGCTTTCGCCGCCTCGCGCCCATGATCCGAGCCAATCCGCCGATGCTTTTCTGCAGCCGTCATGCTCCGTCCCCAAAACTCAAGCCGGGTCGAACTCGCCCAATGTTTGAGAATGCCCGCCGTGACCGGCATTGTGCCTGAAAAATGCTGGAAACGTGCCAGCATTCTGAAAGGTCAACAAAGCTGTCCTATCGACGCGGCGCGACCTTTTCAAATTTAGAGTGAAAACACAAGCACACTTTGCTCTTGGGAGCAAAATGTCGCCGCCGATTCCGGCCTGCGGCGAACACGTCTCCCGCCACCCGAAGATTGCCTCAAACTTGGCCGCGTTTGCCGACCAGCCCGCGGCCGCCGCCCTGCCGCAATCCGTGCCGACTTTCGCCGAAATTCTTGTAAAGGTTCAGGAGAACTCCGCGATCGGATGGAGGACATATGGCTGGCTCTGACGCGGCATCCACGAACGTGACCCTCCACGCAACGAAATTTGCCGCATCGGCTGCGGGCGCGATCATTCCTGCAGTCTTGCCTGCAGTCTTCTCTGCAGTCCTGGGCTTGCTGCTTCTCGCCGCCCCGGCGCAAGCGCAATATGGTCCGCCGCCCTGGGCCTATCAATATTATCACGGCGATTATCCGCCGCCGCCGGGACCGCCCGGCGACGAGGGTCCGCTGGCTGCGCCGCCGGGCTATTTCGCGCCGCCAGCGCTCACCGTTGCCGATATCCGCCGCCGCGTCGCCCGGCTTGGCCTGCATCTCGTCGCCAAGCCGCGGCGCAGAGATAATATCTATCTTGCCGAAGCCGAGGACCCGAACGGAATTGCCTATCGGCTGGTCTTCGACGCACAAGCCGGGCGCTTGATCCAGAACACCAAGCTGCCGCCGCTCAAGAAAAAGATTGCCGCGACACCACCTCCGGCCACCGGCGCCGGACAATAAAAGGGCGCCAATTCAGGCGCCCCTTTTTTACGATCCAGAGACTGGTGCGTAATTAGGCGGCTTTGGGCGCCGTATCGCTTTCGACGGCCTTCGGCGCCGCTTTGCCGATCGGGACCTGACGGGGCTTCTGCGCCTCCGGCAGTTCGCGTACGAGATCGACATGCAGCAGGCCATTCTCAAGGCTCGCGCTCTTCACATAGACATGGTCGGCGAGCTGGAAGCGGCGCTCAAAGGCGCGCGCGGCAATGCCCTGGTAGAGGACGTCCTTCTTCGCACCCTCGCTCTCGACCCGGGTCTCCTTGGAGCCGCGGATGATGACGCTGTTCTCGCGGCTCTCGACCGCAAGCTCAGTCTCGGCAAAGCCGGCGACAGCAACGGAGATGCGATAGGAATCTTCGCCCGTGCGCTCGATATTGTAGGGCGGATAAGACGGGGCCGCTTCGAAACCGGCAGCTTGATCGACCAGATTGAACAGGCGGTCGAAGCCGATGGTCGAACGATAAAGGGGAGTAAGATCCAACTGGCGCATTTCATTCTCCTCAAAAAAAGCGAGCGAAGCGGCAGTCTGCTAAGGCCCTGACTGCAGCCCGTTTTCTGCGCGTCCGATTGGCCCGCGCAGCTTTGATGTGGTAGCGGTTATGCGGGTTACAAGGGCGTTTTCGGCGGCAATCGCGCGGCGCAAACGCTGCTCAAGAACGGCAAAGGCGAGGCTTCTTGGAGCTGATCAACATTCCGGACAATCCGGTCCCCGACGGCGCCATCATCACGCCTTTGACGACTCAGGATGGCGTCAGCCTGCGCGCCGTGCGCTGGGCGGGCCCGCCGAAGCCGCGTGGCACAATTGTGATTCTCGCGGGGCGCGGCGAGTTCATTGAGCGCTATTTCGAGACGATCGCCGAATTGCTGGCGCGCGGCTTTGCCGTCGTCGCGATCGATTGGCGTGGCCAGGGCCTGTCGGAACGCCAGCTCGGCAATCAGCGCAAAAGCCATATCGACGATTTCGAGATTTATGAGCGCGATCTGATCGCGCTGCACGATCATATTCTCAAGCCTCTGTGCCCGAAGCCGTGGTTCGCGCTCGGCCATGGCATGGGCGCTGCGGTGCTGATCGCCCAGGCGCATGCGCGCCGCTCCCCCTTCGCGCGGCTGGTGCTGACCTCGCCGATGATCGATCTCTACCAATTGCGCTTCAAGACCGGCGCAAGGCTCTTCATCGAGGGCCTCGACATCGTCGGCCTCGGCGGCGCCTATATCCCGGGCGGCAGCGGCCGCTCCGCGTTCCTGCGCCCGTTCGCGCGCAACATCCTGACCTCCGACGAGACGCGGCATGAACGCACGGTCTCGGTGCTCAAGGCCGCACCGCAACTCGTCCTCGGCAGTCCGACGGTCAGCTGGTCAAACGCCGCGCTGCGGCTCATGCGCCTCTTCGAAAATCCGGATTACGCGCGCCGCACGCTGACGCCCATCCTGGTGATCGCCGCCGGCGACGATCGCGTCGTTGCGACGCCGGCCATCGAAGCCTTCGCCAGCCGTCTCAAGGCCGGGCATTTCATTACCCTCCCCCAGGCACGCCACGACCTGCTGATCGAGCGCGATGTGTTCCGCGGCCAGTTCTGGGCGGCTTTCGACGCCTTCGTCCCCGGCGCGGACGACGAGCTCGCGCGGACCTTGCGCGCCGCCCCGCCGCGCCGCCGGCGTCGTTTTCTGGGTTGGCCGCTCGCGGCACGCGCCTGAGCCGCGCAGCGATTTTGCTCTAGTCACGCAACAAGGCGAGCGCGGCTTGATGCAGGCGCTTGTCGCCGGCGGCGATGACATTGCCGCCGCCCGCCGCATCCTCGCCGGTCCAGGTCGTCACGACGCCGCCGGCCCCTTCGACGATCGGGATGAGCGGCGCGATATCATAAGCTTTGACGCCCGCCTCCATGACGCAATCGACATGGCCCGCCGCAAGCATGGCGAAGGCGTAGCAATCATAGCCGTAGCGCGAGAGCCGGGCTTTCTCTTCGACGCGGCGGAATTTCGCCAGCGCGTCCGGCGGATAAAGCAAGGGCGATGTGGTCAGCAAAGTGGCGCGCGACAGCGACTCGCAGGCGCGCACATAGAGCCGGCGTTGCGTCAGCTTCTGATCGCGACCCGGTCCGCGCCATGTCGCGGTCTTGCCGTCGCCGAAGAAATATTCGCGCGTGAATGGCTGCGCCATGGCGCCGTAGATCGGCCGCCCCCGATGCAGGAGACCGATGAGCGTTCCCCATGTCGGAAAGCCCGAAATGAAGCTCTTGGTGCCATCGATCGGATCGAGCACCCAGACATATTCGGCCTCTTCGCCGTCGTTGCCGAATTCTTCGCCGACGATCCCATGATGCGCGAAGGTCTCGCGGATGACGCGGCGCATGGCGGCTTCGGCCGCGCGGTCAGCCTCGGTGACGGGATCGAACATGCCGCCGGCACTGCTCTTGTCCTCCGCGCCAATGGCGGTGCGGAAAAACGGCAGGATGGTCTGGCCGGCGATATCGGCGAGTTTTTCGATGAAAGCGGTGAGATCGACGGCGGTCATGCACGACTCGGTGTGGGTAGCCGACCATAGAGCCTATGACGCTGCACCGAACCTGGATGACGGCCGAAGCTGCGTGAGCGTTGCATCTGGGCAACGCTCTTTTGATAGGCCAAAAACGGAAATTCTATCTTCAAGAACAACATCTTACGGCATTTCATGCGGCGCGCCGCCGCACAACGGCGAAATAGGTCAATAAGACTTGCGCTTTGTGCGACGCAGGGGCATATTATTGCAGTGCGACAACCCGGTTGTCGCCGATGCCCTCCTTGGGCGTTTCCTCCCTAGACTTGGGCCGCTTGCTCTTTTGCAAGCGGCCTCTTTCTTTTGTGGCGGCCTATTCGGCAGCGGCGCGGGTCGTGCCGGTATTTCCGGCGGCGATATGGGCGGTGAGCGCGGCCATCACGCGCGACAGGTCTTCGGCGATGCCGGCGAAGCGCGGCGCTTTGGTGAGATTGGCCTCATCCATATAAAGCCCGCGATTGATCTCGATCTGCATCGCATGGAGATGATTGGCCGGATCGCCATAATGCTCGGTGATGAAGCCGCCGGCATAGGGCTTGTTGCGGAAGACCGCATAACCGGCGCTGCGCAATTCGTGCTCGACGAGATCGATGAGATCGGCGGCGCAACTCGTGCCGTAGCGATCGCCGAGAACGAAATCCGCCTTGATCCTGCGCTCGCTCTCGCGGCCGGGCGGACAGGTCGAAACCGACGGCATCGAATGGCAATCGATCAGCACCGTCATGCCGAACGTCTGCCAGGCACGGGTCAGCAAGGCTTCGAGCGTCCGGTGATAGGGTCTATAGAGGCTCTCGATTCGCCCCAACACCTCATCCAGCCTCAGCCTGTGGGCATAGATTTCCTGCGAATCGCCGACGACGCGCGCGACCGTGCCGAGGCCGCCCGCGACCCGCACCGAGCGGGTATTGGCAAAGCTCGGCAGGCGGGTCTCAAACATGCGCGGGTCGAGCTCGTAAGGCTCGCGGTTGAGATCGAGATAGGCGCGCGGGAAACGCGCCCGGATCAGCGGCCCCCCGGCCTTCACGCCGCCGAGGAAAAGCTCGTCGACATAGGCGTCTTCCGAGCGGCGCAAGGTCGCCGCGTCGAGACGGGAGCTGGCCAGAAAGCGCGCCGGATAGATGGAGCCCGAATGCGGCGAGGACAGAACCAGCGGCGCGGTCAACCGCGCGGGCTCGACGACGTCGAACGGCGGGTCGAGTTCCGGCTCATGCACAGGCGCGGCCTGTAAAAAAGACAAAGGCGGCAGATTGCCGGGTTGGAATGCGGCCATCAAAGCTCCGATCTGGGGCAAACGACGCCGGCCTGGGCGCCGGTGCCCGAATGAAGACTAAGTTTGACACCAGATGACGCGCCTGTCGATGCCGCCAACGGCGGTCAAATCTCCGCGAAAGCCTCACTGGCCGGTTGATTATAGGATCACTTTCACTCGATTTTTACCGAACGGGGCTTTGATGGCGATAAATCAGGGGCTGTGATGAACGACGATACCTTTCAACAAAATCCCAAAATTCTGCTCGCCGAAGACGACAACGACATGCGCCGTTTTCTTGCCAAGGCCTTGCAGAATGCCGGCTATTCCGTCGCCTCCTTCGACAACGGACTCTCGGCCTATAACCGGCTGCGCGAGGAGCCATTCGAGCTTCTGCTCACCGATATCGTCATGCCGGAAATGGACGGTATCGAGCTTGCCCGCCGGGCGACCGAGCTCGATCCGGAGATCAAGGTGATGTTCATCACCGGCTTCGCCGCCGTCGCACTCAATCCCGACAATCACGCGCCGCGCCAGGCCAAGATCCTTTCCAAGCCCTTCCACCTGAAGGATTTGGTCAACGAGGTGCAGCGCCTGCTCGCCGCCTGAAGACGGCGCGAGGCTTGGCTTGCGCGGCGTGCATGAAGCCGATATAGGCTCTCCTTCCCGCGGCCCAAGGCCGTCATTCAGGGCGCGTAGCTCAGCGGGAGAGCACTACGTTGACATCGTAGGGGTCACAGGTTCGATCCCTGTCGCGCCCACCATCTTAAGTGTCTGAATTGCTTCCATATATCCGGCCCCGAAAAGCGAAGAGCCGTCGTCGCGAAAGCCACCGGGAAGCATGGGGGAAGCAAAAGCTCCCGACGGTTGATTCGGCTATCGAGCCACGATCGTAGTCTCATCGACTGTATACAGTCGGCACCGTAATCCCGCCGCTTGCTTCCGAAGATCCGCACGTTTTGGATCGTGCTCATGCTGGATGAATCGCAGAGCAACGAGCGTTTAGAATGCGGAACCCCCGTGGCGTAATCCGGCCGAAAGATCGCAGGGCGCCTACTTTGTCCTGCCGCGCGACCTTGCGTCCATGCGTTCAAAGACTTCCAAGATGACACACAAGAAGAATTCTCTTTCGCTGATTAATCTCGCCGCCATCATGGTCGTCCTAATTTTTTCATTTCTTCAGCCGTCAGAATTTTCGACTCCTTCTCGCTGAGTACGCCGTAACCCGCGATCTGCACGGCACTTTTGTCGCTATATGTCGGGGAAGTGTTGAAACCCTGATGCTCTTTCTTTTTCATACCGTTTGGTGTCGGCGTTGTGCTCACACCGTCATCCCCGCCGTAGCCTTCGATTTCGACGATGAGGATCGAGGGCTGCGCCGTGGCACGGTTCTGCGCCGGCGAGGCAATTGCCTTGGTCGCCGCACCGGCTGCGGTGGAAGCGCTATCCAGCGCGCCGATATTCGGCGCCGCGCTGGTCGGGATGCCGATCGCCGTGCCGCCGACCTCGATGTTGAAGGAGTTCAGAACCTGCAAAGCCACGATGTTGAGATTGCCCGCCACGCGGATGCCAGCCGCGCCGGCATCGACTGTGCCGTGCGGCGCGGTCAGGCTCACATTGCTCTTCGTCGGATCCTGCCCAGGGATGGTCAACAGCGCACCGAGGCCGGCGCCGGTGACCAGACCCGCGGGGCTCACGCGGCAATAGCCGTCGGAATCGCAGATCAGGGTCAAGGGCGGATAGGCGGCCGAGGACTTCGGGCCCTTGCCGGCATTGAGGTCGCCATTGGCGCTGAACAAGTCGATATCGCCGCCCTGCTCGGTGAAGATGCGGCTCTGATAGAGTTGCACGTCCTTGTCGACATAGCCGTTGATGCTGCCGCCCTGCAGAGTCAGGATGCCCTCCAGGTTGGGGCTGATATTGTCCGCCTGGTTGGCGCCGACGATGATGCTGCCGCCCGGACCCAGAAGATTGATGTCGCCGCCGGTCTGCGTTTCGATGCGCGAGCGCGCCATCCACAGATCGCCGGTATGCACCGTCGCCGAGGCGCCGTTGCTGCCGCCGGTGTTGTTGTCGGTATAGCCGTAGCTCGCCGGGAACAGAGTGGCGATCGCGTCATAGGCGCGACCGTACTTGTTGTAATAGGGGCTGGCGGCATCGTGGTAATCGGCGGCGACCTGGGTGAGGAAGTCGAGGAACGCCCGGTCGACCAGAAGCTGCTGCTTCTGCGCCGACAGCGCCTGGAAGGCTGTCCACGCCGCGTCGGGCGACAGGCCGAGATAGCCGGCGATCTCGGAGAGATAATCAATGCCTTGCGCCGCGCCCGTCCCTGCCGGATCGACATAGGCCGCGATCGCCGCATTGTAATCGACGCCATTGCCGACACCGAACAGCGTCGTGATATTGGCGCCTTGCGTCGGCAGATAGGAGATCACCGTCGTGTTTCGCGCGAGTTGGATCCCCGGTTGGTTTGTCCCCGCGACCGTGCCCAGATTCGAGCCATCGCCCAGCGCGAAGATGCCGCCGCCCACGTCGGAATAGGGGAAGAGCAGGAATGGTCCGAGGTCGCGGCCCGCCGAGACCTCGAACTGGCCCGGCCCGTAGACCTCGAACAGCGACGAACCGGGGGTCGACGACGTGGCGCCTGGGCTGAAGACCTGATCGCGAAAGATATAAGTCACCCCACCCAACACGTTCGTCGAGCGGATGTCGCGGCCGGCGATGATCGATGTGACGTCGCCCGCGCTGTTGTTCTGGCCGACGAAGACAGTGTCGAGGATGTCCCGGCCGGCCTCCACCTGCGCCGGCTTGATCAGCTGGAAGCTGCCGATGATGTCCTGCCTGGCGTAGAGGATCGCCGGGTCGGGATCGTTCTCATGCAGCGCCTGGGATAGCGTCGATGGCGTCGGCGTCCCCAGAATGTTGTCGTAGGTTATCCCGCTGGACGTCGTCGCGTCGGGCATCAGCACCGTGTCGACGGTGAGGTTGTCACCCCGGAACGCTTCGGTCGTCGACAGCGTCTGCCCGGCGGCAAGGATCAGGTTGCCGTCCGGCGACGGATCAAGGAAATAGGCGGCGATCGCCGGCAGCGGGTTTGCGATCGTCACGTTCCCTGCGACAGAGATCGCTTCGAGCGTCGCCGGAAGGAGGTTCGCCGGCGAGAGCCCGCTCTGATTGGTGCCCTTACTCGTCAGCATGAGCGTCGCGGGGTAAATGTCAGCGATACCGACATTGCCGCCGGCGCCGATCAGCGCGACGCCGCTGCCAGCCCCATAGCTGTCGAATCCGGACCCGGCGCCGTTCGGCAGGTAGCTCAACGGATAATAGGGATAGTTCGCCCCCGGCAGGCGGGTTGGCTGGAAATCGCCGCCCAGCGCGATCGATCCTTCGGCCTCGACGGTGATGTAGGAGTCCTGTTGGGCCAGCAGCAGCGGCAGCGACGTGAAGCTGGAAGAGCTCGTGGAGGCGATCGGCACCGGCGATCCGAACCCGCCGCCGTTGTCGCCACTCCACGATATCCCGTAGACGCCCGTCGGCAGGCCGGTGACCGGATTGGCCGGATCCGCCTCGACCGCTCCGGCGACGCGGATCAGGCCTGTCCCCCGGCCGACGTAGAAGCTGCTGCTGTAGAGGTTCCCGCCGATCGTCGCCGCAAGGTCGCCGCCGCCGTAATAGTTGGCCGCCGGCGCCTGGTCGCCGGCGAAACGGCCACCGCTCACCTGGATGGTCTCGGGCAGCGAGACCGATAGGTCGTAGACATTGCGCCCAGCGGTCACGGTCACATTGCCGCCGCCGAGCGCGCCCACGCCCTGGTAGAAGGTGGCGTAGTTGATATAGGCGCTGTTCTGCACCCCGCCGTCGGCGGGGCTGAACGGCGTTGCCGCCTCGCCCGTGGTTGCGCCGAGCGGGATGTACCAGGCGCTCCAGAACTGGCCCATGGTCGGCGAATTGTCGCCCAGCGTCTGCGCGCCGGCGACGCCTGTGCTGGTCGCGATCAGCTCGCCATCGACTGGCGTTTCGAGCCCGACGATGTCTATTCCGGCGGAAAGACTCACCGCCCCACCGCCGGTCGCCCAGGTCGGCGTGCTGAGGAGACCGTTCGCCTCAGCGCCGCTGACATAGGCAGCGGGCAGCGTCGGCACGGTGAAATTCGCGGCGTTGGGAGCCACGGTCCCCGCCGTATAAACCGCTGCCGGCGAGAGCGTGTCGAGCCATTCGATATCGCCCGCTGCGACCATATCGATCGACCCGGTCCCGGTGCGGACGATCGTCGGCACATCCACGCGCGGGTTGTAGCCCGAGTTCGAAAATGCGGCGTTGAAAAAAGAGGTGTGGCCGTTGAGCGTGATGTCGCCGGTCAGCGCGCCCAGCGCGCCCGTCGGGACCACCGCCTCTGGATTGACCGAAGCAGCCGCCGAAGCCGCGGAGAACTGCGCCCCGGCGACAAAACGGTAGGTTGAGCTGCTGGCCTCGGCCACCAGGTCCATTCCGGAGATCGGCGACTGGTCGGTCGTCGTCTTGATCGGCGCCGGGCCGTTGTTGACGAACGGCGCAATGGTCGGAGGTGTGGGGGACGAGATCGCCGGCGGCGGCAGCGGCGCCACCGGGAGGCTCGCGATGCTGGTCGCACTCGCCGCCCAACTGTTGTACGCAGCAACATAAGCGTTGTAGTCGGCTAGATAGTTGGCATAGGCGGCCAGATTGGTGGAGCTGTAGGCACTCTGCGCCGTCTGGAGATCGCTGAGCACCGTGGATGACTGGATGCTGCCTGCGCTGCTGAATTTTTTCCTGGTCAGAGTGGGTTGTATGGCCTGTGAAAGGAACGACGCGTACGACGCCACATATTGAAGGTAATTATTATAATATTGATCGGGCGTGCTGGTCGTCTCGCCCGTGAACTGGACTGGCGACGAGATATTCAGCCCATTTGGGTCTTGCGCCGAAGTGACCGAAAGGTCGTCGCTCAATCCGCCCCACGCCGCCGTGGCCTTGAGAAGGACTGAGGCTAGTTTTGCTTCCTTCACATAGGTGCCATTCGTCGAGGTGTTGCCAAAGGCGGCCGTGTAGCCGGGGCCTGTCGGCGGCCCATATCCGCCCACGGTGGGCAACAGCTGGAAGAAGCCGTCGGTGATGCTGGCGTCGAGGTTGAGGTTGTTGGCGGCGCGTAGGACCACGGTCGGCGCCCAGCCGTTGTAGCGGAAGTCGAGCGAGGCTGGATTGCCGTTAGCGCCCGCCACCCCCGCGCCGAGGTTCCAGTCGCTGAGCACCGAAATGTTCCCGCCATTGGGTCCGCCGGTCGAGGGATTGACGAGGTCGACCTCCGGGCTGACATGCAACGCCCCGGCATCGCTGAGCGCACCCGGCGTGCCGGTCTGACCGATCTGGATCGTTGCACCCGACAGGCCCGAGAGCGCCGCCGCGTCATTGCCGGCGAACGGGTTCTCGACGAAGCTCATCAGCGTGCCCGGTGCGCCTGTCGACGGGTTGAAGCCGTAGAAGGTCTGGTGCGCGGTGTTGGTGCTGGTGGGCGTGAAATAGTCATTGGCCAGGAAGCTGTTCAGAACGCTTTGCGGCAGATTGACTGCGGCATTCCACGAGCCCGAGACAGTGTTGCCCGCTCCCGTATCGGAGGTGACGTTGAGGACCAAGGCGCCCGTGGCCGGACTGTACGAGGTGATCGTGCCGGTCATGGAATCGCCGAGCGCGTTGCCGTCGGTCAGGGTGATCTGCTCGCCCGGCACATAAGACAGAGCGGCCTGGATATTCAGCGCCTTGGTCCCGGTACCGATGGTCAGGGGCTGGCTTTGGGCAGTGCTGGTGGGGCTTGTCGTTCCAAAAGCGAAATATTGGAAGGTCGGCGCATCGGTAACGGATGTACCTGGGATATAGTAAATTTGACGGGCTAGATCTTTGGCGAATTGCGGTGAATAATAATCAATTTTTATAGCAGGATAGACCGGAGTGACTGCTAACACTATCCCAGTGTAGGTGTGAGTATTACCGGCACCGTCAGTGGCCGCGAAGGATAGGGGCTCGCCAACTGTCACGTTTGTTGTCGGACTTTCGGTTGTGTTGAAGGAAACAACGTTCCCATTTGCATCTGTATTTTCAAAATAAAATGAAAGAGTATTACGCACGCTCAATGTTGGAATATATATCCCAGAGTTGTCGTACGTCACGGTCCAATTGTTACTCTGAGTAGCAATTAAATTGTTTCCGTTGGTTACGTAGACGACCAGCGCGCCCGTGGCATTGTCGTAAGAGACCACTGTGCCGACTATCGTTCCTGCCGAAGATTGCAGCGAAACCGTCTGTCCAGCGGTCAAGCCGAGGCCAAGCGTGACGGTGAACGTCCGGACGCCGGGAGTGACACCGTCGTAGGGGACGGTGATAGGCTGCGACGAAACCGTGCCGAGGCTGGGCGCGCCGTTGCCGCTCCAGGTGGCGATCTGATTGCCGTTAACATCGTTGAACGTGCCGGCAACCAAGGTCCCGCCACTGGTAAACCACCCCGCCGGATCGATGATGCCGTCGAAATATTTGGTCGTGTCGCCCTGCTGGTCGGCGGTGCTCCAGGTGGCGTAGGGCTCGAGGACGAGGCCCTTGCCGCTGGGGCCGCCGTTAGGCCCCGCGTTGGTGATCAGCGTGCCGTTGAAGTTCACGTTGACCGAGCGATGGCTGCCGTCGGCGTTCTCGACAATCGGGGCGCGCAGGTAGACCGTGCCGCCCGTGTTGGAGATATTGGCCCCGCCGGGTCCGCCCGAGACGTCGAACCGCGCACCGGAGGCGACGTTGATCCAGCCCGACTGCGACGGCAGCACGATCTCGTAACCCTGCGCCGGGTCGAGATTGGTGGTGCTGCCGATGCCGCTGGTGCCGAGCACGATGGTGCCGCCGTTCTGGGTCAGAGTCGCTTCGCCATTGGCGTTGGCGGGATCAGAGGGATCGTCAGCCTGGTAGCGCGCGAAGAGCTTCGCCGTCGAACCGATGTTCACGCCGCCGCTGACCGTCGTCGTAGAGCCCGAGCCAGCGGTGGTTCCGGCGCCATAGAGCGAGATGGTTCCGCCCGAGGGACTTGAGGCATCGAGCGTGCCGTTGATGGTGACGCTGCCGTCGTTGGCGGTAAGCAGGATCGTGTCCGACGAGATCGTCTGGCTCGCGTCGACGAGAATGTCGCCCTGCCCGAGGGTGACCGCGTAAGCATTGCTGAAGCTCGAGCCCTGAGGCAGGCTCCCGGCCAGTTGGCCGGCGTTCAGGATGAAGGTCCCGCCAAGGTCCTTGTAGGCGGCAGCGCCTTGGACCAGACCGCTCAACGTGACAGTGCCTGCTGGCGCCGAGATTGACACCGTCCCCGCGTAGCCCATGCCCGCCGCCGAGACATCGACCGTCGAACCCGAGGCGATGGTCGCATTGCCCTTATCGGAGATCAGCTTGACCGTGCCGGCCGCGACGTCCTCGTTGAATCCGAACAGGCTGACCCGGCTGCCCTGCGCCGCGACCTCGGCACCTGACGCCAGGGTCAGGTCGCCGCTGGTGGCCTCCAGCGTGATCGCGCCGGCCGGCGCAAGAACACCGTTGGAGACGTTGATCGCGCCGCCGGTCAGGGAGAGGGTGCCGCCGACCGCGGTCGAGGCAAGGGTCGGCAAGGCACCGCCGGTCGGGGCGAGGACGATCGATCCGGTGGTGGTGAGGGACTGGGCCGCGCCGGTGTCGGCGACCTCGGCGGGCGTGGCGAACGTCACGTTGGCCGGCCCCGCGGTCACCGCGCCCGAGCCGGTGAACAGCACCTCGGTTCCGGCCGTGAGCGCGACCTGCGAGAGTCCCTTCCAGGCCTGCGTCCCCTCCCCGATCGTCACCGTTTCGAACGCCGAGACGTTGAGAGCTCCGCCGGACCCGCTTGTATTGGCACCGGCGGCGCTGGGTGATGGCTGACTGTCCTCGAAGGTGACATTGCCGGCGGCGACGGAGACGGAACCGCCGTCGCTGTAGAGGCCGCTGCCGTCGAAGATGAGCGTGCCGATCGGTGCGCTCTGCGCGCCGAACGTCTCGTCGCCGTAGAGGTTGAACACCGAATAGCTATGCAGAATCACCGACTGGGCGCCGGCGAACGCGGCGAGCGCGGTTGGCGACAGAGTGAGGCCGTCGGGGTTCGTCCCGCCAAGATTGATGCGATTACCGGAGAGTGTGTAGTGCGCGCCCGACAGGTTCGCATTGGCGGCGAGCGTGTTGGTTCCGCTTGAATCCAAAATCAGGGAATTGCCCGCGAGCGTCGCGGCGCCAATGGCGAGCTGTCCCTCGGGCGTCGCTGAAACCGGCCCGAACGCGACGGGGAGCGTCGAGCTGTTGTAGATGCCGGGAACAAAGGCGCGGGTGACGGTGATGTCGTTGCCGTTTGAAACCCGCACCAGCGAGCCGTCGCCGCTTATGCCCGGCGTATAGCCGATGACGGCGCCCGTCGAGCCGTTGGTGCTGGTGGCGACGGGGTTGGCACCGATCGTGATGTTCTGGCTCGAGCCGGTGGGCACATTGCCGACGGCCTCGATGACGCTGCCATCGGCGACATTGACGCCGTGGCCCAAGCTGGGCGTGGCGATCAGCACCGTCGCGCCGCTGATCTGGCCGCTGCCGTTGGCACTGGTGCCGGAGAAGGTCAGACTGCCGGTCGCCGGATCATAGGATGTGACCGTGCCTTGGACCCAATTGAGGGCGGCTGTGGCGCTCGAAGCATTATAGAGGGTGATCCCGGTTCCAGCCGTGATGCCGGAGAGGCCCGTGGCGACGGTGACGGTCTGCGTCCCGGTTGCAGCATTGACCTGCGTCGTGGCGGCCGTGTCGGTGATCGATCCTTGGGTGGCGAGCATCAGATCGGGCGCGGTCAGCGGATGCGCCGCATCGGTGGCGATGGTGAGGCTGGTCGCCGCCGGCGTGACGCTGATGCCGGTCGTGGTCGGGGCGCGGACACCGCCGATGAGCAGGCTTGCGACGTCCAGGCGGCTCAACTGGTCGGCGTCGACGAAGATGGCACCGTCATAGGCAGGGTTGGCCGCATAGGTTGAAGCCAGATCGGCGGCGACGACGAGAAGGTCGGTGCCGGTGATGTCGGCGAGGCCGCCGCGCCCGGTGAGGATATTGCCGGAACTGTCGAGCGCGGTGCCGGTCGCAAAATTGTTGGTGGCGTTGAGGTTCAGGCTCGAGGTGGCGGCCAGGATAAGCTGGCCCGCGTCGATCGGCAGGCGCGGCGTGACGGTGCCGTTTTGAGCCGCCGTCTGGGTGAAGGCGCTGTTGGCCGAGGAGATGTCGATCTCGGAATATTTGGACCAGACCGCTTTCGACTGAATTTCGAGCAGAGCCATCTGCGAAGATGTCTCGCCGGTCACCGCATTGCCGAAGGTGCCGGTCATATAGACCGTACCATCGTCGGTGACGAAAGAGACGTGCTGGTCGGGATTGAAATTGGCCGAGGCGACGGCAACGCGGTAGGCCCCCGGGAGCGTCGCATACATCGCCGGCATCAGAACGTAAGTTCCGGCCGGGATGCCGTTGCCGCCGGGCAGCGTGACGCTCATCCCCGGCTGCAGCGAGAAAGCTGATGACGAATCCGTCCCGCCCTGGTTCCAGGAGGTCAGATTGTAGCCACCGGTCGGGAACGCTCCGGCAACATCGGATTCGTAACCGGGCACCAGGGCATAAACGGTCTGCGTCGTGGTGGTCAGCACATTGCGGCTGCCGCCGGTGCCGGCGACGAATTCGGTGGCATAGACATCGCCGCCGCCGGCGAGGTCGAGCGCCGCGCCCGCCTGCGTGGTCACATTGGTGCCGGCGAGGATGACCTGCTTTTGCGGCAGCGTGCTGATCTGCCAATCACCGTTGATCATGTAGCTATAGGGAACGTCGAGACCGGCGATGGAGACCGAGGTGAGGCTGCCCGCGCCGAGCGTCACACTATTGGTGATAGGTGCCGTACCGACGAGAGAAAGGCTTGAGGGAACCGGCTCGCTCGCGCTGACGCCGAGTTGGATCGTGCCGAGCGGGGCATAGAGCGCGCCGTCCTGGACGATCGTCGGCGCATCGATGAGGAGACTGCCGCCGGCCGACAATGGCGTCACGGGTGCCGCGCCGTTCGAGGCGATGGTGATGGTGCTATTTGACGCGAGGCCCATCGAGAGCAGCACGCCATTTGTGCCGGTCGCGGCATAGACCTCGCGTGCTGTCAGCGTAAGGCTGGCGGGGACGTTGAGGCTGGTCGCGCTGAGCCGGGGCGCGGCGAGGGCTTTGCCGTTGGTTTGGAGAGGGAAGGCGATGAGCGGCGTCGACAGAGCGCCGCCGTCGGCCCAGATCAGGCGGATGTCGCCGCCGCTCGTCAGGTTGACGTTCGAAGCACCGGAAACGCTGACCGCGCCCTCGATGTCGATCTGGTCGGCGGCGTTGAGGTTGAGCGTGCCGTCGCCGGGCGTTGGTGTGGTCTGGGTGTAGCCGATGAGGCGGATGTAGTTCGCCGCGAGATTGACCACCGCGCCGCCGGTGGACGGCAGAACCAACTGGCCGGCGAGATCGAGTTCGCCCAAGCCCGACAGCGAGACGCTGGCGGGGAAACTGATCTGGCCGCCATTGAGTACGACAGTGGAGAAGCCGCTATCAGACAGGGTATCGGCGGTGACGTAAGCGGCGCCGGGCGTCGCCTGCGCCTGCGCGAGCAGCGCGGACAGGCTCGACGTGGTGACGGGCGCGGCGGCCCCGCCGAACGGGGCCGTGGGATCGCCGCGCTGCGTCAGGACGATCGAGGAGAAAGGATTGTTGGCGAGGCCGTTAACGGCTTGCGCGGACACGACGACATCGCCGATCTTGATCGTTCCTCCAGCCGCGGCAGGCGCGCCGCCGGAGGCGTTGATCGTTCCACCGAGGTAGAGGTTGCTCCCTCCCTTGAAGACGAGCGCGCCGCCATCGCTCCAGACGGGCAGCAACGCGTTGTTGGATGATCTCATCAATCCTTTAGGGAGCTGGACAGCCGCTTGACCGCCGGCGAGATCCAGCAACGCGCCGGACTGGACGATGACCGCACCGTTGCTGCCGTACCCGAGCTGAGCCGTAATCTGAAAAGGATTGAGACCGAAGGTGATGGAGCCGCCGGCAAGCTCGGTCCCGATCTGATAGGTGGCGATGAGCGGATTAGGGACGAACGTGCCGCTGACGTCGATGGTCGAGTCAGAGCCGATCCAGGTGTCCTGCCCGCCCGCCAGCGTGATCGTGCCGCCATGCGCGGTGAGATCGCCGAGGACGTCGAGCGAGCGCCCGGACACGAGGCTGATGGACGCTTGCGGATCCGCGGTGATCGAAGCCCCCGCGCCGACGACCACGCCGGCCGAAAGACTCGGATCGTCGAAGTTCGCGCCGGTGAAACCCGCGATATAGGCCGGGCCATCGGTGAAGGGGATTTCCGTCATGGACAGGCTGGCGGCCTGGCGCAATCCGTCAGGGGCGAAGCCGAGACTGGCGAAATTACGCAGTTCGGCGCCGGTCGAGGGAGGCACATTGGCGGCGAGCTGATAGTTCTGCTGCTTCAGGACGAGCGTCGTGCCCGGCGTGACCGCGACGCTGCCATAGGTGCTGGTGAGATTGTAGTTGGCGAAGCCGCCCTGGAAGAAAGCGGCCGGCAAAGTGATCGTCCCCGCCGCGCTGCCGGACGTAGACGACGAGATCGACGTCGCCGCGCCATCGACAGTGATAGCCGGCGCGCGCAGGCTGAAGCTTCCGCCTTGCGACAGGCCGCCGGCGTCGATCGTTCCGTCCATGACCACGGTCGCAGCATTCGGCGCGAGCGGCGCATAAGAATTGTTGCTGGCGTCGTAGCCTTCGTCATTGTCCTTGGCGATGACCGGGGCGGTCCAACCGGCGTTTGCATAGGTCGACAACGACAGATTGCCGCCGGTGCCGGCCGGCAGGCCATTGGACGCCGATGCGAGACCTGTCATCCCGACATAGCCGCCGCTCGATACGTCGATCAGGCTGCCGGGGTCGAGAATGACCGATTCAGTCTTATCGGTGGCGCTGACCTCGAAATACCCCGTGTCGGTCCCGTTCTTGTAGAGCTCGGTGGTGCCGGTCACTTGGCTCAACGCATAGGTCGTAAGCGAGACCGATCCGCCGTTGGTGTAAGCCTTGCCCTGGAAGGGCGACGTACTCGCCAATGCGTCGTTGACCCAGAGACCAGAGACGTCGAGCGCCGCGTCGGGGCCGAGGACGAGATTTTCGTAGGCCACCGGCGCAGCCCCATCGCCGAGTGTGGCCGTGGGCGTGAAGCCGGCCAATGCAATCGTTCCACCGCGGGCAATGATCGTCCCGTCGATCGTCGTGGCATCGTTCAGCGTCACGCTGCCGCCGGGCAGAACGCTGAGGCCGGCGCCAGGCGCCATCGACAGGAAAGCGGCGCCCTTGATGGTGATCGAACCGAGCCCTTCCGCGGAGAGGGCCGAGGTCGAATAGGTGATGACCGGCACGCCGTAAGAATCGGTCGGCAAGCCCGCGACGTTGAGATAGGGCGTCGTGAGGAAGTTGAAGTCCGTCGGCAAAGCCTCGGGCGCCGTGTCGGCGAGCACAACCTCGTCGCTATAGGCGTTCTGAGGCGTGAGATTGATTGCGAGCGCCGCGCCTGAAGGAAGCTGATCGAACGTCGTCTGAGCGCCGCCCGATCCCGTCGGCGCCTGCGCAAGCATGGCCTGTTTGAGGCCCGTCACGATGCTGCCGACGATGTCGCCTTCAAGGATCGGATTGACCGCCGAGACACTGACACTGCCGGCGCTGACGCCATCGATATAACCCGGCTGGTAATAGCTTCTGCGCGACAGCGGCGTCGAATAATATTCGGTGATGCCCCAATGCGCGTGATCGACCACGAACTGGCCGGCGATGCTGCTGTAGCTGATTGTCGGATCGGCGCTGCCGATGTCGTAGACCTGTCCATCGGCCCCTAAGAGACGCGTCGTATCGACTGTGGTGCCGGCGAATTGGATGAAGCCGCCCGAGACATCGATCAGCGAGCCGGGCTCCTGGATGAAATCGGAGAAATTGGCGATACCGTTGCCTTTGGCGACGGTGAAGCTGCCGCCCCGCGACAGCAGTTCGTTGATCGATTCCGGGATCTCTTCGAGATAGCCCTTGCCCGAAGAGGCAAAGAGCGGCGAGCCGACCCAGGTCTCGCCATCGGCCCGCGTGCCGGACAGGAGCAGATCGATCGTCACCGTCTGGCCGATCAGGCCTCGCGCCAAGGGGCTGTCAGCGACGTCATTCGCGGTGACTTTGAATGTGTAGAGATAGCTCGCGAGCGACTCCGCCGCATTCGTCCCAGCGAGATTGATTACGCTGCCGGATTCGAGAAGCACGCGCCCGGCCGGAGGCGCGGGAGAACTGAAGGGCGGCGCGTAAACGCCGGAAATGGAAAAGGACGCGCCTGGTGCCTCAATGAAAGAGCCGGACTGGAAATCGACATTGGCGGCATTGAGGATTGAGATCGAGGGCGGGACGAAGGCAGAGGACGAATTGGCGACGGAGCTCTCCGGAATCGTTTCGCCATTTTCATCGGGCCGAATGGCGGTGAGGCTCCCGGGGCCGAAGACGACGCCCCCCAAGGGAGAATCTGGTGAGGACGTGTCCGCCGGCGTGCCGATGGCGCGCAGATCAATCGTGCCGGCCCGGGTGATGCTGGTGGTCACATCGATGCCGCCCAATTGCTGAACGGTGTCGCCGAAGAGCGTGACATTGCCCCGATCCGAGGACAGTAGGCCATTGGTGTCGTTGGTCGCGACGGCGCCGAGGCTCCCGAGGGTGTTGGCCGAGGTCCAGATCAATTTCTGGCTCGAATTTAAAGTCGGAAGTTCGATGCCCGGCACGACCGAAAGGTTGACTGCGCCGGCGGCGGGCTCCGACAAGCCGAGGTTATTCCCGGCGGCGAGGATTACCTGGCCGGCGGGAACGTTGATGCTCCCGGCGTTGACGACCGCGGGCCCCAGAAGCGCGACCATTCCGCCGTTGTCGGTTCCGCTAACAGCCGCAGCGATCTGCGCGCCGGCCTCAACCTCGACGCCGACATTTGATCCCACGGCACTGGTGGACGGCGCGGCGAAGAAGACCTGCCCCGGCGAGCCGTTGACGGCATTGTTGATGAAGAGACCGCTGGCGAGGAACGTCTGATTGGCGCTGTCCTCGTTTGCCGGCGCCCATGCGATCTGGCCCGCGACGGTTTGCGCCACCTCGTTATAGGTGCCGGCACTGTTGAAGACACCGTAATTGGTCCCGCTGTAGCCGTTAAGGTCCATCGCCGCGGCGATCAGCGAATGGACATTGACCTGGCTGGTGCCGGAAAAGACGATGCCGTTCGGATTGATGATGAGCACCGTGCCGTCGGCTCTGATCTGCCCCTCTATCTGCGAGGGCACACCGGTCGCATCGATGCGGTTGAGCACGATCCAGTTATTGCCATTGGCCGAATTGCCGCCCGACTGATTGAAATCGACGATCGTGTTCTTGCCGACGTTGAACTGTTCCCAGGTCGCGACCGCGCGTTGCGCCGATTGCGTCAGGGTGACCGTCGTCTGGCCATTGCTCGTCGTCGCGCTGGGCTGGCTGATATTCTGCCAGAGATTGGCGTCAGTCCCCGCCGCAACCCGCGGATCGACCACGAGCCCACCCGGCCCGAGCCCGTTCGGCACTAGGCTTTGCTGCTGCTGCGCCACGGCGCGCGCCGCAGCCTGCGCCTGTTGCATGGCTTGGATCGCTTGCATCGCGCGCGTCAAATAGCCGGTCGCCTGCTGACCAATCGCCTGCGCCTGCTGCGCGCTCGCCACTGCCGCCGCCGCCGCATTCGCGGTCGCCGCAAACGCCCCGCCCCGCATGGTCCCAAGCTGCATGGCGCGCGCCGGGGCGCCCGTCATCACTAAAGCCAGGGCGCTCACGCCAGCAAGAAGAGCAGTTTGAAAGGTCGAAGAAGAACGAAACACAGAGGCTTGAAGCGACATAAACGGGCTCACAAACGAGGTTTCTTCCCATCCAGCTCATGGCCAGATGATCGGGAGCGCCAAATTAGGCTTCGGCACCCTCGCTTAATTGACCGCCATCCTCCGCGTAGCCCCGAACAGCAAAATGAAAATTTTTTTGGAATTCTTTCTTCGAAATTTTTGTGACAGTCACCACGTGCTCATCCGAGGAGCACCACGCCTCCAGGCAGATAAGTCGCGCGCGCGTCGAACGCCTGGACGATGTGATCCACGATTTCTTCAATTCGCGCGAGATGAAAACTCGCAACCACATCGCGTTTTGCTAATTTGTCGCTGATGAGAATAATTCGGCCCGGCCGATAGCGGTTCACTTCGGCGATCACGCGCGCAAGCGTCTCGTGACGGAAGATTAGCATGCCATTCTGCCACGCAGCCGCAATAGCCACATCAACCGGAAATGCCGTCCCGAGCCCGCTCGCATCATAGACAACCTGGTATCCTGGTTTCAGGATCACGGATTCGTCGCGCTTGACGATTTTGAGCACGCCATCGAAATTTGTAACCTTGACATGCGCGCCGTCGCGACGAACGTCAAATCGCGCCGTGGAGGCGAACGTGTGCCCATCCGCCGCCGACACATGAAATGGTGTCGTAGCGTTTGCCGTGGTTGTTACCGCAGCCTCCCCTGAAATTAGCTCGATACCCTCGGCGATTGACGAGAGCTTTTGAACATTGATGCTCGTTTGCGTGTTCAATATGAGTGAGACATTGGCGGCGACCGCGAGCCGACGTTGCTCGCCTGTTCCAGTCCGGTAGTCGGCCAGCATCTCCGTAACCGAAGGCCAGAGAAGGAGCGGGGGACGTGATCCAAAATATCCAATGGCACCGGCCGATGCGGCTAAGGCACCTCCGATGAAGGCGCGCCGGCCGACGCTTCGCCTCGTTTTGACTCGTGCGCCTGTATCGCTATCTGCTTTCGACGCAATCGCCCCTGTGGCCGGCCCAAGCGCCTCCCAGAGCAGTTTGGCTTCGGCGAAGGCACGACGATGCACATCGCTCTCGCTACGCCAGCGCTGCAAGGCCGCTGCGTCTTCGGTCGTCGCATTGCCAGACGTCAAGCGCATGATCCAAGCCGTAGCCTGATCTCTTACCGAAGTCTCCTCCCGAGGAGGCTCGCTGCTTTGCATTTCGCCTGCCCGATCTTCCAAAGCCATGTCCTATTTCTTAGACGCCGTCGGGCGGCCGGTCCCGAACGGCTGTGGAGGTTTTATTTCAAGATGATCTCGGCAATGATCGAGCGCCCGCTTGAGTTCGCGTTCCACAAGGCGCGTCGAAATTCTGAATCTCGCGGCAATCTCAGCATGCGGTAGACCTTCAAGGCGCGCGGCGAGAAGGATAGACCGGGCGCGTGGCGAGAGTTCCTCGAGCGCCAACGCTAGCGCGCGGAGTGACGAGCGGGCCGCGGCTAATCGTTCGGGATCGATCTCGTCCTTTTCGAGCTGGAGGAGTAATTCGATTTCAGACCGGTGCAACCGTCGCTTTTCCGAGCGGCGCAGGTCGGAAGCTGTATTGACCGCAATTCGGAAAAGATAGGGTAGCGGTCTTTTGATCGGGCCGACTTCGATCCGGTCCAAGCGCAGGTAGGTTTCCTGCAACGCCTCGTCCGCTGCTTCGATAGAGCCCAATCGCCGTGCCAGTCGCCCTCTCAAAGAGCCGTAATTGCTTTTGAATAGCCGCAGCAACAGGGCTTGGTTGTTTTCCGCCATAAATTGCCCCGTCGGCGTTCCACAGGCCTCGAAAGACTTCGCTCCATAGGCTTAGCACGAGGATGATGCAACGCGCCGTTCGACGTCTGCGCAGCAACTGAACTCGAACCGGCAATATGAAAGTAATATTATTCTTTTTTGTCAGCTCTGCAAAAATTGCGCGTGGGGTCAAGGATCGCTAGATACAATCGCCGCTGGCTTGGGCCGATCGAGGAAGAATCACCATGATGATGGGCTGGGGGAGCGTCGGCGGCGGCAGAGCGCCGACAGAAAGTCCGCTCAGAATTTCGTGAAGCCGGACGTCGCGCCGCGGGTTGCCGGTCGAGCTCAGCAAATTGACGTCTGAAATGACACCGGCGGAATTCAACCGAAGTTGCACGGCGATCCGATACTCGCCGGGTCGAGTATCCTTATATTGGCAAAGCGCGCGAACGATGGAACTTTGGACGAATGCGGAATAGCCCCGGTAGAGCAGACTATTGGCCGGCGCCAGCGGCGCCTCATTAAGCGAAAGCGTAATGGCGTCGGTGCCGATGCGCTTCGCATGGATACCCGTCCCGCTCAAAAGGATTTGTAACGCTTGCGCTGGCGTTAGCAAACCCTCGACCGTCTTTGACTTGAGTCCAGCGGTCAAATGCCCGTCGACGATTATTTCGACACCAGTTGCTGCGTCGAAGGCGTAGAGCGCATTGTCAAGCGATTGCGTTGGGATGTCGAATATAATCACATGGTCCAGTCGATCTTCGACCTTGCCGCTTTGCGAATCGGCCGGAGAAACGACCGAGAAAATGAGCAACAGCACCAAGATATGGAGGTGATCACGGACCATCTTGGTATAATTGCATTGCCGGCAGGAGCTGTCCAACGCCACCATCACTTTACGGATTGATGAGATTTTCCGGCTTGGTAGCGGTGTTGACGTCTCTCCAAAGCATCGATTGAATTTCTAACGCCACCCATGCTCGATAGAGCCTGATCGGCGGCGCGCGCGGACGCGCGTCTGGAAATCTGCCTGCCTCTTCCAACGACGATAGCGAGGCGTTCGAATGACCCCCTCCACGGAATCCATAAAGCGTACGGCCGAGAGTCTCGCTCCCTCTCGACGTGCGATCCTGGCCAGCAGCGTTCTGACCGCCGGCCTCGGCGCCACCTTTCCCGCGAAAGCCGCGACGCCGGGTCCGACCGCAGACGTCCGGCATAAAACCATCCGCGCCGACGGCGTCGATGTCTTCTATCGCGAAGCCGGGCCGGCCGACGCCCCGGTTCTGCTCTTGCTGCACGGGTTTGCGAACTCCTCCTTCTATTTTCGTCACCTCATGCCGAAGCTCGCCGATCGATTCCGCACGATCGCGCCCGACCTGCCGTCGTTCGGCTTCACCGAAATCCCTGCGGACCGCGGCTATCGCTACGACTTCGCCTCGTTGGCCCGGACAATCACGGCCTTCGTCGATGCGTTGGGCCTGAAACGGTACACGCTGTATGTCTTCGACTACGGCGCGCCGGTCGGCTGGGAACTGGCACTCACCTATCCCGACCGCATCGCAGGGATCGTCAGTCAGAACGGGAACGCTTACCTCGAGGGCTTAGGCGAGAAGGCATGGGCGCCGCTACGCGCTTATTGGGCCAAGCCCAGCCCGGAGAAGCGGGAGCCCATTCGCGCGCGCATGAGCCTTGAAGGCGTCAAAGCCGCCTATTTTCAGGGCGTCGCCGATCCCTCAATCATCGAGCCTGAATCCTACACGCTCGACGCGGCGATCCTGGCGCGACCCGGCAATGCGGATCTGCAAATCGACCTTAAGTTGGATTACAAGCGCAACCTCGAACGCTATCCGCTTTATCAAGCCTTCTTTCGCGAGCGGCGCCCAAGGCTTCTCGCGATCTGGGGGCGCAACGATCTGTTCTTCATCCCCCCGGGCGCGGAGGCGTTTCGTCGCGATATTCCCGACGCACGCGTCGTTTTTCTGGATACCGGACATTTCGCACTCGAAACGCATGTCGACGCGATCGCCGATGAGATGCGACGATTTCTGCGAGAATAATTTCGATGCCGATCGAGCGGTGAGGGGGAAACGCCATGCAAGTCTTACAGTCTGCGCTGATCATCCTTGGCGCAACGATCACGTCAGCCTTTGCACAAGACGATCATACATGGACGACATATACCAACGACAGGTTCGGCGTTTCGATCTGTTATCCCGCGGACCTGGTTCACGCCGAACCGCCACCGGTAGATGGCGATGGCCTTGGCTTCGTGGCCAAAGACGGCGCGAAGATCGACACTTGGGGTTCCAACAACGCCGAGTCGGCGCAGGAAGACGCAAAGAGGCTCGCGGGATCCACCGGACACGTCACCTACGAGATTGTGCGAAAGGATTTTTACGTCGTGTCCGGCCGCAATGGCGGAACGATATTTTATAATCGTACCGCGCTTTCACACGGCATTTACAGTACCGTCGAGATTACCTACCCAGCGGCCGACGGCAAAATCTGGAACGCGATTACGGCGCACATCAGCAAATGCTTTCATCCCGGATCGGGTAGCGATTTAAATTAGCGCATTTCACGGCTTGGTCGGCTCCGGACAGGCTCACTGCGCTATCAGAATCGACGATTCTGGGAGGATCGTTTGGGCGCTTTGATCCGCTCCGCATTTCATAATCTGCCGGCCATTTTGCTGGGCATCGCAGTCAGCGCCGCGATCGTCAGCCGCGGCGGACTGTTTCCGGAGCGCTTGCTCGGCTGGATCTTGCTGCTGCCGATTGGCGTGACCGGCTTGTGGGCCGGCATCTTTCATATCTTCTTCCCGGCGACGGCCGCGTCGTTCATCGGCTGGCGGACGAGCCCGTTTCAATACGAAGTTGGCGTCGCGGATTTGGCTTTCGGCGCCATGGCGTGCCTGGCGTTTTGGCGCGGTCTGGAATTCAAGGCCGCGGCGGTGATGGTTTCGTCGATCGCTTTACTCGGCGACGCCATCGGCCACATCCGCCAGATGGTGGCCGCGCATAATTTTGCGCCGGGAAATGCGGGGATCGTCTTTTATATGGACATCGCCTGCCCGCTCCTGGCGATCCTGCTTCTGCGCATTGCGCAAGGGAGCCGGCGGCCGTGGCCCTGGAGCCGCTGAAAAGCCGCCAGCCTACTGAAGACGCCGAGCTACGATGCTTTCGCGGCCGGCTTGGCCA
Source organism: Pseudomonadota bacterium (assembly GCA_040756295.1). Lineage (GTDB taxonomy): Bacteria > Pseudomonadota > Alphaproteobacteria > Rhizobiales > Beijerinckiaceae > Methylovirgula. The sequence continues at coordinate 868,569 of JBFLZN010000001.1, read as the reverse complement.
TCTGCCTGACTTTCGTCAGCAAGGCGCTCGCACCCGGACCCGATGAATGCGGGTTCTGTCCCGTGATCAGCAGGCCGTCGGTCACAACGTGAACGGCCCAGTTGCGCTTCTTCGAAAAGGTGGCGCCGAGCTTCAACATTTCATCTTCAACGAGGAACGGCACCACTTTGGTCAAGCCGACTTCTTCCTCCTCGCCGTTGGTGAAGCCGGTCACCTCCTTGCCCTCGACGAGAGGCTTGCCATCCGGCGTTTTGACGTGACGCAGCACGCCCGGGGCATGACACACGAGGGCGATTGCCTTACCGGCGGCAAGGAAGGATTCGATCAACTTGATGGAATGCTTGTCTTCGGCAAGATCCCACATCGGGCCGTGACCGCCCGGATAGAAGAGCGTGTCGAAATCTTCCTGCCTGACGCTGTCGAGGCGAAGCGTCTTGTCGAGCTGCGCTTCCGCAGCCGCGTCGCTCTCGAACCGGCGCGTGAGGTCGGTGCGAAATTCAGGGTCATTGCTCTTGGGGTCGAGCGGTGGGCGGCCGCCCTTCGGCGACGCAAGCGTGATCTCGACCCCCGCGTCTTTGAAAACATAATAAGGCGCGGCAAGCTCCTCTAGCCAGAAGCCGGTCTTTCGCCCGGTGTTTCCCAATTGATCATGGGATGTGAGAACCATCAGCACCTTCATGGACATCTCCTTAGGTTGCAGTCGGTCAAGTGAAGCGACATCCCCCTTGGCAGGCTCTATGGCTGCTGGCGATTCTTCTGCGGCTTATGGGCAGCTTATTGATGGTGGCGGCGCGGATCGTCGCGCGGATCCTTGTATTCAAGCCCGAGCGGACCGATCGCCGTGACCTGCGTGATGTAGTCGCCGCTCTTCGCCCAATGGAAGTGCCAGGTTTCGCCGGGCAGAACGACGACGGACCCCGGCGGATAAGCCTCCAGCTTGTCAGCGTCGAAGTCCTCGCCGAGGCCGATGTAGAAGACACCGGATATCACGGTGTAGATGCGGTCCTCCGGGTGCTTATGCGGCATCAGCTTCGTACCGCCGGGCAATTTCACCCTGATGACATAAGGACCGGGATCTGAGGGATGGCCGACGAGGACGGCCAGGCGTGCCGCCGCCGGAAAGGCCGGAAACGTTTGCCACTCGACGTCTTCAGGCAGAATCGACCGGAATGTCGCCTGGTCTGGCCAATGCGGACGGGACATCTGGGGCTCCCCGCTGTCCCCGCAGGCTACGAAATCCTCCCATCCGGCGTCAAATATTTCGCCGAAGACCCTGAGACACCTGAAGCTTCACGTTTCGCGCGCGCGTCGCCCGAAACCGCTACCAGGCGGAACCGAGCGGATGCGGCGCGCCCGGAGCACTGGGTTCTTGCGATGGATTGAAGGCGTCGTGAACGTGTTTGTGAACCGCCGCCCGCCGTGCCACCGCAGCGGCATGCGACGCGGTGAGCTGCTGCTGGATGCTCGCAAGCTGTTCGCTGACTTGAGACAGCTTGGCCGTGAAATCGGTCTCGAGCTTGTCGACGCGGCCCGCAAGATTGGCGATCGCGGTGGTCGTCTGCGTCGAATCCGACGGACCGCCCTGCACATTTTGGGCGCCCGCCTCTTGCGACACGACCTTGTTGTCGACGCTGGCCTTGAGCGCGCGGATGTCATCCGACATTTGCTGCATCGCGCCGGCCATATCTTCATGCGCCGGGCTTTGCAGCGCCTGAGGCGCTTGAACGGCTTGCGCCTGAGGCGCTTGCGCGGATTTCAGCGGGTCATTCGACCAATGGCTGTGGGAATAAAATGTGCCTGCCGCCCAAGCCAAGGCGCACAGCAAAACGACGGCCGTGGTCCGCGCGATAAACCGGAAGAGGCGTCCGAAAAAACCAATCCCCTCCCGGGGTGAAGTGCTCTCGGTCTCTTTCTCTTTCAGATTCTCTCGCGGAGGCGCCGGCCCGAAGATCGCATCTGCGGGCTCCACCTTCAATTCCAGAGGCGTGGCGTCGGACGGCGGCAAAGGTGGCGGCAGGGGCGGCGGCAGGGACGCCGCGCCCGCAGGCACCTGACCCGCATTGGAAACGACTTCAAGCATGGTCGTACTCAATGAGTTTCAGAGGGCGTTGATAAGTGATCTCGGCCTATGGCCGATGGCGGCAACCTGCTCGCGCGAAGTGGCGATGTTACAGCCGAAATGTGGCATCGCGCCGCGAAGTGGCGGGCTGGCGGCCAATTTGTTCGCTTACGCTCTAGCTTTGCAGGTCGTTAACCCTTTGAAGGCCCGCGGACCTGCAATGTTTCGGCGGTGAAGCTGACGGTCGAGGCGAGCTAAATCAGAAGCTCATGCCCATCGACGGCGTGAAGCCGCTGCTCGACCCGGTGTGCGCGCCGTCCGGGCCGCCACCGCCCATCGTCGTCGATTGCTCGAAGAATTTCTTGCGCCCGGCGGCGACATTCGGATCGGTGCTGACATCCGTCGCCTTGTCGCCGGATGACTTCGGCAAGGCGATCGACCAGTCCTCGGACGCGTCGTTGCTGTTGCTGTTGCTTTCGACCTTTTTGGCATGGGCCTTGTGAGCCGCGTGTTTTGGCGCCGGATTGTCCTGCGCAAGCGCGGCCGACCCGCAGCCGAGAAACACAATTGCCGCAACAGCGATAGAAAGCCGAACCATGTCCGCCCCCAAAGAAAAAACGGATCCGCGCGCAATCTAACGCGGATCCTCTCTGCCGGCGCTCACATGTCCGAGAGTGCGAAGGACACGGCGCGCGCGCCTCATCAAGGAATATATAATATAATCAGAGCTTTGGAATCCATGATTTTTTCGCTGCACCCGCCGCCAATGCGTCGATGACTTTCACAAAAGCGGCATTCTGGTTCTTGCGGCAGAAATCGAGCGCCGATGAGCGCACTTTACCTGCCGTCGCGGTGAGGCGCTTTTCGTCCTGCGTGCCGAGCCGCGCCGCCAGGAACCCATAGATATAGCCCGCAAAGAGAGCGCTCTTTTCATCCTTCGCGGCGGTGAATTTCGCGCATGACGCCACAGCAAGAGGCTCGGCCGACGCAGGCGTCATGGCCGCAACGATCAGCGTAAATCCGACGAGCATCGAAACCCATGACCGCATGTTCCATCTCCTGCTTTCCGACCGTGAGGACATATGAAGCGACGGTGGGTTCGCGAAGGGCGTTTCAGCCCGCCGCGCTTCTATTAATCACGATTTTGCGACTTTAACTGCGCCGTGAGACCATCCGGCGGCCATTTTGCGCCGCGCCGGAGGCGATTTTCCGACAAGCTGCAATGGGCTTATGAAGCGCCCATCGCGAGGCTCAATCTTCTTCGTGCTGGCGATTGATGGCGAGGGCCAGAACCGTCACGATCGCGCCCGATAGCAGATAGCCGCCGGATGCCATGACGCCAAACCGGCTCGAGACCGCCAGGGCGACGAAGGGCGCGAAGCCGGCGCCGAAAAGCCAGGCGAGGTCCGAGGTCAGCGCCGAGGCGGTATAGCGGTAGATCTGCGAGAAATTGGCGGCGACCGTTCCCGAGGCTTGGCCGAACGACAGGCCGAGCAGGATGAAGCCGATGATCATATAGGTCGTTTCGCCGACGTCGCCGGTGTTGAGGAGCTGCGGGGCGAAACCGCTGAAAGCCGCGATGGCAGCGGCGGTGATGCTCAAAACCCGCGTCCGGCCGATGCGATTGGCGATGAGGCCCGAGGCAATGATCGCGAGAACGCCGAAAATCGCCGCGATCAACTCGATGATGAGAAACTTCTCCGCCGTCTGGTGCGTGAACAGCAGAACCCAGGACAGCGGAAACACCGTCACCATATGGAACATGGCGAAGCTCGCGAGCGGCGCGAAAACGCCGATGATAATATTGCGGCCTTCCGCCTCGACCGTCTCCATCACCGGCGCCGCCTGAAGTTCGAGCGCCTCGAACTGCTCGCGATATTCCGGTGCGACCACGATGCGCAGGCGGGCAAACAAGGCCACGACATTGATGGCGAAGGCGACGAAGAACGGATAGCGCCAGCCCCAGTCGTAGAAGTCCTGCGGCGTCAGGTAGGAGATGAAATAGGCGAACAGGCCGCTGGCGACGATCAGCCCGAGCGGCGCGCCGAGCTGCGGGATCATGGCATACCAGCCGCGCTGCTTCTCCGGCGCATAGATCGCAAGCAAGGACGGCAGACCGTCCCAGACGCCGCCGAACGCCATGCATTGGCCGATGCGCAAGATCGTCAGGATCAGCGCCGAAACCCAGCCGACCTGCGCATAGCCCGGCAAAAAGCCGAGCGACACGGTGCAGGCGCCCATCAGGAACAGCGCCGCCGTCAGCTTCACGCCGCGGCCGAAGGCCCGCTCAACCGTCAGAAAGATCGCGTCGCCGACCGGCCGGAACAGAAAGCCAATGGCAAAAATCGCGAAGGAATAGAGCGTGCCGTTCAGCGGCGTGGCGTGGGGAAAAACCCATTTGGGGAACACCAGGACCGAGGCGATCGCATAAACGAAAAAGTCGAAATATTCCGATGTCCGCCCGATGATCACGCCCGTCGCGAGATCGGCCGGATTCACGCCGTGGGCACTTGAACGCGCCGCCGCGGAAGGAAGGACTGCTGAAGGCGCTGCAGATTCGGCGCTCATGGATCGATCTTACTCCCAAAATGGCAAGCGGCGGCAACCAGCGCCGGACGGCCCGGCAAGGTTCCCGTCTTTTCTGCTGCAACGCGCCATAGGGGCATTGGGCAAATTGTCCAATGGCTCCTCTTTTGCAGTGCAGCTAGCCAATCACCACCATCATAGTCCGCGCCAAAAAAACGGGAATTGCCGTGAGACGTCTCCGCTCCATCGCTCTGCTTTCGTGCCTGACCCTCCTCGGCGGCTGCAAGGCGATCGTATTGAATCCCGCGGGCGATGTCGCCATTCAGCAGCGCGACGCCTTGCTTGACTCGGTCTGGCTGATGCTGCTCGTCATCGTGCCGGTGATGACGCTGACGGTGCTCTTCGCTTGGCACTATCGCAAGTCGAACGAGGCCGCACGCTACGAGCCGGACTGGGACCATTCGACTCAGCTCGAGCTCATCATCTGGGGCGCGCCGCTGCTCATCATCATCGCGCTCGGCGCGGTCACCTGGATGAGCACCCATCTCCTTGATCCTTTCCGGCCGATCGACCGTATCGCCGAGGGCAAGCCTGTGCCCGAATCGGCCAAGACCATCGAGATCGATGTCGTCGCGCTCGACTGGAAATGGCTGTTTATCTACCCGCAATACGGCATCGCCACGCTGAACCAGGCCGCGGTGCCGATCAATAAAGAGGTCGCGTTCCGCATCACCTCGTCGAGCGTCATGAACGCCTTCTACATTCCCGCCATGGCCGGCATGATCTACGCGATGCCGGGCATGGAGACGCAGCTTCACGCGGTGATGAACGAGACCGGCGTCTTCCGTGGCCTTTCCGCCAATTACAGCGGCAGCGGCTTTGCCGGGATGCATTTCGCTTTCACCAGCCTCAGCGCGGCGGATTTCGACAAATGGGTCGCCCAGGTGAAGGCCGGCGGCGGCGCGCTCGACCGCAACGCCTATCTCGCGCTCGAACAGCCGAGCGAGAATGTGCCGCCCAAGACCTTTGGCACGGTTGATCCGACGCTGTTCAGGCTCGCCGTCAATCAATGCGTCGATTCCGGCAAAATGTGCCTCGACGAGATGATGGCGATCGACGCCAAGGGCGGCCTCGGCCTCGCCGGCATCAATAACGTCATGCCGCTCGTCTATGACAAATACGCACGGCGCGGCGCCGGCCCGACGCGCGCCTATGTCGCCGCACTGTGCCAGCGCAACGCAGCGACCGGGACGGCTGCCACCACGGCCGATCTCGCCCGCCAGATCTCCGCATCGGTGCATCTGTCGCCGCTGCAAGCCACCGACGCCGAATAATCCTCTCAAGGCAAGTATTGCGCGAAATGAACCCGACCCTTCAGAAAGAAATCTTCGGCCGCCTGACCCTCGACGCGATCCCGTATCACGAGCCGATCCTGATCGTGACGTTCCTCGGGGTGGCGGTCGGCGGTCTCGCCGTCCTCGGCGCAATCACCTATCTGCGCGCCTGGGGCTATCTCTGGAAAGACTGGTTCACCAGCGTCGATCACAAGAAGATCGGCGTCATGTATATCGTCCTCGCCGTCGTCATGCTGCTGCGCGGCTTTGCCGACGCGCTGATGATGCGCATGCAGCAGGCCTTGGCCTCGGACGGCGGCCAGGGCTATCTGCCGGCGCACCATTACGACCAGATTTTCACGGCGCACGGCGTCATCATGATTTTCTTCGTCGCCATGCCGTTCGTCACCGGCCTGATCAATCTGGTCATGCCGCTGCAGATCGGCGCGCGCGACGTGTCCTTTCCGTTCCTGAACAGCTTTAGCTTCTGGATGACCGTCGCCGGCGCGGTGCTCACCATGATCTCGCTGTTCGTCGGCGAATATGCACGCACCGGCTGGCTTGCCTATCCGCCCTTGTCGGAAGCGGCCTATAGCGCCGACGCCGGCGTCGATTATTACATCTGGGGCTTGCAGATCGCCGGTATCGGCACCCTGCTCTCCGGCATCAATATGATCTGTACGATCGTCAAGCTGCGGGCGCCGGGCATGACCTTGATGCGCATGCCGGTCTTCACCTGGACGGCGCTCTGCACCAATATCCTGATCGTCGCCGCCTTCCCGGTGCTGACCGCCGTGCTCGCGCTGCTTTCGCTCGACCGCTATCTCGGGTTCAACTTCTTCTCGAACGATTTCGGCGGCAATCCGATGATGTATGTGAACCTCATCTGGATCTGGGGCCATCCGGAGGTCTACATCCTCATCCTGCCGGCCTTCGGCGTCTTCTCCGAAGTCACGGCAACCTTCGCCGGCAAAAGCCTCTTCGGCTATACGTCGATGGTCTATGCGACGCTGGTCATCACCATCCTCTCCTATCTCGTCTGGCTGCATCACTTCTTCACCATGGGCTCCGGCTCGAGCGTGAACTCGTTCTTCGGCATTACGACGATGATCATCTCGATCCCGACCGGGGCGAAGATGTTCAACTGGCTGTTCACCATGTATCGCGGCCGCATCCGCTTCGAAGTTCCGATGATGTGGACCATCGCCTTCATGCTGACCTTCGTGCTCGGCGGCATGACGGGCGTGATGCTGGCCGTGCCGCCGGCCGATTTCGTCCTGCACAACAGCCTGTTCCTGATTGCCCACTTCCATAACGTGATCATCGGCGGCGTGCTGTTCGGCATGTTCGCCGGCGTCAATTACTGGTTCCCCAAGGCTTTCGGCTTCAAGCTCGATCCTTTCTGGGGCAAGATGTCGTTCTGGTTCTGGGTCAGCGGCTTCTATTTCGCCTTCATGCCGCTCTATGTGCTGGGCTTCATGGGCGTGACCCGCCGGTTGCGTGTCATCGACGACCCGTCCTTGCACATCTGGTTCCTCATCGCCGCCTTCGGCGCCGTGCTGATCTTCATCGGCATCGCAAGCTTCTTGGTGCAGATCGCGGTCAGCTTCAAGAATCGCGAGGCGCTCGCCGACACGACCGGCGATCCGTGGAACGGCCGCACCTTGGAATGGTCGACCTCCTCGCCGCCGCCGGCTTACAATTTCGCCTTCACGCCGGTGGTGCATGAGATCGACGCCTGGTGGGACATGAAGCAGCATGGCTATGTCCGCCCGCTCACTGGCTTCAAGCCGATCCATATGCCGAAGAACACGGCCGCCGGCCTGATCCTCGCCGCCTTCGCCACGATCTTCGGCTTTGCGATGATCTGGCACATCTGGTGGCTGGCGATCGGCAGCTTCGCCGCGGCGATCGCCACCGGCATCGCGCATACGTTCAACTATCACCGCGACTTCTACATTCCCGCGGACGACGTCGCCCGCACGGAATCCGAACGCACCCAAGCCCTCTCGGCCAAGGCTTAAATCATGACCGTCCTGACCGACACCGCCGCACCGGGCACCCCAGCCCCGGTCTTCTACGTCGCCGACGAACACGAACATCCGGAAGGCTCGAGCACCTATCTCGGCTTCTGGATCTATGTGATGAGCGATTGTCTCATCTTCGCGTGCCTGTTTGCGGCCTTCGGCGTGCTGGGCGGCAATTATGCCGCCGGCCCTGCCCCGAAAGACGTGTTCGAACTGCCGATCGTGGCGGTCAACACCGCCATGCTGCTCTTGTCCTCGATCACCTACGGCTTCGCCATGCTGGCGATGGACAGGAACAAGGTCGGTTCGACCTTGGGCTGGCTCGTCGTCACCGCGCTCTTCGGCGCCGCCTTCGTCGGCATCGAGTTGCACGAATTCGCCGGCCTGATCCACGAGGGCGCGACGCCGCAACGTAGCGCCTTCCTGTCATCCTTCTTCACCCTTGTCGGCACGCACGGCCTGCACGTCACCTCCGGCCTCGTCTGGATGGTCGTGCTGATGGTGCAGGTCGCCACCAAGGGGCTCATTCAGGCCAATAAGCGCCGGCTCCTGTGCCTCAGCATGTTCTGGCACTTCCTCGACGTTGTCTGGATCGGCGTGTTCACCTTTGTCTATCTCTTAGGAATGTTGCGATGAGCCTTGACGCGCACGCGCTCGAAGAACCCGATCACGCCCACCACGACGATGGGCCGCCGCACGGCACGCTGCAAAGCTATCTGATCGGGTTTGGCCTGTCGGTTGTCCTGACGGCCATCCCGTTCTGGCTGATCATGTCCGGCGTCATCGCCAACAAGGCGGTGGCGGCGGTCACGGTCATGGCTTTCGCCTTCGTGCAGATCATCGTCCACGTCATTTATTTTCTGCACGTGGACTTCAAGTCCGAGCGCGGCTGGACGATCATGACCTTCCTCTTCACGGTCATCATCCTGTTCATCACGCTCAGCGGCTCGCTGTGGGTCATGTATCATCTGACCTCGAACATGGCGCCGACGACCGCCGTTATGCGGCAGATGCCGTGACAGACCCGCGCGGCGGGGAGCCAGGGCGCTCGCCGCTCGCGCGATTTGCGCTTCTTGCCTTGGTGGGTCTTGCCGTGGCCGGCTTGACCGCGCTCGGCATCTGGCAACTCGAGCGGCGCGTCTGGAAGCTCGATCTCATCGCCCGCGTCGATGCGCGGGTTCATGCCGCGCCCATCGCCCCGCTCGGCCCGGCCGATTGGCCGGCGATCTCGACCGCCAAAGACGAATATGTTCGCGTCCGCCTGACCGGCCGCTTCCTCAACGACCGCGAGACGCTGGTTCAGGCCCTGACCGATCTCGGCCCCGGCTTCTGGGTGCTGACGCCGCTGAAGACCGACCAGGGCTTCCTCGTCCTCGTCAACCGCGGCTTCGTCCCGCCGGAGCGGCGTGCGGCCGCGCTGCATGGCCCGGTCTCGGGCGAGACGAGCGTCACCGGCTTGCTGCGGATCAGCGAGCCGAAAGGCCGGTTTCTGCGGCCGAACGAGCCGGCGGCGGAGCGCTGGTATTCGCGCGATGTCGCGGCGATCGCCGCGGCACGCGGGCTCGCCGATGTGGCCCCCTATTTCGTCGACGCCGAGGCCGGCACCGACCCTAAAGCCTGGCCGCGCGGCGGCCTGACCGTGCTCAGCTTTCCGAACAATCACCTCATCTATGCGCTGACCTGGTTCAGCCTGGCTTTGCTGTTGGCCGGCATCACCCTCTATAATGTGCGGGAGGAATGGCGTGGGCGGCGCGAGGCCGCCAAAACCGGATCGTAATGCTAGCGCGCGAAGGGGCGGATATCGCAGGCTTTGAAGCGGACGCCGCCGCCACGGCGGCGCGCGCCGGCCGTGCCACGGGACGCAAGGCCGCGCCGCGGATCTCCGACGCCGCCAATCGCAAGAATATGGTGCTGTTGATCCAGTTCCGCTGGATCGCGGTGATCGGCCAGCTCGTCACCATCCTGTTCGTGCAATACGGCCTCGGCATTTCCCTGCCGTTGCCGCCGATGATGGGCGTGCTCGGCGCGCTGGTTCTGCTCAATCTCGTGAGCAGCCTGTGGCTGCGGCTGCATGACGATATCAGCATTGCCGCGCTGCTGCTCGTCTCGATGCTCGATGTCTTTGCCCTGACGGCACAGCTTTGGCTCTCTGGCGGTGCGAACAATCCCTTCGTGTCGCTTTATCTGCTGCAGATCACCATGGCGGCGATGCTGCTCGACGCACAATCGACCTGGCTGATCGCCGCACTCACCTTCACCGGCTTTGTCGTCCTCGTCAGCTTTCACGAGCCGCTCGATATTCCCAACCGCTGGTCCGGCGACACGTTCACCCTGCCCGTTCTCGGGATGCTCGTCTGCTTCATCCTCAATGCGGCGATGCTGGTCATCTTCATCGGCCGCATCACGCGCAATCTGCGCGAACGCGACGCGCGCCTTGCCGCGCTGAAGCAGGCCGCGATCGAAGAGGACCATGTGGTGCGTATCGGCCTGCTTGCGACCGGCGCGGCGCATGAGCTTGGGACGCCGCTCGCCTCGCTGTCGGTCATTCTCGGCGATTGGCGGCGCATGCCGCTGGTCAAGGCCAATGCCGACCTGCGCCAAGAGGTCGAGGAGATGCAGACGGCGGTCAACCGCTGCAAGGCGATCGTCACCGATATCCTGCTCTCGGCCGGCGAAGCGCGCGGCGAAGCGCCAGGGGTGACGACGGTGACGCAATTTCTCGACGATGTCGTCGCGAGCTGGCGGGCCGGGCGGCCGGCGGCCGAGCTCGCCTACCAGAACAAGTTCGGCGCCGACCTGCCGATCGTCTCGGATTCGGCGCTGAAGCAGATCGTCTTCAACGTGCTCGACAATGCCGCCGAAGCCTCGCCAAGCTGGGTCGGCTTCACCGCGGCGCGCGAGGCCGATTCGCTCGTGCTCGAAGTCAGCGATATCGGCCGCGGCTTTGCGCCGGAGATTCTGGCGAATTTCGGCCGGCCCTATCAATCGAGCAAAGGCCGCCCCGGCCGCGGCCTGGGCCTGTTTCTGGTCGTCAATGTGGTCAGGAAACTTGGCGGGACCGTCGAGGCGCGCAATCGCGGCCGCGGCGCCACCGTCACCTTGCGCCTACCCTTGACGGCACTTGCGATTGGAGCCCCGCGTTATGGCGAATGAGCGTCTGCTGATCATTGTCGAGGACGACGCTGCTTTTGCCAATACGCTCAAACGGTCTTTCGAGCGCCGCGATTACAAAGTGCTGCTCGCCGACAGCCTTGCCGGCGTGAAGACGCTTCTCGAGACGCAAAGTCCCGGCTATGCGGTCGTCGATCTGAAGCTCGGCGGCGGCTCGGGTCTCGCCTGCGTCGAGGCGCTGCACGCGCATGATTCCACGATGCTGATCGTCGTTCTGACCGGCTATGCCAGTATCGCCACCGCCGTCGAAGCCATCAAGCTCGGCGCCTGCCATTATCTCGCCAAGCCCTCCAATACCGACGATATCGAGGACGCCTTCCAGAAATCGGCCGGCGATACCGAGGTGCCGCTGACCGAGCGTCCGACCTCGATCAAGACGCTCGAATGGGAACATATCCACCGCACTTTGGTCGAAGCCGATTTCAACATTTCGGAGACCGCGCGGCGGCTCGGCATGCACCGGCGCACGCTCGCCCGCAAGCTCGAAAAGCGGCAAGTTAAATAGGCTACCAGCGCAGCCAACGGCTGCCGGCGAGCGCGCCGACCACCATCACGATCAGCACCGCGAGCGTGTACCAGGTCGCGACGAACAGCGGCGAATCATCCGGGCAATGGGTTGCGTAAAGCGCCGCGGCGAAAGCCCCGGCAAAGAGCCCCGCCCCCGCGCCGGCAAGGCCGGGATTTTGCGGCGCACCGCGATGCAGAGCGATGAGCGCGCCGATGAGGGGCGCCGCCGACATCAGCGGGATCAGCATCATGCAGATGCGGGCGTTATGGCCGATGAGCCGCACGCGCCAGAGGTCCGGCGGCAGGATGGCGAGCTCGATGATGACCGCGGCCGCGAGCACGGCCAAGAGCGCGATCAAGATGAAGACCAGCGGCCGCGGGTCGCCGCGCGGCCTTGCCAGTTGCAGAGCCAAAGGCCCGGCACAGGCAAAAACCGCGATCGGGAAACCGATCTTGAAGACGATGCGCCAATTGGGCAGCAGATCGAAAAGATGCGGCCGCAGGCCGATCGTCAGCGCATAGAAAACGAGCGAGACCGCGACGCCCGGCAGAAAGCCGTAGAGAAGCGCCCGCGCCAGCGGCATGCGCGGCGCGCTATCGAGCGCCAGACTGCGGATCAGATCGTCCGTCTTCATGCTGCGCCGCCTCCCTTGGAGGTGCGCGCGGCGAGCGCCGCGAGCCCGCGATGCAAGGCGACCCGCACGGCGCCCTGCGTCATCGTCAGCTTTTCTGCCGCCTCGGAAATGGAATCGCCGGCGACCGCAATGGCCTGCACCACCTTGCGCTGCACATCCGGCAAAGTGCCGAGCTGGCGGTCGATGTAGACGCTGGCGAGGTTTGGCTCTTCGGTATCGGCGGCGAGGATCTCGGCAAAATCGTCGATCGGCACATCGATCCGCCGGCCGCGGCGGCGCAGGGCATCGATCGTCTTATGCCGCGCGATGGTGAAGACCCATGGCGTCACCGCCGCCGTTTCGATCCACGTCTGCCGTTTCAGGTGAATGGCCAGCAGAATGTCCTGCACGATATCCTCAGCCTCAGCTCCCGCCGAATTTGTACGCGCCAGCAAACGCCGCACAAACGCCCGCAGCACCGGCGCCAATTCCCGCAGGAATCGCTGATAGGCGAGCGAATCCCCGGCATTGGCGGCACGCAGGAGAGAACTCCACTCGCTGTCCCGGTCTGCCCGCACGCTCCCTCTTTACCTGTTCGCGAAAGCCCAGCTTGGCGTTACATGCCTTTTTGGCGTCGTCTTGTCACGCCTTCGTGATTTAAAATCCCCGGGCGTGCCGGTAACGGCCATCGAAGGCGCGCCGTACTAGGGCCGTGCGGGTTGCGAACCCCGCCAGATCGACGACGCCCTATCCACCAGGCTTCAGGGAGCAAATTATGACGACCAAATCGGGACTGACGAAGGCCACTTTGGCCTCTTCGCTCGCCGCCGCCATCGCGCTCGTGTCTGTCCAGGCACAGGCCGACACCAAAAAGACCGAGAAATGCTATGGCGTGGCGCTGAAGGGCCACAACGATTGCGCCGCTGGCGCCGGCACGACCTGCGCCGGAACGCAGCCAATCAATTACGACAGCCGTTATTTCAAGCTCGTGCCTAAGGGCACCTGCACCATGATGAAGACGCCCAACGGCATGGGCTCTTTGACCCAGAAAATGTGATGCTCCTGTGATCTTGGACCGGCACGCGGGCCGCGGCCCGCGTGTCGATTTGATGCGGGGATTTTCGTCATGAGCTTCGCTTCGCTGCCCGCCGAGATCGGCCTCGGCTTCAAGCCGCAACATTTTTCGGCGATCGCGGCCGGCCCCGCGGCGGTCGGCTTTTTCGAGGTGCATGCCGAAAATTATTTCGGCGCCGGCGGCGCCCCGCATGCGCAGCTCACCGCCTTGCGGCGCGACTATGCGCTCTCACTGCATGGTGTTGGTCTTTCGATCGGCGGCGAAGCGCCGCTCGATCGCAGCCATCTTGCGACCCTCAAGGCGCTCTGCGTCCGCTATCAGCCGGAGAGCTTTTCCGAGCATTTGGCCTGGGCCTCGCACAACGAGACCTATTTCAACGATCTCTTGCCGCTGCCGTTGAACGAGGCGACGCTGGCCCGCGTCGTCGCGCATGTCGATCAATTGCAGGCGACGCTGCAACGCCGCGTGCTGATCGAAAATCCAGCAAGCTATCTGAGCTTCTCGGACGGCACGATCGCCGAGCCGCAATTCCTCGCCGAGCTTGCCGCTCGCACCGGCTGCGGCCTGCTGCTCGACGTCAACAATGTCTATGTCAGTGCCGTCAATCTCGGCTTCGATCCCAAGACCTATCTCGCGGCTTTCCCGCTCGCGCTCGTTGGCGAAATCCATCTCGCCGGCCATAGCGACGCGACCGATGCCGAGGGCCGCGGCATGCTCATCGATACGCATGGCGCGCCGATCGCCGATCCTGTCTTTGCGCTTTACGAATGGGTGCTGACGCGCGCCGGGCCGCGGCCAAGCCTGATCGAGCGCGACAACGACGTGCCGAGTTGGTCGGCGCTTGCCGACGAGGCCGCAGTCGCGCGCAGAATCCTCGACGCTGCCCGCAGACCCCAATCGCATCACGCCGCGTGAGCGCCATGACTGAGCCCCAATTCGCCGCAGCCCTGCTCGATCCGGACCTGCCCCCGCCGGCGGCCATCAGCGCGGCCTATCGCAGCCGCTTTGCAATCTACCGCAATAATGTCGCGATGAGCCTGATCGACGCTTTGGCGACGCGCTTTCCGGCGGTGCGCAATGTCGTCGGCGACGAATTTTTCTCCGAAGCCGCGCGCTTGTTCGTCGCGCAACATCCGCCGGCGTCGCGGATGATCGCGTTCTACGGCGACACCTTCGCCGATTTTCTCGAAGCCCTGCCGGCTTGCGCCGAACTCCCCTACCTCGGCGATCTCGCCCGGCTCGAAGCAGCGCGCACGCAGGCCTATCACGCCGCTGACGTCACGCCGCTTGGGCCTGAGATGCTTGCCAGCCTCGCACCGGACTCGCTCGGCGATCTGCGCGTCACGCTGCATCCCGCCGTCAGGATCATCGACTCGGCGCATCCGATCGTCACCATCTGGGCGATGAACGCCGGCGAGCAAGAGCTCATGGAAATCCACGATTGGCACAGCGAAGCGGCGCTGATTTCGCGGCCGCAGTTCGATGTCGATGTCCGCGCGCTGCCGCCGGGCGGCGCAGCATTTCTCAAAGCGCTGGCGCAAGGCAAGCCGCTCACTGACGCCGCGGCAGGCGCGCTGGCATCAGCGCCGGATTTCGACCTCCCCCGCAACCTCGCGGCGCTGTTCAGCACCGGCCTCGTCGCCTCAATCGAAGGAGAGAACGGATGAGCAGCGTTTCGCTTCCCGCCAAAAAGAGCCCACTCGTGCGGCGCGCCGCGCAGGTCATCTGCCTGCTCGAATCCTTGCCCTATTGGGTCTTGGGTCTTGCGGCCCGCGTGTTTCCCGCCGCGGTCTTCTGGCAATCGGGGCAGACCAAGATCGAAGGCTGGCACTTGAGCGACAGCGCCATCGCGCTCTTTCAAGACGAATATAAGCTGCCGCTTGTCGATCCGACCGTCGCGGCCTATGCGGCGGCCTTCGCTGAACATTTCTTTCCGATTCTGCTCGTGCTCGGGCTTGCCAGCCGTTTCGCCGCGTTCTCGCTGCTGGTCATGACCTCGATCATCGAGATTTTCGTCTATCCCGACGCCTGGCCGACGCATGGCGTCTGGGCAACCTGTTTCCTGCTCGTCATCACGCGCGGGCCAGGCCTGATCTCGATCGATCATTTCATCGCGAAACATTTCGGATTGCGGTCGAGATAAGCGTCATTGCGAGGAGCGATAGTGACGAAGCAATCCAGAAATCTAAACGTGATTCTGGATTGCTTCGCTTCGCTCGCAATGACGGGTCACTGCGCGACGACCCCGCTGCGGTCGGCCTCGATCGCGAAGGCCGCGGCAAACAGCGCCTTGGTATATTCGCTCTGCGGATTGGCGAAAATCTCGGTCGCCGCGCCCTGCTCCACCACCTTGCCCTGGCGCATGACGATGATCTCATTGGCGAGCGCTTTCACGACGCGTAGATCGTGGCTGATGAAGAGATAGGCGAGCTGGCGTTTCTCCTGCAGCAGCCGCAGCAGATCGACGATCTGCGCCTGCACCGACATATCCAAAGCCGAGGTCGGCTCGTCGAGCACGACGAATTTCGGCTCCAGCACCATGGCGCGCGCAATCGCCACGCGCTGGCGCTGGCCGCCGGAAAATTCATGCGGATAGCGGTCCATCGCCGCGGGATCGAGGCCGGTGTCGGCGAGCGCGCGGGCGACGGTCTCGCGCCGCTCGTCAAGGCTCAGGCGCGTGCCTTGCGCGATCAAGCCTTCGGCGACAATGTCGGCGATCGAAAGCCGCGGCGACAGCGAGCCATAGGGGTCCTGAAAGACGATCTGCATATCGCGCCGCAACGGCCGCATCGCCCTGAACTTGAGGCCGTCGATGCGCTGCCCGAAATAGACGATCGGGCCTTGCGAACGGATCAGGCGCAGGACGGCGAGGCCGAGCGTGGTTTTGCCGGAGCCAGATTCGCCGACGACGCCGATCGTCTCGCCCTGCCGCAAGCTCAGCGAAATCCCGTCGACAGCTTTGACCGCGCCGACCGTCCGGCGCAGCAGACCGCGCCGGATGGGGAAATGCACGCGCACATCCTGCGCTTCGAGCACCACGGGCGCCGATGGATCGCTTTGCGGCGGCACGCCCTTGGGCTCGGCCGCAAGCAGCGCCTGCGTATAAGGATGTTGCGGCGACCGGAAAATCTGCGCGACGCTCCCGGCTTCGACGATCTCGCCGCGCTGCATCACCGCCACATCGTCGGCGAGCTTGCGCACGATATTGAGGTCATGCGTGATGAACAGCATCGCCATATCGTGACGCTTTTGCAGATCCTTCAGCAGCGTGAGGATTTGCGCCTGAACCGTGACATCGAGCGCCGTCGTCGGCTCATCGGCGATGAAGAGATCGGGCCTGTTGGCGAGGCCCATGGCGATCATCACACGCTGGCGCTGGCCGCCCGACAATTGATGCGGATAGGCCGAGAGCCGTTGCGCCGGATCGGGAATGCCGACTTCGGTCAGAAGCTCGACGACACGCTGCCTCAGCGCCGGGCCCTTGCGCGCGCCGTGCAATTCGAGAATTTCGCCGATCTGCCGTTCGATCGTGTGCAGCGGATTGAGCGAGGTCATCGGCTCCTGAAAGACCATGGTGACGCCGGCGCCGCGAATGGCCCGCAGGCGCCTTTCGCTGCATTTCAGGAGGTCTTCGCCCTTGAACAGCGCCGTGCCGGAAACATGTGCCGCCGGCGGCAGCAGCCGCAGGATCGACAGCGCCGTCACCGATTTGCCGGAACCCGATTCACCGACGATGGCGAGCGTGCGCCCGCGCGCCAGCGAGAAGGAAATGCCCTTGACGGCCGCGAAGGCTTCGCCGCCTGCCCCGAAGGTGACGGAGAGATCGCGGACATCGAGCAGCGGCGCGTCACTCATGCGATCGTCTTTCGCGGGTCGAAGGCGTCGCGCACTGCCTCGCCGATGAAGATCAGCAGCGACAGCATGATGGCGATGACGAAGAATCCGGTGAGGCCGAGCCACGGCGCCTGAAGGTTCGATTCGCCCTCAAGCAAAAGCTCGCCCAGCGAGGCCGAGCCCGACGGCAGGCCGAAGCCGAGAAAATCGAGCGCCGTCAGGGTCGAGATCGAGCCGTTGAGGACGAAGGGCAAAAAGGTCAAGGTCGCGACCATGGCATTCGGCAGCACATGCTTGACCATGATCCGTGCATTGCTGAGGCCGAGCGCCCGCGCCGCGGTGACATATTCGAAATTCCGCGCGCGCAGAAACTCGGCCCGCACGACATGGACGAGGCTCACCCAGGAGAAGAGCAGCAGCGTGCCGAGCAGCACGAAGAAGCTCGGCGTGATGATCGACGACAAGATGATCAAGAGATAGAGCTGCGGCACCGACGACCAGATCTCGATCAGCCGCTGCATGATGAGATCGGTCCAGCCGCCGAAATAGCCCTGCACTGCCCCGGCGGCGACGCCGACGACCGACGAGATCGACGCCAAGGCGAGACCGAAGAGAATGGAGATGCGAAAGCCATAGATCAGCCGCGCCGCGACATCGCGGCCCTGATCGTCGGTGCCGAGCCAGTTCCATTCGATGTCGGCACAGCCGCGGTTCGGTTGCCCTGGCGGCAAGACGCGCGCCGCTGCGGCCTCGCATTGGGCTTTCGTCAGCATCCAGGTCGGCGGCGACGGCGCCGGCAGCGGCAAAGACCGCTCGATCGTGCGGTAGGAATAACGAATCGGCGGCCAGATCATCCAGCCATGCGCCTTGATCTCATCGGCGACGAAAGGATCGCGATAATCGGTGCGCGCCAGGAACCCCCCGAATTTCGATTCCGGATAATCGCGGAAGATCGGAAACAGAAGCTCGCCCTTGTAGGACGCGATGAGCGGCCGGTCATTGGCAATGAAATCGGCAAAGAGCGAAATGACAAATAGGATGATGAAAATCCAGAACGACCAATAGCCGCGCTTGTTGTGACGGAAATTGGCGAGCCGGCGCTGGTTGAGCGGCGTCAGCCGGATCATCCCGCTCTTCGGCAATGGCGGCGCCAGCCGGAGCCCGGATTTCGCTTCGACGCTCGAAGCGGCGCTCTTCACGCTTAAACCTCCCGCGTCTCGAAATCGATGCGCGGATCGATCCAAGTATAGGTGAGGTCGGAAATCAAATTCACGACAAGGCCGAGCAGCGCGAAAATGTACACATTCGCAAAGACCACCGGATAATCGCGATTGATGACCGATTCATAGGACAAAAGGCCAAGCCCATCGAGTGAGAAGATCGTCTCGATCAGCAGCGCGCCGCCGAAAAACGCGTTGATGAAGGCGCCGGGAAATCCGGCAACGACAATCATCATGGCATTGCGGAAGATGTGGCCGTAAAGAACGCGCCTTTCGCTCAGGCCCTTCATCCGCGCCGTGAGGACATATTGTTTGCGAATCTCGTCGAGAAAGGAATTCTTGGTGAGGAAGGTGATGGTCGCGAAAGCCGAGAGTGTCAGCGCCGTCACCGGCAAGGTGATGTGCCAGAAATAGTCCTTGATCTTGCCGATGAGCGACAGCGAGGCGAAATTCTCCGACGTCAGGCCGCGCAGCGGGAAGATCTGCCAGAACGAGCCGCCGCAGAAGAGCACGATCAGGAAGATCGCGAAAAGGAAGCTTGGAATGGCGTAGCCGACGATGATGACGCTCGATGTCCAGACATCGAAGCGTGAGCCGTCGCGCACCGCCTTTGCAATGCCGAGCGGGATCGAGATGAGATAGGAGATCAGCGTCATCCACAGGCCGAGCGAGATCGAGACCGGCAGCTTCTCCTTGATCAGCTCAAGAACCGACGTGTCGCGGAAATAGGATTTGCCGAAATCGAAGCGCAGGTAATCCTTGACCATGATCCAGAAGCGCTCGGGCGCCGGCTTGTCGAAGCCGAATTGCTTGTTGAGCTCGGCGATGAATTTCGGATCGAGCCCCTGCGCGCCGCGGTAACGCGAGCCATAGTCCGCCGAACCGCCGCCCCCCGCCCGCGTATCCGCGCCGCCGGTGAAATTCGCCGTCGCATTGGTTTCGAGGCCCTGCAATTGCGCCAGGATGCGCTCGACCGGGCCGCCCGGCGCGAATTGCACGATGACGAAGGAGATGAGCAGGATGCCGAAGATCGTCGGGACCATCAAAAGGATGCGGCGGACGATATAGGCCAGCATATCAGCGGCCGGGAAGATGGACGCGCGCGGACTTCGCCGTGTCGTACCACCAGGTCGAGACGACGCCGATGTCGTATTTGGCGCTGCGCGACGGTCGCGAGAACAGATCCCAATACGCAACGAGATGATTGGGCTTGTTCCACATCGGCACCCAATAGTGGCCGACACGCAAAATGCGATCGATGCAGCGGCAGATATAGGTGAGCTTTTCGCGCGTATCGACCGTCAGCGCCTCTTCGATCAAAGCATCGATCACCGGATCGGCAATGCCCGAGATATTATAGGAGCCGGGGACATTGGCCACTTGCGAGCCGAAATAGGCGCGCATCGCCTCGCCCGGCGTCAGCCCGAGGCCGAAGCGCGAGGTGACGACATCGTAATCGAAATTGTCGGTTCGCTCTTTATATTGCGCCGGATCGACAACGCGGAAGCGCGCGGTGATGCCGAGCAGATTGAGATTGCGGATGAAGGGCGCGGTGTGCGGCTCGAGCGCATTGTCGAAATCGAGAAATTCGATCTCGAAGGGCTTGCCGTCCGGCAGCAGCAGATTGTCGCCATCGCGCTTGCAGCCGGCGGCGAGCAGCAGATCATTGGCTTTGCGCAACATCCCACGGTCTTCGCCCGAGCCATCGGAAACCGGCGGCACCGGCACGTCGTCGAAGACCGCGGCGGCCAATTTGGCCTTGAATGGCGCAAGGATCGCAAGTTCTTCCGGCGAGGGCTTGCCGCTCGCCATCATCGGCGAATTCTGGAAATAGGAGACCGTCCGGGTATAGAGCCCGTACATGATGTTGCGGTCGGTCCATTCGAAATCGAAGCATTGCTCCAACGCTTGGCGAATGCGAATGTCCTTGAACTTGTCACGCCGGATGTTGAGGAACCAGGCCTGCGTGCCAAGCGGCAATTGATCCGGCAAAGTCTCGCGCTTCACCCGGCCGTCCTTCACCGCGGCGAAGTTATATTGCGTGGCCCAGACCGCGGAGGTGAATTCCTCGCGGAAGGTGAAAACCCCCGCCTTGAACGCCTCGAACGCAACCTTGCGATCGGCGAAATATTCGAAACGGATGGTATCGAAATTGTTCTGCCCGGCGTTGACCGGCAGGTCCTTGCCCCAATAATCGGCGACGCGCTCGAAGGCGATGAAATGGCCGAGATCAAAGTTGCCGACCTTATAGGGTCCTGAGCCGAGCGGCGGCTCCACCGTCGTCTCGTTGAAAGCATGCTTGCCGTAATAGGCGGCGGAGAAGATCGGCTGGCCGGCGACAGCGAGGATCGCCTCGCGGCTGTGGCCCTTCTTCAAGGTCACGCGGATGATATCGTCCGCCTCCGCCACGGCGCTCACGAGATCGCGCAGGGATTGCGCGATGGCCGGATGGCCCTGCTGTTTCAGAATGTTCAGCGAGAAGGCGACATCATGCGCGGTGAGCGGCGTGCCGTCGTGGAAGCGCGCTTCCTTGCGCAGGAAGAAACGATAAGTGAGCCTATCCGCCGAAACCCAGACTTTCTCGGCGACGAGACCATAGAGCGCATCCGGCTCATCGCTGTTGCCGACCATGAGCGAGTCGAAGACGGCGCCCATGCCGGTCGCGCCGTCACCCTTCAGGATGAAGACATTGAACGAATTGAAGGTCGTCGGATTGACATTGGCGCCGCCGCCGCTCGGCTGGAGCACGATCTGGCCGCCCTTCGGCGCCTTGAGATCGACATAGGCGAAGGATTTGAAATCCGGCGGCAAAGCCAGATCGCCGAAGATCGACAATCCGTGGGTTTCGCGGCCAGGCGCCTGTGTATCCGCCCAAAGGCGGATCGAACGAAGCGGGACGCTGGCGCCGAGAAGGCCGGAGCAAAACTGGAGAACGGAGCGGCGGGAAAAGACCGGACGTTTCTGCGATGTCAAAAAAGCCTCTCTGACGCTGTGCAAACGCGAGTCAGACTGTCGGAGGATTATGTCGCTTTTTGACATCGCCGCGCAAGGTGACGCGAGGCGCGCAATCGTTGAGGGCTTCGCGGCGGCGGCCGCGAAGCGGGAGATCAGGCAACGACCGCCGTTTATTTCGCCGGCGCCGGCAGCGGCACGGGGTGATCGGACAAAGTATCGAGGAAGGCCACGATATTGGCCCGCTTCTGCGGATCAGGCTCGCCGGCGAAGGTCATCTTCGTGCCCGGAACGAAAGCCTGCGGGTTTTTGATGAAGGTGAAAATATCCTGCGGCGTCCAGGTGCCGCCCTTGGCCTTCATGGCGTCGGAATATTGGAAACCCGGCACCGAGGCGCGCGGACGGCCGACGACACCATAGAGCGGCGGCCCGAGGATCACGCCGCCGCCCTTGGCGAAATTGTGGCAAATCTGGCAGGGCTTGGTGTCGTCCTCGCCCTTCTTGGCATCGGCCTTGCCGATATAGGACGCCAGAAGCTCGGCCGGTGTCGCAGCGGCAGGCGCGGCCGGCTTCTCTGCCTGGCCGCCGGCCAGATTGTCGCCCGGCTTGGCCGGAGTCGGATGCGAAAAAATCGCGTTTGAGGCGAGATAAATGACTTGCAGAAAAAGCAGCGTGCCGAGAACGCCCCCGGCGATCTTATTGAACTCAAAAGAATTCATGGCTTACCACACTCCCCCGTCGCGCCTAGTAAAATAGCAGACATTAGGCATTGTTGCTTAGTCGTTTTGTCGCTGCCTTGGCAACCCGTATAAGTGTTTTTCGTCTCGGGCAAAAGTCTGTGTCGGCTGCGCATGGGTCCCGCCGACCGTGTCGCGGCGCGGTCTTCCTCTATCATCGCGCCGGAGACTATGCTTAGAGCGCGGGGCGCTCGAACGGGCGCATATCCTCAGAGGCAGAGATGATCGATAAGAAAATCGCCTATCAGGGCGAACCTGGCGCCAATTCCGATATTGCCTGCCGCGACGTCTTTCCGGATTTCACGCCCCTGCCCCGCGCCACGTTCGAGGACGCACTGACCGCCGTCACCGACGGGGTCGCCGAATATGCGATGATCCCGATCGAGAATTCGCTCGCCGGCCGCGTCGCCGATATTCACGCGCTCCTGCCGACGGCCGGGCTTTACATTATTGGCGAATATTTTCTGCCGATCCATTTCCAGTTGCTCGGCGTCAAGGGTGCGCGGATCGAAGACTTGAAATCGGTCTACAGCCACGTTCATGCGCTTGGCCAATGCCGCAAGATCATCCGTAAGCTCGGCCTTGTCGCCCATATCAGCGGCGATACGGCGGGCTCGGCCAAGGAAATCGCCGAATGGGGCGACCCGTCGAAGGCGGCGCTCGCGCCGGCGCTGGCGGCGAAGCTCTATGGCCTCGACATCCTGGCTGGCGATGTCGAAGACGAGAAGCACAATACGACCCGCTTCGTCATCCTGGCGCGCGAACCGCATAGGCCGGCGCTCGGCTCGGGGGCGACGGTGACAACCTTCGTCTTTCGCGTCCGCAACGTCCCTGCGGCGCTCTATAAGGCGCTCGGCGGCTTCGCCACCAATGGCGTCAACATGACCAAGCTCGAAAGCTATATGGTCGACGGCGAATTTACCGCGACGCAGTTTCTCGCCGATGTCGACGGCCACCCGGACGAGCCGGCGCTCGTGCGGGCCTTCGAGGAATTGGCCTTTTTCTGCAAGGAGCTCAAAATTCTCGGCGTTTATCCGCCGCATCCGTTCCGGAGCGAAAGCTTGGCCTCCGCAACGGAATGATGAGGCTTTTTGGGCACGCTTCCCGGGGGAAAATCGCCAGATTGCACCAAAGCGAGGCGCTGGCCGTATTACTGCCATCAAGGCCAATTTAACCATCTGGATTGATGACGCGAATGCAACGCTTCCCAAGAAGGTCTCATAAAGGTTGACGGAACCTTCGTTTAACCATCGCCCGGTAGGACTGGCGGACCGAGTGCCATGAAAGGAGTTTTTGTCATGAGCCTTCACCAGCGCGCGGGCGCTTTGAAGCTTGCCTTGGCCTTGGGCGCCGCCCTCGCGATGGCGGCTTGCGCCAAAAACCCAGGAGCCGACAGTCTCGCAGGGGGCTACGGCTCAGCGACACCCGGCTCGCCGCAAGATTTCAGCCAGAACGTCGGCGATCGCGTCTTCTTCGACACCGACTCGACCGAATTGACGCAGACCGCACAAGCGACGCTCGACAAGCAAGCGTCCTGGCTGCAGCAATACGGCCGCTACAACTTCGTCGTCGAAGGCCATGCCGACGAGCGCGGCACGCGCGAATACAATTTCGCCCTCGGCGCGCGCCGTGCCGAACGCGTCAAGGAATATCTGACCGCACGCGGCATTTCGGCGGAACGCATCCGCACGATCAGCTACGGCAAGGAACGCCCGGTCGCGGTGTGTAACGACATTTCCTGCTGGTCGCAGAACCGCCGCGCGGTCACCGATCTCAACCCTGGCCAATCTTAAGTCGAAAGCGGTTTCGTCTTGCAAAGGGCCGGCCCGCGAGGCTGGCCTTTTTGTTTTAATGCGGCTATTCCGGCGGCGCGCCCGCGGGCGACCGTGACGGCCGGCGCAGGAACGTCAAAGAAAAGAACGCGCCGACCCACGATCCCGCGGCGGCAAAGATCACGTAGATCCAGTTTTCGGTGTAGTTGATGACGGCGTAAGACGAGAGCAGATACCAGAAGCTGCTCCAGCTCGCCGCCGAAATGCGGCGGCGCGCCACAACGGCCGATGTGAACATCACATAAACCGCATCCGTCGCCGCCGTCGCAAGGACGACGCCCGCCGCGGTCACGGCGTTGAATGAACCGACCATCGTCCAGCCTCCCGGAACCCGCATTGCCTGTGGAGAGGCCAGACTAAGCGCCAACGGCAAAAGCCGCGCAGCACAAAAAAAGCGGCGCCATTTGGCGCCGCTCTTAGACTCTGGAAATCAGCAAACTCCTTTAGAGCGTCGGACCGTTCAAGTCGGCGCTTTTAAGTCTTTCTCATCGCATCGGATTTGTCCGAAAACCGCTTCGCACTTTTCGGTCCGATGCTTTAGGTCTGCGGCTGCGGCTCGAGACCACCCGGCTCGGGGCCGGCCTTGGTCTGGCGGCCGGTCGCCGGCACGGGCGAAGGCCGCGGCGCCGGTGCGGGCGGCGGTTCGTCGCCCGCATCGCGGATCGGCTTCTGGCCACGCAGCAGACCGTAGATTTCCTCGCCGGTCAGCGTCTCATATTCCAAGAGACCCTTGGCGAGCGTCTCGAGGTCCTGCCGCTTCTCCGTAATGATGCGCGTCGCTTCCGCCAGGCCCGCTTCGACCAGACGGCGCACCTCCGCGTCTATCTTCTGCGACGTGGCTTCCGAGATGTTCTGCTGGCGGCCCATGGAGTAGCCCAAGAAGACTTCCTCCTGATTCTCGCCATACATCACGGTGCCGAGCTCGTCCGAGAAGCCCCAGCGCGTGACCATCGCCCGGGCGAGCTTGGTCGCCTGCTCGATGTCGGATTGCGCGCCGGAGGTGACCTTCTCCTTGCCGAAGATGACCTCCTCCGAGACACGGCCGCCCATGAGCACGGCGAGACGCGAGGTCATCTGCTCGTAGCTCATCGACAGCTTGTCGCGCTCGGGAAGCTGCATGACCATGCCAAGCGCACGGCCGCGCGGAATGATCGTCGCCTTGTGGACGGGATCGGTCGCCGGCACGTTGAGCGCGACGATCGCATGGCCGCCCTCGTGATAGGCGGTCAGGATCTTCTCCTGCTCGGTCATGACCAGGGTGCGGCGCTCGGCGCCCATCATGATCTTGTCCTTGGCGTCCTCGAACTCCGTCATCGTGACGATACGCTTGCCACGCCGCGCGGCGAGCAAGGCTGCCTCGTTGACGAGGTTCATGAGATCGGCACCCGAGAAGCCCGGCGTTCCGCGCGCCACGGTCTTGAGATCGACGTCGGGCGACAACGGCACCTTGCGCACATGCACTTTCAGGATGCGCTCGCGGCCGATCACGTCCGGGTTGGGGACGACGATCTGACGGTCGAACCGGCCCGGGCGCAGCAGCGCCGGGTCGAGCACGTCCGGCCGGTTCGTCGCGGCGATGAGAATGATGCCCTCATTGGCGTCGAACCCGTCCATCTCGACCAGCAACTGATTCAGCGTCTGCTCGCGCTCGTCATTGCCGCCGCCGAGACCGGCGCCGCGATGACGGCCGACCGCATCGATCTCGTCGATGAAGATGATGCAGGGCGCATTCTTCTTGGCCTGCTCGAACATGTCGCGCACGCGGCTCGCGCCGACGCCGACGAACATTTCGACGAAGTCGGAGCCCGAGATGGTGAAGAACGGCACATTCGCCTCGCCGGCGATGGCGCGGGCGAGCAAGGTCTTACCGGTGCCGGGCGGGCCGACAAGCAGCACGCCGCGCGGAATCCGCCCGCCGAGCCGCTGGAACTTCTGCGGATCGCGCAGGAATTCGACAATTTCCTGCAAATCCTCCTTGGCCTCGTCGACGCCGGCGACATCCTCGAAGGTGATGCGCCCATGCGCCTCCGTGAGGAGCTTGGCTTTCGACTTGCCGAAGCCAAGCGCCTTGCCGCCGGCCCCCTGCATCTGCCGGGTGACGAAAATCCACATGCCGACAAAGGCAATGATGGGCAGGCCGTTGATGAGCAGCGTCAAAAGCCAGCTATTGCCGTCGGATGGCGGCTTGGCGTTGATCGTCACGCCGTTCTTGACGAGGTTCTGCACCAGCGACGGATCGTTGGGCGTATAGGTCTCGAAGGCCTTGTCGTTCTTGAGATGACCCGACACCTCGTTGCCGACGATCGTCACCTCGCGGACCTGGCCGCCCTGGACGTCAGCCAGGAACTCGCTGAAGCTGATGCTGTCGGCCGCAGTCGTCCGCTGGCCCGGGTTGTAGAACAACATCACGAGCGCGACGACCAGCAGAAAAATTATGACCCAGAGCGCAAAATTCCTGAAATTCGGATGCATCTTCAACTCGCCGCAGACACCTGATCCCGACGGGGAAAACGGGCCTGCTCAATGAGGCGCTCCTAGTGGCGCACGTTGATCCAATGTAGGCGCCGCCGCAGGGGTTGCCAAGATAGCCTTAGTTACAGCATGGCGGTGCCCGCCGGCCAATCGCAAGCTTTGGCGGCAGCGGGTTCTCGACCGTGCCGGGGTTTTTCCCGCCGCAAGGTCAATAACCCGTCCGTTCTTAAGGAAAATCCCACGCCGCCAAGCGTGCGATGCCAGGGCCCGCCGGTTCTTAATGCTGCATAGAGGTCTTGCGCCAGACTTTCGAGCCGCTCAAGCCGCAGCAGCCGGCCTGTCCCCAGGCCAGCGATTTCGGCGCCCATCACGCGCAGCAGAATCTCCTCCGGAAGATCGCGAAGCGACGCGACCGGGATGTAAAATCCATCATTTACCGGAATTTTTTCGAGCTTTGCGCGCACCTGCTCAGCTTGCGCGGCGAGAGCCCGCTCGGCACGGACAGCGCGGCGGCCGAGCCGCGCCCAGCCCGCGGCATCGAGCCCGGCATCTTCAAGGACCGGCAAAAGCGCGCGCAGCCGCGTGCGGGCAAAGGCGGAATTTTCGTTCGACGGGTCGCGGACATAGGGCTGTGCACAAGCCTCGCAATAGGCCACCAGCGCCTTCTTCGAAATGTTGAGCAGCGGCCGGTAAAGCACGACGCCCGCTTGCCTTGTCAGGCTCTGCATGCCGGCGAGACCGGCAATGCCGCTGCCGCGCAGCAAGCGGAACAGAATCGTCTCGGCCTGATCATCGGCATGATGCGCGGTCAGGAGATAATCGGCACCAAGCGTTCGTGCATGGGCGCGCAGCAAGGCGTAACGGGCGGCCCGCGCCCGCTCTTGGATACGGCTCTGGGGCTTAGCGCCCTGCCAGGCCAGGATCTGGTGCGGCAATCCGAGTGCGCTCGCCCAAAGGCCCACGGCCTCCGCCTCGCCACGCGATTCGGCCCGCAGCCCGTGATCGACCGTGGCGACGAAAATTTCCGCGCCGGTCGCCGCCCCGCCCTCATCCAGCCAATCGGCCGCCAATCGCATCAAGGCGACCGAATCCGGTCCGCCCGAAACCGCAAGCAGCGCCCGCCGTCCGGCAAGCGGCGCAAAAAGCGCCGCGGCTTCGGCCATCGGCTTCATTTTGTTTAGGCGCCGCATTTCGCCCGCTGCGCATCGCGCGCCGCTGCCTTCACGGCCGCCGCAGCGCTCGGATATTTATGCGGCACTTCACCGAACGCGGCGCAGGCCTCATCCTTGTTGCCCAGGGCGCGCAGCGATTCGCCGAGCCGCAACATGGCCTGCGGGGCGCGGGTCGAATCCGAATAATTGGTCGAAATCTTCAGGAATTGCTCGGCCGCCTCGCGCGCCCGTCCGCGCGCCGCGTACGACTCGCCGAGAAAATAGAGCGCTTCGGGGGTCAGCCGCGTTTTGGGATTCTTGTTGAGGAATTCCGCAAAGCCGCGCTCGGCATTGTCATAATCTTTCTGCTTGAAATAGCCGAGCGCGGCGTCGAACGCCTGCCGCGGCGAGTTCGGCGCGCTCATTTCGGCGCTGGCCAGCATCGTGCCGGACGGCCGGGTGTCGCCGCCCGCGGGTGACGCCGGCGCCGCCGGGGGCGTGTAGGCGCTTTGCAGGTTCATCGGCGCATTCGGATCGCTGCCCGCACCGCTGGCATCCGCGACGGGCGGCGGCGCGCTCTCGCCCGCGCCAAGCGGCTTCGGCGCGCCGGGGGCGTCGGGATGCGAAGTCGGATCAAAGGCATCGTCACGGCCGGAATGCTGTGTGTCGCCCGCGGCCGTCGCCGTCCCGCCCGCGACGTCCTGGTCTGCCGGCGGTGTGGTGTTCTCGGCATCGATCGGCGCCGCCGGCGGCACGTCGGCGGGGCTTGCCTCGCTGCGGTGCATCGGGCGGCCGCCGTGGCCCTCCTGGAACCGGAAATCAACATCTTGCTCGAATTTCTTCAGCTGATCTTGGAGCTGACGGTTCTCGAACTGCATCTGCTGCATCTGGCCGGTCATCTGCCGGATCTGATCCTCGAGATGCTCGACCCGCACGAGCAGGCTCGCATCCGAGCCGCCGCCGCCGGGAGGCGCATAACCGCCCCCGCCGTTATCCTGGGACGGCGCATAACCGCCGCCGCCATTGTCCTGCGAATCGCCGCCGCCGCCGACATTGTCAGGCGGCACGGCATAATTTTGCGCGAGCTGCCGCGGCGCGGCCTGCGCCAAGCTCACCGAGGCCCCGCCGCCCAGGATCATCGCGCCGGCGAGCGCCAGCGCCATTTTGTTCAATTGAGTCATGCTGGAAATCCAAATTCACTCGTCGCCATCATAGTCCACAGTTCGACCAAAGTTAGGATTTTCGACAGAAATTCGCCGCACGGCATTCCCGGGAACAATTTTCACCCAATTGTAAGGCCCGACCAATTTTTGTTAGTATTGGGGCTCAAACTGCGAATGGGTTAGTTGTTGCGCCGGTTTTCGCCGGCTTTCGCCCATCTCAGGGCCGGGGTTGAGCCCAGGCACATTGCCGCCCCGCGACGCAGGAGCATCAAGGCTTGGGTAAGCATTTCGGGACCGATGGAATCCGCGGCCTCGCCAATAAGGTCATTACGCCCGAATTGGCGATGAAGGTCGCGCAGGCGACGGGGGTTTTGTTCCAGCGCGGCGAGCATCGCCACCGCGCCGTCATCGGCAAGGACACACGCCTCTCCTGCTACATGATCGAGACCGCCATGGTCGCGGGCTTTACCTCGGTCGGGGTCGATGTCCTGCTGCTCGGGCCGATGCCGACCCCGGCCGTCGCCATGCTCACCCATTCGATGCGGGCCGATGTCGGCGTGATGATCTCCGCCTCGCATAATCCGTTTGAAGACAACGGCATCAAGCTGTTCGGCCCGGACGGCTACAAGCTGTCGGACGAGGTCGAGGCGCGGATCGAGGCGATCCTCGACGGCGAGCAGCCGCTGAAACTGTCGAAGCCCGGCGATCTCGGCCGCGCCATGCGCGTCGAAGGCGACCGTGCCCGCTATATCGAGTTCGCCAAGCGGACGCTCGTCGGCAATATATCGCTCGAAGGGCTGCGCATTGTCGTCGATTGCGCCAATGGCGCCGCCTATAAGGTTGCGCCGGAAGCGCTCTGGGAGCTTGGCGCCGAAGTCTTCACCATCGGCGATGCGCCGGACGGCTTCAACATCAACCGCGATGTCGGCTCGACCGCGCCCAAGGCGCTGGTCAACAAGGTCCGCGAAATGCGTGCCGATGTCGGCATCGCGCTCGACGGCGACGCCGACCGGGTGATCGTCGTCGACGAGCGCGGCAAGATCGTCGATGGCGATCAACTCATGGCGGCC
Organism: Pseudomonadota bacterium; assembly: GCA_040756295.1. GTDB lineage: Bacteria > Pseudomonadota > Alphaproteobacteria > Rhizobiales > Beijerinckiaceae > Methylovirgula. The sequence goes on along the minus strand of JBFLZN010000001.1, from coordinate 838,825 downwards.
ATCGCCGAAAGCTGGCAGCAGGACGGGCGCCTGTCGCGGCCGGGCATCGTCGCGACGCTGATGTCGAATCTCGGCTTCGAGCGCTATCTTTCCGGCATCGGCCTCGCCCTCGCCCGCACCCCGGTCGGCGACCGCTATGTGCTCGAACATATGCGCGAGCACGGCTTCAACCTCGGCGGCGAGCAATCCGGCCATATCATCCTGAAAGATTATTGCACCACCGGCGACGGGCTTGTCGCGGCGCTGCAATTGCTCTCGATCGTCAAGCGGCGGGAGAAACCGGTGAGCGAAGTCTGCCATCGGTTCGAGCCCGTGCCGCAGATCTTGAAGAACGTCCGCTTCCGGGCCGGCCAGCCGCTGGAGGAAGAGCGCGTCTCCCGCGCCATTGAGGACGGCCGGCGTAAGCTCGGCAATAATGGCCGGCTGGTGATCCGCCCGTCGGGCACCGAGCCGGTTATCCGTGTGATGGGCGAAGGCGATGACCCCGACCTCGTCGAGAAGATCGTCGACGACGTCTGCGAAGCGCTGAGCGCCGTTGCCGCCTAGAGCGGCTGACGTTCAAATTGGATCGCTCGGCGCTTTAAGTCTTTCGCATCGCATCGGATTTGTCCGAAAACCGCCTCGCACTTTTCGGTCCGATGCTCAGCGCCGTCGCCGCCTAGAGCGGCTGACGTTCAAATTGGATCGCTCGGCGCTTTAAGTCTTTCGCATCGCATCGGATTTGTCCGAAAACCGCCTCGCACTTTTCGGTCCGATGCTCAGGCTTAAGCCGCAAGCCTTGGGCTGAGGCAATCCGGCCACAGCGGCCGGAGAAAGCCGCGGCATTAAGGTTAAGTGTTAGGGTTAAGGGGCTTTTAAGCTCTTTGCGACATCCTCCCCTTCCATTGGACTTGCGCCGGCCGATCCCGTGCCTGCGCCCATGAAGGGACTGATCGTTATGGCCAGCTTAAGAGCCGTTATCGTCGCAGGCGCCGTGGCGATCGGTGCCATCAGCGCCGCCCACGCGGCCGACCTCGATTTACCGCCGCCGCCCCCGGTTGAAGCGCCCGCGCCCCTGCCCGTTACAAGCGGCTGGTATCTGCGCGGCGACGTGGGCGTTGGCATCGCCTCAATCAATGATGTGAGAAGCTCGTTCGATTCCGGCTTCGTCGTCCCCGGCGACGAATTCGACTCTCGCTCGGTCGGCGATGCGGCCATCCTCGGATTCGGCGCCGGTTATCAATTCAACCAATGGTTCCGCTTCGACGTGACCGGCGAATATCGCGCGAACGCCGCTTACCACGTCATCGAAAGCGCCATCTTCCAATGCGGTGGAGAAGGCGTCGTTCGTTGCCACGACAATGACCAGGGTTCGGTCAGCAGCGCCGTCTTCCTCGCCAATGGCTATGTCGATCTCGGCACCTGGTGGGGCGTGACGCCCTTCGTCGGCGCCGGCGTCGGTACCGCCGATAATTTCTTCCAGAGCATCACCGATACGGGCGAAGCCGGCGGCTTCGGCTTCGGCAGCGAGCATAGCTCTTTCAGCCTCGCCTGGGCGGCGATGGCGGGTGTCGATTTCTCGATCACGCCCAATATGAAGCTCGAATTCAGCTATCGCTACATCGACCTCGGTACGCCGGTCTCCGGCGCGATCTACTGCCAGAATACGCCGGCTTGCGGCCACGAGATTCAGAGGTTTCACCTGACTTCGAACGACCTTCGCATTGGCCTGCGCTATATGTTCGCCGATATTCCCGCACCGGCGCCGCCGCTCGTCACCAAATACTGAGCGACATTCTTTGAACGACCTGAAAAGCGGGCCAGTCGGCCCGCTTTTTTTGTTTGTTCTTTTGACTGACGGCGTTCTGCACTTATGGTTTTCAGAACGTTATTTCTTATGGTTAAGTCGGACTTAAGAAATATCCTTCACACTTCCTTTCGATCGGAAAGCCGAAAGGAAGGAAGGCGATGTCGAGTCGGACGATTTTGTGCAGCCTCACGCTGACGGCTGCCCTAGGGGTCTGCGCAACGCCCCGTGCCGAAGCCGCCGATCTTGCGTCCTTCTTCGGCGGTCAGCAGTCGGACTCCGAACCGACCGAGCCGGTCGAATTCGGCGCCGGCTGGTACATCCGCGGCGACGTCGGCGGCTCGGTGGACGAGACGCCGGAGATTCTCTCGGACCCGTTCAACGTGCCGCTCAGCCAAAAACTGAATTGGTCGGCAGAACTCGGCGGCGGTTACCAGTTCAATCAATGGTTCCGTGCCGACCTGACTTATACCTATTACGGCGATCAGCCGATGACCGGCTCCACGCCCGGCAATTGCGTCACGGCGCTCGATCCCTATTTCAGCTTCGTCAACAACGTGCAGCAGCAGCCTCCAATCGGAGTCATCCCGGAATATGATTCCTGCAGCTACAATCAAAAAACGACGGTGCAGAAGAATCTCTTCCTTGCCAGCGGTTACGTGGATCTCGGCAATTATTGGGGCGTGACTCCCTACGTGGGTGCCGGCGTCGGCGCGGCCTATATCAACGCGCAGCAAAGCCTCAATGTCATCGATAACACTCAGGGCGGTATTCCCTACAGCGCGACATTGACGTTCCCCAACCCGTCGCCGGTGCCCCTCATCTACTACGACAACCAAGGGCACCCTCTGAATCCGCAGCCGAGTTTCACATCCGGCGGGCAGCACCCCAATTATTCGATCACCACGCAGAAATGGAACTTCGCCTTCGCGCTGATGGCGGGCTTCTCTTATGACATCTCGCGCAATCTGAAGCTCGACCTCGGATATCGCTACGTCAATTTCGGCTCGATGTCGTTCAAGTCGCTCTCCGGCTCGCTCTTCGACAAGGGCCTCACGTCTCAGGAAGTCCGCCTCGGCCTGCGCTATCTGGTCGATTGAGCGCGGCAGCACGTGTGAAGAGCCAGTTGCGCTTTGCCGCGACTGGCCGCAAAACAGCAGCATGAGCATTGGGCCGTCGCAGCCGGGCAGCAAGCCTGGCCGTCCGTTTTTCTCCTCCGGTCCGTGCCCCAAAAGGCCGGGCTGGACGCCGGAGATTTTCAAGTCGGCGCTTCTCGGCCGGTCGCATCGCAGCCCCGCCGGTCAAGCGAAGCTTCGGCAGGCGATCGAGCTCACCCGCGATATTCTCGGCGTGCCGGCCGATTATCGCCTCGCGATCGTGCCGGCCTCCGACACCGGCGCGGTCGAAATGGCGCTCTGGTCGCTGCTCGGGCCGCGCGGCGTCGACGTCTTCGCCTGGGACGCCTTCGGCGAAAGCTGGGCCCATGATGCGGAGGCGCTGAAACTCGCCGACCTGCGCGTCTTTCGCGCGCCGCCGGGCGCGATCGCCGATCTCGCAGCGGCCAGTCCCGATCGCGACATTGTCTTCACCTGGAACGGCACCAGCACCGGCGTGCGCGTGCCCAACGCCGACTGGATCGCCGCCGACCGCCGCGGGCTCACGATCTGCGATGCAACCTCCGCCGTCTTTGCGCAAAAGCTCGATTGGGCGAAGCTCGATGTCGTCACCTTTTCCTGGCAAAAATGCCTCGGTGGCGAAGCGGCGCATGGCATGCTGGTGCTGGGACCGCGCGCCGTCGAGCGGCTCGAAAGCTATCGGCCGGCCTGGCCGCTGCCGAAGATTTTCCGGCTGACCGAAAACGGCAAGCTCGACGAAGCCCTGTTCAAGGGCTGGACGATCAACACGCCCTCGCTGCTCTGCGTCGAGGACTATCTTGACGCGCTGGCCTGGGCGCAATCGCTCGGCGGCCTCGAGGCCCTGATCGCCCGCGCCAATGCCAATGCGCGCACGATCGGTGCCTGGGTCGAGACGTCGGACTGGATCAGTTTTCTGGTCAAAGATCCGGCGATGCGCTCCAACACGAGCCTCTGCCTGACTTTGGCAGAACCGGACGTCGCGGAGCTGCCGGCCGCGGAGCAAAAAGCCGTGGTCGACGAATTGCTCGCCATTCTGGAAGAGGCCGAGGTCGCCTATGACATCGGTGCGTACCGGCTGTCGCCGCCCGGCTTGCGCATCTGGTGCGGCCCGACCGTCGAAGCGCGCGATCTCACGCAGCTGACGGCCTGGCTCGACTATGCCTATAGGCTCGCGCGATAAAGCCCCGTCTCAGCACACAATCACGGCCGAGACGCAGGAACTTCTTGGAATACCCTTTCGGGATTACGCCTGCGCCAGCGCCCGCACGCTATGGGTGAGCCGCGAGACTTTGCGGGAAGCGGTGTTCTTATGGATGATGCCGTTTTGCGCGGCGCGGACGATCACCGGCTCGGCGGCCTTCAGAGCCGCGGTGGCGGCGGCGTGATCGCCGGCGGCAATCGCCTCTTCGACCTTGCGGACGAAGGTCCGCATGCGCGAGCGGCGCGAACGGTTGACCACGGTGCGGTGCTCAATTTTACGGGCGGCCTTTTTGGCCGACGGTGTATTCGCCATCGAAATGTCCTGGAAAGGGTCCGGCCGAAGGCAACCTAAAGGTCGGCGTCGCCGGACGCGCAAACTCGAAGCGGCAGCTTATAGTTCGAGCCCGCGAAAGCGTCAACGCGCCCGTAGGGCCTTTTTCGCCGCCCCAGGCTGACGCGCCGATTCAGGCAAATCGCCGAAATCCCTCGGGGATCAGCGATTTTCGAATTTCGCCAGGCGCTTTTCGACAAAAGCCGCCATGCCCTCTTTCTGGTCATGCGTCGCAAACAGCGACTGAAACGCCCGCCGCTCGAAAAGCAGCCCTTCGGCTTGGCTCGTCTCGGCGACGCGGTTGATTGCCTCCTTCGTCAAGAGCAGCGCGGGAAGCGACATTTCGGCGATGGCAGCTGCCGTTTTGAGTGCTTCGGCCTCCAATTGGTCAGCTGCGACGATGCGGGCCACGAGCCCGGCGCGCTCGGCCTCGACCGCGTCGATCGTGCGGCCGGTGAGGCAAAGCTCCATGGCCTTGGCCTTGCCGATCGCCCGCGTCAGCCGTTGCGAGCCGCCGCCGCCCGGCATGATCCCAAGCTTGATCTCCGGCTGGCCGAATTTGGCATTATCGGCGGCAATGATGAAATCGCACATCAGGGCGATCTCGCAGCCGCCGCCCAGCGCGAAACCCGCCACGGCGGCGATCGTCGGCTTGCGCACGCGCGAGAGCCTCTGCCAATTGGCGATGAAGTCCGGGACCAAAGCCTCGGTATAGGTCTTGTGCTGCATCTCCTTGATGTCGGCGCCGGCGGCGAAGGCCTTGGCGGAGCCGGTCAGCACGATGACGCTGATCTCCGGATCGGCCTCGAAGGTGTCGAGCGCCGCATTGAGCGCCGCCATCAATTCGCCATTGATGGCATTGAGAGCCTGCGGCCGGTTCAGGCGGATCAACCCGACCTTTCCATGGGTCTCGACGATGATCGTATCGCTCGACACGCGGGCTTCCTTTCTGCTTTTGTACTGCTGTCGTTACGCTTTGTAACTGGATTTGACTTATCATCCTAAGCTTGTGCTTCTAAAGACATTGAGCTAGTTGCGAGCACTATAGCCTGGCGCTTTCCACGGTCGATTTCGGCGTTGCTTTGCCGGCCGCAGCCAAGGATGTTATGGCTCCATAATAGAAGGGACAGTCCGCCGCGCCGATTCTGAGCCGGCGGGGCTCGAAACAACGGACAATTTGAATTGGCAAATCGCATAAACAGTCTCGCAGACTATGCGACAAAACGCTTCCGCCTCGCCGGCAAGGCCTATCTCGAAGAATATAACCCGTTTTTTGTGGCGACCGACACCGCGCGCCAGGACGCCCACGCGCATGGGCGCAACTTCGTCAGCTTCGCCAATTACGACTACCTCGGCATTTCCGGCCATCCGGCGGTGAAGGCCGCCTCAATCGGCGCGTTGGAGAATCTCGGCGTCGGCGCCCTCGCCTCGCGCCTCGTCGGCGGCGAGCGCTCGACGCATCATCCCTTCGAAGAAAAGCTGGCGTCGTTCCTTGGCGTCGAATCGGTCCTGACTTTGGTCTCCGGCTATCTGACCAATGTGACGACCATCTCGCACATGATGAACACGCGCGACGCGATTTTCCTCGATGAATTGTCGCACAACAGCATCATCAGCGGCGCCAAGGCCGCCAGCGCGACGAGCCATTTCTTCCAGCACAACGATCTCGACGATCTCGAAGCGCTGCTCGAACAGAAGCGCAGCTCCTATCGCCATGTCCTGATCGCGGTCGAATCGCTCTACAGCATGGACGGCGACATCGTCGATCTGCCGCGCCTCATCGAGATCAAGGATCGCTACAATTGCTGGCTGCTGGTCGACGAGGCGCATTCGATCGGCGTCCTCGGCCAGGACGGCCGCGGACTCTGCGAACATACCGGCGTCGATCCGGCGCAGATCGATCTCATCGTCGGCACGCTGTCGAAGACCTTCGCCTCATGCGGCGGTTTCCTGGCCGGCAAGAAGCCGGTGATCGACTGGCTGCGCTACACCCTGCCCGGCTTCGTCTTCAGCGTCGGCCTGTCGCCGGTGATCGCCGCGGCGGCCTCAACGGCGCTGGACCTCGTCCAGAAAGACACGTGGCGCATCGAGCGGCTGCGCCGCAATGCCGAGCTTTTCCTCGAACTGGCGCACGAAGCGGGCCTCGACACCGGCCCGGCGATCGGGCGCGGCGTCGTGCCGATCCTCTTCGCCGACGGCCTCGAAACGGTCGCCGCCTCACGCCATCTGATGGCGCACGGCTATTATGTGCCGCCGATCTTCCAGATCGGCGTGCCGAAGAATCAGCCGCGGCTGCGTTTCTTCCTCTCCGCCACACATCGCGAAGAGGATATTCGCGGCGTCATCAATCTTCTCGCCCGGCCGCAGAGTCAGCCGACGGTCGCAGCCGAGCCGGTCACCGCCGCGACCTGATGCCGAAAAGGTGAAAGCGTTTCGCGCGCGTGCCCGATTGAAGACGTCATCATTGGCGATGTTCGCGCTTTCACCGGCCAACGGATATTGGAATGACTGACATCAAGATCGTTCCCGTGAAGGGGCTCGGCGCCTTTCTTGAATTCTGCCGGGTGCCGAGACTGGTCTACAAAGGCCAAAAAGGCTTTTCGCCGCCGCTCGATGCCGAGCGCTGGACGCTGCACGGCTCGAAGCTCAACCCGCACTTCAAATCGGTGCATTGGCAGGCCTGGCTCGCCTACAAGGACGGCAAGGTCGCCGGCCGCATCCAGGCGCAAATCTATAAGGATGTCGTGCCGCTCGGCGCCTCGCCGGCGCAATTCGGCTGCCTCGATTGCATCGAAGACGAAGCCGTGTTCTCGGCACTGTTTGAGGCGGCGGAGACCTGGCTGCGCGACCGCGGCGCGAGCCTCGTGCACGGCCCCTTCTCGCCTTCGATCTGGAGCGAGATGGGCATGCTCGTCGATGGCTTCAGCGCCGTGCCGATGATCTTCATGCCGTGGAATCCAGCCTATCTGCCGGCGATGATGGAACGGCGCGGCTATGCCAAAGCGCGCGACGTCATTTCCTACCGCTACCCGATCACCGAGAGGGACCGGAGCAACACGCCCGGCATCGTCGCCCGCCCTGAATGGCGCGAGCGGCTGAAAATCCGCACGCTCGACCTCCACAACATCAAGACTGAGGCGGCGCTCATCATCGACATATTCAACGATGCCTGGCAGGAGAACTGGGGCTTCGTGCCCTTCACCGAAGAAGAATTCCTGGCCTCGGCGGAATCGCTCAAATATGTCATGCCGCCGGAAGGCGGCTTCATGATCGAGCTCGACGGCGTGCCGCAGGCCTTTGCCGTCGTGCTGCCGAACCTGAACGAAATTTTCGAGGACCTCGACGGCAAGCTCCTGCCCTTCGGCCTGCCGAAGGTCGTCTCGCGCGTCCGCAACCATCAATATAAGAGCATGCGGATGGCGCTCTTCGGCGTGCGCCGCGCCTTGCATCGCAAGGCCGCCGGCGGCGCCGTGATCCTCGCCTTCATCGAGGAATGCCGCCGCCGCGCCTGCCAATTTCCGTTGGTCGAGCAATGCGAATTCGGCTGGGTACTCGAGGATAATTTCGGCATGCGCCGGCCGATCGAGCTCTCGGGCGCCGCGATCGACAAAATTCACCGCATCTACGGCAAGGATCTCAGCGGCGTCGCGGCGCCCAAGGCCGCAGCGGCGGCCTGAGCGCCTGACGGATCGACGCCGGCCGCAATGCTATTTTGCGGCGGCCTGCGCCGCATGACGCAGGATCGAGCGATCGACGCGCGAATAGAGCGTGTAACGCGGATCGAAGATGAAGGTGAAGAACAGCTTCGTCCACGATTTGTGCGTCTTCAGATGGTCGTAGAACTCCGGCGCCATGCGCTTTAATTCCGGCAGCGAGCGCCAGGGGATTTCCGGAAAATCGTGATGCTCGTTGTGGTAGCCGATATTGAGCGCGATCAGATTGAGCGGCCCGTAATAATCGTAGGTTTCCTGATGCGGATCGAAGGTGAAATGCTCCTGGATCCAGCGCGCGCTCAAGGGATGCAGGCCGCCGACGGAAAACCAGAACGACGCAAAAAGATAAATGAGCGCGTTCCAGCCGAAGAAATAGAGCAAGACGAGATCATAGGCGGCAATGACCACGAGATTGATATAGGTCCACTTGCCCCAGATCGGCACCGTGCCCTTCAAACGGCCGAGCCGTGAAAGCTGCCAGAAGGCGAAACCGAACAGCCAGAACGCCTTGCCGTACCAGCGATTGCCCGCGATCTTGGCTTCGAGATGACCGGGCAGATCGGCATCGAAATCATAATCGCCCAGATGCGAATGATGCTTCTGGTGATAGCAGCGAAAGCCCATCGCGGTCGGAAAGGCATTCGGCAGATCGGCCAGGATCGCCACCCATTTGTTGGCGTCGGGCGTCTTGAAGATCGTATTATGCACCGCGTCGTGGATGACGACGAACATCGCATGATTGGCGAAGGCGCCGATGCAATAGGCCGCAATCAGCGCCGCCCACCAATAATGCAGGCCGAAATGACCGAAGGCAGCGGCGATCAATGTCTGGCCGAGCACGACGCCGGCGGTGATGACGGCGGTCATCGGATCGGTGGTGATGAGTTTCGCGACCTCAGGATGCGCGGCGAGAATAGCGCGGCGGCGTTGCGGATGCGGCCGCAGCGGCTCGGCGATGAGGAAATTATCCTGGGGCTCGGCGGCCGGTATGTCGTCGTTTCGAATCGCCATGTTCATGCGCGAAGTCTCGCTCCAGCCCCGAGTTCTCGCCCCCCAGCGAATTCCTGCTTTACCACTAGCCAAAAAGTCGTCGCTTGCGAAGGGCCCGGATCAACTTTGGAAGCGGACCAAAGCGGCCCCTCGCCGGAGTTCGCTGGTCTTAGCTGATCTTTTTAGCTGACCTTCTTAGCTAATTTTGGGCGTTGGCACAGGCCGCGTCTTGGGCGTGCGTCTGAAGTGCTCGCGGCTTCCGGAGACGAGCGTCTTCAGAATGGACGGGGCATTCGAGAGGCTCATGTAGACCATCATCGGCGTCACCGATGAGACGGTGACGAGATATTGCCAAAACGAGCCGCGCCGCAAAATCAGATAGGGCACGAGCGTCATGCCGATGGCGACCGTCGCGATCAGCGTCAGCATAAATTCCATGAGCGGGATATAGGCCGAGGCATGCAGGCCGCGCAGCAGGATGCAGAGGATGAACGAGGCCGTGGCGATCGCCGCGCAGGGGTAGAACGCCTGGATCAGGATCAGGGCGCTGGCCGAAATTTTCTTGCTGATCGTCCAAGGCGAGGCCCAGACTTCGCCGAGCACCTTGCGCGCAACCTGGACGAAGCCGTTCGACCAGCGCTTCTGCTGCACGCGCCAGTGCTGCAAATGCTCCGGCACAAGGCCGGGCACCGCCGGCTCCATCAAAAACACGCCGTGCCAATCGGCGAGCTCGGCGCGGATCGTGAGGTCAAGGTCCTCGCAAAGCGAGTCGCCCGACCAGCCGCCCGCCGCCTCGATCGCGGCGCGTCGCCAGAGACCGCCCGTCCCATTGAACTGGAACAGCCAGCCGGCCCGGTAGCGCGTCGCCTGCTCCATCACGAAATGCGAATCGAGCATCAGACCCTGGATGCGGGTCAGCCAATTGGTGCGGTAATTGGCGAATTCGCAACGCGATTGCACGAAGCCCGCATGCGGATCGGCCAGGAGATAAGGCACCGCCACGCGGAGCCAGTCCCGCGGCGCGCGGAAATCGATGTCGAGCACGGCGATGATCGGCGCATCGCTCTTGGTCAGCCCCTGGGCCAGCGCGCCGGCCTTGAAGCCCGCGCGGTCATCGCGCCGCAGATGCAGGATATCGAAACCCTGCGCGCGCAATTCCTGCTCGGCCCGCTGCGCCAGAGCCGATGTCTCGTCGGTGCTGTCGTCGAGAAGCTGGATGTGGAGCTTGTCCTTCGGCCAATCGAGCGCCGCGGCCGCGTGCAACGCGTCCGCCGCCAGCTCGCCCTCGTTGAACGCCGGGATCTGCACAAGCACATGCGGCAGCTCGGCCTCGCTCAATTTGAGCGGCGGCATCGGCTTGCGCCACGGCCTGCCGGTGACGAGTTCGATGATGTTGATGGCGATCAGGATCAGAAAACTAATGCCGACGCCGACGAGACCGAGAATGGCAAAGCCAAGAACAGTCTCGAAAAAAAGGCGCAGGAATTCGACGAGGACCAATGCGCGCTCCGTTTCGGTGCTTCTATGCTCGCGGCAGGGAAGGTTCCGTCCCCCTCAGGACGCGGCCCGGTATGGTTTGAGCACGGAAAAAGCAGTCAAAACAAGGAAAACCGGGCGGAGCGGCAGCTCAGACGTTCACTCTTTCTTTCGTTTCTGGAACATTTACCAAAAATCGCGTGAAAAGACGGTCCACGAGCCGCGGCGGCAGCAGGCGGGCGAGCCAGGTCGCCGCGTAAAGGGCGGCCGGAAAGGCAATCACCGCCCGCCCTCGTGCCAGCCCCGCCTGGATGATCCGCGCGGCCTCGACGTCGCTGACCTCGAACGGCTTGATGGCATCGATCGAATCGTTCAGCGGCGTCTTGACGAAACCGGCGATGACCAGGCTCACGATCACGCCGCGGCGCTCGAGCCGCCCGCGCAAGGATTCCGCATAGGCATGAACCGCCGCCTTGCTGGCGCTATAGGCCGGCGAAAACGGCAGGCCGCGCAAGCCGGCGAGCGAACCGATGATCGCGATCTGCCCCTGGCCGCGTTCGCACATCGGTTGAAGCAGTGGCTCTATCGTATTCAAAACGCCGAAGAGATTGGTTGCGAGCAGCGCCCGCACCGCCTCAGGATCTTCGGCGAGCGCCGCATCCGCAAGGCCGGTGGTGATGCCGGCATTGGCAATGGCGAGATCGAACGGCTGCGCCGTGTCGGCGGCGGTAATCCAGGCGCGCATCGCCTCGCGATCGCGGACATCGACCTGGCCGACCGAGACCCGCGCGCCTTGCGCCTCGGCCGCGGCGGCGACCGCCGCCAGCCGTTCCTGATTGCGGCCGATGAGCGCGAGATGCACATCCGGCGTCGCATAGGCGAGAGCCAAGGCCCGGCCGATCCCACTTGAGGCGCCGGTAATGAGGATCGTGCGCGGCTGGCGCATGGCCTAGATCGCTTCGCCCAGGACGGCTTCGCCCAAGACGGCTTCGCCCAGAACGACGATCTCGCGCTGCTCGTTATGCGCCATCAGGCGCAGCGTCACCCGGCCACCTCCCACATCGACGACGCGGCCCGAGACATTGATGCTGTCGCCCGCCAGCACCGGCCGCAGGAATTTGGCCGAGAGCCGCTGTAGCGCGAGATCCGGCCGCCACACGGCAAGCGCCGGCGCAAAGGCGCTCATCAGCAGCATGCCCTGAACCGGCGGCGCGGCGAGACCCGCCTGGCGCGCCAGACCGGCATCGAGATGAATGGGATTGCTATCCCCCGAAACCTCGGCATAGCGGGCAAGATGCGGCAGATCGAACGGCCCGAATTTTTGCGGCGGCAGCTTGTCGCCGACGCGCAAATGAGCCTGCAGGGATTCGGCGACGGGCGGCGTCACGCGGCCTGCCCCGCCGGCAGCGGCACGATGCGCAGCATCATTTCCATATCGAGCAGCGGCGCGCCGCCCGCCGGGCCGACATTGGCCAACAGAATGATCCGCGACGGCTCCGTCTCGCGCTGCATCGTGACTGTCATCGCATAATCGGTCTCGACGGCAAGCGGCGCGCGATAATCGAAACTCTGCGATTCATGGATCGGCACCCAGTTCGCGTCGCCGATCATCTCGACCGCCGCGGCCAGAAAATCGGGCCGCGCCAGCCAGCGCACCGGAAAGGTGAAAGGAACACCCTGCTCCGGATTGCCCGTTTCGTGCGCGAAAGCCGTCGCCTGCGCCGCCGTCGCGCGGACCGTGAATGTCCCAAGCGGGCGTTCAGCCAACATGCCGCGCTCCACGCTCACGCATCGAATTGGCGCACGACGAGCGTCGCATTGATGCCGCCGAACGCAAATGAATTCGACATGGCAACCTTGATCGGCATCGGCCGCGCCTCGTTCGGGATGCAATCGACCGGGCATTTTTCGTCGGCGACACGCCAATTGATCGTCGGCGGTGCAATGTTTTCGCGCAAGGCGCCGAGCGTGACGATCAATTCGAAAGCCCCGCCGACGCCGAGGCCATGACCATGGATCGGCTTTGTCGAGGAGACCGGCACATGCGGGCCGCGTTTGCCGAAGACGAGGCCGATCGCCGCCGACTCGGTCAGATCGTTCACCGTCGTGCCGGTGCCATGCGCATTGATGTAATCGATCTCATCCGGCGAGACGCCGGCGTCCTCGATCGCGTTGCGCATGCAGGCGGCGGCGCCATTCACATCCGGCCGCACGGGATCTTTGGCATCGCTCGTCGTGCCATAGCCGGCGAGTTCCGCGATGACATGCGCATTGCGCTCGGCGGCAATCTCTTCCGCTTCGAGAATGAAAACGCCGGACCCGGCGCCGATCACCATGCCGTTGCGATCCTTCGAGAACGGCCGGCAGACGTTCGGCGTGAGCACGCGCAAGACTTCCCAGGCGATCATCGTCCCCACGGTGACGCAATCTTCCGTCCCGCCGACGATGGCGCGATCGATCATGCCGGCGCGGATCATCTGCGCGCCGATGCCGATCGCCTGCGTCGCCGAGGAGCACGCGCTTCCAATTGCGAAACACGGTCCCGTCGTGCCGTAGCGCATGCTGACCATGGCGGGGCACGAACTGGGGATCAATTTCGGGATTGTCAGCGGGTCCGGCCGCACCTCGCGTTTGAAGACCGTGTACAACCCGTCTTCGATCGTGTTCATGCCGGCGATGCCGGTGCCGATGATCGAGGCGGTGCGCGGCCCCTGCAATGTCTCGCGCGAAAGGCCGGCCTGCTGCACGGCTTCGTCGGTCGCGATGAGCAGATATTTGATCACCGGATCGCTGAGCGACAGCGTGTCTCTGTCGAGATAGACACTGGCATCGAAATCCGGAACCTGTGCGGAAATCTTGATGCGGCCCGGATAGGGCCGCGCGAAATTCGTCTCGCGAATGCCGCTGCGACCGTCGCGCGCCGCCTCCCAAAGGGCTTTGGCTCCGAGCCCTAACGACGAAACCGCGCCTATGCCGGTAATAACGACCCGCCGCTGCGCCATTCAGGCGGTCTTTTCTTTGCTGATGTAACTCGCCATGGCATCGATCAGACTGCGCACGTCCTTTGCTTCGTGGAACGGCCCATCCATGGGAATATAGACATCGAACTTCTCTTCGAGCGCGGTCAGGATCATGACGATATCAATGGACTTGAGCCCCAAGCTCTCGATCGAGGCGTCCATCTTGATCTTGTCGCGATCGATCATGCCCTCGGACACGATCACGTCGACGATCTGATTGACGAGTTCGTCTTTTTGCTCGGAACCGTTAGCGTCCACCGGTGATCCCCTTTATCGAAAAGCGTCTGGGCGTTTGCGACAGACCAATGAGCTAGTCAATTATTTTCGCATATCACGACGCGACGCCGCCGGGAAAGTCCCCCCGTCGCCCTAATGGGCGCGATTTGGCCTTGATTTTGCTAATTTTTTCCCTCTTGGCTTTCCAAGCGCTGCTTCAGCGCGAGCAGCTTGGCAAAGGGCGAATTGGGATCCGGCTGGCGCTCGCGCGGCTTCTCCGCCGAGGACCATTTGCCTCTGCCTTGGGCCTCGCCATCGCGCGGACCGCGATGCGAGGGTTTTTGCGGAAAATCCCGCTTTTTCTCGGGCCGGCCCGAACCGCCCGGTGCGCCGCCAGGCGCGTTCGCCGCGATATGATGCCGGCGGCGATGCTCAGGCCGCGCCGGCCGCTCGGCCTGGGCGGCCGCATTCGCTTCGGCAGGTGCCGCCGCGCCGTCGCCTGTCTGCGCCGCAGGCGCTTGCTGGCCGGAGCGCTGGAACCGCTGCGGGGCATGGCGCTGCTGCGGGCGGCCTGGACGGCGCGCCTGATGGCGGTGCCGGAACGGACGCCAGACTTCGACCAACGGCTCACTTGCCGTTTCTGTTGCGACGCCCTCGACTGCTTCAGTTGCAGGTTCGCTTTCGGATGATGCTGTCTCCGGCACCGGCGGCGCGTCGGCCGGGACGGACTGGCTCTCGGCCTCTGCCGGCGCAGCCGTCTCGACGACATCGGCGTCCGCCACGCTCAGAACTTCGACCGGCGCTTCCTCGACGGCAACGGGCGCCGCCTCGATGGGCGGTGTCTCAGTCGCGAACTCTGCGGCAGGCCCCGCCTCGCTCGGTTCCGTGGTCGTGCTTTCCAAGGCAGTGCTTTCGGCGGCTTCGACCGGCGCCGCGCCGTCCAATGCTGCGGCCTCAGGCGCGGCGGGTGCGATCGGCTCGACCGCTGCCTTCGGCACAAGCGGAACGGTGATCGCCGGGCCCTTGCGCTGTTCGCTCTGATAGCCAAGCGCGCGCAAGATCGAGCCGAAGGCTTCGCCCGAACAACCGGCAAGCGAGGTCATCGCCACGGTCACGACGAAACTGTCGCCATCCGCCGCGCCGGCGGGCGGATCGCCGGGCGTCGTTCCCGGCCGGTAGGCAATCGCCGGGCGGATGAGATCGGCCAGCCGCTCGAGAATATCGACGCGAACGGCGCGCTCGCCGCAGACGTGAAAACCGGCGACGCGATAAAAACCCTTCGCAATATCCTTATCGGCAACAAAGGACGTGCGGCCCGAGGACGCAAGATGCGGCACCTCGGCCTGACTCTGGCTGTTTTCGGCGCCGGGATTGCGCAAGGCCCAAAGCTGCGCCGCAAAGGCGCGCGGCGCCGGTTTCAACAGCGCCGGCAAATAGAGATGATAGGCCCCGAAGCGCACGCCGAGCTTGCGCAAGGTGGCGCGTGCCTCTTGCGTGAGGCTCTTCACATCCTCGGCGACTTGCGAACGTTCGAGCACGCCAAGCGCTTCCGCAAGGCGGAAGGCGACGCCACGGGCGATGCCTTCTAGTCCTTCGCCGTTTTCGAGATCCTGGAGCGGGCCAAGCAGCTTCTTGACGTGCTGCGCCAGCCAAAGCTCCAGACGCTTCTGGACGAGCTCCAAAGACGGACCGGTCAATTGTTCGTCGGCGAGAACGGCGACGCGCGGCTGCAGCACATGCTCGCCCGGCACCAGCTTGCCGATCGCCTCGCCGAGCCAGCGGATGACGCCGTCATTGGCGAGCACGAAAGCTTCGTCAACCGCCTCATGCACACGCCGCGCCCGGCCTTCGATCTCGCTGGCGAGCGCTTTCTGCGCCGCGGCGTTCAAAGCCTTGGCGGCTTCGCCGTCGGCCTGCGGATCGGCCGTGAAACGAAATCCCGACAAATGTCCGATATGCTGCTCTTCGACCAGCACATCGCCGCCTGGGGTGATTTCGGCTTCCAACATCGCGTTCTCTCTCAAGCGACGCATCAGCACGCTCGTCCGCCGATCGATGAACCTTTGGGCGAGACGTTCGTGTAATGCGTCCGACAGCCTGTCCTCTACCCGACGCGCGACCTCCTGCCAATGCTCAGGGTCGCGAAGCCAATCGGGCCGATTGGCAATAAAAGTCCAAGTCCTGACCTGCGCCAGCCGCGCCGACAGCGTATCGAGATCGCCGTCGGTGCGATCAAGCTCATGAATATGCCGCGCAAACCAATCTTCGGGAATATGGCGCGCACGGACAACGAAACCATAGATCGAAAGTACGAGTTCTGCGTGTGCCGCGGGCGACAGTTTGCGGTAGTCGGGGATTTGACAAGCGTCCCAAAGCCGCGCCACGTCGGCTTCGGTCTTGGTCACCCGAAGGACATTCTCGTCTCGCCCGGCAATGTCAAGTACCATTTGATCCTCGGCGAGCGGCGCGCGCGTCAGGCCGTAATCCTTAGGCTGCCGGTCAAGCGAGGCGGTCAGCGCCGCGATCGACGAGAAGTCGAGATCGCTATTGCGCCATTGCAACATTGTAACCGGCTCGAAACGATGCTCTTCCAGCGCCTCGACAAGATCATTGTCGAAAGGCGGACAACGCCCCGTTGTGCCAAAAGTGCCATCGCGCATATGACGGCCGGCGCGCCCGGCGATCTGGCCGAACTCCGCCGGTGTCAGGCGCCGGTAGTGCCAGCCATCAAATTTTCGATCACCCGCGAACGCAATGTGATCGACATCGAGGTTGAGGCCCATGCCGATGGCGTCGGTGGCGACGATGTAATCCACGTCGCCGTTTTGATATATTTCGACTTGTGCATTGCGCGTGCGCGGCGAGAGCGCGCCAAGCACGACTGCTGCACCGCCGCGTTGACGCCGGATCCATTCAGCGATCGCATAGACCTCTTCGACCGAGAACGCGACCACCGCGCTGCGCGGCGGCAGACGCGCGATCTTGCGCTCGCCGGCAAAGCTCAGCTTGGAAAGCCGCGGCCGCGACGAGATCGGCGCGCCCGGCAGAAGCTCTTCGAGCCGGCGCTGCATGGTCGAAGCGCCGATCAGCAAAGTCTCCTCGGTGCCGCGGCGGTTGAGCAGCCGGTCGGTGAAGACATGACCGCGATCGAGATCGGCGGCGAGCTGGATTTCGTCGATGGCAACGAAGCTGAGATTGAGATCGCGCGGCATCGCTTCGACAGTCGAGACCCAATAGCGCGGCGCCTCCGGCTTGATCTTCTCCTCGCCGGTCACGAGCGCAACAGCCGCCACGCCGACTTTCTCGACGACGCGATTATAGACCTCGCGCGCCAGCAGCCGCAGCGGCAGACCGATCATGCCGTTGCGATGGGCGAGCATCCGCTCGATCGCATAATGCGTCTTGCCCGTATTGGTCGGCCCGAGCACGATCCGCACGCCGCGCGAACGTTCCAGCGGATGAATTTGCGAGCCGGGAATGGCGAGGTTCATCGAAACTATCTTTCAACGGCGGCGAGTGCGCGCCGGCTCCGGCAGCCCTGATATGCGCCGCGGAGGCCCTCGCGGCAAGCCTCACCAAAGCGCCGCCGCCCCCCGCCCCCACCTTCGCTGCGGTCGCGAAACAAGCCGGACCTGTGCCAATCTGCGGCAAAAAATTGTGAGTCGCGCCCATCCCGGTTGACACTTCGAACGCGCGGCGAACGAATCGCGGCCGAATCACTGACTCGCGCCGAATCCGTCTTTGTTCACCGCAATATATGGGGCAGGATGATAGATTGTCGCTATAAGTTGAGAATTTGCTGCGATTTCAAAGCTCACGCGGCCCGCGAAGACACGACTCGGAGCGGACTCCGAAGCACCGTTTTGTCAAGCCGCGAGATGGCAAGTTCCGCAGATCGATGCGCCGCCATTCGACCGCAGCATTGACGCTGAAGGCCTAAGCGCCTTTTTCAGCGATCGGCTTTGAGGGTTCTGCCCCCCGGTTCGAGATGCAATTCGACCGCATCGACATAGGCCATGCCGGCCATGGTCCGCAGCCCGATATGGAACGGAATGACGACATGCGCGCGTGCGATGGGCGCCAGCCAAACCTCAATGTCATGGTTCTGCGCCATGAACTTGGTCGAACGTGAATCGTAGCGATGGCCGGCGATCGGCTTGTAGCGCACCGAGCAGACGGAGACCGGTCCGTTATAGCCGACGACGGAGACATTGCGCGTGCCGGTATAAGACATGGTCAGGTCGAACCGCACGACGCCGTCATAAATCGGCAGCGTGCGGTCACAGGCCGCCGGTCCGACCAAAGGCTCGCTCGCCGGCACCGCCATGATCAGCGCGCTTGTCGGATCGAGAACATTATGTTTTTCGGCCGACGACACCGGAATGCGGATCGACTCGTCTTCGAGCGGCGGTGAAATATCGACGGCGCGCACATTGCCGGCCTCGAGCGCCATACGAACGGTGCGCGTATCATGCGCGGTGGCGGCTGTCGTCGCATAGGCATTCGGCAGAACATTGCCGCGGCGGATCTCGCCCGAAGACGCCAAGGCAACCCGCATATGCGAGAGCCATTCGGCGAGGCCCGTCAGCCGCGCGTCGAGGGCCACGCGATAGGCCGCGGCGCTGACGGCGCCATGCGCACTCGCTTCGCCGATCCTGAACCCGACAAGGCTCACCGCGTAGCGCGCGAGGATGACCTCCGCCGCGGCGGGCGTCACCGCGAGCAGCGTCGCCACAAGAACGGCAATGAAGGGCGTGCAGGCGGAAACGATGCGCATGAAAGGCCGCTTATAAAGCCAAGAGGACAACAAGCCTGCGAGTCCCTTACGTGTAGTGCTTGGGACTAGCTCACGTTTGGCGGGAAATTCGGCCTCTTTCAAGGCGATAAAGACGAGAATCAGCCGCAGCATTACACTATCCCCCACTCTGTGGCGCCAGTGCAAGAGGTGGGGCCAGCGCGCCGTGGCGAGCGGATTTGCGCAATATCCGACAAGCTGTGGCCGCCGGTTCGTTTATAATCGCAAGCGCCTCCCCCGCCGCCGCGGATCGATTGAAAACCGCCCCGATACGCTTCATCTGATGGATACGCCGGCCTTGAGTGCGCCGGCGCCGCGCCCGAATTCCAGCCCAAGGAGTAAGCTATGTCGGTCAATGTTCTTTATCGCACCAAAGCCAGTGCCACCGGCGGCCGCGACGGCCATGCACGTACGGAAGACGGCACGCTCGATGTCAATCTGACCATTCCGAAGGAACTCGGCGGCAATGGCGCGCCCGGCAACAATCCGGAAAAGCTGTTTGCGGCCGGCTATTCGGCCTGTTTTCTTGGCGCGATGAAATTCGTCGCCACGCAGGGCGGCCCGAAAGTGCCCGACAACACGTCCGTCACCGGCACGGTCGGCATCGGCCCGCGTTCGGAAGGCGGTTTCGGCCTCGACGTCGAGCTCGATATTTCGCTGCCTGGCCTGCCGCGCGACGAAGCGCAGGATCTGATCGAGAAGGCCGACAAGGTTTGCCCCTATTCCAACGCCCTGCGCGGCAACGTGCCGGTTCGTCTTAAGCTCGTCTAAAGAACGCGCATCCAGCGCCGACGGCCGCGGCTTCGCGGCCGTTTGTTTTTCGGAGATCGGACAATGGACTATGTGAAACTCGGCCACACCGGCCTCGACGTGTCGCGCATCTGTCTTGGCTGCATGAGCTTCGGCGAGCCGGGTCGCGGGCCGCATCCCTGGACGCTCGATGAGGAAAAGAGCCGGCCGATCATCCAGAAGGCGCTCGAACTCGGCATCAATTTCTTCGACACGGCGAATGTCTATTCCGACGGCTCGTCGGAGGAGATCACTGGCCGCGCGCTGAAGGATTTCGCCGCCCGCCAGGATGTGGTGATCGCCACCAAAGTGCATGGCCGGATGCACAAGGGCCCAAACGGCGCCGGCCTGTCGCGCCGCGCCATTCTCGCCGAGATCGACAACAGCCTGCGCCGGCTCGGCGTCGATTACGTCGATCTTTATCAGATCCACCGCTGGGACCCGACGACGCCGATCGAGGAGACGCTCGAAGCACTGCATGATGTCGTCAAGGCCGGCAAGGCCCGCTATATCGGCGCCTCATCCATGTATGCATGGCAATTCGCCAAGGCGCTTTATATCGCGCGCCTCAATGGCTGGACCGAATTCGTCTCGATGCAGGACCATATCAACCTTCTCAACCGCGAGGAGGAGCGCGAAATGCTGCCGCTCTGCCGCGACCAGAAGATCGGTGTCCTGCCGTGGAGCCCTCTGGCGCGCGGCCGGCTGACGCGCGATTGGGACGAAACCAGCGAACGCCAGAACAGCGATGTCTTCGGCAAGACGCTTTATGGTCTCGATTCCGATCGCCAGGTTGCGGTTGAGGTTGCGAATGTCGCCAAGGCGCGGGGCGTGCCGCGCGCGCAAGTCGCGCTCGCCTGGCTGTTGCAGAAGGACGGCATCACCGCGCCGATCATCGGCGCCTCCAAGCTCAACCACCTCGACGATGCAGTGGCGGCTCTGTCGCTGAAGCTGACGGCCGAAGAAATCGGCAAGCTCGAAGCGCCCTATGTGCCGCATCCGATCGTCGGCTTTCAATAAAGGACCTTGCCATGAACTGGCTCATCACCGGTGTTTCCAGCGGCTTCGGCCGCGCGCTGTCGGAACTCATTCTGGAAAAAGGCGGCAAGGTTGCCGGCACCGTCCGCAAGGAGGCGGACAAAGCCGAATTCGAAAAGCTCGCGCCCGGCCGCGCCTTC
This sequence comes from Pseudomonadota bacterium, assembly GCA_040756295.1. GTDB lineage: Bacteria > Pseudomonadota > Alphaproteobacteria > Rhizobiales > Beijerinckiaceae > Methylovirgula. Next base: position 818,195 of record JBFLZN010000001.1, on the reverse strand, counting down.
GGCATCCTGCTCGACGTCACCGACGAAGCCGCGGTGCATCGCGGCGTCAAGGAGGCCGAGGAAAAGCTCGGCGGCATTGAAGTGCTCGTCAACAATGCGGGCTATGGTTTCGAAGGCGCGCTGGAAGAAGCGACGCTGGCCGATTTCCGCGAACAGTTCGATGTCAATGTCTTCGGCGCCGTGGCGATGATGCAGGCGACCCTGCCCTATCTGCGCAGCCGCCGCGCCGGCCATATCCTCAACATCAGTTCGATGGGCGGGCTCATGACCTTTCCCGGCATCTCCGCCTATCACGGCAGCAAATTCGCGCTCGAAGGCATTTCGGAATCGCTCGCCAAAGAGGTGAAGCACCTCGGCATCAAGGTGACGATTGTCGCGCCCGGCGGCTTCCGCACCGATTGGGCCGGCCGTTCGATGCGCCATGTCGAAAAGACGATCGAGGATTACGAGCCCTCCGCCGGTTGGTCACGCAAGCGGCTCGCGGCGCGCAACGGCACGCAGCCGGGCGATCCGCGCAAGGCGGCGGAAGCCATGCTGTACATCACAAAAGTGGAGGAGCCGCCGCTGCATCTGCTGCTCGGCTCGGATGCGCTGCAATTGGTCGGCGAAAAGCTCGGCGCCTTGCAGGCCGAGATCATGAAATGGGCGCCGGTCTCGACCGGAACGGATTATCCGAAGCAATAAATTTATTGGTCGCCCGCATACTTTGCGATTTCTTCGAGAGTTTTGATGCCGGAGAGCCGCAGGCGTTCGGCATCTAATCCGTATTCTTGTGCATAAGGAACAAAATTCATCCGCGCTTCTTCGTAGTAAGGGACGTGAAGCCGTCGGATTAATTCCACATATTCGCTAGCGTCATGTATGGAATGCTTACCAGCACCTCCATTATGCGCAATTTCGAGCAAATACTGTAGTCCGTTGTAACCCAAACATTCCCCTAGGTGATTGTCCTTACGCCCTGGATGATTTGAGTGATGAAAACACTCTTTTTTATTATGGACGATATGGAATTCCTTTGCCTTTGAGTTCCTAATATCGTCCTCTTCAATCCACTCAAGCCATCCTGTTTCCTTTGTCACAAGTTCGTCGCACGAATCGCACTTCCAATGGGTGAGCGGCTTGATGGACATGGCGGTTTATTCCTATTGAGCATTCAATGTCATCGCATTTCAGCACACATCCGACGATCGTAAGTAACCGTGTGGGCTTATTGCAGCCGCACGCGCACGCTGTCGGACTGGCCCTTGGCGTCCATCACCGAAATGCGGGCAAAGCCCGCGCCATCCGGTGTCCATTCGGACTCGTGGCGCAGATCCGGCATGCCGACAGGCGCGCCGTTCACCATCCAGCGGAACGGCGGCACGCCGCCTTCCGCTTTGAGCGCGAGATCGCTGGCATCGGCCGCCGAAAGGCCGAGATCGACGCGGGCGCCGTTCGGCGGATAAACGATCTTCAACACCTGTGTGTCGCAGTCGCCTGAAAGCGCCGCATGATCGTCGCGCAATTGGCGCAGCGGCGGCGGCAGGTCCGCGGTGCGCGCGATGAGCGCATCGGCCGGCCGCGGAATGATCTCATAGCTGCTGCCGATGCGGGCGAATGCATCGAAAAGGATGGGCGCGGCGGCGACACGGCCGATCAGCCCCGGCACGGGGGCGTTGTCGGGCCGGCCGACCCAGACGGCGACCGTGTTCTTGCGATCGAACCCCGCGGCCCAAGCGTCGCGATAGCCGTAAGATGTGCCGGTCTTGAAGGCGAGACGATTATAGGGCGCATTATCCGGCGGCGGCGCGCCGCGCAGAATATCGGCGACATACCAGGCCGAGACCGGCTCGCAGATGCGCGCATGCGACGCCAGCGCGCCCGCGACACGCTCATGCAGAACCGGCACGCTGCCGCCCCGCGCCAGGCCCGCATAAAGCTTGGCAAGATCGATGAGCTTGATGCCGACGCCGCCAAGGCCGATGGCAAGCCCCGGCGGCTGATCGTCCGGCACGACGACATCGGCGCCGGCACTGCGCAGCCGCGCCAGAAAACGTTCCGGCCCGACGGCATTGAGCAATTCGACCGCCGGCAGGTTGAGCGACATCTGCAGCGCATGACGCGCCGTCACCGTGCCCTCGAAGCCAAGGTCGAAATCCTCCGGCGCATATTGGCCGAAATGCACCGGCCGGTCTTCCAGCACGGTCTCAGGATGGGCGATGCCCGACTCGAAGGCGAGCGCATAGATAAAGGGCTTCAGCGCCGAACCCGGCGAGCGCAAAACCTTGGTCATGTCGATGGCGCCGGCGCGCGAGGCCGAAAAGTAATCGGCGCCGCCGACATGGGCGCGGATTTCGCCCGTTGCATTGTCGATGACGAGAATGGCGACGGAGATTTTCGGGCCAAGCCGCTGCGCGCTTTCATGCGCCAAGCGTTCGAGCGAAGCCTGCCAGCCCGACGACAGCGTGAGCCGATGCACACCATGCTCCTTGTCGGCACGCAAGGCCGCTTCGGCCGCATGCGGCGCAAGGTGCGGAAAGGCAAGACGCGCATGCGGCACATCTTGCTCTATCGCTTCGTCGCGCTCCGCCAAAGTGATGACGCCGCGGCGATAGGCGCGCTCCAGCACACGGTCGCGCGCCGCGCGGGCCCGCGCCGCAAAACGATCCGGCCGGCGCGCCTCGGGCGCCTGCGGCAGGGCCACAAGCAAGGCCGCTTCGGCAATGCTGAGGCGCTTCGGCTCCTTGCCGAAATAGGCAAGGCTCGCGGCGCGCACGCCCTCGATATTGCCGCCATAGGGCGCAAGAACGAGATAGAGGTTGAGGATCACCGGCTTCGCATATTGCGATTCAAGCTGCAGCGCGCGCGCCATCTGGCGCACTTTCGCCGCGACGGATTTCTCCTTGCGCGGTTCGAGCAGGCGCGCGACCTGCATCGTCAGCGTCGAGCCGCCGGAAATGATGTGCCCGCGCGTTGCAAATTGTGTTGCCGCGCGGGCGAGCGCTTCCGCATCGATGCCGTGATGCGCGTAGAAGCGATGGTCCTCATAGGCAAGCAGCATGGCGAGGAAGCGCGGATCGACATCCTGCGCCGTGACCGGCAAGCGCCAGCGGCCATCCGCCATCGTAAAGGCGCGCAGCAATTTGCCGTCGCGATCGAGCACCACGGGCGACGTGCGCTCGGCGACGGTAAGGTCGAGCGGATTGAGGCTCGCGAAATAATCGTCCCAGGCCCACGAGAGGCTGAAGCCCGCGATAAGCAGCAGCGTGCCGAAAAAGATCAGCCAGTGCCGCAGCTTCATTTCGCTGCCGAGATCGTGACCGTGCCCGTGTCGGTGCGGCCAAAGCGCTGCGGACGATACATGTCCTCGATCGTCGCCGCCGGCGCGACATAGCGGCCGGGCGTGACGGCGCGGACGATATAGGCGACGGCGAACGTCGCAGTCGACTGGCCGTCGCGGTCGAAGGCCGCGATGAAGCGGTCATCGCGATATTCGGTATGCGTCGGCTGCACGTCGCTCTTGACCCAGGACAGCGCATCGACATCGCCGCCGTCGTAGAGATCGGGATTGTCGATCTCGAGTCCCGCCGGCAGTGGATCGTCGAGCACGAGATGCGAATAGGCCGCAGCGCTTTCGGTCACTTTCAGGGTGATCACGAGGCGGTCGTTCTGTTTGATCTTGGCCGGATCGATCGGATTGCCGTCGAGCGAATAATAGCCGCGCTCGATCGTATAGCCCTGCCCGGCCGCGGGCTCCGGCGTGATCGGGTTGCCGGTGGTCGTCAAAGCAAGATTGACCGGCTGCGACCCCTGGTTGGCGAGCTTGACTGGCGCTGCGGCCAAGGTCGAGGCGAGCCAGGTGCGATAGAAGGCGCCGCTATGCGTCGCGCCATCGACGCCAAGCGAGATCGAAGAGTCGCGCGCCGCCAGGGCTTCGGCCGCAAGCGCCATCCAGGATTCTTCCTGCGTGCTGGTGTAGCTGATGGCGTCGCGGGCATTTTCGACGACCTGCGCCGCCTGATCGATCTGCGCACCGTCCGCACCGCCCTCGACCGCAAGTGTCAAGAGACCGGCGCCGTCGCGCAGGCGGGAGCCGAAATCCGTGCGCACGAGGCTGTCATTGTCATTCACGTGCTGGAGCGTTGTGCTCGCCGCGGCAAAGACTTTTTCCGCCCGGCCGCGATCGCCAAGGAGAGCGAGCGCCGCAGCGATCTGCGCGCGCGCCAGCGGCGTCCGGAAGGCGCTAAGCTGCGTATCGGCAAGATAGCGCAAATCCTCCATTACCGGCTTGCCGTTGCGGGCGAGAACATAGATCGCATAAGCGAGCGCCGGCGCCTGCCCGGCTTCGACCTCGCTGGTATTGGCGACATAATTGCGCAAACGATCGAGCGCCTGGTCGAAGGCCGGCTGCGGCACGTCGTAATTTTCCTCGCGCGCGCGGGTCAGGAAGTCGGTGACAAAGGCGTCAAGCCAGGAATCGTCGGCATTGTCTGCCGACCAGAGGCCGAAGGCGCCGCTTGAATCCTGCCGCGCCAGCAGAAGCGAGATGGCGCGATTGACCCGGTCGGCGATGCCGACGTCGAAAGCCAGCGCCTGCGGATCGGCGAGCTTGCCGACGTAAAGCAGCGGCATGGTGCGGCTGACGAGCTGCTCCGAACATTCGAACGGATAATCGGCGAGCGATTGCAGAATGCCGGCCGCGTTGATCCCGGAGAGGCTCGCCACCGTCGCGGAGACGCGGCCGGTGCCGGGCAGGAATTCCGCCGTCAGATCCTTCGTCACAAGGAAGGAATCGCCCGGCGTCAATTTCCGGACGATGCGGCGATAGATATTGGGCGTTCCCGGTTCGACATTCAGCGCGAGATTGCGCTCGGTCGAGAACTTCGGGCCGTGCATCTTGAAGACGACATTCGTCGCGCCGATGCCGGCGCCGACGATCGGCACGGACAGCGATGTGCGCTGGCCTGCCGCGAGCCGCAGCGTACCGTGGGCGCGGCCCTCAACGCTCACCGGCCCGTCGGCGACGACATCATAGGCATAAAGCCCCGCCGCGCCCTCGACATTGTCGATCTGCAGATAGAGCCGCGAATGATCCTTGAAGGCAAGGAAGCGCGGCAAGGTCGGCTGCACGACGACAGGATCGCGGACGATAATATCGGCGCTGGCGCTCCCGACCTTGCTCGCCGTCCACGCAGCCGCCGCAAGCCGCATGGTGCCGTTGAACGGCGGCAGATCGAAGCCGACCTCGGCCTTGCCGTCCGGTCCGACTTTCACGACGCCGGAAAAGAGCGCGAGCGGCGCTTCGGTCGGCTTGTTGCCTTGCAGCTCGCCGCCGGCATCGCCACCGGAACGGATCGCGCCGGGCGTGCCGAGCATGCCGTCGATCAGGAACCCGTAGAGATCGCGGATCTCCGAGCCAAGCGTGCGCTGGCCATAGAAATACGTGCTCGGGTCCGGCGTCTGATAATGCGTCAGGTTGAGAATGCCGACATCGACCGCGGCCAGCGTGACATAGGCCTGCTCGCCCGGGGCGAGCCCCGCGAGCGTGATCGGCACGCTGATGTGCTGATGCGGCCGCAGCTTATCGGGCGTGCCAAAGGCGATGCCGAGCTTGTGGCTCGCTGCGGCGATACTGAACCAGGCAAGGCCCAAAGCGCGGCCGGGATTGCGCTGCGCCGCCTGATCGAGCGGCCGGTGCGCGAAGGCGACGGCATAGGCGCCGGCGCCCCAATTGGCGCTGACCGGCACGCTGACGATATTGTCGCCCTTCTTCAGGTCGACGAGGGACGAATAATTCAATTGGTCGTTGAGGATCGCGATTGTCGCCGTGCCGGCGAAGCGCGAGACGACCTTGATCTTCATCGCCTCGCCCGGCGCGTAATCCTTCTTGTCGAGAGTCATTTGGAGAAGGTCGGGCGCACCGGCCGTCGCCTCCCCCGACCAGCCGACGCCGAAAGTCACGCTGGTCGGCGCGTCGTTCGGATCGGCGCTGGTGAGATCGAGGCGATAATCGCCGAGTTCCACCGGCGCCGCGATTTTGCCGGTCGAATCGGTCGAAAGATCAAGCGTGCCGGTGGCGACACGGCGCGAGGATTTCACTTCCTCGAAATCCCAATGGCCGTCTTGATTGTACCATTGGTAATCCGTCATGAGCCGGTAGAGCGACCAGGCGACGCCCTTGCGCGCGACGCGCGCGGCGCTCGAATTGATGGCGATGACGTCGAAATTGGCGATGTCGCCGTCGCCGAGCGAGATGAAATCCTTCTTCACGCCGATGAGACCGCCCTTCGGCAGGATCGGCAGCGTCACATTGCGCTCGACGGCGCGGCCGCCCGGCTCGCCGACCCGCAAAACGATCTTCGCTTCGAGCGGTTGGGTCGCCGCGGCATCCGGAATCGGCACATCGATCTTGGCGTCGCCCTTGGCATCGGTCGTCACGCTCGTCGGCAAATCTTTGCTGACCGCCTCGAAGCTCTGGTCTTGCAGCCCCGCCTCATAGCCTTGCAGGACCGGCAGGCCATGCGCGCCCGCCGCCTCGACCGTCACCGCGCCGCTGATATCGAGATCGGCGCCCGGCGCGCCGTAGAGATAGCGTGCATTGGCATCGATCGTGATCGTATCCCCCGCACGCACTTGCGTCTCGGCCGGCTTCAGCTTGAAGTCGAGCCGCTCGGGCACGTAGTCTTCGACGAGGAATGTCGTCTCGCCGACCGGCGTGCCTTTCGGATCGACATAGGCCTGCACACGCCACGTGCCGCTGGCGCTCGATGGCAGCAGCGCCAGCGCATAGCTGCGCCCGCCGGCGCCCTGGTCCTCGATCAGCACGCGTTTATATTCGACGCCATCCGGCCGCTTGGCGACGAGCGTCAGCGGCACGCCTGCTTTTGCAACGCCTTTGGTATCGCGCAACAGCGCCGTGACATAGACCGTCTCGCCCGAGCGATAGACGCCGCGCTCGGTAAAGACCTGCGCATCGAGCGACTGCGTCACATCGCGGCCGGCCACGCCGCGGTCGGTGAGATCGAACGCGCTCTGCTGCATATTGAGAAAGCCGTAATCGCCCTTGCCGTCTTCGGCGACGACAAGGCCCGGCGCCAACCCGCCGGTGCCACGCGACAGGCCGGGCTCGAAGCGCACATAGCCGTTCGCATCGCTCGGCTTGACGGCAAGCACCTCATTGTCCCGCGCGATCAGCCGCAGCGAAATGCCGGCGAGCGGCTTTGCGCTCGTCAGCGAACGGACGAAGACATGCAGCCCGTCGCGGCTCGACAGCGCGGTCAACCCCAAATCGGAGACGACGAACCATTGCGTCGCGACATCGGCATCATCATCCTGATCCGAGGTCTTCAACGCGTCGCCGGGCCTCGCCGTCATGATGTAGACGCCGGCCTGCAAAGTCCCGACCGCGTCGAGGACCGGAAAGGCGGTCGTTATATCCTTGTTGAGCGCGTTCGCGACATCGAGCGTGCCCTTCCAGATCTTGCGCGCGTCGCTGTCCTTGAACTGTTGCAGCCGATAGCTCGAAAGCTGCGAGAGGAAATCGCTGGAGCTGATGATGGGCAGCAGGCTGCGGTCGCCGACGCGCAGAATTTGCACGGCGACTTTTTTGACATTGACCGAGACGATCGGAATGCCCTGCTGGCCGATGCGCGGCAACACGTAATTCTTGCCGGTGAAATGCACCTGCGGCGCGCGATCGCGGACATAAATATTATAGGTCGCCGTGCGCAGCAGCGCTTCGCCCACGGCCGACGGCAGACCTTGGCGCAGCGTGATCGTGTAATGCAGGCCGTGCTGCAATCCATCGACGCAAATCTGTTGATCTTCGGTCGAAACCGCCGGGCGATCGATGCCGGCGACGCTGACATAAGAGGCGAAATCGATACGCCCCGGCGCGAGGGACTCGGAGACTTGGAAGCAGGCGCGCGGCGAAGCCGAATCCTTGTCGACTTTATAGTCGAGGATGCGGAAGCCATAGGTCTCGCGCTCCTTCTGATAGGTTGCGCGCGTCAGCGGATCATCAACAAGGCCGAGGCTGGCGTGAAAGGCATTGAGCGACGGCCGCCAGAGCTCGCGTTGGGCGAAGACCGCACCGAGTTGCGCCAGCGCCGCAGCGGCCTGTTGCTTGTCGCCGGCCTTGAGATAGGCGAGATAGGCCGCGGTCGTCCCCGCCTGCAAAATATCGTCCGACTTGCCGGCGGCGATTTCGGCGCGCGAATAGGCGAGCCACGCGGCCGAATCGTCGGGATTGATCGCGATCAAACCCGCGATCGCATGCAGCATGCTCTTCGTGTCGCCTTTGGCGAGGGCCGCCGCGGCGGCTTGGCGCAAGGCGTCCGGCGCCTGATCCTTCAGATCGTCGCCATCCTGCGCGGCCTGGGTGGCAAGCCGCACGGCATCGCTGGCGAGATCGGCATTTTTGTAATCGCTTTGCAGGGCGAAGGCCGGGGCGCCCGCAAGAACCAGAACCAGACAAACCAAAGCAGCGAGGGCGCGCATATTTGCTCCGTAGGTTCCAGACTTGCGAGACATGCGCAAAGTCGCCGCACCGCCCCCGATTCGCCCGGCCGGCGCAGCGCAGAGCTTGCCGCATCCCTTATCGATGCCAAATTAATGTGGTGATTTCGCAACGGGCGGTGCGAATTGGCAAGACGCAGACGGCCCTCCAGCGGCGAAAATCGCCCCCGAGCTTCTTATTTGCGTTAATAAAATGATTTATATCAGAGCGTTAGCTTGAGCGGAAAGTTTTCCGCACGATGCAATTGGAGGCCGGAGCGCCGCTTAACCCTTGCGCCGCGGCGACCGCCTGGGACCATTGGGAGCCTTGCGCCGAGCGCGTTCGCCCCACATAAACCCCGCCAGCCAAGAAGGGGCACGACGGAAAGATGAATGGCGATTAACGAGGAAGTTCGCCCGCAACGCGTGAAGAACCGACGTGGTTTAGGGGCCGGTCTGCCGCGCCAGTCCAATCTGCGCGCATGGCTTGCGAGCTTTTCGGCCGAGCATGGTGGCCATGATCACAAGCGCCGCCGCAAGATCGCAACCTATGTCGGCGCCTGTTTCAGCCTCGGAATCGCAGCGCTCGCGATCTTCGTGCTCATCCACACGCTGGCGCATATCAATCCCGGCCAATTGCGCGCCGCGTTCGACGCCACCGAAAACAGCCAGATTTTCGCCGCTCTCGGCCTGACGGCGCTCTCGTTCCTCGCGCTGACGGGCTATGACGGCGTCGCCCTGCTGCAATTGCGCCAGAAGGTGCCGTATTCGACAGCGGCATTGGCGTCCTTCACGAGCTATGCGATCTCTTTCACGCTCGGCTTCCCGCTGATCACCGCCGGAACCGTGCGGTTCTGGATCTATTCACAGGCGGGCATCTCGCCGGCAAAGATCGCCAGTCTCACGATCATCGCCGGCGTCACCTATTGGCTCGGCATGGCGCTGATCCTCGGCATCGGCCTCATCTTCCGCGCCGAGATGATCGGCCAGCTCGATCATTTGAGCCCGCAGCTCAATATGCTGATCGGCGCCGGCATCCTCGGCGCGCTGATCGTCTATCTCATCTGGGTTTCGATCGAGCACCGCTGGACGCGCATTCAGGGCTTCAAGCTCGAACTGCCGGGATTCAAACTGACGCTGGCGCAGATCGTGCTCAGCGTCATCGATCTCTGCGCTGCCGCCGGTGTGCTCTATGCCCTGCTCCCGACACCGCGCGGCATCGATTTCTTCACTTTCGCGGCGGTCTATGTCTTCGCTTGCGCCCTCGGCATTGCGAGCTATGCGCCGGGCGGCATCGGCGTCTTCGAAGCGACGATGCTGAAAATTTTGCCGGTGCCGTCGCAGGAAGGGCTGCTGGCCTCGCTGCTTCTCTTCCGGATCATCTATTATTTGATTCCATTTATCTTGGCGTTTGCGCTGCTCGGCGCCAACGAGGGCGGCCGCCGCTGGTCCGGCCTGCGGGAAGCCATGCAGCGCGCAAGTGCCGCAAGCGCGGACAAAGACGCCGAGTGAGGCCAAGCCGCCCCTGATCTTAGGCTTGGCCTTAATTATTGACACCAAGCTTTCGTATTGGACGCTTATACTCCAGTCGATTGTTGATCTGGGCCAAGGCTTTAGCACCCAAGCCGCAGCCGTTTATATGGAATTTATATATAAACGTCTGCGAAGACCGCTCGATCCTATATCTCTTTTTCGCCACATCCTCGCCCGTCGGCCAAGCGCCCAGACCGCAGCACCCGGAAGCCCGGGTCGTTTGATCTGTTGTCGCGCCGCCATGGAGAGCTTCCGATGTTTGATGTTCTTTATCTCGCGATCGGGATCGCCGCGTTCGTGGTCCTGACGCTTTACGTCTACGCCTGCGACAGATTGTGAGGCGAACATGATCCTCGATTACACGCTCGGCGGCCTCGCCGTCATCTTCATCCTCGCCTACCTCGTTTACGCGCTCGTCCGTCCCGAGCGGTTCTAGGAGTCCTGCAATGACTGTGAACGGATGGATTCAGATCGCGATTTTTGCGATCATAATCATCGCGCTGACGAAGCCGGTCGGCTTCTACATGACGCGCGTCTTTTCGGGCGAACGGACTTTTCTTTCGCCGATCCTGCGGCCGGTCGAGCGCGTGATCTACGCGGTCTGCGGCGTCAACGAGGCCGAAGACCAGCATTGGGTGACCTATGCGATCGCCATGGCCTTCTTCAGCGCGGCGGGATTCGTCGTGCTTTATGGCATTCAGCGGCTGCAGGGCGTTCTGCCCTTCAATCCGCAAGGCCAGACCGCGGTCGAGCAGAGCCTCGCCTTCAACACTTCGGTGAGCTTCGTCACCAATACCAACTGGCAGTCCTATGTGCCGGAAACGACCATGAGCTATTTCACGCAGATGGCCGGGTTGACGGTGCATAATTTCGTGTCTGCGGCGACGGGTATTGCGCTCGCCGTTGCGCTGATCCGCGGCTTTTCGCGGCGCTCGGCGCAATCGATCGGCAACTTCTGGCTCGATCTCACCCGCTGCACGCTCTACATCCTGCTGCCGGCGTCGATCATCGTGGCGCTCTTCTTCGTCTGGCAGGGCATGCCGCAGAACCTCAATGCCTATACAACGGTGACGACGCTCGAAGGCGCCAAGCAAGTGATCGCGCAGGGCCCGGTGGCTTCGCAGGAAGTCATCAAGATGATGGGCACGAACGGTGGCGGCTTCTTCAACACCAATTCCGCGCATCCCTACGAAAACCCGACGGCGCTGACGAACCTCGTCCAGATCATCCTGATCTTCTCGCTCGGTGCACCTTTGACCAACGTCTTCGGCCGCATGGTCGGCAATCAGCGCCAGGGCTGGGCGATCTTCGCCGTGATGGGGCTTCTTTGGTTGGCCGGCGTCGTCACCGTCTATCACTTTGAGGCCGGTGGTAACCCCGCTTTCAACGCGCTTCACATCGACCAGGCGGCATCGGCCCTGCAGGCCGGCGGCAATATGGAAGGCAAGGAGGTGCGCTTCGGCATCGCCAACTCGTCGCTCTTCACGGTCGTGACGACAGATGCCTCCTGCGGCGCGGTCAATACGATGCATGACAGCCTGATGCCGCTCGCCGGCCTTGTGCCGATGGTCAACATCATGCTGGGCGAGATCATCTTTGGCGGTGTCGGCTCGGGCCTCTACGGCATGCTGATCTTCGCCATTATCGCCGTCTTCATCGCCGGACTGATGGTCGGACGCACGCCGGAATATATCGGCAAGAAGATCGACGCGAAGGAAGTGAAAATGGCGATGCTCGCCATTCTCATCCTGCCATTCTCGATCCTCGGCTTCTCGGCGCTCGCGACCGTGCTGCCGCAGGGGCTTGCGGGTCCCGCCAACGCCGGCCCGCATGGCTTCAGCGAGATCCTCTACGCCTATACGTCGGCGACGGGCAACAATGGCAGTGCCTTTGCGGGCATCTCGGCCAATACGCCCTTCTATAACTCGACGCTCGGTCTTGCCATGTTCATCGGCAGATTCCTGATGATCGCACCGATGCTGGCGATCGCCGGTTCGCTCGCGGCGAAGAAGATCGTGCCGGCTTCGGCGGGCACGTTCCCGACCGACAGCGGTCTCTTCGTCGGCCTGCTCATCGGCGTCATCCTGATCACCGGTGGCCTCATCTACTTCCCCGCTGTTGCGCTCGGCCCGATCGTCGAACATCTCGCGATGAACGCCGGCACGCTCTATTAATTCAAGAGGCAAGCAATGGACCAATTAACTCGCACGAGGCTGCCCTCGGCCGGCACGGCCGATCCGCAGATCCTCATCACCGCCATCGGTGACTCGTTCAAGAAACTCAATCCGCGTGTGCTGATCCGCAACCCGGTAATGTTCACGGTCGAAGTCGTCGCGACGCTGACGACGGTGCTCTTCATCCGCGATCTGATCATGGGGCATGGCCATTACGGCTTTGCCTTCCAGATCATCCTCTGGCTGTGGTTCACCGTGCTCTTTGCCAATTTCGCCGAAGCGGTCGCGGAAGGCCGCGGCAAGGCGCAGGCGGCGACGCTCCGGCGCAGCAAGACGGAGGCCAATGCCAAGCTGCTGCGCGCGGCGGGCGAGCCCGAGCAGAAGGGTGCGGCCTGGCGTTCGGTCCCGGCCGTCTCGCTGAAGCCCGGCGACATCGTCCTCGTTGAAGCTGGCGACCTGATCCCGAGTGACGGCGACGTGATCGAGGGTGTTGCCTCGGTCGACGAATCGGCGATCACGGGTGAATCGGCGCCGGTCATCCGCGAAAGCGGCGGCGACCGTTCGGCCGTCACCGGCGGCACGCTGGTGATCTCCGACTGGGTGAAGGTGAAGATCACCGCCGCGCAAGGCTCGACCTTCCTCGATCGCATGATCGCGCTGGTCGAAGGTGCGGAACGGCAGAAGACGCCGAACGAGATCGCGCTCAACATCCTGCTGGCCGGCCTGACGATCATTTTCGTCTTCGCCGTCGCGACGATCCCGAGCTTTGCCTCCTATGCCAGCGGCTCGACCACGGTGCTGGTGCTGGTCGCTTTGTTCGTGACCTTGATCCCGACGACGATCGGCGCACTGCTCTCGGCCATCGGCATCGCCGGCATGGATCGTCTCGTGCGCTTCAAGGTGCTCGCCATGTCCGGCCGCGCCGTCGAAGCGGCGGGCGACGTCGACACGCTGCTGCTCGACAAGACCGGCACGATCACGCTCGGCAATCGCCAGGCGACGGCCTTCATTCCGCTTGCCGGTGTCACCGAGGCAGACCTCGCCAATGCGGCGCAGCTCGCCTCGCTCTCCGACGAGACGCCGGAGGGCCGCTCGATCGTCGTTCTCGCCAAGGAGAAACAAGGCATTCGCGGCCGCGATCTCGCGACGCTCAATGCCAAGTTCATCCCCTTCTCCGCGCAGACGCGGATCAGCGGCATCGACAGCGGCGAAGGCTCGATCCGCAAAGGCGCGGTCGATGCAGTGATCGCCTATGTCCGCAATGAGACCAAGGCGGACATCGAAGCGGCCGTGCGCGAGCTAACCGCCAAGGCCGATGAAATCGCCAAGGCGGGCGCCACGCCGCTGGCTGTCGCCAAGGATGGGCGCCTGCTCGGCGTCATCCATCTGAAGGACATCATCAAGGGCGGCATCCGGGAACGCTTCCAAGAGCTGCGCCGGATGGGTATCCGCACGGTGATGATCACCGGCGACAACCCGCTGACCGCAGCCGCGATCGCGGCCGAAGCCGGCGTCGATGACTTCCTCGCGCAGGCGACACCGGAAACCAAGCTGAAGCTCATTCGCAATGAGCAGGCGCAAGGCAAACTCGTCGCCATGTGCGGCGACGGCACCAACGACGCGCCGGCACTGGCGCAGGCGGATGTCGGCGTCGCCATGAACACGGGCACGATGGCGGCACGCGAGGCCGGCAACATGGTCGATCTCGACAGCGACCCGACCAAGCTGATCGAGATCGTCGAGATCGGCAAGCAACTGCTGATGACGCGCGGCGCCTTGACGACCTTTTCGATCGCCAATGACGTCGCCAAATATTTCGCCATCATCCCGGCGATGTTCATCGCCTTCTATCCGCAGTTGCAGCAGCTGAACATCATGCGCCTGCATTCGCCGCAAAGCGCGATTCTCTCAGCCATCATCTTCAATGCGCTGATTATCATCGCACTGGTGCCGCTGGCCCTGAAAGGCGTCACTTACCGGCCGCTCGGCGCCGCCCACATCCTGCGCCGCAATCTGCTGATCTACGGCGTCGGCGGCATCATCGTGCCGTTCATCGGCATCAAGCTCATCGACATGGCGGTTTCCGCCATCGGCCTTGCGTGAGGTTACTCCAATGTTGAAACAAATCCGTCCCGCCATTCTGATGATCGTCCTGATGACGATCATCACCGGCCTCGCCTACCCGCTCGGCATTACCGGCATCGCCCAGGTTCTCTTCCCGCACCAGGCCAATGGCAGCCTGATCGAGAAGGACGGCAAGGTGATCGGCTCGTCGCTGATCGGGCAGAATTTCACCAGCGACAAATATTTCCATGGCCGCCCCTCGGCGACCACGGAGCCCGACCCGAAGGATGCGACCAAGACGATCACCGTGCCCTATGCGGCCGACAATTCGACCGGGTCGAACCTCGGCCCGACGTCGAAAGCCTTGATCCAGCGTGTCCAGGGCGATGCGGCCAAGCTGCACAAGGAAAATCCCTCGGTGCCGGTGCCGGTCGATCTGGTGACGACCTCGGCCAGCGGCCTCGACCCGGACATCACGCCGGCGGCAGCCTATTTCCAGGTACCGCGCGTCGCCAAGGCGCGAAACCTGCCCGAAGAGGCGATCAAGGCGCTGGTCGCCGACCATGTCGAGGGGCGGCTTCTCGGGGTCATCGGCGAGCCGCATGTTAACGTTCTCGATCTGAACCTTGCCCTCGACGCGCTGAAAAAATCCTGAGCGCCGGTCTGATAGGATATGATCGGCTCGAATGGATATTCCGTCAGGCGACAAACGGCCTTCGCCCGAGGCCCTGCTCCGGGAAGCCGAAAACGGCTCCCGCGGGCGGCTGAAAATCTTTCTCGGCGCAGCCCCGGGCGTCGGCAAGACTTATGAGATGCTGCTCACCGCCCAGGCCAAACGCCGCGAAGGCGTGGATGTGGTGGTGGGCATCGTCGAAACGCATGGCCGCAGGGAGACCGAGGCGCTCCTTGCCGACCTCGAGGTGATCCCCCGGCGCAGCATCGTCTATAAAGGACGCGTCCTGACCGAAATGGACATCGACGCGATCCTGGCGCGGCGCCCCTGCCTCGTCCTGGTCGACGAGTTGGCGCATACGAATGCGCCGGAAAGCCGCCACCCCAAGCGCTATCTCGACGTCGAAGAGCTGCTTGCCGCCGGCATCGACGTCTATACCACCGTCAACATCCAGCACATCGAAAGCCTCAACGACGTCGTCGCGCGGATCACCCATACGCGGGTGCGCGAGACGGTCCCGGATTCCGTTGTCGACAATGCCGACGCGATCGAAGTCATCGATCTAACGCCGGACGACCTCATCGCCCGGCTGCGCGAAGGCAAGGTCTATGTCGGCGATCGCGCCACGCGCGCCATCGAGAATTATTTCTCGCCCGGCAATCTGACCGCTCTGCGCGAATTGGCCCTCCGGCGCACCGCGCAACGCGTCGATGCGCAGATGGTCGATTATATGCGCTCGCATGCGATCGAGGGGCCCTGGGCCGCGGGCGAGCGGCTGCTTGTCGTGATCGACGGCGCCGGCGGTGCGGCGCTGGTGCGCCGGGCGCGCCGCTTTACCGAATATCTTCGCGCGCCATGGACCGCGCTGCATGTCGAAACATCGCGCGATTTGCGCGCCGATGAGACCGAACGCGCCGCGGTGGCCGAAGCCATGCAGCTCGCGACGCGGCTTGGCGGCATCGCCGTCACCCTCCCCGGCGAGGACGCCGCGGCGACCATTCTCGATTATGCCCATGCGCATAATGTCACCCATATTCTCGTCGCGCAGACGGGGCCTTCAACCTGGTTTGACTTTTTCCGCGGCTCGACGACGCAAAAGCTCATCCAGAACGCTGGCGGCATTAATATTCACATTGCCACGACTGATACAGCGACGCAGAAGGCGCAACGGATTGCGCTGTCCGCGCCCCGCCCGACGTGGGATTGGGCGGCCTATATGGCGAGCCTCGGCTTTGTCGCGCTGGCCGGGCTTGTCTCGTTTCTTCTGCGCCAGACGCTCGGCATTTCGAGCGTCGCTTTGGTCTTCCTTGTCGGCGTGCTGGCAAGCGCGGTGCGCTACGGGCTGTTCCCGTCCCTATTCGCCGCCTTCGCCGGCGTGCTCGCCTATAATTTCTTTTTCCTGCCGCCGCTTTATACGTTCACGATTGCCGACCCGGAAAATGTCGTCGCGCTTTTCGCGTTCGCCATCGTTGCCGTCATCGCCAGCAATCTCGCGGCGCGGCTGCGCGCGCAAGCCATCGCCGCCCGCGCCCGGGCCCGCGTCACCGAGGAGCTTTATCTTTTCAGCCGCAAGCTCGCCGGTGCGGCCTCGATCGACGATCTGATCTGGGCGAGCGTCTATGAGATCGCGCTACTCCTGAAAGTGAATGTCGTGCTGCTGCTGCCGCGCGACGGCCGCCTGGTGCTGATGGGCGGCTATCCGCCGGAGGACCGCCTCGACGAGGCGGATTTCGCCGCCGCGCAATGGAGCTTCGAGAAGAACCATCCGGCCGGCCGCGGCGCGGACACTTTGCCCGGCGCCAAGCGGCTCTTCATCCCGATGCGAACGGGACGCGGCGCCGTTGGCGTCATCGGCATCGATTCGGATCGCGACGGTCCGCTGCTGCGCCCCGAGGAAAGCCGCCTGCTCGACTCGCTGTCCGACCAGACCGCGCTGGCGATCGAGCGCGTCCATCTTGTGGCGGATATCGAAAAGGCGCGCCTTGCCGAGGAGACCGACCGGCTGCGGCAGGCCCTGCTGACATCGATCTCGCACGATCTGCGCACCCCCCTCGCCTCGATCATCGGCTCGGCCACGAGCCTTGCGGCGCATGGCGACGAGATCGACCCTCCCGTGCGCATCAGCCTGCTGCGCACGATCCAGGAAGAAGGCGAGCGGCTCAACCGTTTCATCGGCAATCTGCTCGACATGACACGGCTCGAATCCGGTTCGCTCAAGCCGAATACGGATCTCATCGATGTTTCGGATCTTGTCGGTGCGGCGCTGCAAAGAGCCCAGAAGATCCTGAACGGCCATAAGGTGGAGATCGACTTCGAGTCCGGCCTGCCGATGCTCTCGGTCGACATGGTTCTGATGGAGCAGGTTCTGTTCAATCTTCTCGACAATGCCGCCAAATATGCGGCCGCCGGGACGAAGATCACCATCGCCGCGCGCCGCGAAGGCGATCACGTTTCGATCACCGTGAGCGATGAAGGCGAAGGCATTCCGCCGGCCGATGCCGAGCAGATTTTCGACAAGTTTTATCGCGTCCACCGCGGCGACCGCCAACGCGCCGGCACCGGCCTCGGCCTTGCCATTTGCCGCGGCTTTGTCGAGGCGATGTACGGCACCGTCACGGCCGCCAACCGCACCGACGGGCACGGCGCGATCTTCACGCTGAAATTTCCTATTCCGCCCACGCCTGAAATCGAGGCCCTCGCATGACAACGCTCTCTGCGCCCCTGCGCGTCCTCGTCGTCGACGACGAGCCGGCCATCCTGCGTTTTTTGCGGCCAAGTCTGGCGACGCAGGGCTATGTCGTCTCAGAAGCGAAGGATGGGCGCAGCGCGCTCGAGGCGGTCCGCGCCAAAGCCGCCGATGTCGTCGTCCTCGATCTCGGCCTGCCGGACATGGACGGCCTCGACATTATCCGCCAGTTGCGCGAAGCGGGCGAGACTTTACCGATCATCGTGCTGTCAAGCCGCGAGTCCGAGGGCCTGAAAGTCGCGGCGCTGGACTCCGGTGCCGACGATTACGTCACCAAGCCGTTCGGCATCGACGAATTGCTGGCGCGGGTTCGCGCGGCGCAGCGCCACCGGCTGCAGCAGCAAGGCGAGAAGGCGATTTTCCGCAGCGGCGATCTCACCGCCGATCTCGTCCGGCGCGTCATCACCGTGCGTGGGCAGGAGGTGAAATTCTCGCCGCGCGAATACGACGTCCTGCGCCTGCTCATTGCCCATGCGGGCAAGGTCCTGACGCATCGTTTTATCCTGCGCGAAGTCTGGGGTGGGGATTCGGACGTGCAATATCTGCGCATCTACATCCGCGCCCTGCGGCAGAAGATCGAACGCGACCCCGAGCGTCCGCGCCATATCCTCACCGAAACCGGCGTCGGCTATCGTCTCGCGGTCCAGGACTAGCGTCGGCAGACGCGCCCGCTTCAAGCGATCGCCCCAAAATGGCACGCATTCCACTCGCACGCCTCCGGCGCGGCGACCGGAGATGGACGGGATTCCATCGCATGTCGATAATTAGGTAACGAACTTGCGCTTTTATAAGCCCGTAGACCGGGGACAATTCTGAATTTCACCAATCGTTCACGATAAGAGCCCGTTTTTAGGGGCGTCAGGTGGTCGGTCGGATTTATCCGAGATATCGTTTTATCGGCGCAGCGTCGCGGCAACGAAAATTATAATGACGTTGATTGCTTCGGTTCCTCGCTTTGACGGAAAGGGAGCGTCAAATGAACGAACGCGTGCACCGCTACAGAATCTGGGAACTCGCCAAGGAAAATCCGACATATAAAGCCGAACCCTCGACGGCCATTCAGGTCGACGAATTCGCGGCGATGATGGCGCTTTACGACTACCGGCCCTTGGTCGAAGTCCAATTGCCGGGCACGTGCAGCAGGCCCAACGGCCCGGCACTCGAGTGCAAAACCACGACGATCGGTCCCGACGCCGTCGATCTCGTCTACGACACCCCCCTCGGCCAAGGTGCTGAGGGTGCGGAGCGGCCGTCGCAAGACTTGCCCGAAGGCGCAGACGTGCAAATTCATCTCGACAAGATCGGCGAACTCGCCGGCGTCGTCACGGTGAAGAAACCGGAAGGTTTCCAGGTCGCCGTGGACGAAAGATACAAGCCTGCGGTGCGCGATAAGCTCACCTATATGGCCGCCGAACATGCCGTGGCGGTCGATCGGGGCACGGCGGCGCAATCACCCATCACCAAGATCGAGCCATGCATCAACAAATGCAGCTTCCTCGATCACACCGGGACGCTGAGGGATGGAACGCTCGTCAGCATATCGCCTCTCGAGGCGCTGATCCGGGCACGCGTCATCCCGCCGCTCAAGAGCCGCATCGTCCTACGCCGCACGCGCCAGCATCCGGCGGAAGTCATGCGCGTCTTCGAAATCGCCTTCGCGGTGAAATTTTTCAACCCGCTCCCATAGACGGATCGGACCGCACGGCAAAGCTTCGGCGCATATCTCAGATTGATTGGCGCCTTAGTTTCGACTCCCGTCCATGACATTGAGGCTCGATCGGAGACAAACCCCTTGAGCCCGATGAAATCGAGAGCACCGTTTCCTGCGGCGATGGCGGGATTGTGCCTGCTCGCTTTCTTCGGGATTGTTCTGGCGGGCGCCGGTGCCGCGCAACAGGCTGAGCGGCCGTCCCATTGGGCGCCGGTCGAATTCGGCATCGATCGATCCAATATGGCGACGCAATGGACGCTGGCGCCGCCGCACGAACCCAATGTCTCGCCATTCCTGGCCTCGGAATATAATAAGCCGGGCGATTTCGAAGCGCGGCGGGTTGCCGTGCTCGACGGTGTCGCGCGCGTCCATGCGCATTGGTTTCGCGACGGCTTCGGCGGCGATGCTCTGTCGATCGATCTCCTGAAACTGGTGCATGCGCGGGGGATGAAAATGCTCGCGATCGTCGGGCACGCCGCTTCGGACTATCCGCCCGGCGCTTACCTCAGCAAGGCGCAGAGCGGTTGTGTTTGGGGGACCTATCCTCTGAGCAAGATCAACATCACAGCCTATCAGAAGCGCATCGAGACAGCGCTCGCGGCGATACGCGCCGCGCACGAGACGGTCGAGGCATTTGAAATCGGCAACGAGCTCGATCTCTACTGCAACGATGCCGACAATCCGACCGGCGCAGAATGGGCCAAGCACCAGTGGAAGTGGTTCCTGAGCGACGCTCAGGCGCAGGCCTTCGTGCGCGGCTACGCTCCCTTTCTCGCCGCGTCGGTCGCTTCTATTCGCAAGTATTTTCCGCATGCCCCCATTATCACTTACGGCAATTCCCTGCCCACTTCAGCGCCCCTCATGGAAGCCCTGGCACACGCGCGGGCGCAGGACGGCAAGATCACCGATTACACGAAGCTCATCGATGGTTATGGATCGCACCTCTATCCGACTTCTACGACAACGCTGAATATGGTCCAAGACGCGACCAATTCGCTGCGCTACGAGGCAGCGCATTATCCTCACCTTAATGAAAAATCCATCTGGATCACCGAGTGGAATCCGTCCGCGTCAAGCTGGTGGAACGGCCAATCCTGGTATTTCCAGTACAATGCGCGAGGTCAGGCGGGCGGCGAGCTGAACAGGGCCGACACTCGCGGCGTTTATAAAGCGATGGACCGGGCCGGCGCCATTCGCACCTTCAACCGCGATGTCGTGGCAAAGCTTCGCACTTCGACGGCGACGCCGGTGAATATCAGCCACGTCTTGTTTTATGACTACGATTCCGGCGGGAAATCGCCGAAATGCGCGCAGGTCAAATATGCTTGGGACGCAAAGCTTGCGAGCTGGTGCGACGACGGCGTGATCGATCCCCTGACCGGAAAAACGCTGCCCGATGTCGCCGCGGCGGTTGCCGGCGCGACGCGCTAGCCGGCGCCTCGATCCCCGAGCCCATGACCTTCCTCTGAATCCCAACGGCTCAGAGAGGTCTCGGCCGCAAGCCCTTCGATCAAATGTTTGAGATGGCGGGGGACGATGGCCGCCGGAAGCGTTGTCAGATCCGCTGGGCAACCGACAATCATTTCGCAATTGAAGGGCACGAAAAACCAGGCGCCCTTGGGCATGCATTTTCCCATATTGTGCAGATAGATCGGGATCACCGGGACATCGGGTCTCGCCGCGACCAGATGGGAAATGCCGTGCCTGAACCGCGCCAGGACCTCGGCCTCGCCGCGCGAGCCTTCCGGAAAGAAGATGATGATCTCGTTGCGGTCGAGCGCGGCAAGAATCGGCGCGAGCGCTTTCACCCCGAGCTTGTTGTCACGTTCGATGAGGATCGCGCGCAAGATGAAGCGGGCGATGTGGCCAAGGACGCCTTTTTTGAAATGATCCGCGGCAGCGACTGGCCTCACCCGCCAGAGCGCGCCGAGCGGCATCTGCGCCATAATGCTCAACGTGTCGAGATGAGAATTATGATTGGCGATGATGATCGCGGGTCCCCGCCTCGGCAGATTTTGCCGATGGCGCGTGGCGAGCCCCATGAAGACGGCCAAAAACGGCCTGACGATCACGGCAAAGAAGATGATCTGCACGGCGCGTCGCAGAGCGATCGGAACGGTCCGCATGTCAGGCCCCGTAAAAATAACGGATGACATGGAAGACGATGGGCGCCGCCAAAGTGAGGCTGTCGAGTCGGTCGAGGATACCGCCATGTCCGCGCAAACTCGTGCCGGTGTCTTTCAACCCGAGATCTCGCTTCACGGCCGATAGAGTCACGTCGCCGAGAAAGCCGCAAACGGCCAAAAGCACGCCGATCGATGCGGCGGCGGCTGAACTGAAAGGCGTGAGACGCGGCGCAATCACAATAGCGAGGAGAACGCTCGTCACGACGCCACCCACGAACCCCTCCCAGGTTTTTCCGGGGCTCACGGACGGAACGATGCGCGTACGGCCGAACAAGCGGCCCCAAAAGAATTGCGCGACATCGTTGAATTGAACGACGACAAGAACGAACAGCAAAAGACCCAGGCCGCCCGCGGCGAAACTTTGCTTGAGCGGCAGCACCGTCAAAAACGCCAGATGGCTGACGTTGTAGACGGTCAGGATCAGAGCCCAATGCAGAGTCGCATTGGCGCGAATGAAGCCGCGCGTCTCGCCGACAAACACGGTCGCAGCGGTCAGCAGCGTGAACGCGTAAACGGGAACGAAAATACTGAACATCCCGTACCATCGCGTCCACACGAAATAATACTGGATGGGAATGGCGATATAAGCGAGCCCAAGGATCATCCGGTCGGCGCGCCGGATTGGAACGACCGAATGAAATTCGCGGAACGCCAGGAAGCTCACCGCCGCGATGAAAAGGATCGATGTCGACGTGCCCAGCGCCATGGCAATCGTCACCAGCGCGACGATCCACCACCATGTGTGGATGCGATCCCGAAGCTCGATTGCGAGATTCGTCAACGGTTGCCGAAAGGTCGCGTAAACGAATCCGGTGGCGCAGGCCAGAAAACCCCAGATGAGGGCGAAAACCGAGCCGAGCGGCGATTGCAACGGGACAGAAATCAATTCCGGCATGAGCGTGCTCCGCACATCAAGCGATTGAATGTGGTGAGAAGGCCGCCGGCCGCCGCAAGCACGAACAGGCCAGCGATGACGATTGCGGGCGGCTTGAACAGCGCCAAAGCGACGGCGATCAGCGCGAAAAATGCGGCGCGGTCGGATTTTCCAAACGGGCCTGCGTAACTGCGCAGGCCGCCATGCGTGTGGCTCGCCACACCGGCGAATTCCGCCAAAATGCCGGTGAGGACAACCAGCACCACCAAGGCCGGCGGTACGCCGAAGACCGCGAAAGGAAGATAGAGACAGATATCCGAGAGGACGTCGCCGAACTCGTTGAGCCGCCCGCCCAATGCGCTTGCTTGCGCATGTTCGCGCGCAAGCATGCCGTCGATCGCGTTCAACGCCATTCGCAGAAGCAGGATCGCGGGAAGGCTGAGAAGCGCGGCCTTGCTGCCGGTCGCGGCCAAAAGCGCGCCATAGGCCGCGCAGATCGCCAGCGAAGCCAGGGTCACGAAATTGGCGGTGATGCCCGCCCGCGCGATACGCGCGACGAGCGGGCGCAGGATGGCTTGAAAGCCAGGTTTGAGGGCGTAGAGGCTCTGCATCGCCGGCCCCTAGACTTTGCGGGCGACAAGGACGCCGAAAATGCCCAGCGGCTCCATCGTCACGCTTTCGACGACAAAGCCCGCAGCCTGTGCCCAGGCGCTGATCAGCCCGACGGACCGCAAGCGCATGGCCCAAGGGCGGCCCTGATGCGTGGTTAAAACCCGGGCGATGAATTCGACTTGCGGATGATCCGGCTGCACCGTCACGATCAGGCGGCCGCCGGAACGAAGCAACCGGGCGATCTGGACGAAATGCTGGGCGACGCGCCGATCGTCATCGATGATTTCGTGCAGTCCGGAGACGACGACAATATCGGGCGGCGCGAGCCGTGCGAGATCGGCATCGCAGAACGCGTCGGCCACCTCGATGGTCGCATTGACACCGCCGGCCTTGGCATTAGTGCGCGCCTTTTCGACATTCTCGGCGCGATAATCGCGCAAGGTCGCCTGGACGTGCGTCCCCCTGTCCTCAAGCGTTCGAAGTGCGGCAATGAGATAGCGCCCGCCGCCACAGGCAAGATCGACGAGGCCAAGCAGTTCTTTCGCGTCCGCAGGCCGCTCCGCCGCGATATTTTTCGCTTCCGCCAAAATGGTCTCGCGAAGAAGCTCGCCGCGATTGCGGATGCCGGCCCAGCCCGGCGCATCGAGGTAGATCCTGTCGATCAGACGCCCGATCAGAAACCGCCCTTCCGCCCGATTATCGTAGACGTGATCCAGCATGACGCCGGAATCAAAGCCGTGAGCGCAGCCGATCTCGATCCCCTTCGACAAACGTCCGATTGTCCGCATCAGGATGCGCGCCAGGCCGAATTTGACCGCCTTAAAGTGAAAAGGCGGAAGCGGCTTGGTTAATTCGGTCAATTCCATCTGCATGATCCGACCCTCCAATGAAGATGTTGCGGGATATTGAACACCGTTCATAATCCAGACCATAGCGCCATATTGAACGATGTTCAACAAAAATATTTCGACGGCAGGACTTGATATTGAACACCGTTCATTTTAAGATAGAAGAAATGCCAGCAAGGACCCGCCATGCCGCCCCTGCCAAAAACCTCCCAGGAAACGATTTTGAAGGTCGCGTCTGAGCTCGCCGACGCCGAAGGCCTGCGCGGCGTCGGCGTGCGTGCGATCGCCGCGAAGCTCCAGATTTCGCCCGGAACGCTCTACAACGTCATCGGCGACATCGACGACATTATCTTGCGCGTCAACGAGCGCAGCCTCATCGGCCTGCGCGACGCCTTGCGAAACGCGGCCGCGACCGAACGCGACCCCATGACGAATGTTCTCGCCGCCGCCAAGGCCTATGTCGATTTTGTCCGCGCCAATCCAAGGCGCTGGTCGATGCTGATCGAATATACGCTGGCCACGGATAAAGAGCTTCCGCCCTGGTATCACAAGACGCTCGACGAGACGATCGGCACGGTCGATCAACTGCTCCGGCCTTTGATCGCCGGCCGTCGCGACCGCCAGCGCGCCGTTACCATCCTGTGGGCGGCGTTGGAGGGCATCGCGTCCCTGACCGCCACGGGAAAGCTGTCGCTTGTCAGCGACGAGGATCCGCATGTCCTCGTGAAACTGCTGATCTCGCGGTTTCTTGGCACCTATCAATCCGAAGACATCACCGAGGACAGACGAGAGGCGGTCAGCCGTCCGCGGCGAAAGCCCGCCGATCCGAGTGCGCGGCGGGGTCGCGCCTAGTTTCTTTCAGGTCGCAACGTATTTCGGCAATTCATCTCACGGGAGTAGAAAATGGCCTCCGGTTCCTTGGCGCTTTTGAAGACACGCCGCTTCTGGCCGCTCTTTTGGACGCAATTTCTCGGCGCCTTCAACGACAACTTTTTCAAACAGGCCATGGGAATCCTCATCGCCTATCGAATCGGCGCGACGGCAAAGCTTGATACCTCCGCCCTGATCGCGCTTGCCGGTGCGGCTTTCGTCGCGCCCTCGATTCTCATCTCGGCTCTTGCCGGCCGCATGGCCGATACGATCGACAAAGCCAAATTGGCGCGCTGGCTGAAGCTCTGGGAAGTGGTGCTGATGGTTCTGGCGGCCGGCGCTCTCGTCAGCGCCAATCTCGTCGCGCTTTTTGCCGTCTTGTTTCTGCTTGGATGTCAGTCCGCTCTGTTCGGGCCGGTCAAATACGGCCTTCTTCCCGATCATCTGCGCGATGACGAGCTTGTCCAAGGCAACGCCTTGATCGAATGCGCGACCTTTGTCGCCATCCTCGTCGGCAGCCTCCTCGGCGGCGCCCTGATCGCGCAGTCCTACGGGATCGCAACCGTTTCTGTCGCTCTCATCGCGCTGGGCGTCGTCGGCTATGTCACGGCGCGATACGTTCCCCCGGCTCCGCCGCATGCGCACGACCAGCCTCTCTCCTTCAACCTGGTCTCGGATACGGTCGCGCTCATCAAAGAGGCCAGACACATTCGGCCCGTCTGGCTCTCCATTCTTGGCATTTCCTGGTTTTGGACGATCGGAGCGACGCTCTTCGCGGTCGTGCCGGCCATCGCGCGCGACCATTTGGGCGGCGCCGAAACCGTGACGAGCTTCTTCCTCGCTGTCTTCTCGGTCGGCATTGGCACGGGCTCGCTGCTGTGTGCGAAGCGGCTCAATGGCGAGATCACGGCGCGCACGGTTCCCTTCGCTGCGCTTGCGATCTCGATTCTCCTGTTCGTCTTCGCCAATGTGATTGCCGCTTTGCCGTCGCCGCAGACCCACAGCCGGGACATTCTCGGCATTCTCACATCGAGCCATGGCATTACAGTCATTTTGTTTCTTCTGGGTCTGTCGGTCGTCGCCGGTTTCTATGTCGTGCCTCTCTACGCCATTCTGCAACACGAAGCGCCGGACGGCCTGAAAGCGCGGATGATCGGCGCGAACAATGTCGTCAATTCTCTGATGACGGTCACGGGCGCGGCCGTCACCGCGATTTTGACCAGCGTTCTGCACCTGCCGGTCGCGGGCGTGATGCTGATCCTCGCCCTGCTCAATTTGATCGCCGTCGTCGTCATTCTGAAATTGCTCTCGCGCGTTGTTCTGAAGGCGCTTGCGCGAACGATCCTCGGCACTTTGTTTCGCGTCGAAGTGCGCGGCTATGATAATTTTGCCAAAGCGACAGGACGCCGGATCGTCATCGCCAACCATCAGTCCTTTATCGACGCTGCCGTTGTCGCGGCCTTCATGCCGGGCGACCCGACCTTTGCCGTGAACACGCAGATCGCCAAGCGCTGGTGGGTCCGCCCCCTGCTCTATCTCGTCGATTTTTCGCCGATCGATCCGACCAATCCCATGGCGCTGAAGACGCTGGCGCGCGAGGTCGAAAAAGGCCGCACGCTTGTCATCTTCCCCGAAGGACGGCTGACGACAACTGGTTCGTTGATGAAAGTCTATGACGGCCCCGGTCTCGTCGCCGACAAAACCGGCGCCGAGATCATCTCCGTGCGTCTCGACGGTCCCCAGTACACCTATTTCACCCATCTCAAAGACCGGGTGGCGCGGCATTTCCTGCCGAAAGTCCGCATGACGGTGCTGCCGCCGGCGCGACTGAAGATTGATCCGGCCATCACCGGGCGTAGCCGCCGGCGCGCCGCCGGACTCCAGCTTTATGATATGATGTCGGAAACGCTGTTCCTGACGACGAACATCGACAAGACGCTGTTTGACTCGCTCGCCGATGCCGCCAAGCTGAACGGCCGCCACCGGCCGATCATCGAAGATACCAATTTCTCGCCCATGAGTTATGGGCGCCTTTTAGCCGGATCATTCGTCCTCGGGCGCAAACTGAACCGCCTAACAACCGATCGGGAGATCGTCGGCCTCTTGTTGCCGAATTCGACGGCTGCCGTGACGACCTTCTTTGCCTTGCAGGCGTTCCGGCGCGTTCCCGCCATGTTGAATCCAAGCGTCGGCTTGCAGGGGATTCTCTCGGCCTGCCAGACCGCGCAAATCCGGACAATTGTCAGCGCACGGCGCTTCGCCGAGCGGGCCAAGCTCGTCCATGTGCTTCAGCAGTTGGAAGCCCATGTCAAAGTCATCTACATCGATGATTTCCAGACGCAGATCAGCGCCTTCGATAAGATCGCCGGCCTGGTGAGTTCGTTTGCGCCAAAAATGTTCGCACGCCAGGGCAAGCCCGAAGAGCCCGCCGTCGTGCTCTTTACCTCAGGCTCCGAAGGAACGCCGAAGGGCGTCGTTCTTTCGCATCGGAACATCGAGGCGAACCGGCATCAGATCGCCGCGCGCATCGCCTTCAACGCGCAGGATATCGTGTTCAATGCCCTGCCGATGTTCCACTCCTTCGGTCTCACCGTCGGCACTCTGCTGCCCGTCCTCTCCGGCATCCGGACATTTCTCTATCCGTCGCCGCTGCATTATCGCATCGTCCCCGAGCTCGTTTATCAGACGAATGCAACGGTCTTCTTCGGCACGGACACTTTTTTGCGCGGCTATGCACGCGTTGCCAATCCTTACGATTTCCATGCCCTGCGCCTTGTCGGCGCCGGCGCGGAAAAGGTCACCGACGAGACGCGCCGCCTCTGGACCGAGAAATTCGGCGTGCGCATCCTCGAAGGCTATGGCGCGACGGAAACGTCGCCGGTGATCGCCTTCAATACGACCATGCATTCGCGTTACGGAACGGTCGGACGGCTGATGCCGAACATAGAAGCGCGCGTCGAGCCCGTCCAAGGGATCGACCATGGCGGGCGCTTGTTCGTCAAAGGGCCCAACGTGATGCTTGGTTATATGCGAGCCAGCGCGCCGGGCCGGATCGAGCCTGTGACCGACGGCTGGTATGATACCGGCGATATCGTTACAATCGATCCGGACGGATTTCTCACGATCCAGGGGCGTGCCAAACGGTTCGCCAAAATCGCTGGTGAAATGGTTTCGCTGGGCGCGATCGAGGAATTTGCGGCGCGTCTGTCGCCCGCCCATAAGCATGCAGCCCTGGTGCGCCCGGACAGCCGCAAGGGCGAACAAATCCTGCTCGTCACGGACGATCCAGCGATGACGCGTCAACTTTACGCAGCCTCCGCGAAGGCCGCCGGCGTTGCCGAAATCATGTGGCCGCGGGATTTCATCTACCTGGAAAAGCTGCCGGTGCTGGCGACCGGAAAGACGGATTATCCAGGGCTGGAAAAGCTGATTTTCAGCCAGCCTGCGGCGGCGGTGGCATGACACCCCCGTTCATGTCGCAGAGCAAGCGGAACCTTGCCTTTGATAAGGGCGTTTGAAACGCTTAGACGTTTCCATCTCGGAGTATTAAGTATGATCGTTGATCGTCTCAGCAAGGCACTCGGCCCCTGGCGCGATATCTGGATCAGAAGCGGCTGGCGAGTGCAGATTCACAGCGTCACGGGACGCGCCCGTACACTCAATGCGCAGGGCGCGTGCGTGGCTCTCGGTCCGCCGGAAGAATGCATAAGAATTGCGACAAGATCCGCCCCGAGCGCCGGCGCCAGACGCGCCGCGGTGTTTCTGCACGGACTATGGGACTATCCCGCAATGATGACGGCGCTTGCGAACGCTGTTCAGGCCGAGGGGTGGGCTGTTGCGAATGTCGGCTATCCCAGCACGAGGCTGCCGTTGGCCGAACACGGCGCCGCCGCGAGTCTTGCCGCGCGCGCCCTGGCTGAAGACGGCGCGGAAGAGATTTCCTTCGTGGGATTCAGTCTCGGCGGTTTGGTCGCTTTGACGGCGATGGCCTATGCCGAAATGGACGGTTGGCATCCCGGGCGTCTCGTCCTCATCGGCTCCCCCGCGCGCGGTTCAGCGCTGGCCGAGCAATTTCAAGATGTGCCTGGATACCGGACAATTGTCGGCAGCTGCGGCCGTGAGGTGACGCCGGCCGGCGTCACGACGATTTTGGAACCGGCCTGCGAGGATATTATGGTGATTGCCGGCGGGACCGGCGGCAGCGGCTACAATCCGCTGATCCCCGGTGACAACGACGGTTTGATCGCGGTCAGCGAAACGCGGATGAAACACCGCGAAACGGCGTTTTTGCTGCTTCACTCGATCCATAAATTGCTTCCGCTGCAGCCGGAAACGATTTCAGCCTGCTGCCGTTTTCTCGGCTCGGGACATACGATGAGGTCAGCGGCCTGATACGCCCGGAGCGCGACACAGTCCGCGCAGCATCTGCTATTGCTGCGGACCGATCCGCCTTACAGGTCTCAGTCGTCCCATTGGGGCATTTGGCTCGGGGCTGGTCAGCTCAATCAAGGTGAACGGCTCGAGCTGGGCGACCATATCCATATAGACGGTCGCCTCAACTCGGCGAAGATTATCGAGGTCCTCCATCCCGCCGAGTTGCAAAAGCGGCGCGTAGCTGAAAATCTCACCGCGTCCTGGCCGACCCAATCTTTCGCAAGCCATTTCGAACCACTCGGTGTCGTCTGAGAAGGCGATGTTGAGCAACGATCCCACAAGAAAATCAGGCGAGAATTCTTTCCCGCTCTCCGGATCGATTCTTGCCGAAGATTGCGAGCTCACTTCGGATCGCTCGAAGTCGATGAGCATCGTAAAGCCGTTTTTGTTCCAAAGGGTGCAATAACCGAACGCAGTATAGGTCAGAAGCGTCATGTCCTCCGCGTGAAACTCCGGATCGTCCTTAAATATTCTCGCTAAAACAGGCGCGAAAGACGCTGGATTAGAGATCCAGTAATATCCGTTCCTATAGCGGCCGCGGCCGTATTTAACCCAGAAGTCGATCATGCCCTCGGGCACGCGTTCTCGATAGGCCTCAGCATCGAGGATCGAGACGGGTTGGGATTCTTGTGGGATCCCGTGATTTGCGATCAATTCGGCAAACATATCGCGTTCGAGCATCTCACTTCTCCGCGCGCGTCAGGCATAAAGGGGCGAGAGCATCGGTGCTTGCGGACCATTGCACAGATCGAGCGTGACAGCCATTCGGCATTTTTTATCGCACATGTCCTGAGCGTAGCGTTTCAATTCGCCCTTGCGGCTGTCCGCATTCCATTCCGGCCCGATCGACTGGTTGACGCTGCTGTCGCCCATATCGGCGAAATCTGTAGGATTGCCACCGGCGACCATGTCAAGACGATGCAGAGCATCCATGCCAGTTGTCGACTGGCCAGGATGCGTCGCCAACCAATTGGCGATGAAAGGTCCCTTTGCCTTGTTGGCAAGCGCTCGCTGCGCCGCCTTCTGCGCCGGCGTCTTCGAATCGAAATTGTCGATGTCGGCCTTGGCTTGGCAAGCCGACTTCGCGTTCAGCGCGTCCTGCTGGAATCCGAGTTGGCGCATATATTCCGCATCCTTGCCGTTCGACTCGAAGCAGATCGTAATGGCACGACAGCGCCCTTGGGTACGAAAGCCGGGCCCCGGAGGTGGCTTCGGACGAGGCCCCGGGTTCGGGTTCGGGTTCGGGTTCGGCGCCTCCTCCTCACCGGGTTCGGGGGCGGGTCTTGGTGCAATCCTCGGCATCGGCCGAACGATCGGCGGCGGCTCTTCTTCCGGAAGCGTCCGCAAGAATGGAATGATCTCTTCCGGGAAAAAGAACTCCTGAGCATATTGCGTTCCGGCCGCGGCTGGTTGCGATCCACCTGTATCCGAACCGTTGTCGCTCACTTGATAAAGGCTGGCATTGCTCGACATATCGGCCGTGACGGGGCCCGGAACATCCTGACTCGTCGTGTTAAGGCTCTTGATATAGGTGAGCACCCCCCAGGTGTTTTTATGGTTCATCCACCATTGGTCATCATGACGTGCGACGTTTCGGCCTTCCGCACGCACGCTTGTCGACCACGTCTTCGGCGTGCATTCGGCACCCGTCGTTTTAGAGACGACGCCGCCACCGGTGCCGGGCTCGTCGCCATAGCAATGCAGGACGAGCGATTCCTTCACATGCGTTCGCAAGCTCGTCTGCCTGACTGTGTTGGCTAGGTTGGCCGCATCTCGCTGGCGAGCCCAGATCTTGTAGGGAACCGGCACCATTCCCGAGCCGCACGGAGTCAGGCAGACGTCCGGTGGAACGGAAATGATGATCCCTTCGTCGACCTCGCGCGATCCTTCGCGCGGCACCGATCCTGACCAACCTCGGATCGTCTCTTCCGACACGACGGGGATCACGTCATAGCCTCCTCGAGCCCGAATTCCCCAGATGACGGCAGGTCAGCCACATCGGCCGCGCTGGCGAGCGAAAGATAGCCGCCCTCATAAGCCGGGCATTGCTCTATCCATCCTCGCCAAGTCAGATCGACCCGCCAGGGCTCGACACGCAGATCGAGATGCAGGCCGTCGAGCTTCAACCGTGCGCGTGTCGATCGGCCGTCGAACCAGCGATGGTCGATGACAGGCGTCAGATCGGGAAGAGCGAACGTCACCTTTTCGTTCGGCGTCAGACGGTCGAGCTGGACGATTTCATTGCCGCGCAGAGCGGAGACAACGAGCGACGGATGCGCGGTTTGATAGAAACGGTAGTCGAAGTCCTCCGGCAGGCGGGGATGGCGTTCTCGGCGCCAGTCTTCATCATAGGTGCCCGCAAAGCCCTGTCGATCGCGCCACCAGGGTGGAAGCGGCGCGAACCCGCGCGGGACCGTTGTCTCGAAGGGCTCGGCTATCGGGGCGTCGATCGATTCAATCTGAGGCGCTCGGAGCGCTCGGCCCGCGGGCGTCCAATCGGGATGCAAGAGTCCGGGCCCGATTGGATTACGAAGATCGGCATTGCCGTCGGGATCACCGGCATACCTGCCGCCAGCCGCGAAACGATAGTCGAGCGGGACGGTGACGGCCCGCGATGCCTGACCAAGCCGCCATGTTGGCTTTAGCAGACGCAAAGTCGGCTCCCACTGCCGTGGTCCGTGAACGCGCAGCCGCGCCTTGTGGTCGCCGACCGCGATCCCGACGTCCCAGCTTGATACCGGCCGCCCGGCGGGTGCGTGTGCGGCCCCGACGACGGTGATGTCGACCCCGGGCTTAAAGGGAATGAGATCGCCAACCTGAATCAAGACAGTCCGTTGCGGATCGCCCTCGAAAATGTCGTTGAGCACCATTTCCTGACGATTGGTGAGCTGCAATGCGCCGTCAGCCCCGAGGTTATATGCGGCACGCACGGCGACGACCGCCATCGTCATGCCATCGCGATGAAGATCGCCGAATCCGAGGGCGGCGAAAGGCGTGTCATTGCTCAGCAACATCGCGGAACGACACCCTAGCTTGTCGGATTAAGGTCGATAAGGTCGCCATACATCGTAATCTGATCGGCAAAGTCGACGAGCTTTTTCGTCCCCGTGATCGTGACATTGCCGTCCTTGTCCATCGTCAGCGTCGACTTGCCGACGATGATTTGGAACACCTCGCCCACATTGATCTGCATCTGCTTGCCGACATTGACGATCATTTGTTCGCCGACATCATGCGTGTGGGCTTTGCCGATGGTCTCGAATTTGGTCTGCCCGATGTTGACGACCTGACTGGTGCCGACCTGCATGGCGTGGGCGATGCCGACATGGTCGGTGCGCATCGCGCCGACGATCGTGTTCATCATGCCGGGAAGCTGGAACAGGCTCTGCGCCGCCTGGCCCAGCAAAGAGCCCGCCGAGGCGAGCGCCGTGCCGGCGTCCGGCCGGGGCGAAGGCCCGTTCCAGACGCCTTGTTGCGCTTGCTGGCCGGACGGGTTCAGCATGCCGATCGCCGAAGACGCGAGCTGACCGACCATCGGCGCCAAAGCCGCCGTGCCGCCGCCACCGGCAACATTCAACGCCTGGCCAAGCATGCTGACGGTCTGCCCGGCCATGCCGAGGAACGGCGCCATCAAAGCCGCCGCGCCGGCGCCTGTGGCGCCCACTGTGAGATTGGCCGAACCGCCGATCTCCTGGGTCTGGTTCTGCCCCACCGTCAGCGCCTGGTTCTGTCCCACGACGTTGGAATGATTGGCGCCGACACTGTTGGTCTGGTTGTTCTCGGTCTTGGTCGTATGATCCTTCTGGGCGTGGAAGAACATGTTCTCCCCGCCGGTCTTGTCTTCGAAGGTCATTTCGTTGAAGCCGGTCGACTTGTACGAGTTCGAGCGGAACACCATGCGCGTCTTGTTGTCCGGCAATGGATAGGGAACGGAATTCGTCGGATCTGGAACGAGCGCCGTGACAAACGGCCGGTCGGGATCGCCATCCTGATAGGAGACAAGCGCTTCCATGCCGACACGCGGAATGACCTGATGTCCCCAGGTTCCACCCGCCCATGGCTGGCCGACGCGCACCCAGCAGGTATCAGACCCGTCGCCTTTGGCCCGCCGGTCCCACGGGAATGCCAGTTTCACACGGCCGTACTGGTCGGTGTAGATTTCTTCGCCGGACGGTCCGGCGATCAACGCGATCTGTGAG
This sequence comes from Pseudomonadota bacterium, assembly GCA_040756295.1. Taxonomy (GTDB): domain Bacteria; phylum Pseudomonadota; class Alphaproteobacteria; order Rhizobiales; family Beijerinckiaceae; genus Methylovirgula. The sequence goes on along the minus strand of JBFLZN010000001.1, from coordinate 784,796 downwards.
CCGATGATCTTCGGGCGGGCTTGAGCGCGATGCGGCGTCGCCGGCGTCTTCGCCGGCATCACCGAAAACGAATTGTCATAGGCCGGCTGGCCGGAGCCCGATTCATAGCTCGGATTGCTGATCGCGTGCCGGATTGCGACCACCACCTGCTGGTCGAAGACATTTGACGGCTTGGCGATGTCCTGCGGCGTAATCGTCTGGCCTGGCGCGAGCGTGCGCAGCGTCGATTGCGCATCGACCGTTTCGAAACTCGTCTCGGTCGCCTGGATGCGATTCTTCATCATGGACTCGCCGGCCTGGTTGTCGAGGAACCGGCCGGGATATTCGTAGAGCTCCTGGGTGGCATTGCCCGGCACCGAGGCGAACGAGGTCTGCATGCCTGACGGCGACTGCATCGTCTCGAAATTCCAGTCCCGGCCCGCGCGCCGGCCCGGCGTGAAAGAAAACTGCCGCCGCCAGTCGGTGATACGGTCGCGATCGGCCGAGCCCTGGGCATAACGCGGCTGCGGCTCGCTGCTCGCCCGATAGCCCGACACGTGGTCCGCCACCACGAGCGTATGTTTGCCCACGGCATGTTCGAACCAATAGAACAGCCCGTCTTCTTCCATGCGTCGCAGCATGTAGGCGAGATCGGTCTCGTTCCACTGAACGGAATAATGCTGCGGCGCCGGGTTTCCCGTAATGCGCAGGTCGAAATCGGTGATCCCGTGCTCGCCGCAAAGTGTTTCGATGATTTGCGGCGTCGCCTGATCTTGAAAAATACGGCAGTCCGACTTCTGGCTGAGCAGCCAGAGCTTTGGCCGGACCGTCAGGCCATAATTGCGCGTGCCGCGCGTCGTCAGCGTGCCTTCATGCAGATCGGTGACGAAACCGTTCCAGGCCCGCGTTCCGCCGTCCTTGAGCTGCAAGGTGAAATTGACCGAGGAGCCGATGAGATCGCCGGCTTGCACGCTGTCGCGTTGCGACTTGGTATTCGCCCGGATCGTGAACAGGCCGTTGACGCTCTCATGGATATCGACATTATCCAGAAGAAGCTGATCGTTACCGAGCGGCGTATCGATCGCCACCATTCGGCCAGCCTGCGTATAGGCCACGCGGTCCGACGCCATTCGACTGCCCCCCAATCTGCTGCGCTTCGGAAGAGTGACAGGCAAACGGCCGCCGCAGATGCACGCCGGCCGTCAAGAGGATAGGAACTTGTCCTGCACGGTGAACGCCCGGGACGCGATCAGAAAAGCTCGGGCGCACAGCGTTGCAAAGACTAGAGCTGCCTTTAAGCAGCCTTCGCGGTCGACAGATCGTAGGAGGCGATCATCGGCGACTTGGCGTTGTTGTTCTCGTCGAACGGCGTGTACTTCACGTCCATCTTGGTGAAGTTCAGCGTGATCTGCTCGTTCGGGCGATCACCCGACGACGAGACCGTGTAGGACGCAACCAGCGCATTGTGCAGGATGTACTGGATGTAGGTTTCGCCCGGGTTGCCGGTCGTAACCAGATCGATCGTGGCCTGTTTGCCAGCGCGGCCGGTGCAGGCTTCCTGGAACAGCTTGGTGGAGGACGAATCGCTGATCTTGGTCAGCGTGACCTCGCTGATGGCCGGCTCGGAAGCTTCGCGGTTGGCCGCAGCACCCGCCAACGTGTTGACGTTGCGGGACACGTTCCAATGAATGGACTGAATGTCCATCCAGTTCTTATGCGTCTCGTGCGTGGCGTCGCCTTGGACCCCGTCGATTTGGAAATAGATCGGCATTTACCTCTCCTCGTGAGGGTTCAGTTCAAACATGCGCCAGGTCAGCCTCCTGGCTGGTATCGTCACGTGTGTGACCGCAACCGGTGAGGCGCCCCTCCGGTTGTTCTTGCGCGCCGTGAGCAACGGGTGCCACAGCGAAAATCTCGAAGCTCTTGTCGCGGCCCAAGCCGACGCGCAGGCGCGAAAGCGCCGCGCCGCGCAAGGCATGATCCAGAATGGCGTCGGAGAGCTTCGGCAGAATTTCGCGCGACAATATGCTTTCGATTGCGCGCGCACCGGTCTCCCCCGATAAGCAACGTCCAACGATTTCAGCCTCGACGTGGTTGTCAACGTCGAGATGAAGCTTGTGAGTGGCCGCGAGTTGATTGCGAATGCGTGCGATCTGTAATCGGACAACGTCGCGCAACGTCAACTCGTCGAGTGGCGTATAGGGCACGATCATGACACGGCCAAGAAAAGCCGGCTTGAACCATTTGGAAAGTTCAGGCTGCAGCATCGCGATCAGTGCATCGCCATCGGGAAGAGTATCAGGATCGGCGGCCAAGGCTGCGAGAGTCTCCGCGCCCGCATTCGAAGTCATGATCACTGTCGTATTGCGGAACTCGACGTCGCGGCCTTCGCTGTCGCGCAACAATCCCTTGTCGAAGACCTGATAGAACACATCCTGGACACCGGGATGCGCCTTCTCCATTTCGTCGAGCAGCAACAGCCCGTAGGGACGCCGCCGCACGGCTTCGGTCAAGACGCCGCCTTCGCCATAGCCGACATAGCCGGGCGGCGATCCGACGAGTGTCGAAACCTTATGCTCTTCCTTGAATTCCGACATGTTCAGAACGGTCAGATGATGCTTGCCGCCGTAGAGAAGATCGGCGAGCGCGAGCGCCGTTTCGGTCTTGCCGACACCGCTCGGCCCCACCATCAGGAACACGCCCGGCGGTTTGTGCGGGTCGACGAGCTTGGCGGTGAAGCTGCGCATGACGGCGGAGATGATGCCGAGCGCGCGATCCTGCCCCACCACGCGTTCGCGTAAACGCGCCTCGAACGTCATCGCGGTCTCGATTGTATCGCGCACCAGCCGGCCGACCGGCACGCCCGTCCATTGCGCGACGATGGATGCGACCGCATCGCGCCCGACCTCCCGCCGAATGAGCGGCGCATCGCCTTGGACGCGCGCCAATTGCGTCTCCAATGCCTGCCGCCGTTGGACGCTTTGCTCGGACGGGCCTTCGGATTCGATCGCACCGAGCTCTACGACAAGGGCGCGTTCCTTATCGAAACGCGCCCTCAAATCCTCGAGCTTTGCTGTGACACCGGCGATCCGCTCGTCGATCGTTGCAAGCTGCGTGGCGAGGTCAGGCGGCGCATCGCGCAGAAGCGCCGCACGCTCGCTGTCGAGATGCGCGCGTTCGGCAACGAGATCCTCGATCGCCGCCGGATCGCCGCCACGCGCGATCGCCACCGCGGCCGCCGCCGTATCGAGCACGCTGATCGCTTTGTCGGGCAATTGCCGATCGGGCATATAGCGCGCCGTGAGGTTCACGGCCTCAGCCAGCGCCTCGTCCTTGATCCGCACGCCATGGTGCGTCTCAAGTTGCGGCACGAGACCGCGCAGCATGCGCACCGCGGTTTCCTGCGACGGCTCGCCAATCTTGACGACTTGGAAGCGCCGGGTCAGCGCTGGATCGCGTTCGATATGCCGCTTGTATTCCGACCATGTCGTCGCCGCGATGGTTCGCAACTCGCCCCGGGCCAGAGCGGGCTTCAGCAGATTGGCCGCATCGGACCCGCCGGCCTGGTTGCCGGCGCCGATCATCACATGCGCCTCATCGATGAACAGGATGATCGGCTGAGTTGCGGCTTTGATTTCGGCAATCACGCCGGTCAGCCGCCGCTCGAACTCGCCCTTCACACCGGCGCCGGCCTGCAAAAGGCCGAGGTCGAGGGCGCGAAGCATAACCGGCTTGAGCTTGTCGGGAACCCTGCCATCGGCGATCCGCAACGCCAGGGCTTCAACGACCGCCGTCTTCCCGACCCCGGCCTCGCCGGTGAGGATGGGATTGTTTTGCCGCCGCCGCATCAGGATGTCGATGACCTGACGCAATTCCACTTCGCGGCCCATCACCGGATCAAGCCGCCCGGCGCGGGCGCGCGCGGTCAAATCCAAAGTGTAGCGATCAAGCTCGCCGTCACCCGCCGGTCGCGAACCAGCGCTGCCTGATATCCCCGGCGCGGCGTGCGACTTCACGTCCCGCGCCAATGCAAGGGCTTTGCCTTCGTCGATCTGAAGCGACGGCGCGACATCGCGAAGGTGATATCGAAGCGTCGGTGACGTCGCGAGCGCGGCAAGAAGATCTGCGACATCGATTTCGTTGCGCCCGAATCGCAGCGACGCGATGAGCCAGGCCGATTGAATCCAATCAAGTACGTTCGGCGACAGTGTCGGCGCACCGCTGTTTCCGCCGCGCATCCGATCGAGTCCGGAAGAAAGTTCGGCCGCTAAACGGTCGACAGGAATGTCGAGCGCGCGCAGCGCCGGTGCGGCAGGCCCTTCAAAATGCGCGAGTTCCGCCAGCCAATGTTCGACATCGACGCTCGCATGAGAACGGGCGACCGACACCCCCACAGCACGCTCCAAAGAGGAACGTATATCGGGGGTTAGTCGAGAGATTCCAATGCGAAGATCAAATATTGTCATATAATTGTCATGCGACAGATTAGATTGACACTCAATCTCGTATCCACTCACGAATATAGTAATGGATTCGCCTCAGCGATCAACACTAAGAAAGGAAATAAATTATCTTGATTACATCGCTCACGCTTATTATTACTTCGAGAACTCGGAGTCGAACCTTACGGTTACGGTCACGCTAATGCCGCTGGACACCGAAACTCTTTTGAGACCAATCGCCAAGGACCTGCGAACCGGCCCCGATCTTCGGGCCGAAAGCGGCTTGGATTCGGTCTATTTCAAGCTGAAGGATGCGCGCGCACAGGCCCGCCTCGCCGAGCGAGTCGCTGAAAGCGCCGGCGCGCAATTGGCAGTATCAGCAGAATGGAAGACGGTTCGCGACTTGTCGCTCGAGGCGCTCGCGACGCGCACCAAAGATCTCGAAATTGCGGCTTGGCTGCTTGAAGCCATGACACGCATCGAGGGCTTCGCCGGCCTCGCCGCCAGCGCACGATTGATCGAAGGCCTGGTCGAAAAATTTTGGCCGGAGCTTCACTCGGTCGATATGGACGATGTCGCGGGCAAAGTCTCGCCGCTTGCCGGGCTCAACGGTATCGGCAGCGAAGGCGCTCTTGTTCAGACAATCCGCATGACGCCGTTGCTGCCGGGAAGTTCCTACGGCCGCAATGCGCTGTGGCATATGATGAGCGCCCAGAAAGATCCCGGCGGCGCCATCTCGCGCAGCTTCGAAGAGGCGCGGGCCACGGCGACGCCGGATGCGATTCGGACGCAGGCGCAGACCGCGCGAGAGGCGCGCGACGCGTATGGGAAACTCATTTCGAAGCTCGATACCGTCTGCGGCGCGGACGCGCCGGCTTCATCGAGCATTCGCGATGTCCTCGATGAAGTCGTCGCCGCCTATCGCCTCTTGATCGGCGAGGCGGCCGACGTCGCGCCATCGGATGAGCCCGCTGCGACGCCGGAACCTGCCCCTGGCCTCGCGTCAACCGCGCCGCGATCCATCGCGACACGCGAGGATGCCTTCGCCGAACTGCTCCGCATTGCGGATTTTTTCCGCCGCAGCGAGCCGCATTCGCCGATTTCGTACACATTGGAAACTTTGGTGGCCCGCGGTCGCATGACGTTCATCGATCTTCTCAGCGAACTCATGCCCGATGCGGCGCAACGCAAGATCGTGCTGCAACACGCGGGCATTCACGCCAAGGCGGAGGCGCCATCGCGCTGAAAGTCAACGAGAGATAGGACCGCGTCGCGTTCAGCGGCTCGAACATGCAGGGTGAAGGAGTCATTTCGTGTCAAGCATTCATGAAAAGCTCGAACGCGTCCGCAAGCCTCGCGTTCATATCAAGTACGAAGTCGAAACCGAGGGTGCAATTCTTGAAAAGGAACTGCCGTTCGTGGTCGGCGTGCTTGGCGATTTTTCCGGCGATCCCGTCGCGCCGCTGAAGCCGTTCGGCGAACGCAAATTCATCCAGATCGATCGCGATAATTTCGATGAGGTGATGGCGCGCATGACGCCGGGCCTCAATATGCTCGTCGACAACACCTTGCTCGATGACGGGATGCAGATCGCTGTCTCGCTAAAATTCTCGAAGATAGATGATTTTGAGCCGGCCGCGATCGTGGCGCAGGTTCCGGCGCTCGCGGCCATGCTTGAGACGCGCAACAAGCTTCGCGATCTGCTGGCCAAGGCCGACCGTTCGGAAAACCTCGAATCGATCCTTGAGAAGGTTCTTCAGGACAACCAAACGCTGAAACGCCTGTCCGGCGAGCTTGAAGCTCCGAAGGGAGACGCCTGATATGAGCAATGTCGAGACCGCGGGCGCGCCCGCCAATGCTGCACTCAACAACGAGGCGCCGAGCCTGCTCGAAAGCGCCATCGCAGCCACCAAGCAAACCGAGCCAGACCGGACGGAAGCGCTCCTGCGCACGCTGATCGACCAGTCCCTTAAAGGCACCGTCGTTTTCGATCGCAATCTGGCCGTGTCGATCAATAAAGCCATCGAGGCGATCGACGCGAAAATCTCGCGCCAGCTCGCCGCGATCATGCACGAACCCAGATTCTCGCGGCTTGAGGGCTCTTGGCGCGGCCTGCATCACCTCGTCATGAACACGGAGACGAGCAGCAACCTCAAGATCCGCGTGCTGAACGTCACCAAGCGTGAGCTGTGGAAAGACCTCGCCCGCTCGGTCGAATTCGACCAGAGCAATCTCTTCAAAGAGTTTTATGAAAACGAATTCGGAACGCCCGGCGGCGAGCCCTACGGCGTGCTGATCGGCGACTACGAATTCAGCAACAAGTTCGAGGATCTCGAACTTCTTCAAGGCATCAGCGGCGTCTCCGCCGCGGCCTTCGCACCCTTCGTTTCGGCCGCGAGCCCGCATCTCTTCGGCTTCGAGGATTTCCGTGATCTCGCACGCCCGCGAGACCTTGAGAAGATCTTCGATACCGCCGAGGCCGCGAAATGGCGCAGCTTCCGCGCGAGTCCGGATTCGCGCTTCGTGACGCTGACCATGCCGCGCGTGCTGGCGCGCCTGCCCTATGGGCCGGAAACGCGCGCGGTGGACGAGTTCAATTACCTTGAGATTCTGGACGATGACACGTCGGGCTGGCAAGCGCGCGATCATAAGCATTTTTGCTGGATGAACGCGTCTTATGTGCTGGGCGCGCGCATCACCGACGCTTTCGCGCGGACCAACTGGGCGACCGCCATCCGCGGCGCGGAGAGCGGCGGCAAAGTCGAAAACCTGCCGCGCTATCTCTTCCCGAGCGACGATGGCGACGTCGATCTCAAATGCCCGACCGAAATCGGCATCACCGACCGGCGCGACGCCGAACTTGCCAAGCTCGGTTTCCTGCCACTCTGCCATTACAAGAATTCGGACTACGCCGTGTTCTTCGGCAGCCAGACAACGCACAAGCCGGAGAAATACGATAAGCCGGAGGCCACCGCCAATGCCGCGATCTCGGCGCGCCTGCCCTACATGATGGCGACCTCGCGGTTTGCGCATTATCTCAAGGTGATCGGCCGCGACAAGATCGGCTCCTTCATGGAAGCCTCGGATTGCGAGACCTGGCTCAACCGCTGGATTTCGAGCTACGTCAACGCCAACGACGATGCCGGGCCTGAGATGAAGGCGCGCTATCCGTTGCGCGAGGCGAAAATCAAGGTGGAGGAAATCCCCGGCCGCCCCGGCTCCTACAATGCGGTCGCCTGGCTGCGGCCCTGGCTGCAAATGGAGGAACTCACGACCTCCATGCGTATGGTGGCGCGGATCCCGCAAAAAACCTGACATCATGCATCAGGCAAGTCATGCGCGATTGATCTCGAGCCGCCCCGCAACGGCTCGAGAAAAAATCGATCGATTGATCATGTTGATCGACATTGCGCTGACCCGGCAGGTCAATGTGATCCTGCATCATCCGGCATTTCAGGCTTTGGAGGCGCGCTGGCGCGGTTTGCGCTATCTCGTCGGTGTCGCCAGCGACGTTTCGCATGTCGCCGTCAAGGTTCTATCGGTCTCGTGGCGGGAGCTGTGTCGCGACCTCGATCGCGCCAGCGAGTTCGACCAGAGCCATCTCTTCAACCTGATCTATAGTCAGGAATTCGGCATGCCGGGCGGCGAGCCTTTTGGCCTGCTGCTTGGCGATTATGCAGTTGGCCATCGCATCAATCCGGAAAGCGGCACGGACGACGTCGCGGCTTTGCGTTCGCTCGCGGGTATTGCCGCGGCGGCCTTCGCACCGTTGCTCGTCGCGGCGCGGCCGGATCTGCTTCAGATCGACGATTTCGCCGATCTCGATCTGCTTCCCGATATGACGCAATTGTTCGACCATCTGGATTATGGCCGCTGGCAGAGCCTGCGGGCGTTAGAGGACGCACGCTTCCTCGGTATCGTCGCGCCGCGCGTCTTGGTCAGGCACCCTTTGAAGCCTTACGACCGGCGCCGGATCGACGGCTTCATGTTCGAAGAGCATGTGACGGCAAGCGGGCAAGAGCTTCTTTGGGGGAATGCGGTCTATGCTTTCGGCCGGATCGTCATCCGCGCATTCGGCGAAGCCGGCTGGTTTGCAAATCTGCGCGGCGCCCCGCAAGACGCCGATGGCGGTGGGCTGGTGACCGATCTTCCGACGCCCTGCTTCGCGACGGACCGGTCCGGTCTCGCCGCGCAGCCACCGGTCGAGATCCGCCTGACCTCGGCGCAAGAGCGTATCTTCTCAGACCTCGGCTTGATCCCGGTCGGCGCGGCGCCCTCGACGCCTTATCTCGTCTTCAACGCCAATCCCTCACTGCATCGCCCGCAGCGCTTGCAGGACCGGATCGAAGACGAAAGCGCCCGCATTGCCGCGATGTTGCAATATGTGCTCTGCGCCTCGCGCTTCGCGCATCACCTCAAAGTGATGATGCGCGATAGGATCGGCAGCATCGGCGGGCCGCCTGAAATCGAGACGATGATCTCGACTTGGCTTCAACGCCATTGCCTCGGCAATGACGATGCGCCGATCGAACTCAAAGCCAAATTCCCGCTGCGCGATGCGTCGGTGTCGGTGCGCGAGCTTCCCGGCCGGCCCGGCGTCCTCGGCTGCGTCCTGCGTTTGCAGCCGCATTTCCAAATCGACGATGTGGCCGCGAATTTCCAGCTTCTCGCCGAAGTTTCCACGGCCTCTGTTTGAGAAAGGATGATGGCTTGACCGAGACCGCCACTTCATTCAGCACGATTGCGGCTTTGCTCGCTGCGGGCGACCTTGGTGAAGCCGTCAACGCCGCTGGCGCGGCCGTCAAAGCCAAACCGACATCGGCGCCGGCCCGCATTCTCTTGGCCGAATTGCTGACTCTGCAAGGCGCGCTTGAACGCGCCGACACGCATCTGAAACTCGCGGCCGATCATGCGCCGCCGGAATTTGTCGGAATCTCTCAGATGCGCTGGCTTTTGCGCGCCGCCGAGGCCCGCAAGAACTGGTACGAGAACGCCAGCCTGCCCGAATTCCTCGACCAACCGACCGAGCGCCAGCAGGCAACCTTGCAGCTTGCACTGGCCATCCGCGACAAGGACGCCGCGACGACACAGGCTCTGCGCGAAAACCTCGAGGCCGCGCCATTGCCGGAGGCTGCGATCGACGGCGCCGCGCCTGTCCCGATCCGCGATGCCTGCGACCTCTCCCAACATGGGTTCGAAGTGTTGACGCTCGACGGCCGCTATCTCTGGATCGCGCCCGAGCAAATCGAAAACCTCCGCTTTCAGCCGATCCGCCGCCCGCGCGATCGTCTTTGGCGGCCGGCGGATACGCTGCTTCGCGATGGCCGATCGGCGGTCTTTTTTGTCGCCGCGCAATATCACGATGCCGCGGCGACTGATCCGCAACGCCTGGGTCTTGAGACGGACTGGGTCGAGGAGCTGGGTGGCGTCGCGCGCGGGCGCGGACAGCGCATGATCCTCGCCGACGAAAACATCCATGGCCTGCTCCACGTCAGCCGCATCGATTTCAAGGACGCGGCCTGATGGCTTTGCACACGTCATTGCTCGATCGGCTGATCGACGAGGCGCCTGACCGGCCGCGCGATCAGCCCTTGACGCGAACCGAAGAAATCTGGGCCGTTCGCAACGGATTCCGGCGTGATCTCGAAGCGCTGCTCAACACGCGGCGGCTCTGCCGGACGCCGCCCAAAGCCTTTCACGCGCTGCGATCCGCATTGCCGTTTTATGGCACGGAAGATTTTGTCGGCGCGCCGATCGCGACCCAAGAGCAGCGGCAGGATTTTGCCGCGTCGATCGAACGGACCATCAGGCTCTTCGAGCCGCGCTTCCTCAGCGTCAAAGTGATCCCGGTGCGCGCCCGCGATCCAGCGGAGCGCCGGCAACTCATCCGCATCGAAGCCGTGGTGCGCTTGGAACATGGCCCGGAACCCGTGGTGTTCGATTCGGCGCTTGATTGGGTTACGCGCCGTTTCACGATCGAGCAAGGGTGGCAGGATATCCGGTCATGACCGAGCGCCTGTTCAACTATTTCAATGATGAGCTCAATTCGCTGCGGGATCTCGGCGGCCGCTTCGCGGCACAATATCCGAAGATCGCCGGGCGGCTTCGGCTTTCATCGGACAGCGTCGATGATCCACATGTCGCGCGCCTGATCGAAAGTTTCGCCTTCGTCGCCGCGCGCCTGCGGCTGAAGCTCGACGACGACTTCCCCGAACTCACCGAAACGCTGCTCGAATTTCTCTATCCGCATTATCTCGCGCCCATTCCGAGCTTGTGCATCGCTGCGATCGAATCCGGTCACGATCTCACCGGGCCTGCGATCGTCGAGCGCGGGACGCTCGTCGAAAGCGAGCCGATCGAGGGGGACATCTGCCGCTTTCGCACGACGCAGCGGGTCGAACTCTGGCCGATTACGGTGACGCATGCCTCGCAAGCGTGCCAGCCTGCGGTCGCGCCCCATTCGGCCGAGCTCGATGCGCCGGCTGTCCTGCGGCTCGTGCTCGAATGTCGCGATCCGGATATGACTTTCACACGGCTCGGCGTCGATCGATTGCGCTTCTATATCCGCGCCCAATGGCGGCAGGCGGTGGCGCTTTACGAATTGCTGCTTAATGAATGTCTGGGGATCGCCTTCGCCGATTTCCAGGAAGATCACAATGCCGTCTTCGTCGGTCCCGAAGCCCTGCAACCGGTCGGTCTGGACGATGCAGACTCGGCGCTGCCGCTGGCGCCGCGCAGCCACCCGGCTTTCCGGCTACTGACCGAATTCTTCGCCTTTCCGGAAAAATTCCTTTTCTTCGACTTATCGAAGCTCAGCGCCAAGGCGCTGCGCCAAGCGGGCAATCGGCTTGAGATATTCTTCTATCTCAAGCGCCACGTCCCCGAGCTTGATCGTGCGATCACAGCCGATATGTTCGCGCTCGACTGCACGCCGATCATCAATCTGTTTTCGCAGCGTGCCGAGCCGATCGTCCTGTCTCGCGCGGTCAGCGAATATGCTATCGTCCCGGATGCGCGCCGGCATGCGACGCGCGAGGTCTATTCGGTCGATGAGGTCAGCCTTGTCGATCGCATCGGCCTGAGCCAAGTCGCCTCGCCCTTGTTCGGACGGCCGATAGACCGGCCCGACGGCCCGGCGCTACATTGGCAATTGCGCCGCCGGTTCAGCGACGCCGACGCGAGCACCGATGCGCGCCTGGCTTTCGTCGACCCTTTGGAACGGCTCGAATCCTCCGTCGATTCCGTTTTGACGGTCGAGACCACCTGCCTCAATCGCGATCTCGCAAGCCGCCTGCCCTATGGCGGCAATCAGCCTGTACTGGTCATGAGCCGCAGCATTGGCGACGGCGGCCGCCTCAAAGCGCTCACGCCGTTCACGCCGACCATCAGACTCAAAAATGACGAGGGCCTGTTGTGGCGACTCCTGTCGCATCTCAAGCTCGGCCATCTGTCGCTCGTCGGCGACGCTAATGGCCCGGAGCCGCTGCGCGAAATGATGCGGCTTTATGATCATCGCGACGGCGCAGAGACCCGCGCGTTGATCGAGGCGATCATCGGCGTTCGCAGCCGGCGCTCCACCGCCCGCTTGAGCAGCGGCGGCCTTGCGCGTGGCCTCGACGTCGATGTCGAAATCGACAGCCGGACGGTCGAGCCCGGCGTCGCTTTCCTCTTCGGACAAGTGCTCGACCGGTTTCTCGGCCTCTATGTGAACCTGAATTCGTTCACGCGGCTGAGCCTGCGCACAAAAGGCACGGCGCGGTCGATCAACACCTGGGCGCCCCGATCGGGCGCAAAGGTCCTCTCGTGACCAGAGACGCACGAGAGGTCAGGCTCGGCAAGCGGCTTGCACAGGCGATCGATTCGTTCGAACCCTTCGAAGGGTTGCGTCTTCTTCAGATTCATTGGCCAACCGCGATACGGTCCGCATTGACCAATCGCTTTGTCGCGACCGCGCTGAGACCGGCGGTCAAGACGCGCGCGGTCGAAACGGCCTTTGTCGGCCTCGCCGGGCCCCTCAGTCCTTTGCCGCCGTTCTATACAGAGGTTGCTCTGCGCGAGCAGCGGCGCCGCAACCACGGCATGCGGGCCTTCCTCGATCTTTTTCTCGCCCGCCTCGTCGACCTCTTCGTCCGTGCTTTTGAGAAATATCGCTTGCCGTCCGGGGTCGCGCGGCATGGCGTCGAGGGGATGACGCCGCTCATCTCGGCGCTTTATGCAACGATCGGGCTCGGATTGCCGTCGCGGCGGGGGCGGCTCCTCACCCCGGATTTCCAGCTGCTTCCCTATGCCGGCCTGCTCGCGCGCGAGGTGCGCTCGGCCGCGGGGCTCGAAATCCTGCTCGCCCAAGAAATGGGGTTGCCAATACGCGTGGAGCCGCTGCAGCCACGCTGGCTTCTCATCGAAACAGACGAACAGACGCGACTGACACGCGGCGGCCACTTCTCAAGGCTCGGACTCGACGCCGTCGCCGGCGCGCGCACGCTCGACGTTTCCAGCACGTTTCGTGTCGTTGTCGGACCGGTCGATTATGCCATTTTCGAACGGCTCGGACGCGGCTCGGACATGATGGCCCGGCTTGTCGAGCTTGTGTGCTTCTATGCGGACCCGGGGCTCGATTTCGATGTCCAAGTCATCCTCAAGAAAGAAGCGATTCCTGAGGCCCAGCTTGGCGCCATCGCCCCGCAGCTCGGCTGGAATGCGTGGCTGCGGCAATTGCCCGCCCTTGCCGATGCCGATCAGCCCGTATTCGATCCGAGCGCAGGTTGAGGGGTGATCACGCCACGACGTCGACGACAAGCGCGCTGACATTCGCGCCATTGCCGGCGATCAAAGCATCGTCGATCAGCCCGCTGACCGCATCGGCCGCGGAGCCCCGGCGGACCGCCGCCTCCAGCGTTTGATCCGCGATCGACAGCGTCAGCCCATCATTGCAGAGCACGAAGCGATCGCCAGGCTGCACCTCGCCACGCACGACATCGAGCGCCAAAGCGCGCTCGGTCCCGATCGCGCGCGTGACATAGCGATTGCCATCCGACGTGTGATCGCGGGTGAGGCGTTGTAACCGTCCCTCGCGTTGCAGATAGGCGCGGCAATCGCCAGCCCAGATCACCGCATATTGTCCCTTGTGCACGAAGAGCGCGACGATGACCACGGCACAAATGCGGTCCGGCCCCATCTGCCGCGCATGCGTATTGAGCATGTCGTTGGCTTCGCTCAAGAGCTCTTCAAGCTCGGTCAAAGCGCTTCCGAAGCTCAGCGCCGCCTGGAACGTGCTAAGCTTGGCGATGACCAGTTCGCTGGCAAAATGGCCGAGATCGTCGTCGCCGCGGCCGTCGGCAATCACCCAAAGGCCAAGATCGGGCCGCTCCAGCAGGGCATCTCTATGGCCCGCGCCATTGCGGTGATGCATCCGCGCGGCGGAGCGAAGCGCACTGCCCGTCGCAACGGACGATGTGCTGACCGGCTCTGCTGCAACCGGTTCGAGGTTCCAACCCCAGGCTTCCCATCCGCCGTCGAGGAAAGCCGCAAAACGGTCCGCTGCCGGCAGGCCCTTATGGTAAAGCAGCGACGGCGCGATGCCGCCGCTGCCCGAGGTCCACCAAAGCGTCGCGTTGATCGGCTGCTGGTCGAGCGCGGCTTCGAGCACCCCGCTATACGCGCGTGTCAAACTGGTCTCGTCATGGAAGGCGAAGTGCCGTGCCGCGGCCGTGGAATCGCTGGCGAAGACCGGCTGGCCGAGGGCCTCGACCCGGCTATCGAAAACTTCAAGCGAGTTGCCGCCCATGAGCCCGGATTGGGCGGCGCGCTCGGCCGCGGAAAACCACGCCCCGGCGGTTCGCACCAGGCCGAAAGGCTGCGGGCAATTCGGAATTTCAACCACAATCACTAGCGGAAAGCGCCGGCCATAATGATCGGCGCTCGGCACCATGATCCCCGCCAAGGGCGCCGAGCCCGCAACGCCCGCAGTTAATATAAAGCGCCAGGCCGGCGCATGCGCGTAAGCTTCGGCCCACCGCTCGCCCAGCGCACGATTGCTCGTCACGATACAGTCGCTCAGCCAATCGTCGAGGACCGCACGGGCTTTCGTATCCATGCGCCGGCTGACGAAATCGCCGCGTATCGGGAGCTTGCCGAAGAAGCCGGGCGGCTGCGCCATCAGAAACCTCTCGGACAGCGAAAGTCACGCAGGGTCGCGAGGTCGAAGGGGTTGCCGGCCGACTCGACACGCAGATCGAAGACGGCGCTGCGCCCGGAGGATCGGAAGGTCACCCGAACGCCGCGCTCGCCGCGCGGCCGCACCTCGCCCGCATCAAGCACGCGGAACAAAGCCCAAAAGCCTGAGGCGCTGACGTCGCTATCCGTCGCAACGGGTTGGAAATCGATCTGCGCGCCGCTGAGCCCCGTAGCTCCGGGCCAGGTGAAGGCGACAGGCCGCAAAGCATCGTGCATGCCCTGCGAATAAGCGACCTCCTGCCCTTCGCTCGTCAGCACGACGCTGCTGGCATCGCCGTCGAGCGAAATCGGCGTCACATCGAAGGCAACGGACAAAGAATTATCAGGCCCGGAGAAGAAAGCCTGACGGATCGCAGCGGCGCGCTCGAAGGTTTCGAGGCCGGCGCGGACCCGGCCCGCCTGCCGCCATCGCCAGGGCGTCGTTGACGTATCGACATCGGCTTGCAGACTTTCGCGGAAAAAACGATCGAACACGCCATCCGGCCCGAAAAGCGCGATGAAAGCCTTGGGGCTCATGTTCTGCACGGCGTGTTTGGAAAAAGGGTAATGATCCTCCAGCTCCGCCTCGCATTGCGTGCCGCCCTGTGCCTGCCACCGAAGGAAGAGCTGGCGCGCGCGCTCATTGGCCAGTGCTTCGTCGATCAACTGGCCATCGAGCGCGATCGGCGTCAGGGGCGCCGCAACCAAAGCCGCAACATGGCGGTCGAGCGCGGTGCGTACCTCGGCATTAGTGTCGCCAGGAAGAACCCGCGCCATATCTTCGCCAAGCACTTTGCGGGCGAAATCCGGCTCCATCTTGGTGCGGCTTCCGAGCATCGGATAAATACGCACGGCATCTGGCACATAGGACGCGAGCTCAGGTTTCGCTCGCATGTCCGATTCCACCTGCAGCAGCAGGCGCGGCAGCAGGAAACCATTCAGCGCCCGTGTATAGAGTTCGCTATAGCCGGACAGAACCTTGTCGCGTTGGCTCGGCAGCGCGAAACGGGTTTTTTCGATTTTTGCGTAGGGCGCAGAGATATTGCGCGCCTGATCGAGAACATGCGCGATCTTGACGAAATCCCGGTCGGCGACGGCCTTGACGGGAATCTGCGTCGCGGCGGGCGCATAAACCGTCAGATGCGCCTCGGTCGCGGCGAGTTGGTCTTCCTGGCGCAGATAGTCGGCGCCCCACCAGCCGCAAAGGCCGATGATGGCGGTGGCGAGCGCCGCAACGCCGGTCCAGCGAATGATGCGGCTTCGCCGCTCGCGACGCGGATCGGTCGAGACAAGCCGCGCCTCGCCAAGCACGACCTCGCGCAGAAGCCGGGCAAGAAAGAAACTCTTCTGGCCCGGCGCGGAGCCTTCCGCGAGCGACGGCAAATCGACGCCGAAATTCGCCGTCGCGACCCGCGTCATGAGATCGACCGGCGCTTCGTCCTGCCGGGCGGACGCGAAATAGATGCCGCGCAGACGCGGCGGCATGTCGAAGCGGGATGCGGCCGTGATCTCGCCGATCAGCTCGCGCAAAGGCTCGATGAGCAACGCCACCTGGCTCGGAAACGCGAAAATCTCGGCGCGGCGCTTGCTGTCCAACTCGCCTTGCAAACGGTCGAGCAGCTGCACATCCAGCCGCTCGACGAGCCCATCCATCCCGCGCTTAACGGTCTCGGCCATCTCCGCCTCTTCAGTACTATTCTTCGGCAGCGGCAGCGTAATGCCCCACACCTGCTCCCGCGCGGTGCGGTCAAGACTCTCGAAGAAGGCCGAGAACCCTGCGAGGCGATCGGCTTTCGTAAATACGAGATAGGCCGGCACGCGAAGGCGAAAGGAATCGTCGAGTTCACGCAGCCGCTTGCGGATCATGCGACCGTGCCGCAGACGTTCCGCCGGCTCCGCCACGACCAGATCGTCAAGGCCCAGCACGACGATCGCACCGTTCAACGGCTGGCGTGGCCGATAGCGCTTCAGCAGCTTCAGGAAGCCCATCCACGCTGTTTTGTCGACCTGCTGCGCGCCGTCCTGCGAGGTGTAGCGACCGGCGGTGTCGATCAAAATCGCCTCGTCGGTGAACCACCAATCGCAATAGCGTGTGCCCGCGACGCCCTGAACGGGATGCGGGCCGGTGGCATCGGCAAGCGGGAAATTCAGACCGGAATTCGTCAGCGCCGTTGTCTTACCGACGCCCGGCGAGCCGATGAGCACATACCAGGGGAGCTGATAAACCGAGCCGCGGCCCAAGGTTTTGCGCAGGGTCTTCAGCGCCGTCCGAAGGCGGCTGCGCAATTCCGCGACATCCTCGGCCGCCGCGCGGCCTGGATCGACGCTGCCGTCTGCTGTCACCGCATCAATCAGCGTCCGGTCGGCGCGGCGGCGGCCGATCAGTTTCCTGACGAGATAGATCAGATAGCCGAGAAGCAGCAGCACGACCGCGGCAAGGCGAACCTGCGGCGATGCGAGCGGATGCCACGTCCCGAGCGCGAGCGTCTCGCCATAAAACCAGATCAGCGCCGCGAGGGCGCCGAGCCAGATCAGCGGGATAAGCCAGGGGAAGCGGATATAGCGGGCGTAAGACCCGATATAGCTTCGGATTTCGTAGAGCCAATTCAGGAGCATCATGGTTTATTGCTCCTGCCTGTCGATGACCATGATCTCCGTGCGGCGATTTTGCGCCCGGCCCTGCGGCGTCGCATTATCGGCAACGGGCTCGGCTGCGCCGCGGCCTTCCGACCGGATGCGCGCCGGATCGACATGCTGACCGAGCAATCTGGCCACTGCCTCGGCGCGCGCCACCGACAGATAATAGTTCGACGGAAATCGCATTGTATGGATCGGCTTATTGTCGGTGTAGCCGACGACGGTGACTTCCGCCGCGGTTCCGCGCAGCACCCGGCCGATGCGATCGACGACTTCGGCGAAGCGATTGCTGATATCGGCGCGGCCGACTTCGAAGAACCCTTCGTTCCGCAGCCGGATCAGCGAGCCGCCGTCGCCCTTTTTGACGGTTGCGATTCCATCCTTGATCTCGTTGCCGAGCGCCGTCGCCAGCCAATCGGCCGAATTGCGAACCGGCTTGGCGGCCGTTTTCGGCTTGGGGGGCGATGACCGCGCGATTGTCGGAAGACCTGCCGGCGGCGCCTCGAGAAGCGCCGTCAGCGTCACGTCCGAGCGCTGATCGAGCGCCGTTGCAAGCCCGAAATAGGCGGCGACCAGGATCAAGGCCGCAAGGAGCGCGCCGGTCCAGAGGATGAGCGGTGTCGAGAGCGGGCGATGCCGCATGTCGACGCCGCGCCATTGCGGTGACAGCTCCCGCTCCGTATCGGTGCGAAGCGTGCGATAAAGCCCGTCGCGGATGCGACCGAGTTCGAGATGGCCCTGCGGATGGACCCGCATGCGCCCCTCAAAACCAATCGACAGGCAATGATACATCAGCAGAAGCACGTCGCCATTCGTGCCGGGGTCTTTGTGCAAATGCGCGAGCAGGTCGAAGAAGCGCTCGCCGCCGGTGACATCGCCGTGGAATGTCGTCACCATGCCCTGCCGCGACCACAGGCTATAGGCGCCCCAGGGCGCGCTGAGCACGATGTCATCGAGCGTAGCGCAAAACGCGTAATGCGCAGCGCGCACGCGCTCGGGCGGCACGCCGGCGCCCAGCGCCTCGCTTTCGAATGATTTGAACGCCTGGATGATTCTGGTCCGCAGCGCTTCGAGATCGGGCTGTTCGCTCAGCACCCGCAGGCGCCCGGCGAGATTGAGCAGCGGCAGCGCGGCTTTGACGAGGGGCGCCAAGCCGAGACGCGCCGGCGAATTCAGCGCCGTCGCGTCCGTCGTGGACCAGGCCCGCAGCCGCGCCACGATCGAATCCGAGCGCGCCATATTGGCTTTTGCCGGCAAGGCCTGGCGCGCAACCATGCCGCCTGCGGGCTTGGCGGCGGTCGCTTCGGTCTCCTCCAGCGGCGCATTGACGATCGACATTCGCGTCTAACCTTTGATGGCCCAGAGCTCCATCTCGATATCCGGAAAATTGCCGGCGACATGCAGCGCCACGGCACCCGAGCCCTCAAGGCTGCGCCAGGGCGTCGAGGCCGTATCCAGCTCGAAATAGATGCTGCCCGCCCGATACGGCAGCTGACGCGGCGCGACCGACAACGCATGGACCGGCACACCGGGCAGCGCCACGTTGACGAGCTGCGCGATCTGCTCCACCGAGCCGATCTTGATCTGATTTGGCAATTGCCGCCGCAGGGCTTCGGCCGGCATATTGGCGCGGACCGCGAGCACGAAAGCCGCCCCGCGCAGCAAAGTCTGATCCTGAATGGTCCCGACCCGCACGCCATAGCGGCGCTCTTGCAAAGGAATCGAGACCGCCGTCTGCTCGAGAACAGCGCTCAGCGATGCGCGCAGATCGGCGAAGACAGCGCCGAAGCTCGCCTTCAGATCGTCATGCTTATAGTCCGGAAACCTGGTCGCGCGTTTTGCCTCCGTCGTGAAGGTCGCGAATTCGCCGGCCATTGCGAGACAGAGCCGATAGAAAATCTCCGGATGAATCCGCGCCGCCTGGCTTGCCATGTGACGCAGCAACGGCTCGTAGCGATTGAGGCATTGCAGCAGCATGAAGTCGGCGACTTCGGCCGTGCCTCGGACCGTCGGATCGGCGATCCGCGACGCGATGGCCTCGGCGCGATGCGACACAAGCCCTTGCACTTCGTTGAGAAGCGCCAGAAGCGACGGCTCCGCGGCGCAATTCAGGACCGGCGCGATGAACTTGTCATCGAGCGTGACGGCGAGACTTGACGCGACCTCGACAACGCGCGCGACAGGCAGGCGCTCGAACCCGGCAAGCTGACCTGTGGCCGGCGTATAGAACAGCCGCAGCCGGGCTACCTCAAGATTGGAGGTGACGAAACTATCGGCGTTGGCGTCGTTTGCGTCGTAACTCGTGCGAAGATATCGCGTGCGGCCGTCCTCGGGACGAACCGTCCCGACTTCCGATGAACCTGGCTGCCGCGAGGGTACGGTGAGGAACACCGTCATATCATGGACACCCTCCGCCAGTTCGAGCGGCGGCGGCAGATCCGCATCTCCGGGCGCCTCGAACGGCGTGCCATCGGGGAAAATTCCGCGGACGTAAGAGAGCGCAAACTTTCCGACGCCAAGCAGCTCGCGATTGATCGCGAATTCAGTGAGTCCGTAAGGAAACGGCTGAAGGTCCCGCGCCGCCCCGCGGATGGCGCGTTCAGTCCACCGATCCGCCTGCTGAAAGTGATGCACGCGCAGGAACATCCCTTCCGACCAGACGACACGGTTCTCATCGAGCATGCTCAGACCTCAAACGATTTGCGAATGCGCGTGTCATGAGTCTCTGACCAGAGCATCGGCAAAGGCTTTGCGAAGAATTGTACGAAGACCATTTGGTCCGTCCTGTTCCGCGGACAGCGCCGCGTGACGTTGGACAAACATTTTCCAGGCTTTCGCCTGGCGAAATGGCCCGAAGCGGAAACGCCCGCCAGCGGGTTTTTCAACCGCGGCCGGCATCAATTCGGCCTCGTAGGCATCGACAGCCTGCGCGAGGGCGCGACCGAGCGCGCGTTGCCTGTTGGCGAGCCCAACGAAGCGCTGCGCCAGATGTTGCGCCGGCCCGGCTTCGCTTGCCGAGAGGAGCGCGGGAATTGGATCGCGGCTGGACGAAAAGAAATCCGGTTGTGCGCTGATTTGTGTCGGCGCGGACACGCCGCAATCGCGCTCCGCCACGGCTTGCGCGGCCTCAAGCGAATCGAGCCCATCGAGAAGTGCGCGGAGCGTTTCGCCGCAACGGCGAAACAAGGTGTCGCTTGGCGTATCTTCAAACGCGGCCGCGCCAAGACGCGCGCCTTCAGCCAGGATTTGACGCGCCTCGTTCGGCTCGAACTGATCTTGGCGACGCAACCGGGGTTTTTCGCCGGAATGAAGCGGCACCACGGTCCTGGGCGAAGCCGCAGGTGACGCGCCACGATCGTCGGCGGCCAACCAATCCGTCGGCAAAATCTGTTGCGCCTGCGGCACAGGCATCGCGCTATTGATGCCGGCCAGATGTTCACTGCGATTGGCAAAATCACTGACGGGGTGATCGAAATCCGGCGGCAGCAAAGATTGTTGCGTCGACGGCGGCTCGGCCCAGCCCATCGGCTGGTGCATCACCTGCTCGGCTGCGCCCGTGGGCAGCGAACCAAGCCAGCGTTCGGCGTCGCCGACCACGGCGCCCGTGGCACGCGCCTCAACGCCCTCCGAACTGCCACCGAGAATGCGATGCACGCCGGCCGGCACCCCTTCGCTGCCGGCAAGATCTGGCCGATCCGTCGCGGAAACCTTGAAGCGATGCCGGCCGACGGCGAAAATGTCCCCATCGGCGAGCTTATGTCTGCGGCCCGGCCCCATTGTCGGGCTTCGATTGCCTTCGATGGTCAGGCCGTTGATCGATTGGTCGATCAAAATGAAATCCGTGCCGTCGTTCTCGATGCGGCAATGAACCTTGGACACTTCGCGTTCGGGGTCCGCGAGCACCCAATCATTGTCCGGGCCGCGGCCAAGGGTGAACGGCCTGTCGACCGCAACGATGCGCTCGGCGCCCGAACCATCGAGAGCTTGCAATCGAAGCGTCACTTTATATCCCGCAGTTTCGAACGATCCTGCTTGGTGAAATCACACTCAGCGCCCGCGCGCATAGAGGAGGTCACCCGGCACGGCGACCGGCGTGAGAAAGACGAGCGCAATCCCCATTCCGGCAGGGCCCGAAATCGTCGGCGGACGATTGAAGCCCTGCGCCGCAACCGCGGTCAGCGCTTGGCCGGCGGGCAATGCGGCCGCAAGCCCGACCTGATAGGGCACGACCTTCTGGCTCGCCGTCACGAGGCCGGTGTTCGGATCGACCTGGACTTGCTCATTGTTTTGCAGAAGCGTCTGGCCGACGTTGCCGGCGCCCTGCACCAAAGCGCCGAGCAACAGCATGCCATAGCGCTGAAGGTCATGTGTATCGACGTTCTTGGCGACGCCGCTTCGCGCCGTATCTTCCGAGATCGCCATGGCCCGGATCGGGATCGCGCGGCCGTCGGGCAGATAGCCGATATTGAATTCAAGCGAGGCCTGGCTGTTCGAATAGACGATGTTGCCCATCACCCTGACATTATCGAGCGGCCCTTGCACGCCGACCTGATCGACGTCGTGGATCGTGGCCAATATCGGCGCCTGCGGATCGTCGGAGTTGAAGCCGCGATCGATCGTTGCGTAGACCGTGTCCCCCGGCCGCGCGATCACGAAGTGCTGCAGCCGCGGATCATACGGCATGAGCTGATTTGGCTGCGAGATCGGCGCGGGCGCCGATGCGGGCTTGGCATAATATTGGACGGCAAAGCCGCCGGATGGCGGCGCCAGCAGCGAATCGATCTGCGCATCGATGCGCGCGATATCGCGCGGGTCTTGCGTGTAAGCCTCGGCAGCGGGCGCGGCCTGAGTCGTCTGCGGGACGCCGGTTTGCGGCACGCCGGTCTGCTGCGCCATGCCGGCGCCCGCAGCGCAGAGCATGCCCGAAACAAACAGAGCGCCAAATCGTACCGCACGGATCAGGCTTTT
Source organism: Pseudomonadota bacterium (assembly GCA_040756295.1). Taxonomy (GTDB): domain Bacteria; phylum Pseudomonadota; class Alphaproteobacteria; order Rhizobiales; family Beijerinckiaceae; genus Methylovirgula. The sequence goes on along the minus strand of JBFLZN010000001.1, from coordinate 762,558 downwards.
CATGTCCGGTTCCTTCTAGAATGTCACCGACAGATCGCGTTCCACGCCGGATTGATCGACCACCAGAACCCGCGGCACGGGATGATCAAATCGCCAAACTTTCATGCCCCCCACCGATTCCGCGAACGCGTCTTGCGCCGGATTGATCACGGTGATGGTGCCGCGCAGATAAAGCCGCCCGTCGAGAATCCAGGCCGTCACCGATGGGTCATCGACATCGACGCGCCGGGCATTGACGGGGGCAACACCTGCACCGAAGGAATCGAGGAAGCGATCGGGCAACATATGTCCGCCGCTCATCGCCGCGCCGCGACGATGCCGGCCGGCCGATCCATAGCTCAATGGCGGCGTATAAGCGGCCTCGGCATCCGCCGGCACGAAGGGCGCATTCGGCGAACGGCCCAGGACCCGGATCGTGACCGGAAGATCGACGTCGCCGCTATTGCCGCTACGCGTCATCAGCACGATGGGAAGCGGATAGCCTTCGAGCTTGATCGACACATTGCTGTAAGTGTTGATCCGACACGGCATGAGCGTGATGGTCGTGGGCCGCTCGCCGGCGCCGACAACGGGCCCGGGCGGTGGCGGCGCGCCACATCCCGCACCATCCTGCGCCAGCATGCGCGGATCGAACGCGACGGACTCGACCGGCCACGGCGAACCGGAACTGTCGAGAAACGTCACCGGCGTCACGACACCCAGAGCCAATTGCAATGTCTGCGGCCGCGACAGCAATGTTTGCGGATTGACATCGATCCGCCGCGGCCTCGGCGCGACGCTCTCCAACACATTCGGCGGCTTGAGAGCGCCTTGCGTGTCGAGGATGCGACTGCGCAGCGCTTGCGAATTGGCCGGCGTCAACACCGTTCCCGCGGCGCGATCCGTCAACAGCGTCTGCAACGCATTGATTTCGGCCGGCGTCAATTCACGCGCCGGCGGCGGTGCGTTTGTTTGCGAGATGTTTGTTTGCGCGGGATTGGCTGGTGCCGGCTGAGCCGCTGGCGGCCGCGAAGCAGCAGCGGGCGCGGGCGCCTGCGCTGCAACGGGATTTATCAGGCCGCCGAACGCCTCGACAACGCACGCCAATGCAAGCGACAACCCTGCACGCCTAGAGCGCTCGCGCCAAAGATATTGCTTCGCTTGCTTCATTCAGTACAGCCCCCATACTCAATGTTGCAGAAATACCGATGTAATGTCAAATTCTACATAGAATAAATTATGTCATAAAAAGTATAAAAACGGACGATAGCCGTGACACTACACTATGGATCGTAAGCGTTGCTGAACACTACAACGTGAACCATAAGCGTTGCTATTGCGTAGCGCGCGGAGGTTGTGGAATGTTGCTTATCCGCATTATTGTATTAGTCGCTATATGCTGCGGTCTTGCAGCTTGTGTGACGACGAATGACGATGTCGGTTCCGCCAACAGCACCGATGCCTTCGTCAAAAGGGAGTTGGGGCAGCGGGGGCTGTGATGCGTTATTGGGGGCGTTTCACCACACGAACACTCGGCACTTCGACTGGGCAGAATTTCCGTTATCGCGCGCTGCCTGCTGCACTGGTGCTGCTCGCCTGCTCGACCATATCGGGGGCGCGCGGCCAGGGTGTCGGGATCGGCATCTATCCAAGCATCTATCCGGTCTATCCGCCTTACGGGTACGGCGGGTCCCCGTACGTCAATAATTCTTTAAACCCGATCACCAATCCGCAACCGCAACAGAACCAGACGAACAGCTCGCAGCAAAATCAACAGCAGGGCCTTCAATCCATGATGGGTGGAGGCGGAGGGGGTGGCGGCGGCGGAGGGGGTGGTGGCGGAGGTGGCGGCGGCTCCAGTTCCGGCGGCGGCGGCAGCTCAAGCGCCGATAACGGCGGGGCAGACAATGCCAGCCACGCGATATTGCAAAATCCATACTCGCCGCTTTATCGCCGCTACGAGCAGAACGACGATGGCGCCGCGCCCATGCGGCCTCAGATCCTGGCGCAGATTGCGCGTGGCAATGGCATACGTCACGGGTTCATTGAAGAGTGCGGCCGGATTGCGGCTTCGCTCTTGGCGCACAGCTCCGCCGAGCTCGACCAGCGTTATGATTTCACGAGGCAGATGATTGGTCCGCATCTGCTCCCGCCGGTGATTGGCGAGGTCCATGACGTCAACGAGCGTGGCGGCGACAGACTGCTTTATCTCACCGTCGGCGCTTATCAGATCGTGCGTCCCGCGCGACTCGTGATCAACCCGCCAAACTGGCGCGATTATCTCATCGTCAGTGCCGCCGACCCGGAAACTTCGGTTCCCGCACTCGGACCGCAGAACTCAAGCGAGCAATCGGTTTATGATCAAGCCTATCAGGCCGGCGTCGCGAAAGGGATCGAAGAGGCACGCGAAACGTTCGATGACAATCTGAACCGGCTCGACCGCGATTATCGCGGCATGGAACGCTATCACGAGCTTGCCCGGCAGGGCGCCGTGAGCCTGCCCGTCTTGCGGGATTCGCGCACCGCCGTGCGGCTCGCCGAAGGCGGCAATCGCGCCTTTGTCGGCGAGCAGGTCGTGACGCTCAAGGTCAGTCCGAAATTCCGGGCCGCCCGCCCCGGAGCGTTCGAATGAAACGTCTCGATCGCCGCCGATTCGTGCTGAGCGTAACGGCTCTGCTCTTCGGCGGCGGCGCCGAAAATGAAGCCATTGCCGATGCCGCAGCGAACCGCGCATTTGGCGCACTGCCGCGCCCGGGCACGAGCTTGTGGCTTCGGCGTGCGGATGGCGAGGAGATCATGACGATCTTCCGCACCGACTCCGGCTACGACCAAGCTCAGATTCTCGCGCTCTCATGGTTCATGCGCGATCTCGCCGACGCCAATCATGCGGTCTGGATGGAACCGCGTCTTTTCGATCTTCTGGCTGGCGTTCAGGCCGGGCTTTCGGCGGCGAAAGGCTCGCATGTGCCGCTTATCGTAACGAGCGGTTATCGGACCGCCGCGCATAACGCGCAGATTGAATCGGCGGCGCGCAATTCAATGCATCTCTACGGCTACGCTGCCGATATCGAAGCGCCCGGATTCTCGCCACGCGCAATCGCACTCGCGGCTTCGTTCATCGGTCGCGGCGGTATTGGTCTCTACGATCACTTCACGCATCTCGATGTGTGGCGAACGCGAACCTGGTTTGGTCCACGCCCGCATCTCGGACAGCCAGGTTCTCCAATACCAAAAGCGTAAAGTGTCAAAGCCACGTCATCGTGGTTTGTAAGTTTCACGCGCAGGCGAGAGAAAGCCCATCCAAATTGACGGGAGGCGTAGCTTGAGCAAGCGGACCGTAACAGTTATCGCAGGCGACAATCTGTGGAACATTGCAAAGTACAAGCTCGGCGCCGGTCATCGCTGGCCCGAGATTTACGCGCTTAATCGGGACAAGATCAAAAACCCGAATCTCATCCAGATCGGCCAAGTGCTGGCGCTCCCCGATGCGAGCCGTCACGGCGCCTCGGATCCGCATCCCATGCAGCGCGCGCGTCCGCGCATCGCGCCGCTCGGCGGGCAGGCGATGGCGCAGCATCCGACGTCCGATCGTGGTGCGCCGATCGCGATCCGCCCCGATCCCGCGGCGCAGACGCTCGTCAACAATGTTGCGATCAAGATCGATCTCAACATGCTGCCGCCGGTGGTTCAGGTCGTTCCCGGCGCCAAAATCAAGATCTCTTGGACAGGTCAGGTCTATCTGTGGCGCGATGGCGTGCGGCCGCTGAACACGATCGGCAACAAAGGCGTCGAACTCGCGGAGAAGCATCACGCGGCAACCGTTGTCGGCGATCTCGTCGAAAGCAAGAAGCTGACGATCGGCCTCGACCGTCGAATCACTTACGAAGATTTGATGGGAACGCTCAGCTACGGCTCATCGAACACGATGGTGTCGAGCGGTTTCACGATGACAAGCTCAAGCCCGCTCCCGACCTATCGCACGCAGATCAAGACCAAGGTGCGGCAAGGCAAGTTCCAGGACTGGCTGTTCGTGGCGCAAGACATGACGATCAATTTCGATGTCGAGCTCGACCCGCAGCAGCCACCGCTGCAGCCGCCATTGGCGCAGACGGTCCCCGCGCCCGCACCCTACCCCGGGCGCATCACCGCCGACGTCGGCAGTGGACCTTCGGTTCTCCAGCAAGTCGGCCATTGGACGGCAACCCACAAAGGTGAGATCGCGCTCGCGGCCCTTGTCACGGCCACGGTCGTATTCGGTTTCCTGACGCTTGGTGCATCAACCATGGTCGAAGCCGGCGCGGCGGGCATCGTTGGCGGTATGGCGCTGCGCGCCAGCGGCGGCGGTGCTGGTACTGGCACTGGTCCTTCGGCGTGACGGTCAGCGAAGAAGACGCCGCACCGCGGCGCCGGGGTTCGACACGCAGGACCGCGTTGAAGCTCGGCTGCGTCGTCGTCGCGGCCGTTGCGGGCGGTGTCCTCTACAAAACCTTTGAGGACGATAAAGCCGATGCGGCGGCGGCTAAGGCGTTATGGAAGCGCATCGAGGCGCAAGGCGGCTTTAAGATTCTCGCCGACAATTTGCAGAAGCAGATCGGCCCAAGTGTCATCTTGCCGGATCGGCCCGTGACGATCACGGACCTCGGGCCGCAGCGCCTCGATCCCCTGCGGGCGGTTGAAGCGGCTTTGTCGCCCTATCCGCCGGGCTTCATCGCGCGCTTCATTGCAACCTTGGCATTGGCTGACGATGTGGTCTTCTGGAACGACACATCCGTCGGCGGTTTCTTTTTCCCGCGCGGCATATGCCTTAACGCCGGTTATCCGACCGACGCCGGCGACGTCACGACCCGTCTGTTTCATCACGAACTGAGTTCGCTGGTCCGGCTCGGCGCGCCATTCGACGATGCCCGTTGGGCGAGCTACAACCCGCCCGGCTTCAAATATCTGGACGAGGCGGCCTACCGCGATCTCTTGAAAAACCACCCGCATGAAAGCGGCAACCCGGTGCTGAACGCCAAAGGTTTCGTGCGGCCCTATGGCGAGAGCGATCTCGATAACGACTGGAACACTTACGCCGAGGAAGCCTTCGGCGATGGCACCGCATTTGCGGCGCTGATCCGGCCTTATCCGCGGATGCGCAGCAAAACCGCCATGCTGATCGACATCTATAGCGGCCTTAATCCGGCCTTTAAGGATTATTTCGAGCGGACCGGACTGACGGCCGCTGCGCGGGGCTAATAAAGATAGCCGCTCAGTCCGTAGGGCCGCGCCGCCTGGCAGAGCGGCTCGCCGACCAGCCGCGGGCGATAATCAGCGGGCTCCTGCACGGGGCAGGTCTCGACATCCCGCGTCCCCAGGTAACGATCATCGCGGAACCAACGGAAGGTTCGCTGCAACACATAGTCGTGCCGATAATAGTGACGGTAGTGCCGATAGTGCGTATCCAAATCGGCGGCCAACGCAGGCAGGCTAGCGCCGATCATTAGGCTCAGCAGTAGAATTGCCTTCACGCTGAAATAATCTGTCCGCAACGATCGCCTCCCTCTGCTGAGATAACATTCTCATTTAAATATTTGACGGAGAGGTGACGCAACGCGTTGATGTATCAAGCGCTAAGCTTAGCTAAGCTCTTCCTCAACCTTGGCGCGGCGAAATCCAGAGCCGGCACACTCGCTCCCGAAAGCCGCAAGACGCGCCGCCCGAACAAAAAGAGCCGGCGACATCGCCGGCTCGATCTTCATCGATGCGAAAAGCGAAAATAAATTAGCGGAAACAGTGCAGGTTTCCGTTCGGCATACGAACGGCCGGACGGCCGGTACGCCGCAGACACCAGTCCTGATTTTGACCGCCCCATACGCAATGGCCCCACGCATTACGATGGCGGTTCGGGCCGCAGCCACCTAAGGCAAACGCGCCCGAGAAGCTGGTGGAAAGGATCAAAATGCCGAGCAATACAGTCTTGAGCATTTTCATAAATAACTCCCTTGATGCGCGACTATGGCGAATCGCGGCTCCATCTTGTACTTCACTTGAATACTTCATGTATAGGCCGCCAGGCACCCGCCGTTAGACCACCGCAGATGCGAAGAAGACAGGTTTCGAAGACCTTTCGGCGCTGCGGCCGCCGCCAAATACCTTACAGAGATGATAAACCGGCGACAGAATAGGAAACCGGCAGCAAATTTTTTCGTAAAACGTTGATAAATATTGGAGTGGGCGACGGAAATCGAACCTCGTGGACAGCCTCGTCGAAATTCCCGACGGATGGGGACCCGGTGGCACCAAGCACCGTCGCGAGACGCTTTCATTTTGCGTTGCGCCAAAGTAGGTTTATGTCCGGGGCGACATATAATGCGGGGGCACCAGATGAAATCGGCCGGAATTATCGCGACACTTCTTTTTGCGATCGGGATTAGCCCGGTTCATTCACAGACATACGCAATCTCGTCGTCGGCACAATTGGCATGGTTCATGGCGGAATTGTTCGAGAGCGAAGATGCATGCGCCAGCAGTGTGACTGTGGATTATGACAAGCTCTCGGGCTTCATGACCAGGTACGGATTGGCGTTCGACCCTGTGTATCAGCGCGACTTGCCACGCTACCGGGACCGCTTCGTCAAACAAGAGGTCTCATTTGCTGGACCGGATCTATGTTCCCGCGCCATGAGAGATTTTGGCCCGACTGGCAGCAAAATGCCCGGGCTTCTTTACTGGAAATAATAATTTGGGGCGCGCCGCCGGTCTTCAAAATAGAGGCCGGCCGCTAGCGCCTGGCTCCGCCAGAACTTCTTGGCGAATCCAGATGATGGGCAGGCCGCGGCGGCGGAATGCGGCAATAAGTTCATACACGAGCTCCCTCTCCCAGCGGCTGAGAAAATCATTCTGCAATGCGCCTTGTTATTTCTCAAAAACCAAGTTGCCGTCACTAGTACCCGTTATACGCCATCCGGCCTTCCGATAGAATTTCTCGGCGCGCGTTCCGGGCCACGTCGTGAGCCACTTGCGAGGACAGCCAGCGTTTAAAAGAACTTCGCACGCCTTATCGAATAATGCTCGACCAATACCGCGCCCCTCATATGCCTCATCCATAAAGAGCGCAAAAATGCTGCCGTCGCGGGGATCGGCGGCAGAGAAGCCGACAATCTTTGAATCTTCTTCCCAGACAAAAATGCCGGGATTGTCGATGAACCAATAAATATCTTCGTCTTTAACGCGTGAAGGATCGCGCAGCTTATTCTCGCGGACTGAATTACGAATTTCTTTTATGCGAGAAATGTCGCCTCTGTCGGCTTTGCGGATCATAAACAAATGGTCCTTTGAACGCATGCGATCGAACGAGAGAGCCCAAGCACCGCCATACTTGCGCCCAAACGTGCAAAACTCAAGAAATTGAGTAACAGCGCGCCAGAGCGCGGCCAACGCTTCGGCCCTGCGGCGCTTTCCGCGCCTGCAAAGGTCAGCCAATTTTTATTTTGCAGCAGGTGCGGTTGCAAAATCCGTGCCGACGCTTCCGTCCGGCTGAAAAGTCAAGGTGTAAGATACATCAACGTCGGAGCTAAGGCCAAAGGTGGTACCTTCGCGAAAGCTTATAAAAGGAACATAATCACAGTAACCATTCGCCTGGTCGGCCAGCCAGATATTGAAAGTGTCCTGCAACTTCTTGTCGACGCAGAACGATCGCGTGCCGGTATTGCCCCACGTGTCTTGGGCGAGACGGCCGTTCTCGCGGTAGCGACTAGTTTGCGCTCGATAGTAGAACTCAGGCAAGCTGAGCGCTGTGTCGAAAAAATAGCAATTGCCGGAGGGCGCTTTCAACCAGCCTCGCGAAAGCCAGTCTCCCGTTGATTGTTGATAGGCGATGGCGAAGTAAATCGGCTGTGAGTAGCTGTTGCAAATTTTGATGTTTATGAGTTTTCCCGCAGCAACTGCTGTTGAAAACGGGGCGAGGAATTGGAGCATAACGGCGGCGGCGCCGAAAATGGCCTTCGGGATCAAGAGCGCCCCCAAGTTAAGCAGGGCTAGCATAACCGGCGACAGTCTTGAATCAAGCGCAATACAAATATGACAAACTCATCTCGAAAAGCTCATTCGCCGCCACGCTCGATGAGTCCGTGCAGGAAACCTGGGACAGCCGCGCATTTCCCGATCGGCCGATAAGCTTTTAGGGATTAGTCCCAACGACCTTATTCAGCCGCGCGCGTTCCTCTGGAGTTAGATTCGTCTCCTGATTTTCCGAGAGCCTTCCATTTCCCAGCAATTCGACAGCGCCGTTCGGATCGTAGCTATCGCCATTTTGGCTCTGCTGTTGATGTTTTTTTGGCACCACATTTTGCAGCGGTGCGCCCTCGCTTTCACCGCCATAGCCCTCGATTTCAACGATAAGGATCGAGGGCTGGATATTGTTGCCGTTGTTCTGCGCCGGCGATGCGATGGCTTTGGTCGCCGCACCCGCTGCGCTTGAGGCACTATCCAGAGCGCCGATATTCGGCGCAGCCACTGTCGGGACGCCGGTCGTTGTTCCCTGCACCGTGATATTGGCGGCATTCACGATCTGCAGTGCCGCGACATTGAGATTGCCTGACACACGAATACCGGCCTCGCCAGCGTCGATAGTGCCCTCCGGTGCAACGAGATTGATATTGCCCGCCGGCACTTGCGGGATCGGATTGAGCGTTGCGATGCCCGCGCCTGTCGAAGGCGCCTGCGGCGACAGGGTTATGTTGCCGTAATTGTCGTAGACGCGCTTTGGTGGCGTGTAGACGACGGTCGTCTTCGACCCACGGCCGGCGTTGATGTCGCCTGTCGCCGACCAGATCAGAATATCGCCCCCAAAAGTTGTCATGATGCGCGACAGGCCCAACAGAACACTTTGGTCAGAGTAGACGTCTATATCGCCTTCACCCTGCGTAATGAGGCCGGCGCTCGCCCCCGGTGCCAGCCCGTTAGTGCCGATCTGCACCTCGCCGCCCGGCGCCAAGAACTGGATATTGCCGCCAAAGTCCGTATGCACGTAACCGCTGTTGACATTGTAGTTCGCCTTGCCGGGCGTACCCGTGGCAGCGCTGAACAAAATGATATTGCCGCTATAGGCAGCTTTATCCGGGAATAGAGCCGCGATCGCTTCGCGGCCGCGCAGATAGGATTGATAGCGCTTGCTCGATGGATCGTTGTATTCGAGACCGCCCTCGTTCAATTCGCCGTAATAGACTTTGCGCAAGAACACCCGCTGCTGCGGCGCGGGCAGAGTTTCGAAATAGACGTAGGCGCCACTCTCGCCGCCGCTATAGCCGTAATTGGCGCTCAACCATTGCACGAGTTCGTTCTGGTATGTGTGAGGCACTTTCCCGGCATTGGCTGGATCCGTATCGGCGAGAGACGCGTCGGCCTCATTCGCCGGATTGAGATAAAGCGCCGCGAAACCGCTCCAGTCCACGGCACCGACGCCCGGCGTGCCAGGGCCGACACCCGCCTGAAGGACGACATTGGCCCCGGCCCGATTGTCACCTGTTACCAGCGCGCCGATCGAGTCGAAATAGCCCGTCGAGCCTTCATAAAGGTTCTTGCCTGCCGTCACTTCCAGCGTGCCCGGACCGGCAATATCGACGTTGCCATAAATGAGATTGCCCTGCGCTGCGATCATCGACACATCGTTCGGATCGCTTTGCAGAATGAGCCCGGCGATATTGTAGATGTCGCCCCCGGCGAGAATTTCGACTGGCTTTGCCGCGCGATAGTAGTCCGTGATGATGTCCTGGCCCGACAGATATTGCGTGCTCTTATAAATTTCACCGTAGTGCAAATTCAGTACGTCACCGCCGCGGGCATAAATATGCGAGACAAGTCCGTCTTCCGGCGCGGCGCTGTCATCGCTGACCGTATCAGGCCCGAAGATAAACATCTGCCCGCCGACGCCGCTGTAACCCGCGGTCGCATCATAATTGAAGCCATAGATCGGGTTGCCGACGTTATCGACGATGGCGGTTGGGTTGCCCCAATAATTGCTGTCGAGGACCGTTTCCGATGTTCCAGAAACCGTAAATGTCGCCCAGGCCGGCTTCAACGGAGTTGGCATCGTCGCGAGGGAAGTCGAGAGCGGCCCAAATGCAGTTTGATCTTCCGAGTTCTCGACGATCGAACCGGCAGCAAGAATATTCACCACGCTGTCCGACGACGGCATCATAAAGCTCGCACCATTTTGTCCGGGATCAAGATAGATGTTGGCGTCCGCCGATATCGCATCGAGGATCGAGGGAATGATGTAGCTTGACGTGCCTTCGTTATAATTGCCCGTTCCCTGGCTCGCGGAGAACGGCGCCAGATTCCCGGCGGCAAAGAGATCGAGGGCGGTCTTGTCCGTCCACAAGGTGAACCAGGTCGCACCAAGCCCAGTCCCAGCCGCCGAGGTCGCCTGCGTCTCCTGCTCAAGCCCGACACGGCCCGGATCGTAAATTGCGCCCAACGCCAGTTCCCCACGCGCGTCGATATTCACGGCGCTATCGCCCGGCGCGATCGTGCCGCCATCCGAAATTTTCATAGAATAGGGCACAAGGGCGCTCAGCAAGCGTGGGTCGTTGCCGTCGACGCCGAAAAATGTTCCGGCCATCGAGCCGAAATTACCGGTCAGGATATTGATATTGCCGCGCAGATCGACGAATTGGTTGCCGCCCGTGCCGATATTGCCGCCCGCCGTCACGGTGAGCGCGCCGCCCCCGGTCTGCACCAGACTGCCATCCGCCAGCACACGGCCACTGCCAGCGACCGCCGCGACAATACCCTGAACGGCCGCGCCCGACGAAGCCGCATCGCCGATGTCACCGCCCGCTGCAACGGTGACATTGCCGCCGCCAAGCGCGCCGACGCCTGAGAAGGTGGAAAGTCCGACATAGGGACCGCCGTAACCAACCTGCGCCGTGTAACTGCCGAAGTTGATGCCCCACGCGGTCAGTTGATTGATGCCGCCGCCACCCTCGCGCCAGAGCCAGCCGCCGATCTGGGTCGAATCCGCCGCCTGGTATCCGGTAACGTCACCTTGCGCAGCAAGGGTCACATCGCCGCCGTCCTGGGTGAAATACATATATTGCGAGCCGAGTGTGGCCTCGTAGCCCGAGTTGGTAGCGCCGAGCACCGTCGTGCCGTCGATCTTGCCGCGCGAAGGATTATACGCGTCGCCCACATCGATCGCCGTGCCTGCCGTGTAAACGCCATAGGGCGATTCCTGCTCGTAATTGCCGCCCGCGAGAATGGAGAGATCCCCCGTACCAGTGCGGATCACACTCACGCCGGTACCGATCTTGCCGGTTCCTGAGAGATCGACCTGATAGGGATCGTCGAGCACGACATTGCCCGCGCCGCCGAGCTTGGTCGGCGGCTGCAGCGCATTGACGTTGGCGCTGGACAGGTCGGCGCCGCCGACGAGGGTCATCGACCACGATTGCGTTCCCGCCGAGAGCATCGGTGAGATCGCCCAGAATTGGCGATTACCTGGCCCGGTGAGTGTCACATTTGCCGTCCCCGAAGGAATTACCGTGCCGGGCGGCAATTGAGTAGCTTGCGAAAATGTGTAGCCGTTGAAATCAGCAAGATTGGCGCCAGCTGGAACAGTGACGCTCTCAATTGTTATCACGCCGCTCAGATACACGGAGAAATAAGTCCCTGCAGCAATTTTGGTGCCTGCGGGCAAAGTTGTAACGTTAGCCGCGGTGAACGATTGACCGGACGAAATGAGAACGCTTCCGTCTGGCGCATATATCGTACCATAAACGATACGGCCGCGAGCGGCCGCCACCGGCGTATAGGAGGCAGCCAAGACGATATCGACAGGAAGCGGATGGCTGGCCAACGGCGCCGTCACAGAAGTCCAAACGATACGCGTTCCGCTCGCATATGTGAGCGGGATGTTGATCGTGGCGGTCCTTGAAATCTCCGCGCCCGCGGCAAGCGTGGCGGCGTTGCCGGTCACCGTATAGTCGGACGTCAGCGTGCCCGACGCCAGCACGGTCAGTGCGTCCGGCGAGACCGGGGGCGGCGCGAAGCCGTCGTTGATGCTGCCATTGATATCCAGATTATTGGCGGCACGGATGACGAGTGCACCCGGTTCGCCGCTGCCCCGAACCATAGCATCGGCGTTCGGACCATAGCGATAGCCCGAGAAATCGAGATCGCCCGAAGTCGTCAGGTTTCCGCTCGATGTGATCGCGACGCCCGGACGCAGATGGAAAGCCGTGCCGTACTTGGTCAGACCGGCGAGCTTGCTTTGCAGGTTCGCCGTCAAAAGGCCGGCGGCGACATCGTTATCATAAGCCGCATCGATGAATTGTTGGCTGCGTGCGTCGATCTGCTTAAGCCCAACGTAGCCAGCATCGTTCCCCGAGGCCGCGATCGGATTGCCCCCGGGATCCTGATTGTCCTGGACAATCGTTCCGTTGGGATCCGTCGGCGTATAGGTCCAGAATGCGTTGACCGCGATCGAGGCCTCGCCGCTAATGGCGACGTGATTGCCCGCGGAATCGACCGGCGCGGCGATATTCGCGTCGCCGCTGGTCTCGCCGGTGCGTGTGACATTGAGTTCGACATCGCCCTGCGGGGTGGGATCGAGCGAACTGACATTGATCGCGGCGCCCGAGGCGAGCGTCAGTGTGCCGGTGGTCGCGGTCAGATCGACTTTCGCCCGGTTTTCGGAATCGATCGGCTGGCCGTTGCTGTCGGCTTGGAGCACGGTGCCATGCGCGTCGAGCCTGCCGTTCAACGTAAGGTCGTTCTGAGCAGCGAGCGTAATACTTCCCGGCAGGCCGGCGCTGTTCGTCGTGCCGCTGGCATCGATCGTGCCATTGATGGTCAAACTGCCGCCGTCGGCAGTGATATTGACCTGATGCGCGTGAACATCGTCACCGACCGCGAGATCGCCCTGTTTCAGATCGAAACTGCGCGACCAGAAGAACCCGTCGGAATTCAGCGCGTCGTTCAGGGCGGCGAAGTCGGCCGAGAGGCCCGATACTGTGCCGCTCGTCAGGGTCTGGGCCTCGACGGTGATTGTGCCTGATCGATAGGTATCGAGATCGGCGCTCGTGAGATAAAGCGCGCCGCGCAGCGTTCCGCCGAAGCTCACCTGCCCGGCGCCGGCGCCAATCGCCGCGGCGAAAACGGAGCCGGCGTTGTTATCGACCGCCGAAACATCGATGACCGAGCCGACCTGCTGTCGGATGCTGCCGCCGGCGCTGGTCATGATCAGATTGCCGCCCCAGCTGAATTCGACTTGATCGTCGAAGGCTATGGCACGGCCAGAAAGATCGATATCGGCACCGCCACCAAGCGTGACGTTGTCGGTCGTGTTCTGGCCCGTTGCATTGAGTGTCAGTTGGCCAGACGGCAGCGCCACGGTGGTGTCGACAAAAATGCTGCTGCCGCTGAAGGTTACCGTCCCGCCGATATCAGCGACGTTCGCTGCATCAGCCGGCTTCGCGCCCGCCGGAGCGATGAGCGCGATGGCGCCGCCGGCTTTGTAGCTGAGTGTCGCGCCGTTCTCGTCAGCATAGAGCGGCGTCGTTAGCGTGAGATTGCCGCCGACCGGCGCGCCGGAACTATCCGTCGTTTGGCCCACGGTCAGCGTGCCATCGCTGTTGGCTGTTACCTTGTCGCTCGCTATCAGATCGACGTTCGCGAAGCCGAGCGCAATGCGATCGAGGGTGACGCCATCAGTCGCCCGGCTATTTTGATCGTAACCGAACATAATATCGTTGGCATCGATATCGAGCGTCCCCTGCCCCGTGCCAGGCCCCCCGGCGACGACCGGCGCCGGCGCGCCGCTGCCATAGGGAACGGAGGGATTGCCTGTTCCCCCGTTGCCCGTGCGGATACCGTTCCAGATAAAGGAGTTGGCCTTGATACTGGCGACATCGCCCGCGCCGCCCAGCCCGTAGATGGCAGGCGTATTGATCACAAGCGTGACATCCGTCCCGTTCCGCCCTGATGCATTGAGCGCGACGGTGCCGAAGAGATTGACCGCCGCACCGGCCGTCAACGTCAGTTCCTCAAGCGCCGGAAGACCCGATTCGGCAGGCGGCGCGAGGAGCGTATCGAGAACATCCTGCGTCAGATTCCAGCCTTGTGGCAGAGCGCCGGCGGCTTGCGCCGCTGCGAGAGACGCCGCCGTCCCGATATTGACCTCGTTCTGGGAGACGGTGAGATAGCGCGCGCCGAGATCAGCATCGCCCATGGTGAGATTGCCGGCCGCGGCGAGGACGATACTGCCGTCCGTCAGAAGCGATGCGCCGGTTTCGACATTGATCGTGCCGCTGCCGATGACCGGCAGGAAATTAAACCAGCCGTTGGCGACGGCGAGAATTGCCGGACCATTGGTATCATTGGCGCTTTCGACGTTCCCGTAAAGATAACCGTCGGTCGAATCGAGGCCGTTCGATCCGAGCCCGTGGCTATCGAGCGTGGCGCCGGAGGCGACATTGATCGTCTCGTCGTTAAGAAAAATTTGTCCTGCGCGAAGATCGGCGCCCGACTCGACATTGATCGTGCCGTCCTCGCCGGTGAAATAAATGCGCGGCCCTGTGCCATAGCCGGTATCGTCGAAATAGGCCGTTCCGCCGCCGATCATAACGGTCGGCGCGTCAAAAGCATTGACGACATCGCTGGAGATCGAAACATGGCCCGAGACCGGCGACGCGCCAGCCGCGGTGATGTCGATCACAGCACCATTAGGACTGCCGACGATGAGCGCACCGTCTATGCCATTGCCCGCGCCTGTAAACAAAGCCGTCCCGTCGAATTTGAACGTATCGTTCAATCCGAGATCGATTTCGAGGGCGCCCCCGTCTTCTGGCAGACGCGGCCGCACGCCGCCGAAGAGCGTCGCCTGCGTTGTCGCGAAATTGGCATAGCTCGTTTCATTATACTGCGAATAATCGCGCACCGCCGTGCCCGACGAGAGCACGACGCGCACCGGCATTGCCTCGTGAACGCCAGTATTCGCGATGCTCAACGTGCCCGTCGTCAGAAGCGAGCCATTGCCGAGAGGTACGCTCCCATTGGCAACATCCGTGGATGAACCGATTTCGACGCGATAACCGCCTGGCAGCAAGGCGTAGCTCGACGGCAACAACGTGTAGGTACCGGCCGGAAGGCCCGGCACACCGGCACTGATGGTGATCTGTTCGCCGATCGCGGGATCGCCCGCGCCGTTGCTTGCAATCTCAGGCGCATATTTCGCGGCATAGCCCGGCACGATCGCGTAAATCTTGTCGCCGGAACCGCTGAAGCTCGCATTAGCTGGATTGGAATTGACCAACGGTGTCGTCAGCGTGTCGAGCGAGCCCCCGCGTCCCGAGATGAAGCCTGCGCCGGTCAGCTCGCCACCGCCGGAAACATCGAGAACGGCACCCTTTTCGCCCACGACCGAAACGGCCGCAATAGCAATGCCTGTCGCGATTTCATTCTGACCGTTGACGGTGACATCGGTCGCGCCGAGCGCATCCAATGTACCGATCCCGTTATAAGTGACGCCGTCAGAGGTGCCCCCGTAAGGCATGGTCAGCCCAGCAGCGCTGGTCGAGGTGACGCTGCCCGCGCCGAACGTCACCGATGTGTTCAAGTTACCGGTATAGAGATTAGGAGCCCCGATACCCTCGTTAAAGGCGATGACGCCGAGCGGCGCGCGAAGGACGCCGTCCTGGACGATCGTTGCCGCGTTCAGCGAGAGCCCGCCGAAGACTGAGGCGGGAACGGCCGATGCCGCGCCACCCGTGCCCAGTATCGTCAGCACGCCGTTCGGGCTCAGAGCCTGGGTGCCAATACCGCCGAAGCCGCTCGCAGGAAGGTAAAGTCCAACCTCGATCGTGTTGACGGCCCCGCTCAGCGGATAAACCTGCCCTGCCCGAATAGTGAGATTGGGCGCATAGAACGAGCCGTTGCCGAAGCGGATGTCGCCCGAACTATCAAGATTGACCTCGTTGAAGCCCGGCACATCGACAATATCGGCACCCGTCAGGAACGAGACGTCGCTGGTTTGCGGCGCGCCGATCAGGGTCGAGATATCATAATAGGCAATATCGCCAGAACCTTGGTGCCCGTGCGCGCCGAACTGAACGGCGCCGTCGATGTCGATGAGATCGGCGGCGAGCGTGAAACTGCTGTCCGACGCCGTGTTCAGACTCGGCCCGCGCACCGTGTTGAGGCCGGGATAATATACGCCTTGTCCTACGATGGTTCCCGTCGAGTCCCAGCCTGTGAGATGGATATAGGGCGCCGACAGCCTGACAGCGATGTCGGGTGTCGAGGGAGATGCCGCCAGAACAGCGCCGGACAGCGTCAAGCTGCCGCCCAGGTGCAGATCGACATTGCCATCGAACGCGATGAAATCGTGCGTGTAGAGTGCGACATTGTCGAAGCCGGCCGCCTGAATCTGGTTTACGCCGAGCACGGCCTGACCGAATTGCAGGAACGTATCCGCTTCGCCCGGCGCTGCGTCCGCGGCGATCCCGCTGCCATCGCTTTCCTGAACCAAGGTAATATTGCGCAGCGCCGCGGCCTGCGCCGGGATGCCGCCAATAACATAAGGATAATTGCTCACGTCATAGGGCGAGATACCTGCGCTGTAAGGGCTGCTCGACGTCGGCGCGCCAGACGCATAGGCGGGATCGGCCAGCGCGTAGATGAGCGTGCCGCCGGCCGCGCCCACGCCACCGGCCGCGGCCTCAAGCGTGCCGTCGAGATAGATGCCGTCCGCGGAATAGAGCGCGATTTCGCCGCCGTCGCTCGCCACGAAAGTCGGTCGGGGGATGAGATCGAACGATGTGTTCGACAGAATGTCGACGGTCGTCGATGTACCCGACGCTTCGAGCTTCGCGCCCGGCCGCACGACGACGAAAGCCTCGCTGGCGATCGGATAGGCGACGGTACCATTGTCGGGGGTAGTCGTCTTCCCTATCCCGCCGAGCTTGATCGTCCCGCCGTCCTGCACGAAACCATAGGAACGGCCGCGCCCGTCGATCGCCGTGAATGCCTCGCCGGACACATCAAGCGTCGCCCCTTCGCCGACCCAGATCGACCGGGTCAGGGCGAAATCGCCATAACCGCCTCCGTAGCTGATCTGCCCCGAATCCTGCAAGCTCGTAACCAGGATCGAGCCGCCGCGCGCGGTAATATCGCCATCGAGCGTCGTCTGCCGGTTGGCGTAGATGGAAACGGACTCGCCCGGATCGACCGTGAGACTGGCGCCGGGCTGGAGATTGAAATCGTAGAGGCTCGATAGTTTCAGGCTCGCGCCGGCACGCTGGGTCAGCGTATCGGCAAGTGGATTAGCAATCGCCTCCGGCGGCAGCCAGAGATCGGCCGCCTGCGTCACCGGCGCGCCGCTTTGCACGTTGATACTCGACTGCGCGAAACGATAGACGGGAACGGCCGGCGCGATATCGGCCGCGACCAGAATGCCGGTGTTGCTGCTGACGTTATAATTCGAAAAGCCCGACTGGAAGAGACCGGGCGACAGCGACGACACCGGCTCAATGGCCACAGCCTGTTCGAACGACGCGCCGACCGGAATAACCGTCCCGGTTGGCAACGTCACCGGCGCTGTCAGGACTTCCCCGGCGCTATAGGAAGCGGAAATTGCCGCTTGCGACGCCGGGATGCCTTGCGCAAAAACCGCTGAAGGTAGGATTGTCCCAGCCGGAATCGAGGTCATGGTCGAAATGACCGAACCGGCTGGCAGGAGAGAACCTCCGTAATAGGTCGTACCTCCGGCGGTCACGATCATACTGGATGGGACGGTCCAAGCTGCTGCCGTCTTGATGCCTGTCGACGGCAGGTAAACGCCAAAGCTCGTGGGCAGCGGTGTATCGAGCGGGACATTGCCCTGCACGACGAGGTAATCCATCGGCATTTTCGTGCCGGCGGGAATGGTAATGCTTTGCGCGAGCACGAGGCTTGTTTCAGCCGGTGTATTGGCCGCCAGCGTGCCGCTCATGAGTGCGGCGTCGTGTCCAAGAACCACGGACTGCCCGGCATCGAGCGTGAGCGTGCCGCCGCCAGTGAACCCGTAGCCGCGAATCGTTCCATCGACGATGAGCGGCTTGGTCAGATCCGCGGTCAGTTCCTGGTCACCCGACAATTTGGAATAATCGTCGGCAGCCAGGGTGACGCTACCGCCAGTTCCTCCCTGCATCTTGCCGCCGGGGCCCATACCGCCGCCAGACGAAACGTCGATCGTGCTGCCCGAGGCGAGCGTGACGCCCCCCGTAGTCGAGACGGTCAAGTCGCCGCCGTCCTCGAAGGCAAGCCCCGAAATCGTCGCCGGATCGAGCACCGCATTGGTCCAGAGGCCGGTGAGATCGATCGTGCTGCCGCCGTCGATCATGATTTGCGACGCCCCGGACGCGTCCGTCAACGCCCAGTACTGCTCATTCTGCCCGGCGCCGAGAACGGCGTGCATGATGTTGGTGAGCGTCACCGCGCCGCCATGTGCGTTCAGATCCGCTGAGATGTCGATGTCGGGCGCCGTCAAAGTCACCTGCGCGCCCTCAGCCAATGTTAGCGGCGTCGAGACTGTGATCGTGCCTGAGGTCGCGACATTGAGGCCGCCGAGTCCGTCGCTCGTCAACGCGGACGCGTCGAACCAGGCTGTATCGGTCCGGGTGCCGGGCACCGTTGAACCGACGCTGAGAGATGAGGCAATCGCCGCCGGGGCGCCAAAGACGACGTCCGTGTCGTAGGCGCCGATCTCCCCGAACGAGGAATATTGCCCGAGCGCGAGCCGACCAGCGAGAGGCGCGACGCCCTGCGGCAAAGTATAGGGGTCGGAGACATTGGCCGGGCGCGCCTCATCTTGAAAGACGCCGTCGGTAACGCCGGCTTCGATGTCGCCCTCGAATATCGCCGTGGGCGTCGATAGAATGAGGCCCCCCGCGTCCCGCCCCACCGTATAGCCCGATTCCCAGATTTGCGTCGGCCGCAGTCCACTTTCGAAATGTTGCGTGATGCCCCAATGCTCGTGCGCAACGACGAAACCGTTATAGACGCCGGTATAGGTCAGGTCCGCCGGCGCGGTATTGACGTTGTAGATATTACCGTCGGCGCCGATCAGATAGCTTTGCTGGATATAACCTGCCTCATAGGTGACCGAGCCGCCGGAAATGTTGAAGATCGCGCCGGGCTGCGCGACCACGGACCCGTTAGCCCCTGTCGCCAGCGTGATCGTGCCGCCGATCGTCGACCATTCTTCGATCGTATGGCCGACGTTGTTCAATTCGCCCGACACTTCGAGCACGCCACCCGCCGTATAGTCGCGCGCGCTCGTATAGCCGCCGGTGCCAGCCGCCACATAAGTCAATTGCCGCTCGTCGACCCAAAGATCTGAATTATTGAGATCGCTGGTGTCGCGGTTATTTGGATCGTCGCGCTGTTCGTTACCCTGCACATTGACCAGCAGATCGTTAGCCGACATCGGCAGGACGGCGGCATCGCCGGCGACGTTCAGGAGAGCGCCAGTATCGACCTGCACCCGCCGTGTCGCGCTCACAGCAATCTGGCCGGCCGGTGTCGTCGTCTGCGAACCGTTCGCGAACTCGACCGTCCCCCCCGAGACGATCTCGATCCGGCTTTCGTCCTCGAGATCGGCCAGCGTGCTCAGATCATCGAACTGTCCGGTGGCGTTGTTGGAATTCCCCGCCGAAGCGGCGATCAGGGCCGAGCGCTGCGAATCGTAAGCCGTCGCCCGGCTCGTGCTCGTATCCGGTAGGATCAGCGTTGCGCTCCCCGACGCGAGCGTCACACTGCTATCGGGATCAGAGGCGGACGAAAGCAGATGGATCGTACCACGCACGTTGACCGAGGTCGTCGAGAGCGCCACGCCGTCCTGCGCGACCGTCTCGCCCGCCAGCGTGATATCGCCCGTATCCGCCTCGATATAACCCGTGTTGGTGACCACGCCGGCGCCGCCCGCGAGGCTCGAGCCCTGCTGATCGAGCTCCACGCCGATCTCATTGCCGCGCGTCGTCGAAGTTGTATTCGCCGTCGTGCCGTAGCCCGGTCGCAGTACGAAATCATCGCCCGCAGCGAGTTCCGTCTGTCCGTCCGGTGTCACGATCGTGCCCGCATTTGTGACCTGCGTGCCCATCATCAGCACGAAGCCGCCGCCCTGCGTCACCGAGGCCGGCGTATTGGTCACGATCTGCGCGCCCGGCTCGACCACGATCGCCCCGGCCGCATCGGTGAAGCTCGGCGCGTAGACGTTGTTCGTCTGCGTCGAATAAATCCCGTTCGTCAAGAACTGGCTGTCGGCGATATCGGCCGTCGAGGCCACCAGCGCGCCGACATTCACCTGGCTCGCGCCGCCGAAGACGATGCCGTTGGGATTGATCACATAGACCTGACCGTCGGCCTTGATCGAGCCCAGAATCTGGCTCGGCCGCTGGCTCGGATCGACGACCCGGTTCAGAGCCACCCAGTTCGGATTGCCCTGCTGATCGAAGGTCAGCGTCGTGTTCTGCCCGACGTCGAAGCTCTGCCAGGTCAGGATCGCCCGCGCCGCCTGCTGGCGGATCGTTACATTCGTCTCCCCGGCGACCGTGCTCTGGGTTGGCAGATCGGCATTCTGCCACAGCGACGAGCCCGGCATCGCGCCGGGAGCCACTTGCAGCCCACCCACGGCAAGACCGTTCGGCACGCCGCTCGGTGCCTGCTGTGCCAGCGCCCTTGCCGCTGCTTGGGCTTGCTGCATGGCCTGCACGGCTTGCACAGCGCGGGTCAAAGCACTCATCGACTGCTGCGCCACGGCCGAGGATTGCTGCGCACCTGCGACCGCCGCTGCCGCCGCATTCACCGCAGCCGAATACGAGCCCCCACCCCGCGTGGTGCCAAGCGGCATCGCTCGAACCGGCGCCCCCGTCATCACCAGAGCGAAGGCGCTGACGCCGCAAAGCAGCCCCACCCGACCCTTGCGGCCACGGCTTCGACGAACAGCCTGGATGTCACGGCTATGCATGATCAGCTTCCTACCAACGGGTTTTCACTTGCGTGATGGATGGAGTGGCGGGCCGAGGACGTGCCATCTCGGCGTCGCAGCCGAGCCGCCTCCAGCAAGGCCAAAGGAGCAGCGCGAAGGTCGGAGAAGCGCAGAGCGCAGCGACACGAGACGGCATGTAGAAATTCTTCGACAAGTAACGAATCCGCGGCAACCCAATGGCTGGATCGTCGTCCCCGTTAGCTTGACGATGGCGCGCCCCGGAATCTGAACTAGATTCTTTATGACACTTTTACGTCGCCGATACTTCTCAGCTCAGCAGAACAATGCCGCCAGGCAAAGTGCGGGATTGGGCGCCGGCAACCTGCTCGATCCAGGTGAGCACTTCATCGATCCGCGCGATGCGAAATCGCCCGCTCACTTCCTTGCGTCCGAGCGCCGCGTTGAGCAGGATAACCCTGCCGGGTCGATAGCGATTGATTTCGGCGACGGCAGCAGAAATGGATGTGTAACGAAACACGATGAAGCCGTCCCGCCAAGAGGTCGCTTCCGCTGGATTGACGTCAAGAGCCTGTTTGAAGCCGCCTCTATTATAGCCGACTTGACGGCCAGCCCTCAATTCCATCGCTTGGGTGCTAGATTCTACGCGAACCTCGCCATCGAGACAGGTGACGCAAACATCCTCTCCAATATTGCGGACAGTGAAGGAAGCGCGGCTCGCGACGGTACGCCCATTTCCGGCAACCACAATCAAGGACCTCGACCGCAAGTCCTGCGGTATTGAAAAGGCGGCTTCCCCCGCTATCAATGTAACATGATTGGCACCCGCTCCTTGGGCGCTGATATCGAGGCTCGTCTGCGTGTTCAACTCGATCGCAACACCGCCAAGCGCGACATGCTTCTGCTCCCCGGTCCCGGTTCGATAATTCGCTGTCAATTCTTCGAGCGATGGCCAGAGATCGAACGGCGGATGAACGACGCCATAACCCACGGCCGCCGACGCGGCGGCTAAAGCGCCCCCAAGAAATGCGCGCCGGCGCAGGCGCATCGCGTGGCCGGACCAAACCGGCCGCCCATGCGTTTCTATGAAAGCCCTGCCTCCCGGCTCAAGACTTTTCCAGACGCGGACCGCATCGACGAAAGCGGCCTCGTGCGCCGTGCTCTGGTGTCGCCAGCGTTCGAGGGCATGAGCATCCGCCGCCGTCGCCTCACCGGAAGCAAGTTGCGTCACCCAGCGCCGGGCATCCCGTCGCAACGCGCTACCCCTGGCGTCTTCCTGTTCCATCATCCTCAAGTCTCCGGCCTTTTCGGCTTCTCCGCGACAACATTGAGATGTCTCTGAACAGTAGACGTTTTTCGCAGGCTTGATCTGAACTTCGAACGTTCGAGCTTCTCAAGACGAGAGGCGCAATAGTCATGCGCTTCTTGTAATTCGCGCTGAACAAACCGCACCGAAACGCCGAAACGCCTTGCAATTTCGTCACGCGGCAGGCCATCGACCCGTGCCGCCAGCAAGATTGCCTGTTGGCGGGCCGGGAGTTCGGCAATGATTGTTTTGACCGCTTCCAGCTCGATACGGGCTTCCGCGATGCGCGCCGGGCTGGGCGCGTCGTCGGGGATGCTCAGCAAAGTCTCGATTTCAGATGTCGTAAGCCGCCGGTTGTCAGCGCGCATCCGATCCCAGGCGATATTGATCGCCATGGTGTAGAGGAAAGTGTCGGGGCTGCGGACTGTCGTCAGTTCGCCGCCGCGCTCCAGGCGCAGCCACGTCTCTTGGAGCGCATCGTCGGCGCGATCGGCAGACCCCAGCCGCTGCGTCAGCAGCTTCTTGAAGTGTGCGTAACGCGATAGCAGACGATTCTGAAGCGCTGTCCAGCCGGACTGCGTCATTGATTCGCCCTTATCAATCGACCGTTCGCGTTCACGTCGTCACACTGCTCGATCAGCTTCGGCGTCACTAAAACCACGATAGGCTGCGCAAAATCTAGGGGCGGTGCGCGGCCAAACGACAGATTGCTGATAAGGCGATCGAAGATCGCGTCAACATCGCTCTTCCCGGTCGACCCAAGCAATACGACACGCGACACGGCGCCAGTACGACCGATCCAGACTCCGAATGCTAAACGGTAGCTCCCCGCCCGCAGCCGCGGGTCCGCGCACAGCGCGCGTCTCAGGCCCGTTTGGACATGACCATAATAACGAATGAAGAGCGTGCGAACTTCAATTGGGTTCGGAACCAGCATCGCGCCGTCTGCCGCCACATAGTCCGGTTTGAGACCAGTGCCAGATAAAAGTCTCGAAAGAGCAGCGGCCGCTGTATATTCACCTTTTATCGCCGTCGAACGGCGCCCAGTTGCGAGACTCGCATCATAAATGACCTGCAAGCTCGAAATGATGCTGTAACGCTCGATGGCGGCGACCAAGGGCTGAGAAGGAATATCGAACGCGATAGGATGTTCCGTCGTTAAGCGCTGTTCAGCCGCCGATCGGTCCTCTTGAGCGCCAAAGCAAATTCCCGCCCAGACGACAAGGACACTAAGCCTTGTCACCTGACTGAAAAATAATCGAAATCCTCTTTTATTGGCGCGGCACAAATGGCCAACTTCATTATAGGTCATCGACCGGAATTATCGGCGCGCGCAACGGCAACCGAAAACATGACTTAAGCCGCCATAGAAATTAAATGTGACAGCTTTGTGTAGGGGGCACCTACCCCGGCCGCGGCTCACCCAGCCTCTTCGGCGTGGAAGGCCAATTCGATTCGCAGCATAATTCAATGCAATAGACTTAAGCTGTGGGCGTGCCGTAGGCCTCTTGCTCTTCAACAGTGATCTCCGCAACTTTCGCCGCGGGAACATCCTGTGGCAAATTCGCTGGGTTGTAGATCGCGTTTTGAACACCGAAGATGGTGCCGGAGTGCCCGCGCTTCTGCAACGCGCTCCAATGCACCCGCTCGTTGATATGCTCATGAGTCGGGTCGGACTTATTTATAAGGGCCCCGTGCAGGATCGCATCTGGCGAGAGCACTTTGCGTAAATGCGGCCACAAATGATCAATGGGCCAACCGACCGTCGAATCATAAATCTCTCCGTTGATACTTGCCTTGTCCGCGACGGTGCGCACGGCATCCTGATTGAAGACGAGGCCGGTCAGCGCTTCGAGCCGCGCGATCATCCAAATCAAGGCCTCATTTGAGAGGCGCGGATCGGCTTCGCCGCCACCTATATTGCCATGTTCGCCCGCAAACCACGTCTGTTCCACATGCCCTTTCGGCTGTAATCCTTTCCTGATCGTCCAGAAGGTTGGCACAAAAGGGCGCCGTCGCTCGTCGATCGCCACGGCGTGGAGACCAACATTGACGTGATCGCCGAAGCTCGTGTCATGAAATCCAAGCGACGCCAGCGCGATGTAGCGTGCTAGCGCCGCTAGCCCGAACCCGGCCGGAACGCCATAAGAGCCAACCGTGTCCCAAACTGCGACGCATTTGACCCGATTGTCGGGCTGCAATCCGTCCTCTTCGCGCAAGGTTTCCAGATGGTCGATCGCCTGCTTGTCGCCACCGCTTGCTGACCCGGGTTTGGCGCGCACGGCGGGATCGACGCGATAATTGGCCCAGGCAGTTTCGAGATTATCGCTGGTGGAGTGGCGTGCGATTCCAGAAGCGCCGATCATGCCCACTAGCGCGCGGGCAGCATAAGCCCCGCGAGAAAAACCCAAGACGAAAATATCATCTCCGTGGTCGTAGAGATCGACAATAGATGCATAGGCCTGAAGCACAATTTCCTTCAGCCCCAGACCGATTGAGCCCCCGAGCCAATGTTTGAGGAAGTCGGGATCCGCGCCCACCCCCTTATGGTAGACGACGCGTTGCACAATTCCGTCGGACCCAACTCCCGGAATCAACGGCGGGCCCGCAGCCGTGTTTGAAGGATCGAGGCGTGCAACGTTAGTAGAATTGCCAACGCCTTCTTCGTCCCAAGTACCGTCGATAAGAATGACGATTCGTTTCATCCGCGCACCTATCTGATGGCATTTTATCCTCAGCGCTGCGCTGGCCGGTGGCTAAAGCGACGACCCATCAGCCGCACTAGACTTAAGCAAATCTGGGTGTTCGATCCTTTTGCACTCTCCGCCCCTTCAGTACGCGTTGTAAAGTGTACATTACGAAAAATGCACTTCGAACCATCGCGATAGAATGAAGAAGCGGCCGGCAGGATCGACCTCCCTTCGCACCCGCGCAAGCCTGAGCAGAAACGACAGGCGCTGTAAGCGCTCGCCCCGTCCGGATCGTATTTCACGTCAAGACAATGGTGGAGATATGAGAAGGCATTATGAGGCCGAAGGTCGACGCTTCCGTCCTCTTCATTTCCATGATTTGAGCGGCCGTGACGAGGTTCTATCTCGCCGGCATTCCCGAGCGTGCGATCGCTGAATTTATGGGATGGGAGGACGAGACTGTTTCGAAAATCATCCGACGCTAAGTCGATAGGGCGGCAGCCACTAAGAACCTGATCGATATGATGAACCGGCACCGGAACAAAACGTGATGAATTTCTGCAAAACCGGCTGCAAAGCTTTTCCGCCGAAAGTTGCTAAGTATTGGAGCGGGCGAAGGGAATCGAACCCTCGTATGCAGCTTGGGAAGCTGCCGTTCTACCATTGAACTACGCCCGCGCGTCGCATGCCCGAGTCGGCACGAGGCCTTATTCTTCAGGTCGTTAGCCCGCAGCGACCGACCCATTATGCCTGAGCCCCGCCCGCCGGTAAACTGGCACGTAAGCCGAACAAGTCCGAGGGAAATGGGACCCAGCCGCCATAAAGCCCACTCTACGCTGCAGTCCCTGGTAGGCGCTTCTCGCGCCACCACAACCAAAGCAGCATGCTCGGTTGGAGTCGCGGTTTAGCGATCAAGCTCCGACTTGCAGCGAGGGCCGCCCGAGGTTTCGATGAGAAGCTTCGTGCGCCGCGCTTCGTCGGGGGTGTTCATCCCCTTGACGATAAGCTCGTACCACATCTCGCCTTTTTCGTCGCGCTCGCGCCGGACGGAAATAGGAAGGCCGAGAAAGCCGAGCGTTTGCACTCTCTGATCGGCTTGGTCTTTATCCTGATATTTGCCGCACTCCAGGAAGAACTCCCAGGCTTGCGCCGATGCCCTCGGCGCGTCTTGCAAAGCCAAAGCGCAGACGATGGCGCAAGCCAACCAAGCGCGCGCCGAATTCGAGACTTGGAACATTCGTCCAATCCAGAGCAAATTCACCCGGAACCCTCCGGCCCTTCAATCTTGGCGCCGACGAGGCTTTCAAGCGTGATCGCCCGGCCGAGTTCGCCGACTTTCTCACCCAGCCCATCGGCTCGCAAGAGATCGCGAACCTGGCCGTGCGCGCCGACGATGCGCAACGTCATACGTCGCCCCTCAACGAGGCGGTGCAACTCATGCAGCATGCGAGAGCCTGCGAGATCGATGAAGGGCGATGCGGAGAGGTCGCAGATAACCAGACGGATGTCGCGGGTGCTCTCTAAGTTTAAGCGCTTCAAGACGACGTCAAGGACGAAACTTGCATTGACATAGATGAGCGAGCCTTCGGGCCGGAAGGCGAGAACGCCGGGAATCAATTCATTTTCCGCATGGCGCACAATGTCGGAATAGCGGTCCGTGCCAGGTACGCGACCGAGGAATGCTACGTGGGGGTACGAAACGCGCATCAGCAGGAGAAGGATGGACGCGACTGTGGCGATCAAGATGCCGGGCAGAATTCCAAAGACGAGGACGCCGCACAGCGCGATGGCCGCCGCATAAAAATCGAGCCTGCTCACGCGCCACATGCGCAACAAGGCACGGAAATCCACGAGCCCGGCGACGGCCGTCAAGACAATGGCCGCAAGAACGGCCTTCGGAAGATCTTTCAACACACCCGTGAGGAACAACAGACACAAAGCCAATGCCATTGAGGCGAAGACCAGAGCAAGCGGCGTGCGCGCGCCCGCTTTGTCGTTGACGGCCGATTGCGACAGCCCGCCCGCAACGGGATAGCTCTGTCCAAAGGCCGCGGCGAGGTTTGCGGCGCCGATGCCGAGCAGCTCCTGCCGCGCGTCTAAAGATCGCCCGTGTTTTGTTGCGAAAGAACGGCCCGCGGAAACACTCTCAATATAGGCGAGCAGCATGCATCCCGCCGCCAACGGCATGATGCCGTCAACGTCGCGCAGCCGCAGCGTGGGCGCGCGCAGCATCGGCAGCCCGGGCGGAATTTCACCTGTCGTGCGAACCCCGTGCGCGGCAAGCCCAAGCAGTGCTGCGGCAAGGATTGCCAGGACCACGACGCCGAGCGCGATTGGCCGCGCGGGCCAGATGCGTTCGCCGATGATGATGAGGATGATCGCCAAAGCGCCGACGACAAGGGTCAGGACATGGATATTGCCCAATTGCGGCAACAGCGAAAGGACCCGCTCGAAAAAGTTATGGCCTCCCCCCGATACGCCGATCAGGCTTGGCACCTGCGTGATGGCAATCGTCAGCCCCGCGCCGGCCTTGAATCCCACCAATATGCTGTCGCTGATCAATTTGACGAGGCCGCTCAGCCGCAAGGCCCAAGCAATGGCGCAAAGGCCCGCAACCGTCAGTGCTGTGAGGCTCGCAATCTGCGCATAGCGAGAGGCGTCGCCCTGCGCCATGGGCGCAACCGTCGCCGCGATCATCAGGGAAATGGCCGATGTGGGCCCAATCGCAAGCTGTCGCGACGAACCCATGACCGCATAGCCGAGGCCGCCCAGCATATAGCCGTAGACGCCGACCTGCGGCGGCAGGCCTGCCAAAGCGGCATAGGCAAGAGAGATCGGAATCGCATAGGCCGCCAATGTCAGCCCGGCCGTAAGGTCGTCGCGCAGCCATGCGCCACGATAGTTCGTGGCCCAGCTCGCTATGGGGAGATATTCAAGCCATGCGCTAGCATTCAGAAGATGAATATCGCTCTTTCGAAACAAGTCATCCCTTTCTGCAAAGCGCGCCTAATCGATAATATGATAGCCGCCGTCCACATAAAGCGTTTCACCGGTGATGAGCTTTGCGGCATCATGCGCCAGAAACGCGGTGGCAAGGCCGACGTCGTCAATGTTCACGAGGCTGCGGGTTGGCGCTTTTGTTTTTGCCTTGTCCAGAAGCTCATCGAATTCCGGAATTCCGGACGCGGCGCGCGTCGCAAGCGGACCGGGCGAAATCGCGTGAACGCGAATACGTTTGGGGCCGAGCTCCGCGGCGATATAGCGAACGGCGCATTCAAGCGCCGCCTTCGCCAGCCCCATGACATTATAATTTTCGACGACCCTTTGACTGCCGTAATAGGTCATCGTGAACAACGCGCCCCCGTCCGTCATCAGCGGCTCGGCCAGATGCGCCACGCGGATGAACGACCAGCACGAAATATCCATGGTCGTGAGGAAGCCATCCCGCGGCACGTCGATCACACGGCCGGCCAGAGTATCCCTTGGCGAGAACGCGATCGAGTGGACAACAAAATCCAGGCGCCCCCAATCGCGCTTGATACGATCGAAGACCGCCTCCATCTGCCCCGGCACACGCACGTCGAGCGGCATCAGGATTTTCGAATCGATCGCCTTTGCGAGAGGCTCGACATGAGGCTTGGCTTTATCGTTGAGATAAGTGATCGCGGCCTCGGCACCCAGGCCGTAAAACGCCTTGGCGCAGCCCCAGGCGATCGATTGTTCATTAGCGACCCCGATGATCAAGCCCTTCTTGCCTTCCAGAAGAGGCGCCTTCGCCATACGGATCGTCATGCAACTCTCCCGCGTTCGGAGCGCTGCAATGAGCTTTCCGAAAGGCACGCGAGCGTGTGCCGCGCGATCATCATCTCTTCATCGGTCGCAATTCGATAGACCCGGACCGGGCTTCTTGGCTCGGAGATAAGCTCGGCGTGCGTCGCATTGGCCGCGGGGTCGAGGTCAACCCCCAGCCATTTCAGTTTATCAGCGATGCGCGCCCGCATGGTCGCGGAGTTCTCGCCAATGCCGGCGGTGAAGACAAAAGCATCTATGCCGCCGAGCGCCGCGGCCAGCATGCCCGCATAAAGTCCGACGCGGTAGACGAAATAATCCAACGCGAACGCCGCCCGCGGGTCATCGCTGGCTTCGAGATCACGAACATCATTGCTGAGGCCCGACAGCCCTTTGAGACCGCAGTCATGATAGAGCATGTCCTGGACTGCGGCGGGGCTCATGCCGCGTTGCTCGATCAGATAAAGCACAACGCCGGGGTCGAGCTGACCGGGCCTTGTGCCCATCGGCACACCGTCCAGTGCCGTAAAACCCATTGAACTGTCGATGCTGCGGCCGCCGGATAGAGCGCACATCGAGGCGCCGCTGCCAAGATGCGCCACGACGATCTTTTTCAACGCGACATCCGGTGCGACAATGGTGAGGCGGTCGGCAATATATTCATAAGACAGGCCGTGGAACCCGTAGCGGCGGACGCCCTCCAAATAATATTGTTCCGGGATGGCGTAGTGATCTGCGTCAGCGCTATGCGTGCGATGAAAGGCGGTATCAAAACAGCCGATCTGCGGGAGATCCGGAAAACGCGCGCGAATCGAGCGGATCGGCGCGAGGTTATTTGGCTGGTGCAAAGGCGCGAGACAGACAAGCTTTTCTAAAACCGCAAGCGCGTTATCATCGATAAGGATGGGGCGATCGTAATCAGGGCCGCCATGCACGATACGATGACCGACAGCGATCGGCGTGATGTTCAACTGCTCGCGCAGCCATGCACCGGCCGTCTGGATCGCGATTGAAACATCGCCAATCTGCGCGGCGTCAAAAGCCCTGTCGATCATCAGTTCGCCGCCGGCGTCACGGGCGAACAATCGTGGCATGGTGCCGATGCCGCTCACCTGCCCTTTAATCAAACGCTCCAGGGCCGAGACGCCATCCGTCCCGAACACCTGGAACTTCACGCTCGAAGAGCCGGAGTTGACCACGAGGATGGTCTGCATCGAATCAAACCTTCGGCAAGCCCATCGTCGTGGTCCGCGCATGGGCATAGAGCGCGGCAATCGCACAGGAAGCCATGCGCGTGCGCAGCGAATCGGCGCGGGACGTCAGGATGATGGGGACTCGCGCGCCCAGAACGATTCCAGCGGCATCCGCCCGCGCAAGGAATGTGAGGTTCTTCGCGAGCATATTGCCGGCTTCAAGGTCGGGAACCACCAATATCTGCGCGTGCCCGGCAACCTCCGAACGTATCCCCTTGATGGCGGCGGCTTCCGGTTCGATCGCATTGTCAAAGGCCAAGGGCCCGTCAAGAATCCCGCCGGTGATCTGGCCGCGCTCGGCCATTTTGCATAAAGCCGCCGCGTCGATCGTCGAAGGAATCTTCGGCGTCACGGTTTCGACCGCCGACAATATGGCCACTTTGGGTGTTCCGAGCCCAATCTGTGTAAAGAGGTCGATCGCATTCTGGATGATGTCGCGTTTCGCCTCGAGGTCCGGAAAGATATTGATCGCAGCGTCGGTAATGAAAAGCGTGTTCGGATAGGTCGGAACATCCATGATGAAGACATGGCTAATCCGCCGCTCCGTCCGCAATCCGTTTGCGGAGGATGCAACCGCGCGCATGAGTTCGTCGGTATGCAGGCTCCCTTTCATCAGGAGCTCGCCTTTCCCTTCGCGGATCATTGCGACGCCCTTGCTCGCCGCAGCATCGCTGTGCGGCGCATCGACAACCTCAAAGCGGCTTACATCGAGGCCATATTTGCTCGCAACGGCAGCGACCTTCGCGGCCGGCGCGACAAGGATCGGGACAATCAGATGAGCTTCCGCCGCGTCACATGCGGCACGTAACGAGGCTTCGTCACAGGGATGCACGACGATCGTTTTCGCGGCAGGCACCTTGGATGCGGCTTCGATCAAGCGTTCATATTTGGCATGCGGCTGAGGTGAGGTGACCGACGCGATCGACATGACAAACCTCGCAGCTCACAGACTCCGGGCGCGTTCTTACGATGCCCTCGCCCGCTCTTCTCGATCCACAGTCGGGAGAACCGAGAATTGGGCGCGTTCGCTCGCCCGCACCTCCGCCGTCAGATCCGTATCGACATCGAAGAGCTTTGCGATCTCGAGAAATCGCGGTATTGCCGCCTGAACGAGATAACCCCGCGCCGTCAGGACATCGGTGAGATTGCGGAAGAGCCGTTCTCTTTCGCCGCGCTTTTGCGGCAGGAGCGCGGGAATGGCCGCAAGCGCTGCATCCTTGTCGATGAGCAGCATGAAAAATTGCTCGCGCACCAGCGTCTTGAATTGCGCGATCGTCAATCGCGGCATGTCTTCCCCAACGAGGCGAATCCTCCGGATGGCCTCGAAGCTGCGTTCGTCGATAATCCCATGGCTCATGCCCACATAAAGTGCCGACCGGACCAGAGCCTCCCGTAGTCCGCCGCTTGGAATGCGCGACCTCAAGTCGGCGATGCGTGCCGATAGGAACTCCTTATGCAGGAGGCTTGTCGGCGCTTTCGGCATGGATGCCTGTTCGGAATTGTCTACGCCCGCCGCGGTCTGAAGCGCCGGCGAGCCATAGATGGCGAGAAAAAGCCGCTCGGCGGTTTGGTCTCGGACATCCCGCCAGAAGTCGAGCGCCCTCACGATCTGAGCGGACACGGCCTCCTGAGCCACCCAAAACGGATTATCATGTTCGACCGCGCGTCGATGGTCATGCGCCAGCTCGGCCAATTTCCCCAGCGAGGCCATGAACGGATTACTATCGGCGAACAATTCATACTGGACCCGCAACGGATGCAGCTGCCTGAGCGCTTCAGCAACGGGTTCGGACATGGATGCGCGGACGAAGGGCTGGAGATAGGCGCGATAAAGCCCGAGATTTATCTTCGACATCTCCGCCACCGCGGCAAATCGACGATCGTTCTCCGCGCCATGCCCGCCCAATGCGCGAATATCGTCGAGGGTTCGCGGCTCGCAGCGCATGATCCAATCGCCGGTCGCCAGCTCTCGATTTTTCGTCGCTTCCGTTTTCGGTTCAAAGACAGCTTCGTAAAGCCCCGGCGGCAGCACGTCGATCAAATCTATATTGTTCGCGAATTCGTCGTGCTGCTTGCGCGCGACAGAGCTTGAAACAAAGATTCCAAGATGCCCGATGGACTCATGGATCGTGTAGACGATGGTTTGCCCATAAGCGCGAATTTCATCGACATCACGATAGAGATCAAGAATCCAATCCAGCGCCTGCGGTGGCGGCGTTATGTTGTCGCCCTCGGAACAGAAAATCACGATTGGCGACTTGATGTTGCGCAGGTCAATCGACTGGCCGCCAAACATTTCGATGCGGCCCGCCGCCAAATTGTTTCCGATGAACAGTTCGTCGGTGATGAATTGAATTTCCTCGGCATTGAGATTGACGTGGCCGCCCCACCAGCGCTCGAAACCAAGATAGCGCGGCGCCTCGGTGTCGATCTTGGCGTAAAGATTATAGGCTTTGCTCCAAAGCGTGTTGGCCGGATTAAGGCTCTCGAAATTCTCGACGAGCCAGGCGCCATCGAACTTGCCGTTCCCAAGATCGCTCGCAAGAGCGGTCATCCAGCTTCCGCCCAGCAAGCCGCCGACATAGCGCATGGGGTTCTGCCCCGGCGCACCCGCCCAATAGGATAAAGGCGAACCAGCGATGATGAGCGGACCGAAAAGCTCCGGCCGCAGCGCCGCGAGCATCATCACGGCCCAACCCGCCTGACAATTTCCAATCACGCATGGCTTGGCGTCGGCGTCCGGATGCAGGGCAATAACCTTTTCGATGAAAATGGCCTCGGCGCGGGCGACGTCTTCGATCGTCTGCCCCGCCACGGGCTCCGGCAGGAAGCCGATGAAATAGCAGGGATGCCCCGCCTTCATGGCCACACCGATCTCGCTGTCGCGCTTAAAGCCGCCAATGCCCGGCCCATGCCCGGCACGCGGGTCGACCACGATGAATGGCCGTCGTCTTGGATCGAGCTCGACGCCCTCCTCCGGAAGGATCCGCACGAGCGCGTAGTTGACCGGGCGCTCAAGGCGGCGACCATCGATGAGAAGCTCGACGGAATAGTCGAGCACGTGCGGAGCGGCCTCCGCCATATGGGCGCGATATTGATTGCCTCGCTGCCGCATTACATCCAGAAAGAGGATGTTGCGCTGCATCGCATCGACTGCATAGTCGAAGACGGCGGCAAACGGGCTGAATTTCATATCATCATGCGATAGAGGCGCTGCGGGAGACATGCGGAACTCCCTTCGTTGTTTGAGATGCGCGTATTCGCTTTTCAGCAGTCAACTAAAGCGCTGCATTGAATAAAGCTGTATCGAAAAAATCCGAAAGTCAGCGACGGCTGATTTTATGCAAATCAGTTCTATCGATTATCGCAAATTGATTTCCGCTTTCGCGGTGCAATCCAAAAGTCATTAGCGCAATTGCGTGAAGGATAAATGATGCAAAAATTTCGTCAAGAGCTAGACTGTGGCTTCCTTGCAGAAAGGAGCGATCAATGACCGCGACCGAAATCAACCTACCGACTGCGAAAGAGGTGATGAAGGAACTGGCGTTGGTCGAGGCGAAAAAGGCCTCCGCCGAAGAAGCGAAAGCGCGGGCGATCGAAGCCGAAAAAGCCGATCTGCTCGCGCAGCTTCGCAAACCTTCAGGTGTCTCGCGCGAAGAAGCGCTCAAACGCGTGACACGAATTATTCAGAACGCCGTTTCAAACGGGCTCACCGAAGTTCGCGTCCATCGTTTCCCCAATGCGCTTTGCACCGATCGGGGTCGCGCTATCAATCAGCAGGAAGATGGATGGGAGACGACGCTGACCGGCTTGCCCAAAGAAATGTATGATTTCTGGAAAGCGGAATTGCAGCCGCGAGGCTACAAGCTCCGCTACGACGTTATCGATTTCCCCGGCGGCATGCCGGGCGACATCGGCATTACATTGAAATGGGGCTGACAACCCTAAAAAGCAATTTTGGTCATATGCGCGGCGGAGGATCCGATGTTCGAATCCGCACAATTGGAGCACGCGCTCGAGAAAGAGAAATTTGATGAGATTGAGCCGAAGCTTCGCGAAGATCTCTTAAACGCTCAATTCGATCTCATCGAGTCAAAAGCGCGGACGATACTCCTGCTTATCAACGGGCCCGACGGTTCCGGTAAGGGAGAGGTGACGCACAGACTCTACGAATGGCTGGACGCGCATTATCTCAGCACATTGACCTATGCCGAACCGTCCGAAATACAGCAACAGCATCCGGGCATGTGGAAATATTGGCGTGACATTCCACCGCGCGGCCGTATCGGAATCGTTTTGGGCTCTTGGTATCACGAGGCTCTGTTGGCACGGGCCACGAAGCGCTTTGATGAGGCCGAATTTTCTGAAGCACTCGCCATCATCAATCGCTTCGAAAGCATGCTCGATGCGGAGCAGGTCACCGTCGTCAAGCTCTGGCTCCATATCGATCGCGACGAAAGCGAGCGCCGGCTGAAAAAACTGACCAAGCGCGGGTATTATGAGCGGCCCGTGGTTCGGGAATGGGCGGCGGTCGAGACCAAAGGCGAATTCCAACGGATCGTCGAAGCGGCCGCGGAAATGACCCGCGTCACCTCGACCGCTTATGCGCCGTGGACCGTCGTCCCGGCCGCCGACGCGCGTTTCCGGGATGTCCAGGTCGGCACGGTTCTCCTCGAAGCGCTACGGCGCGCAACGGCGAAACCTGCTGCTGTTCCAACGAACGGCGCCGGGCGCAGCGCGAATTCCAAAGCTCCCGAGACAGCATCTGACAGCATCCTGCCGCACCCTTCCATTGTGGCCAAGCTCGATCTCTCCAAGACGATTTCGAAAGCGGACTACGATGAGAAACTCGACGTTGAGCAGAGCCGCATCACGCGCATGACCACCTCGAGAGCTTTCGAGGATCGCGCCCTGGTTTGCGTCTTCGAAGGCAATGATGCGGCCGGCAAAGGCGGCGCGATCGGACGCGTGCGTCAGGCGCTCGATCCGCGCACTTTCCAGGTCTATCCCGTTGCCGCGCCGACAGATGAGGAACGCGCAAGGCCTTATCTCTGGCGCTTCTGGCGTCATATCCCGTCGCGCGGCAGGATCGCATTCTTTGACCGGAGTTGGTACGGCCGCGTGTTGGTCGAGCGCGTCGAACACTTTTGTGCGGAGTCGGACGTTGCGCGCGCTTACGGCGAGATCAACGACTTTGAATATCAACTCGATCTTGCGGGCTATATCGTCGTCAAGTTCTGGCTCGCGATCAGTTTTGAAGAGCAGTTGCGCCGCTTCAAACTGCGCGAGGCAACGGCGTTCAAGCGCTACAAGATCACCGCCGAGGATTGGCGCAATCGCGAGAAATGGTCGCTCTATCAGGAAGCGGTGAGCGACATGATCGATCGGACAAGCACGCGATACGCACCCTGGACCTTGGTCGAGGCCGAAGACAAGCGCTTCGCGCGGATCAAAGTGCTGAAGACAATCGCCGATCGAATCGAGGACGCATTGTAGAACCGTGGAAGGATGGCCGAGATGCGACGTCTCCTATGTGTCGCCGCCCTATTTTGCGGATTTCTCGGATCGGCTCAGGCGGACCAGCCGTCGCCAGCAGCGATTCCCGTCGGCGTCGCGCAGGCGGTTCGCAGACCTGTCACCAATAGCCTCGAATTCGTCGGACGCATAGAAGCGATCAATCGCGTCGAGGTCCGCGCGCGTGTGAAGGGCTTCCTCGATGGCGTTCTCTTCGCCGACGGTCAGACGGTCAAGGATGGAACGCCGCTCTATCAAATCGAAAAAGGGCTTTTCGAGGCCGCCGTCCAACAGGCGCAAGGCGCGCTCGCACGCAGCCAGGCGGCCTACACCTTGGCTCAATTGCAGACCCAGCGCGCGGTGCAGCTTTTCAGCCGCGGCAACGGCACTGCGGTCGACCGCGACAGGGCCGTCGCGCAAGAGGCCCAGAGCAAGGGCGCCGTGCTGACCGATGAAGCCAATCTGACGACGGCGCAAATCAATCTCAGCTACACCGACATCGCCTCCCCGATTGTTGGGCGTATCGGGCGCAGCAGCGTGACGAAAGGCAATGTTGTCGGCCCCGAGAGCGGCCCGCTGACGCTCATCGTCAGTCAAGACCCAATGTATGTGACCTTTCCAGTCAGCCAGCGCGAGCTGCTGCGCGCCCAGGACAGTCAGCGCGACCAAAAGGTCGCCGGCATCAAGGTGCGCGTGCGATTTGCCGATGGCGCGCTTTACGACCAGATCGGCGCGATCAATTTCATCGGCGTGAGCGTCGATAAGACAACCGACACGGTGACCCTGCGCGCGACAATCGCCAATCCTCAGAACCGGCTCATCGACGGGCAGCTTGTCCGCGTCATTCTCGAGGCGGGCAATCCGGTCGAACAGACGGTCGTGCCGCAGGCCGCTCTCATCGCCGATCAGGGCGGCGTCTATGTCTTCATCGTGGAAGATGGAAAAGCTCAGGTTCGACGGCTTAAAACCGGCGGCGAGCTTGGACCCGACGTCATCGTCACGGACGGGTTGCAGGGCGGCGAACAGGTGATTGTCGAAGGCTTGCAAAGCGTGCGCGCTGGCGCCCCGGTGCGCGCGACGCCCGTCTCGTCGTCTCTCGCGGGAGACTAAGCCCATGTTCTCGGCCATCTTCGTCGATCGGCCACGCTTAGCCATCGTTATCGCGATCGTCACGACCATCGCCGGCCTGTTGGCGCTTTTGGCAATCCCGCTTGCGCAATATCCCGACATCGTCCCGCCTCAGGTCTCGGTGACGACGAGCTATCCCGGTGCAAATGCGGCGGTGGTCGAGGCGACCGTGGCGCAGGTCATCGAGGCGCAAGTCGTCGGCGTCGACAAGATGATCTACATGAAAAGCACCAGCGGCGACGACGGCAGCTATTCGCTCACGGCCTCATTTGAACTCGGCACCAATCCGGACATCAACACCGTCAACGTCAATAACCGGGTCCAAACGGCGCTGGCGAGTCTCCCGCCGGAAGTTCAGCGCCAGGGTATCGTCGTCAAGAAAAAGTCGTCGGCGCTGCTCGCGGTCATCGCGGTTTATTCCCCCAAACACACCTACGACCCGCTGTTTCTTTCAAACTATGTCACGATCAATCTTCTCGATCAGATCAAGAGCACGCCCGGCGTGGGCGATGCGACATTGTGGGGTCCGCAGGATTATGCCATGCGGATCTGGGTTCGCACGGATCGGCTAACCGGCTTGGGGCTGACGACGGCGGACGTGATCAATGCGATCCAGGCGCAGAATATCCAGGCGGCCGTGGGCCGCATCGGCGCACGGCCGATCTCGAATGATCAACAACTCCAGCTCAACATCCAGACCAAAGGGCGCCTCAATTCGCCTGAGGAATTTGCCAAGATCGTCATCCGCACAAATCCGGATGGTTCGATTTTACGGCTTGGCGATGTCGCACGCTTGGAGCTGGGCGCCGCCAATCTCGACCGTGACACGCGGCTCAACGGCGGCCCTGCCGCCGCGATCGCGATCTACCAGACACCTGGCGCCAACGCCATTGCGACGCTGAAAGCGGTCCGCGCCCGCGTGGCTGCCGCCGCCGAGCGCTTCCCCGACGATATTGCCTGGAAGATCACCTACGACCCGACAGTCTTCGTCACCGATACCATTCACGAGGTGCAGAAGACGCTGATCGAAGCCTTCATCCTTGTCGTTCTCGTCGTCTTCCTCTTCCTGGGCAGTGTGCGGGCGACGCTGATTCCGACATTGGCGGTCCCCGTCAGCCTCATCGGCACCTTCATCGTCCTGCTGGCCGTCGGCTATTCGGCCAATTCGGTCTCCCTGCTCGCCGTCGTTCTTGCTATCGGCATCGTGGTCGATGACGCGATCGTCGTTGTCGAAAATGTCGAGCGCGTCATGGAGGAGCATCCCGAGCTTTCGCCCGCGGACGCGACCAAACAGGCGATGCGTGAGATCACGGCGCCGATCATCGCGATCACTCTTGTCCTGCTGTCGGTTTTCGTTCCCGTGGCGTTCATCCCCGGCATATCCGGCGAGTTGTTCCGGCAGTTTGCGGTGACGGTCGCCGTCTCGATGTTGCTTTCGGCGATCAATGCCTTGACCTTGTCGCCGGCGCTTTGCGGCGTCCTGTTGCGCCCGCATCATGGACCGCGCCGTGGCATCATGGGCTTTATCATGCGGATGATCGACCACGTGCGCGACGCTTATGGCGCGGCCGTCGCGCAGATCGTCCGTTTTTCGGTCATCGGCCTGGTAATGGTTGCCATCGCAATGGTTGGCGTCGTTGCGTTGGCAAAGGTCACGCCAACCGGCTTCCTGCCGGAAGATGATCAAGGAGCCTTATTCGTCGTTGTCGAATTGCCGGGCGGCGCGTCCGTTGCGCGAACTACGGCGGTCATCGAGAAGGCCGAGGAGATCTTGCGCCATGATGAGACCGTCCAAGACGTGACCTCTGTCGTCGGCCTGAACTTCATCGACAATTATTCGCAATCGAACGCCGGCTTCATGGTTGTCACCTTGAAGCCGTTCGAGGAACGCAAGAAGCCCTCGATGAGTGTGTCGGCGCTGATCGGGCGGCTCGGGCCGGCGTTTCGGCAGATTCAAGGCGGCAACGTCGTTCCGCTCGCGCCGCCGCCCATCCTGGGCCTCGGCACGGGTGGCGGATTCACTTATGTTCTAAAAGACTTGCGCGGCAGCGATCCGAAAGCCTTTGCCCAGGTGCTGCGCGGCCTGCTCGTCGCGGCAAATCAAGACTCGAAACTGCATCGCGTGTTCAGCACGTTTTCGGCGACGAATCCGTCGATCTATCTCGATATCGATCGCGACAAGGCGCAAGTCCTGGGCGTGCCGCTCAACAATGTCTTTCAAGTGCTGCAAGCGTCACTGGGCGGGTATTTTGTCAACAATCTGAATCTGTTTGGAC
Source organism: Pseudomonadota bacterium (assembly GCA_040756295.1). Taxonomy (GTDB): domain Bacteria; phylum Pseudomonadota; class Alphaproteobacteria; order Rhizobiales; family Beijerinckiaceae; genus Methylovirgula. Next base: position 723,661 of record JBFLZN010000001.1, on the reverse strand, counting down.
GAACCTGGCAGGTCCAAGTTCAAGCCGAAGCCAGTGATCGGTCGAGCATCGACGATATTTACCGCATCCATGTGCGCAACAATCAGGGGCAGATGATTCCCCTGCGCAGCCTGGTCGAGGTGCGCGTCGTCATCGGCCCGCCCGCGCTGATCCGCTACAACAATGTCCGGGCCGTCACAGTTCAAGGCGGCCCTGCGCAAGGCGTCTCGTCTGGCCAGGCGTTAAAAGCCATGGAGGATGTCGCCGCGCGCACCCTGCCCCAGGGTTACGCCGGGGAATGGACCGATACCGCCTTCCAGGAAAAGCGCGCCGAGGGGAAGACGACCATCATCCTCGGCTTTGCGATTCTATTCGCCTATCTCTTTCTCGTCGCTCTCTACGAGAGCTGGACGATCCCCGTTCCGGTGTTGCTTTCCGTGGCGATCGGCATTCTCGGCTCATTTGCCGCCATTAAGCTCGCCGGCCTGACGCTCGATCTCTATGCGCAGATCGGCATGGTGGTGTTGATTGGCCTCGCCGCCAAGAATGGCATTCTGATTGTCGAATTCGCCAAGGAACAGCGCGAGAAGGGCGTCCCGCTGCTGGAAGCTGCGACGGAAGGTTCGCGCTTGCGCTTCCGCCCGGTGATGATGACGTCCTTTGCCTTCATCCTTGGCCTTTATCCGCTGGTCGTCGCGGTTGGCGCGTCTCAGCTGGCGCGGCGCGATGTCGGCACGCCCGTGTTCGGCGGGATGATCCTCGCGTCTTTCATCGGCATTTTTGCGATCCCGCCGCTTTACGTCATGTTCCAGGCGATCCGGGAGAAGCTGCGTCCCTCAGCCCGGCCTCGCATACGGACGGATGTTACGCTGCCAGACCCGATCCAAACCAAGCCGCAAAAGACCGAATCTCTCAGTGATCGGCCGCTCGGGACCACGCCCCCGTAGGGGGCGATCGGTCTTTCAGCCGACGACGTCCTGGAGTGCGCCGCCGCGCGACCCACTGGCGATCGTACTTGGCTGTGCTAACATTTACGCGCGAGTCCGACACTGCGGATGATCGCGTTTTGAGAAGGGACCATACGCCATTGAGCGGCGGGCGTTGCGCCTCATCCTTACACTGAGGAGGAGTTAGAATGGCAAAAGCGCTTAAGAAAGCACATAAGAAGGGCCTCGACGGCCGGGCCGAGGAGCGCGGCCGGATCAGCCACAAGCACGGGAACACGCGGGTCGATACGTTGCGCCGGACCTATGGCGACCATTTCGCCGCCGGGCGGCGCGGCGACATGCACCTCGCGACCCTCCTGAAAGAAACCGGCTCCGAATCCCTGCACGAATATCTGCGCCACCATCACCGAGGCTAGGCGGTCGCGCCGAGCCTCGCAGACGGTCAAGGTATCAGATCGTCGCTTCTCTGCGGCAGGCTGCTGTCATAGGCGTGGCGCGCGCGCGCGTCCTCGAGATCGAGTTCGCGCTCGATCCGGCGGCGCGCTTCGTCCGTGATGGCGTCGTTCTCGTAGAGCTCGGCGATCTTTTGCCGCTCGGCGTCGATGAGGCTCAACAGAACTTTGAGCCAATCCCCATATTGGTCATCCACCCGTTTCAGCGCGCTGATCAGCGTATCGCGGCGGTCGCGCTGGCGGTTCTTTAAAACGCGCATCGTTCCGGCTGGGATGCTCTCAGGTCCACGCTCGCTCAGCTCCGCCAGCGCCGCCTCGACCCCGGCGATGCGGGCGCGGATCTCACGGTCCTTGGCAGCCGCGAGCTCCCGCCGTCCCTCGGCGTCGAGACCGAGCTTGCGCACCACGAACGGCAGGCTGAGCCCCTGCCCGACCAGCGTGGCGAGGATCACCGCAAAGGTGATGATGAGCACGACATCGCGCTGCGGAAACGGCACGCCATTGGCCATGAACGGGATCGACAGCGCCGCCGCCAGCGAAACGACGCCGCGAATGCCGGTGAAGCCGATGAAGATGTCATGCTGCCAGGGCGGCGTGCGCCGGCCCAGCCGCTTGCGGATCAAATCGCGCGGAAACCGCGTCAATGCCAGAACCCAGATCAGGCGCACCATCACGACGGCGACGATGACAACACCGATGGCCAGCGGCAGTTTCTGCCAGGAATCCTTCCGCAAGCTGGCGATGATCGGCCAGGCTTGCAGGCCGGTGATGACGAAGATCGCGCCTTCCGTGACATAGACGACGAAGCGCCAGAAGAAATAGCCTTGCAGGCGCGTCGCGGGCGAGATCGACTTGGCGCCATTGGCGCTGACATAGAGCCCCGCCGCCACTGCCGCGAGAACGCCCGAGCCGCCCAGCGCCTGCAAAGGCCAAAAGGCGATGTAGGGCGTGAGCAAGGCGATGGTCAGTTCGATCTGCGGATCGTTCAGATTCCGGCGCAGCCGCAAGGTGGCCCAGCCGACGACGAGTCCCCAAACGACGCCGGCGATCGCGACGACGATGAAAAACCCCATCGCCACCGGCAAGGAAAAGCTCCCACGCTCCACGGCCGTAACCGCAAAGGCGAACAGGATGAGCGCCGTGGCATCGTTGACGAGGCCCTCGCCTTCCAAAACGGTCACGATGCGATCGGGCAGCGCCAGCCCTTCCGTGATCGCAATCGGCGCCACGGAATCCGGCGGCGCGACGATCGCGCCGAGGACGAAGCCCAGCGCCAAGGGCCAGCCGAGAAGGCCATGCACCGTGACGGCCACTGCCGCGGCGGTGGCGAGGACGCAACCGACCGCGAGCAGGAAAATATCGCCAAACTCGCGCTTGAAACCGCGCCAGCTCATGCCGACGCCGGCAATATAGAGCAAGGGCGGCAGCAGAACCTGCAGAACGATATCCGGCTGGATGGGAATGCGCGGCAGGTCCGGCAGAAAGCTCGCCGCAATGCCGAAGATCACCAGAAAAATCGACGAGGGCATGCGCAGCCGTCGCGCCATGATCGCGCCGATCGCCGTCAGCGCGACAAGGGCAAAGGTGATGAGGGCAGCATGCGACATGTCGCGGTCCGGTTACGCGGCCTGAACGGTCAAGGCCAGCGCCGGCCTTTTAAAGCGGCAGCGGCCGGGAGCAAAACGCCGCGTCACGGCATGCGGAAATGCTTGGAGAGCTTCAGGCCCTGGCCCTGATAGTTCGAGCCGCCAACCTGCCCGTAGAGCGCCTGCGGCGCCTCGGCCATCTTCTCGTAGACGAGGCGGCCGATGACCTGCCCGTCCTCGAGGATGAAGGGGACTTCGTGGCTGCGCACTTCGAGCACCCCGCGGCTGCCGGGCTCGCCACCCTCCGTATAGCCGAACCCGGGATCGAAGAAGCCGGCGTAATGGACGCGAAACTCGCCCATGGCCGGATCGATCGGCACCATCTCCGCGGCAAGGTCGCGCGGAATATGCAGCTTCTCCTGCGACGCCAGAATGTAGAATTCGTCCGGGTCGAGGATGAGCCTTTTGTCGGGTCTCGCGCGGATCGGCTCCCAAAAATCGGCGATGTCATAGGCGCCGACACGTTCGACATCGATGATGTCGGTGTGCTTCTGCGCGCGATAGCCGACGATCTCGCCGATCGTCTCCATGCTCAACGCGACGCTGAGCACGAGCCCGTCGCGCAGGTTCAGCGTTTCGCCATCGACCAGCTTTTGCTCGCGATGGCGCAGTGCAAGGTCCTTGTCACTCAGCGTGAAGTCGGTATGCGAAAGCTGCGACGAGTTGAGCCGGCGGAAGCGAATTTGGTTGAGCTTGCTGCCCTCGTGGACGCGCACGCTGAAACTGCGCGGCGAAACCTCCGCATAAAGCTGCCCCTTGTAGCCTCGCGCCACAACATCAAAAACTTCGCTCTCGTCGGTGATAAGCCGCGTGAAGATGTCGAGGCGCCCGGTGGAGCTTTTCGGATTGGCGACCGCCGAGATGCTGTTCGGCAGCACCAGCGATTCGAGCAGCGGGATGACATAGACGCAGCCGCGTTCCAGCACGGCGCCCGGACCCGTCAGACTGATCTCGTCGAATTTCAGATTTTGCAGTTGCGCGCTGACCGTCCGGCTCTTGCCTGGCAGGAAGCTTGCGCGCACGCGATAGGCCTTTGGGCCGAGCCGCAAGTCGAGGCTCGCGGGCTGTTTTTGCGAAGGCTCGATCGCGTCGCGCGCCTTGATCATCTCGCGCCGCAGCATGATGTCTATTTTCTCGCGGCCGAGCAGTCCGAAAGCATTCCCAAAAAGAAGGGAGGAGCTCTCGTCCTCGAACAGGGCGGAGAGGGTCGCTGTTTCCATGTCTATCGGCTCGGAACGGTTGTGTGAGCAGGCCCGGCGCCCGTCTTAGCGTCAAGCCGTAAGCCCGGCTGCCAACAGCTATTTTCCCTTGAGCCGGGCAAAGGCAAGGACTATTGTGACGGAACGTGGTCATTTGGGCCGGCCGGCTTGCCGCCACGTTAAACAAGGGACTAAAAGGGCCGAGGCTGCGAAGCCGTTTCCCCTTTTTAATTCGTCCTTTGCAATTCGCAAATTCCGGCCGTGCAACGCCGGGCGGCGCTTTTTTGCGCCCCGAGCAGGAGACGAGAATGACAAAGAAAACGCCGGGCCATGCCTTGAAGGACCCGAAGAACTGGCGCGAAGCCACCCGGCTGATCCACGGCGGCGTCTTGCGTTCGCAATTCGGCGAGACCTCGGAGGCGCTGTTTCTGACCCAGGGGTTTGTCTACGAGACGGCCGAAGCCGCCGAAGCGCGCTTCAACGGGCAAGATCCCGGCTTCGTCTATTCGCGCTATTCCAATCCGACCGTTGCCATGTTCGAGGAGCGCATGTGCCTGCTCGAAGGCGCCGAGGCGGCACGCGCGACCGCGAGCGGCATGGCCGCCGTCACCGCGGCGCTGATGGGCCAGTTGAAGGCCGGCGATCATATCGTCTCGGCGCGCGCCCTCTTCGGGTCCTGCCTCTATGTGGTCGAGGACCTGCTGCCGCGATTTGGCGTGGCCGCGACGCTCGTCGACGGCACGGATCTCGCCCAATGGGAAGCGGCGGTGCGGCCGGAAACCAAGGTCTTCTTCCTCGAGAGCCCCACCAATCCGGGCCTCGAAGTCTATGATATCGCGGCCATCGCCGACATTGCCCACCGGCACGGGGCGCGGCTCGTCGTCGATAATGTCTTCGCCTCGCCCATCCTACAGAAGCCGCTACAGCTCGGCGCCGATTGCACTGTCTATTCGACGACCAAGCATATCGACGGCCAGGGCCGATGTCTCGGCGGCATCATCCTGTCGAGCCGCGACTTCATCGACACCCATATGCATACTTTCCTGCGCCAGACCGGCCCCGCTCTTTCGCCCTTCAACGCCTGGGTCATGCTGAAATCGCTCGAGACCCTGCCGCTGCGCGTCAATCATCAGGCGGCGAGCGCGGCGCGGATCGCCGATGTCCTGGCCGATCATCCAAACGTGACGCGGCTCACCTATCCCGGTCGGGCCGATCATCCGCAGGCGGCGATCATCCGGCGGCAGATGAAGGCCGGCGGCACCGTCGTGACCTTCGAAGTCCCGGGCGGCAAGGCCGGCGCCTTCGCCGTCGCCAACGCCCTTGCAATCATTAAGATCTCAAACAATCTGGGGGATGCGAAAAGCATCGTCACGCATCCGGCGACGACCACCCACCAGCGCCTGACGCCGGAGGCGCGCGCCAAAATGGGAATCAGCGACGGGATGCTGCGGCTTTCGGTCGGCCTTGAGGACCCTGACGACCTGATCGCCGATCTGACGCAGGCGCTCGCGGGGCTCGCACGGCCGGGTCTGGCGGCGGAATAGGCAGCCGTTAGAGAAACTTATTTTACCTCGGCGCAAAAGTCCGACGAAATTCTAACGAATTTTCAACTGTCTCCGCGGCAGGGTGGACGCTGTCGGAGACCGCGATGATGTTGAAATTTCGCAGTCTGCTGGTGTCGCTGGTTCTGCCGCTGACCGTCGTTGCCTCGAGCTTCGAGAAAGTGCCAGACAGCATCGACGCCAAACTGCGCCAGCAATATGTGCGGCCGACCGCGACGCCTTATCCGGACGACGATGCCTATTCGTCGGCCAAAGAGGCGCTCGGACGCACCATGTTCTTCGATCCCCTGCTGTCGGGATCGGGTACGCATAGCTGTGCGACCTGCCACAACCCAAGATTGTCGTTCGCCGATCACCTTCCGCTCGCGATCGGCGATGCCGGGCGTGCCATGGCCGTGCGCTCGCCGACCCTGTTGGACGTGGCCTTCCTCGATCGTTACGGCTGGAGCGGCAAGTTCTCGACGCTTGAAAAAGTGTCGTTCGCGCCGATCATGGCGGCGGGCAACCTCAACCTGACCGAGTCCGACTTGGTCGCGCGCCTGTCGGCGGTCCCCACCTACGCACAGGCCTTCTCGACGACCTTCGCCGATCATAAAATCGATCGCCAGAATATCGCGATGGCGCTTGCGACTTATGTCCGTTCGATCCGTTCGACGTCGGCGCCTTTCGACCGCTGGATCATGGGCGATGAGAATGCCATCAGCCCGGCCGCCAAACATGGTTTTGCGATCTTCAACGGCAAAGGCAATTGCGCGCAGTGCCACAGCGGCTGGGCGTTTACCGACGGGTCCTTCCACGACATCGGCGTTGCCAAAGGCGATGACATTGGCCGCGGCGCGTTCTTCAAGTCGTCGATCAAGCTGCGCTACGCATTCAAGACGCCGACCTTGCGTAACGTCGCCGAGCGCGGTCCCTACATGCACGATGGATCGGTGCCGACTCTCGAAGCGGTGATCGAACTCTATAACCGCGGCGGCATCGATCGGCCGAGCCGTTCGGAATTGATTCATCCGCTCGGGCTGACGCCGGCGGAAAAGGCGGACCTGCTCGCTTTTTTGAAAACGCTCACCGGCGAGACGGAAATGGTGACTTTGCCGCCGCCACCGCCGCCGCGTTGAACTAGCAACCGCCGCGCGGCAGCAATAACCCAACGAGAATGAGGCCTGCGACGAAGAGCGCACCGCCGGATTGTTCAAGCCGCAAGCTATAGCTCGGCGTTCGCGGCGCGGCATAGGCCAAGCTCGTGCCGAGAAGAAGACTGAAAAGACTCAAGGCGAGGATCATTCTTCCCTCGTTGGGATTCCAAACTCGCGGCGATAATCGGTGGCCGACCTTTATGAATTCCTTTCGAGCCTTAGTTTTTTTCTATCAACGTTAATGCCTTGACTTTGACGATTAACCAATTGTTAAGAACAAGCGGGACCTATCGTTAAAATTCGATTAAATTGACGTCGTTTGGAATTACCAACGGGGAATGAAATGGAATTCGGTCGGTGGGGCAGCCGTCGTGTATCGGCCATGGTCGGACTTGTCCTGAGTGCAAGCCTATTTTGCACCGGGCCGGCGAGCGCCCATGTCAAATGGTTCTGCGCCTACAATATCGCCGGCCAGCCGCGCGGTCTTGAAAACGTCCTCTGCCCTGACTTCGAAGTCTTGATTCTGGTGGCGTTTACCATGCTGCTGTTCGGCTACATCGTCGAATGGAGCGCGGTCGGAACGGCTTTGCTCGCGGCGCTCAACCGCGTGACCCGCGGCTTGCGTGACGACACCGAAGTCATCATGCGCGCGGCCTGCGGCTTCTTCTTTGTCGCCTGCTGGGCGAACGGCGGCGTTATCCTGACGCCGGAACTCAAGACCGCCTCCCCGCTCATCCCGTGGATTCAGCTCGCGCTCGCCGCCGGATTGATCTGGCGCGAAACACTGATCTTCACGGCGCTCGGCATCGCCGCTCTCTTCGTTTACGCCGTCTACGAATACGGCATCTTCCATCTGCTGGATTATCCGATCTTCCTCGGCATCGCCGCGTATCTTGGGCTCACCGGCCTCAAGCGCGACTTCTTCGGCATTAGGCCGCTGGACGTCGTGCGCTACAGCGCCGCGGTGACCTTGATGTGGGCTTCGGTCGAGAAATGGGCCTATCCGGAATGGACCTTCCCGCTGTTCGTCACGCATCCAGGGATGAGCTTCGGCTTCACCCCGGAGTTCTACATGCGCGCCGCCGGTATGGTCGAGTTCACGCTGTCCTTCGCCTTGATCCTGACACCGCTCGTGCGTCGCGTCGCCGCCATCATTCTGTGCACGATGTTCGTTGCGGCCGTGCCGGAATTCGGCAAGATCGACGCGATCGGCCATGCACCGATCATTGCGGTGATCTTGGGCATCATCGGCGACGATGCGCCGAGCCGGCGGCTCGTCCATCTGCGGCTTGGCATCAAGGAAAATCTGGCGCGCTTCAAGGTCGCCATCTCGGGATGGGATTTCCTTTTGATCCCAGCCGCTTATTGTGCCGCTCTCGTCTGCTTTCTCTTCGCCTATTACGCACTGCATTCCGTGCTCTACGGAACGCATATCGCCTAGACCACGGGTTCGGAGAAATCCGCGCGCAATCGTAAAGGCCTGAGCAGACAAGCTTAAGCGAAATAAAAGCTCCGGCCCCGCCGGAGCTTCTTCATTTCACGACGACGACAAGCTTCATCTTCGGATGAATGCCGCAAAGGACATTGAACGTCCCCGGCACCGAAAAGACGACATCCGTCTTGCTGCCCGGCAATTGATCGCCCGAGTCGAAATTGAACGTGTCCGACTCGACATAGGCGTGGTGCAGGAGATCGCCATCATCGTTAACGATACGTATGGTATCGCCCTGCTTAATGCTCAGAAAAACCGGGTGAAACGCCCGCCCTCGCTGTGAAACGACATAGGGCGCGGCCCCTTGTTGCGTCCAAGCTGCGCCGCCGGCGATCAGGATTAGGGCCCCCGCAACGCCCAGCATCGAAAGCCGGGCGCTTTTATATCCCTTCAAGGATTGCAAAAGCGGCATTCGCGTAATCCGTCGCCTCTAGACCGACGCAACCTTTCCGAGTAGTGATTCGCAATTCGGTTAACTAAAGGCGAAATCAGCACTTTTCGGCTTCGTTAGGCAAGTGAATTTAGCCTCGTCTTAACCTGAAATCGCTCAAAAGAAGCTATTCAAATCGAGTCATTTTGATGAGTAGCGATAGAGTGCCGTCGAGCTTGAGTGCAGCAACGCGGAAGCCGCGCTCGCCTTTGGGTCAATTAGCCCAGCTTGCGCAAACCATCCGCGGCCGGATTCTCACGGCCTTCCTGGCCATGAGCGTGATCACCGCAGCGTTGGGCGGCTATGCCGCGCTGGGCATTCGCCGCGCCGGCGTGCTGGTGTCCAAGACCTTCGACGAATCCCTGATGTCGATCAATTATGCGCGCGCCGCCTCCGCCGATTTCGCGGCGATGCAGGTGGCTTTCGCGCGGCGCTGGAGCGCCACGCATCCTGAGGTCCGCGTCAAGCTCGACAAGACGATTACGGATCTCGAAGAAAACCTTTCGGAAGACCTGCAGATCGCAGCCGAGCGTTCGCAATCGCTCCGCGCCGCGCGGGCGGCGGCGGAGGTGCAATCCGCGGCCGACACCTGGAGCGACGCGCGCCGCCATCTGCCGGACAATCTCTCGCTCAATGCCGCTTGGGAAGCGCTCGATCCTTATGCCGAGACGGTGTCGGAGCAGATCGACCTGCTCGTCAATTACACCGCGGGCGACGGCTTTACCTACCGGCAGAGCGCGCGCCAGCAGGTCGCTGTCGCGACCAACCTTGCGCTCTTTGGAACGGCCGGCGCACTGGTCCTCTCGGGCCTCGTGGTGTTCTTGCTGTCGCGGCGGATCACCAAGCCCGTCGCGGCCGCTTCCGCCGTGGCCAAGCGGATCGCCAGTGGCCAGCTCGACGGCGAAATCCCTGCCGGCAGCGCCGATGAGCTTGGCGCCCTGCTCGCCGCCATGAGCACGATGCGCGACAATATCCGCGCCATGATGGAGCGCGAAGTGGCCCAACGCCGCACCGCGCAGGTCCGCCTCGCCGATGCGCTGGAAAGTTCGCGCGAAGGTATTGTCGTCGTCGATGCCAATCACCGCATCGCCCTCGCCAATTCCCAGGCCAACGAATTCTTCGGCAATGCCATGGCGCTCCTCGAGCCGGGCCGCTCCGCCGGCGCCGCCGCCCAATCGAACGATCTCGCCTCCGCCACGCTCTCCGTCGAAGGGATCTCGCCCGAGACCGACGAGATCCGGCTGCCGGACGGCCGCTGGCTGCGCGTCAGCCGCAGCGGCACCGAGGACGGCGGCTTCATCACCGTCTTCAGCGATATCAGCGTTCTGAAGGACCAAGAGGCGAAGCTGACGGCGACGAACCTCTTGCTCGATGCCGCGCTCGACAACATGTCCCAGGGCCTTTGCCTTTACGACAGCGAGCACCGGCTGAAGGTCATCAATCGCCGCTTCTGCGAAATCTTCCGCCTGTCGCCGACGCAATTGCGCCCCGGCATCGTGTTCCGCGATGTCCTCACCTTGAGTGTCGCCGCGGGCAATCATGTCGATGTCTCCGCCGAGGAGCTTTACGCGCAGGAATTCCCGCTGATCAACCAGAAGATCGCGGCGACGCGGTTCATGGAATTGAGCAACGGTCGCGTGATCCTCATTGCCCGTCAGCCGACGGCCGATGGCGGCTGGGTCGCGACCTATGAAGACGTGACGGAGCGCCGCCGCGCCGAAGAGCGCATCGTCTTCATGGCGCGGCACGATGCGCTGACCGGCCTGCCCAACCGCGTCCTTTTCGCCGAGCGGATCGAGACCGCGATCAGCCAGATCGGCCGCGGCAGCTCCGGCTTCGCCGTGCTCAGTCTCGATCTCGACCATTTCAAGCAGGTCAACGATACGCTGGGCCATCCGGTGGGCGACGAATTGCTTCGCTCGGCGGCCGAGCGGCTGCACGCCTGCGTGCGCGAAGTCGACACCGTGAGCCGGCTCGGCGGCGACGAATTCGCCATTCTGCAATCCGGGCTCGAAAAGCCCGAGGATGCCGTCCTGCTCGCCCGCCGCATCGTTGAAATCCTCAGCGTGCCCTATGAGATCGACGGCAATCGCCTGACGATCAGCGTCAGCATCGGCATCGCCGTCGCGCCGGGCGACGGCATGGCCTATGACAAGCTCTTGAAAAGCGCCGATGTCGCGCTCTATCTCGCCAAGGCCGACGGGCGCGCCACCTGGCGCTTCTTTGAGCCCGAGATGGATGTGCGCCTGCAAATGCGCCGCGCGCTCGAACTCGACCTGCGCGACGCTCTGGCGAACAACGAGTTCGAGGTCTACTACCAACCGATCTTCGATCTGCGCGAAAACCGGATCGGCGGTTTCGAGGCCCTGCTGCGCTGGAACCATCCGACGCGCGGACAGGTCTCGCCGGCGGAATTCATCTCGCTCGCCGAAGAAATCGGCCTCATCGTGCCGCTTGGCGAATGGGTTCTGCGCACCGCCTGCGCCGAGGCGGCGACCTGGCCGAAATATATCAAGCTCGCGGTCAATGTCTCGGTCGTCCAATTCAAGAACGACCAGTTCGTGTCGATGGTCACAAGCAGCGTGCGCGCCGCGGGCCTGGCGGCGCGGCGGCTTGAGCTCGAAATCACCGAATCCCTGCTGCTCACCAACACCAATGCGACGCTCGCCAAGCTGCACCAATTGCGCGATTTTGGCGTCCATATCGCCATGGACGATTTCGGCACCGGCTATTCGTCATTGAGCTATTTGCGCAGCTTCCCCTTCGACAAGATCAAGATCGATCAGTCCTTCATTCGCGCCATGTCCGACAAGGACGGTTCGCGCGCCCTTGTCCGTGCCATGACCGCAATGGGCAGCAGCCTCGGCATCCGCACGACAGCCGAGGGCGTCGAAACCCAGGAGCAGCTCGCCTGGCTGCGGGCGGCCGGCTGCGACGAGGCGCAAGGCTATTTGTTCAGCCGCCCGGTTCCGTCGAACAAGATTCAACGCCTGCTTGTCGAATGGAACGGCCTGAAACGCGAGGCGGTCTAGCTTCCGACCGCCTCCCCTCGACGCGCGCGCGCCGCCCGTGCTAAGGCCCTGACTTCCCCACGGGATGCCGAGGCCTGATGCGTCCGCTTGCCATTCTGCCGTCCGTTCTCGCTGCCGACTGGACCGCCATGGGCCAATCCGTGACGAAGGTGTTGGCGGCCGGCGCCGATATCATCCATCTCGACGTGATGGACGGGCATTTCGTGCCGAATATCAGCTTCGGCCCAGATATGGTGAAAGCGATCCGCGGCATCACCGACGCGCGGCTTGACGTCCACCTGATGATCGCGCCCGCCGATCCCTATCTCGAGGCCTTCGCCAAAGCCGGCGCCGATGTCATCACCATCCATCCCGAAGCCGGGCCGCATCTGCATCGTTCGCTTGGCGCCATTCGCCAGCTCGGCAAAAAGGCCGGCGTTGCGCTCAACCCGGCGACGCCGGTGACCGCGCTCGAACATGTGCTCGACGAGGTCGATCTGGTTCTGGTGATGAGCGTCAATCCCGGCTTCGGCGGCCAGGCCTTTATCCGCTCGTCGCTCGAAAAGTTGACGCTCGTCCGGGCGATGACAGCGGGCCGCGATATTGATATCGAGGTGGACGGCGGCATCACCGCTGAAACCGCCGGCCTCGTCGCCGGCGCCGGTGCCAATTGGCTTGTCGCGGGCTCCGCTGTGTTCAAGGGCGGCCCAGAGGCCTATGCCGGCAATATCGCCGCCATCCGCAAGGCCGCGCAGATGGCGCGCGGCGAAGTCGCTTAACTCGAGTCAGGTTCTATGATCCCGCGCTATTCTCGCCCCGAAATGGCTTCGCTTTGGGAGCCGCAGACACGCTTTCGCATCTGGTTCGAAATCGAAGCTTATGCCTGCGATGCGATGGCCGAGATCGGCGTCGTGCCGAAAGCCGCCGCGGAAACCATTTGGGCCAAAGGCAAGGATTTGCACTTCGATGTCGCCCGCATCGATGCCATCGAGAAGGTGACGAAGCACGATGTCATCGCCTTCCTGACCTATCTCGCCGAGCAAATCGGCCCTGAGGCACGGTTCCTTCACCTCGGCATGACGTCGTCGGACCTGCTCGACACCTGTCTTGCGGTCCAGCTTTCGCGCGCCGCTGATCTCCTGATCAAGGATGTCGATGGCCTGCTCGACGCGCTGAAGCGCCGGGCGCTGGAACATAAAATGACGCCGAGCATCGGCCGCTCGCATGGCATTCACGCCGAGCCCGTGACCTTCGGCCTGAAGCTCGCGGAAGCCTATGCGGAATTCGCCCGCGCCCGCGCCCGCCTCGTCGCCGCGCGGGCGGAGATTGCGACCTGCGCAATCTCCGGCGCGGTCGGAACCTTCGCCAATATCGACCCCCGCGTCGAAGACTATGTCGCGCGCAAGCTCGGCCTGACGCCGGAGCCGGCTTCGACCCAGGTCATTCCGCGCGACCGGCATGCGATGTTTTTCGCAACGCTTGGCGTCGTCGCCTCATCGATCGAACGGCTCGCCACGGAAATCCGCCATCTGCAGCGCACCGAAGTGCTCGAAGCGGAAGAATATTTCTCCGAAGGGCAGAAAGGCTCCTCGGCCATGCCGCATAAGCGCAATCCCGTGCTCAGCGAAAACCTGACCGGCCTCGCTCGCCTCGTGCGCGGCATGGCGCTGCCGGCGATGGAAGACGTGGCGCTCTGGCACGAACGCGACATTTCGCATTCTTCGGTCGAGCGCGTGATCGGCCCCGATGCGACGATCGCGCTCGATTTCGCGCTCACGCGGCTCGCCGATGTCATCGACAAGCTTGTCGTCTATCCGCAGAACATGAAGAAAAATCTCGAAGCGCTCGGCGGCCTCATCCATTCGCAGCGGGTTCTGCTGGCGCTGACGCAGAAGGGCCTGGCGCGCGAACGCGCCTATACGCTCGTCCAGCGCAATGCCATGCCGGTCTGGCGCGGCGAAGGCAATTTTCTCGACTTGTTGAAGAAAGACAATGATGTAAAGGCGGTGCTGAGCGACGCCGAACTCGAAAGCCTGTTCGATCTCGGCTATCATCTCAAACACGTCGATTACATCTTCAATCGCGTCTTCGGTGAGAGTTAGACGAAATGAACGCTTCCGATCGCCTCGCCGCGCTCATGCCGATCGTCGTCAAGGACGATGAGCTTCACGCGCGCTGGCTCAATACATTCTCCTATCTCGAATATGTCGGCTTTCGCAAAATCATCAAAAGCCAGCGCGCCGATACGCTGAGCCGTGCCTTTCTCAATCATGCCTTGGAGGAAGGCGGCCACGCTTTCCTGCTCAAGAACATGGCGGTGAAGGTCGGCGGCAAGGCTTTCGACTATTATACGCCGGAAACGATGCTCTGCCCCGAGGCCGCGAGCGCCTATTTCCAGAACCTCGATCATGGCTGCGATGAAAAATTCGCCGCCCTGCCCGACTTGGAACGATCGAAGATCGTCTATTATTATGTCACCTGGCTGATCGAGCGGCGCGCGCTCGACGTCTATGGCCGCTACCGGGATGTGCTCGGCACATCGCCGCTTGCCGCGCAGCTCGACGATCTGCTGGGCGAAGAGGTTGGCCATTTGCGTCAGGTCGAAGCCTCGCTGGCCGCCGGCGATCCCGAACACGAAAGCCGCGCCCCGGCGCTGGAGGCATTCGAGACCGATCTTTTCGACACATTCGTTGCGGCCCTGGCGCGGGAACTTGCGCCAGCCAAAGCGTTTTCAAGCGAAGTGGATGCCGGTTCGCGTGAAGAAAACGCGTTAAAGCAAAAAAACTAGCGCCTGAGTTATGCGGACGAGCGACGCCGACATTCTCATCGTTCCGGGGCTTGGTGGCTCGGGGCCGGACCATTGGCAGAGCCGCTGGCAGGCGAAGCTTTCGACCGCGCGGCGCGTCGAGCAGAAGGATTGGGACCGCCCCGAGCTTGCCCTATGGCGCGATGCCATCGCCGCGGCCGTCGCACAGGCGGAGCGCCCGGTGATCCTTGTCGCGCATAGTCTCGGCGCTGTCGCCGTCGCCGATATCGCCGCCGAATTGGGCGATAAGGTCAAGGGCGGCTTCCTGGTCGCGCCGCCGTCGCTGCGCGCGATCAAGGAGATCGACGCGATCGACCCGCGATTTACCGAGATATCGCACGCCGCTTTGCCGTTTCCGAGCGTGCTTGTCGCAAGCCGCGACGATCCCTTTGCGACCTTCGCCGAATCCGAAGATTTCGCCCGCGCCTGGAAGGCGGAGATCGCCGACGCCGGCAATGCCGGCCATATCAACACCGAAAGCGGCCATGGCCCCTGGCCGGAAGGGCTGATGCGGCTCGCGGGTTTTCTTAAGACTCTGTGAGTCCTAAGCCAAAAGCGCGGTTGTATGCGATCGCGTAAGGCCAATTTTAAGGTGTGCCAGCTAGGTGTTTTCGCTGGATAAGCTCGGCTTTTTTGTATCTGGCCGCTGCCCGCTCAATGCACGAACATCGGGACTAGCGTGACGCTTTTGACCGACGATCTGCGCCGTACCGACGGCCCCGCAAAGCCGGGTCTGGGTGCCGGAAACCGTGTTGTGCGTGCGCAACGCGCAGCATCGGCCATCGTCGTCTTGCAGATATTGCTCGTCGTGTCCGTTTGGCTGCTGAGCCGCGGCTACCTTGGGATTCTCCATGATGCGCGCATCTATATCGGGCGCGCGCTGGCGGATCTTGATCCCGACGGCATTGGGCGCGACGCACTTTTCGCTTTCGACGGCCAGACGCATCTGACCGTCTATTCTTTTCTGACTTTGCCGCTCGTGCGGCTGCTCGGCGCCTCGATGGCCGCCATCGTCATCACTTATACGACGCTGCTTATTTGGCTGGCTGCCGCCGCGTGGCTTGCCTGCCAAATGATGCCCCGGCGTTTGATCGCGGCAGCGCTGATCTGCGTTGCCGCGCTGCCCGCGGTTTACGGGCCTTTCGGCATTTTCAGCTTCGGCGAGCCTTTCGCCGTGCCCCGCGGTCTGGCGGAGGCTGGCGTCTTATTCGCCCTCGCGGCTGTGCTGAGCAGACGGCGGTTTCTTGCCGGCGGTGCGCTGGTTGTTTCTTTGGCCTTGCATGCGCCAACCGCGTTGGCGGGCGCGGGTGTCGTTTTCATCATGCTGGCGTCCGAAACGCCGATCCTCTGGCTGATCGCGCTCGCCGCAGGCGCCGCTGCACTCGTTGCCGGACTGCTTCATCTCGGGCCTGCCAAGATATTGTTCGAGACCTATGATCCCTCTTGGCTCGCGATCATTCGCGCGCGCAATCCGTTTTTATTCGAAAGTCTCTGGCCCGCCGCGGCCTGGAGCCAAGCCGCCGTGTCAGGCGCAACGCTTCTGACAGCCGCTGCCTTGACGCAGGGTCGCGTACGGCACGCGCTTGCTGCCACCGCGGCCGTCGCATTGATCGGCATTTTGACGGCTTATATTCTTGGCGAACTGTCGTCGGACATATTGATCCTGCAATTGCAGCCCTGGCGGACACTTTGGCTGGTGAAGCTGCTTGCACTCGTCATGGCGCCGCTTTGCGCATCCAGCCTCTGGTCAGACGGCAGAACAGACTCGCGTCTCGTCCTCATTCTCCTCGCCTGCGCCTGGTATGTCGCCGATATCGCGTCGATGGCCTTGCCGCTGAGCCTCATGGCTCTTGTGCTCCTTGCCCGCAGCCGGTCCGGTCGCCCCGACCAGACACCCAAGCCATTTCTCTGGCTGACCGCGTTCGTGGGCCTCTGCCTTGTGCTCTTGGAGACCTTCGGCGACGTCATCGTTGCGGCCCATCTCTGGCGCGCCGCGAGCGATGCGGGCGCGTCTTTTTCCGCGCGGCTCTTGCTGCCTTTATTGCACGCGCTGGGCTTTTTGGCTGCGGCCTCGGCCATCGCCCTGTCAATCAGGCGCTGGCCGGTGGCAACGGCCTGGCAAGTTGCGAGCCTTGCGGCGCTCGTTGCGCTGCTCCTGCCGTTTTCGCTGGCTTCCGCCGATCATCGCGAACCGACCCGGCGCATGGCCGACATTGGCGCAGGGCGCGACACGCTAACCGAGCTTCTGGGCCCGACGCCGAACGGCGTCGTCTGGATCGAAAACGACGTCGCACCATTGTTCTGGGCAGGGCGGCCGACTTGGGTGAACGGGCTGCAAGGGACAGCCGGTGCGTTTTCGCGACCGCTTGCCATGCAATGGGACAAGCGTTCGCGTCTCCTCGTTGCCAATGGCCTGGCAACGGAAAACGAACGCGACCCATACCTGCCGTTGAGCGCCACGGAACTTGATCCGGCCAAAGTCGCGCAAGGCGCCGTCGCTGTTTGCAAGACCGCAGATGGCCCGGACGCGATCATTGCGCCCTTTGATCTCACCAAATATTTCCCCAGCGGGCGCGTGAAAATCTGGCATACGCCAATCCGCAACGTCCGCAATATCGAGGTGCGCCCGCAGGGTTTTTTCTATGTGAAGCGCGACTTTTATTCCGTCCTGCGCTGCGCCGATCTCCGCTAATCGGCGACGCAAAAAGCGAAACAAAAAAGCCGCCCGAAGGCGGCCTTTGTTCTCGTTCGTGCGCAATGCTCAGCGCGAATAGAATTCGATGACGAGGTTCGGTTCCATCTGCACCGGATAGGGCACTTCCCGCGGCAGCGGAATACGTGTCAGCTTGGCGGTGAACTTATTGTGGTCGACCTCGAAATAGTCGGGCACGTCGCGCTCGGCGAGACCGATGGCTTCGAGCACGAGCGTCAGCTCACGCGAGGCTTCCTTGATCTCGACGACATCGCCGACCTTCACCTGATAGGAGGCGATGTTGACGCGCTTGCCGTTCACCTTGACGTGGCCGTGGTTGATGAACTGGCGCGCAGCAAAGACGGTCGGCACGAATTTGGCGCGATAGACAACCGCATCGAGACGACGCTCCAAGAGGCCGATCAGATGGTCGCCCGAGTCGCCCTTAAGGCGGATCGCTTCGGTGTAATATTTGCGGAACTGACGCTCGGAAATGTTGCCGTAATAGCCCTTGAGCTTCTGCTTCGCCTTGAGCTGCGTGCCGAAGTCGGAGAGCTTGCCCTTGCGGCGCTGGCCGTGCTGGCCGGGGCCATATTCGCGGCGGTTCACAGGGCTCTTGGGGCGACCCCAGATGTTCTGCCCCATGCGGCGGTCGATTTTATATTTGGCTTCTGCGCGTTTGGTCATCGCGTCCTCAAAATTGCGGGCGAGAACGCGCGCGTATCGCCCGGGCCTGGCGCCCGAGGCGTGCCGCCGATCGCGTCCCCGCCATTGGAATAAGCCGCCGAAAGTCTTATGATTTCCGGCACATGGCTTGGCGGAGGTCCGCGCCCTCCTCTGCAAGGAAACCCTTGCCGACAGGCTCTCGTCTTGAACCGGGTTCAAGGAGCACCACGGGTGCGCATGGCGGCAAGCCGCCATGAAAGAAGGCGCCCGAAGGCGCCATCACGAAGGCTCTAAAAAGACCCGGCCGCAATGTCAAGCGTCAATCAGAACCCTGCCCGCGGGATGGCTCTGGCAACTCAGCACCAGGCCGGACTCCTTCTGCTCCGGCGTGAGGACGAAATCGCAATCGACCGTGACCTCGCCATCGATCAATCTGACCTTGCAGCGGCCGCAGACGCCCGCCCGGCAACCATAATCGAGACCGACGCCGGCGGCGAGCGCGGCATCGAGCAGCGTCGCCCGTGAGGAGATCAGTGCCGCCGCATCCGACTTTACGAACTTGACCTCGCAATCCGCGGCGCCGGCCGGCGCGGCATGTGCCTTGCCACCGAAGGCCTCAACCTCGACCCGCGCGGCTTCGACGCCCAGACGATGCAACATCTGCTGGACGGCAGCGGCCATCGCGCTTGGTCCGCAGATATGCACCGTGCGATCGGCGATATCGGGCACCGCGGCGCGGATGAAGGCTTCCGACAGGCGGCCCCGCACGCCGGCCCAGGCTTCATCCGGCGCGGTCACGGTCAAATGCAGTTTGAGCGCGGGATAGGCGCGCTCAAGCGCTTCAAGCTCGTCGCGGAAGATGATGTCGCGCGGTGTCTTCACCGAATAGATGAGATCGATCCGCCCCTTCCAGGTCCGCCCGGCAAGATAGCGGATCTTCGACATCAGCGGCGTGATGCCGACGCCGCCGGCGATCAGGACAATTTCATCCGACTTTTCGCCGTCGAAGGTAAAGCGGCCGAAGGGGCCGGAGACGGCGACCCGCGAGCCTGATGCCAGCGACTCGTGCAGAAGACTTGAGCCAATGCCTTCGCGCTTGACGGTTATCTCGCAAAAGCCCGGCTCCGATGGCGAAGAGGCGATCGTGTAGCAGCGCTGCAGGACCTCCGCCCCCTGATCGAGGGAGATTGTGAGAAATTGGCCGGGCAGAAAACGAAACGGAATCTTCGCATCGCTTGGATGCCGAAGACGGAACGTTTTCACGGAGGCGGTTTCGTCGCGCACGGACTCGACAATGAGATCGCCCGCCCAAAAATCCGTGATCTGCGGCGCCCGCCCGGTGCCTTTCTCGACCGGCGCATCGAGAATTTCGATGCGATCGCCGACATGCAGCAGCTTGCCGCCCTGGTCGCCATGCGGGCGCGTGTTGATCGCGACACGATAGAAATGGTTGAATCTTTCGCGCGTCGACCAGGCCGGCAAGGTGCGGGCGCGCAATTCGGTGAACCGCCGGACGAAAGTTTCGTCGCCCTCGCCAGTCACTGCATCGCGCGGCGGCACGACGCAGCGCTGGCATGGGTTGATGCCCTCCAACATGACATCACCGATGCGGAACCTGACCGTCGTCCCGGCCGCGCCGAAGAGCCTGTCCTCCCAAAATGGCGGCACGCCGTCGATTTCGAGATTGGTGCGGAAGCGGCGTCGGACTTCGTCGATCGGCAGACCGAACCAGCGGCCGATTTCCGCAAGCGTTGCGACGCTGATGATCGTCGGGCCCGGCGACTCCGTGTCATCGGGAAAACCAAGATCGCAATTCTTCCGGAACGCGACAGGAAAACCGAAATAGCTGCGCAGCCAGGCTTCGAGAGGGGCCGCGTCATCGACCGAAAAGCTTTCGCTGCCGAGCCCGCGCTCGCCTTGATCGCGCAGCGTGACGGCACGCGCAGGCATGTCGATCTCGGCGCGCAGGCGATGCACGGCAGCATGCCGCTTGCCATTGACGAACTTGCCGTTCTCTTCAAAGAGCGCCCAAGTCCGGTCATGTTCCAAGGCGCCGCTTTGCAGGACGCGCGCTTGCCGGGCTTCAAGCGGATCGAGCGACTTGATCGGAAATATCAGTATTCGGGAGAGGACCGGCTCGCGTTTCGACATCATCGATCGTTGATTGCCTTCGCCCAAACGATCACGGCGCCTGGCCCCTGGTAACGTCCAGATTCCAATTGCACTGCCGGGCCAGGCAGGTTTTTCCGATCCGCGCTGCAAATGCCGTTCCGGACGCGCCGCCCCCGGGAACGCGCCTGATCGCCCAGGCGTTTTGTTAGGAGTCCAAACGGAGATGTCCGGCGCCCTTCAATAGAAAATTTCGATGGCCGTACCCAACATTCAATTGGCCCTTTGCCGGAAACAGCGCCAATCTCCGCCTGCTATATCGACAACGATACAGCTTTAAGGACACTTCCCCAGGGAGGAAGACATGGCGAAGATTATTTGCGTTCTCTATGACGATCCGGTCGACGGCTATCCGAAGACCTATGCCCGCGACACGATCCCGGTGATCAAATCCTATCCCGATGGCCAGACCACCCCGACCCCGTCGGCGATCGATTTCACCCCCGGCGAACTGCTCGGCAGCGTCTCCGGCGCCCTTGGCCTCAAGAAATGGGCCAAGGACAATGGCCACGAGTTGATCGTGACCTCCGACAAGGAAGGCGCCAATTCGACGCTCGACAAGGAGCTGCATAACGCCGATGTGGTGATCTCGCAGCCGTTCTGGCCGGCCTATATGACGGCCGAGCGCATCGCCAAGGCGAAGAACCTCAAGCTCATCGTCACCGCCGGCATCGGCTCCGACCACACCGACCTCGAAGCCGCCAACAAGCACAAGATCACCGTCGCCGAAGTCACCTATTGCAACAGCATCAGCGTCGCCGAGCATGTGGTGATGATGATTCTCGGCCTCGTGCGCAATTACATCCCCTCGCACGATTGGGTCCGCAAAGGCGGCTGGAACATCGCCGATTGTGTCGAGCGCGCCTACGATCTCGAAGGCATGCATGTCGGCACGGTGGCGGCCGGGCGCATCGGCACGGCCGTGCTGCGCCGCCTGAAGCCGTTCGACGTCAAACTGCATTACACCGACCGGCATCGTCTGCCCGCCGCGGTCGAGAAAGAGCTTGGCCTCACCTTCCACGAAAATCGCGAAGATCTGTTCAAGGTCTGCGACGTCATCACGCTCAACACGCCGCTGCACCCCGAAACCGAGCATATGGTCAACGACCGGACGCTGGCGCTGATGAAGCGTGGCACCTATCTCGTGAACACTGCCCGCGGCAAGCTCTGCGACCGCGACGCGATTGTCCGCGCGCTCGAAAGCGGCCAGCTCGCCGGCTATGCGGGCGATGTCTGGTATCCGCAACCGGCGCCGAAGGATCACCCGTGGCGCACCATGCCGCACGAAGGCATGACACCCCACACATCCGGCACGACGCTTTCGGCGCAGGCGCGCTATGCCGCCGGGACGCGCGAAATCCTCGAATGTTTCTTCGCCGGCAAGCCGATCCGCGACGAATATCTCATCGTCCAGGGTGGTCATCTCGCCGGCGTCGGCGCGCATTCCTATAGCGTCGCGCGTTAAGACGATAACCGGCGCATTTTCAAATTGTGCCGGTTGATTGGAAAACCGCTTCACACTTCTCGGTCCGGCGCTCGCTATCAAACGCGCCGGATCGGTCCGAAAACCGCATCGCACTTTTCGGTCCGGCGCTCGCTATCAAACGCGCCGGATCGGTCCGAAAACCGCATCGCACTTTTCGGTCCGGCGCTTTAGCGTCGGACCTCCCTCGCGCGAATGTGACGTGATATTTTGTCGTCGCAGCCTATTCCCGAACGAGATCAAGGGAGGGTGCGATGCCTCGCGGCTTTGTCTTTGCGCTTGTCGCCGCCTTTGCGCTTTTCCTGCCCGCGCCGACCTTTGCCGACGAGATTACGCCCCTCGGTATCGGGCTTGAGGACATCGATTATCCCTCCCCTGTCCATTTCCTTGATCTGACGATCGAAGGCCAGCGTCTGCGCATGGCCTATATGGACATTCTGCCGGCAAAGCCGAACGGCCGCGCCGTCGTGCTTCTGCATGGCAAGAATTTCAACGGCGAATATTGGGCCGAGACGATCCGCGCCCTGGCGGCCCGCGGCTATCGCGTCGTCGTGCCGGACCAGATCGGCTTCGGCAAATCGGCAAAGCCCGACATTCATTATCATCTCGATCTGCTCGCGGCGAACACCAAGACGCTGCTCGAACGGCTCGGCATCGGCCGCGCGGCCATCGTCGGCCATTCCTTCGGCGGCATGCTCGCCGTCGCTTTCGCTCGTGACTATCCTCAGGCAACGGCCGTGCTGGCGCTCGAAAATCCAATCGGCCTGGAAGACTACCGCACAGTGATCCGGCCGCCGCCGCTCAGCGCTTTGTTCGATGCGGAAATGGCGCAGACCGCCGCCTCCTATCGCAATTTCATGCATGCTTTCTTCGTCGGCTGGCCGCCCGAGGCGGAACATAATGTCGATGTTTTCGCCCGCGTGTTGCACAGCGGCGAATATCCGCGCTGGGCCATGGCCTCGGCGCTCACGGCACAGATGATTTTCGACGAGCCGAACCGGCAGGATTATCATCTCCTGAAAATGCCGGTGCTGCTCGTCATCGGCCAAGGCGACCGCTCGGTCTTCTTTCGCCGCTATGCCAAGCCGCAGGAGATCGCGAAGCTCGGCCATTGGCCGGAGCTTGGCCGGCAGGCGGCAAAGGATATTCCCAATGCCGAGCTTGTCGAAATCCCGGGCGCCGGCCATGTGCCGCACCTCGAAAAGACGGACGCGTTCAATGCGGCGCTCATCCGGTTTTTAAGTCAGCGATATTGATGTTGCATCGGCCGGTGCTCGCCGCATCACTTCCCGGTTTCGAGCACGATCTTGCCGACATGCTTGGCGCTTTCCATCAGTTCATGCGCCGCGCGCGCGTCTTCCAAAGGAAAGGTCGCTTGCACGACCGGCAACGCCTTACCGCGCTCCAGCGACGGCCAGATTTTATCGTGCAGCGCGCGGGCGACTTCGGCCTTCTGATCGATGGTGCGGCTGCGCAGAGTCGAGCCGGTGAGCGTCAGACGTTTCAACATGATCGGCATGAAGTCGAACGTCTCGACGCGGCTTCCTTGCTGAAAGGCGATCTGCACCAGCCGGCCCTCGAGACCAAGGAGCGCGAGATTTTTTTCGATATAGCTCCCGCCGACCATATCGAGGATGACATCGACGCCGCGTTTCGCCGTCAGCGCTTTCACCTCGGTGAAGAAATCATGCGTCTTGTAGTCGATGGCATGATCGGCCCCGAGCGTCCGACAGAAGGCGCATTTCTCCGCCGAGCCCGCGGTCGCGATGACCTGCGAGCCAAAGAGCTTGGCGAGCTGGATCGCGGTCGAGCCGATGCCGCTGGCGCCGCCGTGAACAAGGATCGTCTCGCCCGGCTTCAGCCGGCCGCGGGTGAAAACATTGTCGAAAACCGTGAAGTAAGTTTCGGGAATTGCGGCGGCCTCGACAAGGCTCAGGCCACGCGGCACCGGCAGGCAGAGCCGCGCATCGGCGACCGCATATTCGGCATAACCGCCGGAGCCGACGAGCGCACAAACATTTGCGCCGATATGCGGCGATGACACGCCCTCGCCCAAAGCCGCGACGCGACCGGCAATTTCAAGCCCCGGCACCTGGCTTTCGCCCGGCGGCGGCGGATAATGGCCGTCGCGCTGGAGGCAGTCCGGCCGATTGACGCCCGCGCCCACGACATCGATGAGAACTTTTCCGGGCCCCGGCTTCGGCACGGCCACTTCGCGCAAGCGGATGACATCCGGGCCGCCGGCGCCGTCGAAGATGATCTCGCGCATCAATTCAGGAAGAGCCAAGACGATCTCCTATCTCTGCGCGAGGCGCCGCGACGACCGCTGCTTCTTAATGCGTCTCGCCGCACGAAACAAACGCGCGCCGGCAACTAGGAAGCCTCCGCGATGGTGGCGCGGAAGAACCAGGCGCGTGGTTATAGCAGTGATGCGATGAGGAAGGGCTGCGGCAAAGGCGCGTTGCGCGCTTGAGACTGGCCCGCGCCGTCACAGGACGGCGCGGACGTTGCGTGAGCGCTATTTCGATTTCAGTTTCAAGGCGCCAGCCAACTGGCCCATGAGATAGCCGAGAATGACGCCGGCGATCGCGGACAGTATGACGAGAACAAGTGGGTTGGCGGCGCCGACATCGGTCACGGTGGCAAGCTTGCCCGCCGATAGGGTGTAAGCGACGACCATGGCAAAGCCATAGATATTCGCCGGCACGAACGAAAGCTGTTCAACCGACGCGACAATGACGAGGAAGAAGACAAAGAAGCCGACGACCAAGGCTGGCCAGATCGTGCCGAGGCTCGGCACCGGCACTTTGTCGATCACAAGCAGCGTGATCCAGCCAACGATCGCGCCGTAGATGATCCCCGCAAGCGTCTTCACCAACGCATTATTGTCGCCGCCTGCCGCAAAGAAGCAGGCTGCGGTAATGAACCCGCCCCAGACGAAGACATAAGGCGCAAGCGGACCCAACGCGAGATACGCCCACAACGCACCCAGGACAGCGACACTGATTGATAAAGCAAGCAATTGTGACATCGACCTCTCCCCGGATATTGATCTTTTAGGAGCATGCGGCCGCTTTGGAGGCGTTTCTTTACCGAACGCTCCGGTTAAAAGGCTAGCATAGTGCCCATCATGTAGCCATTAACGCCCAGCTCAGGACGTTATAAAGTTGTGCAAATTGATCAAACAGCGAGCGCCAAGGTGAAGGCTGCTGGACCATCGACGGCGGCCATCGTCCTTGCCGGCGGCCGCGCGACGCGCATGGGCGGTGCCGACAAGCCGTTGCAAAT
Source organism: Pseudomonadota bacterium (assembly GCA_040756295.1). Classification (GTDB taxonomy): domain Bacteria; phylum Pseudomonadota; class Alphaproteobacteria; order Rhizobiales; family Beijerinckiaceae; genus Methylovirgula. Next base: position 698,703 of record JBFLZN010000001.1, on the reverse strand, counting down.
GCTGGGATCGCGGCCGCTCATCGGACATGTCATGGCGGCGCTCGCACCGCAATGCGCGGCCCTGGTCATCAATGCCAATGGCGATGTTGCGCGCTTGGCCAGTCTTGGCGCGCCCGTCGTCCCGGACGAACTGCCGGGCTTTCCGGGTCCTTTGGCCGGCATTCTCGCCGGCCTTGATCATGTCGCGGCGCAGCGTCCCGACCTTGAATTTGCGGTGAGCGCTGCGACCGATACGCCGTTCTTGCCGGACGATCTTGTCGCCCAGCTTCACGCGGCGCGGGCGGCGGCAGGCGCCGAGATCGCCATCGCACGCTCGGACAATAGCGTTCATCCGACTTTCGCGTTGTGGCCGATCCGCCTGCGGACGGATTTGCGCGAGGCGCTCGTCGAAGACGATTTGCGCCGGGTCACGAGCTTCTTCGCGCGTTATTCCCGCGCTTATGCCGATTGGGGCATCGACCCCTTCGATCCGTTCTTCAACGTCAACACGCCGGACGATTTGCAGCGCGCCGAGGAAATTCTCGCGGCGCGCGACAGCGCCATCAGCCGCGCCGCACAATCTCAAAAATGAAAAAGCCGTCTTCGGTGCGGCTGTCTTCGAGACAATCGCCCATTTCATGGATCAAATGCGGAATATCGATCTTGGCCAAGGGATCGGTGCAGAAAACGATCAGGCGGTCACCGGCCGCGAGCCGGGCGAGCGCCTTGCGGGTATGCAAAACCGGCAAGGGACATCTGAGCCCTTTCAAGTCCAACTCTTTGACGCGATCTGTCATATTATGCTCGTCAAAGTGCTGAGGAGAGGATGATGACCAACGGCCATGCCACGCTGGTGACCAAGCAATTCGGTGCCCGCGCGGACGCTTATGTCGAAAGCAGCGTGCACGCGCAAGGCGCCGATCTCGACCAGATGGCCACCTTGCTCACCGGCCATAACGCGGCACGCGTGCTCGATCTCGGCTGCGGCGGCGGCCATGTCTCGTTTCGCGCCGCGCCGCTCGTCGGCGAAGTCGTGGCCTATGACCTCTCAGCCGACATGCTCGCGGCGGTCGCCCGCACGGCGGCGCAACGCGGTCTCGCCAATATCGCGACGCGTCAAGGCCGCGCCGAGGTCCTGCCCTTCGCCGACGCGCATTTCGACTTCGTCCTGAGCCGCTACAGCGCGCATCATTGGCACGGCTTTTCGCAGGCGCTTGCCGAGGCGCGTCGCGTGCTGCGGCCGGGCGGCACGGCTTTGTTCATGGATACGATCTCGCCGGGCCCGGCGCTCGTCGACACCTATCTGCAAACGGTCGAGCTGATCCGCGACCCTTCGCATATCCGCGATTATTCGACCGCGGAATGGCTGAACGCGCTCGCCGCCGCCGGCTTCGCGCTCAAGGAGGTCACGGCACGCCGGGTGCGGCTCGACTTTTCGTCCTGGGTCACGCGCATGGCGACCCCGGCGCCGCAGGTTGCCGCGATCCGAGCGCTGCAGGTGCAGATGGCGGATGATGTCGTCAAACATTTCGCCATCGAGGCCGATGGCAGTTTTACCATCGACATCGCCGCGATCGAAGTCGCGCGGGAAATCTAGATGCGCATCATCGGCTTTGCCGGCTGGAGCGGCGCGGGCAAGACGACGCTGATCGTCAAATTGATCCCGGCCTTGAATGCGCGCGGCTTGAGCGTCTCGACGGTCAAGCATGCGCACCACAATTTCGATGTCGATAAGCCCGGCAAGGATTCTTACGAACATCGCATGGCGGGGGCGACGGAAGTGCTCGTCGCCTCCGACCAGCGCTTTGCCTTGATGCACGAATTGCGCGGCGCGCCGGAGCCGTCGCTTGCCGCATTGCTCGGCAAGCTCGCCCCGGTCGATCTCGTTCTCGTCGAAGGCTTCAAGCGCGATTCACATATGAAGCTCGAAGTGCATCGCGCCGCCAACGGCAAGCCCTTGCTCTATCCCGACGATCCGCAGATCAAAGCCCTGATCAGCGACCTGCCGCCGGCTGAAGTCCCGCCGCATTTGGCGCAGGCGCACATCGACGACATCGAGGCGGTTGCATCGCTCGTTCTGCAGCTCGCGACGCCCTGGGCTTAGAGCATCGGACCGAAAAGTGCGAAGCGTTTTCGGACAAATCCGATGCGATGAGAAAGATAGAGCTTACGAGGCTTCAAGATGCGCGCGGGCGCGGATGGCGGCGCTCAGCGCGGCCGCGGCGCCGCCCGGCGCGCGGCGGCCCTTGAGAAGCACGAATTCGACCGGTCCCAGATCCGGCAGACCTTGCAATGGCGTGAGCTCGGCGAGCCCTTCGGGAATCAAGCGGCGCGAATGCGCCATGAGGCCGAGGCCGGCACGCGTCGCCGCAGTGAGGCCATTGAGGCTGCTGCTGGTGCAGGCGATGCGCCAGGGAATGCCGGCATGTTCGAGCGCGGCGAGTGCGGCCGAACGGGTGATCGCCGGCGGCCGATAGACGACGAGCGGCACAGGGCCTTTCGGGCGCGGCCAATCCGGCTGTGCCGCGACCCAAACGAGCCTGTCGCGCCAGACGAGATCGCCGCGATCGTCGCCCGCCCATCGCTTGCAGAAGGCGATATCGAGATCGCCGCCGTCGAGCCTGTTCATCAGCACCGCACTCAAGGCGACGGTGAATTCAAATTCGACCAGCGGATGTTTGGCAACGAAATCCGCGAGCACTTCCGGCAGCCAGGACGGCACCAGATCCTCCGACGCGCCGAAGCGCAGGCGTCCGCGCTGTTCGCTGCCGGCAAAATAATCCGCGGCCCGGTTGTTCGTCTCAATGATGTTGCGGGCGAATTCGACGAGCGCCTCACCCTCCGATGTCATTGCGACCGAATGCGTGTCGCGAATGAAAAGTCGATGCCCGACACATTTCTCAAGCTTCTGCACATGTTCGCTGACCGTCGACTGACGCAGGTTGAGCCGGCGGCTTGCTTCCGAAAAGCTGTTGCCTTCGGCGATCATCAAGAATGTCTGTAACAAGACAGGGTCGAGCATTTGCTTATCGGAAGTCGCGATAACACTGAGCGGCTTCTACGGCGTTCCGCGCCGCAAAAGCAATTGCCATAGTGGCCGCGATCAAAAGATTCCGCGGCGAACCCCGTTGTTCGCAACGATGGCGCTTGCGCGGAGCACGGAGGAAACGATGCCGCTTTATTCACGCCGCACTTTGCTTTCGACGGGTGCCGCCGCAGGCGGCCTGCTTGTCGCCGCAAGCCAGACCTATGCCGCAACTTACGACAATGTCCACGACGCGTCGCAGACGCCGGGACCGCACGATCCGCGCGAAGAGGCGCTCAATCCCGACGAACTGAACCCGCCGCCGACCGATCACGGCAATCTCGGCACGCTCAAATATTCGTTTTCCGAAGCCCATAACCGCCACACCGATGCCGGTTGGGCGCGCGAAGTCACGGTGCGGAATTTCCCGATCTCCAAAGAGATGGCCGGCGTCGATATGCGTTTGCCGAGGGGCGCCGTGCGCGAACTGCATTGGCACAAGCCCGCCGAATGGGCCTTCATGACCTACGGCAATGCGCGGATCACCGGCATCGATGCGCAAGCGCGCAAATTCGTGAACGACGTGAAGGCCGGCGATCTATGGTTCTTTCCGTCCGGCATTCCGCATTCGATCCAAGGGCTCGGGCCGGACGGCGCCGAATTCGTGCTGGTCTTCAATGACGGCAATTTCTCCGAAGACAGCACCTTCCTCATCAGCGATTGGATGCGCCATACGCCGCCGGAAGTTCTCGCCAAGAACCTTGGCGTACCGGCGAGCGCCTTCGCCAATTTGCCGAAGAAGGATCTGTGGATCTTCAACGCGCCCCTGCCCGGCCCGCTCGCCGATGACCTCGCGCAAAGCAGCCAGCCGATGGTGCCGGATTCCTATTCGTTCCCGCTGATGGATCAGCCGCCGATCAAGACAAAGAGCGGCACCGTGCGCATCGCCGATAAAAACAATTTTAAGGCCTCGAACGTGATGTCGGCGGCGCTTGTCGAAGTTCAGCCGGGCGGCCTGCGTGAACTGCATTGGCATCCGACCTCGGACGAATGGCAATATTACATTGAGGGCACGGCGCGCATGACGCTCTTCGGCAGCGAAGGCCGCGCCAATACCGTCGATTTTGCCGCGAGCGATGTCGGCTATGTGCCGCGCACCATGGGCCATTACATCGAGAATACCGGCAATGACGTGCTGCGCTTCCTGGAAGTGTTTCATGTCGGCGAATATGCCGATTTGTCCTTGACGTCATGGATGGCGAACTCGCCCAACGAACTCGTCGCTGCGCATCTGAACATCGACGAAAAGATCGTGCGCAACCTACCGCGTACGAAAACGCCGGTGGTGCCGGCGTGATGACTGAGCGCCGCCACTGTCATTTGACAGTGAGCGGCGCTTCTTCTGCACCGCAAACTGGCTAGATCTGGCGGCGCGCGAGGCAAATATTCCTTGCCCGTCCAGGCGATTATGCAGTTTAATCACTTTGTCAAAGTGCGCCCGAGGGCGCCGAATAAATGGCGGCCGATCGTTCAACGGCCGAGGGAGATGAGGAACGCCTATGAGCTCTGTCGTTTCATCCGCCGCTGACGCTGCGTCTGGCGGGATTCTTGATCGCTCGCGCACGATCGCTGGGCCTCGATTCAACCGCTGGCTGGTGCCGCCGGCGGCGCTCGCGATTCATCTTTGCATTGGCATGGCCTATGGTTTCTCGGTGTTCTGGCTGCCGATGTCCAAGCTTCTCCCGGCGGTCAATGCCGCCGCCTGCAAGGGCCACTCCGAACTCTTCACGACAAGCTGCAATTGGACGGTTCCGTCCGAAACGCATGTCTTTGAAATCTTCATCGCCATGCTCGGCATTTCCGCCGCGATCTGGGGCGGCTGGCTCGAACATGCCGGCCCGCGCAAGGCGGGCTTTTACGCCGCGATCTGCTGGGGCGGCGGCCTTGTTCTGCTCGGCCTCGCCGTGACGACGCATGAACTTTGGCTGATCTATCTCGTGGCCATTTTCTGCGGCATCGGCCAGGGCATCGGCTACATCACGCCGGTTTCAACGCTGATCAAATGGTTTCCCGATCGACGCGGCATGGCCACAGGCTTCGCCATCATGGGCTATGGTGGCGGCGCGATGATCGGCGCACCTCTGGCCGTCTGGCTGATGGCCAAATTCGCCAACCACGGCGTGCCCGGCGTCTCGGAGACGTTGATGGTGATGGGCGTCATCTATTTCATCGCCATGAGCCTCGGCGCCTTCGGCTTCCGCGTCACGCCGACCGGCTGGACGCCGGCCGGTTGGACGCCGCCGGCCAACAACAATGCCAAAAGCCTCATCAGCCGTAACAGCGTGCATCTCAATACGGCGTGGAAGACGCCGCAGTTCTGGTTCATCTGGGGCGTTCTCTTGTGCAACGTCACAGCCGGCATTGCCGTGATCGCAATGGCGAGCCCGATGTTCCAGGACATTTTCGGCGCCAAGCTCGTCGGCGTCGTCGATGCAGCTGCGACGTTGACCACGGCGCAGAAGGCGGCCATCACCGCGGCTGCGGCAGGCCTCGTCGGCCTCATCAGCCTGTTCAACTCGCTCGGCCGTCTCTTCTGGGCGTCGCTGTCGGATTTTCTCGGCCGCAAGAACACCTATTACACGATCTTCGTCTTGGGGATCATCCTCTATTGCCTGCTGCCGAATTTGGGACATGCGGGGCTTGCGGCGGCTTTCGTCGCTTCGCTCTGCATCATCCTCACCATGTATGGCGGCGGCTTCGCGACGCTGCCGGCCTATCTCGCCGATATTTTCGGTCCGCAGATGGTCGGCGCGATCCACGGACGCTTGATCACCGCTTGGTCCGTGGCGGGCGTCCTCGGACCGTTCATCATCGCCTCGCTTCGCCAGTTCGGCCTCGATCACGGCGTCGTCCATACCCGCCTCTACGATCTGACGCTCTATTTCATGGCGGGGCTGCTCTTCGTCGGGCTCATCTGTAATTCCTTGGTGCGGCCGGTCGATCCGAAATATTGGATGTCGGACGAAGAAGTCGCGCGCGAGCGCGCGCTTCTCAAGGAAGATAAGGTCGCGGCGAGTGCGGCCACGGCGGCACGCGGCCAGTTCGGCATTGTCGGCGTCATCGCCTGGGCTGCCGTCGGCATCCCCTTCCTGATCGGCCTTTATATCGCTCTGTCGAAAGCGGCGGCGCTGATCTAAGCGCCGCTCCCCGTCGAGAAGGTCCGCGCGATCGCCGCTGTGCGGCGCGCGGCCCCAACGGTCACCAGCCCATCGAGACTCTGCGCCGCATCGAGCGCCTGTGTCAGCCGCGCCCCGCCGCCGCTGAGGTCGAGCGGCGCATTGCCGTCGCGCCACGACAAAGCCCGCCGCAAGGTGCCGATCTCGTCCGGCGTGCCGCCGCTGAACAGCGCCAGAAACAGCGCCAAGGTGCCCCGGTTGGCGCCCGCCTGCCCGCGCGCGATGCGATAAAGATTGACGAAGCGTTTGACGCCGCGCGGCGTGCCGCCGGCGAGCGGCGCCAACCCGGCCAGAAGCGCCGATTCCTCGGCCGAGATCGACCAATCGTGCGCCGGCACGATAGGCGCCCGGCTACCCGTGTCGGAGGCGCCGGCGCGGCCGATCGCCTGTTCGATGAAGCCGGAATAATCGGCGCTGCGCGCCGCATCGAGGCGGAACGGCACCTGGATCCATTTGTCGAGCGCCTCGGTCTCGCCGGTCAGGCGCGCCGGGTCGGCGGCGATGATCGTGACGAAGCCCGGATGGGCAAAGGCACGATGCGCCGCCTCGAGCAGCGCGCGCATCTCGACCGGCGGCAAGGCATCGACATTGTCCAGCGCAACCACGACGCGGTCAGGCACCGACAATGCGCTCGCCGTCGATTTCTGCGTGCCGACGAGATAAGTCGCGAGCGACGCGAAGAAATGCTCGGCCTGCGCCTTGGCGCCCCGCTCCGTGAACGGGGACGGTTCGCTCTGGAGCGCACCGCGCACCGCATTGCCAGCGCGCCGGTCGGCTTCCGCCGCGGCACGGGCGGCGAGATCGACATCGGCCTCAAGCCCGTCCACCCGGCGCGTCTGATGCGCATAGAGCTGATCGAGCGCCTGGCGCCGCGCCGCCACATCGCTCTTTAAGAGATTGACGCCGCGGAACAGCGGATTGAGGAACAGCGCGCCGCGCAGAATATTTGTGGCGAGCGCGGCGGCAGCGCCAAGATAGGCCAGCTTGCCGGCAAAGCTCAGCCAGCCCATATGATCGCCCAACCAGGCCGACAGCGGAACGAAGCCTTTGCCGCTCTGGGCGATGGACGCGAGCCAGGCGTCATGCTGGGCGACCGCATTGTCGAGGCCGGCGCCGACGAAAAATAAAATCACCGCGGCGATCAGCAGCCGGCCCTGCCCGGCAAAGGCCCAAAAAGCCCGCAGCGCCGCCACGGCGCGCCCGAGCGGGCCGCCGGCATCGGCGACATCGCGCACCATCGACTTGTAATTGGCGATCGGATCGCCGGTGATGCCGAAGCTCACCAGCCGGCTCTCGATCTTGCCGCGGTTGGTCCGCGCATAAGCATCGACCTGGGAACCCGCCGATTCAAAGAGGATGGTTTCCGTCAGCCGGCCGCGGCGGTTCTCGATTTCGTGCAGCGACTGCCGCTCGGAATCGAGCCGGCGCCTCGCCTCGTCGAGCCGCTGCGCCGCCTCCCGCGCCACGACATGCGGATCACGCACCGCATGCGCCGCTTCGCGCACGAATTCGGGATAGGACGCGCCCAATTTGTCATAGACCGCGCCGGCAAGGGCCACGCCCGGCTCGCCATCGAGCGAGGCGGCATCGATCCGCACAATATGAATCCGCCGCGCCATCGTCTCGCCCGGCACGGCGCTCAAAGCGGCGACATCGCCGAGCAGCGTGCCCAGCGCAAAGCTCTTGCCTGCGCCCGGCCCGCCGAGGAGGCCGATGGTCAGCGGCGTCTCGGCATCGCGATGCGCGGCGAGTTCCACAAGCGGCCGCAGCGCCGCCGTCTGGCCGAGAGAATCGGTGCCCTGCGGGAGATCGGCCGCAAAAACGCTGCCCCGCGTTTTCACCGCCGGCGCCGGCACCGCCGCGGCCGGACGGCTCGGGGCGGTCGGAAGGCTCGGGGCGATCGGCTCCGCGCGGGCCGGATTTTTGCTGAGATCGCGCGTTTCGACATCGGTCACGTTGCCGTTCCTTTCGAGCACATCCATATGGAATTTGTCTGCGGCCCTTCCGGCCCTAGAGCGGGATGCAAAAGCGCATATTGGTTTTTCGCAAAATCCCGCTCTAAATATCCAGAATCGATCACGTTCACGATTTCGGATCAACTCAATTCAGGCTTGTCTGGCGGATTGATCCAAAATCGCCGTGATCTCGGCGCGCAAGTCGCCATTCACAAGTCACCATCCGATTGTGACGGCCAAAAGACCACGCTGTCATCAAAAAACAAGCCTGTTTGCACAACGCCGATGCCGCTGGACCGCGGCCGCCGGGGCGATTAGAAAGCGGCGAATTCCTAACAATCAAATGAGTGAGAAAAGCCCCCTATGGCGCGGCAATTTATCTATCACATGCAGGGTTTGACCAAGACCTATCCGGGCGGCAAGAAGGTCTTGGAGAATGTCAATCTCTCCTTCTATCCGGACGCCAAGATCGGCGTCCTGGGCATCAACGGCGCCGGCAAATCCACGCTTCTGCGCATCATGGCCGGAATCGATAAGGAATTCACCGGCGAAGGCTTCGTCGCCGAGGGCGCCAAGGTCGGCTATCTGCCCCAGGAGCCGCGGCTCGATGAGAGCCTCGATGTGCGCGGCAATGTGATGCTCGGCGTCGCCGCCAAGCAAGCGATCCTCGACCGCTACAATGAGCTCGCCATGAATTATTCGGACGAGACGGCGGACGAGATGACCAAATTGCAGGACGAGATCGAGGCGCAGGGCCTCTGGGATCTCGACTCCCAGGTCGATCAGGCCATGGACGCGCTGGGCTGCCCGCCCAATGACTGGCCGGTCGACAAGCTCTCGGGCGGCGAGCGCCGCCGCGTCGCGCTCTGCCGGCTGCTGCTCGAAAAACCCGAGCTGCTGCTGCTCGACGAGCCGACCAACCATCTCGACGCCGAAACGGTCAATTGGCTGGAGGGACACCTGCGTGCCTATCCCGGTGCGATCCTGATCGTCACCCACGACCGGTATTTTCTCGATAATGTGACCGGCTGGATCCTGGAGCTCGACCGCGGCCGCGGCATCCCCTACGAGGGCAATTATTCCGCCTGGCTCGGACAGAAACAGAAGCGCCTGCTGCAGGAATCGCGCGAGGAAGCCGCCCGCGTCAAACAATTGGAAGCGGAAGCCGGCTGGATCGCCTCAAGCCCCAAGGCGCGCCAGGCCAAATCCAAGGCGCGCATCCAGCGCTACGAGGATTTGATCGCCAAGCAGAACGACCGCGCGCCGAGCGCGGCGCAGATCGTCATCCCGATCGGCGAGCGGCTCGGCAACAATGTCATCGATGTCGAGGGCCTGTCGAAGGGCTTCGGCGACAAACTGCTCATCGACGATTTGTCGTTCAAATTGCCGCCGGGCGGCATTGTCGGCGTCATCGGCCCGAACGGCGCCGGCAAGACGACGCTCTTCCGCATGATCACCGGCCAGGACCAGCCCGATGGCGGCGCGATCAAGATCGGCGACAGCGTGCATCTCGGTTATGTCGATCAGTCGCGCGACGCACTCGACCCGAACAAGAATGTCTGGGAAGAGATTTCCGGCGGCAACGATCTGATCCTGCTCGGCAAGCGCGAGGTGAACTCGCGCGCCTATGTGTCGGCCTTCAATTTCAAAGGCTCGGATCAGCAAAAGAAAGTCGGCCAGCTCTCCGGCGGCGAACGCAACCGCGTCCATCTCGCCAAGATGCTGAAGTCGGGCGCCAATCTGCTGCTGCTCGACGAGCCGACCAACGATCTCGACGTCGATACCCTGCGCGCGCTTGAGGAGGCTCTGACGGAATTTGCCGGCTGCGTGCTGGTGACGTCGCACGACCGCTTCTTCCTCGACCGGATCGCGACGCATATGCTCGCCTTCGAGGGCGACAGCCATGTCGAATGGTTCGAGGGGAATTTTGCCGATTACGAGGAAGACAAGAAGCGCCGTCTCGGCATCGACAGCGTGATCCCGCACCGGATCAAATATAAGAAGTTTTCGCGGTAGGGCCTGATCCGGGAAGGCAGCGCAGGCTTTCCGAAAAGATCACCCCGATCAACCGCACCAAGCGGCATCCACAAGAAGGGTTGGAACGCGAGACCGCGTTCCAGATCCGAAATAAGATCTCAGGGCCGCATCAATTTGACGGCGAGACCGCTGACGCTGACCCGCTGCAGGGTCGCCGTGCCGGGCAGGTCGCCATCTTCGGCGTGGTCGACGCCGTAATCGACTTCGATGATCGCGTCCGCGTCGCAATCCTCGGCAACGTCGACCAGGTTCTCAAGCGCCTTGGCCTTGTAGAACTCTTGGGTCACCGCGGAGCGGCGCCCGTGCCATCCCGAAGCGGCGTGAATGCGGCCGATCGGCACGACCTTCACCCCTTCGATGTCGTTATCGTAAATGATCCGCATACTTCTCGTCCTTTATTCGCCCGGCGCTGAACGTCCGCCCGTTCAATACCGTCGGTATCTTGTTCAAGGTCTCTTCAGGCCTCTCTCCCTTGCGACGCGCTTCGCTTCTGACTGGCGTATGCCGCAACCCCTTCAACGTGCCGCGCCTCCGCGGCGCAAACTTGATGAGATTGTGGCTTCATCGGCGCATTGTACGTGTCGCTGAAACTATGCGTTCACAATGCTTTAAAACTTCGTTGCGAATCGCATGCAGCATCATGCTTCCAACTGGTAACAATTTGCTGCGTGCGGTTAACGAAAGCTATGCGAAACTGCACGGCCTCACATGTTTGTCGCTTGATGTGTTGTTTGCGCCATGTCCGTGACGTGCGCGCCCGCACAACAGAGACAGCTCACCATTTATTTCGTCTCTGTAATCCGAGTACACGCGCTCGTGCATGACATCTATGCGTATAAGGCGCCCAAGCTGAACGACAGCAAAATACATTCGGGCAAAAACATGGGCGCACATCGCCCCCCGCCGGATGCCCCTCGCGGCATTTTCGACTTTACAATATAAAGATATCTTTATATGTTGTCGGGAATGACCCGTGCGCCGGACCCGACTCTTCCCTTCGATGCCCTGCTGGCGGCGCTCGCTGCCGCGGGCGAGCCGACGCGCCTGCGCCTGCTCGCCTTGCTCACCGAAGCCGAACTGACGGTCACCGAACTGGTCACCATTCTGGGCCAGTCGCAGCCGCGAATATCGAGGCACCTCAAGCTCTTGGTCGAGGCCGGGCTGGTTGAGCGCCACCGCGAGGGCGCTTGGGTCTTCTTCCTCGCCGCAAACAGCGCGCCGGCCGGCAAGCTGCTTTCAACCGTGCTCGCCATGCTCGCGCCGGACGATGCGACCCGCGCCGCCGACCGCGGCCGGCTTGCCGAAGTCCGCCGTAGCCGCTCCGAACAGGCCGCCCGCTATTTCGCAGCTCATGCGGCCGATTGGGACAAGATCAGGGCGCTGCATATCCGCGAGGAGCGCGTCGAAGCCGCGATCAATGAATTGGTCGGCCGGGCGCCACTCCATGCGCTGCTCGACCTCGGGACCGGCACAGGCCGGATGCTTGAACTTCTGGCGCCGCGCGCCGACCGCGTGGTCGGCATCGACCAGTCGCCGCAGATGCTTGCCCTCGCCCGCGCCCGGATCGAAAAGGCCGGGCTGCGCAACGTCCAGCTCCGCCAGGGCGACATCTATGCCCTGCCCGTCGAGCACGATCGCTACGATCTCGTGATCGTCCATCAGGTGCTGCATTATCTCGACGATCCAGCCCGCGCCGTGCGCGAGGCCGCCCGCGCGCTGCGCCCGTCCGGGCGTTTGCTGATCGTCGATTTCGCCCCACATGGGGAAGAGAGCCTGCGGACGGCGCATGCGCACCGCCGGCTCGGCTTCTCGGCCGAAGAGATCGCCGCCCTGATGGAGGAAGCCGGTCTCGAAGTCGCCGGCCGGCGCGATCTCGTGCCCAGCCGGAAGGACGGCGGCAAGCTTACCGTTTCTCTCTGGCTCGGCCGCGATCGCCGTATCGTCGCCGATCCCGTTCCGCTCACCAACCGCGAGTTCGCCTGATGGCTCTGGCCGATTTTTCCGAAGCCGTACCGCGCGCCAGCCGCCGCATCTGCACCGGGATGAACGTCTCTTTCGAGTTCTTTCCGCCGCAGACGGCGGAGATGGAGCAGACCCTATGGGCCTCGATCGAGCGGCTGGCCCCGCTGGCGCCGGAATTCGTCTCGGTGACCTATGGCGCCGGCGGCGCGACGCGCGAGCGCACCCATGCCACGGTCGCCCGCATCGTCCGCGAGACCGCGATCAAGCCCGCCGCGCATCTCACCTGCGTCGGCGCCACCTGCGCCGAGATCGACGAGATCGCCCGCTCCTATTGGGAGATCGGCGTACGCCACATCGTGGCTTTGCGCGGCGACCCGCCGGGCGGCGTCGAAGGGCGCTTCCAGCCGCATCCTGAGGGCTATGCGAACTCGACCGGCTTGGTCGCCGGGCTGAAACGGCTCGCCGATTTCGAGATCACGGTCTCGACCTATCCCGAGGGCCATCCCGAAAGCGCCTCGATCGATCAGGACATCGACGCGCTGAAAGCCAAGATCGACGCCGGCGCGACGCGGGCGATCACCCAATTTTTCTTCGAGAACGAAGTCTATTTCCGTTTCCTCGACAAGGCCCATGCCAGCGGCATCAATATCCCGATCATCCCGGGCATCGTGCCGGTGCAGAACTTCCGCCAGACGGCGCGCTTTGCCAAAAAGGCCGGCGCCAGCGTGCCGGGGTGGCTCGCCGAGCGTTTCGACGGCCTCGACGACGATCCGACGACCCGCCGCCTGATCGCCGCGACCATCGCGGCCGAGCAGGTTTTCGACCTCGTTGACGCGGGCATCGAGCATTTCCATTTCTACACGATGAACCGCGCCGATCTCGTCTATGCGGTCTGCCATTTGATCGGCCTGCGGCCGAATGCCGAGACGAAAGTCCTCTGATGTCCAAGGTGTCTGCGTCTGAGATTGAGAACGACCTTCGTGCCGCCGCCAAAGAGCGCATCCTGGTGCTCGATGGCGCCATGGGCACGATGATCCAGACGCACAAATTTTCGGAAGCCGATTTTCGCGGCAAGCGCTTTGCCGATTGGCCGCGCGACTTGCGCGGCAACAACGACCTGCTCGTGCTGACGCAGCCGCATGCGATCGAGGCGATCCATCTCGCCTATGCCGAAGCCGGCGCGGACATTATCGCGACCAACACGTTCTCTTCGACGCGCATCGCCCAGGCCGATTACGGCATGGAAGAGCTGGTGCCCGAGCTCAACCGCGAAGCGGCACGCCTCGTCCGCCGTGCCGCCGATACGGCGACGGCGAAAGACGGCCGTCCCCGCTTCGTCGCCGGCGCGATGGGCCCGACGAACCGCACCGCCTCGATCTCGCCCGACGTGAACAATCCGGGCTTCCGCGCGGTGACGTTCGACGAATTGCGCGCAGCCTATGCCGAAGCGGCCGAGGCGCTGATCGAAGGTGGCTCTGACATTCTGCTGATCGAGACCATTTTCGACACGCTCAACGCCAAGGCCGCCTATGCCGGCCTCGACGACGTGTTCGAGAAGATCGGCCGCAAGCTGCCGGTGATGATCTCCGGCACGATCACCGATCTTTCCGGCCGCACGCTTTCCGGCCAGACGCCGACGGCCTTCTGGCATTCGCTGCAGCATGCGGCGCCGGTCTCGATCGGCTTGAACTGCGCGCTTGGGGCGCGCGAGATGCGGGCGCATCTCGCCGAGCTTTCGCGCATCGCCGATACGCTGATCTGTGCCTATCCCAATGCCGGCCTGCCCAACGAATTCGGCCTCTATGACGAAAGCCCGGAATATATGGCGGGCCTCATCGGCGAATTCGCCGAGGCGGGCCTCGTCAATATTGTCGGCGGCTGCTGCGGCACGACCCCGGCGCATATCCATGCGATCGCCAAGCGCGTCGCCGGCCTTCGCCCGCGCGACATTCCCGAGATCGAACCGCGGCTGCGGCTCTCCGGCCTCGAACCCTTTACGCTGACGCCCGACATCCGCTTCGTCAATGTCGGCGAGCGCACCAATGTCACCGGCTCGGCGCGCTTCCGCAAACTGATCAAGGACGGCGATTTTGCCGCCGCGCTCGACGTGGCGCGCGATCAAGTCACCAATGGCGCGCAGATCATCGACGTCAACATGGACGAAGGCCTGCTCGATTCGCAGCAGGCCATGGTCGATTTCCTCAACCTTGTCGCGGCCGAGCCCGATATCGCCCGCGTGCCGGTGATGGTCGATTCATCGAAATTCTCGGTGATCGAGGCCGGTCTCAAATGCCTTCAGGGCAAGCCGGTCGTGAACTCGATTTCGCTGAAGGAGGGCGAAGAAAAGTTCATCGAACAGGCGAAGATCGTGCGCCGCTATGGCGCCGCCGTCGTCGTCATGGCCTTCGACGAAAAGGGCCAGGCGGATTCGCTGACGCGAAAGATCGAGATTTCGGCACGCGCCTATAAAATCCTGACGGAGACGGTCGGTTTCCCGGCGCAGGACATCATCTTCGATCCGAACATCTTTGCCGTTGCGACCGGCATCGAGGAACACAACAATTACGGCGTCGATTTCATCGAAGCCGCGCGGGAAATCCGCAAGCGTTTCCCGCTTGTCCATATTTCCGGCGGCGTCTCGAACCTCTCCTTCTCGTTTCGCGGAAACGAGCGAGTGCGCGAGGCGATGCATTCGGTCTTCCTCTACCACGCCATCGCGGCGGGCATGGACATGGGCATCGTCAATGCCGGCCAGCTCGCGGTCTATGAGGAGATCGATCCGGCGCTGCGCGAAGCCTGCGAAGATGTCGTCTTAAACCGTCGGCCGGATGCGACCGAGCGGCTGCTGGCGCTCGCCGAGAGCTACAAGGGCAAGGGCACCGAAGCGAAGGAAAAAGACCTCGCCTGGCGCGAATGGCCGGTCGAGAAACGGCTCGAACATGCGCTCGTCGCCGGCATCACCGAATATATCGACGCCGATGTCGAGGAAGCGCGGCAAAAGGCGGTGCGGCCGCTCGACGTGATCGAAGGCCCGCTCATGGGCGGCATGAATGTGGTCGGCGATCTCTTCGGCGCGGGCAAGATGTTTCTGCCGCAGGTCGTTAAATCGGCGCGGGTGATGAAACAGGCCGTCGCCTATCTCCTGCCTTATATGGAGGAGGAGAAGGCCGATAATGTGCGCTCGAGCGCCGGCAAGATCCTGATGGCGACGGTGAAAGGCGATGTGCATGACATCGGCAAGAACATCGTCGGCGTCGTGCTCGCCTGCAACAATTACGAGATCATCGACCTCGGCGTCATGGTCCCGGCGCAGAAAATCCTCGAAACGGCGAAGACCGAAAATGTCGATGCCATCGGCCTTTCCGGCCTTATCACGCCGTCGCTCGAAGAAATGTGCTTCGTCGCCTCCGAGATGGAGCGCGAGGGCTTCGACCTGCCGCTCCTGATCGGCGGCGCGACGACGAGCCGCGTCCATACGGCGGTGAAGATCCATCCGAATTATCATCGCGGCCAGACGGTTTATGTGACCGATGCGAGCCGCGCCGTCGGCACCGTGCAATCGCTGCTCTCGCGAGAGAACCGCACCGCCTATATCGAGAAGGTGCGCGCCGAATATCGGAAGGTTGCCGATGCGCATGCCCGCGCCGAGCTCGACAAGGCGCGCGTGTCGCTCGCGCAGGCGCGCGCGAATGCGCTGAAGCTCGACTTTGCCGACTATCTGCCGCCGAAGCCGCTCTTCACCGGCACGCGCATTTTCCGCTCCTACGATATCGAGGAACTCATCCCCTATATCGATTGGACGCCCTTCTTCCGCACCTGGGAGTTGCGGGGTCATTTCCCCGAAATCCTCAACGACAAGGAACAAGGCGAAGCGGCGCGCCAGCTCTACGAAGACGCCCAGGACATGCTGAAGCAGATCGTCACCGAGCGTTGGTTCGATCCGAAGGCCGTGATCGGCTTCTGGCCGGCGAATGCAGTCGGCGACGACATCCGCCTTTACACCGGCGAGTCACGCGGCGAGACGCTGGCCACGCTGCATACCCTGCGCCAGCAGCTTTCGAAGCGCGAGGGCCGGTACAATCTAGCGCTCGCCGATTTCATCGCGCCGGAAGGAAGCGGCAAGGCCGATTATATCGGCGGCTTCGTCGTCACTGCCGGCGCGCGCGAAGAAAAGCTCGCCGAGCGTTTCGCCAAGGCGAATGACGATTACCGTTCGATCCTGGTCAAAGCGCTTGCCGACCGTATCGCCGAGGCGTTTGCCGAGCGGATGCACGAGCGCGTGCGGCGCGAGTTCTGGGCCTATGCGCCGGACGAAACGCTGACCGACGAGGATCGGATCGGGGAGAAATATCGCGGCATCCGTCCCGCGCCCGGCTATCCGGCGCAGCCCGACCATACCGAGAAGGCGACGCTCTTCGAGCTTCTGCAAGCCGCGCGGCGCATCGGCGTGAAGCTGACGGAGAGCTTCGCCATGTGGCCGGGCTCATCGGTCAGCGGGCTCTATTTGGCGCATCCGCAAGCGCATTACTTTGGCGTCGGCAAGATCGAACGCGATCAGGTCGAGGATTACGCGCGGCGCAGGAGCATGAGCGCCGACGAGGTGGAACGCTGGCTCGCGCCGATCCTGAACTACGACCGCACGCCGATCGCGGCGGAATAGATCAGGCTAAAATCTCCATCAAGGATTGCAGCGCGGCGTTAGGTTCGCGCAAGCTATTGCGGCTAGGTCTTAGGTTATAAAGGCTGCGGTCACTGTGAGGACCGGGTCTTGAACGCCACAGCTCAAGACAATGCGTCAGGGTTTGCCCGAGTTCTGTGTCGCCGATGCGCGACATTGGGCTCGACGGAGACAATCCTGATGGCTCGTACCTATTACAGCAAGACCTGCGAAATCGTCCATGGCGCCATGGCGCGGCTCTACGTCGTCGGTCTTCTCGACACCCAGAGAATGCTGGAATTCGATCGCCTTTGTCTGACTGACAAAGCGCCCCAAACGCCATTTCCTCAAATCGGCACGGCGTTGCACTCTGCGATCGCGCTGCGTGCGCTGCGCCAGCGCGAAGGCGCGAGCGTCAACGCGTTTGCAGGCTATCTCAACGTCGAGCCGCAGACGGTCATCGCCTGGGAAGCCGGCACTTTGCGTCCGACCACGGCGGTCGCCCGTCTCTTGGACATCGTCGCCAGGGAAGGCTTGGGCGCGCTGCACTGACCGGTGGTCATTCGGCGCTGTGGCGAAGCAGATCGTCCAAAGTGTCGCGCGTCGAACGATCGGCCTTGCCGTCGACGCGCGCGGGACGGAAATGGCGCTGGAAGGCCGTCACCACATTCTGCGTCTTCTCGTCATAGATGCCGGTGACTTCGAGCCCGTAGCCATAGGCCAATAATTTGCGCTGAAGATCCCAGACCTCGGCGCCCGCATCGCCGCGGCGCAAGCCCGCATCATCGCCGATGGGGTGCGGCGGTACGTAATGGCCAAGCCCAACTGCGGCGAGCCGCGCCCAGGGAAAGTGCTCGCCCGGATCGGTCTTGCGGTCCGGTGCGATATCGGAATGGGCGAGAATGTTCTGCGGCGGAATGTCCTGACGCCGGGCGATATCGCGGCAGAGCGCGATCACCGCATCGATCTGCGCCGCCGTGAAAGGCGGATTGCCGAAATCATGGCCGCCATTGACGATCTCGATACCGATCGAGGCGGAATTCATGTCGGCCTCGCCCGCCCAAAAGCTTTCGCCGGCGTGCCAGGCGCGGCGCGCCTCGGGCACAAGCTGGAAGACCCGCCCGTCTTCCTCGACGACGTAATGCGCGGAAACCTCCGACTCCGGATCGCGCAGCCGCGCCAGGGCTGCTGGCCCCGTCGCCATGCCGGTGTAATGCAAGACGATCGCACCCGGCTTTATCTCGCCGCGCGGGCCATGGTTCGGCGAGGCAAGGACCTCGGCGTAAGGGCTATCGGGGACGAAGCCGGGATCGGACGGCACGCGGCGGCTAATAGCCGTAATAGGCGACGCAGACCGGCCGCCCGTAAGGGTCATATCCCCAGTGGGCGCAGGGCGGAGGCGGCGGCGGATATCCGGGCGGTGGCGGAGGCGGCGGCGGTGCCGGCCGCGTATTGGCGCCGATGATGGCGCCCGTTGCAGCGCCGAGAACGCCGCCGGCAAGAGCCGCGCCGGGCGAGCCGCCCGCGGCGGCGCCAAGCGCGAGGCCCGTCGCGCCGCCAAGGGCCGCGCCGGAGGTCGCACGCTGCTCCGGCGTATAGCCGCAGCCGGCGAGGAGCAGCGCCGCCATCGCCATCGAGAGACCGCCGCGAATGTTCATCTCATCTCCGCTTGGAAGGAATTTATCCGCACCCTTTAAGGGGCCAGAAAGAATGGGGCCAGAAATCCCTTAAAATTTTGTCGGGATCAGGGTGGCGGCGGGCGTGTCGGTTGACGAGGCGGCGCAGCGCGCCTATCTCCGCGCGGCCAGTCGGCTGGATGGCCGCCGCTTTTGCGGAGGAAAGTCCGGGCTCCATAGAGACACGGTGCCGGATAACGTCCGGCGGGGGCGACCCCAGGGATAGCGCCACAGAAACGAGACCGCCCGCTGGTTCGCCGGCGGGTAAGGGTGAAACGGTGCGGTAAGAGCGCACCGCGCGCCTGGCAACAGGCTCGGCATGGCAAGCCCCACCGGGAGCAAGACCGAATAGGGGCGCAGCGGCCTCGCAAGAGCTCGCAGGGACGTCTCTGACCCGCGCCCGGGTAGGTTGCTTGAGACGGCCGGCAACGGCCGTCCCAGAGGAATGGCCATCACGCGCGCTCTGCGCGCCATACAAAACCCGGCTTATAGGCCGGCTGGCGAATTTTCCGGAAATGCGTTGCAGAAAGCCTCGGTCCTGATCGAACAGGACCGAGGCTTGCGCGCGAAAGCGTGCTTCGCGCGTCGGACGTTCAAATTGAATCGCTCGGCGCTTTTAAGTCTTTCTCATCGCATCGGATTGGCCCGAAAACCGCTTCGCACTTTTCGGTCCGATGCTCTAGCTCAGCCGGCCCGCGGCATGGGCAAGCATCGTATAGACCTTGCCGGTTTCCGACGTGAGATAGGTCCGCGTCAGCGAATCGTCGCGATCGTCGCGACCGACATCCGCCAGCAGGCGCTCAAACTCCTGGATATAGCGATCGACCGTGCCGCGGAAATCGTTGTCGGCACGATAGCGCCGGCGGATTTCCTCGAAGGTCTGGGCGCCGCGGCCGACATAAAGTCCGCGGGCAAAGGCGCCGCTCTCGCCGCTGCGATAGCGATCCCAGGCGTCGGCGATGGCCGCGTGATCGACCATCCGCGCGATATCGTGCGAGATCGTCTCCAACGGCTCGGAAGCCGCTGGGCTGCGGCCGATCGGCGGCAGACGCGGCGTGTCCTCTTGCGCCGGGCCGCGCCGCGGCTGCTCGTCGCGCGAGGCGCGCGCGAGCAGGTCCGAGAGCCAGCCAGGGCCGCGATCGTTCGGCGCCGGTTGCGCCGGACGCGCCGGGGCGGCCGCCGGCCGCGCCGGGCGCAGCGGATCGGGACGCGGCTCGCGTGCGGGTTCGGAGAAACGCGCCGGCTCGGGCCGGGCGGGCTCGAGACGCCGCGGTGCGGGCTCGCGGCTCGAAGGCGAGGCCAGCGGATCCGACAGATCATAGGCGTGGCCCGACCGCGCGACGATGTCGGTCAATTCGTTCAGAGCCTTGATCTGGTCGGCGACCACCCGGCGCATGGCCGCGGTCTGCTCGGCGGTCTCCTGCGGCAGGCTCACGGCATTGCGGCGCAACTCCTCGCGGGTCGATTCGAGCTCGCCTTGGATCTCGCGTGCGAGGCCCCGCATTTCAGCGGCCGCGGCTTGGAAGCGCGCGGTGGACTGGCCGAAGATCTCTTCGATCTCAGAGCTTGCCTGCTGATAGGCGGATTGCAGAAGCTGCGTGGTGCGGTCGCGCTCGCTGCTGATCGAGGCGCGGATGCCGCCGAATTGGCGCTCAACCTGGCTCGCCGTCGATTGCGACGTATCGGCCAGGAACGAGCCGATCTCATGCGCCCGCGCTTCGGCGCGGCGGAACGCCTCTTCGACAAGGCCCGAGAACGAAGTCATCACCGCGTCGAATTCCTCGCGCCGGGCCTGCACGTTCGACAACAGGCTTTCGAGCGCCGAACGGCGGTCGTTGAGGCTGTGGTCGAGCTCCGTCTGCGAGCGCGACAGATCGGCGGCGGCGGCGGCAAGCGCTTCCTGCTGATGCGCGATCGTCTCGTAAAGCGCCTGCGCACTGCCGATGGTCGTGCCGGCATTGGCGCCGAGCGTCTCGATCTGCTGGTTGATGGACAAGGTCGCCTGTTCGAACTCGCCGACGCGCGCCGCCAAGGCGGTTTCGATCGCCGCAAAAGCGGCTTGCGCATTTTCGACGGTCCGCTGCACGGCCGTGCTTTTCTCGTTGAGCGCGCCGATCGCCTCGCCCATGCCGGCGCGGACCTGCTGATGCGTCGAAACCAACGCATTGACCGAGGCCGTAACGCCTGTCGCCAGCGCATTGTTGAGGCCCCGTGCCGACGTTTCGATCGCCGACGTCAGCTCGACTTGCTTCTGCCCGAGCTTTTCGACGAGGTCGGTGCCCTTGGTGTCGAGCACGCCATGGAGCGCGTCCGAGCGGGCGCTGAGCGCCTCGTTCAAAGTGCCGTGGCGCTCGTCGAGCGATGTCTGCAGGTCGGCGAGCCGGGTGGCCAGTGTCGAGCCGATCTCGTTGACCCGGCCGGCAAGGACGGTGCCGATCTCGCCGATCCGGCCGGCAAGGGTCGTATCGAGATCCTGCGACGCCTGGCTGAGCAAGGTGCGCAGAGACTCGGCGCGGCCGCTGAGCAGACCTTCGAGCTGCCCCGATTCATGATCGAGCGCGGCGCTGATCGTGCCGGTGTGATGGGTGAGCGTGTGATTGATCTCCTGCGCCCGCGTCGCCAGATTGTCGGAGAGTTCGCGCCCACGCTGATCGAGATCCGAAGTGACGAGATCGAGCCGGCCCACGATATGTTCCTCGAAGCGGGCAATGCGGCTGTCGAGCGTCTCGGCGATCTCGCTGGCGCGCACGCCGAGCACTTCGTTCACATCCTGCGCCTGATCGGACAGGGTCTGCGCAATTTCCGTCGCACGGCCGCCAAGCAGGCGATGCACCTCGTCGGCCTTGACCGCCAGCGTCTGAGCGATCTCGGTCGTCCGCGTGCCGAGCAATTGATCGATGTCCGCCGCCTTGGCCGCGAGCAGCAGCGCGATTTCCGCCGCGCGGCTGCCGAGCGCCGTGTTGATCTCGCCGGCACGCGAGTCGAAAGCGGTGTTGATCTCGCTGGCCTGTGCGCCCAGCGTCGCACTAAGCTCCTCGGCCCGCGCCGCGAGTGTCTCACCGATGTCGGTCGTGCTGGCGCTTAGCAATTGCCGCGCCTCGTCGGCCTTTTCGGTGAAGCTTTCGGTAAAGGTCGCAACATGCTGCGCGAGCTCGGCATTGATCGCCTCGGCACGCGCTGCGAGCGTCTCGTCAAGGTCAGCCGTGTTGGCATTCAACAGATGGCGCAGCTCGTCCGCCTTTTGCGTGAAGCTTTCGGTGAAGGTCGCAACATGCTGCCCCAAATCGGCATTGATCGCCTCGGCGCGCGCCGCGAGCGTCTCGTCGAGGTCGGCCGTGTTGGTATTCAACAGATGGCGCAGTTCGTCCGCCTTTTGAGTGAAGCTGTCCGTGAAGGTCGCAACGTGATGCCCCAGATCGGCATTGATCGCCTCGGCGCGTTCATCGAGCGCCTGGGTCACATCGCGATTGCCATCGCTCAACACGCGGGCGATCTCCAGCGTCCGCGCGGCGAGCGTCTCGTGCAGCGCGCGGGCGCGTCCATCGAGCGCCGAGTCGATGCGGCCGAGCAGGCCTTCGAGCGAATCCGCGACCTGCTGGACTTTGGCCGAAGTCCGCGCGTCGAGATTTTGCGTGTGCAGGGCGAAGACGTCCGCCGTGTGATCGGTATGTTCGGCGAGCTTGCGGTCGAGTTCGCCGCCCTGGTTGTCGAGGACGCTCTGCAAAGTCTCGAAATGCGACCCCAACCGGCTTGCCAGCGCATCGGCGTTCTGGCCGAGCCGTTCGGCAATGTCATTGCCGTGGCCGGCGACCGCTTCTTCAAACCGCGAAAGCCGCTCGGCCAGCGTTTCGTTGATGCGCTCGCCATGCGTTGCGATGGCGCTGATCGCCTCGCCCGCGGTGTCGGCGAACCGGTCATTGAGCGTGCCGGCATGATAGGCGAAATTGTCGAAGGATTCCTGCGCCGTTGCGGCGAGCCGCTCGTGCATTTTGTCGGCATGGCCGGCGAAGGCGCCCGAGGATTCCTCCATCACGGCCGCGATCCGGGCGCTGGCATCCTCAAGCTTCTGGGCCATTTCGGCGGCGACAGCCTCGCTGCTGCTGCGCAGGCTGCTATCGACATCGGCGAGCTTCAGCGTCAGGCCCTGAGAGATTTCGTCGAACGCCGACGTCGTTCCGCTGAGATGTGCAGCCGCGCGCTCGGTCGCATCGTCGAGTTCACGGACGATATTGGCGATCACCGCCTCGCCCGAGCCGCGCAAATGCTCGTCGACCTCGCCGAGGCGCTGGGCAAAACCATGCGCCAATTCGTCGGTGGCACGGGTGATCGTGGCATCGACCGAGGCCCGGGTCTGTTCGAGCCGGCCGAGAATCTCGCCGCCCTGCGACGTGAGCGTGCCAAGCAGGTCTTCGGCCGCCCGGGCGATCGAAAGGCGGATTTCCTCCGCCGTCGCGCCCAGCGAGCCGGTGACGCGGTTGCCGGCGCCGTTGAGGCTTTCCGTCAGGCGCCCCGCCGCGACATCCAATTCCTGGGTGAAGGAATCCTGCGCGCCGCCGATGGCCGAGCGCATCCGCTCGCTGTTGGCCAGCATGGATTCACGCTCGGTGTGCAATTCATCGACAAGCGAGCGGATGCGGCGCTCGTTCTCCGAATAGGAGCGTTCGAGATTGGAAACCTCGGAGCGGACGAGCGTTTCGAGCTCGCCGGCACGCGCCAGCGCGCGCTCGATCCCGTCGCCCATCGAGACGATCTCGCGACGGATCGCTTGCGACAGCGTCACCATCTGGTCGCTGGCAATCGTCTCCGGCGCCGAGAGCCGCATGGCGATCTCGACCATCGAGCGCGCCGTCAGGCGCATTTCCTGCGCGCGGCGCGCCAGAAGCGCAGTGACGAAAAAGAAGACGATCGGGCCAAGCGCGATCAGCGCGAAAATTCCGATCTCCGGCTGTACCGCCGAGACGCCCGGCACGAGGTAGTCGGCGCGATGCGCGACAAAATAGAGCGCAGAGATGATCAGCCAGACGAGCGACAGCACGCCGGCGACGATCAGCGGCGCCGCACTCGGCTTCTGGTTGAGCGCGCGCAGGATGGCGCCGACGGAATGACGATCATCGTTCGCCGGCGTGGACGACGGCTGGAGATTGGCCCGGTTGGCGCTGAACTCGCTCTGCTGCTGCCCGGCCGCGGGCTTGGACTCGGAGCGTTTCGGCGCGAAGAGGGGATGCTCCTCGACTTCCGGCAGGCGCGGCGCCGAGCGGTCGAGATCGACGGGCGGCGGGGTGGCCGGATCGAGCGACGGCCCCTCGGGGTAGCGCTTCATGATCTTGGGGGTTTTGTCGGGGTCCGAGGCCTTGGGAAAGATCGGCGTCGAAACCTCCGGCGCTTTGTTCTCATCGGCCGCGGGCGCGCTTGGGGAGAGGTTTAACGCCTCCTCAATTGCCGACAGCGCCGCAGCCGCCGGATCCTGCGCCTTGTTGGACGTCGCCATGATAACCTCTTACGCAAACGGGGGAATACGCACCCGACACGGAACGCAAACGGGCTCATGCCGCCCGCCGGCGGCAAAAACGCAAACATTCCATTAACCAAGGGCAGTCTACATCCGGGCTCAGGCGATTGAAACCGCGACTGCCAAAGGTTTGGAAACGTCGTTAACGCGGCCTTCACCATAATCGGAAAGATTTGCCGCGAGGCCGGCGCTGCCCGCGCCGCCCCTCAACTTGTCAAGCAAATTCCGTACGATGGCAAGCGGCACATGCAATGGGCGTGTAATTCCCTGGGGATGGAATCGGGATGAACAGCCGTGGGCCCGCCACCGGCGGCAAATCCGCGATGGCAGATAGCGCGCGAGACCCCGCGCCAATACTCGATATCGCGCATCTTTCGGCCCAAACTTGTGGCGATCAGGCGCTGCAACGCGAGATTTTGGCGCTTTTTATCGGCCAAACCGGCGAAATTCTCGCCACGCTCGGCGACCCGGCCGCCCTGCCCGCGGCCCGCGCTGACCTCATCCACAAGCTCATCGGCTCTGCCCGGGCGATCGGCGCGTTCGATCTGGTGGCTGTGGCAGAAGCGGCAGAGGCCGGGTTCCGGGCCGGCCATTCGGCGCCGAGCGCCTTTCAAAACCTGCCCGCCGCCGGCGAAAGGGCCGTGGCCGCGGTTCAAGCGCACCTCGCGGTCCTCGCCGCACGCGGCGACTAGCGCAAATTGCTGCACCGCAATAAAGGCCGTCGGAGCCTCCCATTTTGCGGCAAAATTTCAATCGCCGCAAAGACAAGGCTGTTCATTGCGCAAGCTCTTCATTAAGAAGACGCCCAATCCCGCCGAAAACCCACCCCTCCGCAGAGAAAACATCAATGGTCCACATCACCTTCATCGATTCGTCTGGCGAAAAGCGAAAGGTCGAGGCCGAAGAGGGCTCGACCGTGATGGAGGCGGCGATCCGCAATTCGGTTCCCGAGATCACCGCCGAATGCGGCGGAGCCTGCGCCTGCGCCACCTGCCACGTCTATGTCGATGAAGCTTTTGTTGCCTTGACGGGCGAGGCCAGCCCGCAGGAAGAGGACATGCTTGATTTTGCCTATGCCGTGCAGCCAAATTCGCGGCTGTCGTGTCAAATCAAGGTCACGCCCGAAATCGACGGCCTGGTCGTCTCGACGCCGGCGCGCCAAGGATAATCCCAAAAGGATAATCCCCGGAGGATCGTTTCCTCCGCGCCCTTCCCGCGATGATCGCCGCGACTGATGCAGCCGCCGCGCGCCTGCAGCGCCGGCGAAGACGCGAATTTTCAAGGAGCCTTTTATGGTAGACAATATAGAGACCGACGTTGTCATCGTCGGCGCCGGACCGTCCGCTCTCTTTACGGTGTTCGAACTCGGCCTGCTCGATATCCGCAGCCATTTGATCGACATCCTGCCGCGCGCTGGCGGCCAATGCTCCGAGCTTTATCCGGAAAAGCCGATCTATGACATTCCCGGCCATCCGATGGTCACGGGCGCCGGTCTTGTCGACAATCTGCTGGCGCAGATCGAGCCGTTCCACCCGACCTTCCACTTCGATCAATTGGTGACGGAGCTCGAAACGCTCGGCACGCCGGAAGCGCCCAAGTTCCGCGTCAAGACCGATGCCGGCACGACCTTCACCTGCAAAGCGGTGATCGTCGCGGCGGGCGGCGGCTCGTTCCAGCCGAAGAAGCCGCCGATCGAAGGCATCGAAGCCTATGAAGACAAGTCGGTCTTCTATGCGGTGCGGAAGATGGAAGCCTTCCGCGATAAGAACGTGATGATCGTCGGCGGCGGCGATTCCGCGCTCGACTGGACGCTGAACCTGCAGCCGGTCGCCAAGAAGCTGACGCTCGTCCATCGCCGCGACGAGTTCCGCGCCGCGCCGCATTCGGTCAATGCGATGCGCGAACTCGTGGCCGCCGGCAAGATGGATCTGCGCATCGGCCAGATCGTCGGCCTCGCAGGCAACGACGGCGAACTCGCCGGCGCGCATTTCAAGGCCGGCAAGGACGAGCCGGTCGAGATCGCCGTCGAACGGCTGATCCCCTTCTTCGGCCTGACCATGAAGCTCGGCCCGATCGCCGAATGGGGCCTGAACCTCGAGGAAAACCTGATCCCCGTCGATACGGCGCAATTCGAGACCAATGTCCCCGGCATCTTCGCCATCGGCGATATCAACTATTATCCGGGCAAGTTGAAGCTCATCCTCTGCGGCTTCCACGAAGGCTCGCTCGCGGCGCAGAAGGTGCATCGCTACGTCTATCCGGACAAGAAGCTGACCTTCCAGTACACGACCTCCTCGACGAGCCTGCAGAAGAAGCTCGGCGTGCAATAAAAAAGGACCGGCATGAACGCCGGTCCAGTCACATGCCCTGGGACAGGACCTGTGAAGCTCTAAAACCGCAGGCGGGATTTACGCGGAAAATGGACAGCCATTTTTCCGCATCCCGCTCTGAGCATCGGACGTTCAAATTGAATCGCTCGGTGCTTTTAAGTCTTTCTCAAACCGCTGCGCACTTTTCGGTCCGATGCTCTAATATTTGGCGACGACCGGCGCGGCGGGCGGCGGCGGATTCCACAGCGGGATAATGATGCGGCCCCAGACCCGCGTGTCATATTGACCGAGCCCCGGCGAGGCATTGCCGAGATATGGCGCCTGGTTGTGCGCTTCGACGCTGCGTGTCGCGAACACTTCCGCCGTCACCGTTCCGAACGTATAGCCGACGAGGCCGCCGAGCGCGACCTGGCTATAGGGATGCGCGCCCCAGCCATTGCGATAGGCATTGCTCACATCGCCTGACGCATTGCCGACGAGGCCGAGTTCCCATTTGTCGATATGCTTGATCGCCGAGAAATCGACATTGAGCGTATCGGGTTGGGTCTGAAAGCCGAAGGCCGGATCGTTGCTGCTGAGGCCGAACGTGAGATTGGCGCCGAGGCTCCAACCGTCGGCGCTGTTGTAAGCAATGCCGGCGAGGTCGGTGAAGGTCCAGAAATTGCCGCCGATCCCGAGCGTCTCGCCATTGTAGGTGTTGACCGGAAAGAACGTGCCGACGAATTCCGACACGCTCCAGCCGCTGCCGAGATTCCAGACCTCGCCGATCAGCGCAGCTGAATTATAGAAGGACGTCGCACTGATGCCGGCGGTGTGATCGCCGATGCTCAGTTCGGGGACCGCCGCGATCGCCTCGACATGGCCGCCGAGAAAATCAAACGGCGTTGACCAGATGAACGCCGGCAGATTGACTTCGCCCTGGACGAGCCCGGCGCCATTGGTCTGGCGCTCCATGTAATAACCCGTATCGGCGAAGTAGAGACCGCCCGGCAGCGGCGCCGCGACCGGCAGGTTCATCGTCCAACCCGCGGGACTCACCGGATCGGCCAAGGCAGGTCCGTCGCAGATGAAAAGGGCCGCCGCGTTGAGTGCCGCGGATACGAAGGCAAGTCTTATCGTCGATCGTTTCATGCAATCCCCCTCGGCTTACGTGCCGTTATCGGGGAAGAGTCGCACCTGCCGTGTGCATCGCGGCTGACGGGGATCAATCACCGGCGACGGCGGCTCGCGGCAAATTGTCTCCGCACCACATGATCCAGATCAATTTCGTCAGCCGCATTTCGCGCCACGCTCCGCGCCTTTGTTCAAGCTGCACAGCGCCGGCGAGGACGCAAAATGACATCGAGCCGCGAGCCAAGCGCGCGAATGCCAGGGGATATGGGCAAGCCCCCCTTCACTGAGAAAAGCCGTGCTTGCGACTATTGCGAGCTGCGCAATCGCGGCTTCTGCGGCCGTCTCACCGAAGAGCAGCAGGTACTCCTTGCGGCAAGATCGCGGCTCGCAACGCTCGATGCGCACAGGACCCTGTTCCGCCAGGGCGAGGAGACGGATCACGTCTATGTGGTGCGCAGCGGCTTGCTGCGGCTCTACCAACGGCTGCGCGACGGGCGGCGTCAGGTGATCGGCTTCGCCAAGCCCGGCGACCTGCTGCTCTTTCCCTTGAGCGCGCACAACGATTATAGCGCGGATGCGCTCGACTCAGCCTATCTCTGCCAATTCCGCCGCGAGGATTTCATAAGCTTTTTGCGCCGCGATCCCGAGCTCTGGGGCGCCTTGGCCATAAGTGTGCATGAGGACCTGCTGCGGGCGCGTCGGCAAGGGGCGCTGCTCGGCCAGAGAGGCGCCGAGCCGAAAGTCGCGCAATTCCTGCTCACCTTGCACGAAAGCTACGGGCGGCCGAACAACGAGACGACACTCGTGCCGGTGCGCGTGCCGCAAGCCGATATCGCCGACTTTCTCGGCATGACCGTCGAGACGGTGAACCGCACGCTGGCGCGCTTCGTCCGCGACGCGATCATCACTATCGCCAAGCGCGGCATCGATTTCCTCGACCTGCGGCGGCTCAAGGCGATCGCCGAAAGCTCCTAATCATCTTGAGCATAGCCCTAAGCGAAACGATCGATTAATGGCAGCTCTGTGTGGGCTCATTACTTCTGGGCATGACCCCATGCCGTCAAAGTCACCGTGCTTCGCTCGCGCACCAGGCCGTCCGTTCGAAACGTGTATGTGCGTTTGACCCAATGATTAACCTGCGGCACATACCATGTGGTTTGCGTATATTCGAAACGAAGTGTGGGGTCCCAGGTATCGCGGGCGCTCCACGACGTTTCAATACGATAAGTGTCGAAAGTCCCCGCCTTCGTCGTCAGCGCTTCGCGGCCGATGATCTTCGAGGTTAACGATCTGCGCCGCGAGCGATGGTTTGCCAAATTTATCGAATCGCCCTCGAACGACCAGCTCGCACCGACAACCAAACGCTGCAGAATGCCGGTCCCGTCGGACGGCAGAAAACGCCAGGGGTCCCTTCTGATAACGCTCCAAGCAGAATCATAGGTCATAGACCCCGGGGGCCCCGCCCTACCTTCGACTTGGGCACGAACGGCCACGGTCGTCGGCGTCACGTCGGTGACGATATAGTCAATTTGAACAACGTGCCCGGTGATATCGTCGCGCGAATCATAGTGCCAGTAGTCGCCAATCTGCGCGCTCGCAGCCTTCGCGATATCTTTGGGCGCGGATATTGTGGCTGCTCCCTGCGCCCAAACAACACCGCCTGAGCCAAATAGAATGAGCGCAGCCGCGATGAGACGGGACATGCGAACGGCCTATTGCGGGGAATCGTATTCGAGCAATTCGGAAAGAGTGCTCTCGCGCAGGTTTCCTTCGAAACGGATTTTCTGTTCGCGCTTAACCCAATGATCTATAGCGGGCGCATACCAAGTCGTCAGTTTGACATCGTAAGTTTTGGTCGGATCGTTAGCGTCGCGCAGCGCATATTTCGTTTCGATTTTGAACGCGTCGAACGTTCCCGCCTCGGTTGTGATATTTTCGCGCCCAACTACTTTTGAGTTGCCATTTGAGCGCAACGAGAAACCGCGAGATCGCAACGTCTGGCTGCAATCGAACGCCCACTCTTTTCCGACCGTCAAAGGCGATTGAACGCCCGTGCCATCATTCGGCAGAAAATCCCATTGGCTGTCGCCGACGAGATTCCAAGAGTGATCATAAGTTAAATAGGAAAAACCGGGTTTGCCGAGAATTTCAAGACGGACACCAATATCTTTGTCAGTTACCTCTGTCACGACGTACGAGTACGTCCCCTTTATTTCGTTCGTGAGCTCGTCCCTATTCTGATAGGACCAACGGGCTCCCACCGCGAGCGGTTTCGAGGATGAGTCAACCGCTTTCACCTCAGGCGAGGTTTGCGCATAAGCCGATGAGACGACAAACAATCCCGCAAGGAGCAGGTAGCGGAAAGCGCCCAAAATTCCCCCCAAATGCAACGGGCAATCAGATCATATACGCCATAACGATATGACGAGAGTATTAGGCCGCTGAAGCTCTAGCTGCTTACGACGATCACTTTCCCGTGTTCTTGTCCGATTGAAACAAGAACGGCGCGACATCGCCGATGCCGGGCGACGGCTCGACCGCAAAGGGCATGGGACGGCAGACGGCCATCGCGGAAAGGCCGACACGCGCGGTCAGCATGCCGTTCAGGACGCCCTCGCCGAGACGTGCCGACAATCGCGCGGCAATGCCATGGCCGACCATTTGCTGAATGAGCGAATCGCCGATCGCAACGCCGCCGGTGATGGCGAGATGCGCGCCGACCGAACGGATCAGCTTGAGAAAGCCGAAGAAGCCCGGCCGGCCGCCATAGATTTCCGAAATCCGCCGCACGAGCCGCAGCGCCTGCGCCGCGACAAAGAGGACATCGACCAGCGCCCGCGGCGAAATCGCCGTGACCATGGAAACGCGCTTGGCGGCATTGGCAATCTCGCGCGCGACCTCGCGGTCGAGTGGCAGCACGAGATCGCGCTCGGCGATATCGATGAGATCGCGCCCATCGACGATCTCCTTGGTGAGATCGATAAGATTGGCGCGTACCGCGGCGCTCGTCCCGCGTCTCGCCTGCAGCGCCACCAGCCCCGTCACAAGGCGACGCGCCGCATCGCGATCATCCGCCGCCCGTGCCGCCGCAAAACTCATATGCATATGAGCGATCTTGCTCTGCCGGGCGATGCTCCAGATCTCGCGCCCGGCCAAGACCGCGAGCGCCAAAAGCGCCAGGCCGCCAAGGCCGAGCGCGGCATAGCCCAAAGCCTTCGAGCGCGAGAACAGGTCGGCCACAAGCGCGATGAGCCAATTGCTCAACGCCAGCAGAATGAAGCCGCCCGCGGCCGAAACGAACAGGCCGCCCCACGACAGAAGCGCGCTTTGCGTGATGCCGCGCCGCTGCGCCGATTCCACCGCGCGTTCGGCCGGGTCGAGCGGCGCGTTAGCTTTCGCGGCTTCGGCCTCGACAAAATCCTCGACCGGCTCGAGCGTAAAGGCCTCATGCACGGGCTCGGCGGCGCCCTGCCCTTTGTCGAGACGAAAGGCCTGCGGCTTGATGCGTGCTTCAGTCGCCAATTCGCGCCCTCAACAAGTTAATCGCCGTGTTTCATCCAATATCCGGACTCTTTTAACCGCATCGGAATTATCCGAAAACCGCTGCGCACTTTTCGGTCCGATATCTCATTCTTTTAACCGCATCGGATGTGCCCGAAAACCGCTGCGCACTTTTCGGTCCGATATCTCACTCTTTTAATCGCATCGGATTGGCCCGAAAACCGCTGCGCACTTTTCGGTCCGATGCTTATTCAAATTTGTCGCCGAGCAGGAATTGCAAGGCGCGGTCGAGACGGATGTGCGGCAGCGGCAGGGCCGCCCCGGCGGCATCGCGCGGCGCAATCGGTGGCCGGAAGCGCACGAAGCGATAATCCGCCGCGCGCGGATCGACGACACCCATATCGCCCGAGAAGACCGCGTCCGGATCGCGCGGCAATTCGCCGGGAAAGATTGCCGCCTCGGTGCGGCCGTCGAAAATCTCGTCGCCGATACGCTCGCCCGCCAGCGGAATGCCGACGACCGCGGGCAAGGCCGAACCGCCGCGCCCGACATTCGCCTCCCGCGTCGCCCGCACCGCAGCAAGCGCCACGACATCGATCGTCGCACCGACGTTTTCGGAGCGCGCGATGGCGCGCGCCGTCAGCCGGCGCAGGATGGCTTCGAGCCGGTCGTGACTGACATGGTTCAGATGATCCGCCTTGGTCGCGGCGAACAGGATGCGGTCGATCCGCGGCCGCAGCAGGGTCGTAAGCAGCGTGTTCTGGCCGGTGCGGAAGGCATTCAGAACCTCGGCGAGCGCCTGTTCCAGATCGCGCACCGCGGCCACACCGGCATTCAAAGCGGCAAGCACGTCGACCAGGACGATCTGCCGGTCGAGCCTGGCGAAATGATCGCGGAAGAACGGCCGCACGACATGATTGCGATAAGCATCGTAGCGGCGCGCCATCATGCCGGCGAGCGATTGCGGATCGATCTCGCTGCCGTCCGCAAGCGGCAGCGGCGAGAAGGTGAGCAGCGGCGAGCCTTCGAGATCGCCCGGCATCAGAAAGCGCCCCGGCGGCAGCGCCGAGGCGGAGATCGGCTCAGCCCGGCAAGCGCGCAGATAGGACGTGAACAGTGCCGCCGCCTTCTGCGCGACGCTCTCGTCCGCTACGGCGGCCGGGTCGAGCCCCGTCACATAGGCACGCCATTCGGCGGCAAGCGGCGCGCGCGCCGGCGTCAGGCTCGCATCGAACGTATCCTGCGACCAGTGCTGGTAGGATTTGCCAAGCAGCGGCAGATCGAGCAGCCATTCGCCCGGATAATCGACGAGATCGATCGTGAGCTGCGACGTGCGCCGGCCGAAGCTTGTCTCGTGCTCGAATTCGAGCGTCAGCCGCAATTCCGAGATGCGCCGTGTCGACTCGGGCCAGGCGCGTTTGTCGGCATCGCCGCCGCCGGTCAGCGTCGCGATATGGTCTTCGTAAGCAAAGCGCGGCACGGCATCGTCGGGCTGCGGCTCAATCGTGCCGCGCACCAGGCGGCCCTCGGCATGGACGCGAAAAACCGGCAGCGCGTTTTTGCCGCCGAGCGTGGCGACGCGGGCCGCGAGCGTCAGATGCTGCACGAGCGCGGTGACGAAGATCGTCTTGCCGGCACCGGAGAGGCCGGTGACGCCGAGCCGCAGCGGCCGGCCCGACAGCGATTCCGCGAGGTTTTGGATCGCAAGCCCTGCATCGAAGAGAAAATCAGCGAGAGAGGGCAAGGGGCGATCCTCAATCTTCCGCCGGGTTCATTTGGCGAGCGCCTGGCGGGGGACAAAATGTTCGAGCTGGCCGCCGCCGCGTCGAGCCTTCTGCCAAGTGTCGACGTCGAAATCGATCACCGCGAGCGCCGGCGCCGGAAAATGGCCGCGCATGCGCACGAGCTCCGCCTTGTTGCCGTGGCCGGCAAGCACATGCGCCAGCTCCGCAAGGCCGGGGTTATGACCGACGATCAGCAGAAATTTAGCGTCGGTCGGCGCCTCGGTCACGACATCTTCCAGCGTGCGCAGATCGGCGCTGTAGAGCCGCGGCATATAGTCCACAGCGAAGGTTTCGCCGGCGCCGCGTTCGAGGCCCGCGAAAGTCTCCTTGGCGCGCTTGGCCGGCGACACCCAGGCGAGATCGGGCCGCAATCCCGAATCGCGAAAATAGCGGCCCATCTTTTCGGCCATTTCCCAACCGCCGGGCGTCAGTTCACGCTCCGCATCGGACTCGTCGGTGAGCGGAACCGCTTCGGCATGGCGCAGGATTGCTAAACGCAGCATGGAGAGAAACGCAGCATGGAGAGACCGGGGCGTGGAAACCAGCCGGTCGCCCGGCACCCCTATTATCCCTTACGGCGGGCGGGTTGCAAAGCCGCACCCCGCGGGGGCTTAGAAGCGGCCGCATTCGCCAGCGATCGCCTCGCGGATCGAAGCCTGTAATTCGATCACGATTTCATTGCTCTCCGAGGGAAAGGCCGTCGCATCGAGCTGGCTGCACGGGGCAATCAGCCGCAGAGAACTGGTCGCGAACAAAGCATCGGCGCGCGAAAATTTCTCCAGCGGCAAGGAGCGCTCCGCGACATCGAAACGCAAGCCATGCGCCTTGGACAAGACATAGGCCCGCGTCGTCCCAGCGAGCGCGCCGTCGCTGAGCGGCGGCGTCACGAGCTGGCGGCCGAAGACGGCGAAGATATTCGCCGTCGCGAGACAGGCCACGCGGCTGTGCGTGTTCTCGAACAAGACTTCATTGGCGCCGCGCGCCGAAGCCTGCTCCAGGGCGATGACCGAATCGAGATAGGGCAACGCCTTGATGCGCGAAACCGGCGAGGTCTCGTTACGCCGGATCGATGTCGTCCCGAGCTTCAAGACCGGGAACAGCGGATTGCGCAGCGGTGTTGCAGCGCCAAAAAGAAACGGCTCGGGATTTTTCGGAAACGACAAGCCACGCGGGCCTGGCCCGCGCGTGAGCGTCAGGCGGACGGCGCCGTCGCCGACCGCCGCTGCGAGCGCGTCGAGGGCCGTCTCGGCGATCGTCTCATCAAAGGGAATGCCGAGGATTTCGGCCGCGTCGGCCATCCGGTCGATATGCGACTTACGGCGGAAGATGCGACCGTTGCGCGCCAACGACGTGTCGAAAATCCCGTCGCCGAGATTAAGGCCGCGATCCGTCAAATCGAAAGGAACGACCGACCGCTCTTGTAACGCGCCATCAAACCAAAACACGCGGCTTTCTTTCCACTGCAAGGCGCAAGAAATTAGCGAAAAGAGCGTGGCCAAATTCAGTCAAAATCGATTCCGGATGGAATTGCACGCCATAGACAGGCGCCGAGCGGTGCGAAAGCGCCATAATCTCGCCCTCCTCGGACACCGCATCAACCGAAAGTTCGGTTGCAAGCGCCGGCGTGGGCTCGACGATCAACGAATGGTAGCGCCCGACAACCAGAGGCTGCGGTAATCCCTCAAAAAGACCCTTGCCGCTGTGAGTCAACTTTGACGTGCGTCCGTAGAGCGGGCGCTTGGCCGGCGCGATCGTGCCGCCGAAAACTTCGCCGATCGCCTGATGGCCAAGGCAGACGCCCAGGATCGGGATTTCGCCGGTCAATTCTTCGATCACCGCCTCCGAAATCCCGGCATCGCGCGGCGTTCCAGGACCGGGCGAAAGCACGACCGCGGCCGGCGCGGCGCGCCTGATCGCGGCAATGTCGATCTCGTCATTGCGCCGCACGACAATTTCGCGGCCGAGCTCTTCGAAATAGCGGGCGACGTTGAAGACGAAGGAATCGTAATTGTCGATGACCAGGACGTGACCGCTCATTGCGCAGCTTCTTCCAATTCCTCGGCGGCGCCAAACGCCTCGAACAGACGCTTCACCTTCACTTCCGTCTCGGCATATTCGGCAACCGGATCGGACAGGCTGGTGATGCCGCCGCCGGCGTGCATCGACGCTTGGCCGGGCTTCAGCACAGCGGTACGGATAGCGATGTTCATGTCCATCGTGCCGTCAAAGCCGATATAGAGAATCGAGCCGCAATAATAGCCGCGCGAGACCTTTTCGATGGCATCGATGATCTCCATGGCGCGGCGCTTTGGCGCGCCGGTCACCGAACCGCCGGGGAAAGTCGCGGCGATGAGATCGACAATGTCCTTGCCGCGCGCGAGTTCGCCCGTCACCACCGACACGAGATGGTGGACATTGGCGTAGGACTCAAGGCCACACAAAACTGGCACTTCAACCGAACGCGGCTCGCTGACACGCGAGAGATCGTTGCGCAGCAGATCGACGATCATGATGTTTTCGGCGCGGTCCTTCTCGGACTTGATGAGCGCCTCGGCACGGCGCGCATCCTTCGCGGGATCGGGCGAGCGGTTGATCGTGCCCTTGATCGGCCGCGTCTCGATCGCATGGCCGCGCTTGCGCAGCAGCAATTCGGGCGAGGACGAGGCGATCGTTGTCGCGCCGAGATTGAGATAGGCGGCAAAGGGCGCCGGATTCGCCGCGCGCAATTTCTCATAAAAGCCGAAGGCCGAGAAATCCTGCGGTAGACGCGCCGAAAATCTTTGCGCGATATTCGCCTGATAGATATCGCCGGCGAAAATATGCGCCTGCACCCGCTCGATCGCCGCGTGATAAACGCTGGGGACGAAATTCGACGTCCAGCCGCGAATAGAAGGCGTTTCCGCCGCGGCGCGCGCCGGCAGGTCGAGAAGGCCAAGCAGATAATCGATCCGCGCCGCCGCCTTTGTCTCGCGCGCCGCACGCGCCGTCTCCGGCAGGCCGGACGAAAAGATGTAGGCGCGCCGCAGCAAATGATCGAAGGCGAGCACCAAGTCGTAAAAGCCCAGCGAAACCGGCTCCTCCTGCGCGATCGCATGGCGGCCGCCGCTGAGGCCGTCGAAGCCCCAGCCGAACTCATAAGGCACCGCGCCGATCACCCCGCCCTGAAACGGCGGCAAGGCCGGATCGGCGGCAAAAGAAAACCGCGCGAGCAGATCCCTCAGCGCCTGTTGCGGCGCGGCGTCGAGGGCCACGCCATTCCAGGCGGCCCGGTCGCCGATTGCGGTAAAAGTGCCGAATGGCTCGAGGCCGATGAAGGAATAGCGCCCGAGCTTCGGCTCGAACATGGCGCTGTCGAGAAAAGCAAAGCCCGGCCGCTCGGCGAATGCGCGCGCGACATCGAGTGGCTCGCGCCACGCAAGCTCATGAATCCAGAGTCCGTCCAGCTTTGCCGTCACGTCATTTCCCGCCGGAATCGGCGCCATTTCCCTATCATCATCGCGGGGAACTTGAAAACCGAGAGGGATATGTGGATTCCCGGGCGGTTGCGCAATCGCCGCGCTGGCGGTGGCGTGACTTTGCAAACCTGGCCAGTCGCCATACCATGTCCGTCCGGCCGATTTTTCCGTGAGAGCTTTGCGATGTGGCGCGTCGTCTTAAGACCGGCGCTTCTGTTCCTCTTGCCCTTCCTGCTCTATGCGGTCTGGCTTCTTCTGCGCCGGACGACGCCTTTCGCCCGCGATCGCTGGGGCAGAGGTGTCGTTTCGACCTTGACGCTTTTGGGACTTGCCGCCGCCGTGACCGGAATGCTCGCCTTCGGAATTTTCGCCGACCGGCACCTTGGTGCTTATGTCCCGGCCCATATCGAGAATGGCGTCGTCGTGCCGGGTCACATGCAATGAGCGTTATCGAGATCGCGGCGCCCGCCGCCGCGCGGGCCTTGCTGCAAAGCCCCGAACTGCTCCGCATCCTAGCGCTGCTCGACGCCGACGGCGAAGAGGCGCGCGTCGTCGGCGGCGCGGTGCGCAACGCCCTGCTCGGCCATCCGGTAAAGGAATTCGACATTGCCACGACGGCGACGCCAGAAACCGTCGCCGCCCGGGCGCAGGCCGCCAATCTGCGCGCCGTGCCGACCGGCCTTGCGCATGGCACGGTCACCGTGATCGTCGATGGCCACCCTTTTGAAGTGACGAGCCTGCGCGAGGATATCGAGACGGATGGCCGCCATGCGGTCGTGCGCTTCAGCCGCGATTTTGCCGCCGATGCGCAGCGGCGCGATTTCACCATGAACGCGCTGTCGCTGACCCGCGCCGGGCGCCTCTACGATTATGTCGGCGGCCTTGACGACATCGCCGCAAAGAAGCTGCGTTTCATCGGCGATGCGGCGGCGCGGATCAAAGAGGATTATCTGCGCATCCTGCGCTTCTTCCGCTTCTCGGCCGGTTATGCGGAGGGCCCGCTCGATGCCGACGGGCTCATCGCCTGTATCCGCGCCCGCAACGGGCTCACGCGGCTGTCGCGCGAGCGGGTGCGCAACGAATTGCTGAAACTCCTGAGCGCGCCGCGCGCAGGCGAAGTCACGCGCGAAATGTCTCTCGCCGGCCTGCTCGGCCCGCTCGTTGCCTCGGCGCCCAATCCGCTGCGGCTCGAGACTCTGCTGCATTTCCGCACCGGCGAAGATCTGGACCCGATCCTCAATCTCGCCGCGCTCTGCCTCAACCTGCCGGAAGACGCGCACCGCCTGCGCGAGAAGCTGCGCCTCTCCAATCCGGAGCATCAGCGGCTGGTGAAAGCCGCCGAAGCGTTCGAGACGCTGCATGGCCTTGACGCGCCGCCGGACGCGCATGGCTTGCTGAAACTGCTCTATCAAAACGGCCGCCGCGCCGCCTGCGATGCGCTGATGCTCGCCGCGGCTGAGGCGCGCGGCGACGAAACGCCATGGCATAAGGCGCTCGGCTTTCTGCGCGAAACCAAAGAGCCGCGCCTGCCCTTCTCCGGCGAGGAGCTTCTCACCCGCGGCATTGCCAACGGCAAGGCGGTGGGCGACGCCTTGGCGCTTTTGGAGTCGCACTGGATCGACGCGGGCTTTCCCGAGGAGCCGGCAGAGCTCAAAGCCTTGTTCGATGGCGCCGTAGCGCAGATCACGAAATGAAGGCGAGGCCGCGGCTTAGGCGGCCTTCTTTGTTGCCATGGCGGCGAGCGCGCGCAGAATGGTGCGCGTGCCTTCGAGCCGCTCCGATGTCTTTTCGAAATCGCGGATGAAAACGACGCGCATGTCGGGCCGCACACGCGCCTGCGGTCCCTGCTCGGCAACATAGCGCACGAGCGCCTGCGGATTGGCGAACTGGTTTTCGCGGAAGCTCAAGGTGAGGCCCTTCGGCCCCGCATCGACCTTTTCCACATTGGCCTTGCGGCAAAGCGCCTTGATGGCGACGAGCGCCAGCAATTGCTCGACCTCGCGCGGCAGTGGCCCGAAACGATCGATCATCTCGGCCGCCATGGCCTCGATCTCGGCATCGCTCTCCAGCGTCGAGAGGCGGCGATAGAGGCCAAGCCGCAGATCGAGATCGGCGACATAATCCTCGGGGATCGTCACCGCCGTGCCGAGCGTGATCGTCGGCGACCAGGCTTCTTCGACCGGCTCTTCGATGCCCGATTTCAGCGCCAGCACCGCCTCTTCCAGCATCTGCTGGTAGAGTTCGTAGCCGACTTCCTTGATATGACCCGATTGATCCTCGCCGAGCAGATTGCCGGCGCCGCGCAGATCGAGATCATGCGTCGCGAGCTGGAAGCCGGCGCCGAGCGTATCGAGCGATTGCAGGACGCTCAGCCGCTTCTCCGCCTGCGGCGTCAGCTTTTTGTTGAGCGGCGTGGTGAAATGCGCATAGGCGCGCGTCTTCGAGCGCCCGACCCGGCCGCGCAATTGATAGAGCTGCGCCAGGCCGAACATATCGGCGCGATGCACGATCAAGGTGTTCGCGGTCGGAATGTCGAGGCCGGATTCGACGATCGCCGTCGAAAGCAGAATGTCGTATTTTCCATCGTAGAAGGCCGACATGCGCGCCTCGAGTTCCGAGGCCGGAAGCTGGCCATTGGCGATGACATATTTCGCCTCCGGCACATTCTGGCGCAGGAAGGCGCCCGCGTCCTCGATGTCTTCGATACGCGGGCAGACATAAAAGCTCTGGCCGCCGCGATAACGCTCGCGCAGCAGCGCTTCACGCACGAGCAGCGGATCGAAGGGCGAGATGGAGGTGCGAACCGCCAGCCGGTCGACCGGCGGCGTCGCGATGATCGAGAGCTCGCGCACGCCGGTCAAGGCAAGCTGCAAGGTGCGCGGGATCGGCGTCGCCGAAAGCGTGAGCACGTGCACTTCGGCGCGCAGCTCTTTCAGCCGTTCCTTGTGCTTGACGCCGAAATGCTGCTCCTCGTCGATGATGACGAGGCCCAGATCCTTGAACGCGATCTGCTTGCCGAGCACGGCATGAGTGCCGACGACGATGTCGATATCGCCTGAGGCAATGCCGGCTTTCACGGCTTTCACATCCGCCGTGCCGACCATGCGCGAAAGCTGCGCGACCTTCACCGGCAGCCCGGCGAAGCGCGCGGCGAAATTCTTCGCATGCTGGCGCGCGAGCAAGGTCGTCGGCACGACGACCGCCACCTGCTTGCCGTTGATCGCGGCGACAAAAGCGGCACGCAGCGCAACTTCCGTCTTGCCGAAGCCGACATCGCCGCAGATGAGCCGGTCCATCGGCCTGCCCGAGGCAAGATCGTCGAGCACGGCCTCGATCGTCGCAGCCTGATCCTCCGTCTCGTCGTAGGGAAAGCCGGTGCAGAAGGCTTCGTAAAGCGGCTCGGGCGGCACGAGCCGTGGCGCCTCCCGCGTTTGCCGCGCTGCGGCGATGCGCAACAGGCCCGCGGCCATTTCGAGGACGCGCTTGCGCATCCGCGCCTTGCGCTTCTGCCAGCCGGCGCCGCCGAGCTTGTCGAGCTCGACATCCGTGCCTTCCGAGCCATAGCGCGACAGCAATTCGAGATTTTCGACCGGCAGAAACAGCTTGTCGCCGTCCGCGTAATGGATTTCGAGGCAATCATGCGGGGCGCCCGCGGCCTCGATCGGCGTCAGCCCATGAAAGCGGCCAATGCCGTGATCGACATGGACGACGAGATCGCCCGCCGTGAGCACGCCGACCTCGGCAATGAAATCCTGCGCGCGGCGCGTCTTCTTGCGGCCGCGGATGAGCCGGTCGCCGAGAATGTCCTGCTCGCCGATGACGGCAAGGTCCGGCGCCTCGAAGCCCGTTTCGAGGCCGATGACGGCAAGCGCCACGGTCGTCTTGGGCGTGCGCAAGGCTTCGTTGAAGGATGAAACGGATTCGAGCGCCTGTACGCCGAAATCCTTCAGCACATGGCCAAGGCGCTCGCGCGAACCTTCCGACCAGCCGGCGACGACGACGCGTTTGCCCTGCGCCTGCAAGGCTTGCACATGCTCGGCCGCGGCATGAAAGACGTTAGCCCCCTCGTCGGCGCGCTCGGCCGCGAAATTGCGGCCGATCTTGCCGGCACAATCAACGAGCAAGGCCTTGCCGCCTTCCGGCGGCGAAAACGGCGTCACACGGGCGGCGCCCTGCGCGGCGAGATGTTTCGCCCATTCGCCGGCCGGCAGGTACAGCCTATCCGGCGGCAGCGGCTTATAGGGCGAGTTCGCCGGATCGGCATCATGCGCGCTTTTACGCGCATCGTAATAATCGCTGATCTGCGCGAACCGCTCGGTCGCGGCTTCTTCCGTCAGCGGATCGAGCACCAGCGGCGCGTCGCCGATGTAATCGAACAACGTGTCGAGCCCGTCGTAAAACAGCGGCAGCCAATGTTCCAGACCGGGGTGACGGCGGCCTTCGCTGACCGCCTCGTACAGCGTGTCGCCGCGCAGGCCGCCGCCGAATTCGCCGACATAGCCTTGACGGAACCGGCGCATGGCCTCGGAGGTCAATTGCACCTCGCTTACCGGCACGAGATCGACGGCGCGCAAAGTCGCGACCGTGCGCTGCGTCTCCGGATCGAAAGTGCGGATCGATTCGAGCGTATCGCCGAAGAAATCGAGCCGGATCGGCTCCGGCATCGACGGCGCGAAGAGATCGAGAATGCCGCCGCGCACCGCATATTCGCCGGTGTCGCGGACGGCCGAGGCGCGCACGAAGCCGTTGTTCCCCAGCCATTCGGTGAGGCTCGTCATGTTGACGGCATTGCCGGGCGCGGCGGAAAAGGATTCGGCGGCGACTTTTTCGCGCGGCGGCACACGCTGCAAAACGGCGTTGATCGTCGTCGAGAGGATGCGCGGCTTTTCCGCCGCGGTGCGCGAGCGCGCCAGCCGCGACAGCACCGTCATCCGCCGCGCCGCAATCGCCGCATTCGGCGACACGCGGTCATAGGGCTGGCAATCCCAGCCGGGAAAATCGAGAACCTCGATCTCCGGCGCGGCGAAGCCAAGCGCCTCGTTGAAGGCGCGCGCCCGCTGCTCGTCGCGCGCGACATGGACGAGCACAACTGCACGCTCTTCCGCCGATGGCGCCAGCGCCCGGCTCAAATCGGCGATGCAAAAAGCATCAAACCCGTCCGGCAGGGAAGCCAGGACGAGCGTGCCTTTCTTGGCAAGTTCGGCGGTCGCGCGTTTAAGGTCTGTCACGGGTCAAATCGTTCGAATGGCCGGCGCCGTCAAATATGGATCGGCCCGGCATGGGTGTGAAACTGCCGCAGCTTTCGCAGCACCGGCGTGTCGTAATCCGATGGGATCTCGGCCTCCCCCGTCAGCCAGGCGAGGATGTCGCGATCCGGCGCCTCGAGAAGCGCCTCGTAGTCGGCAAGCTCCGCCTCGGTCAGCTGGCCGATCTCGGCATCGGCGAAACGGCCCATCAAAAGGTCCGTCTCGCGCATGCCGCGATGCCACGACCGGAACAGGGCCCGCCTGCGGCGCGGGTCGGAAGGCTGGGTCATTCTCTTAACCGAACTGTCGATTCTGATAGCTTAATGCGAGATTTGCGCGAAAACGTTACCCCGCCCGGCCGTGTGGTAGCGCCTTCGCAGCCGCACCACAATCTTTGATCCGCAGGCGCCGTGGGCTATAAAGGCGCATGTCGAAAGGCTCGCCCCAGGTTCGTTGGTCGCGCCCCCTCGCCGATCTCGTCGGCGCGGCGATCGACCCCGTGCTCGCCCGCCAGGGGTTCGGCGAGTCCCAGATCGTCCTCTATTGGGAAGATATTGTCGGCGAACGGCTTGCGGCAATGTCCGAACCGTTGGCCCTCAAATGGCCGCCCCGTGGCCCGGCGCGGACGGACCACGCCCCGGCGACGCTGGTCATCCGCGTCGAAAGCGGCTTCGCGCTCGAGTTGCAACATCTTGCCGCAACCGTGATCGAACGCGTGAACAGCTATCTCGGCTTCGCTTGCATCGATCGGCTTGCGCTGCGGCAAGGCCCGCTCGCACGGCAAAGCTCGGCGAAACGCACCCGCCGGCCGCCTTCGCCCGATGCCATCGCGGCCGCTGCATCAATGGTTTGCGATATCGAGGATACGCCGCTGCGCGCGGCGCTCGAAAGGCTCGGCGCACGCATTATCGAACATTCACTTGACCGCAAGCCTGCCACGTGATCGGAGACCGTCCAGACGCTCAGCGCGGTCTCGATCAAAACTTTTCTTCGGGAGTACTCATGTTTCAAGATCAGCGGCGTTCCGCACGAAAAGCGCTCGGGATCATTCTGGCCCTGGCCGTGGGCGGATTTTTTGCCGCCGCGCTTTGCACCGCCGAGGCGCAAAGCGTCACGATCCCGTTGGAAAAACTGAATGCGCCGCAAGCGCTGCCCGATATCGTCCAGGGCAAAGCCGATGCGCCGGTGTCGATCGTCGAATATGCCTCGATGACCTGTCCGCACTGCGCCCGCTTCCACGCCGAGACTTACCCGATGCTGCGCGACAAATACATCAATACGGGCAAAGTGCGCTTCGTGCTGCGCGAATTCCCGCTCGATCCGCGCGCCGCAGCCGCCTTCATGCTGGCGCGCTGCTCGGGCGACGGCGACAAGCGCACCGCCGTGATCGACCTTCTCTTCAACGCGCAGGAATCCTGGGCCTATTCCGACACGCCGCTCGATGCGCTCGCCAATCTCATGAAGCAGACGGGCATGAGCAGCAAAGAGTTCGAAGCCTGCCTCAACGATCAGAAGCTCTACAACAAGGTCGTCAAGGAACGCGACGACGCCGGCAAGGATTTCAGCATCGACGCGACGCCGACCTTTTTCATCAACGGCGTAAAATATAGCGGTGAGATGTCGGTGCCCGCCTTGAGCAAAATCCTCGATCCGCTCGTCGCAAAGAAGTAAGATCATGCGAACCTGCAGAGACAGGAGGTTTTCATGAACCTGCTGCAGCTTCTTCTGAACGTGCTTTGGATTGCCGTCGGCGGCATCTGGATGTCGGTCGCCTGGGTCATCGCCGGCATCATCATGGCGCTGACGATCATCGGCCTTCCCTGGACGCCGGCGGCCTTTCGCATCGCCGCTTATACGTTGCTGCCCTTCGGCAGCCGCGCCGTGCCGCGGGCGGAATTCCACGGCCGGGAAGACTTGGGCACCGGACCGCTCGGCCTGCTCGGCAATATTCTGTGGCTTGTCCTCGCCGGCTGGTGGCTGGCGCTCGGCCATGTCATCACCGCCGCGCTCTGGGCGATCACGATTATCGGCCTGCCCTTCGCCTGGGCGCATCTGAAGCTCGCCGGGCTTGCGCTCTGGCCGATCGGCAAGATCATCGTCCCGGCCAACGCTTAAGCTCAGGCTGAAAACGCGCAAGCGGTTTCGAATCAATCCGATACGAGGCCATCCTCCGTCGGACCGAGAACCGTGCTTTGTGACAAATCCGTTGCGTAAAGCGGCCTTGCGCACAGGAAAAGCACGGCCCCGCCTTGCACATGGGCGCCGGGTCCCGGCGTAATCGCGGCGGAGAATCCTTGATTCCTGCGGCTTGGCCGGCAAAAGAGTTGGCTTGCGGGAGAGGACTGCGTGACAGCGAAAGCATGATACGGCGATGAAATTCCAAAAACTTCACATCGCCGGGTTCAAAACCTTCGTCGAACCGACGGATTTCCTGATCGAGCCGGGGCTCACCGGCATCGTCGGGCCGAACGGTTGCGGCAAGTCGAATCTCGTCGACGCCCTGCGCTGGGTCATGGGCGAAAGCTCGTCCAAGAACATGCGCGGCGCGGAGATGGACGATGTGATCTTCTCCGGCAGCGGCAACCGGCCTGGCCGCAACATGGCCGAGGTGCGGCTGACGCTCGACAATGGCAGCCGCACCGCGCCGGCCGCCTTCAACGACAATGAAGTGATCGAAGTGGCCCGCCGCATCGAGCGCGAGGCGGGCTCGAGCTTTCGCGTCAACGGCCGCGAGGTGCGCGCCCGCGACGTGCAATTGCTGTTTGCCGATGCTTCGACCGGCTCGCGCTCGCCCGCCATGGTGCGGCAGGGACAGATCAGCGAATTGATCTCCGTCAAGCCGCAGCAGCGCCGCCGCATCCTCGAAGAGGCCGCCGGCATTGCCGGGCTCTATTCCCGCCGGCACGAGGCCGAACTGCGCCTCAAGGCGGCGGAGGATAACCTCGTCCGGCTCGAAGACGTGGTGAAGCAGATCGAAGCGCAAATCGACGCTTTGAAGCGCCAGGCGCGACAGGCGACGCGCTATCGCAACGTCGCCTCCGACATTAAGCGCAACGAGGCCCTGCTGGCGCTGGTCAATTTCCGCGAGGCCAATGCGCAGGT
The DNA here is from genome assembly GCA_040756295.1 of Pseudomonadota bacterium. Taxonomy (GTDB): domain Bacteria; phylum Pseudomonadota; class Alphaproteobacteria; order Rhizobiales; family Beijerinckiaceae; genus Methylovirgula. The sequence continues at coordinate 654,136 of JBFLZN010000001.1, read as the reverse complement.
CGCCGCCGCCGCTGAAAAGGTCGACAACGATCTTAAGCGCGTCGCCGACGTGACCTTGCACCAGGCCGAGACCGCGCGCCTGCAAGCCGTCGCGGCGCATGAACTGCCGCCGCTGCGCGAAGCCGAGGCCAATGCCGGCAGCGATTTGCAGAAGCTGGTGCTGGCGCGTGAAACGCTCGACGGCGAGGAGCGCCGCGCCAAGGCGCGGCTTACCGAGCTCGAACGGCGCATCGCCCAGATGAACGCCGACTTGGGGCGCGAGCAGGCGTTGATCGAGGATGCCGCCTCGGTGCTGGCGCGGCTTGATGGCGAGGCCGAGGATCTTACCGCGCTTGGCGGCGACGACGCCGAAGTCGAGACCAATGCCCGCGCCACATTGGCGGAGGCGGAAGCGGCGCTCGCCTCGTCCGAAGCGGCGCTCGGCGCGGCGCAGAGCGCCTTCTCGAATGCCGAAGCTGAGCGCAATGCCTTGAACAAGGGCCTGCGCGACGAGACGCAAAGATTGTCGCAGTTCGAGGCAGAGCTTGCCAAGGTCAGCGCCGAGCTCGCGACCTTGCGCGCCGAAATCGAACGTGCGAGCGCGGATGACGGGCTTGGCGCGGCTTTTGAGGCGGCGCGGGCGGCGGCTGAGGCGGCCGAAAGAGACATGCTTGCGGCGGAGGCCGCGCATGTCGAGGCACGGCGCATCGAAGCGGAGACGCGGGGGCCCTGGCAGGAGGCCGAGCGCAAGGCGCAAAGCCTTGCGACCGAAACGCAGACACTGGCCAAATTGCTCGCCACGCCCAGCGGCAGCCGCTGGCCTTCGGTGGTCGAGGAGATCAATGTCGCTAGGGGCTACGAAGCAGCGCTGGGCGCCGCGCTCGGCGACGACCTCGATGCGTCAATCGACATTGCCGCGCCGGCACATTGGGATTTGCTCGCGGCGACCGACGATGCCGCTCTGCCAGCCGGCGCCGAGTCGCTTGCGCTGCATGTCACGGCGCCGCCTGCTCTCGCCCGACGCTTGGCGCAAATTGGTGTCGTCGCGCAAAATGCCGGCAAGGCTTTGCAAGGCGCGTTGCGGCCGGGCCAGAGGCTTGTCTCGGTCGAAGGCGATCTCTGGCGCTGGGACGGCTTCTGCTGCGCGGCGGAGGCGCCGACCCCGGCCGCACGGCGGCTCGTCGAGAAGAACCGGCTCGGCGATCTCACGCGCGACGCCGAGGTGGCGCGCCGGGCGGCAGATGAGGCCAAAGCGCGGGCCGAAACGGCGCAGGCCGATCTGCGGCTCAAAGCCGAGACCGAAGCCAAGGCGCGGCAGGCGCATCGCGAAGCGTTGCGTACCGTCGAGCGTGCCCGCGAAGCCGCCGCGGAGGCCGAGCGCAAGAAGGCGCAGGTCACCGCGCGCCTTTCCGGCCGCGAAGAAGCGGCCCAGCGCCTGACCGCGAGCCGTGACGAGGCCCGCGCCAATCAGGCGAAAGCGGAAGCGGCGCTGGCCGCTTTGGTCGCCGCGCCCGAGCTCGCCATGACGCTCGAGGCGGCGCGCGCCAAGGCAGCGCAGGATCGGACCGCGACCGCCGAGGCCCGGGCGCGTCTGCAGGCGCATGTGCATGAGACACAAGCGCGGGCGAAGCGCCTCGCCGCGATCGGCGACGAGCGCGGGTCCTGGCAGACGCGGCGCGAGCGGGCGCTGTCGCAGATCGGCGAGTTGGAGTCGCGCATCAAAGAGGCCGCTGCGGAGCAGGAAAAGCTCGCCGAAGCGCCGAACGAATTTCTGCGCCTGCGCCGTAACCTGATGGATCAGATCGAGACGGCCGAGACGGCCCGCCGCGCCGCCGCCGATGCCCGCGCCGCAGCCGAAGAGCGTCTTGCCGACGCCGATCGCGCGGCACGCGCCGCGCTCGACGCGATGAGCACGGCGCGCGAGGAAAAGGCGCGCGGCGAAGAACGGCTCGGGGCCGCGCGCGAACGCTTCGCGGCGATCACGCACCACATCGAAATGGAGCTGCAATGCGAGCCGGCCGGCCTCGCCGCGCTCGCCAAGATCGGACATGACGCAGAGCTGCCGGAGGCCGCCAGCGTCGAATCCAAGCTCGAAAACTTGAAGGCCGAGCGCGAACGGCTCGGCAATGTCAACCTGCGCGCCGACGAAGAACTCACCGAGTCCGAGACGCGCCGTTCAAGCCTGACGACCGAGCGCGAAGACTTGACCGAGGCCATCCGGCGCCTGCGTCAGGCGATTCATAGCTTGAACAAAGAAGGCCGTGAACGCCTGCTCGGCGCCTTCGATGCGGTGAACGCGCATTTCAAGGATCTGTTCACGACGCTGTTTGGCGGCGGCGCCGCGGAATTGAAGCTTGTCGAATCCGAAGATCCGCTGGAAGCCGGCCTCGAAATTCTCGCCCAGCCGCCCGGCAAGAAGATGCAGGTGCTGACGCTGCTCTCCGGCGGCGAGCAGGCGCTGACCGCGCTATCGCTGATCTTCGCCGTCTTCCTCACCAATCCGTCGCCGATCTGCGTGCTCGACGAGGTCGACGCGCCGCTCGACGACGCCAATGTCGAGCGCTTCTGCGACCTGCTCGACCAGATGGCGAAGCGCACCGATACACGCTTCGTCACCATTACGCACAATCCCATCAGCATGGCGCGGATGGACCGGCTCTTCGGCGTGACCATGGCCGAGCGCGGCGTCAGCCAGCTCGTGTCGGTGGAGCTCGCCGAGGTCGAGCGTTTCCTCGAAGCGGTTTAACGCTTAATCGTCGAACACGCCTTCGAGCGCGTAATGGCTCACCGTCTTGCGGTTGGCGATCAATTGCTCGGCCGTCGGCTCGCCCTTCATGGCGCGCGAGATCGCAAGCTTGGTCGCTTCGTAATTGGTGCGATAAAGGTCGCGCCGATCGAGAGTCTCATCCGTCGCACAGCGCGGATCGAGCCAGATCATGATGATCATGCAGAGATCATCGGCCTTGTCCTTCGGCAGGATACCTTCTGAAAGACAATCGACGATGGCATCGCCCGTCGCGGCCTGGACGATACCGCCGAGCAGTTCGACATAGGCCTCCGAGCGCACCGTCATCTTGGTGGTCATCATCGTCGCCGGCCGCACCTGCTGATTGAGATCGCGGATGACGAACATGCGCGGATGGCCGGCGACCTGACCGGCCATCGCAGCGAAGGCGTTGCCGACCGGCCCGCGAATATCGCCGATCAGGACCTCGGGCATCGCGTCGGTGAATTGCCCCTCCGCGGCCAGAACCGTTGCCTCACCCGTGCGCAACCAAATCTCGCTCATATCGTCACCCCTAAGCTTTCGTTCCCGCATAACATTGGCGCGCGGATTGTCCAAGGCGATTGTCCAAGACCCAGCGCGCCTTCACATCCGCGTCACCAGCTTCGCCACGCGCCATCGCGAACGGCCACGTTCAGCCGCTGTTAATGACGCGATTTCGATATTTCGGCGAGAGAGTCACGGCCAGCCGCGACTCTCAAAACACATAAAGGGGAAGCTTGATGTTGAAGAAAGTAATCGCGGCGATCGTGTTGGTTTCGGCCGTCGCTTTTGTGCCTGCGGCGGCGATGGCGGACGACCACGATCACCACCACCACCATGTCGTGATCATCCACCACGGCGGCGATCATCACCGCCATCATCATTACGTCGTCGTGCATCACCATCACGACCACGACTAAGCCGACGCGTCGCCGCGGCGAACTTCTAAGCCATCGCGCCGGTCCGCCCGGCGCGATTTTTTTGGCGAAGTGCTAAAGAATAAAGACCCCTTGCAGGATTGCCACACCCCGGCGCCCGAGGCTAAGGTGAAAAAGCCCAGAGCTGAGCTGATGGGAATAAACGGAGAAACGCCCGATGAAGAGAGTTCTAGTATTGGCGGCCGGATCGGCTGCACTGTTGTTGTCCTGCGTCTCTGCCTTCGCAGTTGAATCGGAGTATAAGGCGACGTCCACCCATTCCGCCGCCGATGTCTGGGCGAAAGTGGGCGATTTCTGCGGCATCGGAAACTGGCATCCCGCCGTTGCCAAATGCGAATTGTCGCACGGCAACAAAATCCGCACGCTCACCCTGAAAGGCGGCGGCACGATCGTCGAGCGCCTCGTGAATTGGGACAAGGCGGATCACCGCTACACCTATCGCATCGTCAAGAGCCCGCTGCCGGTCAAGGACTATATCTCGACGATCAAGGTCGTCGCCGACGGCTCGGGGTCCGACGTTGTTTGGAGCGGCAAGTACAAAGCCGTGAAGGGCACGACCGACGACGCCGCGAAGAAGATCATCGACGGCATCTATAAGGCCGGCGCCGACGCGCTCGCGCAATAGCGCAGCCTATTCTGACGTCGCTGTCATTTCCGACAGCGAAATCATTCCCGTCAGGCGGTCTTTTGCTTGCTGCAAGAGACCGCCTTTTGATTCAGGTGTCAGAGCATCGGACCGAAAAGTGCGAAGCGGTTTTCGGACAAATCCGATGCGCTGAGAAAGACTTAAAAGCGCCGCGCGATTCAATTCGAACGTCCGACGCTTCAGCGCGCCGGAAATTCCATCTTCGCGATAAAGCCGTGCGGCTCGCCATAAGGCGGCTGCGGAAACGGCGCGGCGCGGCGGACCGCGGCGACGGCTTCATGATCGAATTCCGGATAGCCGCTGGTGCGATAAATCTCGGTTTGAACCAGCGAGCCGCTGTCGTCGATCCAGAAGCCGACGACGACTTGGACGTCGGTGTGCAGAACGCGTGTCGGAAAATGCCGCTGCCGCATGATCAGGCCGAACAGAACCGACAGATAGCGCATATCCTCCGTGCCGCCTGAGACCGGCGAGACCTCGGTCTTCGCGGCGAAGGTGAAATTCGGCGAAGGTTCGAGCGAAGCAAGCTCACGTGCAACGGCGCCGCGCTCATCATCCGGCAAGGTCGCGCGATGCTTGGTCTTGCGCATCCGCACCGCGGCTTTCTTGTCCTTGATCGGCGCGGCCTTGTTTAAGGCCTCGGCATCCTTGTCATCCTTTTGCTCTTGCGGCGAGGTCGTCTGGTCGGCGGCTTCGGGCGCTGCGTCCTGCGCCGGCTTCGATACATTGGGGTTGGGTTTCGTGTCGTTGGCGGGCGTCGGCGGCGCCTGCAGCGGCGATCTTGTCTGATCGTCGAGCGCCTCGCGCTTGATCTTTTCCTGATTGGCGGCGCGCGGCGCATCGAAGGCAGGCTTTTCCTCCTTCTCGTACTGCGGCTTTGGCGGCGGCTGTTTCTTCGGCTCCGGCTTTTTCTGTTCCGGCTTCGGTGGAGGTGGCGGCGGTGGGGGCGGCGGCTGGACGATCACCTGGACGGGGATCTCTTTCTCCGCCGGCGCGGCATCCTTGTCCGGCTCGTCGATCAGGATCAGCAGCGCGAGAACCGTGAGATGCAGCAGCAGAACCGCGATGAGCAGATGCGGGAACCGCCGCCGCGCGGCACGCCAGAACGGATCGGCGAAATCGAACAGCCGATCCTCGGGGCTCACCACCACAGTTTCTTGCGGGCCGGAAGAGACGTCGGTCACGGAGCGCTTTCACTTTGCCGGGGCGAGAAATTCAATAGGCCGCCGGCGCAATCGATTCAGGCCATGTGCAGCGATCACCCGACTCTCGCCTGACCCCCTATCCGGCCTTTTGTCACATCCGGCTTGAAGGCGGCAAGCACGGCGAAAATTCCCGCGCTTTCATGGCCTTAGAATATGCCCTGAATAGCTTGACAGTGACAGACGGCATTTTTATGTTGCCGCCGCTTTCCGGGGGTGGATCGTTTCGGCCTTGATGTTCTCTGGCCGCGCTCGCTTTTTCTGCCGCAGCACTTTATAGAGCGCCAGACCCGCTGCCCAGAAGGCGGAATGGCAATGACGCAAGGTGAGGAATCGGACGGCCGGGGGGGAGCCGGTCATACCAACGAGGGGCGAAGCGCCGACGATGACGCCGTCCTGCGGGCACGGCTTTCCAAATTATCGAACGCGCTTCAGCAGCATCGGGATCCCACCGAGCCGGTTGTGCCGGAGCTTTCCGGAGAGTCGCTCGGGGCGAGCAATCTCGGCTTCCGGGTGCTTGTCGAATTCATCTCGGCAATCGCGGTCGGGGCGCTCATCGGCTGGCAGATCGACAAATGGCTCCATACCGGGCCGATTCTTCTCATCCTCTTCCTTCTGTTGGGGATGGCAGCGGGAATGGTGAATATCTATCGGATCGCGGCTGGGCCGAAGCCTAAACGCGATTGAGGCTTAAACTGGTGCTGCGGCACCGCAGGATTACAGGGTGCGGGTTAAGCAATGGATCCTATTCATCAGTTTACCGTCGAGCCGTTCGTGCCCGTTCACCTCTTCGGGCTCGACATCAGTTTCACCAATGCCTCGCTCTTCATGCTGCTTGTCGTCGCCCTCGTCAGCCTCGTCATGCTGATCGGCACCTCGCAGCGCTCGATCGTACCGGGGCGGCTGCAATCGGCGGCCGAAATGTCCTACGAATTCGTCGCCTCGACCGTAAAGATGAGCGCCGGCACCGAGGGCATGAAGTTCTTCCCGCTGATCTTTACGATCTTCATGTTCATCCTCGGCTGCAATCTTCTCGGCCTGCTGCCCTTCAGCTTCTCGATCACCAGCCAGCTCGTCATCACCTTCGCGCTGGCACTCGTGGTTATTCTCGTCGTGCTCGCAGTCGGCTTCTCCCGGCACGGGACGCACTTCCTGAAACTGTTTGTGCCCTCGGGCGTCACGATCTGGCTTTTGCCGTTCATCGTCGTCATCGAGGTTATTTCCTTCCTGATACGGCCGATCACACTCTCCGTCCGTCTCTTCGCCAACATGCTCGCCGGGCATATCACGCTGAAGGTGATGGCGGGTTTTGTCGCCGCGCTGCTCGGCGCCGGTGTTGCCACGTGGATCGTCGCACCGCTGCCCTTCCTCGCCAATGTCGTCCTCTTGGGCTTCGAACTCTTCGTTGCGGTTCTGCAAGCCTACATCTTCACCATTCTTTCTTGCGTCTATCTCAATGACGCAATTCATCCGGGCCACTGAATAAAGAGCGCAACAACAGATCGGTCGCCCTTCAAAACAGGCAGGAGTTTTAAATATGGCAGATGCACTCGCGAGCCCCGGCGAAATCGTTCTTGCGGGCAAATATATCGGCGCCGGCCTCGCGGCGGTCGGAACCGGCGCCGCCGCTATCGGCGTCGGCTTGGTTTTCGGCCACTTCCTCTCCGGCGCATTGCGCAACCCGACAGCCTCGGATGCGCAGTTCGGCCGCGCCTTCGTCGGCGCCGCCTTGGCGGAAGCTCTCGGGCTTTTCGCCTTCCTCATCGCGCTGCTGCTTTTGTTCGCAATTCATTGATCTCAATGGCGCGGGCTGCTTCCGGCAGCTCGCGCCCCATTCATTCTTTGGCGGGAATTGAAAATGGCAACCGAACAAACGACAGCCACACAGGCACAGCCGGCTCCGGCCAAGGAGACGTTTCCGCCGTTCGATTCGACCCATTTCGGTTCGCTGCTGATCTGGCTCGCGCTGACCTTCGGCCTGCTCTACTGGCTGATGTCGCGCGTGGCGCTGCCGCGCGTTGCCGGTATTCTCGAAGCGCGGCATAACAAGATCAATGCCGACGTGCTGGCAGCCCATGCCAAGCGCAAGGAAGCCGATCAGGCCTCCGCCGATTATCAGAAGACGCTCGCTGACGCGCGCACCAATGCACAGACTTTGGCGCAGGAGACGCACGCACGCCTCGCCGCTGAGGCCGATGCGAAGCGCCATTCGCTCGAGGCCGATTTGAACGCAAGGCTCGCGGCCGCAGAAAAACAGATCGAAGCGACCAAGGCCAAAGCCATGTCCAATGTCGATCAGATCGCGCAGGACACCGCGGCAGCGATCCTCGAACATATCACCGGCAAGCCGGCCGACCCCGCCGCCGTCGCCGACGCCATTGCCAAGCTGAAAGCCTGAGAGCGGAGCCGCGCCATGCATTTCGATGCAGAGTTTTGGGATTTCCTCGCCTTCGTCATCTTTGTCGGCCTGCTTGGCTATTTCGGCCTGCATAAGAAGCTCGCGAGCGGGCTCGACGCACGCGGTGCGCGGGTGAAGGCGCAGATCGACGAAGCTGTCGCCCTCCGCAAGGAAGCGGAAGACCTGCTCGCCTCCTTCGTGAAGAAGAAGAAAGAGGCCGAGGACGAAGCCAAGGCGATCATCGCGCAAGCGCAAGTCGAGGCCGAGCTCATTGCCAAAGAGGCGCATGAGCGCGTCGCCGATTTCGTTCAGCGGCGCACCAAACAGGCGGACGAGAAGATCGCCTCGGCTGAGACGCAGGCGCTAGCGCAGGTCCGCGACGCCGCCGCCGACGCGGCAACCAAGGCCTCGGAGATCGTGCTCAAGTCGCAAGCCAAAGGCGCTTATGGCGACGAGCTCGTGGACCAGGGCATTAACAGCCTGAAGCGCTTGCTGCATTGAAGGGGCTGCGTTTTCTTCACGCAACCCGGCGCCAAAAGGCGCCAGCGCGGCCTTGAAAAGGTCGCGGTCGCATGGCTAAAGGCCGCAAGTGCGTACGGCACTTTGGTTTTCGCCGCAGGCTTAGGCCGTGATCAGCCGTTCAGCGGCTGCGCCACCCGCGGTTCCGCCTGACGAGGTTGGGATGACGCGTCTTTCGCGCCGGTTTTTCGTTTTCGGACACGGCCGCTCCAGTCTTCGTGCCGCCGGCCTGACCGGCGTCGCCGCGGCGCTGGCCTTGTTCGCGGCCTTGCCGGACGCATCGCGGACCGCTTCGGCGCAGGGTGCCAATTGCGCCGCAATACGCGCCCAGATTGCCGCGCTCGATCGCGCCAACACACGCGCCAATCCTTATGCCGGCCAGATCCGCAGCCAACGCGCCGGCCTTGCGCGTGCCGAGGCCTATGGCCACCGGCTCGGCTGCGACCGTCAGCAGTTCTTCTTTTTCGGCTCGGCGCCGCCGCCGCAATGCGGCCAGGTCAATGCGCAGATCGAGCAATTGCGCGGAAGCCTCGAACAGGTCGAATCCAGCGCCCGCTATGTCGTCGATTCGCCGCAGCGCCAGCAGATGGTCGCGAGCTATAACGCCTATTGCCGCCAGCAAACCGCGACGCAGGGCGGGTTTTTGGGCGGCCTGTTCGGCGGCCCGAACCCCAACCCGCCGCCGTCATCGGATCTCGCGCCGCCGGCGCTCGATGCCGTTCCCCAACAAGATGTCGCCGCGAGCCCGACCGGCGGATCGGAAATCCTCTGCGTGCGCCATTGCGACGGCGCCTTTTTCCCCATCGCCTATGCGCCGGGCCGCGACCAGGACACGTTGACGGATTTCTGCAAGGCCTCCTGCCCCAATACCGAGGTGAGCGTCTATTCACGCGTGCCGGGACAGGCAATCCAGACCGCCGTGGGCCTCGATGGCAAGCCCTATATGAGCCTGCCAGCGGCACTTAAGTATCAGAAAACGCTCGACGCTTCCTGTTCCTGCCGCGCCGCGGGGGCGACCTGGGCGGATACGCTGGCCAACGCCGAAGCCATGCTGAGCCACAGCAAGAAAGGCGAGATCGTCGTCACGCAGGAGAAATCCGACGAAATGGCGCGACCGGCCACGGCCGCCGCACCCGGCCGGAAGGGGCGCAAGCCCGCGGCCGCTGACGACACGGATGCGACCGACAACAGCGACGACATCATCAACCAGGATGCCGCCGCGGCCGCGCAAGTGCCAACCGCGAGCACCGACAGCGCCGGCATCTCCGCCGGCGGCGTCAACAATCAGACCTCTTATCCGCAAGGCGCCGGGCAGACGACCGAGGTCACCGGCCCGGATGGCGTCACGCGGCACGTCCGGATAGTCGGGCCTCAGCCTTAGCCCGGCCGATCAGCGGCAGAAGTCCCGCAAGCTCCGGACCCTGCTCGCGCCCGGTCAAAGCCAGCCGCAATGGATGAAAAAGCGCCCGGCCCTTCCGGCCGGTCGTGGTTTTCAACAGATTTGTCCACTGCCCCCAAGTCGCCTGATCCCAAGGCTCACCAGGCAAAGCGTCGCGCGCCGCGGCGATGAAATCGGGTTCTTCGATCACCGGGATGATTTCGCCGCTCACGACAGTCCACCAGCCGGCGACATCGTGAAACGTCTCCAGATTGCCGCGCGTCGCCTGCCAAAAGGCCTCGGCCTTGGGGCCGGCGATGCCGATTGCCGCCAATCGCCCCGCAACGGCCTCGAACGGCATCTGATGCAGCGTGCGCGCCGACAGGGTCTTAAGCTCCGCCGGATCGAACTTGGCCTGGTTGCGGCTGACATGCGCGAAATCGAACTGCGCTGCGAGTTCGGCAAGCGACTGGACCGGATGAACCGCATCCGACGTTCCGGTCAGGACGGCGCAGGCCGCAACCGCCAGCGGTTCGATGCCCTCGTCCCGCAAAGTCCCGATCGACAGGGCGCCGCTGCGCTTCGACAGGCCCTCCCCCGACGCCGTCGTGAGGAGATTATGATGCCCGAAGATGGGCACCGCGCCGCCGAGCGCTTCGAAAAGCTGGATCTGGACCGCGGTGTTGGTGACATGATCCTCGCCGCGGATGATATGGCTGATCGTCAGGTCGAGATCGTCCACCACGGACGGCAGCGTGTAGAGATAGGTGCCGTCTTCCCGGATCAGGACCGGGTCCGACAGCGAGGCCGCATCGATATGGCTCTCGCCGCGGACGAGATCGTCCCAACGCACGACCAAGGGATCGAGCCGGAAGCGCCAATGCGGCCGGCGGCCCTCGGCCTCCAGCGCCGCCCGCTCTTCGGCGGTCAGATTGAGTGCCGCCCGGTCGTAAATCGGCGGCAGGCCGCGCGCCTGCTGGCGCTTACGGCGCCGCTCAAGCTCTTCGGCCGTCTCATAGGCCGGGTAAAGCCGTCCGGCGCCCCGCAATTTTGCCGCCGCCGCATCATAGAGCCCGAATCGCTGCGATTGCCGCACGACCGCATCGGGCGTAATCCCGAGCCATTCCAGGTCCGCTTCGATCGCCTCGGCATATTCCTCTCGGGAGCGCGCCACATCAGTGTCATCGAAACGCAAAATGAATCGGCCACGGTCCTTCGTTGCGAAAAGAAAATTGATGAGCGCCGTCCGGGCATTACCGATATGGATTCGGCCGGTCGGCGACGGAGCAAAACGGACAACAGGCGGCATGATCTTCCTTTCGTTTACGCCTACCCTCGCAACCGCAAGGCTGCAAGGCTGATGCTCGATCACCCGTTTCCTCGCCGTTGGATTGCGTTCTTGGGCCAATGTGAGCAAACTGAGAAGGTGCGGAGGCGCCGCTGATGACGCTAGCCTGGGCCTTGGCCCTTACATGTCTTGTTCTGGTCATCCTTAATCTGATCAGCGACGCCATTGCCATTTGGCATTCGAAGCCCCGGGCGACCCCCTTACCGCCGCCGGGCGATGCACCGCCCGTCAGCATCGTGCGGCCCTGCTGCGGCATCGACAATTTCTGCGAGGAAACGCTGGGATCGAGCTTCAAGCTCGATTATCCGCATTATGAGGTGATCTTCTGCGTTGCCCGCGTGAATGACCCCGTCGCTCCGGTTCTGCAGAAACTGATCGCGGCCAATCCCAGTGTCCCTGCCCGGCTGATCATCGGCGACGAACGCGTCAGCGCCAATCCAAAGCTCAACAATTGCGTGCGCGGCTGGGACGCGGCGCGTTACGATTGGATCATTCTCGCCGATTCCAATGTGCTGATGCCGCGCGACTACATCCAGCGGCTGCTGGCGGCCTGGAAACCGACGACCGGGCTTGTCTGCTCCATGCCGCAAGGCTCGCATCCGCAAAATCTCTGGGCGGAGCTCGAGATCGCCTTCCTCAATACCTATCAGGCGCGCTGGCAATATGCCGCCGATGGCGTCGGCACCGGCTTTGCCCAAGGCAAGAACATGCTTTGGCGGCGCGACATCCTGGAGGCCGCAGGCGGCATCCGCGCGCTCGCCGCCGAGATCGCCGAGGACGCCGCCTCGACGAAAGTGGTGCGTTCCGCCGGGCTGAATATCAATCTCGTCGACAGCCCCTTTCCGCAGCCGCTCGGCAAGCGGACGCTGCGCGACATCTGGAACCGGCAAATTCGCTGGGCGCGTATGCGGCGCAAGACCTTCCCGCTGCACTTCCTGCCGGAGATTCTCTCCGGCTCGGCGACGCCGGCGGTCATCGGCGCCTATGCCGGCGGTCTCTTCGGCCTCAACCCGCTGCTCGCCGGAGCCTTCGTCCTCGCCGTGCTCTACAGCGGCGAAGCGGCGCTGGCGCGCTCCAACGGCTGGTATTTCTCCTGGCGGATGCCGCTGCTCTTCCTGCTGCGCGACGCCATGCTGCCGATCGTCTATGTCGACGCCTGGCTCGTCAATGATTTCGTCTGGCGCGGCACCGAAATGACGATGCGCGAAGAGGAGCGGCCGAGCACTTAGAGCATCGGACCGAAAAGTGCGAAGCGGTTTTCGGACAAATCCGATGCGATGAGAAAGACTTAAAAGCGCCGAACGATTCAATTTGAACGTCCGACGCTCTCCGCTTTATTCCGCGGCGACCACCGTCGCCGGCCGTTGCAGCCGTTCCGCCTTCAGCAGTTCCGCCACCAAGAAAGCGATCTCGATCGCCTGTTCGGCATTGAGGCGCGGATCGCAATAGGTGTGGTAGCGGTCGGACAGATCGGCTTCCGAGATCGCCCGCGCGCCGCCGGTGCATTCGGTGACATTCTTGCCCGTCATCTCGAGATGCACGCCGCCGGCATAGGTGCCTTCGGCATGATGCACGGCGAAGAAGCTGCGGATCTCGCTGATGATGCGATCGAACGGCCGCGTCTTGTAGCCGCCTGCCGCCTTGATCGTGTTGCCATGCATCGGATCGCAGGCCCAAAGAATGTTGCGGCCTTCGCGCTGGACGGCACGGATCAGCTTCGGCAGATGGTCGCCCACCTTGTCGGCGCCGAAGCGGCAGATGAGCGTCAGCCGGCCGGGCTCATTCGCAGGATCGAGCCGGTCGATGAGCTGGAGCAGATTTTCGGGCGTGAGCGAGGGGCCGCATTTGAGGCCCAGCGGATTCTCGATGCCGCGCAGATATTCGACATGCGCATGGTCGAGCTGGCGCGTGCGATCGCCGACCCAGAGCATATGACCCGAGGTCGCGTAATAATTGCCGGTTGTCGAATCGACGCGGGTCAGCGCCTCTTCGAAGCCGAGCAGCAACGCCTCATGCGAGGTGTAGAAATCCGTCTGCCGCAATTCCTGGTGCGATTCCGGATCAAGCCCGATCGCGCGCATGAACCCCAGCGTCTCGGTAATGCGGTCGGCGAGCTCCTGATAACGGGCGGATTGCGGGCTGTCCTTGATGAAGCCCAGCATCCAGCGATGCGCATTTTCAAGATTGGCATAGCCGCCCGTCGCGAAGGCGCGCAGCAGGTTCAGCGTCGCCGCCGACTGGCGATAGGCATCGAGCTGGCGCTGCGGATCCGGCAACCGCGCCGCCTCGGTGAAGGCGATGTCGTTGACGATGTCGCCGCGATAGCTTGGCAGCGAGATATCGCCCTTCTTCTCCATCGGCTCGGAGCGGGGCTTGGCGAACTGGCCGGCGATGCGCCCGACCTTGACGACCGGCAAGGCCGCGCCAAAGGTCATCACCACCGCCATCTGCAGGAAGACGCGGAAGAAATCGCGGATATTATCGGCCGCGTGCTCGGCGAAACTCTCGGCGCAATCGCCGCCCTGGAACAGGAAAGCCTCGCCCTTCGACGCCTTGGCAAGCAATGCCTTCAATTTGCGCGCCTCGCCGGCAAAGACGAGCGGCGGAAACGACGCAAGCTGGCGCTCCACATCAGCGAGCGCGGCGCTATCCGGATAAACCGGCGCCTGTTCAATGGGCTTTGTCCGCCAGGTTTTCGGCGACCAGGGTTCGAGAGGCATCACAGGATCCGAAGCGCCAAGTCTTGGCGCAAAACAGTTTACGAACGGAAATTTCCAGATTGCAGTAACACGATATGTGACGCTTGGCGACATTCGTCAACGCAATGACGTAATCCAGACGATCTGTTTGATTTAAAACGGATTATGGCATCCGCTCTTCGTCCATCAGCGCCGCGGCCTCGCCCGGATCGAGCATGATCTGCTCATAGCGGGCGGTCCGCGTATGCAGCGTCACCAATTCCTCCGCCGAGGTCGGATGCACGGCGATTGTGGCGTCGAACGCGGCCTTCGTCGCCCCCAATTTGATGGCGATCCCGGCGAGCTGCGCCATTTCGCCGGCATCATCGCCGACGATATGGACGCCGAGCACGCGGTCGCTCTCGCCATCGACGACGATCTTCATGAAGACCTTCTCGGCGCTGCCCGACAGAGTGGCCTTGAGCGGCCGGAACGTCGTCTTGAAGACATCGACGATCGCATGTTTCAGCCGCGCCTCAGCCTCGGTCATTCCGACCGTGCCGAGTTCCGGCGTCGCGAAGACCGCCGTCGGGATGCCGGAATGATCGACCGCCACCGGCTTACCGCCGAAGACCGTGTCGGCAAACGCATGCCCCTCGCGGATCGCCACCGGCGTCAGGGCCAGGCGGTTGGTCACGTCGCCGACCGCATAGATCGACGGCACCGACGATTGCGAATAGGGATCGACGCAGATGGCGCCCATGCCATCGACACGGACGCCGATCTTTTCGAGGCCGAGCCCACGCGTGTTGGGATGGCGGCCGGTCGCCAGCATGACCTGATCGACCTCGAAGGTCTCGCCATTGGCGAGCGTCACGCCAATGGCTTTGCCCCGCCTCTCAAATTTCTTGGGCATGTCCGCGAATTTGAAGGTGATTCCGCTCTCGATTAAAGCGTCGCGCAAACAGCAGCGCACATCCTCGTCAAAGCCGCGCAGGATATTCTCGCCGCGCAGCGCGACGATGACTTCGCTGCCGAGACGCCGCAGTAGCGCAGCGAATTCGACGCCGATATAGCCGCCGCCAACGATCAGAATGCGTTTCGGCTGCGCCGCAAGATCGAAGATTTCATTCGAAGTGATCGCGAGGTCGCGGCCCGGTACGTCCGGCCCGAGGAACGGCGCGGCGCCCGTGGCGATCAGAATGACCCGCGCGGTGATGGTGCGATTGTCGGCGAGCAGGCGCACCTTATGCGGGCCCTCGACCACAGCGCGGCTTTCGACAAACGCGACACCAGCCTTCTCCAGATTCGCGCGATAGATCGCCGAGAGCCGCGAAATCTCCTTCTCCTTCGCAGCGACGAGCTTCGACCAATCGAAAGAGACGGACCCGACCGTCCAGCCGAAACCCGCCGAATCGGCAAAGGCATCGGCGAAACGGCTCGCATAGACCATCAGCTTTTTCGGGACGCAGCCGCGAATGACGCAGGTGCCGCCGATGCGATATTCCTCCGCCACCATGACTTTGGCGCCGTAGCTCGCCGCGATCCGCGCCGCGCGCACGCCGCCGGACCCGGCGCCGATGACGAAAAGATCGACGTCGAAATCCGTGTTCATTCGAGGCTCCCGTAAACCGCGACGCCGTCCGCCCCGGCCGAAATCACGGCGTGCGCAATGCCGATGAACAGCCCATGCTCGACGACGCCGGGGATGGCGACGAGGCGCGCCGCCAGATCCTCCGGCGCCGGAATGGTGCCAAAGGCGCAATCGAAAATATAATGGCCGCCATCGGTCACGAACGGCGCGCCCTTGTCGCTGCCGCGCAGGCTCAGCGGCCCCTCGCAGCCGGCGCGTGCCGCTTCACGCAAGATCAGGCGGCGCGTCGCCTCGATGCCGAAGCGGTTGACCTCGACCGGCAAGGGAAATTTGCCGAGCTTTGCAACCGCCTTCGAGGCATCGGTGATGACCACCATTCGGTGCGAGGCGGTGGCGACGATCTTTTCGCGCAACAAAGCGCCGCCGCCGCCCTTGATGAGCCGCAGATGCGGATCGAATTCGTCTGTTCCATCGATGGTGAGGTCGAGCTCCGGCAGATCATCGAAATCGGCGAGCGGAATGCCAAGCGATTGCGCCTGGGCGCGGGTGCGCTCGGAGGTCGGCACGCAGCGGACCTCAAGGCCTTGGGCGACGTGCTGGCCGAGCAGATCGACGAGATGCGCCGCCGTGCTGCCGGTGCCGAGGCCGAGCCGCATGCCGGGCTTGACCAGTTCCAGCGCTTTCGCGGCGGCTTGCCGCTTCAGATCATCGGCGTTGCTCATGCAGGCCAGCTAGGCTCTCGCCCCGCCGCCGTCAACCGGGCGGATCGTCACTTTGTCGGATCGCTATTTGGCCGGCGGCGTGCAGACGACTTTGTCGTTAAGCACGTAGCAGATCGACATCATCCCGGTGCGCCGATCGACGCGGAAGACCCCGCCCTCGCGCTCATGGCTCGAGGCGACAAGGGCATAATCGCCGGCCGGCTGAGGGCCGGCCCCCTCGCCCGGCTCGTAACAGAGCGTAATGCCGACGGCCGCGCCTTCCTTAAGGCCATATTGGCAGGCGCCGATCTCGCCCGTCGCGCGATCGAGCCGGTAGACCCGGTTCAAATCCCGTTCCGGCGCGGCGAGAAAATCGTAACTCGCCGCCAAAGCGCCGCCGCTGCCCAAGCTCAGGCTCAACACGGCGATGGCACAGGAAGAGAATGCAAATCTCGGCATGGCGGGCTCCGGCGAATCGGCGCTCTTTTATAAGCCAGGGACGCCAAAACTGCGACGCGAGGGCACGGGCGCAAAAGCTTGATCCTGCGGCACCGGGCGCTTATGCCCTCGCCATGACCTCTCCCCTTCTCGTCTTCGATCTCGACGGCACGCTGGCCGAAACCGCGCCGGACCTCGTTTCAACCCTCAATCAGGTGCTGGCCGGGATCGGCGTCGCGCCGGTGAATTACGATGCGGCGCGCGCCATGGTCGGCGGCGGCGCACGGCTGATGATCGAGCGCGCCCTGGCCCATGCCGGCGTTTCGCTGCCGAAGCCGAAGATCGACACAATGTTCGAGGATTTTCTCGTCCATTACGACGCCCATATCGCCGACGCCTCGACGCTGTTTCCCGGCGTGATTGCCGCGCTCGACCGGTTTGAGGCCGCCGGCTGGCGCTTTGCCGTCTGCACCAACAAAATCGACAAATCGTCCGTGCTGCTTTTGAAGGCGCTCGGCGTTGCCGATCGCTTTGCGGCGATCTGCGGCAAGGATACGTTTCCGGTCAGCAAGCCGGATGCGGGCGCGCTGCTGATGACGATCGACAAGGCCGGCGGCGAGCGCGACCGGACCATCATGGTCGGCGATTCCAAGACCGATATCGAGACGGCGCAGAACGCCAAGATTCCTGTCGTCGCAGTCGATTTCGGCTATTCCGACCAGCCGGTGGCGACCTATAGACCGAACCGGGTGATCTCGCATTTCGATGCTCTGTGGGACGCGGTCGAAGACATCGCCAAAGCGGCCTGGAGCCGCTAAACATCGGCCAGCGTGGCAGGGCAGCCTTGACTTGCCGGGCAAAAGCCGGTTTGCGTAGCCCTCCGATCCGGCCGCTGGCCGGCTGGGGCGCGTAGCTCAGCGGGAGAGCACTCCCTTCACACGGGAGGGGTCACAGGTTCAATCCCTGTCGCGCCCACCATTAAATCAATGACTTGGATTGAGAGCAAATCTTGGGTCTAAGAAAATGCCCAAGATTGGGGTCGTTTCCGTCCGGCTCATTCGCATCAACCCGGAACTATCCCGGTATCCGCAGAGCCGCCGGCGTGACACGCCGGCTTATCCTAGCCAATACCGCGTTGACTCGAGCCCGCCTGCGTCGTTCCCAAAAATTCTAGTATCTGATCCTGCTTCACGGCTTCGCACAGATCGAGCGTGGATCAGTCGATTTGCAGCCAAGTATAAATAGTCACGACCCTTCAAAACTTTGGCTAGAAGCGCTCGCACCGGGCGGTCTCAATTAAAATGCTCCAGATTAAAATCCGTCGCGAAAGCGCAATAACATTATTGTTATTAGATCTTGAGCAATTCTAATTGCTTTCGACGACAGATGTAGGATGCTTTTCCGACAATTTACATTTTTCGAGCACCTCGTATCGGGATATGCTTAGGATCCTCAATAGAGCTTTCGCCGCCGAGACCAGAGGGTACGTGGTCTGCAGTAATCCCCGGTCAGGAAGCACCTACCTGGGCTTTCTCGCAAAGAGCACAGGAAAGCTTGGCGTCCCTTGCGAATGGCTCCGCGGTGACGGCGGCGCAGCCAGCTTGGACTATGAGAATTACACGCAGGATGAATCCGAGCAGGTGCACTACGTCTTGACGGACGGCAAAACCCCGAATGGCGTCTACGGCCTCAAAATGTTTCCTGAACATTTTGACATGCGCACTGAAACTTGTTGGGCGGAATCGCTGCCTCAGCTGCATTACGTGCACTTGGTCCGAGAAGATATTATTGGCCAAGCGATCTCATTGGCGATCGCCAGGCAGACCGGCAGTTACGTGAAAGAGACGCCGGAGTCGCATGAGGCGGTTTATGACCGAACCCTGATTTTGAATTGTCTGCGCTTTATCGCCGCTGGCGAAGCGCGTTGGAGGATGTTCTTCGCCATAAACAAAATTAGGCCGCTAGAAATCACTTACAGCCGACTTCTCGAAAATCCTCAGCGCGAAATCTCACGAATTGCCGAAGTCGTTGGGGTTCGCAATGCGAAGATCAATCGGTCAAAATTCCTGCCAACGCCGCAGCGGACATTGCGCAACGATCTCTGGCGCAAAAGATTTACCGCCGACCTTCACGACGTACGAGAATTACCTCGTCTTGGTATCCCGACATTGCGAGACACCATATTGCAAGACGATGTCGTGATGAAAAAGAGCGGTTGCGCGTAGCGGCCTGCCCTCACGCCGGCGGCCTAAAGGCCGAGCGACATTGTAGTGATGGCGCTGATTTTTGACGATGATCCTGGCTTCTGCAAGGTACAAAAGACCTCGCCGTTGAGAAATTCGCCTTTGCGCTCCGATTTGAAGCTTTCACAATAGCCGTTCTCCTACGGACTTCTTGGTTCGCGTAAAATTTGAACGGCGAATAGATAGACGTCAAAAGTGGACAGTCGCCTTTCCCATGGCTGTCCCACCCATGGAACCTGGCCAATGATTAATGCCAAGGTATCGATGACTTAAAGGATGCTTCGCCCGCCGTCGATAACGATGTTCTGGCCGGTCATGTAGCTCGAGGCAGGCGTGCAAAGAAACTGAACTGCAGCCCGATATTCTTCCAAATGAGCCATTCTTCCCATCGGAATCAGATTGCTCAATCGCTGGACGAATTCGTCTGGATGATTGTTAAAGACACCTCCTGGCGACATCGCATTCACTCGCACGCCGTGATCAGCCCAATACGCAGCAAGATATCGAGTGAGTCCAATCAATGCGGTTTTGATGACCGAATAGGTCACCGGCTTGACGGGCTGCTCGTCCTCGTCGAGCCCCGACTTACGGTAGAGCCGCTGATCAGGCGCGAATACAGAGAGGTCAGAGGAGATGTTCAGAATCACACCTGATTTTCGCTTCGCCATTTCCGTCCCGAAGACCCGCGCACATAGAAACGCCCCCGATAGACCAACTGCAATCTGGCGGTTCCATTCCCCGATCGGAAAGTTCTCCAGGCGCGTGAACTCAAGGGGTTCTTGGTCGTCTTTTTTCAACTTGGCGTCGATTGCAGCGTTGTTAATTAGGACGTCGATGTCGCCACACTCGCTTGCAACCTGTCGGATCGATTCCTCACTGGTCACATCCATGACGGCGACCTTGACTTTGCCCCTATACGACGGTTCTATCGACGTTCGATAGGCGAGCAGCTCTTTCTCGTTTATATCGGTCAAGACAACTTCGGCGCCGATTTCAACTAGCGCTTTGGCGTGCTCTCTGCCTAGTAAGCCAGCGGCGCCGGTTATCAGAGCACGCTTTCCGGTCAGATCAAATGAATGAATTCCGGTCATCAACTTTCCCTGACGCTCAAAAGTCTGCCAAGACCTTCTCTTATCCAATTGGCCAATCGAGGTCAAAACCGGCCTGTATGGTCAAGACGAACTGTGGAGCAATCTCTCGTGACAGAGGATTTGCCGGATATCTTGCGATTGTTTTGCCTCCGCGGGAAAACCGCGATTGTGACGGGTGGTTCGCGCGGGATTGGTTTAGCAATCGCAAACGGATTGCGTTCCGCTGGAGCCACCGTCGTGGCGATAGCACGATCTTTGCAGCCGGAGAAAGAGCTTCATTCGGATATTGAGTATATTAGCACCGATGTCACCCTGGGCATTCGTGATGTGTTATTGGATATCTCCGAGCGCCATCCATATATCGACGTTCTCGTGAACGCCGCCGGCGTTTCAATGTCTGCAGGAAAAGATTCTGACGAAGCGCAGGCGCATTTTGACCAAACGCTGAAGACCAATCTGTCGGCCTCATATGCATGCTGCTTGGCGGCGCGCCCGCGTATGCGAGCCGGCTCATCCATTATCAATGTAACAAGCATCGGCAGCGTTTTAGGATTTCCCGGCAATCCGGGTTATATCGCTGCCAAAGGCGGCCTGCGGATGATGACCAAGGCGTTGGCGGTTGACTACGGAGCAGCCGGCATTCGCGTCAATGCCTTGGCGCCTGGTTACATTCGCACTGACATGACAGCGAAAAGCTACGAGAATTTTGAGGAGAATGCGCGCCGGCGTCGACATACGTGTCTGGATAGGTGGGGCCAAGTCGATGATCTCGTCGGCGCCGCAATCTTTTTGGCTTCAGACGCCTCAGCTTATGTAACCGGGCAAGATCTCTTTGTGGATGGCGGTTGGACCGCGAAGGGCATGGTGTGATGCGGGACAAAATAGGGTTTATGCAGGGACGCTTGTCACCCCAAATTGACGGAAAAATTCAAGCGTTTCCCTGGCCATATTGGCAGGAGGAATTCCGTTCCTCCTCCTCGATCGGACTTAGGCTCATGGAATGGACGCTCGATCAAGACCGCATATTTGAAAATCCGCTGATGACCGACGATGGGCGTCGGACTATCCGAGCGCTCAGCCGTCAGAATGGCGTAAATATTCCATCATTGACCGGTGATTGCTTCATGCAGGCGCCCTTCTGGAAGGAAGAAGGCGCAAAGCAGGCGAAGCTCGTTTCGACATTCCAACAGGTGTTGGAGGCTTGCGGTGCCATCGACATACGATTTGTAGTCGTCCCGTTAGTTGACAACGGCGCTTTGGAAACCAGAGAACAGCAACGCGTGCTGGAAAAGACACTTATTGATTTCGTTCCGCTGCTAAAAGAAAAGCAGCTGGTCATTGTCTTCGAAAGTGACTTTCCGCCGCTGAAGTTGGCCGAGTTCATCGAACGACTTCCACTCGAGTTGTTTGGTTTAAATTTCGACATGGGAAATAGCGCGAGCCTTGGTTGGGATCCAGAAGAAGAGATTTCCATCATAGGCTCACGTATCTTCAACGTGCATGTCAAGGACCGCGTTCTCGGCGGAACGACCGTCCCGCTGGGGCAAGGAAACGTAGACTTTTCCAGGGTGTTCTCGTTACTGCGCGATATTCACTACCCTGGAAACCTGATTCTGCAGACAGCGCGCACATCTGACGGAACGCATGCCGCGACACTGGCACGGTATGCTGACTTTGTCGCGAGTTACGTTGCGGATTAGACCATGGACCTTGCACTTGCCGATAAGCATGTTCTCATATCAGGCGGCAGCCGCGGGATCGGCGCGGCCATAGTAAAGTTCTTTGTGCAAGAGAGCTGTAAGGTAGCAATCATTGCTCGTGGCGAAGACACGCTGATGCGAATGAAGGAGGCGATGGGCAGTTCCTGTTCGATCCACGCGGTCGACGTGACTGATACTGATGCCTGCGGTCATTTGATTTGCGAAATCGAAAAAGATTATGGCCACTTAGAAGTCTTAGTAACCTGCGTTGGATCCGGCGCATCCGTCCCGCCGGGTGAGGAGACTGCTGAAGAGTGGCATCGCATGTTGAATCTTAATCTTCTGTCGGCCACTAATTTGATTGCGGCAGCTACCCCTTTACTTTCTAGGTCCGCGCCTTCGAGCATTGTTTGCATTTCATCCATATGCGGGCGCGAAGCGCTTGGAGCGCCGGTGACCTATTCGGCGGCAAAATCCGCGCTGGATGCAACGGTGAAATCGCTGTCAAGACCGCTTGCCAAGAAGGGCATCCGCATCAATAGCGTATCCCCGGGGAACATTTATTTTCCTGGGGGGACTTGGGACCGCAAAATGCAGGCAGATAACGAAGGCGTACAGGAGATGCTGAAACGAGAGGTGCCACTTGGCTGCCTTGGACAGCCTGAAGATGTAGCCTCTGCTGTGGGGTTCCTCGCCTCTCCTCGCGCAAATTTCATAACCGGCGCCAATCTAGTTGTTGACGGTGGGCAAACGCGCAGCTGACTCGCCTTCCTAAGCGTGGAAAGCCAGCGCACATTTCAATATCATGATTTGCGGGCGAATTCGAAGTTACAATGGCGTCGACATCCACGTAAACGACGGGTACCTACACGACGTCAACGATTCCCTTATGATTCGATGCTGCCATCAAAAATGCGATCGTAGTCTGTAAGTGAAGTCAAGGTAATCGCGGGATCGTCGCAATTAGAACCGAAATACAGAAACCGCCCGACTCCTGCCGCCTTGCCGGCTTGAAAATCGGTTTGATTGTCACCGACAAAGATGGACGATTGCAAGTCGATGTTCCTCTCGCTAGCCGCGCGCAGCAACATCCCGGGCGCAGGCTTCCGGCATCTACAAACTTGTTTGTAGTCGCCAATACCATCAGGATGGTGAGGGCAAAAATAGACCGCATCGAGCTTGGCCTGCCGCGCCGCGAATTCGTACCGAACCCAATCCATTAATTCGAGAAACTGCGCTTCCGAATAATATCCGCGCGCTATGCCCGCTTGATTGGTCACGACGATGACGAGATAGCTCCGCCGATTTGCTTCAGCTACCAAATCGAAAATGCCCGGGATGAATTCCCAGCGCTCTTTTGAAGAGACGTAGCCGTGGTCGACATTCATCACTCCGTCACGGTCGAGGAACAAAGCGCAAGACATTTTCACCGACTCTGAAATAGATGCTGCGCGGCATGATAGTCCTCAGGAATGCCGATGTCGATGAACCGGCCTCCCGCTTCAATGGCAAAGATCTTTCCGCGCCGTTGACTATCGAAGAGGAAATCCTCGAATGAAAATGGAATTGGCGTATCGTCGCTTAAGAACAATGCTCGCGGTGTCAGACAAACACCGCTGCTGATGAAGCCTTCGCCCGGATGTCCTCGCCCGATAAAATGGGCTTCTGAATTCTCGTCGATATGGATGCGGCCGTAGCGTTCAGCGTCGGGTACGCGGAGAGCAAATACGATGGGGGATCGCGTTCTTTCCCAGAGAGGCATGGCTTGTTGCAAATCAAATTCGACGAAGGTGTCGCCGTTGCAGACAAGAACAGTCTCTGTCTTGCAGAGCTTGGCAGCAGCCCTCGCGGCTCCCCCCGTGCCCAGCGGCTCAGGATCGACACAATAGTGCAAGTTCAGTCGCCGAAACTTATCGCCAAAGTGATCGGAGATAACCGAGGCCATATGTCCGATGCTTAAAATTGCGTTCTCAAACCCAAGGTCGCAAAAATAGGACAGGAGTATCTCAAGGAACGGATGACCGGCAACCGGCGCCATCGGTTTTGGAACATCGCTGATAACACTCTTGAGCCGCGAACCCTTCCCGCCGCAAAGTATGACGAGGTCGGGCATCGTCATGCACCGAATATCCGCAGCTCAACGATTTCGCATATTGAGTGCCCAATCATAAGATGGATCTCCTGAATACGGGCTGTCTCACTTGAGGGAACAGTGAGAACCAAATCGGGACCATCTGAAGCGTGAACGTAGCCTGCACCCGTCAACAATACTGTTGGGACACAGAGGCGGCGCGCGGCGGAAATCGCGGCCAATATGTTGGGCGAACGACCCGACGTCGAAGAGAGGAAAATCAAATCAGACGGCCGCGCCAACGCTTCGATCTGGCGCTGGAAGACTGCGTCAAACCCGTAGTCATTGCCGATAGCCGTCAACGCCGAGGTATCGGTGGTTAAGGCGATGGCCGGCAGTCCCGGGCGGTCGAATTTGAAGCGGCTGACATATTCCGCCGCCAGATGTTGAGCCTCTGCTGCGCTGCCGCCATTGCCGGCGAAAAACAGCTTACCGTTCCGCGCCAGGGCGGACAGAGCCATTTCGGCAGCCTGATCTATTCCCGCTTGCAATTTTTTATCGTTAGCGACGTCGGCAACGAGTGCCGCGATGTCTTTGAAGGCTTTTGTGACAGTTTCGCCCATTCGAGTTTCCTACCGAAATGGTCCCAAACGGCGCGCATCCTCCGCAGTGCGGCGCACGGCAAGCTCGGGACTAGTCCAAACATCAAGGCCAAGCTCCGTTCGTGCGCGGTCTATGGAGGGCACGTAATACGTGGTTGTCGTCAGAGCGTTGGGCGCCACGGTGACCGAAAGCGAGGGAGAAAGCACATCACGCACGAGCCGGGCCGTCGTCAAAATATCGAGTATTTGATCGGATCCGACATTGTAAGCTGCGCCCGACCGACCCCTCAACAATAACGTCATAAGCCATACGACCAAATCCGCGGCGTAGAGATAGGAGCGCCAGGATTTGCCGGTGCTGTTAAGCAAGATCGGCTTGTTTTCGAGGGCGTTGCGAATAAAATTACCGATCGCAAAATGAGCATCCAAGGGCAAGCCGGCGCCGACGAAGGCGAAGCAACGCGCGACAACCATTTCGAGCGAAGCCGACTGCGTGGCCAATGCTCCCAGCGCCTCACCGATGCGTTTGCCTTCGCCGTAGGCGCTCGCCGGAGAAAGAACATCGGGCGCAGTGCGGCAAACCTCCGAAACCCGTTCCGGCTTGTCAATCGGACCGTAAACCGCGCCCGAACTAATGAGCAATATCCGCTTGCAATCGGACTGTGCGGCGATGTCGAGAACATGGCGCGTCCCGCCATAGATAACATCAAGCAGTTCCTGGGGGCGGCGTCCCATTTCCGCTGAAGTGTCCGTGGCGCCGTGCACAACGAAGTCGATCTTTTGTGCAGGTGCCGAGAACGACCGAATTTCGCCATTGATGAACTCGATCCATGGCCGCTGCCGGTAAATCGGATGCCGATCGAGAACCTTCTCGCGATCTCGCGTCAGAACATAGAGCGCCCCGTCCCAAGACTTATTGCGCCGCAGCCAGTCGAAAAATTCAATGAGCCAAAGGCCGAAAAAACCGGTTGCGCCCGTCAATAAGATTGAACGACCGTCGAGACCGCTCCATTCTGCTTTACCGCTGAGGCGTTCGAAGTCCTCGTCTAATGCCCCGGAAGACAAAAGTGACCATTGCGCTCTGGCCATTTATACGACGACTTTCTCAGATTCTTCGCTCAGCGGGACGAACATTTCGCTGCGCAAGACGTCGCGCGGAAGCAATGGCGTCATGTCTTCAAGCGGCATGGATAACATCGTCCCGTTCGCCTGCGGTATGGCCATGGCTTTGGGCAATAAGGCCTCGAACCGCGTCGTGAAAATTTCGCAGACCACCGGTCCTTCCGTCGCGAGGGTCCTTGTGATCGCTTCGTGCAATTCCTCTCGCGAGCGAACTTCAATTGCCGGTATGCCGATCGCTTCCGCAATTTTGCGGAAACTTGGGATCAGCAACCCCGCCTCCGGACCAGTGCCCATTTGGCGGCCTTCGAAATAGTTGAGCTGTGTGTTACGGATCGAGGCATAGCCGTCATTGTTAATAATGAACAGCTTAATCGGTAGGCTTTGCCCCTTGAGCGTCGCCAGCTCCTGCAAATTCATCATCAGGCTGCCGTCGCTTTCGACGCAAATGCAATCGCCGCCTCCACGGCCGATACAGGCACCAATAGCCGCTGGGAGCCCATAACCCATGGAACCGAGCCCCGAGCTGGAAAACACTCGTTGCCCTTCCTTCGTTCGGAACGCGACATAGAAGGATTCAATTGCCAACCCGGAACCGCCAGTGACGACGAGGCAATGCGACGGAAAAAGATCGGAGAATGCGTCTATCACCTCATAATGAGACAGCGCCTCATTCTGCCAGGCCTCTATCTGCATATTGATGCCATAGCGGGCCTTCCAATCCGCGCAACGACTCTTCCAATCGCGCCATTCAGGAAGCGTTTCCGATGCAAGCGCCGCGCTTAATTGTTGGACAAAATATTTTGCGTCGACAGCAATCTTGATTTCGAAATTCTTATGAAACTTAGCGAGCTCAACTGGATCGATATCGATCCATACTCGCTTCGCCGAGCGTCCGAACCGGTCCGGATTAAATGCGGTAACAGAATGATCAAGATGCGAGCCGAGGATAATCAAGAGATCAGCATTCTGCACCGCGAAATTTGCCGCGCGAAGGGCCACTGCCCCCGGACGTCCAACCAAAAGCGGATGCGCGTGCGGGAGAAGATCCGCGGCGATCCACGTCGTCACGACGGGCATGCCAAGCTGATTCACGAGCGAAACAAACTCCTCCTTACCACCGGAAAGGCGCATGCCATGCCCGGCCATCAAAAGGGGCCGCTTCGATTCTCTGATGAGGTTTGCGATGTGCGCAATTTCGTCGCCTATCGCCGGCGGAGCACTCTCACCGCCCGGCTCACCCGCGAGCATTGCCGGCTCGATTTCGCTCGCCTGGACATCCAGCGGGATATCCAGCCACACGGGACCGGGGCGACCTTCGTTGGCGATCCGGTAGGCCTTTTCGAGAGAAGCTCGTATCTGCTGCGGATCGCGCACCGTTAGAACGAACTTCGTGAGGTCGGCCGCAATTTTTTCGATATCGACCTCTTGAGCACCCTTCTGTCGCAAGCCACTGGTGCCCTTGAGGTCAGCCCGCTTGACCTGACCAGAAATTATCACCATCGGAACCGAAGCGGCGTAGGCCTCGCCAACTCCGGTCAGCGCATTCGTGCTGCCCGGTCCGGACGTCACAAGAGCAACGCCAGGGCAACCGCCAAGATGCGAAAGTGCCTCCGCCGCCATCGCACAAGCTTGCTCGTGATGCATCGGCACACCCTCAATGCCGTCGCATCTCGCGAGCGCGTCGACCAAAAACATGTTCCCCCCGCCGGGAACATAAAAAACTGATTTCAAGCCCTTTTCACGAAAGAACGAAAAAACATAATCGGAAACCTTCACGATTCTCTCTTTGCCTCCATCAAGCTGGATTTAACTGGCTCAGGAATGTCAGGGCCTTCCAGAAGCCCGCTCCGAAGTTCTTATGTCCTTGCCAGACTTCAGGAATGAAGCTGAGGTTTCGCTCTGCGGCAATGATTGGCCACGTCTTTCCCCAGTCGATATCGCCCTGTCCGAGGTCGACGCCCTCTCCCCTTACGTCCACGGCATCTGCAATATGCAGATGCGCTGTCACCGGGAGCAGCTTCTTCAATTCAGTCTGAAAGTCGAAGCCGAAGTGGGAGCACGTCATGCTCAAATGCGACAGGTCCAAACACAGCCGGAGATTGTTAGACTTCGCCGCTTCGACAAGCTCATCCGGATACATAAAGATGTTTTGATGGCGCTGACCGCCGAAATGCCAGGGGAACGGAGCCATATTCTGCGGGATCAGTTCCGTAGACCCGAAGTCGATGCTGCGGATCACTTCCGCGAAGCGATCGTAATAGATACGCCTCTTTTCAGCCGACACCGGAGCATCCATCGAGAAACCTCCGACGTTGGCAACAATCAACGCGCTGTCCGCCTTGGGAAAATACTTCCGCACCGACTCTGTGGCATCGATGACGCGCTTGATATTGCTGATCGAGCGGCGCCGATAATCTAGATCGTCGGAAACAAGATCGAGCAACTCGCTATTTTCGAACAATTCCGGCGCGTGAACGACTAGGCGACGACAGTCGACCTCTTTGACATACTCTGCAGGATCGAGTCCGAGATCGCGATACGAGTGGTGAAATTCATACAGATCAGGAATGATGCGATTTTCATATTCAAGGAAGTCGTGGTAGCGGATTGGTATACCCCAAAGAAGTGGAAACTTGTACGCCTTGTTGGACAAGGCCTCCCCACTTAAGTCAGCCTCAACCATAAAGTCGCCCGCTCGGACATTTCTTATCGCCAATCGCCCGATGAGGTCTGGAAGCCGGTATGGGGCGAGGCCCCGCCCAGGGCTTGCGACCGCTAATTGATCAGCGGTGACGATCGTGCCCTTCGGTATATCGGCGCGCGCAATGACGCTCTTACTGAGATTTTCGCGATTGAGCATCTCGCCTTGCGACGGCGTGCGCGTTTCGGCGCGCACCGGAAGCGCCTCGTCGACCTGACGAATGCCCTCGACAAGGCGACGAAATTCATTCGGCTCCAGGCTCGCCGGATGATCCGGCCCCTCCATCATCCTATCGAGCGTAAGATGGCGTTCAATGATACAGGCACCGAGCGCTACGGCCGCGATCGAAATCGCGGTTCCACGTTCGTGCCCCGAATAGCCCACGACATCATGGAGCCGCCGAAGACGCTGAATGAGATCAAGCTGGATGTCTCGGTCTGGCGCAGGATAAGCGCTATTACAATGCAGTATCGCAAACGGGACGCCAAGCGTTTTTGAGTGCTCGACTGCACGGACAATTTCATATTCGTACGACATTCCAGTCGACAAAATGAAGGGTTTGCCAAGACCGGCGATACACTGAATCAGAAAGGGATTGAACAGATCTGCGGAAGCCACCTTGACGGCGTCGACGTTGAAACCGCGAAGGACCCCCACACTGATTTCATCCCATGGTGTGCACATATAGAGCAAACCGGATTGCGCAACATAATCACGCAGTTCGCGGTGTTCTTCGACTGTCAATTCGACCTTGGCAAGTAGGTCCTTGACGTATTCGACACCCAAATCCTCCGAAGACGCGCCATTAGGCGGCTTACGGTACAGCGATTCTCTGTCGCGGATTTGAAATTTCACACAATCGGCGCCAGCCTCACGCGCTTCATCAACAAGCGTCTTAGCGACCTGCAGACTGCCGTTATGGTTGTTGCCAATTTCAGCGATAACGAAGGTAGAGCCTTTCGACGGTGTTTTATTACCAATCCTGAATTCGCCACTCATGGGATCCTTGTTCTCCAGGAACGCGCGCCCTTAATGTCGAATCGAACTCTCGACGGTTTGCAATCAAATGGTCGAAGCGCAGCAACAACCGCAGAGTGTACGTCAGGAGGAACGAAAAAAAGAATATATCCACCCCCGCCTGCGCCCAAAAGTTTCCCGCCCAGCGCCCCCGCAGAAAGTGCGGTGTCGTAAATCTGGTCAATCTTCTCACTGGAGACGCGAGAAGAGGTCTGCTTTTTCAAAAGCCACGCCTGATGGAGGCCTTCTCCGAATCGGCGCAAATCTTGACGCGCGAGAGCGCGATTCATCTCCTGGCAAAACTGAGTAAGGCGCGAGAGCTTCTCATCGCCCTCCAAATTGGACATCTCCTTCTTCTGCGTCGTATGTAAATCCCCAGAATCGTGCTCCAACCCCGTATCAAAAAGGATCAGCGACTCTTCGAGTTCGCAAATGACATCGTCGGGGATACGCAATGGATTGACGCTATTGCCAGTCGGTGTGAACTGGATCAAGTTGAAGCCGCCAAAGCATGCGACATACTGGTCCTGCCACCCACCGGGAACTTTGAAACAAAGTCGTTCCGCCTGAAAGGCAAGCTCCGCGACTTCGTAGAGCGACCACCGGTCCGCACGCAATTCGTTAAAGGCCGTCAGGATACTCGTAACAACGGCGGACGAACCACCAAGGCCAGATCCTATTGGAAATTCCGCGGAGACGTGCATCTCAAAACCAAAGTCTGGTTTGATGAGCGATGCCGTCGTCGAAAGCAAATTGTGACCGCTCGCCTCAATCATCGCACGAGACGATACAAAATGTTGGTGAGTTCCTAGATCGTGAGAATAAATGTCAATTTCAAAAGTCTCTCGGGGAATGAGCGTCGTCATCGCATAACGAGAAATCGCCGCATTAAGTACCAGCCCGTCATAACGCGAAAAAAAATACGTGAGATCTGTGCCGCCTCCGGCGAAACTGATGCGAGCCGGAGCCCTTGCGCGGACGATCGTCCTGCCTGCTATCTCGAAGTCGCCATGATGATGATCCGGAGTCAGCAGGTCGACGAGACGGCCCTGATGGTCCAACCGCGGAACGACAGTGTACCCCATATCGAAGAGTTTGAGACTCTCTTCGCGCGGCGCATCCACCCGCACGGCTTTGAAGTTGCGATTAAGTGCCGGTTCGACAGCACTCTCAATATTTCCGCCATCAATAAGAAAACGGCGGACGTCTCCATTTGTCACGATTCCCAAAAGGACATGATCACTATCGACGACAAACGCAGTTTGAACTTTACTGCTCTCGATCGCTCTTATCGCGTCGCCGACCGTCGTTCCATTCCGTACGATGACGCCGGACTCGGTCCGCGTGTCTTGGCCGACAAAATGCGAATTTGACGTCATGTCGGAGACACGCATTTGTCCAAACGCCGGAATCGGCCACGTCCTTGCGTAATGCCCAATCGAC
Source organism: Pseudomonadota bacterium (assembly GCA_040756295.1). Taxonomy (GTDB): domain Bacteria; phylum Pseudomonadota; class Alphaproteobacteria; order Rhizobiales; family Beijerinckiaceae; genus Methylovirgula. The sequence goes on along the minus strand of JBFLZN010000001.1, from coordinate 623,560 downwards.
AAATGGTCGGCAAATAGGCGCCGGCGCACGTAGCGCGTCCACAGTGCCATACCGGCTTATCGCGGAGGGTGGCAATGCTAAATCGCTTAAGGTGAAGGCCCTGCAAGGAAAGACGCAACAAAACATTCATTTCGAATTTCTCGAATTGATTTGCCGACCTTCCAGCCGCGGCCCTCCTGCTAGCAATAGGCGTCAGTAAAGTAAACCGTATTCTGTGCCATTCCTGCTTGCAAATCGAACATCATCGAAGCCTCGAAAACTCCCTCTTAGTGAACGCCCTGAATCCGACGACCGATGCTTCGCGCGGCCATTGAAAAAAAAGATCGTATCGAAGCGGCAATGCCTCGAGGTGCGCCGCCATAAACTTCCAATGGCTCGTTTCGCGACGAAGCTTGGCTGTTTTTCGATGACGCTTCGATCGCGCTCTTCAATGACGCTTCGATGACGCTCTTCAATGACGCCTCAATGGCGTTCAAAGCCTCGCGGTTTTCACAGGCCTGAAGCCGGGCGGCCCTCGCCTCGAAATGCACCGTGCGCATGGGCTTCTCACTAAGGAGCCTGTTTGCCACCGCCGAGTTCTCAAATGCGGCCAGAACACTCAAAGCGGTATAGTGAGCCGCATACTCGAATAAGGGGACAAGACCCGCCGAACGCACCAATAGGTTGAGACTGCGCTTCGAAAAGAAGTTTATATGCTCATGCATTTCATAGAGTTCTCCGCCGTGCCGCTCTTCCCATAAGAGGCCGTTAGCGAGGCTAGAGTGAAACGGAGGCGGAACGTCAATAAAGATGAATCCCTCCGGATGCAGGCGTTGGGTTAATTCCTTTAAAACCCCGACCGGATCCGACAGATGTTCAAACACATTTGATGCGAAGATCATTTCATATTTCAAAGATTCTTGGTAGGTCGCGCCGGCGTTCAGATCGTCCGTGGCAATAATCGCGCCAGGAAAAACGCGGCTCGGGATGTTTCCATCGCCCCCGAAATCTAGGATGCTTTTGAGATTTCCAAGCTCGGGATAGACATTCAAAAGTTCGCAATAGTCTCGAATTCTATACATATATTCGGATGATAGAGGGCTCGCGAAGCCTGGGAGGAATCTCTCGTAGGACGGCTCAACTTCTAGTCGAATACGCGTGTAATCTTCACCGCGGTAATTGGTGTAAATTTTTTTAACGTCGGCTTCCGTCAGGCGTCGTTGGGAGAAAGCGAGATCGCATTGAGGGCAAAATCGCGTCTGTGTGTCCTCGGAATCGAGTTCGCAATATTTGACGAGAAATGGCGCGATTTTTGCCGGCTTGCTGGCGGTGGGACCGTCGCAGATCAGGCAGGTCATGCGTTCCATCTTACGTCCGATCTGTTATGGCAACCTATTTTCAGTCGACGGAAACCAAAAATGCGAACTCTTTGTTGAACACATTATGCGAAGGAACCCCAGTCTTGCTTTTTTCTTGGTGTGGCCATGTCTCATGGCGCAGTTCACGACGCTAAACCGGCATAGGTCGATAGCAGCTACTCCTCATTGTTGTTCCGTGGCTACGAAGTGGCAGATCCAGAGTGATGCGCGGCGCCGCGCGCAGCGAATTTGGACATCTTTTCCGAATTCGGCAAGATCTTTTCCTCGTCGCGGGAAACTAGACCATCATCGCTCAACTATAAGCCGCAGCGTCTGCTGCGCAGCTTCAATCTGCTCCGGACATGGGAGCCAAAAGCCCAATGCGCGCAGGAGCAGAGCTAAGAGCGAAATCGACGGGAAAAAGACGGCAGAGATAACGGCCGAGTCAAAGCTGATGGCATATGCATGACACAGCTACTTGCCGCTTGCCTTCGGTTGGAGTTAGTGAACTCTCTCGCAAAAATGCTATTCATTGATAAGGCGCAGCACGAATGGAAGAAGGATCAGAACCCCATCTGTCTCTTGTGATACCAACCACAGGTGGTGACGATGGCGTAACTCGTCTTCTAAGATCGCTAATAAATGGCGGTTCGCCGGACATGCTGTCAAAAACCCAGTTAGTCGTTTATTTGAACCGTCTTTCGCATATCCGGGCAGACCTTGATAAAATCCGGACATACCTGGAGCTGATTAGGCCTCACTTTAAGGAGGTACAGTTCCACGTATCTGAGGTTCACCATCTTACTGCCGAAGAGTCGGCATGTGCTGCGATCGAAAAGGCGACCGGTCGCTACCTCTGGATAGCGGGCGATAAACGCATATTCCTGCCGGAAGGCCTCCAGCAACTAGCGCGTTTCCTTGCCGAAGGAGACGCACCCTGCGCCTATTTCAATTCCGTTTGGCAGGACCGTGATGGCTTCACGAATGCCATTTGTTCCAGCCACTTTATGAGACGCGAATTTGAAATGCCCTATAAGCTCCTCGTTCAGAAGCTTGGCGCAAACTACATGGCTACCGCTATGGGGACGTGGGTTTTCCATCGTCAATTTCTCGACGTAGCCCTCTGGAAACATCTGATTAAGACGTGCGGTCCCCATTTTTCTCATGTATTCGCCTTGTTGGCCACAATCGGCGAAGTGCCCACGAAATGCTATTCTGTATTTCTAAGCATAATCGAAGCAAAACCATATCATAGCGGCGATTTTAGAGAGTGGATTAAATATTCAGAACTAGCAAAGACCTACAGATATTTTGCCTGGTCCCTTGGCATGGCAAGGTTATACAACTACGTTATCGGAAAAGGTCGCTTCAGCTATCTGGACCTACGCCGATCTGTTTGCGTAGAAGGCCGGCATTTTGGCAGGCAGGTGGACGAAATTTACATTCACCTGTTGGCCCAGATCAAACTTGGCTGGGAGAACGAACGAGAGCGTTTAACATTGGACGAATTCCAAGAGATTCACACTCTTCTCGTCCAGACATGTCCAGAACGCACTGTCGTCAACGGACTTCTGGAGAAGCTTTATTCTCGAACTCGCAGCGAACCGCCCAAAGATATAGAAGATGTCACGCGGCCGATTCAGCAGGCAATAATCTTGGACCAAACTGGTGTCCCCTTCGCCTCGCTGATCATCGGCCAAGTGGCAGACAAATTTATACGCCTCCACCCTCAAGGATATGTCCTCTCACATGTCGAGGATCATGAAGGGTTCAAGAAGGCGTATTACCTTCTTGATCCGCCAATCGTTCATGAAAGTTGGGAGATATTGGACGACGAGCAGATATTTGAATCCAATCTTTTCAACAAATCGACCAAGTCAATGGCGCTCTTTCCCCACCGCGTAGACCGGAACCTGATAGAAAAGCCTATTTTCAAGCCCGTGTCGGTGCGGCTCGAATTCGAGCTCGCGAAGTTTCTCTCCACCATTGGGCAAAAATCCTTAGGTAACAAGCTTTGGAACCATGCGGTCCGGCGAGGATCGCGAAGACCAAATTGATAAGGCTCTCTTAAAGAACTGCCATCGCATAGCCCACCGATGCGACCCGTTCATGCGGACGCTCACCGCGTGCTCGTCATCTCATCAGCGAAGCGGCCGGTAAAATGATTATTCCCCCTTCGCCTCTCGGGCATCATCGCATAGACGGTGGCATTTTTATTCGAGGATAAGATGAGCGGTTCCATTCCCTTGGTTTCGGTTCTGCTTCCGACCTTTAATTCAGCGCGATATCTGACCGAAGCTGTTAATAGCATTTTGCATCAGACGTTTTCCGATCTTGAGCTTATCATACTTGATGGCGGCTCAAGCGACGGCACGATCGAGATAGCGCAAATTCTCGTCAAATTCGACAAACGCATACGTGTCGAAATCTTTCCGTCGATGCGTCCGGCGGCCAGATCCGACCAAGTGCTTCCGACCTTGCGATCGAAATATGTCGCCGTTCAACATTCCGACGACATCAGCTATGCACACAGGATCGCGCGCCAAGTGCAAGCCTTTGCAGACGATCCCTCACTCGGTGTTTGCAGCTCGATCTATCGTTCCTTTTGGCACGATCGAACCCGCGCGCCTATTCACTCGGGCGAGTGGGTTCATGCAAAGCCTGAGCGGCATGAAGAGATCAAGGCCAATCTTCTGTTTTGGTGGGTCATGCATTGCCCGACGCTGATGTTCGATCGCGAGAAAGCCGCCGACGCCGGTCTGCGATTCACCAACGAATTCCGGTTTGGTGATGACTATTGGCAGACCGTTTTGAACATCAACAAACTAAAATTTTACAACGTCCAGGAAGAGCTTTCTGCATATCGACTCCATTTCGAAGGCGACGGCGCCCAAAATAAGCTGGCACTTCATGAGGAGGAGAGGAAGTTGAAGCAACATATCCTTGGCTATTTTGGTTTCGAATACACGCCGCGCGAGTTGGAAATTCACGTGGCCTGCAAGATATTTCCCGATGACATAGTGGGAGCGGAGAGCAAAGAGGATTTCCGAGAGCTGTTTGCGTGGCTCGAAAAGCTGCGCGCTCAAAATATGGATATTCGCGCCTTTGACACAGCCATATTCAATTCCCTGCTCGACACCATCAAAAAACGAGTCACACTTATAAAAAGAAAGAAGCTGCTTTGGAAGCCGTTCGTCGATTGAAAGGACGGATAGCTAAACGGGCGGGTGCGCCGCTGATCTGTGGAAACAGTTGGTTATCGCCGCGGTTGGAACTTTGAGCAAATCCAAGGTGCGGCTTTTTGTGCGATGGTGACGCGGAGTTTGCAATCGCAATGACCGTTCTTAGGAAATGGTGGCGTTGACGACCGTCTCGGGCGCAAAGGCAGACATTCGCAATAAGCCGCTGAATGGCTAAGTGCGTTTGTCACGACCTACACCAAGAACGCGCGCTCCGCTGTAAAAGTGGATTTGAACTCAGCGACGCTTTACGAGCTTGCGCCAGGTTCCAAAAATCAAAACCCGCGGAAAACCCGTTAAGCAGCGATAGAAGTCGCAGCATTGCCTTGCAATTCGAGCGCCCCCCATAGCGCCTGGCGATCGGCGCGCGCCTCGCTTGCGCGGGTCCGCAACTCATTGGGCCGCCATCTGGTGATTTAGGGCATCAATGATCATTTTATGAAGCGCGGGCGCAACTAAATTAGAACCGCTGATGCTAAGATGTTGGCGATCACGGTAGAAAATCTGGTCATTATCCATGCCGTAGCATTTTTTCGCATCGCATAGCGGCGCAGACGCGTCAAAGACTTTTACGGCGGGGAAGGCTTTCAGCACCGAGAAAACCCAATCCTTATAGATGCTTATATTGTAACTGTGCCATGAGATCGGCTCGGAACAAGAAGCGAAATGATTGTTCGATAATCTGATCGGGCGCCAGCTCGACAGGCAGTCCTTTATGTCAAATGGCAGTATTGCATTCGGCAGAACGAAGATAACGTTCTTCCCCGCTTTCTGAAGCTTCTTAAGTGTCAACGTCATTGCTGATGAGAACACTTCCCGCTCATTGGCGTTATTTTCGTCGTTGATGTCAGTGATTTTGAATGGGTTATTTGGCGAGGTCAGCTCAGGACCCGCGACAGACGACATCACAACAACCCTGATGTTGTTCGAGCGGAGCGCGTAATTGAGCGCCTGATTTGTCATCAGATAGTTATTCTTCCTAACGACGTCATTAAACTCCGTTGTTCTCACATTAAAAAACGGCACAGCCTTGCTCGCCGAGAGCATCACGATGTTGTAGTCGTTGTATCTTGCCAGGCCTGGAAATAGGCTAAGGTTCATCGAGTCTCCGACAAGAAGAACGTTCGGCTCGCCATTCTTTTGCAGATAGCAGAAATTGTCGTCGCGCTTTGGCGAACTCATACCATTGCGCTCCGCAAACTTTTCTCGACAACTGCTGACTTGAATAGGGGTCCCGACCGGGTTGTTCCATCCTATTTGTTGGGCGATCCTGGCCGCGCGAGCAGGAAATATATTCGATGTGAAATCGTAATAGGCCACGCATCCCACAACTGCCATTGACGCGAACAACGCAACTGTCTTGATCTGTTTAAATCCACCATAACGAATTGGACGCTCTATTAGCCAATATGTCGCTGTAGCAAGACCAATAGACACAAGAACGACGATGGCGCGCACCTGCCATGATGGAACTTCGCTACTGGTGACGCGGACAAAAGAGAGAAGTGGCCAATGCCATAGATAAAGCGGGAAGCTGATAACTCCGAACCAAATCGTAATTCGCCGGGAGAGAAACATCTGATTAATAATGGCGTCAGACCCGGCGGCGATGAGTAAAACAGTACCAAGCACCGGAATAACTGCCCACTTACCCGGGAATCCTATGTTCTCGCGGATTACACAAAAGCCTGCGATCAGCAGCACGATTCCAGCGAAAGAAGCAATGTTCCTTACAATCTTTTCCGAAGGGTAAAGCGCCTCCGCCCACGAGTCCCTATAGAGCGCGAACCACGCCAATATGCCCCCGCTCAGCAACTCCCAAAATCGCGTCTGAGGCAAATAGAAAGTTGCAACGGCGTCTTGCTTGATCTCGCAGAGATTCAACACGAAGGAGGCTAAAGCTATGGCCGCCAACAGCGCGACGGTCTTGAATCTAAGTTTGTACGCCACCCAAATGAGGAAAGGCCATATGATATAAAACTGCTCTTCGATGCCAAGGCTCCACAGATGGAGTAGAGGCTTTGTGTCTGCTGAATTGTCAAAATATCCAGCCTCTTTCAGCAGTACGAAATTGGAAGCGAAGCCCGCACCAGCAGCGATATGCTTCGTTAATTGCTTAAATTCATCGGACAGTAGCGCGAACCAGCCGAAGACAAAGCAACCAATGAGGACGATCAAAAGAGCAGGGAAAATACGTCTGATGCGACGCGAATAAAATTCGCGAAAGCTGAAACTGCCGCTATCGAGATTTGAAAATATTATCGTTGATATGAGGAACCCAGAAATAACGAAAAATATATCTACGCCGATAAACCCGCCTTGCAATAGATCTGGAAATGCATGGAAGGCAACCACCGAGAGAACGGCGATTGCCCTTAACCCATCTATATCAGGACGATACGTCGGATGAGAAAACGATTTGGGTTTTTCTTGCATAACTTCGGGGAATCGAGGGATGGGCTTATTGGCTCCCCCGATATCATGTTCAAGTTTCAGACAACAAGCGATCACCCAGCCTTATGGTACAAACGCAGTAATATGGCGCAAATGCGCGGCGTCTGCGCCATATTACCGCACAAACGCTAGAAGATATTCTTCGATATCCTTCTTCGATCAATTCGCCGGCCTCTTCGAGCGTGTGCAGCCCGCGGCCTGCAAGATATTTCCCGATGACATAGTGGGAGCGGAGAGCAAAGGGGATTTCCGAGAGCTGTTTGCGTGGCTCGAAAGGCTGCGAGCACAAAATATGGATATTCGCGCCTTTGACACAGCCATATTCAATTCCCTGCTCGACACTATCAAAAAGCGAGTCACACTTATAGAGAGAAATAAGCTGCCCTGGAGGCCTTTCCGTTGATTGAAGCCGAGGGTATGCTAGATAGCCCGAGAAATCCGCGAAAAAGCGTGAACGGAACGCGGAGCTTGCTGATTTGGTTAGCCAAGCCGGTTTCCAAGATTCCTTCATAACGTACCCGAACGGCGCGAGAACGCGCGCATTCGACGCGTACGGATTGGCGGCCAGGGCTCGGATCACCGCAGGGGACGGGGCTTGCCAGGGATGCCGATCGGGCATTCCAGCGACATGCGATCCCAATTTCCGTTTTGGGCGGCTGCGACATAGGTTTGCGAGAGGAAATCCATCAGCAAAGCATCCGGATCGGCGGCGGCGCGGACCGCGTCGTAAGGCAGAATGAATTCGCCCAGCGTCTCGTCGAAATGCGCTTCAGGAACGACCTGGCCCGCCCGGAAGTCAGGCGGCTCCGGATACGCATAGGAATAGAAAGCCGGCCGCGGAAACGCAGCATTGCCGGGCCAAAAACCTGCGCTGCTCACCTCATGAGAATAAGCTTCTTGCACCACCGCGTTCGATAGCCCTGGAACGCCGCCCGGATGGGGCGGCGCGCGGCGTCCGGAAAAGCGCGTCACCGCAAGATCAAAACTGCCCCAGAAGAAATGGACGGGACTGGCCTTGCCGAGAAAGCCGCTGCGGAATTCTTTAAAGACGCGATCGGCCTGAATGAGGGCACGCCAGAATCGATGTGCGGCGGCGCCATCGTAAGCCGCATGCGCGCGATCCTCTGAAAATCGGATCGGGTTCAGGATTTCATTCGGCAGATCGTCGATGGTAACGGTGACGCCGAGGCTCAAAAGCATCTCGATTATGCGGCCGTAAAAGTCAGCCACAGACTGCGGCGCGAGCTCGATGGCGCGCGCTTCGCCCGAACTCGTCCGCGCGTTCAACCGATGCCGGATGAAGTCGAATTCCATCTCCATAATCTCGTCGCCGAAGGGGATCGGAGAGGTCGTCAGTCCGCACGCGCTGACATACAGCGGCACCTGCCAGCTATGATTGAGCCATGGCGTGAGCATCAATCGGACCTTGCCGACGATTTGAGTCCAAAGATGCAAGGTGGTCGCCGTGTCGGCCCAGCTCGAATAGGGCAGCTCCGGCCAAGCGCGATCAGAACTCATGGGCGAATTCCTCCAGCAGGTTCACTCCTGTCGCGCCCATTAGTATATCAATGATTTATAATTGAAATCTTGAGCCCAACAAATGGCCCAAGATTCGCGCCTTCACCCAAACGCGACGTCGAGCCGGTTGCTCCGCTTGGCCCGCACCAAACAAAAGCGAGATGTGTCGTTCGAGTTGATCCTGAGCTTGAATCTGTCAGGAACGCCCTCGGTACTTATGACATCCAGAATCGCGCCCGTGTCCGAAAGTCCGCGCACGGTACAATCGATGACGGAACTGCCGCGGTTGAATGCGATTTGGCCAGCTTTGAAGACTTTCCCGGTGACTGTCGCCGGCGCGCTTACCGCGGGGCGCCATTCTGAGCAGCGATTGCGGCCAGAATTTTTCGACGCATAGAGCGCTTCGTCGGCACGCCGCAGCAATTCGTCAATGTCAGGCGCGGCACCATCCAATTCGGCAATTCCAAAGCTCGCGGTAACCCGGACGGAATCGTTCGCTGCAGAAATGCAGAGGCTCGCGATGGCGCGCCGTATTTTCTCTGCAACCTCGTTTGCCGAAGCGGCAGCCGTATGCGGGAGTATCACGCCAAACTCCTCGCCGCCGATCCGACCGAAAACATCGGATTTGCGCAGCGCCGATCGGCAGGCGTCGGCTGTGCGGCGCAGGACAAGGTCGCCAGTGCCATGCCCGTGCGCATCATTGATTTTTTTTAAATGATCGAGATCGAAAATAATGCAACTCAGCGAATGGCCATGACGCAAGGCGAGCAATTTCGCACGCTCAGCTTCTTCTTTGAAGTTTCGTCTGGACAGGGCGCCCGTGAGATGATCCGTGCTTGCGATCAATCGTAGATCGAGCTCCGCGACGATCAAATTGGCCAGATCCACCAGGATGGATGTTTGCTCCACCCCGAACTTGCGAGGCTCAGTATCCATCACGCAAAGGGTGCCGACATTATAGCCTTGATGCGATCGCAGTTGTGCGCCAGCATAAAAGCGCAGATAGGGCTCACGGACCACGAAATTGTTCTCAGCGACGCGGGCATCTTTCGTGGTGTCGCAGATGATCAGAGGTTCTGTCTGCTTGATCGCGATATCGCATATCGCGTCGCATCTTTTGCTTTCGACATAACTGACGCCATGTCTTGACTTGAGCCATTGCCGATGACCATCGACAAAACTGACCGCTGACATTGGCACGCGGAATATTTTCTGCGCCATCCGCGTAACGCGATCGAAAGCTTCCTCCGGCGTCGTATCGAGGACGTCGTAGCGGTCGAGCGCCGCCAGGCGCTCGTCTTCGTGAACTTCTTCAACATGGCTCGAGGCGGATTCCATGGCGGATTTCCGGAACGAAAACAGATGCTTATTACCGTGCCGGATTTGCGTTAAGAGAAGCCTAACAGCGAAATGGGCTATGGCTCTGCCGGCCTCGGCAACCTCGCGATCTGGCCCATCGCGGATTCTTCGATGCGATGCAAACGCCGCAACCGGGTCGTGCGTCGCCGATCTCTTGACGTAAGCCGTTGAACCGGAAACGACGCGGTAAAAGAAAACACGCCCCTCAGGAGCATCGCGCTCAACCGAGAGGCAATAGTGTAGTGCTAAATTAAATCATCAAAAAGAACGCGCCAGCCAGCATCTATGGCGAGGCTGGCGCGTCCTTATTCCTTAACGGACCAGGCCGTCGCAATCCTTGACATCGTCAAGCGCCTTATTGGCGTCTTGCATCGATGAATAGGTCTTGTCGCCGACGATCGTCATTCCCGGATATTCGGTTGACGTCACGGCCGCCGAACAATTGCCGACGGTGTCCTTTACGAGGCTGTAGGTGTCGTCGGCGAGGGCGGGAACAACAGCGGCCGCGCTAAAGACAAGTGCCAGGATCAGTTTTTTCATTTGGACTTCCTCCCATGGAGATATTTTTTTTGCCCGGGAAGAATTCCACGGAAATTTGGTGCTGGCAAGCCAGCTAAAAGAGCGCGGGCTGGCGAGGCTTTAACGGCCGAGTTTGTGTTTTAGCTCCGCTTGGCGCCCCTAGGAGCTCGCGACGAGGGAGCTTTCACCGGGTATTCTCGAGACCTTTAAGCCTCGCGCCGCAGAGAGTCCAGCGGGGCCATATACGCCCGTATATGCCCGTCCGAGCGGGGCTCGGCGCCGCCTAGGTCGCCCGGCTCGCCGGGACAAGCCACCGGCGCAACGCCGTCAGCCGCGGCAGAATTCCGCCTCGGTCAGGATCGTTTCGCAGGGGTCGGACTTGCCGGCGATACACGAGTTCAGCCGCACCGGTCGCGGCGAGCGTGCGCCGCAGCTTCGGCGATTCATCGCGCAACCGCGGACGCGGGCCTGAACCGCGTCGAGAGGCGCGACATGAATGACAACGATGATTGCGCAGGATAAAACTTCGCAAGTTGGTCATAATAGCGACCGATCAACGACCAGCCGAGCTTGGGTGCGAGCGAAAGCATCAAGGACTTTGTCGCTTCCGGATCCCCTATCGAATGTACGACATCGCATTCGATCGACAAGGAATGAAAAGCCTCACGCTCGTCTTGCGTGAGCGAATGCCACAGACCCATGGCGCGTGCGATCCGCTCGCGAATAATCCTCGTCTCCAGCGCAATCTGCGGTAGTTCGCGAGGCCCATGACTGGAATGATGATGGCGATAGGCGACAAGCGGCTCCGGCAGATTGGCCACCGTCCCCGCTTGCGCAGCTTGCCAGTTGAACCACCAGTCCGAACACGTCTTCAAGCCTTCGTCGAATCTTAGCTTGAGCGCCCGTATCGCCGCGCCATTCAAAATCATCGAGGCGACTGAAAAACACCACCAAAGGCAAAGCTGGGGGACGATGTCGTCATGATCGTCCGGATATGTCTTTCGACCGGAGTAGTGATCTATGTCGAGCCTGCCGGCTTTTTCGTGCAGCCAGAAATGCGTGTCCGAGCCCGACATGATGACAGCGGGGTGCTCGCTCATAAAAGCTAGTTGCTTGGCCAATCTGTCGCGAACGCTGACATCGTCGGCATGGGCCATAACGAAATAATCGTAGGCCAGATTATCGAGCCCATCGTTTATCCGGTGCGAGGGATCCGCCTCCGGTGTTGAAATTACGCTTATACGTCGATCGCGCCGTTGAAGCGCCTTTGCGAATTCCAGAGTGGCATCTTCCGATCCGCCATCGAGGATGAACAGATCGAACTCCGTCAAAGACTGATCAAGGATGCTCTCGACAGCTTCTGCCAAATACCGCTGCGCATTGAGCGTCGGCATTAAAACAGCGCACTTGCTCCCCATCTTCGGCCCACCATGAATCAATTCATTTTAATTACATTTAAAACAACCTTGAGCTTATCAGGGCACGCCTGGGTTGCAAGCGCTTTCCCGATGGGGCTTCCGGTGGAAATACCGGGACCATTTTCTGCGAAACGCCGAAACGCGCCGAGCGTCAATGCCCAGAGCGGTCTGCCGCGGACGCGTTCAAATGGCCGAACCTAGGTGCTGAAGATGTATCGCGGGCCGCGGGACCACAAAGGCGCAGGCGTAGGCTGAAACTTCCTGAGTTGGTCCCTGACCGACGCCCACATACCGCTTTGAACCATCTTGTGTCCGATTGCGACATACCATGGTCCACGCATGGATTTGATCCAGGAGGGTTCGATGGCACAGTCGGAACTCACGCTTGAATTGGCGCGTCTGCGCGATGCGGTCGCGGAATTCAACGCACAGGAGCAAACGCGCAGAAAGAAAACCAGGCACCTAGCCGCTATCGTCCTCGCCTTTGCCGGCGCCTTGCTGATCTTCGACCTTGTCCTCTACCTCAGGGATGACCCGATCTACAGATCGCAAGGCCTCGCTTTGTTTTCAATCGCCATCGCGCTGACCTTGACCGGCAGCGGCTTCATGACCATCGCCAGGACGCCTGGCGCCGGTCGCGGGCGTCCGAGTACGCTCGCCCCACCACCTGAAGAGACCTGAACGAAGTCGCCGGGAGCGCGGCCCGCATTGTAGGATGCCTTGGAACCGCGACAGGGAGGGCGACATGCGCAGATCTACATTGCTCGTAACCATCGCTGCGATCTTGACCATCGCAGCCGTGTTACCGGCCGAGGCTGGCTGTTATCGCGTGGGCGAAACGGGCTATCATTGGTATCGCTATTGTCTCGGACCTCACTTCATGTACCCCCACCATCGCGTCTGCCGACACGGCCATTGCTGGTACCGCTGAACGGACCGACATCGATTCAATTGGAAGCCTCGGGCCTTACGTCCCATGCTCCTTTCGCGTGGCGGCGGCCTTTTGCGCCGAATGACTTCGATCCTCCGCCGTCCTGCCCGTGGAAGGCGTTTTTCCCAATTGCCGCCAATTCGTCTCGGTCATTTCGACGCCGTAGTGGTCCGCCGCCTTTTTGATATTCGCAAACGCCAGATCGCGGTCATGGTCCGAAACGTCGATGACCTGATCGAAGCGCGCAATGGCGTTTCGAACGTGTTTTGCATCGGTCAGCGGTTCTTTCCGCTGCGTCGGAAAGGCATAGACGCTGTCGGGTAGATCACTTTGCTCGGTCAGCGTCCCATGTTTCTCGTGCGGTGCCCACGTGGCTTTCATCGTCGCCTCCACGGTCGGGTCTAAACGGCGTTAGGCAACGCCGGATTCATCGCAAAGTTGCACCGTCGTTCCAGAGCGAAACGAAGGCCAGCCGGCGCAGGCAAGCCGGCACCGGCTGAAACTTTCCTCGTCTCCGCGTTCTATTGCCCTTCGCGGCTTTTGATCACCGCGTCGATTTTCGCCTTGAGCGCCTGAAGGTTGAAGGATGCGGGCGACTGCATCGGCGGATATTCGATCGCCGTTTGGGCCAAGGCGGCGACTTTCTGTTGAACCTGCACGAAGCGCCAGAATTCCCGCGCCAGGAAGTCGTTCATATAGCCGCCGCCCAAATCATTGAGCGTTTCGCCGCGTATGGACGGCGTTCGTTCGAATGGGTCCTGACGGAGATTGACGATCGTCGGCATGTCGGTCGTGACCTTCTCGCCGGGCCAACCATAAGGTTGCTGGATGAACTGGAACTTGAAATCGTCGATGCGGATGGCGCCCAGTTGCGCCTCGCCGAAATAGAAGATCTCGTGCCGCGCCGAGGGACCGTTTCCGGTCAGCACGTCGAGCTGATTGTATCCGTCCAAATGATTCTTATACGTGCGCTCGCCGAGTTTCACGCCGCTCAGAAGCTGCTCGTTGATATTCGGATTGCCCGCCGCCGCGACAAGCGTCGGCAGCCAATCGAGGCTCGAGAAAATCCCATTTTCAATCGAACCCGGCTTGACCTTACCCGGCCAGCGGATGATCGCGGGGACGCGGAAACCGCCTTCGAACACCGTGCCTTTTGTCGAGCAGAACGGCGTCATGCCGCCGTCGGGCCAGGTGAAAACCTCGGCGCCGTTGTCGGTGGTGAAGATCACGATGGTATCGTCGGCTTCGCCGATATCGTCCAGATGCTTGAGCAAAGTGCCGACGCAATCGTCCATCTGCGCCATGCCGGCTTCATAGATGTTGTAATTGCTGTTGTAATTCATCATCGCCTGATATTTTTCCGGCAAATAAGTAAAGACGTGCATACGTGCCGTATTGTGCCAAATGAAAAATGGCTTGCCGTCCTGCTTGGCTTTGTCCATGAATCCCTTCGTGCGCTCGACGAGCACTTCGTCGAAGGTCTCCATGTCGTACTTGGCGGGGCGGCCTTTCTGCCAATATTGACGGTCGCCGCCCATGTTCGGGAACGGCGGCAACGGGCCTTCGTCGTTGATTTTCTGCTTCCCGACCTTGCCCCAACGCGGCATATCCGTCGGATCATCCGCGTCCGTGGCAAGGCTATGGACCAAATTACGCGGCCCGTATTTGTCGATCCAGTCCTGCGGGTAATCGAACCAATATGGATCGGACATCGCATCCAGGTGATACAGATAGCCGAAAAATTCATCGAAGCCGTGCAGTGTCGGCAGATATTTGTTTTTGTCGCCGAGATGATTTTTACCGAACTGCCCCGTCGCATACCCCATCGACTTAAGAACCGTCGCGATAGTGACAGCCTGGTCAGGTATGCCGATATCGGCACCCGCTTGTCCGACCGTCGTCATGCCGGTCCGGAGCGGAATCTGGCCGGTGATGAAATTGGCACGGCCCGCGGTACAGCTCGCTTCCGCATAATAATCGGTGAAGCGCATGCCGTCGGCTGCGAGCTTGTCGAGATTCGGCGTTTTGCCGGACATAATGCCCTGATGGTAGGCGCCGATATTGAACCAGCCGATGTCATCGCCCATGATGACAAGGATGTTCGGTTGTTTGCCATTTGATGGCGGCGCAGCCGGCTGTTGGGCCTGCGCGACCTGTGTCGTCCCCGGCCCCATCGCGGTTGCGGCGGCAAGCGCCGTTCCCGACATCAGGATTCGACGGCGACTGGGGCCGTCATTCTGTTTCTGCGTACTGTCCGGCTTCTCACCACTGGAACTCATGACTCAGCTCCTTTTCGAACAACACAGCGAAAACCGAGGTGACTGGCCGACGTGTCGACCGCTTCGGCGTGGCGCGCGGCGGGACGATAGCGGCGGCAATAGTTTGGCGCGCAAAGATGCGAGCCGCCCTTGATGACCTTGCGCGGAATCTTGATGTTCGGCTGACAGGGATCGAAACTCTCTTCGGCGCGGCCGCCGCGCGGATTCTGCGGAATGCAACAAGCCTTTTGCGCGTCCGGCCGATGCTTCTGGGAGAACCAGTCATTGGTCCATTCCCAAACATTGCCGATCATATCGTAGAGGCCGTAGCCGTTGGCCGGAAAGGCTCCGACAGGCGATGTGCGCTCGTAGCCATCGGGCTTGAGGTTCTCGCGCGGAAACGAGCCGTGCCAGGTGTTGGCCATATATCTTCCGCCCGGCATAAATTCGTCGCCCCAGGCATATTCAGCGCCATCAAGCCCGCCGCGCGCTGCGAACTCCCATTCGGCCTCGGTCGGCAGGTCCTTGCCTGCCCATTTCGCATAAGCACGCGCGTCGACGTAGGCCACGTGCACGACCGGATGGTCATCCAATCCGTCAATGCCGCTTTGCGGTCCGTAAGGATGGCGCCAGTCGGCGGCCTTCAGGAAACGCCACCATTCTCCCCAATTGCGCAAATTGACGGCATGGGACGGCGGCGTGAAGACAAGCGAGCCGGCATAGAGCATATGCGGCAACGCGCCCGGATAATCCTTCGGGTCCGGCGGAATTTCGGCAAAGGTCACGTGACCCGTCGCGCGGACGAATTCGCCGAATTGCCGATTGGTGACCGGTTTTTCGTCGATCCAAAATCCATCGACGGTGACGCGATGGACCGGCGCTTCTTCCGGATAATGACGCTCCGAGCCCATGCGGAACGTCCCGCCCGGAATGAAGATCATGCCGGGCGCCGCAGCAAGCCGCTGTTCGTCACGTCCGTCGTAGGCCTCGGACATCGGAAGATCTCCTGATGTTCAGCTCCGAGAGCGAAGCCATGGAGAAACCGAGACGATCCGCCGACGCGCTTACCGAGGGCGCCTTAGCAAACCCTCACCCACTGCGTGACATATTGGTAGCCGTTCCAAACAGTTTGCTGCTGGTAGCAGGAGCCGTAAGCCGCAGCGCCGACAGCCGCAGCGCCAACAGCGGCGCCCGCTGCAGCCGCGCCCCAGCCCCATCCGCCGCCGCCATACCAACGACCGCCGCGCCAATATCCGCCACGGTAGCCGCCGCCGTGCCAGCCACCACCTGCCCAACGCCCGCCACCACCATGCCAGCCTCTGCCGCCACCGGCCCACCGGCCGCCGCCACCATGGAAGCCGCCACCGTGGAATCCACCGCCACGTCCGCCGCCGCGGAAAGCTTGCGCTGCGTCTGGCGTGATCAGCAGCGTCGCCGCGCATAAACTAAGAGCGAGTGCAAAGAGATTGGGTTTCATGTTCACCTCCTGAAAATATCGAGGCATCAACATTTAACAACCGCAACGAGCGTATTCCGATAAAGCGCGGTACGCCAGCAATTTTCTCGCGTTCGTCGTTTGCGTTGAAATTTTTGCAACTGCGAGAGTTCGGTATTTCTATAAATTTTTCAGAACGCTCTGCGTTCAGCCAACATCATCGCACGCATCGGAGACGAAGGCTCCGGTGCAGCGCACTGCAAACGATATGGGAATCTGCGCAGCAGATCATTTCGATAGTGTGACACATGATCCGTGTGACGTCTGCGATTGGAATCGCGGGACGCAAGACGCTGGCGATCGGCGTGGCGCTCGATTCATGTCATCGGCGCTGTCAGACGGTCAGGCATTTTCAATAGGAATGCGGCGCAAAGAACCGCGCCGGCGGTCCGGACGCGCGGCGGACATGCGCGTACTTTCGCCTGTCGAAATGTTAAAATGGAAACGTCTTCGCAATCCGCCGGATGTGTGCGAGCGTCGGCCTTCATCACGAACCGCTTCGCAACTTCGCACAGATTCGGACGTTGGCGAAGCATGGAGGCGTGCAATGAAAGAAACTAAGCCCTCACATCCGGCATCGAAGACGCCGCGCGCGTCGCAAGATAAGCCGCTGTCAGACAAAGCCAAGCGGGATGCGGAGCTCGACGAAGCGCTCGATGAATCCTTCCCGGCCAGCGATCCGCCGTCGCAAACACAGCCGGAGACCGGCGTCGGGACGCCCAGCGGTCATAAGAAGCGTTAGATTGGTCGGCGCAGCCTGAAAGCGGCCGCGCAGCCCGGTTCAAAGAAATCGAGCTGCGGGCTTTGAGCAGCGACTAAGCGACGAGCGGATAATCTTCGGCGTGCAGCAGGGCTTGGCGCACGGCGGCGCGGCGCGGCGCCTTCGGGAGCAAGGGATGGCTGATCCAGGCTCTTGGCAATTCATCACGGTCGCGGTCGGTCATGAAAGCGAAGGGGACGCCTCTCGCCGCAAGGGCATAAGCCAAGCCGAACGTTTCGCCATCGGCGACCTCAGTGTCGAGAAAGGCGAAGTCGAACTTCTCGCGCAGGATGCTGGCGGCGCCGCGCAGCGAACGCTGGACGATCACAGCCACCGGCGCGATCTCCGTCAGTATCGTCTCCAGCGCCATCCTGGCCATGACATCGTCCTCGACAATGAGAATGCGCAGCTTTTTCATTCGCGTCCTCCCGTTTGCATGATGGGTTAACCAAGCGGAGCGCGAAAGGTTTCGCACCCGCGAAACGAGCGGGCCGGAAACGGCACTGTGATTTTGCCGTCACGGGACGATTTGCCACCCCCGGCAAGCTCAGCGCAAGCCCCTGCCAACATATTGGTATTATGAGACTATTCTGGATTTGCCACGAAAAGGATGGAATATCCGAACGGATAAGTAAGTGGGCAAAGTCCAAATCGGCCCTTCCGAACAAAATTGAGCCTTGTTTTCCGGCGATTTGCCGGGTACCCACACATTTTCGTGAAAATTTTGGAGGGCTGGAATCGATTCTGGCCGTAGAAAGGAGAAATGATGCTGTCAGCGATCCAATCGAAGAAGAAAAATATTGTGAGTTTTCTCGCCGTCACCGGCGCTCTGCTCATATCCGGTTGTGTTTTGTCGTCCTCGGCTATGGCCTTTACTTGCGATGACGTTCGCGGTCTCAGCGCCGCCGAGCAGAACTATTGGGCGAAGCGGCTCGGCATCACGCAGGCCGAGCGGCATCACATCTGGATGGCCTGCTATCGCGATTATCACCCTGGCCTCCAGGCGCAATTGGTCCGCCGCTAAGTCGCAGCTTTTTCTTAAGCATCCGATGCCGGGCGCGGGCGCTTGATGCCCGCATCCGCCAAGATCGCGGCGAAATCGACATTTGCCAATTGCATCGCCGCCATCGTCCGGCTGTGCACATTGAGCTTGCGGAAAATCTCGGTGATATGCGCCTTCACCGTCGTCTCGCCGACGCTGAGCTCATGCGCAATCTGCTTGTTGAGCTTGCCCTGCCGCAACATTTCGAGCACGCGAAGCTGCTGCGGCGTCAACGTTTTTAAGCGCGCCGCGACGCCCGCGACATCATTGGCCGGCGGGGCGGCATCCGGTGCATACCAATCCGGCACATAGACCATGCCGTTCATGACATTGCGAATGGCGGACGCGAGCTCGGGCTTGCGCACCGATTTCGGGATGAACCCCGCGACGCCGCAAGCCAAAGCCTCGGCGACGATGCGGCTGTCCTCCAACCCCGAGACGACCACGACCGGCAGCCGCGGCCGCTGCCGCCGCAAGGCCAAAAGGCCCTCGAAGCCCCGCGTGCCTGGCATCGAAAGGTCGAGCAGCAGCAGATCGATATTTTCTTCGCTATCGAGGACTTTCTGCGCCGCCTCGATGGAGCTTGCCTCGAGGATTTCCGCGACCGGAAAAGCCAGATGGATGGCGTTTTGCAGCGCCTCACGGAACAGCGGATGATCGTCAACGATCAGAAATCGTTCCAGCATCGTGCGTCCCAATCGCTTGGTCTCCGAATATGTGGCATCCGTCGCGGGCATTGAAGACAAATCCCTGTTAAAGAGACGACGCCGCGGTGATCCGGCCTTTGCCGCGCTGACGTTGGCCAATCATAGAAGGCGCCATTGCGGACGCCATTGGACTTTCGGCCATTGCGCGGCCGGACGAATGGTCGAGTTTTTCTCAGGTCTTGCGCAGGAGATGCGCGATCAGCGATCGCAGCTCCGCCGGCTTCACCGGCTTGAGCATGAATTCGCAGCGGGCCTCCTGCACAGCCGCAGCGACCTCATGTGTCCGGTCCGCCGTCAAGACGACGACCGGCAGCTTGGCACCAAAGACCTTGCGCAACAGGCGCGCGGACTTGAGCCCCGTCTCGCCATTGTCGAGATGGTAGTCAGCAAGCACGATATCCGGCGCAGGACCGCCGGCGAGATCGCTCGCTTCGCTGAAATTGCGAACCGCTTTCGTCTCGCACCCCCATTGGCGCAACAACGTGATCATGCCGGCGGCGACCGATTTGTCGTTTTCGACGATCACCACGCGCGCCGACAGATTGACTTGCGGCAAGGGCGACGGAACGGCCCCGCGCGGCTGTCGCGCTGGCGTCGCCCGCACCGCACGCAGCCCGAAGCAGGAGCCGCGTCCCTCGACCGAGCGCAGGAAAATCTCGTGCTTGAGCGCCGCAGCCATGCGGCGCACGATCGAAAGACCGAGCCCGAAACCGGGGGTCCCGCCACGCTCCGAGGCTTCGCCGCGCTCGAACTCCTGGAAGATGAGTTCGCGTTCCCGCGCCGCAATCCCCGGCCCGGTGTCATAGACGGCAATGCAAACATCGCGGTCGCGCGGCCGTGCGCAAATCAAAACGTGCCCGGCTTCCGTATAGCGCACCGCATTGGCAGCGAGATTTTGCACCATGCGACGCAGCATCTGCGGATCGGACATCACCCAGAAGCTTGTCTTGCGGAAGCGCAAGCCGATGCCTTTGTCGACGGCAAGCGGCAGCAGGCCGCCGACGACCGAATTGAAAACCTCGTTGAGATCGACGGGCTGGACGTTCGGCCGGAGCGCGCCGGTCTCGAGCCGCGACAGATCGAGAATGGTGCGCAGCAGATCCTCGACGATCGACAAAGCCTGATCGACCTGCGTGACGAGAGGCTGGCCGGGCTGGCCATCCTCCATTTCGGCCAGCGCCGACAAGGTCAATCGAGCCGCCTGCAGGGGTTGCAGCACATCATGGCCGACCGCGGTGAAAAAGCCCGTCTTGACCCGGTTGGCCCGCTCCGCGACATCGCGCGCATGCTTCAATTCGAGATTGGAGCGTTCCAATTCCGCAAGGACGGTTTTGAGCTCCTCGGTGCGCGCCTTGGCTTCACTGCCAAGCGCCATGACGGTCTGGAAGAGCGAGGCGGCATTTTCCGGCTGGTCCATCGCGCGCTCGGCGCGGCGCATGAGCACCCGATTGATCTTGGTCAGCTTCTCAATACGCTGACCGGCCCCCTCGGCCTCTGCGGAATTCTTGTCCCGCCCATCGCGATCAACAAAATTCATCATCTGCATTCGGACCGATCGAATTCCGGGGCGGAGCTTGGCCGAGAGATAATGCCCTCGCTTATATAGTGTGTGTTATCCGTAATTTACAGACCGATAGCGCGGTTGTCCACGCGCGGCTAAACCTCGATCACAAGCACATGCACCGTCGGTTTCTTGCTCCAGACCACCCCGACAGCCGCCCGCACCGCCTTTTCAATCGCAACCGACACAACATTGGCATCGCGCCGTTTCGGCCGCGGCAGCGAATCGAACGTCTGAAACAAAGCCGCGTCAACGACTTCGTCAAGACTGACACCGGCTTCAGTACGCTCCGGCAAGCCGGTCAAAACCACATCCGGCACGCCGGCCATTTCGCCCTTTCGATCGATCGCGAGGGCAATGGTCACAATGCCGCCAAACGCGAGGCGCTGGCGGGCTTTGATCGAGTCGGCCTCCAAAGGCACAAGGATGCTGCCATCGCGCGCAATCTGGCCATGCGGCACCTCGTCGATAATCGCGGGCGCGCCCGGGGCAAGCGCAACCATGTCGCCATTGCGCGCCTTCACCACGGTCGCAATGCCGCGCTCTTCCGCGAAAAGCGCATGTTCGGCGAGATGCAAGGCTTCGCCATGCGCCGGCACGACGATCTTCGGCTGCACCCATTCGTAAAGCTTGGCCACTTCGCCACGACGCGGATGGCCTGAGGCATGAACCAAAGCCGTGCGGTCGGTGACCACCTCGACGCCCTGCCCGATCAGATTGTTGACGATGCGGCCGACCTCGCGCTCGTTGCCGGGAATGGTCCGCGACGAGAAGATCACCGTGTCGCCCGCCGCGAGCTTGGCGATTGGATGATCGTCAATGGCGATGCGCGCCATCGCGGCGCGCGGCTCGCCCTGGCTTCCCGTCGCCAGCACGACGATCTCCTCGCGGCCGAGCGACCCATAAGCCTCGCCCGACAGGAAAGGCTCGACGCCGTCGAGAAAACCATTCTCACGCGCAACATTGACGACGCGCTCCATCGCACGGCCGAGGAGAACGACCTTGCGCCCCGCGGCCTTTGCGGCGAGCGCCACGGCGCGGATGCGCGCGACGTTGGACGCAAAGGTCGTCACCACGACACGGTTGCGCGCCGCACCGATGACCTCTTTCAGGGCAAGAGCGACTTCCGCCTCCGATGGGCTCACGCCATCGCGCAAAATGTTGGTGGAATCGCAGACGAGCGCGAGCACGCCCTCGTCGCCGATCTCTTTCAGCCGCGCCGCATCGGTCGGCAGGCCAAGGCCCGGTTCGGGATCGATCTTCCAATCGCCCGTGTGAACGATTGCGCCATGCGGCGTGCGGATGGCGAGCGCGCAGCTCTCGGGAATTGAATGCGCGACCGGAATGAACTCGACAGAGAACGGGTCGAGCGTGATGCACTCACCCTGCTTGACAGACGAAATGGTGATTTCAGGCGCATCGGTGATGCCTTCGAGACGCGCCGCCAAAAGCGCCGTCGCAAAAGGCGTCGCGAAGACCGGGCAACGAAAACGCGGCCAGAGATCCGCGACAGCGCCGATATGATCCTCATGCGCATGGGTGATGATCAGCCCGACAAGATCGCGCTTGATCTTATCGACGAAGGCAAGATCGGGCAGGATGATCTCGATCCCGGCCTTTTCCGGATCGGCAAAAGCAAGCCCGCAATCGACCATCAGCCATTTGCGCCGGCGCGGCGGGCCAAAGCCGTAAAGCGCGACATTCATGCCGATTTCGCCAAGGCCGCCGAGGGCTACAAAAACCAGTTCGCTTCCCGCCTCGTCCATCCACTCACCTTATTCAATGGCCGAGAAGCACATCACCGGCCTCGATCGAATGCGCACCGCTCGCGTCAACGAGGATCAAGCGGCCGTCCGCGTCGATCGACTGGAAGACCCCCTCGAATTGCTGCGTCGCGGTCTTAACCTTGATTTGCGCGCCAATCCCCGCTGCAAGGCTTAACCATTCCGCGCGGATCGCGTCAAAGCCTTGTTCGAAAGCGCGCAACCAATACGCCATTTGCCCCGAGAGCAAAGAGAGAACATCCGTGGCTTTGCTCCGCGTCGCGCCCGCTTCGGCAAGCGCGGCCGCACGGTAAGGCAAATCCGGCGGGCAAGATTGGCAATTGACGCCGAAGCCGGCGACAATGGCATAAGCGCCGCCAGGAAGCGCCCGCCCCTCGACGAGAATTCCCGCAAGCTTCGCGTCATTGAGCAGAATATCGTTCGGCCACTTCACACGAATATGTGAAGGCTCCGCCACGAGCTGCCGCAAAGCGTGCGCCAAGGCGATGCCCGCGACGAAGCCAATCTGCGGCGCTCGACGCGGCGTCGCGACGTCGACAAGAACCAGACTCGCGTAAAGATTGCCCGGTGGCGATTGCCATCGGCGGCCGTGACGGCCGCGTCCCGCAGTCTGTGCACGGGCAATGACCCAGGTGCGGTTGGCACCGTTGCGCGCACGCTCGAACGCGGCGTCATTCGTCGAGCCGATCGTCTCATAGACGGCCAGCTCGTATCCGGCTGCAGTCGCCGATTCAGACAGTGCAAATGGATCGGTCGATGCGGTCAAAGATCAGAACAGGCTTTTCGCAGCCGCCGCGGTCGCCGCCACGAAGGGTGACGGATAGGCAAAAAGGAACACGACGAACAGGCCCGCGACGGCGAGAACCACGCGCAGGACTGCCGGCGCCTTGTCGAACGCCGCAGCCGGTTCGTCGAAATAGATGACCTTGACGACGCGCAGGTAATAATAGGCCGCGACGACGCTGGTCAAAAAGCCGATCACTGCAAGCGGAATGAGATGCGCCTGAACCGCAGCGTTGAAGACATAGAATTTCGCGAAGAAACCCGCGAGCGGCGGCACGCCGGCCAGCGAGAACATCAGCATCGACAGATAGAAGGCCATCGCGCCGTCGGAGCGGGCAAGCCCGGCAAGATCGCTGATATTCTCCACCGGCCTGCCGTCCACCCGCATCGACAGGATCGCCGCAAACGTGCCGAGCACCATGACGAGATAGACGCCGAGATAGAAGAGCACGCCGGCGACGCCCGCCTGATTATGCGCGGCAAGGCCGACAAGCGCAAAACCGACATGGCCGATCGAAGAATAGGCCATCAGCCGCTTGAAGTTCTGCTGGCCAATGGCGGCGAAAGAGCCGAGCGCCATCGACAAGATCGAAATGAAGATGATGATCTGCTGCGACTGCAGCGCGATGCCCGGAAAGGCGCTGATGATGACCCGGACGGTGATCGCAAAAGCCGCGATTTTCGGCGCCGAGGCGAAGAAAGCCGTCACCGGCGTCGGCGCGCCCTGATAGACGTCGGGCGTCCACATATGGAAGGGCACGGCGGAAATCTTGAACGCCAAGCCCGCCATGAGGAAGACAAGGCCGAAGATCACCCCCAAGGAGGGCGTGCCGGTCGCGGCCGAGGCAATGCCGGCAAAGGACACGGTGCCGGCGAAACCGTAAAGCAGCGACGCGCCATAGAGCAGCATGCCGGAGGACAGCGCGCCGAGCACGAAATATTTAAGGCCGGCTTCCGAGGCCTTCGCATCGTCGCGATGAAACGCCGCGACGACATAAAGCGCGAGCGACATCAGTTCGAGGCCCAGATAAAGCGCGATCAAGTTGTTCGCGGAAATGAGAATCGACATGCCGAGCGTCGCCAGCAGAACGAGCACCGGAAACTCGAACTTGTTGATCTTCTCGCGCACCAGGAAATTATGCGCGATCAACAGCGTGACGATCGAGCCGATATAGCAAAGGCCCTTGGCAAACCGGCCAAAACTATCGTCGATGAAGGCGCCGCCGAAGAGCACCGCATTCGCCTTGCCGCTGAACAGCGACAAGAGCGCAAGGCCGAGCACGCCGACCGCCAGCTCCGTGATGATAAGCTCAGCGCGCTCGCGTATGGCGCCGACGAGGATCAGCGCCAGGACGCCGACCGCGAGGATGGCCTCGGGCAGACTGTGCGAAAGCGCGAAGACAAACCCGAAATACGTCATTCGGAGAAACCTATTGTCTGCAAAGCGGCGGTGGCGTGCATCGAAGCGAAGTGCGTGCCGGTGCTGTGAATGAGGCTCGCGACCGAACTCGAGGTCCAGTCGAGGATCGGCGCCGGATGGACGCCATAGTAGATGACGAGCAGGATCAGCGGCACCATGATCGCGATCTCGCGCGGCGACAGATCAAGAATGTGCTGCAGGCTCGGCTTGTCCAGCACGCCGAAAATGATGCGGCGGTAGAGATAAAGCGCATAAGCGGCGGACAGGATCGTGCCGAGCGCCGCAAAGGCGCCAACCCACGAATTGGCGTGGAAGCCGCCCAGCATGGACAGGAATTCGCCGACGAAGCCCGAGGTGCCCGGCAAGCCGATATTGGCCATGGTGAAAATCATGAAGGCCGTCGCATAGAGCGGCATCCGCTGGACGAGGCCGCCATAGGCCGCGATCTCGCGTGTGTGCATCCGGTCATAGACCACACCGACGCAAAGGAAGAGCGCCCCAGAGACGAGGCCATGCGAGATCATCAGGAAGATCGCGCCCTCGATGCCCTGCTGCGTCATCGAAAACAGGCCGATCGTGACGAAGCCCATATGCGCGATCGACGAATAAGCAATGAGCTTCTTCATGTCGGTCTGCACGAGCGCGACGAGCGACGTATAGATGATGGCTATGATCGACAGCGCGAAGATGAGCGGCGCGAAATAGGCCGAGGCATCGGGGAACATCGGCAGCGAAAAGCGCAGAAAGCCGTATCCGCCCATTTTCAGGAGCACGCCGGCAAGGATGACCGAGCCCGCCGTCGGCGCCTCGACATGCGCGTCGGGCAGCCAGGTATGCACCGGCCACATCGGCATCTTCACCGCGAACGAAGCGAAGAAGGCAAGCCACAGCCATTTCTGCATCCCCGCCGGGAACGCAGTCTTCAGGAGAACCGTAATGTCCGTCGTGCCGGCATGAATGTACATCGCCATGATGGCGATCAGCATGAGAAGCGAGCCGAGCAGCGTATAGAGGAAGAATTTGAACGCCGCGTAGACGCGCCTTTTGCCGCCCCAAATGCCGATGATGAGAAACATCGGGATGAGGCCGCCCTCGAAGAACAGATAGAACAAGATGAGATCGAGCGCGCAGAAGACGCCGACCATCAAGGTCTCGAGGATCAGGAAGGCGATCATATATTCCTTCACGCGAGTCTGGATCGATTGCCAGGAGGCTAGAATGCAGAAC
Organism: Pseudomonadota bacterium; assembly: GCA_040756295.1. Lineage (GTDB taxonomy): Bacteria > Pseudomonadota > Alphaproteobacteria > Rhizobiales > Beijerinckiaceae > Methylovirgula. Next base: position 597,748 of record JBFLZN010000001.1, on the reverse strand, counting down.
GGCATGAGGAAGGTCGTCAGAAGAACGAACGGCGCCGAGAGGCCATCGAGGCCGAGCTTGTAGACAAGGCCGCCGCCGAACCAATGTTTCTCTTCCACGAGCTGGAAGGCTGAAGAGCTGAGATCGAGCTTGGCGTAAACGACGAGCGACAACAGGAAGGTGATGATCGTCGTCGCCAGCGCCGCCCAGCGCGCGTTGTTCTTCGTCGCCTCGTCATCGCCGCGCAAGGCCAGGATGAAGGCCACGCCGACAAGCGGAAGAAAGACGAGCCCGGTGAGGATGCCGAAACCGAACATCAGCGCAGGCTCCCCGCGAGATAATAGGTGATCAGCGCGGCGACGCCGATCAGCATGGCGAAAGCATAATGGTAGAGATAGCCGCTCTGCAGCCGCACCACGCGATTGGTGACATCGACAACGCGCGCCGCCACGCCATCGGGGCCAAGCCGGTCAATGACATTCTCATCGCCACCCTTCCAGAAGAGATTGCCGAGCCAGAACGCCGGCCGCACGAAAATGCGGTCATAAAGCTCGTCGAAATACCATTTGTTGAGCAGGAAGCGATAAAGTCCCGGCATGGCGTCGGCCCATTTCTGCCCTGTGCCGGGCGCGAGAATGTAGAAATAGAGCGCGACGAAAAACCCGCCGACCATCATCAGCGTCGGGAAAAGGCTGACAAGCGCGGGCACGTGCTCCATCGCCTCCAGGATATGATTTTCCGGACCATAGAAGAGCGAGGATTTCCAGAATTCCGCGGCGCCCGCGCCGATGAAATCATGCTTGAAGATGAGCCCAGCCACCAGCGCGCCGAAGGCCAGGACATAAAGCGGGATCAGCACGACCGGCGGCGATTCATGCGGGTTCAGCGCGTGCGCATGCTCGTCATGCGAAGGATCATGAGCGTGTTCGTCATGCGAATGATCGGCAGAATGATCGGCGTGAGCGGCGGCATGCCGGTCCGACGCAGGGGCGGCATGCGCGCTCGCAACCGCCACCGGCGCATGATCATCATGCGCCGCGTGCCAGCGCGCATGGCCGAAGAAGGTCATGAATATCAAGCGCCAGGAATAGAACGACGTGAGGCCGGCGGCGATTGTGACCAAGATGAAGGCGTAAACCGCGGTCCAGCCATGGCCGACATAAGAGGCCTCGATGATCGCATCTTTGGAGAAATAACCGGCGGTCAGCGGGAATCCGGTCAGCGCCAAAGTGCCGATGATCATCATCACGCAGGTGATCGGAATCTTGGGCGCGAGATCGCCCATTTTCCGCATGTCCTGCTCATGGTGCATGGCCATGATGACGGAGCCGGCACCGAGGAAGAGCAGCGCCTTGAAGAAGGCGTGGGTGAAGAGATGGAAAATACCGAGCGAATAGCCGCCGACGCCGAGGCCGACGAACATATAGCCGAGCTGCGAACAGGTCGAATAAGCGATGACGCGTTTGATATCGTTCTGCACAAGGCCGATCGTGGCGGCGAAAAAGGCCGTCGTGCCGCCGATAAAGGTCACGAAGGACAGCGCCGCCGGTGATTGCTCGAAGAGCGGCGAGAGCCGCGCCACCATGAAGACGCCGGCCGTCACCATAGTCGCGGCATGGATCAGCGCCGAAACAGGCGTCGGGCCTTCCATTGCGTCGGGCAACCAGGTGTGGAGCAGGAATTGCGCCGATTTGCCCATCGCGCCCATGAAGAGCAGGAGGCAGGTGATGGTCATCGCGTCGAGATCGGCGCCAAAGACGTGAATTGTCTTATGCGCAAGCCCCGGCGCGGCGGCGAAAATCGGGTCGAAGGTCACCGAATTCGTCAGGATGAAGACGAGGAAAATGCCGAGGGTGAAACCGAAATCGCCGACGCGGTTGACGACGAAAGCCTTGATCGCCGCGGCATTGGCCGAGGGCTTTTCATACCAGAAGCCGATGAGCAGATAAGACGCGAGGCCGACGCCCTCCCAGCCGAAGAACATCTGCACCAGATTGTCGGCCGTCACCAGCATGAGCATGGCGAAGGTGAACAGCGACAGATAGGCAAAGAAGCGCGGCCGCGACGGGTCGTCGTGCATATAGCCCATCGAATAAAGATGCACGAGCGACGAGACCGTCGTCACCACCACGAGCATGACCGAGGTGAGCGTATCGACGCGCAAACCCCAATCGACATGCAGAGCGCCGGAGTTGAACCAGCTCGTCAGAAGCTCAATCGAAGACGGGCTCTGGTTCGTCAGAAATCCGGCGAAGGCGACCCAGGCGAGAGCGGCGGCGACGAAAAGCAAGCTCGTCGTGACGAGCTCGGACGGGCGCGCGCCGATATACCGGCCAAACAAGCCGGCAATCAAAAAGCCCGCGAGCGGAAGAAAGACGATCGCCTGATACATACGGCTCAGCCCTTCATCAGGTTGATGTCTTCGACCGCGATCGTGCCGCGGTTGCGATAATAGGCGACGAGAATGGCGAGGCCGATCGCGGCCTCTGCGGCGGCGACCGTCAGCACGAAGAGGGCGAAGACCTGGCCGGTGAGATCGCTGAGGAAGGCCGAGAAGGCGACGAGATTGATGTTGACCGAGAGCAGGATCAACTCGACCGACATCAGAATGACGATGATGTTCTTGCGGTTGACGATGATACCGGCAATGCCGAGCGTAAACAGGATTGCCGCGACGACGAGATAATGCCCCAGCGCAACTTGCATCACGATACTCCCGCCCGCGAAGGCTGTTTCTTCAACTCGACCGCAGTCGCCGCGGTGCGCGCATTCTGCTCGGCGATATTCTGCCGCTTGACGCCCTGCTTATGATGCAGAGTGAGCACGATCGCGCCGACCATCGCCGTCAGCAGGACGAGACCCGAAGCCTCGAAAAGATAGGCATATTGCGTGTAGAGCACGCGGCCGAGCGCCGCCGTATTGCTGAGATCATGCGGTGTCGGTGACGCCGTTTGGGCAAGCGTGCTGGCGCCGAGATGCCAGGCGGCGACGCAGAACGCGAGTTCGACGAGAACGATCCCGCCGATCGTCACGCCGATCGGCAGATTGCGCTGGAAGCCCTGTTTCAGTTCCGCGAAATCGACGTCGAGCATCATGACGACGAAAAGGAAGAGGACGGCGACCGCGCCGACATAGACGATGACGAGGATCATCGCCAAGAACTCGGCGCCAAGCAGCAGGAAGAGCCCCGCCGCATTGACGAAGGCGAGGATCAGAAACAGCACCGAATGAACCGGATTGCGTGCTGTTATCACCATGAAGGCCGAGGCGATCATGATGGCTGAGAAAAGGTAGAAAAAGAAGGTGGCGGTGCTCATCGCGCCGATCCCCCGCCTGTCTTGTCCATCTCCGCATCCTCCCGCTTTATTGTTGTTATCGATACGGCGCGTCGAGCGCGATGTTGCGGGCGATTTCCCGCTCCCACCGGTCGCCGTTGGCGAGCAGCCGGTCCTTATCGAAGTAAAGTTCCTCGCGCGTTTCGACGGAGAACTCGGCGTTCGGCCCCTCGACGATGGCATCGACCGGGCAGGCTTCCTGACAGAAGCCGCAATAGATGCATTTCACCATGTCGATGTCGTAGCGGGTCGTGCGGCGCGTCCCATCGTTGCGGCGCGGCCCCGCCTCGATCGTGATCGCCTGCGCCGGGCAGATCGCCTCGCAAAGCTTGCAGGCGATGCAGCGCTCTTCGCCATTGGGATAGCGGCGCAGCGCGTGCTCGCCGCGATAGCGCGGCGATTGCGGATTCTTTTCATGCGGATAATTCAGCGTCGCCTTGGGCTTGAAGAAATAACGCATCGACAGGAAGAAGGCGCCGACGAATTCCTTCAGCAAAAGCGATTTGGCGGCTGCTTCGATTTTCATCGCATCACCTCACTGCGCCATCGTGCTGCCCCAGCCCGTGAGCTGAAGCACCGCGGCGACGAGAACCACCATGAAGAGCGAGATCGGCAGAAACACTTTCCAGCCGAGCCGCATCAGTTGATCGTAGCGATAGCGCGGCACGAAAGCCTTCACCATCGCGACCATGAAGAAGAAGGCGCAGACCTTCAGCACGAACCAGATCGGACCGGGAATCCAGGTAAACGGCGCGAACGGGATCGGCGAGAGCCAGCCGCCGAGGAACAGGATCGAGCCCAGCGCGCACATGGTGATGATCGCCACATATTCGGCGAGCATGAAGAGCATGTAGGGCGTCGAGGAATATTCGACCATAAAGCCGGCAACGAGCTCGGACTCGGCCTCGACAAGGTCGAAGGGTGGCCGGTTCGTCTCCGCCAAGGCCGAGATAAAGAAGATCACGAACATCGGTAGAAGTGGCAGCCAATACCAGCCGAAGAGCCCGAAGCGCGTATCCTGCGCCTTGACGATATCTTCGAGATTGAGCGAACCGACGCAGAGCAGGACGGTGATCAGCACGAAGCCGATCGAGACCTCGTAGGAGACCATCTGCGCGGCGGAGCGCAGCGCCGAGAGAAACGGATATTTCGAGTTCGACGCCCAGCCGCCCATGATGATGCCATAGACCGAGAGCGACGAGATCGCGAAAATATAGAGAATGCCGACATTGATATTGGCGATGCTCCAACCCGGGCTGATCGGAATGACCGCCCAGGCGGCGAGCGCGAGAAAACCGGTGATGACCGGCGCCAGAACGAACAGGCCCTTGTTCGCGCTGTCCGGAATGATCGGCTCCTTCAGCACGAATTTGATCATGTCGGCGAAGCTCTGCCAGAGCCCCCAGGGACCGACGACATTCGGCCCGCGCCGCAATTGCACTGCCGCCCAGATCTTGCGGTCAGCGTAGAGAATATAGGCAATGAAGATCAGCAGAACGACGAGCAGGACGACGCTCTTGATAAGGGTCAGCAGCAGCGGCAGAACGTCCATAATCGATCCTACTCCGCCGCTTGTTTCAGGCTGCCGCGCGCCAGCGCCGAACATTCGGCCATGACAGCCGAGGCGCGCGCGATCGGATTGGTCAGGAAGAAATCATCGATCGGCGACACGAAGGGCGCATCGCCGAGCGCGACGCCGCCATCTGTGATCTTCGCCAGATCCGCCGGATCACCAGCAACGATCTCATCGATCTTGGCGAAGAGCGGATGATCGGCAAAAAGCTTCTGCCGCAATGCGTGGAGCGAGTCGAACGGCAGCGTCTTGCCGAGCACCGCCGACAAGGCCCGCAGGATCGCCCAATCCTCGCGCGCGTCGCCGAGCGGAAAGTTCGCCCGTTCGGCGAGTTGCACACGGCCTTCCGTATTGACGTAAAGGCCCGGCTTCTCGGTATAGGTCGCGCCCGGCAGGATGACATCGGCGCGATGCGCGCCGCGGTCGCCGTGCGTGCCTTGATAGATCACGAAAGCGCCTGGCGCGACATCGATTTCATCGGCGCCAAGATTGAAGAGAACATCGAGCGCGCCCGCCTTCGCCATGCTCAACGCATCAAGGCCGCCTTCGCCCGGCACGAAGCCGAGATCGAGCGCGCCGACGCGGGCGGCTGCCGTATGCAGAACGCCAAAACCGGTCCAGCCTTCCTTGATGCAACCAAGTGAAATCGCCGCCTTGGCGGCCTGCGCGAGAATCGCCTGCCCGTCCGGGCGCGCCAGCGCGCCCTGGCCGACAAGAAGCAGCGGCCGCTCTTTTTGCGCCGGCGGATGATCGACGAAGCGCGCGAGACTTTCCGGCCCCGCGCCGAGATAATTGTAATCGTAGGTGAGGTCGGCCTTTTCGCCGATCAGGCCGACGAGCAGATGGCCCTTCAGCCAGCGCTTGCGAATGCGGGCATTGAGGACCGGCGATTCCTTGCGCGGATTGGAGCCGATGATCATGATCGCATCGGCATCCTCGATGCCGGCGACCGTCGGATTGAAAATATAGCTCGCACGGCCGAACTTCGGATCGAGCTTGCTGCCGTCCTGGCGGCCATCGAGCGAGACAACGCCGAGGCTCTGCATCAGCAGCTTCAGCGCGAAAATCTCTTCCGCCGCGGCAAGGTCGCCAGCGATGGCGCCGATGCGTCCGGCGGGCGTTGCCTTCACCTTCGCGGCGATGGCGGCGAAGGCCTCCTGCCAGCTTGCCGGGCGCAGCCGGCCATTCTCGCGGATATAGGGGCGATCAAGCCGCCGCGTCTTCAGGCCATCGACGATCTGCCGCGTCTTGTCGGAAATCCATTCCTCGTTCACCGCATCGTTGATCCGCGGCAGGATGCGCATCACCTCGCGACCGCGGGTATCGACACGGATGGATGAGCCGAGCGCATCCATCACATCGACGGAATCGGTCTTCGTCAGCTCCCACGCGCGCGCCTTGAACGAATAAGGCTTCGGCAGCAAGGCGCCGACCGGGCAGAGATCGGCGATATTGCCTTGCAATTCCGAGCCCATCGCGGTTTCGAGATAGGTCGTGATCTCCATATCCTCGCCGCGGCCGATGGCGCCCATGTCGCCGGTGCCCGCAACTTCCGCGGTGAAGCGGACGCAACGCGTACAATGGATGCAGCGGTTCATCGAGGTCCGCACCAGCGGGCCGATATATTTGTCTTCGACCGCGCGCTTGTTCTCGGCATAGCGCGAGCCGGAAAACCCGAAGGCAATCGCCTGGTCCTGCAGATCGCACTCGCCGCCCTGATCGCAGATCGGACAATCGAGCGGGTGATTGATGAGCAGGAATTCCATCACGCCGTGGCGCGCCTTCTTCACCATCGGTGAATTGGTGAAGACGACCGGCGGCTCGCCCTTTGGGCCGGGGCGCAGATCACGCACCGCCATGGCGCAGGAGGCGACCGGCTTCGGCGGACCGCCCTTCGCCTCGACGAGGCACATGCGGCAATTGCCGGCGATCGACAGTCGCTCATGGAAGCAGAAGCGCGGAATCTCCGCGCCCGCCGCCTCGCAGGCCTGGAGCAGCGTATAGTCCGGCGGCACTTCGATCTCGATGCCGTCGACGATCAGCTTGCTGAGTTTGGCTGGTTCTGTCATCGCCCTACTCCGCCGCCACGCTGAGACCGGCCACAGGTTCCGAATGCGGATTGGCCGAATAGTCGTCGATCTTCTTTTCAATCTCGCCGCGGAAATGCCGGATCAAGCCCTGCACCGGCCAGGCCGCCGCATCGCCAAGCGCGCAGATCGTATGGCCTTCGATCTCGGTCGTGACTTCGAGCAGCAGATCGATCTCGCGTTTTTGCGCGCGGCCTTCGCTCATGCGGGTCAGCACGCGCCACATCCAGCCCGTGCCCTCGCGGCAGGGCGTGCACTGGCCGCAGCTCTCGTGCTTGTAGAAATAGCTGATGCGGGTGATGGCGCGGACGATGTCGGTCGATTTGTCGATGACGATCACCGCCGCCGTGCCGAGGCCCGACTTCAGATTGCGCAGCGTGTCGAAATCCATCGGCGCATCGATGATCTCATGCGCCGGCACCAACGGCACCGACGAGCCGCCGGGGATGACCGCCAGCAGATTGTCCCAGCCGCCGCGAATGCCGCCGCAATGGCGCTCGATCAATTCGCGGAACGGGATCGACATCGCCTCTTCGACATTGCAGGGCGTGTTGACGTGGCCGGAGATGCAATAAAGCTTCGTGCCCTTGTTGTTCTCGGCGCCGAAGCTCGAGAACCAGGCGGCGCCGCGGCGCAGGATCGCCGGTGCGGCGGCGATCGATTCGACATTGTTCACCGTCGTCGGGCAACCGTAGAGGCCCATATTGGCCGGGAACGGCGGCTTCATCCGCGGCATGCCCTTTTTGCCTTCGAGCGATTCGAGCAACGCGCTTTCCTCGCCGCAGATATAGGCGCCGGCGCCGTGATGAACGTAAATGTCGAAAGGCCAGCCGTGAACATTGTCCTGGCCGACGAGACGCGCCGCATAGGCCTCTTCGATCGCCGCCTGCATGCGCGCAAATTCGAGGCGATATTCACCGCGGATATAGATGTAGCAGGCATGCGCCTGCATCGCGAAAGACGCGAGTAGACAACCCTCGATCAGGAGATGCGGATCGTTGCGAAGAATCTCGCGATCCTTGCAGGTGCCGGGCTCCGACTCGTCAGCATTGATAACGAGATAGGACGGCCGCGCCGGATCGGGCTTCGGCATGAAGGACCATTTGAGCCCCGTCGGGAAGCCGGCGCCGCCGCGCCCGCGCAGCCCTGAGGCCTTCATCTCATTGATGACCCAATCCTTGCCCTTGTCGATGATCGCCTTGGTATTGTCCCAGCCGCCGCGCGCCTCAGCGCCCTTCAGACGCCAGTCGCCAAAGCCGTAGAGATTGAGGAAGATGCGATCCTTGTCTTCGAGCACCGCGGACCTCAATTTTCTCTGACGGGGGCGGCGCTCTCGGGCGTCGCGGACACAGATTGCGGGCCGCTCAAGCCGTCCTTGCCGTAAAGGCTTGTCAGCGAGGTCAGGCCGCCGGCCGGCTCCGAGGTTCTACGGCCGGTTTGCGACCCCACCTTGACGGGGCGTCCTGCGGCGAGATCGTCGAGCAGCTTGTTGAAATTCTCTTTCGTCAGGTCTTCGTAATAATCGTCGTTGATCTGCACCATGGGCGCATTGCAGCAGGCCCCAAGACATTCGACCTCGAGCCAGGAAAAAAGACCGTCCGCCGTCACATGGTTTTGCGGACCGATGCGCTTTTCGAGCACTTTCTTGATCGCATCGGCGCCGCGCAGGACGCAAGGCGTCGTGCCGCAGAACTGGACGAAATATCGGCCGACTGGCGCAAGATTGAACATCGTATAGAAAGTCGCGACCTCAAGCGCGCGGATCGGCATCATGCCGAGCTTCGCCGCGACATTCTCGATCGCCGGCTTCGGCAACCAGCCGCCATTCTGCTTCTGCGCGATCCAGAGCAAAGCGATGATGGCCGAAGCCTGGCGGCCCGGCGGATATTTGGCGATCTCCTGCGCGCAACGCGCCTCGTTCTCCGGCGTGAAGGCGAAGCTCTCCGGCTGTACTTCGGCGAGACGGCGCACGCTCATCGATCGACCTCCCCGAAGACAATGTCGATCGACCCGAGAATGGCGCTGACATCGGCCAGCATCGACTTGCGGCAGAGGAAGTCCATCGCCTGAAGATGCGCAAAGCCTGGCGCGCGGATTTTGCAGCGATAGGGCTTGTTGGTGCCGTCGGAGACGAGATAGACGCCGAATTCGCCCTTCGGCGCTTCGACCGCGGCATAGACCTCGCCCGCCGGCACGTGCACGCCCTCGGTATAAAGCTTGAAGTGATGGATCAGCGCTTCCATCGAGCGCTTCATCTCGCTACGCGTCGGCGGCGCGACCTTGCCTTTGACATGCACCGGCCCCTGGCCGCCCGCGGACAGGAGCTTCTCGACGCATTGCTGCATGATCTTGGTTGACTGCCGCATCTCTTCCATGCGGATGACCTGGCGATCGTAATTGTCGCCATGCCGGCCGACGGGAATATCGAAGTCTATCTCTTCATAGCATTCATAGGGCTGCGCCTTGCGCAGATCCCACGGCGCGCCGGAACCGCGAATCATGACGCCGGAGAAGCCCCAGCGCCAGCAATCCTCGAGGCTCACCACGCCGATATCGACGTTGCGCTGCTTAAAGATGCGATTCTCGATGAAAAGCTCCTGCAGATCGTCGAGCACTTTATAGAACGGAACGCACCAGGCGCCGATGTCTTCGATCAATTGCGGCGGCAAATCCTGATGCACGCCGCCCGGCCGGAAATAACTGGCATGCATGCGCGCACCAGAGGCACGCTCATAGAAGACCATCAGCTTTTCGCGTTCCTCGAAGCCCCAGAGCGGCGGCGTCAGCGCGCCGACGTCCATCGCCTGCGTCGTGACATTGAGGAGATGCGAGAGGATGCGGCCGATCTCGGAATAGAGCACGCGGATCAATTGCGCGCGGCGCGGCACCTCGACGTCGAGCAGCCTTTCGATCGCGAGGCAGAAGGCGTGCTCTTGATTCATCGGCGCGACATAGTCGAGCCGGTCGAAATAAGGCACGTTCTGCAGATAGGTGCGCGCCTCCATCAGCTTTTCGGTGCCGCGGTGGAGCAGCCCGATATGCGGATCGACGCGCTCGACGACTTCGCCGTCGAGTTCGAGCACGAGGCGCAGCACGCCATGCGCCGCCGGATGCTGCGGCCCGAAATTGATCGAGAAATTGCGGACGTTCTGTTCGTTCATTGCGGCTTGACCTGCGCAGTCTCGGCCGCCGGCGGCGCACTCGCCTTTTCGTCGCCGGGCAGCACGTAATCAACTGCGCCTTCCCACGGCGACAGGAAGTCGAAACTGCGGAATTCCTGCCGCAGATTGACCGGCTCGTAGACGACGCGCTTTTCGGCATCGTCGTAGCGGACCTCGACATAGCCGGTCATCGGGAAATCCTTGCGCAAGGGATGCCCCTCGAAACCGTAATCGGTGAGGATGCGGCGCAAGTCGGGATGGCCGGAAAAGAGCACGCCGAAGAGATCATAGGTTTCGCGTTCGAACCAATTGGCCGCCGGATAGAGCGCGGTGAGCGACGCCACCGGCTGGTCCTCCTCCGTGCCGACCTTGATCCGGATGCGCCGGTTATGCTTCGGCGACAGCAGGTGCGTGACGACGTCGAAGCGCGGCACCCGCGTCGGATAATCAACCGCGGTCAAATCGATGAAGGACACGAAGAGGCACGCGGGATCGTCGCGCAGATAACGCACCGTCTCGATCAGGCGCGACGGTTCGACATCAAGCGTCAGCTCGCCATAGGCAACGGTGCTGGCGCGGATAGCGCCCGGCAACGCGGCAGCGATCGAAGTTCCAAGGGCTTGAAGCTCGTCGCTCATCCACGCAAATCCTCAACGCTCGATCGTCCCGGTGCGGCGGATTTTCTTCTGCAGCAGCAGCACGCCGTAAAGCAGGGCTTCGGCCGAAGGCGGACACCCCGGCACATAGATATCGACCGGCACGACCCGATCGCAGCCCCGCACCACCGAATAGGAATAATGGTAATAGCCGCCGCCGTTGGCGCACGAGCCCATCGAGATGACGTAGCGCGGCTCCGGCATCTGGTCGTAGACCTTGCGCAGCGCCGGCGCCATCTTGTTGGTCAAAGTGCCGGCGACGATCATCACGTCGCTCTGCCGCGGCGAGGCGCGCGGCGCAAATCCGAACCGCTCGACATCGTAACGCGGCATCGAAACCTGCATCATCTCGACGGCGCAGCAGGCGAGACCGAAGGTCATCCACATCAACGAGCCGGTGCGCGCCCAGGTGATCAGCGCATCCGCCGTCGTCACCAGCATGCCCTTGTCGGCCAGCTCGTTGCTGAGCGCGAGAAAGCTCGGATCGTCGGAGCGCACCGGCTTGCCGGTCGCGGGATGGACGAGCGGGGCCGGCGCGGTCTCGAACGTGGCGTTCAATCCCATTCCAAGGCTCCCTTTTTCCACTCGTAGACGAAGCCGATCGTCAAAACGCCGAGAAAGACCATGACGGCCCAAAAGCCCGCGGTGCCGATCGCCTTAAAAGCCACGGCCCAAGGAAAGAGAAAGGCCACTTCGAGGTCGAAGACGATGAAGAGCAACGAGACGAGATAGAAGCGCACGTCGAATTTCATGCGCGCGTCATCGAAAGCCTTGAAGCCGCATTCGTAGGCCGAAAGCTTCTCGCTGTCCGGCGCTTTGAAGGCCAATAGGAACGGCGCCACGGCCAGAGCCGCGCTAATGATCGCCGCAACGGCCATGAAGATGACCAACGGCAGATATTGGCCGAGCAGATTTTGCATTATCATCAGCCTAAGCGGCGGGTCGCAGGCTGGAATTCTTCCAGCTCCAGTTTGTCGTTCCCTACCGCAGTGCAATCTCGGAAGCAAGGGTGCGACGCTTTGCGCATTTCGTCTTATCCCGAGCTCTCTTCGGTGGCGCGCGAACGCCCCGCCGCCGATCTTTCGCACATAAGATCAATTATAGATATTTCAAGGTCTTAGAGATATGACGCCGCGCATGGCGCCGCCGCGGCCTGCGACGAATATGTGACCCGAATGCTTCAATAAAAAACTTTTTGCCCTGCAAAACCAAGACCACGTTCGGCTGCACCGATTCGATTACCCGGCATGGGACTGGAACGCTGCGCGCCAGCAGAGCCGACGCGCAGCAAAAAGCTCACATAGTCGGCGCATGTTTGGTCGCGTCCTTGATGACCTTGCTCGCTTCGGAACCGTAATCGTCGAACGCACCGCGCATGAAATCGGAATGCGCTTCGATGAACTCCGGCACGGAGCCGCAGCTCTGCAGCTTGCCATAGAAATCGCTATGCGCGCGCAGCCGATGCGCGGCGAAGCGCAGCGATTCCGAAGCGAGCGCGACCGGCCATTCAATCCAGGTCTGCCGCCAAACCTCCTGCAGCGGCGTGGCCGCCGACAAGAATTTATTCTGCGCGTTTTGGATTTCCGCATTGATCGTTTGGGTTTCCATAACGTCCTCCACCGAGGCGTGCCTCGCCTGTACTTGGATGTGCAGATGACAACGCGCGGCGAGAAAGCCCGCTGCGCAGCAGCCTGAGCGCGGCAGCTTGACCGCCGCGTCGTTTGTTATTGCGTTATTTTAGCCTGAGAATTTAACTCGGCCAGTGAAAAGCATATTCAAGCGATGTGACGAAAAATTCACCTTCGCAAAGTCCACGCGGCGATTCCCGGTGATGCGATGAAAGCAATGGTCCTGCACAAAATAGGCGCGCCGCTTGTTTACCAGGATCTGCCCGACCCGCAGCCAGGCCCCGGGCAAATTCGCGTCCGCGTCAGCGCTTGCGGTGTATGCCGCACCGATCTCCATGTTGTCGATGGGGAATTGCCCGACCCAAAAGTACCGATCGTGCCTGGACATGAGATCGTTGGGCGGATCGACGCGCTCGGCACGGACGTGACCGATCTGCATCTTGGCGCGCGTGTCGGCATTCCCTGGCTCGGCCACACCTGCGGCCATTGTCCGTTTTGCTTGAGCGGCCGCGAGAATCTCTGCGACAATCCAATCTTCACCGGCTACACGCGCAACGGCGGCTTCGCCACGCAGGCGGTTGCCGACGCGCGTTATGCGTTTCCGCTCGGCGAACAGAGTTCGGATGAAGCGCTCGCGCCTTTGCTCTGCGCCGGGCTCATTGGCTGGCGCTCCTTTGTCATGGCGGGCGACGGCGAGACGCTCGGGCTTTATGGTTTTGGCGCGGCTGCGCACATCATTGCGCAGGTAGCTGGCAAACTTGGCCGCCGGGTTTTCGCCTTCACCAGCCCCGGCGACCGCGCGACGCAGGATTTCGCCCGCAGCCTCGGTGCGGTCTGGGCCGGCGATTCCGATAGGCCACCGCCGGAAAAGCTCGACGCGGCCATCATCTATGCGCCGGTCGGCCCGCTGGTGCCGTTAGCCCTCGCGGCGGTGAAAAAGGGTGGCACCGTCGTCTGCGCCGGCATTCACATGAGCGATATTCCAGCGTTTCCCTATGATCTTCTCTGGGAAGAGCGGAAGCTTTTCTCGGTCGCCAATCTGACGCGTCAGGACGGCCTCGATTTTCTCAAACTCGCGGCCGGCGCCGGCATCAAAACCTATACCACGCCCTATCCGCTCGACCGCGCCAATGAAGCACTGGCGGACCTTCGCCATGGCCGGCTGCATGGCGCCGCCGTGCTCATCCCGCCGCAGGACGATTGAGCGCCCGCTGCGCGGCTTCGACAAGTAAGCCCAGCGACTGGCCGGCATCGAGCCGCGTCCAATCGAGCGCCCCAAGCGACCAGGCCGCCTGCTGCCGGACGACGGCTTCACGGGCATCGGAGGCATCGTTCTGGCGCGCCTCGACCCGGGCGACGAGGATTTCGACCGGCGCTTCGAGCCAAAGGCCGGCGAAAGGAACCCCCAGACGCCTGGCCAACGCGGCCGTTGCGTCGCGCTCCTCGGGCTTCGCATGGACGGCATCGACGATGACGCTCTGACCGGCGTGCAACGCGATCTCCGCCAGATGCAGGAGCCGCGCATAGACACGCGCCGTCATGTCAGGCCGATAAGCCTCTTGCGGCAAGTTTTCGGTTTCGCCGGCGCCACAAAGCCGTTTGCGCTCGATATCGCTGCGCAGATGCACCGCGCCCGGCGCATGGCCAATACCGCTGGCGAGCGCCGCGGCGAGCGTGCTCTTGCCGGTGCCCGAAAGACCGCCGACCGCCACCAGACACGCCTTTTGCGGCTGCAAAAAGCCCGCTGCGGCGCCGAAGAACTGGCGTGCCTCGGCGCTATGATCGGCCGCGGCGAGGTCCGACAGCGCCGCCACGACGCGCGCCCGGATCGCCGCCCGCAGCGCGAGAAAGAGCGGCAAAGCCGCCAACCCCTCAAGTTCCTGCTCAAGTTCAGGCGCACGCCACAGATAGCGATTGAACAAGAGGTTCGCATGCGCGCGTAAACCTCTTTGCCAAAAATCCATGAGCAGAAAGGCGAGGTCGTAAAGGATGTCGATGGTCGCGAGCAGATCGTCGAACTCGATGGCATCGAAGAGGACAGGCCTGTCATGTTGCAGCACAATGTTGCGCAGATGCAGGTCGCCATGGCAAAGGCGGACCTTGCCTTGCGCTTCGCGCTTTTGCAGCAATTGCGCCACGCCCGCATAGGCGGCCTCGAAACTGGCGCGCAATGCTGCGACCTCATCGGCGGCGAAGATCGGCGCCGCGGCAAGGCCGTCGAGCGTGTCACTCATCCATCGATAAAATCGCTGCGCCGTATCGAGATCGCGGCGCGGCGCGCGTTCATGCGCGGCGGACACGCTTTCGGCGAGCTTCGCGGCAATCGAAACGTCGAGCCCGCCGTGCGCGGCAAGCTTGTCGAGCGTCTGTGTGTCATCGAAGCGGCGGCTATGAACGAGCCATTCGACGATCTCGCCAATGCTGCCGCCAAGCCGAAGCTCCCCCGCCGCGCGGCGGATCGGCAGCGTTTCAAGATAGATTTCGGGCGCGTTCGGCCGGTTGACACGGATTTCGTTTTCGCAAGCGGCACGGCGCTTTTCGAGCGTCGAAAAATCCATGAATGGGAAGAAGACCGCGCGCTTGACCTTGTAGGCATCGGGGCCGGCGAGGAACACCACGGCGCCATGCGTGTCGATGCGCTTTATCGAATTTTTGGCTGAATCTGCAAAGCCATAGGTCGCCGGCCTCGCAAGAAAGGCGAAAATCTCGTCCTGATTTTCAGTTTGGACGCCCACGGACACTCTTCATGCGATGGATGAAGCGCCGCATAAATGACGGGCGGCCCGAAGGCCGCCCGCGAAACATAAATTATTCAGCTGCCGCAAGCTTATGCGACGGATTGCGCGCCTGTTCGGCGAGGTAGTTGATCGCCGCCTGGGCGCCGCCCTTCTTGTGCGGGATGCCGGCGAGCTCAAGACCCATTTCAACGCCGCTCAGGGCGCCGAGGATCGTGAGATCATTGGTGTCGCCGACATGGCCGATGCGGAACACCTTGCCGGCGACGCGGCCGAGGCCGGTGCCGAGCGACATGTCGAAATGCTCGAGCACGGTGGCGCGGAAGGCATCGGCGTCATGGCCGGCCGGCAGCAGGACCGAGGTCACGACCGGCGAATAATACTTCGGGTCCTTGCAGAGGACTTCGAGGCCCCACGCCACGACGGCGCGACGGGTCGCCTCGGCATGGCGCTTATGACGCGCGAAGACACGGTCGTAGCCTTCCTCTTCAAGCAGATCGAGCGCGACGTCGAGGCCGTAGAGAAGATTGGTGGCCGGCGTATAGGGGAAGAAGCCGCTCGTGTTGGCGTTGAGCATATCCGCCCACGACCAGTAGGACTTGGCAAAGCCCGACTTCTTCGAGGCTTCGAGCGCCTTCTGGCTGATCGCGTTGAAGCCGAGACCCGGCGGCAACATCAGGCCCTTCTGCGAGCCGGCGATGGTGACGTCGACGCCCCATTCATCATGCTTCAGGTCGATCGAGCCGAGCGACGAAATCGCATCGACGAAGAACAGAGCCGGATGCTTCAACTCGTCGAGCACCTGGCGGATTTCCTGGATCGGCGAGGTCGTGCCGCTGGCCGTCTCGTTATGGACGACGCAAACCGCCTTGATCTCGTGATTCTTATCGGCCTTCAGGCGCTCTTTGATCTGCGCCGGGTCGGCGCCGATGCGCCAATCGGATTCGATGAACTCGGGCTTCAGGCCGAGGCTCTTGGCCATCACGTTCCAGAGCGTGGCGAACTGGCCTGTCTCGAACATCAGGACCCGATCACCCGGAGACAGGGTGTTGACGAGCGCGGCTTCCCAGCCGCCGGTGCCCGAGGACGGGAAAATGATGACCGGGTTCTTGGTCTGGAAAACCGTCTTGACCTTTTCGAGCACCCGCTTGGAAAGCTTTTGAAACTCCGGCCCGCGATGGTCGATGACAGGCATGTCGATGGCGCGCAGGACGCGCTCGGGGATCGGCGTCGGGCCTGGAATTTGCAGGAAATGGCGGCCGGGGCTCCGCGGCTTGTTACTCATCGTCTATGTCTCCAAATCTCAAATGCCGCCTTTGCCCAAGGAAGGACAAATGCTTCGTGGTTCTTTTTTGGGCAGGTCCGCGCGGGCGGACCCCCTCGCGCCCTTTTTTCCAACTGGAATCTCCGGCTGGAAAAATTCGATCATCGAGTAAAGACTCGAGAAAACGCCAAATGGACGCGCAAAACCTTGCGCATCCTGCCGGCGCCGTCGCGGTTGGGGCATGAATAAGATCAAAAGTCACGTGGCTCAACACAAATCTGGCGATTTGGCAAAGGCGTCAGGTGTGCACCGCAACAGGGCTTTTCGCTTCGCAACATTCTCTGAAAACGGGTTTCGAGCCGCGCTTTCCGGCGCGCGCCAGCCGCCGCAGCGGGCGCAAATTTTCACGCCCGTGCTCATTTGACGCGCAGCGGAGGCTACCGCCTGGCGATCGCCGCGCGCGCCTCGGCCAGGGCCGCTTCGCAGGCTTTGGTGTCGCCCTGCGCTTCCGCCATCCGCGCCCGTTTCAGCGCGGCAAGGGCGCGCTTCACGCCGGCATCGCCCTTCAGCCCGCGTTCCGCGGCGGCCATGGAGGCCGGAGTCGGCTCGTGATGCAGGAGCGCCGCGCGGGATTCGCGCGCACCCGGATCCGTTTTGGCGATGGCGTCGATCCGCCTGTCGACCTCAAGCTGAACCTTGTCAATCGCCGCGCCGCACGACGACGCCTGCGCTGGAGACACAAACAAGATCAGACCTAGGAACAAGAAAAGCCGTGGTTGCATCGCAGCAGCCTCAAGCAAAATTTCAATAAGGCGGTTTCAATGCCGCGGCCAAAGCCCCCGCGCCGTGCTGTCGACGCGCAACAAGGGCCTGTGCCATCGGTAGCGTATCCCGCGTGAACTTCAAAAAATAGCTTGTTGCATCGGCACGGGCCGTCGACCAGGCATTGGGATGATTGACCATGAATGTCAGGAAGCCGGCTTCGGCATCGACAATCTCCTGCCGCGCCGCGATGATCGCGCACATCCTGTCGGGAAAGAAGTAGCCCCTCGTTTTCGTGGAAATGCCCTGCCAATCCTGCGCCGTGACATTGAGCGCATCGCGGATCGGCTGAAGCTTTTGCGCGAGCGCTTGCGCCTCGGCAGCCGAACGCACCTCGTATTCGAGCGAGGTGCCCCTGCCATAAAAGACCGGCTCGATTTGCGCATCGGCATGCGCCAACTCATAGGGGCGCACATAATTTTGCGCCGCGCGTTTCAACGGCGGAAATTCGCCGGGCTTTTCGTTTTGCCAATTCGCCCCGAACCATTTGCCGTCCATTTGCGCGATCGTATTTTGCAAATTGGCGAGGATCTGATCGCTGGAGAACGGCGTGACGTTAGATTCATCGGCAAAAAGATCGGAGCCCAGAAGGTTCCAGGCGAGCGGCTCGGGTGGCTGCGGCCGCACATAATCCACGAACAGATAGGCGAAGCCGAGCGCGAAGATGGCGACGAGACCGCCAATCGTTCCGAATATCAAGCGCCGAAGCAGCCGCGCACGGGCGGTGTGAACCTTGTCGTAAGGCACGATGTCCTTAGCCAGGAGCAGCGCGCGCAGCGAGGCCATGAGCCGGCCTTTCGCCGTCGGCCGCCAGACGGAAAATGGGATCGGCGTGAAATCCTTGCCGAAGGCGAAAAACTGCACCTTGCCGAGCGGCTTCGGCAGCGGCTTGGGAAACAGAGTTCCAAGACCGTCGACAAAGCCGCGCCATTGCGCCTCGCGCTCGTTGGCATCAAGATCAAGGAGTTGCGGATGCGGCCAGAGAATGAGCTTCTCCGGCGCCAGAGACCGCACGAGATGGGTAATCTCCCATTCGAGGCCCTGGGTCGTGCCGCTCGCCCAGACGACAAGTTGGGCCACGGTCGCGACATCGGCGACTTTCTCCTGCCAAACGTCATCCGAGACATAGAAGCGCGCCGCGCCCAGCGCCGGCAGGCGCTCGCCGGGACGGCCGATGGCGAGCACCGGCCCGCAGCGGCGCGCGACACGGATCATCGCCTGCTCGGGATTGGCCGGCTGGATGTTCGACATCAGTTCGAGGATCGACGGCCGGCCAACCTGATCGTCGAGCCCGAAGGAGCGCAGATAGAAGATCGGCCGTTTGGCACCTGATTTCTGCAAGGCCATCTCGGCGCTGCGCTGGCGCGCCTGGCTCGTCCGTCGGCGGATCAACGCCAGAGGCGCGCCGATCAACGGCAGATAGACAAGGCCGAAGATCAGCCAGATCAGCAGCTGCATGCGCCCGCCCGTGTCGCCGATCACGGCGCCAAGGAGATCGGACAGCAAAGTCGCGAACAGGGTCGCGGCCAACAGGGCCAAAATCCACGGCCAGACGCGTCGGCGCGGTGTTTCCTGCATGCCGGTCTGCCGCAACGAGGCAAGAAGATCGGCATGCCAGTTCGGGCCGTCGGTGATCTTGGCGGCGACAACGCGGTGCGGGGTCGCGCCGGGCTCCGTCGGCGGCACTGTAACTTGCGGCTGGAATTCAGGCCGCCGCCACGTCACGGCGAGATAAATCAGCGCAATGATCAACAGGAGCAGGCGAAAAATCTGCACGCCGGCAATATCCGGCGCGTAGAAAAGCGAAGCGGTGAAGTGCCGCCAGCTGCCGATGCTGTAGAGCGTTTCGGCGATCACCAGAGCGACGATCGCCGCGACGATGGAGCGGCGCGAGGGGCGGCGGGAAACAATCGCCGCGCCCACCCAGGCGAGCGCCAGATTGACCACCAGGGTGAGCCCGAGGCCGGCCCAAACCTGGGCGACCTGCGGGCCGTAATAGGGGTGGCTGACAAAATCGATGAGGCTGATCGCGAGGCTGGCAAGGCCAAGATAAATAAGGCCGGCCCCGAGAAGACGAACCCAGACACCTGACTTCATCGACCACCCCGCTTGCCGGTAGCCCTAACTATGGTGAAGTTTAAGCAAAAAAGCCGGCCGTCCGGAAGCACTATCGCGAGCGCGACCTCTGGCCGGCGCGCGGATATGCGAATATCCCTGCCCGGCCCGTGCGAAGTTTCCGAAAGCCGCCATGCTCAGCGTCGTCACCCTCGTCTCTCCCGCAACCATAGCGGCGCTCGATGACGTTCTTTTGCGGCGCGTCGTGCAATCCCTGCCCAAAGTGCAACAGACCATTTGGCTCGATGAACAATTGGCCGCCGATATTGTCTTCGCAGCGCCGGTGACAGAGGCGCTCAAAGCGCAAGTGCGCGACGCGTTGGAGGGCCGGCCGATTGACTTTTTTCTTCGGCCCCTCGCCTTGCGCCGCAAGAAACTGCTCGTCGCCGATATGGATTCGACGATGATCGAACAGGAATGTCTCGACGAGCTGGCCGATTTCGCCGGGTTGAGAGCGCATATCGCGGCCATCACCGCCCGCGCCATGCGCGGCGACATCCCTTTCGAGCCGGCCTTGCGCGAGCGCGTCGCGCTTCTGAAGGGACTCGACGCCGAAGTGATCGGCCAGATCATCGCCGAGCGGATCAGCCTGACGCCTGGCGCGCAGACGCTGGTGTGCACGATGCGCGCCCACGGCGCTTACACCGTCCTTGTCACTGGCGGCTTCACCGCCTTCTCGCGGGACATCGCGCCACGGATCGGCTTCGATGCCCATGTCGCGAATACTCTTGGCATAACCGAGGGCAGATTGAACGGCCAGATCGAGGGCCCGGTTTTGGGTCGCGCCGCGAAATGCGACGCGCTCAGACGCTATCGCGAGGAGCTCAATCTTTCGCCAAACGAAACGCTGGCAATCGGCGACGGCGCCAATGATCTCGACATGCTGGCGGAAGCCGGATTGGGCGTCGCCTTCCACGCGAAACCGGCGGTTGCCGCCGCGGCGCAAGCGCGCGTCGACCATGGCGATCTCACCGCTTTGCTCTATGCGCAGGGTTATCGGCGCGCCGACTTTGTGGCATAGATGGACAGAGCCGTTGAACCTTTTCGACAGCTTACGCGACTAAGAGACGATTTGGCCTCAGGCCCTGCATCGCCAGATCAGGAGGAGATCATGAGCGAATCTTATCGTCACCGGCAACTCGGCACCGCGGCGCTGCTCATCTGCCTGATCGCGGCCGCCTTCATAGGCATGGCGCTGGGCAGCCGCGGCGTTCTCTGGCCGGCGCTTCTCGTCATCGCGCTTCTCGTCATTGTTGCGTGGCTCTTTTCGTCTTTGACCGTCGCCGTCGATGGGAGCGAATTGTCCTGGTATTTCGGTCCCGGCCTCTGGCGTTACCGGATCGCGCGCAGCACGATCCAATCCGCCGCCATCGTGCAAAACCATTGGTGGAACGGCTTCGGCATTCGGATGCGGCCCGGCTGGCGGCTCTATAATGTCTCCGGTTTCGACGCGGTCGAGCTGCGCTTGCAATCGGGCAATGTCATCCGCCTCGGCACCGACGATCCGCAAGGGCTCGAAGCGGCGCTCAAATCCTGACGCGGCAAATCCTGACGTGGTTTCAACATCGCGACAGATCGGCTAAGTTCAACGGATGCGAAAAATTTTCATCATCGGCATGGGCGCCGGCAACCCGGATTATATGACGATCCAGGCCATCGACGCGCTGAACAAGGTCGATGTTTTCTTCATCCCTGACAAGGGCGCCGAGAAGGCCGCGCTACGGCAATTGCGGACGGAGATCTGTAACCGCTTCATCAAGGACAGGGCCTATCGTTTCATCGAAGTGCCGGTGCCAAAACGGGCCGAGGATTTTTCCGATTACAAAGCCAATGTTGCCGAATGGCATGCGGCCATCGAAGCGAACTACGCCAGATTGCTGCGCGAAAACCTTGGCGAAGACGAATGCGCCGGCTTTCTCGTTTGGGGCGATCCAACGCTTTACGACAGCACGTTGCGGATCATCGAACGCATCCACGCGCAAGCCGAAACCCTGTTCGACTATGAGGTCATCCCCGGCATCAGTGCGATCCAGGCCTTGGCGGCGCGCCATCGCGTGCCGCTCAACCAAATCGGCGAATCCGTCCATATCACGACCGGCCGTAAACTCACCGCGGGCGCTTCGAGCGACGCCGGTAGCGTCGTCGTTCTGCTCGACGGCGATCAGGCCTTTACGAAACTTCCCGGTGATCTGCAGATCTATTGGGGCGCCTATCTCGGAACGGACGAGGAAGTGCTTATCGCGGGCCGGCTCTCCGATGTTGCGAACGACATCGCAGCCATTCGCGCCGAGCGGCGCGCGCGCAACGGCTGGATCATGGACAGCTATCTGATCCGCAAGCCCGAGACTTAGATGACAAGCGTTTTCGCGAGACGATCCTCACCAGTGCAAGACGAAACCACTGGGCCTGCCGTCTATCACGGCGGCGATCTCGGCGCCGCGCGCTTGCAATTCCCCGGCGCGCCGACGCCATGGCTCGATCTTTCGACGGGCATCAATGCGATCCCTTATCCGGCTGAGCCCATTTCCGCGGAGGCGCTGACGCGGCTGCCGGACAAGGCGGGGCTCGCACGGTTGCAAGGCGCCGCCGCCAAAGCTTATGGCGCCACAAACACCGCGTTCGTCGTCGCCGCGGCCGGCACACAAACGATCATCCAAGATTTGCCGAAACTTGTTCCAGCAAAGCGCGTCGCGCTCTTGGGTTTCAGCTATCAGGAATATCCGGCGGTGTGGCAGGCCGCCGGCGCGGAGGTCATCGTCGCGCAAGACATCGCGGGCCTGACCGAGCCCGGCATCGACATCGCCATTGTCGTCAATCCCAATAATCCCGATGGACGCCTTGTCGAACCGCAGGTGCTCGCCGACATCGCAACACGCTTGGCGCGGCGCGGCGGTTTGCTGATCGTCGATGAAGCCTTCATGGATGTGACGCGCCCTTCGGCGAGCCTTGTGCCAAATCTCCCCGAACGCGGCGTCGTGGTTCTGCGCTCCTTCGGCAAAGCTTATGGCCTCGCCGGACTGCGCCTTGGCTTTGCCGTCGCGGGATTCGAATTGGCCGACACGCTTCGCGCCGCGCTCGGCCCTTGGGCCGTTTCGGGACCTGCGATCGAGATCGGCACCGCCGCGCTCGCCGACACGGGCTGGTTGGCGCGATCCGTCACACGGCTTGAACAGCAGGCCGCGCGCCTCGATACATTGCTGACGACAGCCGGTTTCTCAATCGTCGGCGGCACGCCCCTCTTCCGCCTGGCGCGACATCAGCAGGCCGCACATTGGTTCGAGGCCCTCGGCCGCCGCGGCATCCTGACAAGGCCCTTCCCCGAGCGCCGCGACTGGCTGCGCTTCGGTATCCCCGGCATCGAAACGGATTGGACGCGGCTCAGCGAGGCGTTGCAAGGCTGAGTCACAAGGCTGAGGTCACGCCGGCGCGATTACGTGAAAGAAGCTTCCGGTCACATGGCCGCGGCGGCTGCCGCTGAATTTGGGCGGTGAGCCGTAAGCGTCAATGACTTCGGCAAAGGCCGCGTCCTGACCAGGTTCGGCAATCGTCGCATAATGGAATTCGTGGCCGCGATAACACGCGCCCTCTGCGCCGAGCACGCCGTCGCCGATTAGCCGCGCTTCACGATAGCCAAGCGTCAAGCGCCGCGTCGCGAAAGACGTGACGAGATCGAGCAGGCCGAGCATATCGTGCCTTATGCCGCTGGCGTCGATCAAGCTGCGGCCGAGAACCATATAGCCGCCGCATTCGCCATGCACCGGCCGCGTCGCAGCGAAGCGCCGCGTGCCAGCGAGAAAATTCACCGCCTGCGCAAGCGGCCCGGCGTGAAGCTCGGGATAGCCGCCCGGCAGCCAGCAGACATCGCAGAACTCGGGCGGCGCCTCATCGGCAAGCGGCGAAAAAAAACTGAGCTCTGCGCCCGCCGAACGCCAGCTTGCAAGGATATGCGGATAAAGAAACGAAAAGGCGGCGTCGCGCGCAATCGCAATCCGCTGCCCCGGCGGCTTGATCGCGACATCGCCAGGTTGAAGATCGCGCGCGGATGCGGACGCCATTGCGACGATCTTATCGAGATCGACATGGGCCTCGATGAAGTCGGCGAGCTTTTCCAGCGTCGAATCGAGATCTTCGGTCTCGCCGGCTTGGACGAGACCGAGATGGCGCTCGGGCAAGACAATATCCGTCGAACGCGGCAGCGCGCCGAGCACCGGCAGCCCCGCCTGCGCGATTGCAGCAGAGGCGAGATGTCTATGGCGGTCGCTGCCGACGCGGTTCATCACAACGCCGCCGATCTGCACGCGCGGATCGAAGCGCGCGCAGCCGAGCGCAAGCGCGCCCGCGGTCTGCGACTGGCCGCTGACATCGAGGAGGAGAAGAATTGGCCAGCCGAAGGCCGCGGCGATATCCGCCGTCGCGCCGCTGCGTCCCGCGATGCCCGGCACGCCGTCGAACAGGCCCATCAGACCTTCGCAGACAATGAGGTCGGCGCTGTCCGACGCCTGCATCGCTAGCGTCTCCATCATCGCTGGCGGCATCGCCCAGGAATCGAGATTATAGCTTTGCCGGCCCGTCGCTGCGGCATGGAAGGCGGGATCGATATAATCCGGGCCGCATTTCAAACCGGCGACCGCGAGGCCGCGCCGGCAGAGCGCGCGCATCAGGCCGAGCGTCAAGGTTGTTTTGCCGCTGCCAGACCGCGGCGCCGCGACGATGAGGCCGCGCATACTCATGGCGAAATCAGGCTCGCAAGCAGCGCATGACGCAGATCGATGATCGCACCGATGACGACGAGCGTCGGCGCTGTCGCATGCGCGTCCTTATAATGATCCATTGCCGCGGCGAGCGTCGTTTCGACAATGTTTTGGCCCGGCAAGGTGGCATCCGTCACGATGGCAAGCTTCGTCTCCGGCGCCAGGCCGCCGGCGATCAAGCGCGCGCCGATTTCGCGCAGGCGCGACAGGCCCATATAGATCGCGAGCGGCTGGCCAAGCGCCCCAAGCGCCTCCCAATTGACGCGATCCTCGCCATCCGCCGCCGGATGGCCGGCAACGAGAACCAGCGCCTGATTGGTCTCGCGCGACGTCGCCGGTATGCCGACATAGGCGAGGCCGCCGATCCCCGCCGTTATGCCCGGCACGATGCGGAAGCGAATGCCGGCCTCGGCCAAGGCCAAAGCCTCCTCACCGCCGCGACCGAAAACGAAAGGATCGCCGCCCTTCAGCCGCAGCACGCGCAATCCTTCTTTGGCGAGCGCGATGAGACGCAGCGAAATATCATTCTGGCTGTGCGAGGGCCGGCCGCCGCGCTTGCCGGCGAATTCGCGCCGTGCTTTCGGCGACGCGAGCGACAGAACGCGATCCGAGACGAGCGCATCATGGACAATGATGTCCGCCTGCTTGAGCCCGCTCAAGCCATGCAAAGTCAAAAGCCCCGGGTCGCCCGGCCCCGCGCCGACAAGCCAGACCGTGCCCGGCTCGAAAAGCAATTCGTCGAAATCCGTCATTCTCTCGTCGTGGCTCACGGCGCGCCGCGAAAGCGGCGGCGGTAATCGATGTCATAAAGCGCGCTGTTGCGGAAATCTTTTGTCGCGAGCGCCGGGCCGACGAAGATCAGCGCGGTGCGTTCCGGCCGGCCGTCGCCTGTCGCGGCGCAGATCGTCCCCAGCTCCGCTTCGACCACTTTTTCGTCCGGCCAGCTCGCGCGCGTGACGATCGCGACGGGACACGCCGCGCCATAATAAGGCAGAAGCTCTTCGACGACGCGTTCGAGCGCATGAATGGAAAGGTGGATCGCCAAGGTCGTGCCGCTGGCCGCGAAATTCGCCAGCGTCTCCTTCGGCGGCACGGAGGAGGCGCGGCCGCCGGTGCGCGTCAGCACCAGAGATTGTGCGACTTCCGGCAAGGTCAATTCGCGCCGCAGAAGCGCCGCGGCCGCGGCAAAGCTCGGCACGCCCGGCGTCACGGTGTAGGGAATGCCCAAGGCGTCCAGTTCCCGCAACTGCTCGCCCATGGCGCTCCAAATGCTGAGATCGCCGGAGTGAAGCCGGGCGACATCCTCGCCCGCCTCCGTTGCGCGCTTGAACTCGGCGATAATGGCTTCGAGCGCCAGCGGCGCCGTGTCGATGATGCGCGCGGCCGCCGGGCAATAGGCGAGCAGTTCGCGTGGCACCAGCGAGCCGGCATAAAGGCATACATTGCAACGCGCGATGAGATCGCGTCCGCGCAATGTGATGAGATCGGGCGCGCCGGGCCCGGCGCCGATAAAATGGACGGTCATTGCCCGCCTCCCAACGCGGCCGCGCAGGTGACGCCATCACCGGCGATGCGCGGCAGGACCAGCACGGCGTCACGGCCCGCGCCCGCAAGCGCGGCGGCTTCCGAG
Organism: Pseudomonadota bacterium; assembly: GCA_040756295.1. Taxonomy (GTDB): domain Bacteria; phylum Pseudomonadota; class Alphaproteobacteria; order Rhizobiales; family Beijerinckiaceae; genus Methylovirgula. Next base: position 572,012 of record JBFLZN010000001.1, on the reverse strand, counting down.
ACCGAGGCGAGGCCCAATGCGGCTTCGGCGTGAAGCGACGGCGTTACGATATAAGCCTCGACCGCCTGCAAGGCCGCACGCGGCAAAAACGTCAGCGGCCATTGCAAGTCCGCCGCGGCGGCGAGAAGCCCGGCTTCGTCGTTCTTGTCCTCGACGCTGAAGAGCGCCATCGCTTCGCCGCTCAAATTGACGCGTACCAAGGCCTCTCGGATAATTTCCAAGACCTGCGCCTTGGCGACGCCGCGGCGGCAGCCGATGCCGAAGGCAATCATGATTTTGTCACCGCCCATTGCACCACCGGCATGGCCGGCCGCCAGCTCCGATAAGTGCCGACGAATTGCGGATGCGCGACGCTGAGCGAGACAAGCGCGCCGCCGTGCCGCCCCTGCCGCTCGGCGAGCAGCGATTGCGTCTCGATCGTCACGGCATTGACGACAAAGCGGCGCCCCACCGGGAGATAAGTCCAGGCCGCATCGATGACCGCACCGCCGCCGCCACCGACAAAGATCGCGTCCGGCTCTGGCAGGTCTTGCATCAAGGTCATGGCGTCGCCGGTTCGCACGTCGAGATCGGGGGCGCCCAGCGCCGCCGCGTTGCGGATAATACGCGCGGCGCGATCCGCCTGCACCTCGACAGCAATGGCACGATTGCGCGGATGCGCCAGCATCCATTCGATCCCGATCGAGCCAGCGCCGGCGCCGATATCCCAAAGCAATGCGCCAGGCCAAGGCGCCAACGAGGATAAAGTGACGGCGCGAATTTCGCGCTTCGTCAATTGCCCGTCGGATTCGAACCAATCATCCGGCAGGCCCGGCGTCAAAGGAATGAAGACTGCATCCTGCGTCGCGGCAATTTCGACGGCAACAAGATTGAGCGCCGCGATCTCGCCCGGCTTGAACGCCTCGGCCTTCGTTTCGCGCCGGCGTTCGCCGGGGCCGCCCAAAGCCTCCAGCACAATGAACCGCGCGCCGCCAAGGCCGCGCGCGACGAGGAACTGGGCGAGTTTTTCCGGCGTTGTTGCGTCCCACGAGAGGATCAGCAAGCGGGCTTTGGGGCGCAGATGCGGAATGATCCGCGCGAAGGCACGACCGTGCAGCGAGACCACGTCGCAGTCCTGCAACGGCCAGCCCAAGCGTGCGGCGGCAAGACTGAGCGACGACGCTGCCGGCAGGCAGATCATCTCCTCCGGGTCTATGCTTTCGGCCAATGTCGCGCCGACGCCATAATGGAACGGATCGCCCGAGGCCAAGACGCAAACCGGCGTGCCACGCCGCGCCACGATCTCGGCAATGCCATGCTCGAAAGGCGACGGCCATGCCAAGGTCTCGGCCTTGGTCGTCCCCAGGAGCGCCAAGTGGCGCGCGCCGCCGATGATGAAATCTGCTTGCGACAAAAGCTGTCTCGCGGCAGGAGAAAGGCCTGCGAGACCGTCTTCGCCGATGCCGACGATCGTGAGCCAGCGCGACAGCATCGGCCTAGTCATGATCGGCCTTTTTCCGGAACGCACCGATAAAGCCATGCTGCGTGTTCTCATCTTGGGCGGTACGACGCAAGCCAATGCGCTGGCAGTGCGGCTCGCGCGCGATCCGCAGTACGATCCAATCCTGTCGCTGGCGGGACGAACGAAGGTGCCTGTGCTGCCCGATGTCCGCCACCGCGTCGGCGGCTTCGGCGGCGTCAACGGACTGATCAACTATCTGCGTCATAGCGCGATCGACGTCCTGATCGATGCCACGCATCCCTTTGCCGAACAGATCTCGGCCCATGCCGTCGCCGCGGCACGTGAGACCGCCGTGCCGCTCGCGATCTTGACGCGCGCCGCCTGGACGCCTCAGCCCGGCGACCGCTGGCACGAATTCCCCGATGCGGCGCGCCTTGCACATGCGCTCGGCGACGCGCCGCGGCGCGTGTTTCTCACCATTGGCCGGCAGCAGCTCGGCGCCTTCGAGGTAGCGCCACAACATGATTATCTCATCCGCACGATCGACCGGCCGGACCCGGCGCCGCGTCTGCCGCATCAAAAGCTTCTGCTCGCGCGCGGCCCCTTCATGTTCGAGGATGAAGTCAAGCTGATGCGCGAAGCGCGCATTGAAGCGCTTGTCACCAAGAACAGCGGCGGCGCCGCGACGCTGGCCAAGCTCGATGCGGCGCGCACGCTCGGCATCGAGGTGTTCGTGATCAGCCGGCCGCAGAGCCCCGACGTCCCGACATTCGAGACGCTCGACGCGCTTCTCGAATTTCTCGAAACGCTGAATCATCGCGCGGCTCCATAGCTGCGCGGCGAATAGACCCAGCAGCCGCCATCATCGCGCGCCACACGGCGCGTCTCACTGGAACCGATCAGCACCAGCGTGCTCATGTCGGCGACGGACGGGTCGGCTTCAGCGAGCGTCGTCACCTCGAGTCTTTCGTTCGGCCGGCTAACGGCATGCGCGAAGACGATGATTGTCTCGGGCGCTTTCACGCCGCGCAGCAGTTTGAAGACGTCGTGGATCAGATGCGGCCGCGCTTTTGACGCGGGATTATAGAACGCCATGACGAAATCGGCCTCTGCCGCGGCCGTCACCCGGCGGGCGATCACATCCCAGGGCTTCAGATTATCGGACAGCGAGAGCACCGCGAAATCATGCCCCAGAGGCGCGCCAAGACGCGCTGCAACTGCAAGCATGGCCGAGACGCCGGGATGCACCTCGATGTCGAGCGCGCGCCAGCGCGGATCGCCGTGCTCGACCGCCTCAAAGACCGCGGCAGCCATAGCGAAAACGCCGGGATCGCCGCCGGACACGATTGCAACGCATGCGCCGTCAAGCGCGAGGTCGAGCGCCTGGCGGGCCCGTTCGAGCTCGACACGATTGTCGCTCGCATGGCGCCGCTGCTCCGGCAAGGCTGGCAAACGATCGATGTAAGGCGCATAGCCGACGAGATCGCTCGCGCGGCGGACGGCAGCATCGGCCTCGAAGGTCATCAGTTCATGCGGCCCCGGCCCCAGGCCAATAATATCGACGCGGCCCGCGCTCATGGCCGGCGGCCCTCGCCGGGAATGAGGATCAGCGAGAAATAGGGCGCGGTGTCATCGACCTTGTCCGCGAGCGCCATCACTTTCTCGCCGGCCATCGTCCCGCGCTCGACATAGAGCGCACGCGCTGCGCGGCCGGCACGGTGGACCGCGGCGCGCGCCTTAGGCAGATTGGCGCCGAGCTTCATGATGACCGCAGCGTCGCAATGCGCCAGACGTGCCACGAGTTCGTCTTCCGGCAGCGTCGCCGGCAAGACGGTGAGAACATCGTCGCCCCAGGTCATCGGTGTCTGCGCCACGCTCCAGCAGCCAGCCATCCCGGTGACGCCGGGAATGATCGTGCTTTCGAACGTCTCGCGCAGCCGGACGTAGATGTGCATGAAGGAGCCGTAGAAGAGCGGATCGCCCTCGGCGAGCAAAGCGACGTCGCGCCCGGCTTCGAGATGCGCGGCCAATGCCGCGGATGAATTCTCATAGAAGGCGCGCAAGGTCTCGACATAGACCGGGTTGTCGAACCGCGTCTCGGTCGTCATCGGATAATAGAGCGGCACTTCGATCTGACCGTGGGAAATCCAGCAATCGGCGATTTCCCGCGCATTGCCGCGACGTCCCGCTTTCGCAAAAAAGGCGACAACCGGCGCCGCTTTGATCGCCTTGACCGCCTTGACGGTCAAAAGCTCGGGATCTCCCGGCCCGAGTCCGACGCCGATCAGCCTGCCCGCGCTCATTCTTTTGGACTCGCCAGCGCATTGATCGCGGCGACGGTCATCGCGCTGCCGCCGCGCCGCCCACGCGCGATGAGATAAGGCACGCGCCCGAAGGCGAGCAAAGCCTCTTTCGATTCGGCCGCGCCGACGAAGCCGACCGGCATGCCGACAATCGCCGCGGGCAAAGGCCAGCCGGCTTCGAAAAGTTCGAGCAAATGGAAGAGCGCCGTCGGCGCGTTGCCGATGGCGACGACCGCGCCCGCGATATGCTCAAGCCAAAGATCGAGCGCCGCGGCCGAGCGCGTATTGCCGATCTTCGCCGCCAGCGCCGGCACGGCGGGATCGGCGAGCGTGCAGATCACCGGATTATCGGCCGGAAGCCGCGCGCGGGTGATGCCGCTGGCAATCATTTTGGCGTCGCAGAGGATAGGCGCCCCGGCTTCGAGCGCGCCGCGCGCGGCAACGACGAAACGCGGCGAAAAGACGAGATCCCGCGCTGCCTCGACCTGCCCGCTCGCATGGATGACGCGCACCGCGACCGGTTCCTCGTCGGCGCTGAACCGACCGAGGTCGGCCTCGGCGCGGATGATGGCAAAGGAGCGGCGATAAATCTCCGCGCCGTCGCGGATATAGGAATAGCTCATGCGTCGGCCTTCGCGACAAGCCGCTGTAGGACGAGAGGCAATTGATCGCCTTTGAACCCCGTGGCGACCGCTGTATCGCTTGCCGCGCCGTGGCGCACAAGGTCGTAGCGTCCGTCACGGCCGACGAAGGTCACCGGCGCGGCAGCCGCATGCGCGCAGCCCTTGGCGCAACCCGAGACATGCACCGCGATGCCGCGCGCCTTCAATTGTCGGGCGAGTGGCGCAATGCGTCGCGCATCATCCTGGGTCGGCGTCGTGCCGCTGGCGCAACGCGGCGCGCCGGGGCACGCCGCGACCGCCCGCAAGGGATCATCTTCCGCAAAGATCAGTCCGGCATCGGCGAGTTGTGCGGCATCGGGCGGCTCAGCTCCCACGATCAGGATGGCGCGCCAGGGTGTCAGGCGCAAGGCGCCGCGGCTCGCCTCGGCAATTTTCGCCAGTTTTTCCAATTGGGCGGCGTCGAGCCGCCCGAATGCGATGCCGGGGCCCAAAGCATAATGGGCGCCGACACGAAAGGCACCAATCGGGCGCGGCGAAGGATCGTGGGCAATCTTGGCCGCGGTCTTCGTCAGCCCTGCCCTTGCGGCAATGACCCCGATGCCGTTGCCCCGCACATGGTCGGCCATCCGCTGGTCGACCACGTCGCGCAATTGCAGAAACGCGTGCGCGATGCGCAGGCCAACATCGGCGAGAGCGTGGATCGCACATTCCCCCGCTGGCTCGCCTGCGAGGCAGACAAGAAAATAAGGCGCGCTTGCGCCGTGCTGCGCGAGGAAGCTGACATCCGCTTTTTCGCCCGCGACCGAAAGCGCGCCGCCATCATCGACGACGAAGCCGAATTTAGCAGAGAGCCGATGCAACGCGTCGTCGTGCTCCAGCCGCTGTCTCAGCGCCTGCACGCAAGGACCAATATCGAGAACGGCCTGCGGATCGATCCCGGCCAGCGGACTTACGAGAATATTGCGCGCCACGGGCGGCGCTGCGTCGGCTTCAAGCAGCCCAAGCGTGCGCAATTCCGCCTGCAAGGCGGGTAAAGTTGTTTCCGTCACGCCGCGCAATTGCAAATTGGCGCGGCTCGATAGATCGAGCAGGCCGTTGCCATGTTGGCGCGAGAGACGCGCCAGCGTCTGCCCGAGCGCGGGCGTAACGATGCCGTCCCTCACGCTGAGGCGGACGATGAGCCCGTCACCGCTCGCCATCGGCCGTAGCGCGCTCGGGCACCAGCCTTTGCGAAGCGCGCTGCTCATGCCGGCTCCAAAAGCTTTGCAAGACGCATGGCAACGGAATTGCGCCGACAGGCCCAAAGCCCGCGCCGCATCGCCTGATCGAAACACTGTGCGATGGCGCGTCCGGCCTCGGGATTGGCCGCATTGAGAAAGTCCACCACCGCGTCATTGCCGAGCGTTGCATCAAAGACAAGATCGAATTGGCGCGGCGTCACGACCCCGCTTGTCACCGCGAAGCCGAAGAGGTTGTCGATCGTCTCGGCGATCTCCGCCGCGCCGCGATAGCCATGTTGCATCTGGCCGGCGATCCATTTGGGATTGGCGGCACGGCCGCGGATGGCGCGCGCGACTTCCTCGCTGAGCGCACGCACGACCGGCGTCTCGGCCCGCGTCGCATCGAGATGATAGAGGCTGGCTTTGCCGCCGGCTTGTTTCGCTGCCGCGGCGAAACCGCCTTCGTGCTCGAAGAAGGCGCTCGAATCGAGCACATCCTGGCCGGGCAAATCCTGCACATGGACAAACGCATCGGCGCTTGCAACGCGCGCGCGGAAGGCATCTTTAGCTTCCTGCTCGACGCGCCCCAAAGCATGGCCGCTGTCACTCAGATAGGCGGTGGCGAGATCCGCTTCGGAGGTCGTGGCATCTTCCGCCAGCATTCGCCCGAGCGCCACGCCATACGTGCCGGAGGCCGGACCGAAGATGCGCAACATGGCATCGCCGGCCGCGCGCGCAGCGCTCAGCGGATTGTCTTCGATAGGTTCATCGAGCGCCGCAACGGCTTCGATCAATTGCTCAATCAACGCGATCTGCGCCGGAAACACATCGCGGAACAGACCCGAAAGGCGCAAGGTCACATCGATGCGCGGATGATCGAGCGCGGCAGGCGGCAGAATGGTGAAGCCGCTCACCCGCCCGGACGCCTCGTTCCACACCGGAACCGCGCCGAGATAAGCGAAAATCTGTGCGAGCTCCTCGCCGCCGGTGCGCATGGTCGCCGAGCCCCAGAGATCAAGCACCAGGCGTCGCGGCCAGTCGCCATGATCCTGAAGATGACGCGCAATCAGGGCCGCCGCCGCACGCTGGCCGATCGCAAACGCCGTGCGCGTCGGCACCATGCGCGGGTCGATGGTGACGAGATTGCGCCCTGTCGGCAGGACATCGAGCCGTCCGCGCGCGGGTGCGCCGGACGGCCCGGGTTCGACAAAGCGGCCGTCGAGTGCGGCAAGGAGCCCATCAATTTCGCGCGCGGGACATGCATCGAGCCGCGCTTGCGCAGCGGCATCGGCCTGCGTCCCCGCCAGCACTTGCGCACCGGCGATTGGCGGGCGGCCGAACGTGTGCAGACCCTCCGCGATGCGCATGTCCTTGATGTCGCAAAGCCAAGCGTCGAGCTTGGCGAGCGCTTCCTCTTGCGGGACGTCGAGCGCCACGCCCCCCTCGCTGGCAAGCCCCGTCTCGCCCGCGCGCGCGAGAATCGTCTCGGCGAGCAGCGCCGCGCGTTTCGGATCCATCTGCTGCGCCGAGGCATATTCGTCGAACAAGGTCTCGAATTCGGCAAGGTCGCCGGCGCCGCCGGCCGGCCCGAGCGGCGGCGTCAGATGGCCGACGATCACCGCACCGGCGCGGCGCTTGGCCTGCGCGGCCTCGCCGGGATTGTTGACGATGAACGGATAGATCAAGGGCACCGGCCCAAGCAGCGCCTCCGGCGCGCAGGCATCGGAAAGCGCGGTCGCTTTGCCGGGCAGCCATTCGAGCGTGCCATGCGTGCCGAGCTGGATCATCGCGTCGATACACTCGGCGCGCCGCAGCCACAGATAGAACGCGACATAGAAATGCGACGGCGGCAGCCGCGCATCATGATAATCGGCCTTGCGGCTGGCAGCGCCGCCGCGATCCGGCTGGATCGCGACGATCATCTTGCCAAGGCGCAGCGCGCGAAAACGAAACGCGCCCTGCTCGACATGCGAATCTGCCTCGGGCGCGCCCCAGGCCGCATCGATTGCATTGCGTAAGGTCTCGGGCAGTGCCGCAAAAGCCTCGCGATAGTCATCAAGCGAATAGGCTTCGCCGGCCGCTGATTCCGCGAGAGCGCGAATGAACGCGCCGCAATCGCCAACGGCCTCGATGTCGTAGCCCGCCACTTTCAACTGCGCGGCAATCTCAGTGAGGCTTGCCGGCGTGTCGAGACCGACGGCATAGGCAGCGCGGCCAGCCTTCGCCGGATAATCCGAGAGTATGCAGGCGAGCCGCCGGTCGTTGCGCGGCATGTTGCGCAGCCGCGTCCAGGCCAAGGCCAAATCGGCGACGAAATCGATCCGCCCGTCGTCCGGCTGGTGAACAAGACGGGTGAATTCGAGCGCCGCGCTGCGCTCGGTTTCTTCCTTGAAGGAAATCGGCCGCGTGATGATGCGGCCGTCGAGTTCCGGCAGCACGATATTCATGGCGAGATCGGCCGCGCCGAGCCCGCGCATATCCGCGGCCCAGGCGGCGCGCGACGTGCTGGCATGGATCATCTGCAGGATCGGCGCATCGGCCGTTTCGAGCGGGCTTCGCGCTTGGTCCATGCGCGCGGCAAAGGCTGTCGAATTGAGAATCACATCGGGTTTTTCGCGCGCGAGAAGCTCGGTGAGCCAGGATGCCGCCTCGCCATCCTTGAGGCTCGGCACATAGGCCGCAAGTACGCGTAAGCCCCGCGCGGCCAAGGCATCGGCGACAGCCAGGATCGGCGCGACATCGCTGGCGAGAAGATAGGTGCGATAGAAAATGATGACGGCGAGCGGCGCCGCGTTCGCACCGGCACGGCACGCGGCAGCGAAAAGACCGCACGCGGGCACCGCCTGCGGCGCCGGCGGCGGTCGCGTCTCGCCATCGCACCGCCGCTCGATCCAGGCGAAGAGATTGGCGAGATTGCCCGCGCCGCCGCTCTCGAAAGCGCCGGCGATCGTGCGCAGCATGTCGGCCGGCAGCGTCGATAGTTCATCGAGCCGCACATCGGCGCGGCTGTCGCCGGGAATGAGCGCGAGATCGAATTTGTGCCGGCGCGCCGCAGCGGCAAGCTCCTGCGCGCCGTAGCGCCAATAGTCTAAACCGCCGAGAAGCCGCACGAGCACGAAGCGCGCTCGCGCCGCGACCCTTTCGATATAAAGATCGACCGAATAAGGATGGCGCAGCATGGCGAGCGAGGCGAGCCGCACCTCGGCGTTTTTATGCGCCTCCAACGCCGTCGCCGCGAGCCCGAGATCGCTATCGGAAAACGACAGAAAGACGATCTTGCCCGGCGTCTGGCCGAGATCGACGGCGCTTTCAGCCTCGTCGATCGTCCGCGTCGTGGTGCGCAGAAGGTGCATTGCGGCTCAAGCGACGGCCGCGGCAATCGCGGCGCGGTCGAGCCCCGTCTCGCCGATCACGACGAGCTGTCCGTGACGTGGTTCGTCCTTGCGCCACGGCCGGTCGAAATGCTGGCGGAAGCGCCGCCCCACGCCCTGCACCAAGAGCCGCATCGGCTTGTCGGCGACCGCGAAAAATCCCTTCATCCGCAGCACATCATGCTGTTCGGCAATCGCGCTGAGCTTGGCGATGAATTGCTCCGGATCGGTCAGCGGACCGACCTTGAGGACGAAACTTTCGAATTCGTCGTGGTCGTGGTCCGGCTCGTCATCGTGATGCGACTTGCGCGCCTCGATATCGTCCTCCGCCGCAGCCTCGAGGCCAAGCAGCAGTTCGGGATCGACACGGCCTTCGCTTGTCGCGACGATCTTGACCGCGCGGGGCAACACAGCCGCGATTTGCGCACGCGCCTGTGCCCTCTCCTCAGGCGACAGCAAGTCGCTCTTGTTGAGCACCACCATATCGGCGCAGAGAAGCTGATCCTCGAAGACTTCTTCCAGCGGATTGTCATGATCGAGCGACGGATCGGCGATGCGCTGTGCCGCGACAAGCTCCGGATCGTCGGCGAACGTGCCGGCAAGTACCGCGGCAGCATCGACGACCGCCACAACGCCATCGACGGTGAGACGGGCGCGGACCGTCGGCCAATCGAATGCCTTCACCAAGGGCTTCGGCAGCGCCAAGCCCGAGGTTTCGATGATGATATGATCGGGCCTGTCGCCGCGGCCGAGCAAAGCCTCGATCGCCGGAACGAAATCGTCCGCCACCGTGCAGCAGATGCAGCCGTTGGCCAGCTCGATGATATTTTCCTCCGGACACGAGTCGACGCCGCAGCCGCGCAGAATCTCGCCGTCAACGCCGACGTCGCCAAACTCGTTGATGATCAGCGCCAGCCGGCGCCCGTGCGCCTGTTCAAGCAAGTGACGGATCAGCGTCGTCTTACCGGCGCCGAGAAAGCCGGTGACGATCGTCGTGGGAATCTTATGGGTATCAGGCGCCGCCATCTTCAGCTCCGCTGCATTTGCGGGGTGACCGGACCGGCGCGCCCATCCGGGAGCGTAGCGCAGCGGGCTGCGAGATCCGCCCCGGGACACCCCGCCCGATGCGAAACGGTCGACGCGCGACGGTAGGTCTCCTGGCTCGCGGCTCAACACATGCCACCTGCCTTCCCAGATCGCTGTGACGTGATCCAGTGGCTCTAGGTGGCTGCTCGCCGCTCACAGTTGCGGGGGCAGCTGCGGCTGCAAGCACAAGGCTCCGACCGCATTCCCTGTTTCCCTTCCGAGGAAGGACCGTCAGCAATATCTTGCCATTGCGGGACAGGCTTGTCAAAACAGCGCGTTCCATAAACGCGCCGGAGATGCCGCATGATGATCGCGCAAGATGCGCATGAAGACGACGCGCGGCACAAGGACAAGATGCGCAAGCGCAAGGCCGCACAGGATTCGGAGGTCGCGTCGAAGACGATCGAAAAGGGCCTGCTGATTGTCCACACCGGTCGCGGCAAGGGCAAATCGACGGCGGCCTTCGGTCTTCTGCTGCGCGCGCTCGGACACGGCTGGCGCGTCGGCGTCGTGCAATTCATCAAAGGCGCCTGGACAACCGGCGAGCGCAATGTGCTCGAAACGCGCTTTGCCGATCTCGTCGCCTGGCACACGATGGGCGAAGGCTTCACCTGGGAAACGCAGGATCGCGCACGCGATATCGCCGCCGCCGAAGCCGCCTGGACAAAGGCGAAGGCGCTCATGAACGATGCGAACATCAAACTTGTCGTGCTCGACGAATTGAACATCGCCTTGCGCTACGACTATCTGCCGATCGATGCCGTGGTCGAAACGCTGACGCAGCGGCGGCCCGATCTGCATATCGTCGTCACCGGGCGGAACGCGCCGCCGGCTTTGATTGCGGCGGCCGATCTCGTGACCGAGATGACTCCGGTCAAGCATCATTTCGACGCCGGCGTCAAAGCCCAGGCCGGAATCGAGTTCTGATGGTTGCGCGGCGGCTGATGTTCCAAGGCACCGGCTCGGACGTCGGCAAATCGCTGATCGTCGCCGGGCTCGCCCGCGCCTATCGCAAGCGCGACCTGTCGGTCATGCCGTTCAAGCCGCAGAACATGTCGAACAATGCCGCCGTGACGGCAGATGGCGGCGAGATCGGCCGTGCCCAGGCCTTGCAGGCGCGCGCCGCAGGCGTCGCGCCGAGCGCGCATATGAATCCGGTGTTGCTGAAACCGCAAAGCGAGATCGGCGCCCAGGTCGTCGTGCAGGGCCGCGTGATCGGCACCGCCAAGGCGCGAGAATACCAGAGCTGGAAACCGAAGTTGCGTGCCGCCGTGCTGGAGAGCTTTGCGACGCTCGCCGCAAAGGCTGATCTCGTTCTCGTCGAAGGCGCCGGCAGCCCGGCCGAGATCAATCTGCGGGCCAACGATATTGCCAATATGGGATTCGCGCGGGCGGTGGAGTGTCCGGTGGTGCTCATCGGCGACATCGACCGCGGCGGCGTGATCGCGCAGATCGCCGGCACGAAGCTGGTGCTCGATCCCGACGATGCGGCTTTGATCCGCGGCTTCATCGTCAACAAGTTTCGCGGCGATGCCGCCCTATTCACCGCCGGGATGAAGGATATCGAACATTATTCCGGCTGGCCGGCGCTAGGCCTTGTCCCCTATTTCGCCGACGCGGCTCTGTTACCCGCCGAGGACGCGGTGCCCCGGCAGCGCTTCGTGCCGAGTGGCGAACAAAGGCCGCTCAAGATCGTGACGCCCGTCCTGCCGCATATCGCCAATTTCGACGATCTCGATCCCCTCGCCGCCGAGCCGCACGTCGAGCTCCTGATGATCCGGCATGGTGCGCCGCTGCCCGCCGATGCCGATCTCATCATTCTGCCCGGCTCGAAAGCTACGCGCGCCGACATGACGGCGCTTGTCGCGGAAGGCTGGGATATCGACATCAAGGCGCATGTCCGCCGCGGCAAAAGCGTGCTCGGCCTCTGCGGCGGCTTTCAATTGCTTGGCCGACGCATCGCCGATCCCGACGGCATCGAAGGCGAGCCGGGCGAGACGCCGGGCCTCGGCCTGCTCGATGTCGAGACAATTCTCGGCGGCGAAAAAACGCTGACCGCCATCGAAGGCCGCTCGATCGCCAGCGATGCGCCGTTCAAAGGTTATGAAATGCATGTCGGGCGCACCTCTGGGCCCGATTGCGCGCGGCCGATGCACTGGCTTACTGGCGGCCGCCAGGAAGGCGCCCGTTCGGCGGATGGCCTTGTGGCCGGCACTTATGTGCATGGGCTTTTTTCCGACGACCGGCAACGCCGCGCTTGGCTCGAAGCGCTCGGTGCCGGGTCCGATCTCGCCTATGAAGACCAGGTCGAGCGGACACTCGATGATCTCGCGGCGCATCTCGAACGCTGCCTCGATCTCGACCGGCTGCTCAGCCTCGCCACATGATCAGCGCCAAGACGGCATAAGCGACGATCTGCAAGAGCGCGGCGCGGCGGAAAAGTTTTAAGGCGCGGCGAATGTCCTGCGCGGTCGCAGCAGTGCGGCCGTCGCCCATGAAAGCCCCCTCCACGATGCTCTCGTCATAGAGTCGCCGGCCGCCGAGTTTGAGACCGAGGGCGCCGGCCATGGCGGCCTCCGGCCAGCCGGCATTCGGCGACAGATGTTTCCGGGCATCGCGCCAGGCGGCCTTAAAGGCGTCGCGGGCCAATGCGAGGCCATCGAAGGCCGCGGCGAACGCAAGAAGCAGCGTGGCAAGCCGGGAGGCTGGCAGATTGACGAGATCGTCGAGCCGCGCCGACGCCCAGCCGAAGTTTGCAAAACGTGGCGACCGATGGCCGACCATGCTGTCCGCCGTATTGATCGTCTTGTAAAGAAGGCCGCCGACAAAACCGCCGACAGCCAGCCAGAACGCCGGCGCGACGACACCATCGGAAAAATTCTCCGCAAGGCTTTCGATTGCGGCGCGGGCGACGCCCGCTTCATCGAGCACCGCCGTGTCGCGGCCGACGATCTGCTCCACCGCCGCCCGCCCCGCCGCAAGCCCGTCCCGCGCCAGTGCGTCGGCGACCGCCTTGACGTGATCGTGGAGCGCGCGCTGCGCCAACAGGCTTGACGCCAATAAAGCGAGAATCGCCATCCCGAAGATCGATGGGCCGCAGACCCAGGCAATGAGCCCGCCGCAGGCGCCGACGCACACTAGCCAGAAAATGAGGCTCGCCGCGCCGGCGAGCTTTTGCACTCCCGGCGCCCATGTCCGACGATTGAGCCGCGTTTCGGTCGCGTCGATCAAGGCGCCGATCCAAATGACCGGATGGCCGATCGCGCGCAGCAAAAACGCCGGATAGCCAAGCGTCGCTTCGATGGCGAGCGCGGCGGCCGCGAGCTCAAATCCGTTTGCGACATTCATCGAAGCTTCGATCAAAACGCGTAAAGCAGAGCGCGCTATAAACGGCTAGCCGCTAAAAGGGTCAAGCCGCTCTTCCGGCCGGCGCACTGGCCTTTCAATTGGTGCCGGCGCGCTGGGCTTGGATCAGGCGCCTGAGGGCTATGGTGCCGACAGCACCGTAGACGACGCGCTCGCCGACCACATAGCCCGGCGTGCCGCGCAGACCGAGAGCTTTTGCGAGCTGGAAATTTTCGGCGAGGGTCTCGACCGGCTCATCGCTGGCCATATCTTTCTGCAACCGCGCCATGTCGGCTCCGGCAGCCTTGGCCGCCGCGAGCGCTCTATCCTTGTCCGCTATCCCCGGCGCACCTAAAAGCGCTTCATGGAAGACAAGATATTTTTGGCCACCGGAATCTTGCATGCGTAGCGCCACGGCGACGCGCGCCGCTTCGCCCGAAGCCGGCCCGAGAATCGGAAACTCCTTCAAGACGATCTTCAGCTTGGGGTCATGGAGAAGCGCGATCAAGTCGGCGAGCGCCCGTCGGCAATAACCGCAATTATAATCGAAAAATTCGACCAGAGTGACATCGCCCTGCGGATTGCCAAGCGTGACCTGACGCGGCGAATGAAAGAGGAGTGCGGAATTGCGAATGATATCGGCGCCGTGGTCCACGACAGCGGCTTGCGCCCCGGGCTTCGACCCTAACCCGGTCAAGCCCCGCCGTTTCATCAGTTCGGCGAACATCTCTTTCAGAACGTCCGGGTTCTTGACGAGATAAGCGTGAATGATGGCGTCGAGTTCATCCGGATGGCGCACGAGATAATCGTGAATCGCGGCGTCGAGATCATCCTGCGTGTTCTGCGCGAGGCTTGGCGAAAGTAGCGCAGGCAGGACGACGGCAATTGCGAGAGCGACGACGAGCGTTCGGCGTTTCATGGGTCTCTCCACATCGGCTCTATCTCGGCACGAATCCCCCGCCGCGGAATCCCCCACCCGGATGAAAACCGCCGCCGGGAGGCCCGAAGAAACGCGGCGGGCGTCCGAAGCCCGGATAATAAGGCCCTGGCCCGTAGATCGGCGGCACGGGCCCATACACCGGGCCGTAGCGGCGTAGCGGGATACACGCCGTGTGACCGCGGTTGGCGACTTGCCCGCGCGGGCAGGCAATGCAGCTACGGGGATTGCGCGGATTGCGAATGAATCTGGCACCGCACGTCGCAATCGGCGGCAGGAGCACGTGGCCGCCGTGAGGCCGCCGAATGCAAGCGGTGTGATCCTCATTGGCAAAGCGTCCGCGCGTGCAAGGGATGCAGCGACCTGCGCGACGCAAGTCGCTGACATAATTGCCGCGCGCGGCGCAGCTTGGCGGCGGGGGTGGCGGAACCGGCGTCCGCACGATGCGCGGCGGTGGCGGCGGTGACACAAGCCTGCCGCAGCTCTTCCCATCCCGGCTGACGAGGCCGTTCCTGCAACATGAGCCGTCGGGCATTTTGGTATAGCCCTGCGCGCATTTCATGACGCTTTGAATCTGCGCCGGGCAGGAGCCGCGATTCGCCGGATCGACCGGGACCGGACAGCACATGCCTTCCGTCGTCACATTGGCGACTGGGCAGCATTTCCCATTCGGCCCGGTGGGCACGGAACCCGCGGCGCAGCAGCTTGGCGGCGGGAATTTGATCGGAATTTTTATCGTACAGACGGTGCCAAGCGGCGTTTGTCCGGCGGGACAGCAGACGCCGCTGCTTGTGACTTGCCCGGCAAGGCAGCAGCCGCTTGCCGTTTGCGAATAGCCGGGCGCGCAGCACGTCGGGCAAATGGGCGGCGGTGGCGGCGGCTGGCATTGGCCATTGACAAGCGGACCGGCGCAACAGGCCTCCGCGCCGGACGGACCGCTATACACTTGGCTGCTCGGGCAACACGCCCCGCTTGGGCCAATGGCGATGGTTCCGGGCTGACAACCGCCGCCGGGCGGGCAAAGGCCGCCCGTGGCGGCGAGAGACGCCGGCGTGCAACATTGTCCGCCAACGCGCACATTGGGCCTCGAGCAGGGCGTGCATTCTTGCGTGTGGCGATCGCGAATTTGGCCCGGCGGACAATTTCCCGGCCGGCAAGAGCGCGTAATAGGATTCCAAACTTGGCCCGGTGGACATCCTCCCGCCGAGCAGGTGTTCGAACCGCTGTTCCAAACCTGATGTGGCGGACAAGAGCCAGGCACGCAGGCGGCAAGATCGATCGCCCATACTTGACCGGTTGGGCATCCGCCAGGCGGCCCCATGGGCACGGAGATCCCATAGCCGCGCGGCAGGATGATTTCCTCGGCATGCGGCGTACAGGCGCGCACGATCGCAATATCGCCAAGATGGCCGCGTGCGGCCGTATCGTCGAACTTGTCGTCGTAATCGATGAAATAGGCATAGAGCGGCAGCTCGTGATGCCGCTCGATCCGCCACGTCTCGTTGCCTTGCAGTCCGTCGACGTTGAGCGCACCCGTGACGCTCAAACGCTTTCTCAGCGCCGCATCCGACGTCTGGCGCAGCTCTTCGCCCGTCGACCAGAGAAAGCCGCCGCACGAAGCGAAATTGATATTGCCATCGGCGTCGTAGCGGTAGCCGATCGCGACACCGCCGTTGCCATTTGAGAGTTGGAGCGGAAAGCCGATCGCATATTGATCGGGCTCCTGTTGCCAAACCGAGTGTCCGTCAGGATCCGTTGCGGTCGCGGCATAACGCAAAACGCGGCCGATTCCTTCCCGTGTCAGCGCCTCGAAATCAAACGCGCCTGTCGGGGCCGGCCGCTCGGCCAAAAACATGCGGCCCTGCTCGTCGAAGGTGATCTTTGAAATTTCAGTTTGCGCGGCGGCCGGCGGCACCGCGATCTCGATCGTTGCGTCACCGCCGAAAGCACCATCTGGCGCAAGGCCGACCGACCAAATTTGAAAACCGTCGGCGACGGCGTAATAGAGCCGGCCTTTAAAAACGGCGAGCCCAAAAATCCGCCGTTCCGGCGGCGCATAATTCCACGTTGCAGGGTCGCCGCTATCGAACTGCGGACGGGTGATATCGAGCCGTTTGGATGGGTCAAAAGCGACTGGCGGCAGGCCAACGGCTTGCCGTCCGGTTACGCCGTGATCGTAACGGCCCATCTCGATCCCGGACATGTTGAAGCGATGAATAAAGCCGGTCTCGCGGTCGGCAACGAACAAGGATTTGGATCGCAAATCGTACGCGACACCGCCGAGCGCGGCGCCGGAATTCGCCCGACCGTCGAGCGTGACATTGGCGAAGAGGCTGACGGCGCCGGTCACACCGTCGATCTTCCAGACCGATCCGGGGCCGCCACCAGCCGCGGCGCCACCCCAAAGCCCCGGCATGAATGTCGTGCCGGGGGCACCGGTCTTGCTGTGTCGTGGCTCTTTGTCGGGCGCCGGGACGACAACGGGCAACCCGTAAGCAGAACTGGCCGCCACATAAATGTTTGGCGGCACCGCATCGTCGGTGGCGACGCCGAACACCTGACCAATCTGGCTGGCGAACCAGCTCACCGGTTTCGGCGCGTTGACGAGCTGTGCGTTGGGCAAGCCGCCCATGTGTTGAAGATTGATGATGCGCAGCGCGGGGCCATTTTCGTCGATGAAAGTTTCTTCGGCCGGATCGACGCCGGGCGCGATCTGCGCCGGCGGGATGGCGCCGGAAAAGCCGGTCACCGCTGCATTGCCCAGCGCCAGTATGGGTGCCGGCTGTTGCGCCAAAGCCGAGCCCGTCAATCCGAAGACGAGGAGCAAGGCCAATACCCAAAACGAAACAGCCTCTTTGCTGCAGGGCGCGATGCGGGAGGACGGTTTCATGACATCACCGCAGCGGCCGAGGCCGGCCCGGCTGAGGCAGGCGCGTTGATGTCACGCACGCCCCGGTCGCGGGATCGGGCACCTGCCCGCTCGGACAGCAAGTACCGCAGGACGAGGCCTGTGAAGGATCGCAGCACGTTCCCCCCGCGAGCAATATCTCGCCCGACGCGCAAGCCGGGACGCATTTGCCGCCTGGCCCATAAGTTTGCCCGCGAGGGCACGGCGGTGGGAACAACGACGGGCAGGGATTTCCGCCGGGTCCATTGGCCTCAGCCGGGCGTCCGGTGTTATTGCAAATGCAGACGTTGACGCCGTTGACCAGATTGCCGGAAGGATTCGCACTGCTGGCTCCGGCCGGTGTCGTGTTCGCAGGACACACGCAGGCGAAGATGCGCTCGCCATTGTTCTGGCAATTGTAGTCAAGCGCGGCATTGCAGACCCAAACCGGCTGCATCGGCTTTGGGCAGAAACAGGACCAGCTCGATGCGCAGGCACCCGTACTGCCATATTGCGTGACCGTCGTCCCCGAGGGGCCGTTGACCTGGACCACAGGCGGCGACGTGCCATCGTTGAGCGTGATCATGATTGGCCCGTATCCAGGGCCGCCACCTTGGCACGCCGGATCGCTGTCGTTGAAATTGGCGCAGCCTGCCGTATTCGATGCGCAACTCGCTGTTTGCGGCGGCGGCGGCGTGCAATTGCACGTGCTGCCGAGCAGAGCGGCGGCGACGTCGCAGGCACAGCCTCCCAGATCGGCGACCGCCTGTCCAAGGCCTTGTTCGACCTGGCAGGCACATTCGGCAATGCTCAGCGGATCGATACCCACGCTCGCCGCGTCGCTAATAAACGAGGCGACCGAAGACAAAGCCGATGATGAACCATTCAAGATCTGTTGCGCAGTGTTGGCGTCGCTTTGGACGTTACCGGCCGTACTTAAGGCGCTGTTGATCGCGTTGCAAAAATCGTCGACCGAGCCTTGCCCCGCGCCCGCCGCAACGCCCGCCAATGCACCGGTGAGCGCGGTCGCCACGCCCACCCCGGCCCCGGTGGCCGCCGTCTCGTCGCAGGCGCTCGACGTAACCGCGTTGAAGGCGCTGTCGATCGCATTCGCAAGATCTTGGATGCTGCAGCCGGGTTCCGCTCGTAAAGCCGTCGGCGCAAAAGCGAGCGCGACCGCCAAAACGGCGGTGCAAACAGATGGCGCCAAATACCGGAGCAAGCCCATCGGACCGAACTCCTCGCTGACTCTATATCACGCGCGGAAGCTCGGTGGGTTTCGACTATCGGTCAAAGTTTCGATTTTTGCGAGCTTTAAGCAATCGTGCGCCGGGTCAGGCGCCCCCTTGGCGATTCTAGTCGCCCCCTGACCCGTTCATGCGCCCCTGAAGACCGCTTCGATATTGTTGCCGTCCGGATCAAACACGAAGGCGGCGTAGTAACCAGACGGGTAGCCGTCCGCGGCGTCGCGCAATCCCGGCGCTCCGTTATCGACGCCCCCGGCTGTCAGGCCAGCGGCATGAAAGGCGTCGACTTGCGCACGGCTCACTGCTGCGAAGGCGGTGTGCTGACGCGTGCTGTGCGGGTGAAAGCGATCAATCCAAAAGATGGGATAGTCAACGCCGTAACCGATGCCATCGGCGCCGTCCGCCAGCACCATGACCCGGCGGAGGCCCAGCGTTTCCAAGACGGCATCGTAAAACTTCGCCGCCACCCTCATATCGCTGACGCCAATCCCCGTGTGGTCAATCATCGGAACGTTCCTTCCCCGAATGGGTTCTTTGAACCGGCACCCCGCCCGCGTTCAGCCAATTGGCCGCTCTCGGGCGTCCGGTGCCGGCGGATGTGTGCGAAAAAGCACACCTTTCCCGTTTCTCAATGATACCGTTCCAAAAGCGAGTTTTTGCCCAAAAATTTTTTAGAAATCTGTTGTTATCAAGCCAAGGCGCGGAGGCTTCTGCGCCGATTCCTACGGCGGCCACAATGGACATTCTGCTGGTCTTAATCGTCGCAATTTTGTTTCTGGGCAGCTTCGCGCTGTGCCAAAGCGCCGGCCGCACTGCGGCCCGCGTGTGGTCGCTTTATGCCAAGAAGGCGGCTCACTGAACTCGCCGCCGCTTGGGCTTCCCGACAGCTGACAATGGAAACGGTGCACCGACCTGATTAATGATCCGGTTTCGGATTGGTCCCCGACCCGGGTGCGCGTCTTTCCGCGTGCCGGTGTGGCAAGACGAAAACAGCGCCTGGGGGCGCTTCGCCGATCCCGGCGTCGACTCCAAAGACTTCGGCGAGGAGCCGGCTTGTCAGAACCTCGTGCGGTCGCCCCTGTGCGACGAGGCGTCCGCGGTTCAGCACCAGCAAATGGTCTGCATAAGCCGCGGCGAGATTGAGATCGTGGATCGTCACCAAGACGGCGACGCCGTCGCGGGCCTGCGCGCGCGCTGCGTCCATGAGCGCCAATTGATGGCGCATATCGAGATGCGCAATAGGCTCGTCGAGCAACAGGGCTTGATCCCGTTTTATGGATTGGCCGGCCCATAATTGGGTGAGCGCGCGTGCGAATTGCACACGCTGCTGTTCGCCGCCGGATAAGGTCTGGTAAATCCGGTCGGCGAGATGGCCGACATCGGCTTTTTCGAGAGCCGTGGCGACCAGCGCCTGACGCGCTTCACGGCTCGCTCTGCGGCCGAGGCTGTCAATACCGAGCGCGGCGATCTCTTTCACCGAGAACGCAAAGGCCAAGCGCGTCGTCTGCGCCATGACGGCACGTCGCAGGGCAAGCTGCCACGCCGACAAGCTTCGTACGTCCTGATCCAAATAACGCACGTTGCCCGAATTGGATGTCAATTCGCCCGCCAGAATTCGCAGAAGTGTCGACTTGCCGGCCCCGTTCGGCCCGATCACGGCGGTCAGCCGGCCGCGTTCCAGCGTGACGGTCACGTCTTCGACGAGTATCTTGTCGCCGACAGCATAGGTAATGTTGCGCGCCGCGACGATGGGGACTGTCACGTGTCAAAGCCCGCCGGGCGGCGTAGCAGAAGCCACAGAAAGAACGGTGCGCCGATGCCGGCCGTGAGAATACCGATCGGCAATTCGGCGGGCGCGGCGAGCGTCCGCGCGCAGGTATCGGCGGCGAGCAAAAGGGCCGGACCGAGCAGCGCGCAAGCGGGCAATAGAAAACGATGGTCGGGCCCCAGCACAAGCCGCAAGAGTTGCGGCACGACAATCCCGACAAAGCCGATGATGCCCGCCGCGGCGACGCTCGCGCCCGTCGCCAGAGCCGCCAGCGCGACAATCGCCGCTTTCAGCCGTTGAACGGATATGCCGAGATAAAATGCCTCGGCTTCGCCGATCGAAAGCGCGTTCAGCCCGCGCCCCAGGAATGGTAGTGCAACGAGGAGAAGGACGAACGGCGGCGTCAACGCCGCGACCTTGTCCCAGGTCGCGCCGCCAAGGCTCCCGAGCGACCAGAAGGTCAGGTCGCGCAATTGCCTGTCGTCGGCGACGAAGGTCAAGAAGCCTATGATCGCGCCGGCCAACGCGCCGAGGGCGATGCCGGCGAGCAACAAGGTGGCGACGGACGTCTCCCTGCCGCGCGTGGCAATAAGATAAAGGATGAGCACCGCGATCAGCGCGCCGGCAAAAGCGGCAATGGGGAGGCTCGCGAAGGGCAGCGCGCCGGGAAGGTATTTGTCGCCGACGACGATGACGCCCGCCGCTGCCAGCGCTGCGCCCGCCGAAACGCCGATAATTCCCGGATCGGCGAGCGGGTTGCGAAACAGGCTCTGCATCAAGGCGCCGGAGACGGCAAGATTAGCACCGATGACGACCGCCAGCAGGATGCGCGGGAGACGAATGTCGAGCACCACGAGCGCCTCGCGCGACGAAGATTGATCGACGCCCTGCGCGGCCCGGACAAGAATATCGATGATATCGACCGGCGCAATGACGAGCGGTCCTCGTCCGATGGCCAAGATCGTTAGCGCGGCAAGCGCGACGGCCAGAACCGGGAAAAGGAGGATTGCGCGCAGTCGCCGTTCCGGACGCGCGCGGATGCGCCAAGCGCGGCTTGCCGGCACGGAAACGCGGGTCATTTCACGCCCGGATAGAAGGCGGAAAGCAGATCCTCGCAAGCTTGCGGCGTGCGCGGGCCAAAACCGAGAAGATAAAGGCCATCCAGGGCGACGAGCCTTTGATGCGCGGCCGCCGGCGTCGCCTTGAACGCCGGAAGCTGGAATATCTGTGCATTCGACGGCCTGTTGCCATTCGCCATCATCACGATGACATCGGGTGCAGCGGCGAGAATGGATTCGTCGTTCATCGGCTTATAGCCGGAGAAATCGGCGGCGACGTTGAGCCCGCCCGCAAGCCCGATCATCGCATCGGCCGCAGTGCTGCGCCCGGCCACGATCGGGCGCCCCGACTGCATGGCTATGATGAAGAGCACGCGCGTCCGCCCGCTGACCTTGGCGCGGCGGGCATTCACTTCGCTGAACCCCCGGCTGACGGTTTCGGCGAGCGTCGCCGCCGCGGCGTCCGCCTGCGCGAGATGGCCGATCAATTTGATCTTCGCCTCGACCCCTGCCGCGGTGAAAGCATCCGGCAGGCGCGCGATCGCGACCTTGGAGTCCTGCAGGAGCTTCAGCGAATCCGGCGGGCCCGCGCTTTCGGCGGCAATCACCAGCGTCGGTTTCAGCGACAACACGCCCTCGACCGAAAAAGCGCGGAAATAACCGACATTCGGTTTGTCGCGCAGGGCGTGCGGCGGATAGAGGCTCGTCGTATCGACGCCGACGATCTTCTGCTCCTGCCCGAGCGCATAGAGCGTTTCGGTGATCGCGCCGCCGATGGCGACGATCCGCTGCGCCGCGGGGGCTTTCACGGCCGCGCTTCGCGCGGCGGATATCGAAAGGAGAGCGACGCAAAAGAGCGCGGCCCAACGCAGGAAACATTTGCTGCCGGTCATCTGCTGCCGCTGAAGCCTTTCTATTTCGTCAGGATGAGCTTGTCGTTGGCGGTGATCCGCAGCCGGTAACGTTCGCCGGCGTGCAGCAATATCGCCTCTCTTGCGTCGCCGATGAGCTCGCGAACATCGATCTCGCGCGGCTCCGGCTTTGGCTCGTCAGGCGGGTTCGCCGTCTCTTTCTCAT
Organism: Pseudomonadota bacterium; assembly: GCA_040756295.1. Taxonomy (GTDB): domain Bacteria; phylum Pseudomonadota; class Alphaproteobacteria; order Rhizobiales; family Beijerinckiaceae; genus Methylovirgula. The sequence continues at coordinate 549,649 of JBFLZN010000001.1, read as the reverse complement.
CCTTCATATGTTCCCCCAACGCCGGTGCCGATCTGCGAACCTCGAATTTAGAATAATAATAATTCCATGATTACTCTCCATAATGAGAATAATTAAATATAGATAATGTATTACTTGACCACTATCCATCCGATTTACTAATGACAGTCAAGCCGCCGTTGAGGCGGCCGCGATCAAATCAGCAAGCCAGCCAGAGCGCGATGCGCAGAGCCAGCCAGCAACAACCGGGCGGGGGCTCTTCATGTCTACTTCATTCTGGCGCGCACTTTTGGCTGGCACTTCCTTGCTGGCGGTTTCCTCTGCCTATGGTCAGAACGCGCAACCAACGTCTGCGCCGCCAGCATCAGCAAGTTCGACGCCGCAAGTGAATCCGGATGGCAGCATTCCGCTCGACACCGTGACTGTCACCGCGACAAAGACGGATGAAGCCGTGATCGACGCCATGGGTGGCGTCAGCACGGTGACAGAGGATCAGATCAAGACGTTTCAGGCGCAGAATTTCAATGAAGTGCTGCAGGACGTCCCGGGCGTCACCATGCAGCTTTCGCCGAGCGACCCCGGACAGGCGATCAACATTCGCGGCTTGCAGGACTTCGGCCGCGTCAACGTCCTCGTCGATGGGGCACGGCAGGATTACCAGATCTCCGGGCACAACGCGAACGGGACCTTCTATCTCGATCCGATGTTCGTCAGCGGCATTGATGTCGTACGAGGCCCGATTTCGAACATCTATGGCTCGGGTGCGATCGGCGGTGTCGCTTCGTTTACGACCCGTGGCGTAGACGACGTCCTATTGCCGAACGAAACCTACGGCGCGATGGATACTCTCGGCTATGGCTCGAATGGCGCCGGCGTTGTCAACAGCGTGTCGGGCGCCGCGCGGATGGGGCCAGGCGGCACGGCCGGCGATATTTATGGCCAATTTCTGTATCGCGACACCACGTCTTATCACGACGGTTCGGGCGATCTCGTTCCCGGAACAGGCAGCGGGCTTGTCGGCGGCTTGTTAAAGATGAACCTGCGGCCGGCAGAAGGTCAGCAGATTTCCGGCACGGCGCTCATCGAGAACTTCAATTACGACAACAACAGCACCGCGAATTCGGGACCGCTTTGGAACAACGATGTCAACACGAACCAATTCACTTTAGGTTATACGGCGGTGCGGCCCGATATCCCGTGGCTCGACTTCTCGATCAAGGCCTATGCGGCGGAGACGGAGAATCTGCAGACGCTGCGCAACGATTCGGGCAGCGACGCCGGCAGCGAGACTTATGCGCTTCTCGGTGTCGTGCCGGGCGACAGCCTTTTCGACATGATTCATACTTACGGCTTCGACACGCACGACACAGCGCGCTTCAGCACGGCTATGCTCGATCACGCCGTCACATTCGGCGGCGATGGCGTCTGGGACTTCGTCAGTACGCAAGACAATGCCGGCGGATATATTTCCGCGACGACGCCGAGCGGTCAGCGCGCGCTGAGCGGCGCCTTCGTCCAGGACGAAATCCGCTATTCGACATGGCTGGATATTTTGGGAGCCTTACGTTTCGACCATTATAATCTGGACGGCGGCGGCACTGGCTCAAGCGGCTCGCATCTATCGCCGAAGATCACGGTCGGCGTCACGCCGATCAGAGGCGTCCAATTCTATGCGACTTATGCGGATGGCTACCGCGCGCCATCCGTCACGGAAACCCTGATCGACGGACAGCATCCCTTTCCGGCCTTCAACATCCTCCCCGATCCCAACCTGCGTCCGGAAGTGGCCAACGACGTCGAGGGCGGTGTCAACTTGAAGTTCAATGATATTGCCCGGCCCGGCGACGAAATCCGCGTCAAGGCCGATGCCTATCTGAACACGATTCATGATTACATCGGTTTCGAGCCGGTCGGTGCGCCCTACCTGACCTCGGGAATACCCGGCCTGCCGGCCTCGGCGATTTGCGGTTTCGCGCCGGATGCCTGTTTCCCGATCACCAATTTTCAATACCTGAATATTGGCGAAGCGCGGATTTCCGGCGTCGAGCTCGAAGGCACCTACGATTGGGGTGGCGGCTACGTCACGGTCGCCGGCACGCATATCAATGGCAAGGATGTTTCGGACCCCTCGACACCGCTCTATTCCATTCCGCCCGATCGGATCAGCGGCACGTTGGGTCTCCGATTTCTCGATCGGAAGCTCATCGTCGGCACGCGCCTTACGCTCGTCGATCCCAGCCTCCAATTCTCGAGCAGCGAGGGTTCCAGCGCCACCTTTCCGCCGACAACAGGCTACGCGCTCGTCGATTTATTCGCGTCATATCGATACAATGACGACATCAGCGCAAGCCTGACGGTCAAGAACCTGCTGAACAGGGAATATACGCAATATCTCGACAACGAGCCAAACCCCGGGCTGCAGGTCCTTGGCTCGATTACAATTCGCTTCGCATCGAAATGAGAAGGCTGCCGGGCCCGTGCCCATGAGACCGCGCATTATAGTCTGGAGGATAGCATGACGTATATCGCGATGAACCGCTTCAAGGTTTTGAAGGACCAAGCGCAGGCTTTCGAGGAGGTGTGGTTTACCCGCACGTCTCGGCTTGACGAGGTTCCGGGCTTTGTCGAATTCCACCTGCTGCGCGGGCCCGAACGCGAAGATCACATTCTCTATGCGTCGCACACAATCTGGGCCAGCAAAGAGGCGTTTACGGCGTGGACGAATTCGGAGCAATTCCGCGCCGCCCATGCACGCGCCGGCGACGAGAAGCCGAAGACGCTTGGGCATCCTGAATTCGAAGGCTTCGAAGTGATCCAGACGGTCGGCAATCCGAAGCGCCACGCCGCGGAATAGAGGGCGCGGCCAGCTTGTAGCAGCGCCCGTGGGGCCGCGCCTTATCGCGGCCCCGATGGCGCGACAGGGTCGATCGAGATTACGAAGCTCCGGGCGGATGACGGGGCACGCAAAGCTCCGTGGCGGCGGAACGAAACGCGCCTAAAAGGCCCAAGCCCCTCCGGTCCATTTGGACCTTAAGGCAATGCGGCTTACCAATTAAATCGTTGATTTAATGGCGGGAGAGACGGGGCTCGAACCCGCGGCCTCCGGCGTGACAGGCCGGTAATTTCCGTTTGTAAAACAATGGTTTTTGATACTTCAGGCTGGAGATTCTTGCCCTACCGCTGAGTTATAAAGTATCAACCGCCGCAAGCCTCCTAGCCGCGCGATTAAATGCCCGCCGACCAGGTGGCGCAGGCGCTCGCCAATGGGGGCGCGCGGCATCAACCAGCGCTTGCCGCCGATCGCGCCCACCGATTTGCCGGACGCCTATCGCGACATGTGCCGCTTTATTCTTTGCGGCAGCGTCGATATACCGCTTGATACCGAAAAGTGGGAGCGCCGCACGTTGACCAGACCGGCCAGCGAGCGCTCTTGACGCGGCACGAGCTGGCAATGGACTATGCACGGATTGCAGGAAGCGATCGCGCCGCCGAAAGCCCGTTACCCCAAAGCCCATTCCCCCAGAGCCCATCGTCCATCGCCGAGCGGCTCGACCGCCTTTCGCTGGCGCCGCTCCATATTGCGATCGTCGCCCTGTGTACGCTGGGGCTCGCCGCCGACATTGGCGAAGTCGCGCTCAGCAACACGTTTTCGGCGATCTTTCTCGGTGCCCCTTATCATGCCTCGCACGGCGAAGTTTCCCGGCTCTTGGCCGCGGTGTTTGCCGGCGGCGCGGTCGGCGCCCCGATTTTAGGCTGGTGGGGCGACCGCGGCGGCCGGCGAATGGCTTTGCAAGGTGCGCTCCTTGTGCTCGCCGCGGCCTCGTTCGCTGTTGCTCTCAGCCCGAACATCGGCTGGATGACCGGATTCCGCTTCGTCTCCGGCCTCGCGCTCGGCGCCTATCCGCCACTGACGGCGGCCTATCTTGCCGATGTGCTGCCGCCGAAGCGCCGTGGCATCACGATGATGCTCTGCGCTTCCTTTGCCTTTCTTGGCGCGCCCGCGGTGATATTTCTCATTCGCTGGCTCACGCCGCTGGCGCCGCTTGGCATCGCGGGCTGGCGCTGGGCGCTTGTCGTCGGCGTCGGCATTTCCGCCGCCGTCGCCGGATTGTTTTTCCTCGTTCCGGAATCGCCGCGATGGCTCGCGACGCGGGGCGCGGCTGAAGCGGCGGCAAGCGGCTTGTTGCGAATCGAGGCAGGACGCTATTTGCCGGCGCCGGTCGTCTCACCGCAACGCTTGCATCGCCGAGCAGAATTCGGTGGGGGCGAAATCAAGAGCGGCTTTGGCGTGCTGATAGGCGAGCCGAAGCATTTCAAACGCATACTGCTGCTCGCTGCGCTTTATGCCTTGGCGCCCTGGGCCACCATCGGCTTTCCGCTGCTCAGTACGCAGGTTTTGGTACAGAAGGGCTTTCACCTTTCCGACTCGCTGCTCTTCGCGGCGGTCTCGATGTTCGGTCCGACGCTCGGCATCGGCGCCGTCGCTTTCCTGATGGATCGCCTCGATCGGCGGCTCGCGCTCGGTCTCTGTGCAGCGCTGATGGCGGGGCTCGGCCTGGCATTCGCCGTCAGCGGATCGCTCGCGTCGCTGATCGCGCTTGGCGCAGGTTTCAATCTGGCGGGCGCCGTCTATAGCGCCGTTCTCAGCCTTTATGGTGCCGAGTTGTTTGCGACGCATCTGCGCGCTTTTGCGACATCCGGCGCTTGGGGCATCGGGCGGGCAATCTCGATTCTGGTGCCGATCGTGTTGCTGCCCGTGCTCGGTCGCTATGGCCCGCTCGCTATGTTTGCCGTCATCGTCCCGGCATTGTTGGTGAGCTTGCTCTTGATTGTCGCCGGGCCGCCGGGGCGTACCGGCCAGCCGATCGACGAGCGCAGCCAATAATGCTAAATGGAAACTCTGGAGCCGCGGCACATCATCTAACGTCGGAAACGATGGGTGACATCGTTCCCATTGGCGAGGCGCTCGCCTATGCCGAGCGCTGCCGCAGCGAAAGCCGGCTGATGGAGGCGGAAGCGACCTGCCGACGCCTGCTCGAAGCGCTGCCCGATCTCGCCGAGGCCGAGCATCTGCTCGGCATCACGGTGCATCATGCGGGCAAGCTCGCCGAGGCGATCGAGCATGTCGCACGCGCCACGGCGCTCGCGCCGCAGAATGCGCTGGGGCCGCCTTCTCGCAGGTCGAACTAAATCGGATATGGCGGGAGAGACGGGGCTCGAACCCGCGGCCTCCGGCGTGACAGGCCGGCGCTCTAACCATCTGAGCTACTCCCCCGCGGAACTGCGCGTATCCAGCGGAGACATGCCGGACTAAGGGACGCGGTCCGGCAAGTCAAGCGGCAAGTCAAGCCCGCAAAAACGCTTGCTCAAAAGCCCTTTAGAACCGCGAGGAGCCGAGCCGGTAACGCGAGATTTCCCGCCGCGTGAGGATGTGAATCCGGTCGGAGGAAATGTGCTCGGCCATGGTGATGAGCGCCGGGCTCACGCCCATCATGCCGGTATAATGCGACAGGATCGAGCGCATGGTGCCGTTGTCGTAGAGGCGGTAACGCTCCTCGTCGCCGCGCGCGTCGACACCGTCGACATAGGCGAACATGCGGTGGATGCCGACGAGGCTCTCCGGCGGAATGACCCGCTTCTTGGCGCCGATCAGCGCATAGACGCAGGCCGAAAGGCAGCGCCCGCCGATAAACGAATTGATGCGGCCGGGGCTATTGGGATCGACCTGCGCAACGATCACCGCGGCGCCGATTCTGCGAAACGCCCGCCCAAGCTCCATCGAGGCCGCGACCTTGCCGCCGGGCGAATTCAGGAAGACGACGGCGTGGAGATTGGCCTGGCTGACATTCTCCCGCACGAATTCGAGAAATTGCGACGGCGTGGAATCGGTGATCTCGCCTTCAGCCGCGATCACGGCCGGGCAATAGCGTCCGCACCGCCCGGGATCGCCGACGGAGACGAGCTGAAAAGCCATGTCGTCGGCATGCGCGATGCCGGGCTGCAAACCGAGGCCGAGGCCGACGAGGAGACCGGCGCAAAGTCCGCGAAAGGCCGTCATTCCCCTAAAATCTATGGATAAATTCAAGCCGGCCCATTTCTTCATAACCTCTGCCCCTGCGCCTGACGCGACCGAACCATACCATCCGCTTTTGGCAGGATAGCGTTTCGCGCGCATGACGCAATCGGCGCATGGAGAGACGATTAATTCTTGAATGTGGTGGGCGGTGACGGGCTCGAACCGCCGACATTCTGCGTGTAAAGCAGACGCTCTACCAACTGAGCTAACCGCCCGATCCCCGAGCATTTCCAAACGGCCCAACGGCCGCTGCTCGGCGCGCCGGTCTAACACAATCCGCCGGGAAATCTAAGCCGGCTCGCAGGCACAAACTGGCAGACACAAAAACGGGCCCGGAGAAGCTCTCCGGGCCCGGTCTATCGTCAAGCGGTGCTTAGTGGGCGATCAGGCCCGAAGCCTCATCGTCGGCCGGCACCGCCGGCGTCTCGATCGACTTCGCATCCTCTTCCCACACGATCGGCACGGGCTGGCGCACCAGAGCATGCCGCAACACTTCGTCCATGCGCGAGACCGGCACGATCTCAAGATTGTTCTTCACCGCATCGGGGATTTCCGCCAGATCCTTGGCGTTCTCCTCGGGGATCAGAACCTTCTTCATGCCGCCGCGCAGCGCCGCCAACAGCTTCTCCTTCAAGCCGCCGATCGGCAGGACACGGCCGCGCAAAGTGATCTCACCGGTCATGGCAACGTCGCGCCGCACGGGAATGCCGGTCAGCGTCGAGACGATGGCGGTCGCCATCGCCACGCCGGCGGACGGGCCGTCCTTCGGCGTCGCGCCTTCCGGCACATGCACGTGGATGTCGCGGCGATCGAACAGCGGCGGCTCGATGCCGAAATCGACAGCCCGCGAGCGGACATAAGAGGCCGCCGCAGAGATCGATTCCTTCATCACGTCACGCAGGTTGCCGGTGACGATCATGCGGCCCTTGCCGGGCATCATGACGCCTTCGATCGTCAACAGCTCGCCGCCGACTTCCGTCCAGGCGAGGCCGGTGACGACGCCGACCTGATCCTCCGTCTCCGCCTCGCCATGCCGATAGCGCGGCACGCCGAGGAAGTCGCCGATGTTCTCGTCCGTGACCTTCACCGACAATGTCTTGCCGGTGACGATCTGCTTGACCGCCTTGCGCGCGACATTCGAGATCTCGCGCTCGAGATTACGGACGCCCGCCTCGCGGGTATAACGGCGGATGATCGACACGAGCGCGCTCTGCTCGATCTCGCACTCAACCGGTGCAAGGCCGTGCTTCTTCAACGCCGCCGGGATCAAGTGGCGGCGCGCGATCTCGGTCTTCTCATCTTCCGTATAGCCGGCGATGCGGATGATCTCCATGCGGTCCATCAAGGGCGGCGGAATGTTGAGCGTATTCGCCGTGGTCACGAACATCACGTTCGACAGGTCGTAATCGACCTCGAGATAATGATCGTTGAACGAGGCGTTCTGCTCAGGGTCCAACACCTCCAGCAAAGCCGAGGAGGGATCGCCGCGGAAGTCCATGCCCATCTTGTCGATCTCATCGAGCAGAAAGAGCGGGTTGGACGTCTTGGCCTTGCGCATCGACTGGATGATCTTGCCGGGCATCGAGCCGATATAGGTGCGCCGATGGCCGCGGATCTCGGCTTCGTCGCGCACGCCGCCGAGCGACATGCGCACGAACTCCCGTCCGGTCGCCTTGGCGATCGACTTGCCGAGCGAGGTCTTGCCGACGCCGGGCGGGCCGACGAGGCACAGGATCGGGCCGGTCAACTTGTTGGCGCGGCTCTGCACGGCGAGATATTCGACGATGCGCTCCTTGACCTTCTCCAGGCCGAAGTGCTCGCTGTCGAGAATCTCCTCGGCAACGGTCAAATCCTTCTTCACCTTGCTGCGCTTGTTCCACGGGATGGACAAGAGCCAGTCGAGGTAATTGCGGACGACCGTGGCCTCCGCCGACATCGGCGACATCTGCCGCAGCTTCTTCAGTTCGGCCGTTGCCTTGTCGCGCGCTTCCTTAGAGAGACGCGTGGCTTTGATGCGCTCCTCGATCTCGGAGAGGTCGTCCTTGCCGTCCTCGTCGCCGAGCTCCTTCTGGATCGCCTTCATCTGCTCGTTGAGATAGTACTCGCGCTGCGTCTTCTCCATCTGGCGCTTGACGCGCGTGCGGATACGCTTCTCGACCTGCAGGATCGAGATTTCGCTTTCCATCAAGCCAAGGCATTTCTCCAGCCGCTTGGCGACGGAGCTCGTCTCCAGCACCGCCTGCTTGTCGAGAATCTTGACCGCAAGATGCGAAGCAACCGTATCGGCGAGCTTGGAAAAGTCGTCGATCTGATTGACCGCCGCGATCACCTCCGGCGAGACCTTCTTGTTGAGCTTCACATAGGACTCGAACTCGGTCATCACCGAACGCGCCAAGGCCTCGACCTCCACCTTATCGGTGGGATCGTCGACCAGCACCTCGGCTTCCGCCTCGTAATAATCGGCGGTGCGGGTATAGCCATGCACGCGGGCGCGCACCTGGCCCTCGACCAGCACCTTCACCGTGCCATCGGGCAGCTTCAACAGCTGCAGGACGGACGCGAGCGTGCCAGTCTTGAAAATCGCATCGGGATTGGGATCGTCGTCGGAGGCATTGATCTGCGTCGCAAGCAGAATGAGCTTGTCGGCCTTCATCACCTCTTCGAGCGCGCGAATGGACTTCTCGCGGCCGACGAAGAGCGGCACGATCATATGCGGAAAAACGACGATGTCACGCAACGGCAGGACCGGATATGTTTCGATCTTTCCCGGCGGCACCAGCTCGCGCTTTTTATTGGTCATCGCTTAAATCCTATCCGAACTTTCGTTCAAAGCCAGAACTCGAGACATATCCCCGCGTAAACTCGATTTTGCGCCCTTTACGACGCTGGAACAAGTCAACCCCGCAGTTCTACACTCCGCAATTCTGAAGCGCCCCGGAGGGCTTTCGTGGAACCAAGATGGCGTGAGGCTGCCCGGCTTTCAAGCGGTACGGCAAACGGACCACGGGCCCTGTAATCCGCCGCACAAGCCGCGTGCCGCAACGCGGATTCCAAAAGACAAACGGAGAGATAGGCGCGACTTGGGGATAGGCGCGACGCGGCGACGACGCCGTCCGGGCATCGTCCCCGCGTCAACCTGATGACAGGCTTAAGCGCTGGTGGCACTCTTCTCGGTGCGCTCGGCGTGAATATAGAGCGGCCGCGACTTTCCTTCGACCACGTCCGCCCCGATGACCACCTGCTCGACGCTGTCGAGGCCCGGCAGGTCGAACATCGTGTCGAGCAGAATCGACTCCATGATCGAGCGCAGGCCGCGCGCGCCGGTCTTGCGTTCGATCGCCTTCTTGGCGACGACGTTCAGCGCCTCTTCCTGGAAGGTGAGCTCGGTGTTCTCCATCTCGAACAGCCGCTGATATTGCTTGACCAGCGCGTTCTTGGGTTCGACCAGGATGCGCTTCAGCGCCTCCTCATCGAGATCTTCGAGCGTCGCCAGAACCGGCAGACGGCCGACGAACTCCGGGATGAGGCCGAACTTCAGCAAATCCTCCGGCTCGACCTTGCGCAGGATGTCGCCGGTGCGCTGCTCGTCCGCCGCCCGGACCGTCGCACCGAAGCCGATGGAGGTCTGTGTACCTCGCGCGGAGATGATCTTCTCGAGACCCGCAAAAGCGCCGCCGCAGATGAACAGGATGTTGGTCGTGTCCACCTGCAGGAATTCCTGCTGCGGATGCTTGCGGCCGCCCTGCGGCGGCACCGAAGCGACGGTGCCCTCCATGATCTTCAGAAGCGCCTGCTGCACGCCCTCGCCCGACACGTCGCGGGTGATCGACGGATTGTCGGACTTGCGCGAGATCTTGTCGATCTCGTCGATGTAGACGATGCCGCGCTGCGCCCGCTCGACATTATAGTCGGAGGCCTGGAGCAGTTTCAGGATGATGTTCTCGACGTCCTCGCCGACATAGCCGGCCTCGGTGAGCGTCGTCGCATCGGCCATGGTGAACGGCACGTCGAGGATGCGCGCCAGCGTCTGCGCCAGCAGCGTCTTGCCGGAGCCGGTCGGCCCGATCAACAGGATGTTCGACTTCGCCAGCTCGACGTCGTTATGCTTCGTCGCGTGGTTCAAGCGCTTGTAATGATTGTGGACGGCGACCGACAGCACGCGCTTGGCCTGCGCCTGGCCGATGACGTAATCGTCGAGGACCTTGCAGATTTCCTTCGGCGTGGGGATGCCGTCGCGGCTCTTCACCAGCGCGGATTTGTTTTCCTCGCGGATGATGTCCATGCAGAGTTCGACGCATTCATCGCAGATGAATACGGTCGGACCAGCGATCAGCTTGCGGACCTCGTGCTGGCTCTTACCGCAGAACGAGCAGTAGAGCGTGTTCTTCGAGTCGCTGCCGCCGACCTTCGTCATGGTCTATCTCCTTATGGGCCAGACCAAAGCCGGACCCTGATTTCTGGCGTCAGGCAAAAAGCTCGAATGCGAACCTTTGACCTGCCTCTTTTCGACCCTCAGCCCCTCGCCCATTGCGTCGTTTTGGTAAACGCAAGTGCATCATGGCGAGGTCCCGGGATCAAGCCCCGGCCAGATTTGGCGCACCGACCGAGCCATTTATGCCACATAGGCGCGCCAGTCTGACTTTATAGTGTCATCAATTTGCGTTTATTCAGTTAAACGGGTGGGTTTTGTCACCAAACAGCAATCTATGTGCCAGCGCCCAAGTTGCCAAGGCATGTAGACGAGCCTTGGGACGCCGTGGACCGCGGGGCTGGCCCCGCGCCCAGTTCTGAAACAGCCGATCCGATCTTGGCCGATCTCGTCCGATCTTGGCCTTGGGCGTCCCCGAGACCGTTTAAGCCGCCGCCTTGCCGGCCGGCGTCTCGTCCGGGCGCTTGTCGATCACCTGATCGACGATGCCGAACGACTGCGCCTCGTCGCCGGACATGAAATGGTCGCGGTCGAGCGTAGCCTCGATCGAGTCATAGTCGCGGCCCGTGTGCTTGACATAGATCTCGTTCAGCCGGCGCTTCACCTTCATGATGTCCTCGGCATGGCGGACGATGTCCGATGCCTGGCCCTGGAAGCCGCCCGACGGCTGGTGGACCATGATCCGGGCGTTGGGCAGCGCATAGCGCATGCCGGCCTCGCCGCCCGCGAGCAGCAGCGAGCCCATCGAGGCCGCCTGGCCGATGCAAAGCGTCGAGACCTTCGGCCGGATGAACTGCATCGTGTCATAGATCGCCAGACCCGAGGTCACGACGCCGCCGGGCGAATTGATGTACATCGAGATTTCTTTTTTCGGGTTTTCCGCCTCGAGGAACAGCAATTGGGCGACGATGACCGAGGACATGTGATCCTCGACCGGGCCGGTCAGGAAGATGATCCGCTCACGCAGCAGGCGCGAATAGATGTCGAAGCCGCGCTCGCCGCGGCTCGTATTCTCGATGACCTGAGGAATCAGGTAGTTGTCGTAAATCTCGAGGGGATCGCGATCGCGCATCGTGCAACCTTTTCTGTGCTTTAGGCACGGCTCGTAAGCCTTGCCGAAGAAGATAATCGCTTCCGCCGCTTTCGCAACGGCCAGCGGCGGCGCTAGCCGGCGTCTGCTGGGGCAGTCCCCAGACCCTTCTGAGCTTCGTCCTCGGCGGCCTTTTCGGCTTCCTCGACCTCTTTCAAAAGCTCGTCCTTGCCGACGTGGCGGTCCGTCACCTTGGACAGGCTCAGAACGTGGTCGATCACCTTTTCCTCGAACAGCGGCCCGCGGATTTCAGCAAGCCGTTCGGCATTGTTGCGGTAGAAATCGATGAATTGCTTTTCCATGCCGGGATATTGCCGCGCCCGCTCAAAAAGCGCTTGAGCGACCTCCTCATCCGACACCTTAACCCCGGCCGAATCGCCGATCTCGGCCAAGGCCAAGCCGAGACGCACCCGGCGCGCGGCGATCTTGCGATAGGCGGCGCGCTCCTGCGCCTCGGTCGTGCCCTCGTCGGCGAGGGTGCGGCCGGAGGCCTTCAGCTCTGCCTCGGCCTGCCGCCAGATGGCGCTGAATTCCTGCTCGACCAGCTCTTCCGGCAGGTCGAACGAATATTTCTTGTCGAGCGCGTCAAGCAGCTCGCGCTTCCATTTGCGCCGCGAGACGAGGCTCGCCTCGCGTTCGAGCGAGGCGCGCATCGATTGGCGCAGCTTGTCCAAGCTTTCGAAGCCGAGCCCCTTGGCGAAGTCGTCGTTGATCTCCAGGTCGCCCGGCGCCGCGACGGCTTTCAGCGTCACGGCGAATTCCGCCGGCTTGCCGGCGAGCGTCGGCTCCGAATAGGCCTCCGGGAAGGTAACATTGACGGTGCGTTCTTCGCCGACCTTCAGGCCGACGATCTGCTCCTCGAAGCCCGGAATGAAGGAGCCCGAGCCAAGGACGATATCGATGTCCTGCGCGCTGCCGCCCTGGAATTCCTCGCCGCCCACCTTGCCGACGAAATCGACCGTCACCTTGTCACCCGTCTCGGCGACGGCTTCGCCTTCCTTCGGCGTGAAGGGGCGATTGCGCTCGGCCAAGGTCTTGAGGCCGGCATCGATCTCGCTGTCCGGGATATCGGCGACAAGCCGTTCGATCGCAACGTCGTCGAAGCTGCCGACCTCAACCTTCGGCAGAACTTCAAGCGCCACAACATAAGAAAGATCGGCCTTGGATTCGAAGGCCTTTTCCAGTTCGTCCTGGTCCTTCGGCAGGTCGATCTTCGGCGCGCCGGCAAGCCGCAGCGCATTGTCCTCGACGATCTTGCGATTGGCGTCGTTGACCGCCTCCTGCATCACCTCGGCCATGATCGAACGGCCGTAGAGCCGGCGCAGATGCGCGACCGGCACCTTGCCGGGGCGGAAACCCTTGATGCGCGCCTTGGCCTTGATTTCGTTGAGCTGGCTCTCGACCCGCGAGGCGAGATCGTCCGCCGGCAGCACGACCTTATATTCGCGCTTCAGGCCCTCGGAGCGTGTTTCCGTCACTTGCATCGGCTCATCTACCTTCTTCGTTTTCGGCCGCCGCCTTTAAAATAAAAAGCCGCCGGCCGGCGCCGTTAAGCTTCGGACAGGGCGCGAGAAATTGTGCGGCTGGTGCGGGCGGAGGGACTCGAACCCCCACGGCTTTCACCACCGGAACCTAAATCCGGCGCGTCTACCAGTTCCGCCACGCCCGCGCGCGCTTGAATCGCGCTGCGTCCCCACCGCTCGGGCCGCGTCTATAGCATGCCCAAAGGCCGCCGCAGCAAAAAAGTGAGGCTTCCGGCGGCCTCTCCCGCGGCCCAATTCATGGGTAACGAGCCTTGGATTTCCGTTTGGAAATCGCGCCGCCGCGCTCAAATCTCTCGATCGCGGCGGACTGATCCCGAAAACCGCTTCGCACTTTGGGCTCCGATGCTCTAGCAAGAAGCCACACCGACACCCGACCCCCGCATGATCCTCACCCGCCGCCATCTCCTCGGCACGACGCTCGTGACCCTGATCGCCCATAAGACGGAGCTGCCCCTGGCGCCGCCGCGCGCGGTCGTGGCACGGAAAGTGACGCTCCGGCTGCTGCCGGCCCCGGCCGCGGAAACCCAGATCCTCGGCTTCGACGGCACGGCGCCGGGGCCGCTGCTGCGGTGCAGGTTCGGCGACGACCTCGCGATTCGGCTGGTCAACCAGACCGACCGGCCGTTGACCCTGGCCAATTGGGGGTTGCGCCTGCCGAACGCCCTGGACGGCGTCGCGCCGCTGACGCAGCAGCCGATCCCGCCCGGCCAGAGCTTCGATTACCGCTTCACGCCGCCGGACGCCGGGCTTTTCGGCTATCGCTCCTTCGTCGCCCCAAACGCCGGCGACCAGCTCCGCCACGGCCTTTATGGCGCGTTGATCGTCGACGAGGCCGCGCCGCCGCCGGCCGACCAGGACATTGTCGCGATCCTGGCCGATTGGCAGTTCGACGCCAAAGGCCAGATCCCGGATTCGCCGCAACCCGACATGTCGCTGGCGACGATCAATTCCAAAGTCCTCGCCTTGGAGCAAACCCATAATCCCGGCAGCCGCATCCGCCTGCGGGTGCTGAACGCCGCGGCGGCGCGTTTGTTCTTCATCGTCTTCGACAATCTGGTCCCGCATGTGCTGGCGATCGACGGCCAGCCTTGCGAAGCCTTCGCACCGGGCGGCAATCTGCTGCCGGTCGGCCCCGGCGCGCGGTTCGATGTGATGTTCGACCTGCCGGCGTCAGGCAGTGCGCGCTTGCTTCTGCGCGAGCCCGGCGCGTCGGATCGGCCGCTCATCGTCTTCAAGACGAAGGGCAACGCCTGGGGCGGCCTGTCGCCGATCGCCTCGCTGCCGCAAAATCCGCGGCTGCCGACAAAGATCCGCCTCCAGGACGCCAAGAACGCGCAGATCACGGTCACCGGCAATACGACGCCGTTCGCTCTCAACGGCGCGGCGTCGAAGGACTTCGGCAAAGAGCCGCTTTTTTCCGTCCGGCATGGCGCGCCGGCGACGATCAGCCTCGTCAACAAGAGCAAGGCCGCGCAGCAGATGCGCGTCCACGGCCATGCGCTGCGGATTCTGCACGACCTCGACGATGGCTGGGATCCGTTCTGGCGCGACGCCGTGATCGTTCCGCCGGGGCACACCAAACATATCGCCTTCGTCGCCGACAATCGCGGCAAATGGGCGATCGAAATGCTGCCGCTCGACGTGCTGGGCGGCGAGATGGTGACGTGGTTTGCGGTGACCTAAAGCATCGGACCGAAAAGTGCGAAGCGGTTTTCGGACAAATCCGATGCGATGAGAAAGACTTAAAAACGCCGAGCGATTCAATTTGAACGTCCGACGCTCTAAAGATCGGCGTCGAGCAGACGCCGCAACACCGGCGGCAGATGTTCGGGAATGTCTTCCGCAATCAGCCCCGGGCCGAAATCGCGCGCCGCCGCGGCGTGCAGCCAGGCTCCGGCGCTCGCCGCCTCGAAAGCCGGCATCGCCTGCGCCAGCAGGCCGCCGATGATCCCCGAAAGCACATCGCCGGAGCCGGCCGTTGCAAGCCAGGGCGGCGCGCCATGATTGATCGAGGCGCGGCCGTTGGGATCGGCGACAACCGTGTCGGCGCCTTTCAACAGCAGCACGGCGCCCATCAAGGCGGCGCCGGCGCGAGCGCGATCGAGCTTTGAGGGCGAAGCGAGCAGTTCGATCTGCGGATGGTCGCGCAGCTCGCCCTCTTTCGACGCGAACAATTGCGCAAATTCGCCGTCATGCGGCGTCAGCACGACCGCTTTGCCCGAAGCCTTGATCGCATCGGCAAGCTTCACCGCCTCGCCGGCGAAACTTGTCAGCGCATCGGCGTCGAGAACGATCGCGCGCGGCTCATCCGGATCGTTGGGCTGCGAGAGCGCCGTGAACACCAATTGACGCGTCGCCTCGCCAATGCCGAGGCCCGGCCCCATCACGACGACATTCTTGCGCTTGTCGGCGAGAATCTCGGCAAGATTTTCAGCGCTGTCGCAGACACGCGTCATGATCGCCGTCAGCGCCGCGGCATGAACGGGCAGCGCATCCGTCGGCGTCGCGACAGTGACAAGGCCGGCGCCGGCCCGCAGCGCGCCGCGGGCCGCAAGACGCGCCGCGCCGGTATGCGCAAGCGAACCGGACAAAACCAGCGCATGACCGCGCTTATATTTATGCCCATCGACATGCGGCCGCGGGAACTGCGCACCCCACAGAGCGGGACCGTTGGCGAAGGTCTGCGGCTTGATCGTCGCGAGAACCGGCTCGGGAATGCCGATATCGACAAGGCTGATCTCGCCGCAATGAATCTGGCCGGGCAGCAGCAGATGACCCGGCTTCAGCCGGAAGAACGTCACCGTCTGCGCCGCTTCGACCGCGACGCCGCGGACCTGTCCCGTCGAACCATCGATACCCGAGGGAATATCGACGGCAACGATCGGCTTACGCGTGCGATGCGTCCAATCGTTGAGCCGCAAGATGGCGGTCCGCGCCTCGCCGTCGACGTCGCGCGCGAGGCCGGCGCCGAAGATCGCGACAATGGCGAGGTGCGCATCTTCAAGCGGCAACTTATCGAAGGGTAGGATGTCGCCGTGCCAGCCGTCCGCCGCCCAAGCGGCGTCGCCCTTGAGATGCTCGCGCGCGCCGAGCAAGCCAAGCGAAACTTGAAAGCCTTCGCCGCGCAAATGCCGCGCCGCGACGAAGCCGTCGCCGCCATTATTGCCGGGGCCGCAATAGACAACGATGCGGCCGCTTTGCGCGGCGCGCCCCGCCACCAGCCGCGCCGCGGCTCTTGCGACGGCCTCGCCGGCGCGCGCCATCAAGATCGTGCCCGGCACGCCCGCGGCGATGGCCAGGCGGTCGGCTTCGCTCATCTCCGCCGTCGTCAACAATTCAGGTGGAAAAAAGCGCGACAACATGACCCAACCCCGTTTCGGCTTTGACGTCTCAGCTTACAAAGAATCGAGACATAGGCGTGGCGCACGACGGTCTTTTGAACTGTTGGCCAAAACCCGCATCTGCAAAACCCGACTCGCAAATCCGACTTGCAAATCCGACTTGGTTGACATTGCACGGCGTGCCGGATAACCAAAACGATTGCCGAAAGACTGAGCATCGTCCGCTTTCGGCGTGCCACTTCTGCTCTTCGGAGCATGTCCGGTGAACGTGAAACCCCGCAAAGCAAAATTCGGAATCGGCCAGGTCGTCCGGCATCGCAAATATCCCTTCCGCGGGATCATTTACGATGTCGATCCTGTGTTCGCGAACACCGACGAATGGTGGCTTGCCATTCCCGAAGAGGTGCGGCCGCGCAAGGACCAGCCGTTCTACCACCTTTTCGCCGAAAACGCCGACACCGAATATGTTGCCTATGTCTCGGAGCAGAACTTGCTGCCCGACACGTCCGGCGATCCCGTGCGTCATCCGCAGGTCGAAGAAATGTTCACCCGCGCGGAAGACGGCGGATATCACGTCAAGATGGCGCGCCTGAATTAAGCCCCGGCGGGAGAGCCTTGTGCCCTCCCCGTATGACGACGCGCCGCGGCGCGGGCCTTACTTGTTGCTCGGCGGCGCCGCGCCGCCCGTGGCGCTGCCCTTTTCAGCCTGGAGACGCTTGCGCTCTTCTTCGGCGCGCTTCTTCAGCTCGTCCTGGAACTTCTGCTGCTCCGCCTGGAGAACCTTCGGATCCACGGCCGGGCCGTCGAACGCATCGCCGAAACCTGCCAGCGGCACTTGGAAGGTGACCTCGTTGTTGGCCTGATTGCGCACGGCGATGCTGAGCGTGGTGCCCTTCTTCATGTCGCCGACCGTCGGGCCCTTGATCTTCGACTCCGCGAAACAACCGTTCGGGAAACAAATCTCGAAAGTGCCGTCGAGCGTCTCGCCCTTATCGACCCAGAAGCGGAACCCCGGGCGCAGCATCAGCCCGACCGGCATCAGCAGACGCACGATGCGCGTATCCTCGCCGCGGATGTCATAAACCGCGACGGCGATGACCGGCGGCTGATTGGCCTGGGCGCTGAAGTCGCGGGTCGTATAGCAGACGTCGCGATTGGCGGCCTGGTCATGGCCGCAGACCTTGGTCCATTTGGTCTGCGTGCCGATAAGGTCCAACCGGAGGGGACCTTGCGGTTGCTGCTGTTGCGGGGCCTGCGCCTGCGATTGAACGACGCCGGCGAGAACAAACAATGAAGTCAAGCCAGCAAAGCCAAGACGCATCAACGGGGACGCCATAGAAAAACCTTTCCGGTGAACGAGGCGCGGCCCGGGTGGCCGCGAGCGCGAGGTCAGATACAGCATTTATGAGCCGCGGGCCACAAAGACGCGAAGCTTGGCCGCCAGTCAAGAATGGCGTGGCGGAATCGCCTGCGATTGCGGCGACATATTGGCTGCCGGCGAGTGATCCGGCAGATTCATCGCGCTTTTGGCAAATTTGCCGCTTCTTCGCCGCAGAAGGTCGTGAAAATTAGAGTTCATGAACGGGTCTCCGCCGCACTGCGGTGAAAATCCGTTTCACGCTTTCGCGCGTCGCGCTCTAGACTCGTCCCATGCAATCTGAAGCGATTCGCCGTCTTCAGGATCGGTTTTGCAACCTGAACTGGCGGCAAGCCCTGCGCCGGCTGCGCGGCGCGCTTGGCGCGAGTGTGACAGCGCTCGCGACGGCGGCCTTCGCGGTGGCCGCCCCGGACGCCGCATCGCCGTCTTACGGCATCGCCATGCACGGCGACCCGGCGCTGCCGTCCGATTACAAGAATTTTCCCTATGCCGATCCTGCGGCCAAAAAGGGCGGCAAGCTCACCCTCGGCTTTCTCGGCACCTTCGACAGTCTCAATCCCTTCAACGTCAAATCCGGCTCCGCCGCACAGGGCCTGGTGCCGGCGGTGTTCCAGACCCTGATGACGCGCTCGATGGACGAGCCGTTCACCATGTATGGCCTGATCGCCAAAAGCATCGAAACCGACGATGCCCGCGACTATGCGCTGTTCCGTCTCGATCCGCGGGCGCGTTTCGCCGACGGCTCGCCGATCACCGCGGCCGATGTGCTTTTCAGCTTCGATCTACTGAAGACCAAGGGCCGGCCGCAACAACGCAGCGCCTATACGCTCGTCAAAAGCGTCGAGACGCCCGACGCCCAAACGATCCGCTTCGATTTTCCCGGCCTCGGCGATCGTGAGCTGCCGCTGATCCTGGCGCTGATGCCGGTGCTTTCGCGCAAGGCGACCCATGCGGCCGATTTCGAATCCGCGAGTTTCGATATTCCGCTGAGCTCCGGTCCCTACCGGATCGTTGACGTCGAGCCCGGCCGCAAGCTCGTCCTGCAGCGCAATCCACGCTACTGGGCCAAGGATCTGCCGAGCCAGCGCGGGTTCTTCAACTTCGATACGATCGAGACCGATTATTATCGCGACCCGAACAGTCTTTTCGAAGCCTTCCGTGCCGGGCTCGTCGACTTCCGCATCGAGAACGATCCGGCGCGCTGGACCACGGGCTATGATTTCCCCGCGCTCCACGATCATCGCGTCGCGGCCGAAAGCCTGCCGATCGGCGGCCCGAAAGGCATGGACGGTTTCGTCTTCAACACGCGCCGCGATTTCTTCAAGGACGTGCGCGTGCGCGAAGCGCTCGGCATGATGTTCGATTTCGAATGGGTGAACGCCAATCTCTTCCACGGGCTTTACACGCGCAGCAAAAGCTTCTTCGACGATTCAACCTTCACATCGGTCGGCCGGCCGGCGAGCTTTGCCGAACGCGCGCTCGTGCAGCCGTTTCCAGGCGCGGTGCGGCCGGATTTTCTCGAAGGACTCTGGCGCCCGCCGCAGATGGACGGCTCCGGCCACGACCGGCTCTGGCCGCTGCGCGCGCTCACCCTGCTGGGCTCCGCCGGCTATCACGTCATCAACGAGAAATTGGTGCATGACGGCCATCCGCTGAGTTTCGAGATCATGGTCGAGGATCGCCTGCAGGAGCGGCTCGCCCTCGATTATGCCGATTCCCTTGCCCGCGTCGGCGTCGAGGCCCGCGTGCGCCTGGTCGATGAGGTGCAATTCCAGCGCCGCCGGCAGAATTTCGACTTCGACATGATGATCGGCTCCTGGCAGGCCTCCGCCTCACCGGGCAGCGAGGAACGCACACGCTGGGGCTCGGCCGCCGCGGACGAGCCGGCCTCGTTCAATCTCGCCGGGGTCAAATCGCCCGCCGTCGATGCCATGATCGAAGCCCTGCTGGCCGCCAGATCCCAGGACGATTTCGTGACCACGGTGCGGGCGCTCGACCGGGTTCTGCTGTCGGGTTTTTACATTGTCCCGCTCTATCATGCAGAAAATCAGTGGATTGCGGCCTCGACCACGCTTGCCAGACCGGCGAAATTGCCTGCCTACGGTTCTCCGACACTCGATGACACGCTCGATTCCTGGTGGAGGAAGAAGCCGTGAACATTATGCAGCCCCGCGAGGCCCTGGGCGCCGCCCCGCACGATGCTTTGACGCCCTATAGTCTCGACACGCTGGTTTCCGGCGCCGCACGGTTGCGGCCCGATGCGCTGGCCTTCGCCGACCGGCTGAGCCCTTGGCCCTTCGGCATCGTTGCCGCCCATGTCGCGGCGCTGGCGCGGATTTTCGCCGATTGCGGGCTTAAGTCCGGCGAACGCATCCTGCTCGTCGGCGGCGCCGAAGTCTCGATCGTGACCGCGGCGCTGGCGGCTTTGCGCGGCGGCTTCGTCCCCGCCCTGGCGCCGGTCGATCTCGATGCCGCGGCTCTCGCCGCCTATGCCGCGGCGATTGACGCTGCGGCCATTGCCGGCCCGACGACCTATGGCGATCTGGCGCCGCTTGAAACCTGCCTCATGACGGCGGCGAGCGTCCCCTCGATCCGCGTCGTCGGCAATTTCGGCCCCGGCGAGCATGACGGCACGGTCGATCTCGGCGTTGGCGCCATGCTGGCATATGCCGCCCAGCATCCGGATTTCGGCATCGAGCGCGGCAAGCCGCTGCCAGCGGAGCCGCCGCCAATCATCACCTATGACCGGCGCCAGGCGCGGCCTGTCGCGCACCGGCAGGCGACCCTGCTCGCCGCGGGGCTCGATTTCGTCGCGCGGGTGCGGATCGGCCGGATCACGCCGATCCTGACGACGCTCGCGCCGGTCTCCGCCGCAGGCTTCGTCGCCGGCCCCTGCGCGGCGCTTTTGTCCGGCGCGCCGCTCTATCTGCATGGCCCCTTTGCCGAGGAAGATTTCCTGGCGGCGCGCAACCAGGCGGAATCGGCGCATCTCGTCCTGCCGGTCAGCCTCGCCGGCGATTTCGCCGGTATTTACGACGGGCTTGCCTCGGTCGTGCTGGTCTCGCGCCTGAGCGCAGACGAAGCCTATCGGGCGCCGCCAGCGATCGAAGCGCCCTGCCAGGTCCTCGATCTCTATGCGACGGACGAAACGAGCGTCATCGCCGAGCCGCGCCGCAATCACCTGCCGGTGCCGCCCGCGGTCGAGCCGCATTTCATCGGTTTTGAAGAATCCCGCGTCCTGACATTTGAAAAAGATACGGATTCCGAGGGCGCCCTGGCCTTCAAAGGCGCTGCGGTGACGCCGACATATTGATCGGGCATAGTCCGCGCCCGCGGCCGGCTCGGCCCCGGCTTGGCCGCTTGGAGGAGCGCGATGTTTGGTCTGGCCGCACTCATCTTCGTGGCTGCCGTCATTTTCTTCGCAACCTGCAAAGTCGCGAACCAATATGAGCGCGCGGTCGTGTTCCGGCTCGGCCGGTATGTCCGCACGGCAGGGCCCGGGCTTTATTTCCTGATTCCCTTTGTCGAATGGCAGGTGAAGGTCGATCTGCGCACGCAAACGACCCAGGTCGAGCCGCAAGAAGCCATCACCCGCGACAATGTGCCGATCAAGATCAACGCCGTCATATGGCGGCGCACCGTCGATCCGAAGCTCGCGGTGATCGAGGTCACCGATGTCGGCAACAGCGTCGTACAGGTTGCGGTGACCGCACTGCGCAATGTGATCGGTCAGCATTCCCTCGATGAAGTGTTGAAAGAACAGGCGGCGGTCTCCGAAGCCTTGCAGAACATGATAGATGTCGTGACCGAGCCTTGGGGTGTGAAGGTCGAGCGCGTGCAGATGAAGGATGTCGAAATCCCTCCGACGATGCAGCGCGCCATGGCGCAGGAGGCCGAAGCGCTGCGCGAAAAGCGCGCCCGGCAGATCAAGGCGGAGGCCGAGCTCGATGCGGCGCGGCTCTTACGTCAGGCGGCGGAAACCATTATGCAAAGCCCCGCCGGCCTTGAACTGCGCCGCATGCAGATGATCACCGAAGTCGGCGCGGAGCAGAATTCGATGACGGTCATCATGATGCCGAGCGAATTCGTTGAAATGGCGCGCGCCATTGGCGCCGGCGCCACACGTCGAGAATGACATTTGCATAGGTGAGCTGTCTTGCGCGGGAACATCGATCGCTAAAATGCCAGACAAAGCCAAAGACACCGCGCTGATTGGCGTCGTCACCGTCTCCGACCGGGCCAGCCAGGGCCTCTACAAGGACGAAAGTGGCCCGGCGATTATCGCCTATTTGAACCGCATTCTGACATCGCCCTTTGCGATCGTGCAGAGGGTCATTCCCGATGGCTTTGACTCCGTGCGCGATACGCTGATCGAACTGGCCGACACGGAAGGCTGCGATTTGATCTTGACGACCGGCGGCACCGGACCCGCGCCGCGCGACCTGACGCCGGAAGCAACGCTTGCCGCCGCGCCGCGCGAACTGCCGGGCTTCGGCGAATTGATGCGCGCCGAGAGCCTCAAAGACGTCCCGACCGCAATCCTGTCGCGCCAGCTCGCCGCGCATCGCGGCCCTTGCCTTGTCATCAACCTGCCGGGCAAGCCCGCGGCGATCGAAACCTGTCTCAATGCCGTCTTCCCCGCCGTGCCCTATTGCCTCGATCTGATCGGCGCGGCGCGGCTCGAGACGGACCCGACCCTCGTCAAATCCTTCCGGCCAAAATCATGACGATGCGCGCCACGTCTTCCCAGGATGAAACCGCCGAAGAGCGATTTCAGGCGCTTGTCGCCGGCTATCGTCCGCTCCCCAACGTGCCGGACGAATTCATCGGCGCAGACGGCCAGCCGCGGCCGCATTGGGTGAAGTTCTTTCATGCCCTGAGCGAGCTCGGGGCCGAAGAGATCGACCGCCGCTTCGCCACCGCCGACCGCAACATCCGCGACACGGGCGTCTCTTATCGCGCCTATGGCGATATGAGCGAGCGTGCCTGGCCGCTGAGCCATCTGCCGCTGTTGATCGAAGCCGACGAATGGCGCGCCATCGCTGCAAGCGTCACGCAGCGCGCGCGCCTGCTCGAAGCCGTGGTCAGCGACATCTATGGCCCTGCAACGCTCGTCGAGAACGGCGATCTGCCAGCGGCGGCGGTGACGGGCTGTGCGGATTTTCTGCCGCAGCTTCAAGGTCTCGAGCCGCCGTCCGGCAATTTCCTGTTTCTCTATGCCGCCGACATCGGCCGCGGCCCGGACGGGCGCTGGTGGGTGATCGGCGATCGCACCCAGGCGCCCTCCGGCGCCGGCTATGCGCTGGCAAACCGGCTGGTGCAATCGCGCGCCTTTCCGGCGCTCTATCGCGACATGAATGTCGAGCGGCTGGCGCCGTTCTTCCAGGCCTTCCGCGACGGACTGATCGGCGCCGCCTCGCATGCCGATCCGCGCATCTGCCTGCTGACGCCGGGGCCTTATAACGAGACCTATTTCGAACAGGCCTATCTCGCCCGCTATCTCGGCTTCCTGCTTGTCGAAGGCGGCGACCTGACGATGCGCGACGACGAGATCAATGTCCGCACCATCGCCGGCCTGAAGCGCGCCGATGTGATCTGGCGGCGCATCGATTCCGATTTCGCCGATCCGCTTGAGCTTAACGCGCGCTCGCGCTTGGGGGTGCCCGGCCTTGTCAATGCGCTGCGCGCCAGCGGCGTGGTCATGGCCAATGGGCTCGGCACCGGCGTGCTGGAAGCGCCGGTGATGATGAGCTTTCTGCCGCGGCTCTGCCGGCGCATCCTCGGCGAAGATTTGCTGATGCCGAATGTCGCGACCTGGTGGTGCGGCCAGCCGCGCGAGCGCGAGCGCGTGCTGGCGCGGCCCGAAAGGATGGCGATCGCCGGGGCGTTCGGCAATCCGGTGCTCGGTCATCCGGCGCATCAGGCGATCGTCGGCGCTGCGCTCACGGCCGAAGAGAAGCAGCAGCTCATCGCCGCCATCGACCGGCGCGGCGTCGATTTCGTCGGCCAGGAAGTGGTCAATCTCTCGACGACGCCGGTTTGGGAAGACGGCAAGCTCGTGCCGCGGCCCTTTGTCCTGCGCGTCTATGCGGCACGCACGCGCGACGGCTGGGCGATCATGCCCGGCGGTTTCTGCCGCATCTCCGGGCGCCCCGACGCCCGCGCCGTCTCGATGGGCGAAGGCGTGCGCTCGGCCGATGTCTGGGTGCTTTCCGACAAGCCGGTCGAGCATGTGACGCTGCTGCCGACCGACGAGACGGTGCGCATCCGCCGCGTCATGGGCCAATTGCCGAGCCGCGCCGCCGACAATCTGTTCTGGCTCGGGCGCTATCTCGAACGCGCCGAAGCGACGCTGCGGCTCATCCGCTGCCTGGCCGGCCGGCTGATCGAGACCGATACCGCCGGCAATGCCCGCCCGGCGATCGAGCGGATCGTCCGCCTCTTCATCGCCTGGGGCACGGTGCCGGCCAAGGCCTCGGCCGAGGTCATGCATCTCGCCGCGACGGGCCTGCATTCGAACAAGGAATTCGGCTCGGCTTTGGCGCTGGTGCGCGATGCGCATCGTGCCGCCTCGTTCATCCGCGAGCGGCTTTCGACCGATACCTGGCGGCTGATCGAGCAATTGCGCATGGGCCTCGACCGCGACGAAGATGCTTCGCTGACCGAGGCCGAAGCCTTCGAGCGCGCCAATGCCGCGCTCGAGACGATCGCCGCCATCGCCGGCCTTGCGCAGGAAAACATGATCCGCGGCGCCGGCTGGCATTTCGTGCAGATGGGCCGGCGGATCGAACGCGCCATCAACACCTGCCGCTTCGCCCGTCATTTCGCCCATCCCGATGCGCCGGTCGAAGAGCTCGACATTCTGCTCGACCTCATCGATTCGCCGATCACCTATCGCTCGCGCTACATGATGGGCGTCGCGCTCGGCCCGGTGCGCGACATGGCAGTGCTCGATCCGTTCAACCCGCGCTCCGTCGCCTTCCAGGTCGAGCGATTGAACGGCCATATCGCCGAACTGCCGGTGCTGGCCGAAGACGGCATGCTGGAGACGCCGCGCCGGCTGATCGTCCAACTGACCGCCGACATTTCGACGACCGTCGCCGACAAGCTCGACGTCAATCGCATCCTCGCCTTCGAAAACGCGCTGCTCGCGCTCGCGGAAGCGGTCGCGGCGCGCTATTTTCTGCAAGGCCCGCATGTGGCGCGGGCCGACACTGCGAGCGGTCTGGCGTGATCTACGACATCCGGCATGTCACGACCTACGAATATGGGTCGACCGTGACGTTCAATTATTGCGCGCTGCGCCTGCTGCCGCAGGACGGCCCGGGCCAGCGCGTGCTGGAGACGCGTCTTCTGATCGATCCGGCGCCGAAGGAAATGCACGAGCGGACCTGCTTCTTCGGCAATCGCGTCACCTCGATGATGATCGAGACAGCGCATCGCGAGCTTCTGGTCGAGGCAAGCTCGGTCGTCGAGATCGAGCGCGCGCCGGCGCCCGACCCCGCCTCGACCGGCGCCTGGGAATTCGTCCGCGAGGACGCCTTCGCCAGCCAGTCACTCGATAATCGCTCGCCGGCGCAATATCTGCACCCGAGCCGCTATGTGCCGCGCTTTTCGCCGGCGACCGCCTATGCGCGGGAAAGCTTCACCGACGGAAGGCCGGTGCTCGAAGCCGCCATCGAACTCATGCGCCGCATGCGCAAGGATTTCTCCTACGATCCGACCTCGACGGTGATCTCGACGCCGCTGTCGCAGGCCTTCGCGCAGAAATCCGGCGTCTGCCAGGATTTCGCGCATATCATGATCGCCGGGCTGCGCGGCCTCGGCCTGCCGGCCGCTTATATCTCCGGCTATATCCGCACCATTCCGCTCGACGGCACGCCGAAGCTCGAAGGCTCGGATGCGATGCACGCCTGGGTCTCGCTCTGGTGCGGCGCCCGCATCGGCTGGATCGGGCTTGATCCGACGAACAGCACGCTCGTCAACAACGACCACGTCATGCTCGCCGAAGGGCGCGACTATGCCGACATTTCGCCGGTCGCCGGCATCGTCACCGGCGCGGGCGAACAGGATATCGATGTGAAGGTCGATGTCGTGCCGCGGATCGGATAAGCCCGCGCTTATCGCGCCGCGACCAGCGCAAGATATTCCCAGACCATCGTCGCGGCCGCCAAAGCGGTGATTTCCGCATGGTCATAGGCTGGCGCGACTTCGACGACATCCATGCCGACGAAGTTTATTCCATCAAGCTGGCGCAGAACGGCCTGCGCCTGCCAGGTCGCGAGGCCGCCGACTTCCGGCGTCCCGGTCCCCGGCGCGAAGGCGGGATCGAGCACGTCGATATCGAAGCTCAAATAGGTCGGGCCGCCGCCCACAGTCGAGCGGATCGCCGCGGCAAGATCGCCGGGCTTGCTCAGATGGGCATCTTCTGCGGTAAGAATTTTCACGCCTTTGGAAAGCGTCCAATCGAAGACATCCTTCTCAACCGGTGAACGGATGCCGATCTGAATCATCCGGCGGGGATCGACCAGGCCTTCTTCGATGGCGTGAAAGAAAACCGAGCCATGCGCATAGGCCTGGCCGAAATTATCGCGCCAGGTATCGACATGCGCATCGAAATGCACGAGCCCGAGCGGGCCTTGCCTTTTGGCGAGCGCGCGCAAGAGCGGCAGCGTGATCGTATGCTCGCCGCCGAGCGCCACGATATGGGCGAGCGGCGCCGCCTGCGCCTCGATCAGCGCAAGGCTCGCGGGCAAATCGCCGAGCAAAAGCTCGAAATTGCCAATGTCGGCGAGCTGCAGGCTGAGCAAAGGGTCGATCCAGCGCTGCGGATGCGCGCCATCGACCAGCATGCGGCTAGCGCGCCGGATCGCTTCCGGACCGAAGCGCGCGCCGCTTCGGTTGGTGGTGCCGATGTCGAGCGGAATGCCAGCGATGCAAAACGCTGCCTCGCGCGCCGTGTCGCGAACGCCGAGGAAGGTCGGCGGCAAAGCAAATGTCGGTGCTTCTTTCACGCTGGCGCTCCACCCGAATTCAGTCAAAGCGAAAAATGGCAACCGCCACGGCGCATGTCCACAAGCCTTCGCTATTGCCTTCGGTCGCGGCGGTGATCGACGTGCTGTCGAAGACATGGCCGCTCGCTTCGTAGACTTTGCGCCGCTCGTTCCACGCGGCATTGGAA
Source organism: Pseudomonadota bacterium (assembly GCA_040756295.1). Taxonomy (GTDB): domain Bacteria; phylum Pseudomonadota; class Alphaproteobacteria; order Rhizobiales; family Beijerinckiaceae; genus Methylovirgula. The sequence goes on along the minus strand of JBFLZN010000001.1, from coordinate 522,631 downwards.
TCGAAATCGATGCCGAGCGTCGTCGCCAGCATGGTGGCGGCGAGATCCTCGGCATAATCGGCGCTTTCGCGTTCGGTCATGCCGAAGCCGTGCAATTCGGAGACATAGCCGTAGATGGCGGGATCGACCGGACGCGCGAGCCCGACGCTCGCATGGATGCGCCGCCGCGGCTCGTTGGTTTCGGCGCGCGCCAGAACGCAGAAGGTGATCTCGCCGGGACGCAAGGTTTCGATGCCTTCCGCGGCAGAGATGAGCCGGCATCCCGGCGGCACGATCGACGATACGGAGACGAGATTCTGCTGCTCGATATCGGCGTCGCGCAAGGCGAATTCGAAAGCGGTGAGCTGGTCGCGATGGACGCCCACGCCACGCGTGAGAAACATACGGGTCGGGACAGGAAACATGAATGGCCTCGAAGATCCGACGCGCACTATTATGCGACGCGCATGACGAGACTATCAGCCCTCGCCGCGCGATGGCAGATAGCGCAACGGCCGAGCCTCTCGGCAACGATGGACGGCATGAACCGATTTACCTTATCTCGCGCTTTAATTCGATTGGCGCGCGCCCGCGCCAAAAAGGGCCGCATTTGTGCGACACCACGCGGGCTTGCCTGCGCCGCGGCGTCACTCTAACGCTGCGCATCCTCCTGTTATTCCTGCCGAATGGTCCAGCTTTACCATCACCCTCTCGACCCACAATCGCGCTTCGTCCGCCTGGCTTTGGCGGAATATGGCGTTGAGCCCGAGCTGATCGAGGAGCGCCCCTTCGAGCGGCGGCACGATTTTCTCGCCATTGATCCGGCCGGCGAGACCCCCGTGCTGATCACCGATCATGCGCTGACCGTCCCCGGCGCCAATGTGATTGTCGAATATCTCGACGATGTGCTGGGCGAGACCTTGGCCGAGCAGCGGCTTTTGCCGCACGATCCCGAAGCGCGGGTCGAAGTGCGCCGGCTCGTCGCCTGGTTCGCGCAGAAATTCTACGGCGAAGTCTCGAATTGGCTGGTGACCGAGAAGGTCTATAAGCGCTTCATGCCGGCCGAGGCCGGCGGCGGCGCGCCGGATATGGACCTCGTGCGCGCGGCCCGCGCCAATATTCGCTACCATCTGCGCTATATCGGCTATCTGACGGCGCAGCGGAACTGGCTCGCCGGCGAGAGCATGACCTATGCCGACCTCGCCGCTGCGGCGCATGTCTCCGTCGCGGATTTTCTGGGCGATGTGCCATGGGACGAGAACGAAGCGGCGAAGCTCTGGTACGCGCGGGTCAAGTCGCGCAAAAGCTTCCGCGCCCTGCTCGCCGACCGCGTGCCGGGCATCAGCCCGCCGGCGGTCTACGCGGACCTCGACTTCTGAGCGACCCGAAGGCCGCCCGCTGATTCGGGCCATGGCCGTCCGGGCGCGGCCGCCTGGCGCCCGCGCCGAAGCTGCGCCCCGAGACGGCGGATTGCCTGGTTGAAGCCGAGTGGGACGCCGCCGCCGCGGCGTGCTAAGCAGATCATGTCATGAATCTTTTCTGCTTCGGACTCGGCTATAGCGCCGAGCATTTCATCAAAGCCTATGGCGATCAGTTCGACACGATCGCCGGCACGGCGCGGACCCATTATGCGGTCGAACGGCTCGGCGATCCGCGCGTCACAGGCTTCATGTTCGACGTCGAGCGCGCCGACCCCGAGATCGCCACGGCCTTGACGCAGGCCGACACGCTGATCGTCTCGATCCCGCCGGACATCTCGGTCGATCCGGCGCTGGCGAAATTCGGCCGCGTGCTGGCGCAATTGCCGCAGCGGCTCAAGATCATCTATCTCTCGACCATCGGCGTCTATGGCGACCGGGAGGGCGAATGGGTCGATGAAGCGCGCGTGCCGGCGCCGAAACAGCCGCGCTCGATCGCCCGGCTGCGCGCCGAAAAAGCCTGGCAGGCGCTGGCCAAAGACGACCGCAAGACGATCCAGATCCTGCGGCTCGCCGGCATTTACGGACCCGGCCGCAATGCGCTCGTGCAATTGAAGAACGGCACGGCGCAGCGCATCGTCAAAAAGGACCAGGTATTCAATCGCATCCATGTCTCGGACATTGCCAACGCCATCGCCGCAGCTTTGGTCTATGACGGCGGCAACGACGTCTGGAACGTCGCCGACGACGAACCGGCCCCGCCGCAAGATGTCGTCGCTTATGCCGCGAAATTGATGGGCCGCGCCCCGCCGCCGGAGGAAGATTTCGCGACGGCCCCCTTGAGCCCCCTGGCGCGCAGCTTCTATGAGGAGAACAAGCGCGCAGCGAACGGCAAACTGAAGAGCGAGCTTGGCGTCGCGCTCGCCTATCCGACCTATCGCGAGGGACTGACCGCGCTCTGGGACGCCGGCGAAGGAAAATAGCTGCCCCCATTGCGAGCCGCACGAAGCGCGCCGGAACGTTCGATGTCCGGACGGCTTCACGTTGGTTCCCGCAATGACGATTGAAGGAACTGACGATGATCGAGCTCTATTATTGGACGACGCCGAACGGTCACAAGATCACGATGTTTCTGGAGGAAGCGCAGCTTCCTTACGAAATCCATCCGGTGAACATCGGCCGCGGCGAGCAGTTCAAGCCGGAGTTTCTCGCCATCGCGCCGAACAATCGCATTCCCTCCATCGTCGATCGCGCGCCGAAGGACGGCGGCGCCCCGATCTCGGTCTTCGAATCCGGCGCCATCCTGCTTTATCTCGCCGAGAAGACCGGGAAGTTCATCTCGTCCGACATCCGCAAGCGCGTCGCGACGCTCGAATGGCTGTTCTGGCAGGTCGGCGGCCTCGGCCCGATGGCGGGACAGAACAATCATTTCCGCAATTATGCGCCGGAGAAGATTCCTTACGCGATCAAGCGCTACATGGACGAGACCAACCGGCTCTACGGTGTGCTGAACAAACGCCTCGCCGACCGCGAATTTCTCGCCGGCGATTATTCGATCGCCGATATGGCCTCCTACCCCTGGACCGTGTCTTATGAGGCGCAAGGCCAGAACCTGGACGACTTTCCGCATCTGAAGCGCTGGTTCGAGGCGATCAAGGCGCGGCCGGCGACGATTGCGGCCTATGCCAAGGCCAAGGAGATCAATCCCGCCCAGCCGGCCAAGCCCGATGACGAGGCGCGCAAACATCTCTTCGGCCAGACCGCCGCCAAGATCGCCTGAGGCGTGGCCGGCACGCTACAGAGCGTGACGAAATCGCGAAACTGGCGTAACACTCTGTCACGCGCGGCCCGATTGGCGTAGGTTCGCGCGGGGGACGACGGCGTGCAAAGCCTCGCAACAAACAAATTGATCTCGCTGCCCGGCGGTTTTCGTTTGAAGCCGTCGGTGCGCAATCAATTTGTCGCCGGCCTCGCCATCCTCGGGCTTTACCTGCAGCTCGCCGCCGCGGCGCTCTGCATGGCCGGTTTCACTTCGGGGCCGGATTTGTCCGGCTTCCCAATTTGCCATTCATCATCCGGCGATCAGGCGCCCGCTTCGAAATCCGGGGTGCCGCAACAGCAGCAGCATTCCTGCCCCTTCTGCGCGCTGCATTGTCATGCCGCGCTCGTGCTGGCGGCGGCCATCGTGCTTGCCGCTCTTGCATCCGTCGCGACGCCGGTCGAACCGCGGCAGCTTACGGCTTTGCCGCGTCTGCGCTTCGCCATTGCCGCGCAGCCGCGCGGCCCTCCGCTGTTCAGTTAGAGACGAAGCGGCGCGTCCGCTTCGCATTGTCTTGCCTGCTTGCTGATCGCTGCGCGGCGTTACCCGTCGCGGCCGCGTTTCCGCGAGGCGGGCACCATTCTCTCAAGCTGAGGTACTCTCCATGTCCAGATATTTTAACCGCGCGACGGCGGTTGCGGTGCTCATGCTGACCGCAAGTCCTGTTTGCGCACATACCATTGTCGGCAACCGCGTCTTCCCGGCGACGCTTACGATCGACGACCCGGGCGAAAATGACGAACTGGTCCTGCCGACATTCTCTTATCTCCAATCGACGAATTGGCCCAGCCAGCCGGGGCCGATCTCCTATTCGCTCGGATGGGAGTACGACAAGACGATTACCCCCGACATCGCCCTCTCGGTCGGTTCCGCGGGCTTCACCTGGCAGCACAATCCCAAAGCGGAAGGTTGGTCGAACATCGAGACAGAGGCGAAGTGGGGGTTCTATCAAGATCCCGAGCACGAGTTCATCATGTCGGTCGGCGTCAACGCCGAGATCGGCAATACCGGCAGCCCGCAAAGCGCCTCGCTGCCGTCCGATCCGGTCACCACGATCACACCGAAATTCTTTATCGGTAAAGGCTTGGGCGACACATCCGTCGATTGGCTGAGGCCCTTCGCCGTCACCGGCGAAGTCGATTATTCGATCCCGACCGTCGCCATCAATGGGGACGGCAGCACCAATCCGAATGTGCTGACCTATGGTGCCTCGCTCCAATACAGCCTGCTCTATGAGAATTCATTCGTTCATCAGCTGCCAGATGTCTTCAACCGGCTGATCCCAGCGTTCGAAGGTGTTTTCAACACGCCTGTCGCCAATATAGGACCCGAGCCAATCGACGACTTCTCGCCGCGTGACACGACAGGCGTCGTCGGCCCGTCGCTCTATTACGTTGGCCAATATTTCGAGGTTGGCGTTATGGCGCAGATCCCGATCAACCGCGCCAGCGGTCATCACGTCGGCGCTCTCGCAGTGCTTGATATTTTCCTTGACGACATCGCGCCAACGAGCCTGGGCAAACCGCTTTTCAGCGCGCCACTGTCGCCGCTCGCCAGATATTGAGGCCCATCATGAAACTGAAGCTCTCGCATATAATTTTCGCCGGTCTCGCCACTCTTGCGTTCAGCGCGCCAGCCTTCGCGCATGCATTCCTCGATCATGCCGTGCCGGGCGTTGGCATGACGGTCGGCACCTCGCCCGCCGAGCTGGAGTTGACGTTCACCCAAAACCTCGTGCCCGCCTTCTCGGGCGTGCACGTCACCGGCCCGTCGGGCGCCGTGGCCACCAGCAAGCCGGTCTTCGGCCCGGCGAATACGCTGCATGTGCGGCCTGTCCATGCGCTGAGGCCGGGCCGTTACGCGGTGAGCTGGCACGTCGTGTCCGTCGATACGCACCGCACGCAAGGCACGTATCAATTCACCGTCGCGCCCTAAGCGAAACGCCCTGCGCCGGCACAATCCGGCGCGGGGCTTTGCGCCGCAAACTTTGAAGTCCGATGACAATTCTGCAAATCCTCATTGCCGCGCGCTGGGTTCATTTCGCCGCGCTGTTTGTGCTCTTCGGTTGTCCGCTCTCATTCCTGCTGACATATGGCATAAGCGACGCAGGCCGCGTCTTTCGTGCCACCGATATTCTGTTGCGCGTCATCGCCGCCATCACTGCGATCTCAGGCTTCGCCTGGATCGCCGCGATCATTGCCAATATGGCCGGCGGCTTTGCCGAAGCCGCGACGTCCGACACGCTCTCGGCCTTCTTCTTCGAGACGCAATTCGGGCCCGTCGTCATCGTCCGGCTGATCTTGCTCGCCGCGGCGGTGCTCGCAATCGCCTTGCCGCGGTATATCCGGTTCAAGGCGTGGCTTTTGATCGCCGCCGCCTTGCTGATCGATCAGGCCTGGCTCGGCCATGCCGCCCATGGCGGTGCCAGTCTTTCCGGCGCGATGATGATCGCAGCCTATGCCGTCCATGTCCTGGCCGGCGCCGCCTGGGTCGGCGGCCTGCCCGTCCTGCTTTTCGTTCTGCTCACGCATGGCGCGCCGGGCGACAACGCCGCGGTCCTGTCGCGTTATTCGATCCTGGCGACGGCGGCGGTCGTGCTGATCCTCTTGAGCGGCATCGCCAATGCCTTGTTCCGCGTCGAGGGCCACATCGCCCGGCTCGCTGCAACGGATTACGGCGAGATTCTCCTCGTCAAGCTGCTGCTCGTCGCGTTGATGCTCGTCTTGGCATCCTACAATCGCTTCATCGCTTTGCCGCGGCTCGGGCCGGCCAAACGCCAAAAGATCGCGTCGTCCCTTGCCGGAAGTATCGGCGCAGAGCTGGCGCTGGGTATCATCGTGATCGGCGCCGCGGCGCTTCTCGGCGTCACGCCGCCGCCGAATTAACTGGAAGGGACTTGCCTTCGGGGCACGCCTCGGGCCAGACTCGCGCTGCGAAGGTGGAAAAATCCATGTCGGATTCGATCGTCATTGCGGTTCCGCATAACCTCGGCGTCGACGAGGCGCGCCGGCGCATTGCCGCCGAAATCGAGCGCCTCCGGCAGGAATACATCAATAAATTTGCTTATTCGGAAGTTGCCTGGACGGGTGACACGGCGAACATCCGTGTCGTCGCACTGGCGCAGGAAGCAAAGGCGCGCATCGACGTATCGTCCGACAGCGTGCGTATCGAGATCATTCTGCCTTGGCTCCTCGCCAAGCTCGCGGCGCCGCTGCAAGCAAAACTGACCGCCAACGCGAAAGAGACGCTCGCGCTCGGCTACGCGCCGAAGAAATCCTGAACCTTATTTTTCGAGCACCGCAACCAATCCCGGAACATCGCCGCTGGCGCCGCGGCGCGCCACCGCATCCTCTAAAAGGCGCAGCGACAAACCGCTCGCCTGCGCGGCCTCGCGGATGTAGCCGGGCGCGTGCGCATAGCGCAGATCGTCGCCCAGTTCAAAACCGCGCGATGCGGTTTGCGCGGTGATAGCGAAAAGCCCCTTCGGCCGCAGCACGCGCGACGCGGCCGCAAAGAACGGCCGCAGATCGCCGATATAGACGAGCACATCTGCCGCCAGCAGAAGATCGGCGCTGCCCGCCGCTTCGCCCTTCAGGAACGTTTCGATATCGGCCACGGCGAGCCGATCGTAGACGCGCTTCGCGCGCGCTTGCGCAATCATCCGCGGTGAGAGATCGACCCCGGCCAGCGCTTCGACATGCGGGCGGAACCGCGCGCCGCACAGCCCCGTGCCGCAACCGAGATCGATCGCCTGCGTGAACTTTGATTGACGCAACCGCGCGACCGCATCGGCCAAAAGCTGCGGACCGCAATAGAAAAGCCGGTCAACAAGATGCGCCTCGAAACGATCGGCATAATCGTCGAAAAGGCGCTTCACATAGGCATCCGGCGCCAGATTTGGCACTGGCACGGCCCCGATTTGCGCGAGCTTGAGGCTCGCCCCCAATGCATCGTCCGGTGCGGCCGCCAAAGCTTGTTCGTAAGCCGCGCGCGCCGCGTCGCGCTTGTCCAGCGCGGCGCAGGCTTCACCGAGCGCGAACCAGGCCGCGGCCCAGGCGGGTGTGCGCTCGAGGACCTGCTGCAAGAGATCGCGCGCCGCATGATGATCGCCGCGCGCGGCATAGTCCGCGGCATAGGCGAAGCGGCGGTCCGCAATCAGGTCACCGGACGAAAGCAGAAGCGGCACAGCGTCGATCAACGCATCCGTCATCTCGTTGCGATCTCTTTCGCCTATCTCTTCCATGCGCTCGTTTCGCCTTGCCGCAACGCCGATGACCGGCTTGTGATAGAATCCATTAACCTATTGTCTTAATTGAATATTTTGCAAGCCGCCCGAAAGCGTGCGCGGTCGCACCGACAAATATTCATCTCGAGTTCAACTCTAATCTCGGTTAATTGCGCATGCGATGTGCGGTGGCGTGAACGTAGGCAGCGAACCTGTTTCGTGGCCGTATAGCCGACAGATCGGGAACTGCTAGGATCATCTGAGAATTTTGTTTTCAAGACCGGCTTGAGTTTGGCCGGTCATGAGAGTCAGAGGAGAAAGCAATGTCGCCTTTCATGAAGAAGCTGGTGACCGGCGGTCTGGTGGCCGCGACCCTCAGCATTGGCGTTGTTTCGTCGTCGACACCGGCCGCGGCCTTCCACGGCGGTTGGGGCGGCGGCGGTTGGCACGGTGGCGGCGGTTGGCATGGTGGCGGTTGGGGCGGCGGCGGCTGGCGCGGCGGCGGCTGGCGTGGTGGCTACTGGCGCGGCGGCGGCTGGGGCTGGGGCGCGGCCGGTCTGATCGGCGGCCTCGCTGTCGGCAGCGCGCTCGCTTATCCGTATTACTACGGCTACGGCTACCCCTGCGGCTACTACTACAGCTACTATCGCTGCCGGCCCTATTACGGGAATCCCTACTATTATCCTTACTAAAGTACGCGCTAAAACAGGCTTGGCCGGCGCCTGAATCGGCCAGTTTTATCAAAGGCAAGCCGCTTGTTACGGCTTGCCTACTCCCGCCCCGAAATTCCCCGTCTTTTTCGCAAGACTTCTTTTTTGTTTGTGCGTCATGCAACCCGTCGGTACGCGCGGGAGTTGGCGCGTGTGCGTTAGCGCACCGACCCCCTGGTCTCCCGCCTTATTGTTTAATTGCGGCGTAAGGATTGAGTGGAGGGGCAGACTATGCAGTCGTCTCGGCAAATCCTGGATGGTAGCGTTATGCGGTCGCTGGTCGTCGGCATCGGTCTGTCATGCCTCGCGGCAGCATTGGTCTTTGGCTCGCCAATCTTCGGTTCGCCGATGCGCGGGGATCTCGGCTATCGCAGCCTTCCGGTCGAAAAGACAAGTTACGCCCCGCTGGCGCAGGGTGCCGCTGTTGCGCTGAGCCGCGACGGCGACGACGAATGTGTCCGTGCGACGAAAGTCGTGACGACCGCGCAAGGGCCTTATGGTGGCCTCTATGTGCCGCGCGGGATGGCCTGCGAATAGTCAATTGCCGCCGCGCTTTCCCCGCGCGGCGCGCGTGCCTATCTTGAGGGCATGCAAGCCGATCTCCTGACGTTGAAACCCGCCGGGCTCTATTGTGCGGTGGGCGATTTTTTTATCGATCCCCTGCGGCCGGTGCCCCGCGCCCTCATCACCCATGCGCATGCCGATCATGCCCGCGCCGGGCACGCGAAGGTGCTCGCCACGGCGGCGACGCTGGCCCTCATGGCGGTGCGCTACGGCGAGAATTTCGCCGGCGCGATGCAGCCGATGGCTTACGGCGAAACGCTCGACATCGGCGGTGTCGCCGTCAGCTTTCATCCGGCCGGCCATGTGCTCGGCTCGGCGCAAATCCGGCTCGCACGCGGCGGGTCGCGCACGGTGATTTCCGGCGATTACAAGCGCGAGGCCGATCCGACTTGCGCGAGTTTCACGCCGCTTGTCTGCGACACGTTCATCAGCGAAGCGACCTTCGGCCTGCCGGTGTTCCGGCACGCCAAGACGGGTGCCGAAATCGACAAACTACTCGCTTCGCAACGCCTGTTTCCCGAGCGCACGCATCTCGTCGGCGTCTATGCGCTCGGCAAGGCGCAGCGCGTCATCGCGCTGCTGCGCGCAGCGGGCTATGACCGGCCGGTCTATATCCATGGCGCGCTCGAAAAAATCACCGCCTATTACCAGGACGCCGGCATCGCGCTGGGCGACGTGCGCCAGGCGGCCGGCGCTGGCGCCCTGCCGGGGGAGATTGTTCTCTGCCCGCCGACCGCCCTCAATGATCTCTGGAGCCGCAAGTTCGCCGAGCCGCTGACTGCCTTCGCCTCCGGCTGGATGCGGGTGCGCGCCCATGCGCGCCAGCGCGGCATCGAATTGCCGCTCATCATCTCCGACCACGCCGATTGGGACGGACTCTGCGCGACAATCCATGAAACCGGCTGCGAAACCTTGCTTGTCACCCATGGCGAACCGGACGCCTTGGTCCATTGCTTCCGCCAGCGCGGCCTCACCGCCGAGCCGTTGCATATTCTCGGCTATGGCGACGAGGAGGCGGACGCGCCGGCCGAGACAGACGCGTGAACCGTTTCGCCGCGCTCCTCGATCGCTTGGCCTACGAGCCGTCACGGCTCGGCAAATTGCGCCTGATGACGGATTATTTTCGCCAGGTCGGCGACCCCGACCGCGGCTTCGCGCTCGCGGCGCTCACCGGCGCCTTGAGCTTCCGCCTCGCCAAGCCCGCCCTCATCCGCACGCTGATTTACGAGCGCGTCGATCCGGTGCTGTTCGATCTCTCCTATGATTTCGTCGGCGATCTGTCGGAGACCGTCGCTTTGCTCTGGCCCGGCAAGCCGGATGAAAAGGGCGCCCCGCCGCCGGGGCTTGCGCAAGTCATCGAAACACTGGAGAGCGCCAGCAAACTCGACCTGCCAGGCGTCTTGGCGCGGCTGCTCGACGCGCTTGACGAGACCGGGCGCTGGGCATTGCTCAAGCTGATCACCGGCGCTTTGCGCGTCGGCGTTTCAGCGCGGCTCGCCAAACAGGCGGTGGCCGAACTCGGCGGCCACAGCGCCAACGATATCGAAGATCTCTGGCATGGGCTGGCGCCACCCTATCTCGACCTTTTCGCCTGGCTCGAAGGCCGCGAGGAACGGCCCAATCCCGATGATCCGGCGCGCTTCTGCCCGGCAATGCTCGCCCATGCCGTCACCGAAAAGGATTTGGCGGCTTTAAGCCCAAGCGATTTCGTCGCCGAATGGAAATGGGACGGGATCCGTGTTCAGGCCGCCGTCGGCCAAGGACCGCAGGGAAAAATCATCCGGCTTTATTCGCGCACCGGGGAAGACATTTCTGTCGCCTTTCCGGATCTGATCGACCGGCTGGCGCAAGTGCCGGTCAAATCCTTCTCCCTTGACGGCGAATTGCTGATCTTGCGCGATGGCCGCGTGCAAGCCTTCGGCGTGCTGCAGCAGCGGCTTAATCGCAAGCAGGTCACAGGCCCCCTGCTCGTCGATTTTCCGGCGCATATCCGCGCCTACGACCTCCTTGCCCTCGACGGGGAGGACCTGCGTGCCCTGCCCTTCGCCGAGCGGCGGCAGAAGCTCGAAGCCTTTGTCGCCGGTGCGGGTATGGACCGCCTCGATCTGTCGCCGGACGTCGCTTTTACGGCCTGGGACGCTCTTGCCGCGGCACGCCGCGACCCGGCGAGCGCCGGTGCCGGCGACGATGCGGCGGCGGTCGAAGGCGTCATGATCAAACGGCGGGATTCCATCTATGTCCCCGGCCGCCCCAAGGGTCTTTGGTACAAATGGAAGCGCGATCCCTTTGCTGTCGATGCCGTGCTCATGTATGCGCAGCGTGGGCATGGCAAGCGCTCGTCGTTCTACTCCGATTTCACCTTCGGGGTCTGGCGGCCGGGGGCCGATGGCGATGAACTTGTGCCGGTCGGGAAGGCCTATTTCGGCTTCACCGACGAGGAATTGCGGCTTCTCGACCGCTACGTTCGCAATCACACGACCAATCGCTTCGGCCCGGTCCGGGAAGTCGCTTACGGGAAAGAGGAAGGGCTGGTACTTGAGATCGCCTTCGAGGGCCTCAACCGCTCCAGCCGGCATAAATCCGGTGTCGCCATGCGCTTTCCCCGTATCAACCGCATCCGCTGGGACAAGCCGGCACGGGAGGCGGACCGCCTGGAGACGCTCGAACGCCTGATCATCGCCTGACCGCGCAATTGTGGCCTTCGAAGTGTGTCACATGAATACAGATGACAGGCGGATGCGACGGAGTCTCTCTTCAGCAACGCTATCGTCATAAAGTTGAACAGCCGCTGCGCGCGCTTGACATAGCCGATGATTGCGGCGGCGTTTTGCACCGTGCCGCCTTTTGGAGCTGTCTTTTTGCTGGTCAATCAAGTTCTATGCGATTCAACGTTTTAAAGGCAAAGCGCGGGAAGGCGTTGAAAATCGGTATCAGTTCGGTCGCATATTCACGCCCATCCCCGACGCGCCGCCGGCGCAAGAAGGCTTGGTTTTGCGGAGGTACAAAGCCTAGCCAGATTTCCTTTGAATCATTGGGTTACACCGGCGCCGCGCCACACGCCAACGAAGCGCGCGCTGGCTACACGGCATTGCCATGAAATTTTCGTGACACGATTTTCTTGCGAGGCGTTAGTTCTATGTTAGAGTTTCTTCCGTGGCCGGGCGCACCGACTGCACCGATGCTTCGAGCGAACCTCGAGCGTGTTTCTTCCAGAGTGACTGTGGTTTTTCAGCGTAGTTTTTACGCATTGAGATCGCGTCGGAGAGAGCCGTGAGAAATGTTTGCAAAGAGTGTTTGCGTGCCGCCGGAAGGGGCTTAGAGTAGCGCCCACCACAATTCATCACGTCGCGTACGAACTGCTTGGGCTTCGAAATCTTGGTTTCGAAGATGGGGGATTTTTGGCTATGGAATGGGCTGTTGTTGCTCGACAAAATTCTTACAGCAGATCTTGGGCGTATCGTTTTCGGACGGACGGTGATTTTACCCGTTACCGAGCACCGTTGATGCGTTGAGCCACGCCGGCGGGTGCGATAATTGCCCGGCGTCTAAGTCCGCAAACGCATCGCCAGCCAGTTAAATTTTCCACCTTCCCGCAGAAAGCTTCTGCAACGGTGCTTTGCGCCGACGAACCTCTATTTTCCGAGATGAAGGCCGATGCTAAACCCACGCCGCACTGAACCCACCGAAGACGCGTCGTCGCCAAAGGCGAACATGAAAGATTCATGGGCTGCAATCTGCCGCCGGCTGAAGGCGGAGCTTGGCGAGGCGACTTATAGCTCCTGGTTCCTGCGCCTCGAACTGGGGCAGCTTGCGGGTGATGTCGCCTATCTCTCTGTGCCGACGAAATTCCTGAAAATGTGGATTCAGACGCATTATGCGGCGCGGATTCTCGCGGCCATCGGCGGTGAATTTCCGGTGGTGAAACACGTCGTCATCAATGTCCGTTCGTCGACCCGGGTGCCGGCGGTCGGCAATGCGCAGCCGCGCCTCGATCATGAGGATATTCATCACGAAGCCGCGCCTTATGAGCCGTCGCCGTCGCGCGGCGAGCCCGCGCGCGCCCTGCCGAATATAAAGGACGCAAAGACCGTGGCGCGCGGCCATGGTGAGACGGAAACGCTCGGCGGCTCGCCGCTCGACCGGCGGTTGAATTTCTCGACCTTCATCATCGGCCGCTCGAACCAGCTCGCCTATGCGTCGGCGCAAGACGTGGCCTCGGCCGCGCCGGGCGAGGCGGTGCGCTTCAACCCGCTCTATATCCATGCCTCCGTCGGCCTTGGCAAAACCCATCTGCTGCAGGCGATTGCCCATGCCGCCGCGGCGCAGCGACGCCGGGTGATCTATCTGACGGCTGAAAAATTCATGCACAGCTTCGCCAGCGCTCTGGAGGCCTCCACCGCAATCTCCTTCAAGGAAAAATTGCGCGCCATCGACCTGCTGATCATCGACGACGTGCAATTCCTGCGCGGCAAGTCGATCCAGCAGGAATTCTGCCACACGCTCAATGCGCTCATCGATGCGCGGCGGCAGATCGTCATCGCCGCCGACCGGCCGCCGGGCGACCTTGAAGCCCTCGAAGAGCGGGTTCGCTCACGCCTCGCCGGTGGCCTTTGCGTCGAAATGGGCGCGCTCGACGAGCCGCTGCGGCTCAAGATGCTTGAAGCCCGTGTCGCGGCGGCCAAGGTGCTGCATCCGCAATTCGAATTGTCGCCGGCCGTTCTTGCTTACGTGGCAAGCGTCATTCAGACGAACGGGCGCGATCTCGACGGCGCCGTCAACCGGCTCGTCGCGCACGCCTCGCTGAACCGCGCACCGCTGAGCCTGGAAGCCGCCGAAAAGGCGATCCAGGACCTGATCCGCCCGCGCGAGCCGAAGAAGGTCAAGATCGAGGACATCCAGAAGCTCGTCGCCAGCCATTACAACGTGACCAAGGCCGATATTCTTTCGGCCCGGCGAACCGCCAATGTCGTGCGGCCGCGCCAGATCGCGATGTTCCTGGCCAAAACGCTGACGCCGCGCTCGCTGCCGGAGATCGGCCGGCGCTTTGGCGGGCGCGATCACACCACGGTCCTGCACGCCGTACGCAAGATCGAGTCCCTCGTCGGCACCGACGGCCGCCTCTCGGAAGAGATCGAGCTTCTGAAGCGGATGCTGACCGAAAACTGATTTTCGCCCCGCTGCCGCCGTTGAGCATGTTCTGATCGAAAAAGTCGGGCAAGTTTTCGGAACATGCTTCGGCATGGGCAAAAGGCGGGGAAAGAGGTAAAGCCGGAGCATGGGTGCTACGGCGATTCGCATTCTCGGCATCGACCCCGGCCTGCGCAACATGGGCTGGGGCATCATCGATTACGCCGGGACGCGCCTCTCCTATGTGGCGAGCGGGTCGATCCAGTCGAATAGCCGCGACGATCTCGGTCTGCGCCTGCGTTGCCTGCATGAAGGGCTGGCGCAGGTGATCGAGAGACACGCGCCGCAGGAAGCCGCCGTCGAAGAGACCTTCGTCAATCGCGACCCGCAATCGGCCTTGAAGCTCGGCCAGGCACGTGGCATTGCGCTGGTCGTCCCGGCGCTCGCCGGTCTGCCGGTCGCCGAATATGCCGCCAATCTCATCAAAAAAACGGTGACGGGCACGGGCCATGCCGAAAAGGCGCAGATCGCTTTGATGGTTCGAATGCTGCTGCCGAAATGCGCCGGCTTCGATCCGCAAGGGCTCACGGCGGATGCGGCGGATGCGCTCGCCATCGCCATCACCCATGCGCATCATTACAAGATGGCGACGGTGCGCAGGGCATGATCGGCAAGCTCCGCGGCACGATCGACTCGATCGGCGAGGATTTTCTCATCCTCGACGTGAACGGTGTCGGCTATGTCGTGCATTGCTCGACGCGAACATTGCAGACTTTGCCGCAAGCCGGTGCCGCTGCGACGCTCGCCATCGAAACCCAGGTGCGCGAGGATTCGATCCGCCTCTATGGCTTTCAGAACGAGAGCGAGCGCGACTGGTTTCGTCTTTTGCAGACCGTGCAAGGCGTCGGTGCGAAAGTCGCCTTGGCGCTGCTTGGTGTATTGAGCGCCAACGAACTCGGCGCCGCCATTGCGCGGCAAGATAAGACGGCGCTGGCCCGCACACCAGGTGTCGGCCCACGGCTGGCGGCGCGGCTCGTCGCGGAATTGAAGGACAAGACGCCGGCCTCAGTGGGCATGCCGCTTCCCGGCCCTGCGGCGGGACCGGCCGGTGCGGCCGAAGCGCCGGCCATCGAGGACGCGATCGCCGCGCTGATCAACCTCGATTACAGCCGCCAGCAGGCGACGAATGCTGTCGCCATCGCGCGCGCCGAACTGGGCGAGAGTGCCGAGGCGGCAGCCCTGATCCGCCGCGGACTGCGCGAGCTCTCGCGCTAAAACATCGACTTTTTCGCGCCGCGTATTACATAGAGCCGATGTTCTCAGAGAGCGAAATCGAGCGCTATGCGCGCCACTTGATCCTGCGCGATATCGGCGGTCCCGGCCAGCAGAAGCTGAAGGCCGCGCGTGTTCTCGTCATCGGTGCCGGCGGTCTCGGCACGCCGGTCATCCAATATCTCACCGCCGCCGGTATCGGCGAGATTGGGATCATCGACGATGATGTCGTCTCGCTGTCCAACCTCCAGCGACAGGTAATTTATACGACGCAGGACATCGGCAACGGCAAGGCCGATTGCGCCGCCGCGGCCGCACATCGCCTCAATCCGCATGTCAAACTCACGCCGATCGTCACGCGCCTCGACCCGGCGAATGCCCGCGCGCTCGTCGCGGGCTGGGACGTCGTCGCCGACGGCTCGGACAATTTCGCCACGCGCTACGCCGTATCCGATGCCTGTTTTTATGAGCGGCGCCCGCTCGTCACCGCCGCGATCGGCACGTTCGACGGTTCGCTGACGACGCTGCGGCCGTTCGAGACCTCCGCATCCGGCGCGCCCAATCCGACCTATCGCTGTCTCTTTCCGGAGCCCCCGCCGCCCGGCACCGTGCCGACGTGCGAAGAAGCCGGCGTCATCGGCGCGCTGGCAGGCGTGCTCGGCAGCCTGATGGCGCATGAGGTCATCCGCGAGATTGTCGGCTTCGGCCAGGGCCTCGTCGGCCGCCTGCTGCTGGTCGACATGGCAGAGATGCGTTTCGAGACCATTGCCTATGGCTGGGATGAGGCCAATCCGCTCAATGGCGCCAAGGCCAAGGCAAAGCCCGTCGGTGCCG
Source organism: Pseudomonadota bacterium (assembly GCA_040756295.1). Lineage (GTDB taxonomy): Bacteria > Pseudomonadota > Alphaproteobacteria > Rhizobiales > Beijerinckiaceae > Methylovirgula. Next base: position 506,683 of record JBFLZN010000001.1, on the reverse strand, counting down.
ATCCATCCCTCTAAGAGCCCCCCGCTTTCCAGTCCGGGGCGGCGGCGTTATTAATCTTTCGCAATCGATTAGGCCAAATAATCAGCAGGCCGTGGAACCAATGTCCCTTCAAAGCATAGGCTAGCGGGGGGAGATATCACTACCTTGGCCGCAACTCGATCCGAGAATGCAATAGGTCGCCGCTTGGATGGACAACAATCGAAAGCTGCTGGTCGTCGATCGTGATCCGCTCTCACGCGAATTGAAGGTCGAGCTCCTGGAGCGAACCGGCCTGCGCCTGACCGCGGTTGAGACGGGGCGCGAGGCTTTGCGTTGTCTTGATGCGGAAGTCTTCGATCTGATCGTCGTCAATGACGAAGCCGCGGACGGCGACGAAGGCACCTTCTACCAAAGCGTGAAGGAGAGAAGTCCGTCGACCGCGGTATTGCGCATGGCGCATGCGGCGACGGCCAAAAGCTCGCCGGCGATCGACGCGGCGATCGATGGTTTTCTTCTCGATCCCTTCGAGCCGTCGGAGCTCATTACGCTGGTGCGGTCGCTCCTGCGCCTCAATCGCGCGCGCCTCGCGCTGCGCGACGCCGAAGCGCGACTGCAGCTCGTGCAGGACACCGGCGGACTGGCCGTTGTCGATTGCGATCTCGTCACGCGGCGCGCGCTCTGGTCGGAGAAATTCGCGCAAATCTTCGCCCTGCCGCCGGATACGTCAGAGAAGCGGCTGCGCTTCGGCATGATCCTCAATGTCGTGCATCCGGACGATCGCGTTCCTTTGACCAAGGAATATCGCCGGCTGATCCGCGAGGGCGGCCAGTTCGAGCGCGAATTTCGTGTCCGCCGCGCCGATGACGGCGCGACCCGCTGGATCAGCGCGCGCGGCAGTTTCTTCCGCGCCCGTGGGCAGATGCAGCGCATCCTGTGCCTCTGCTCCGACATCACCGGCCGCAAGCGCGGCGAATTGCGCAATGCACAGCTTGCCGCGATCGTCGCAACCTCCATCGACGCGATTGTCAGCGTCGATTTCGACGATGTTATTCGCACCTGGAATTACGGCGCCGAGCAATTGTTCGGCTGTGCGGCAAAGGACGTCATCGGCAAAAGTGTGCAATTCACCGTTCCGCCCGAACTCAGGGACGAGAGATCCGCGATGATGGAACGGCTGATGAATGGCGAAGCCGTCGAATATCAGACGCGACGGCTCAATCGCGACGGCCGCTCGATGGATGTCTGGATCAGGGGCGCGCCGGTGCGCAGCGCCGAGGGCAATCTCTTCGGGGCCTCGCTCATCATCCGCGACATCACGGCGCAGAAGCAGCGCGAGGAACATGTTCATTTCCTGATGCGTGAGTTGACGCATCGCTCGAAAAATCTGCTCGCTGTCATCCAGGCCATGGCCCGTCAATCCCTGTCGCTGCAGACCGATCCGAAAGATTTCGTCGGCCGGTTCAGCGAGCGCCTGTCGAGCCTCGCCGGCTCGCACGACCTGCTCTCGATCGACGATTGGGCCGGTGCCTCGCTGACGCAATTGATCCGCTCGCAGCTCCAGCATTTCGGCGATCTGCTCGACACGCGCATCCTGATCAGAGGCGCCGATGTCATCCTGCAGCCGGAGGCGGCGCAGAATATCGGCATCGTGTTGCACGAGCTTTCAACCAATGCGGCGAAGTTCGGCGCCCTGTCGGTCGAGACCGGAATCGTCGTCATCTCATGGTCGATCGTCAGCCATGGCGACGAACCGCGCATGCGGCTCAATTGGCGCGAGGAGCGCGGGCCGCCGGTGCAGGCGCCGGATCATCGGGGCTTCGGGCGCATGGTGATGGAGCGCATTGCCGGCCAGGCGCTGGGCGGCCGATCCACCGCGACATTCGCACCGGATGGCGTCGTCTGGGAGCTTGATGTCCCGGCCAAATCCGTGATGCGCGAAAAGGCGACCGAACTCGCGAGTTAGACCCGCGGCTGAAAGCTTCGCAGCCGCATCGCATTGCCGACGACGAAGAGCGATGAGAAAGCCATCGCCGCGGCCGCCAGCATGGGCGAAAGAAGAATATGGCCGAAGCTGTAGAGTGCGCCGGCCGCGACCGGGATCAAAACGACGTTATAGGCCAAGGCCCAGAACAGATTTTGGCTGATGTTGCGCAGCGTCGCACGGCTGAGATCGATGGCGCTTGCAACCGTGCTCAGATCGTCACGCATCATCACGACATCCGCAGTCTCGATCGCAATATCGGTGCCCGTGCCGACGGCTAGCCCGACATCGGCGGCGGCGAGCGCCGGCGCATCGTTGATGCCGTCGCCGACGAAGGCGATCTTGCCGCCCTGCGGACGCAACGCCTGGACGGCGGCGGCCTTGCCTTCCGGCAAAACCTCCGCCTCGATCCTGTCGATGCCGAGCGCGCGGCCAACGGCCTCCGCCGTCGCCTTGCGATCGCCGCTGACCATCGCGACATTGAGGCCATCCTTTTTCAAGGCCGCGATCGCCGCCTGGGCGGACGGCTTGACCGGATCGGCGACGGCGAGGATTGCGGCGGCGCGTTGGCCGAACGCGACGAAGAGCGGCGATTTCCCCGCCTCGCTCAAGGCCGCCGCGGCCGCATCGAAAGTTGCAACGTCAATCCCGAGCTTCGCCATGAACCGCACCGAACCGATCGCGACGGACTGGCCGTCGACGGAAGCCGTGACTCCGAAGCCGGGTGTCGCCTGGAAATCCGTCGCTTTTGGCATGGCGAGATTTCGCGCCCCGGCCGCGGCCACCAAGGCCTTGCCGAGCGGATGTTCCGACAAGGTCTCAACGGCCGCCGCGCGCGCGACGACCTGATCGGCCTCGAAGCCCGGCGCGACATTGATGTCGGTCAGAGCCGGATGGCCTTCGGTCAAAGTGCCCGTCTTGTCGAACGCAACGACCTGCACATCGCGCAAGCTCTGCAACGCCGTCGCATCGCGGAACAAAATCCCGAGCTGCGCGCTGCGGCCGGTCGCGACCATCACCGAGACGGGCGTTGCAAGGCCCATCGCACAGGGGCATGCGACGATGAGCACTGCGACCATATTGACAAGCGCATAGGCGATCGAAGGCTGCGGCCCGAAGGCGATCCATAAAACGAAGGTCAGCAACGCCACGGCGATGACCGCCGGCACGAACCAGCCCGTCACTTTGTCGGCAAGCGCCTGCACCGGCAATTTGGCGCCCTGCGCCTCGCCGACCATGTGGACGATGCGCGCCAACACCGTATCAGCGCCGACCTTGGTGACACGCACGGTCAGACTGCCGTTGCTGTTGACCGTGCCGCCGAAGACCTGCGCGCCGACGACTTTGTTCACCGGGCGCGACTCGCCGGTGAGCATGGATTCATCGACCAGCGACGCGCCTTCGATGACCTCGCCATCGAGCGGCACGCGGTCGCCCGGGCGGATCAGCAGGACATCGCCGGGAACGATCGTCTCGAGCCTGACTTCAACCGGCGCGCCATCGCGCAACACATTTGTGGTGTCCGGCGCGAGACGCAGCAGATGTTCGATCGCCGAGCTCGCTTGGCCGCGGGCACGCGCTTCGAGAGTGCGGCCGAGAAGAACGAGCGTCGCGATGACGGCGGCAGCCTCGAAATAAACATTGGCCGTCCCCGCCGGAAAAACTTGCGGCAGGAAGGTTGCAGCAATCGAATATGCCCAGGCGGCGAAAGTCCCAAGCGCAACGAGCGAATTCATCTCCGGCGCGCCGCGCAACAGCGCCGGAATGCCGGTCTTGAAGAACACGCGGCCCGGTCCGAAGAGGACCACTGTCGTCAGCAGCGCCTGCGTGACCCGCCAAGGGAAAATACCGAGACTCGTGCGAACGTAATCGTCGAGCGCCGGAATCATGTCCGGCACCATGGCCATCAGCAGGACAGGCACGCTGAGCACGATCGCGAGAACGAGCTGATTGCGGTCGGGACCCCCGTGATGCATGTGGTCCATGCCGCCCTGCGCATCGCCCATGTCATGATGCGCCTGCGAATGGCCGGGAATGACCGGAACGTCAGGCCGCGCCGAATAGCCGGCCCCTTCGACCGCCTTGGTCAGATCGCCGATAGTGACCGAACCGGGTGTGATCGCGACGCGCGCGGTCTCGCGCGCCAGATTGACGCTGGCCGATTCGACGCCCGGCACACGCGACAAGGCTTTCTCGATGTGACTGACGCAGGACGCGCAGGTCATCCCCTCAATCTTCAGGTTTATGCTGGACTTAGGGCTTGTATCTGACGCGGTAATAGACATGTTGCAGATATCGGCCGCACGCTTGCCCCGCGCAAGGGCCCACCAGTTCTGGAGGAGGTGCAATGCAACTTTATAAGGTTCCTAAAATGAACTGTGACGGTTGTGTGAGGACCATCGAAGGCGCGGTGAAGTCCCTCGACCCGGGTGCCAGGATCTCCTGCGATCTCAAGACGCGCGAGGTTTCCGTCGATACGCGCTCGCTGCCGAAGCTTGTCGCGGAAGCACTCGCGGCCGTAGGTTACGACAGCACCCTGCTTCAAGCCTAAAAAACGGACACGCCGTGTCGGCCTGGGATCCCCTGCTCTATTTGCGCTATGGCGATGAGCGCACACGCGCCGCGCGCGATCTTTTAGCGCAGGTTCCGGTCGGCGATGCGCGCCTCGTCTATGATCTCGGTTGCGGGCCGGGCAATTCGACCGAGCTTCTCGTGCGGCGCTTTCCAGGCGCCAAGATCGTCGGGATCGACGGTTCGGATGAGATGCTGGCGCAGGCGCGCGCCATCCTCCCGGAGATTGATTTTCACGCGGCGGATTTGCGGCATTGGCGGCCCGAGCAAAAGGCGGATTTGCTCTTCGCCAATGCCGTCTTTCAATGGATTCCCGACCATCTCGACGTTTTCGAAAACCTTCTCAACGCCTTGCCGCCCGGCGGCGTGCTCGCCGTCCAGATGCCCGACAATCTGGCCGAGCCGGCCAAGGTCCTGATGCGCACCGTGGCCGAGAACGGCCCCCGGGCGGAAAAGCTCGCCGATGTCCGGCAAGCGCGTCAGCTTCTGCCGGCGCCCGAGGTCTATTACGACCGGCTACGCCCGCTGTGCCGAAGCTTCGATCTCTGGCACACGACTTATCATCACGTTTTGGAGAATGCGGCCGCAATTGTCGAATGGATGACAGGCTCGGGCCTGCGTCCCTATCTCGCGCGGCTCGATGCGGCGGAGAAAAAGGCCTATCTCGACGCCTATACCGCCGCCGTCGCCGCGGCCTATCCGCCCCGTACCGATGGCCGGGTTCTGCTGCACTTTCCGCGCTTCTTCTTCGTTGCCGTTCGCGGCTGATTGGCCTTTGGTCCAACAGCTCGCTTCTTGCATTGCACCAATCGGCGGCATAGGAATGCCTCGCCCCCACGACAAAAGAGGCATTCCGGAGGATGAACAAGCTTTACCCCGACGCGCGGAGCGCGCTCGCCGATGTGATCAAGGACGGCATGACGCTGATGGCCGGCGGCTTCGGCCTCTGCGGCATCCCGACGAGCCTGATCCAGGCCATCCATGACCTCGGCGCCAAGGACCTGACCGTCATTTCCAACAATGCCGGCGTCGATGGCGTGGGCCTCGGCATTCTGCTCGAGACGAAGCAGATCCGAAAGATGGTCTCGTCCTATGTCGGCGAGAACAAGCTCTTCGCCGAGCAATTTCTCTCGGGCGCGCTGGAGCTCGAATTCAATCCGCAAGGCACGCTGGCTGAGCGCATCCGCGCCGGCGGCGCCGGCATCCCGGCTTTCTACACCAAGACCGGCGTCGGCACGATCATCGCCGAAGGCAAGGAACACAAGGACTTCGACGGCGAGACCTATGTGATGGAACGCGGCCTTGTCGCCGACATTTCACTCGTCCATGCCTACAAGGCCGATACCGAAGGCAATCTTGTCTTCCGCAAGACGGCGCGCAATTTCAATCCGATGATGGCAACGGCCGGCAGATTGACCATTGCCGAGGTCGAGCATCTCGTCGAGCCGGGCGAGATCGAGCCCGACGATATCCATACGCCGGGTATTTTCGTGCAGCGGATCGTCCACATGCCGAATCCGGCAAAGCCGATCGAAAAACGCACGACGCGCCCGCGCGCCGCAGCTTAGGGAGAAGGTCATGGCCTGGACACGTGATGAGATGGCCGAACGCGCCGCGAAGGAATTGCGCGACGGCTTCTATGTGAACCTCGGCATCGGCATCCCGACGCTTGTCGCCAATTTCATTCCGCCCGGCATGGATGTGCAATTGCAGAGCGAGAACGGCATGCTCGGCATGGGGCCTTTCCCGCATGAAGGCGAGGAAGACCCCGACCTCATCAATGCCGGCAAGCAGACGATCACCGAATTGCCGACGACGAGCTATTTCTCGTCGGCCGACAGTTTCGGGATGATCCGCGGCGGCCATATCGATCTCGCCATTCTCGGCGCCATGGAAGTCGCGGAAAATGGCGACCTCGCCAATTGGATGATCCCCGGCAAGATGGTGAAGGGCATGGGCGGCGCGATGGATCTCGTCGCCGGCGTCAAGCGCGTCGTCGTCGTCATGGAACATACGGCCAAGGGCGAGCCGAAGCTGCTGCATCGCTGCACCTTGCCGCTCACCGGCTCCGGCGTCGTCGATCTCATCATCACCGACCTCGGCGTTTTCACTGTCGACAAGAATGGCGCCGCGGGCCTGACGCTGATCGAGCTTGCGCCCGGCGCCAGCGTCGAGGAGATCAAGCAGAAGACCGAGGCTGCGCTCAAAATCGATCCGGAATTGGGCTCGCGCGCGGCCTGAATTCGCAGACCGTGCGTGGTCGAATGTCACGCGATGAATCTGGAGGAACTGCCCTCCGAGATGCTTTTGGCTGTTCATCGGAACTGCACGTACGTGCTTTGCCGCTGCGCGTGTCCTCACAATCGCGGCCGGAGACAGAAAAACAGAAAGATAAGCACGAACGCGTAGGCGGCCAGCGTCCAAGCGTCGTGGACGGCAAACAGCATGCCGCAGATAATGGAAATGGCTTCGGATAATCCGATCTTCTTCATGCGACGATCCTGCGCGCAACCAGCCGGCAAGCCGCTGCGCTTTAGTTTGACAGGGATCGTCCTTGCGCAAATGCACCCGGTTGCGCGTGGCGACGCTATTCGCCAGGAGATCGTTTTTCTCGACCGGATTTTCTTCGGCCGATGGCTTCATAATAAACAAGTCGAACCGGCGACGCGGGGCCGCCCCAGCCGACTGGATCGGTATGTGGGGTGGGCCGTTCGGTGCGTCAAGGTCTTCAATGCTTCCAGCCGGAATTTTATCTGGATCGGCAGATTCTGTTTTAATTGCAGAATCGACAGCAGGACCCGACGAGGGCTATGAGCCAATATCGAGGCGAATTATCGCCGAAACAGGCGGCGGACGGAATCAATGCGGCGCGCCGGAACGCTCGGCGTCTGGTTCATGACGCCGAGCTTTTATTCGTCGCCGGCAGATTGCCGACCGCCGTTTCCGTAGCGATCCTGGCGATTGAAGAAGCGGGGAAAGCGCCCATTCTTCGCGGCTTGCTCGGTATAAAGGACCCCGCGAAACTGAAGCTAAAATGGAAGGAGTATCGCAACCATTGCTCGAAGAACGTGCTTTGGCTGTTTCCCGTGCTCGTTGAACAAGGCGTTCGAAAGCTTTCCGGATTCGCTCCGTTATTTGACCCGAAAAGCGATCATCCACAAATACTTGATAATTTGAAACAGGTCGGGTTCTACACCGACTGCTTCAACGCTTGTCATTGGTCGGAACCGGAGGCGGCGATTTCTCGCGATGTTGTGGAATCGATACTTAACACCGCAAAGTTGCTCAGCAATCATCCGGAAGTGACTGAGCGGGAACTCGAACTCTGGGTCGAGCACGTCGCCGGCAAAGCCGGGACCCTAGCAAAGGAGGGGCTGCGCGCTTTTTACAACGCCCTGGCGGACGAAGGGTTGAGCTACGGAGATATCGACGATACGAGCGCTTTCTTGGAGTAAGGGTGCCTCTTATACGCTCGTACCCGCTCCATAGACGCAGGAAAATTGAGTTTCAGCTAAAAAACCCGGATTCAAAACCCAGGCTTTGGCTTAATCGCGCCGAAAGCTTTCGGTAGCATGGTCTGCGCCATATCTTGGGCGCTCCCATGCTGCGATTGGCTTTTTCCATGCTCGCCGCGACCGTTGCGGTCGCTTTGCTGGCAGGCGCCGTCATCAACGGTAAGCTGAGCCTCCCCCTGCCGCGGCTGCAACCGGCGGCGGCCGTCGCCGTTGCGGAACCGTCGCCGCCTCCCGCACCGGCGCCGGTGCCAACGCCAGTTGAAACGAATTCAAGCACCGCCGATCAGAGCCAGGACGCGGTTGAAATCGTGCCAAACAGTCGCGGCGGTTACGAGACGGACATCTATATTCGCGGCCGGGCGGTTCATGTCGAGGTCGACACCGGGGCAACCTTTCTGAGTTTGACTTACCAAGACGCCATGGCGGTCGGGCTCTATCTTACCGGCTCTGATTTTCGTTATCAGACGTCGACCGCCAACGGCACCGGCAGAGTTGCAAAGGTTCACCTCAACGAGGTGCGCATCGGCGATTTCAGCATTTATGATGTCGATGCCCTGGTCTCGCAGCCATGGGCGCTGCGGACCAGCCTCCTCGGCATGAACGTGCTGAGCCGCCTTGGCAGCGTCCACATTGCCGACGGCAGGCTGGTCCTGCAACGTTAAGCGCGATCTTACGCGCCGGCAGAAACGTCAGGCATGCGCCGCGAACGGATGCTTCATACTGTCGGAGCGCTGGATGATTTCGTCGACGCTCGGCTCGCCGGTAATGGCCCGCTCGAGTGCGAGCTTCGTCGCCTCATAGTTCCAATCTTGAATCTTGTTGTCGTCGTTGGCGTCCCATTCGATGAAAACGCCGACGCAGACGAATATGTCGTTAACCTCCGCCTTGGGAATGAGCCCTTTCTTCACCGTATCGACGACGGCCCTGGCAACGGCCGTCTGCGCCGGGCCGAACAATTGCGTCGCCTGTTTTGCGTCCTTGATCTGAACTTTATTGAACATCACGGTCGCCGGCTTTGCCGGCAGATTTGGCGCAACGAGCGCAAGCAGCGCATTATCGCCAATCTTCTGGTTGGTCAGCGCATTGCAGAAGGCTTCTTCCACCGGGCTGCCGCGCGGCCCGATGAGCAGGTCGATATGCGCGACCTCTTTGCCTTCCCCGACCAATGCCTCGCCGAACAAAACGCGGTCGATCTTTGACTTGCCCATTTGATCCTCCAATCGGCTCCGAAGGAACCAAAATTGCTCCCCACAAACGCCGAAGGCGGCCTTCTGTTTCCAGCGCCTTGATGCTGCCGGATTTTATTTGCGCCGAAGCATCATCCCCCGCGGCGCATCTATTGCGCGAGCTTGGCGCTGAAACGGAGAATTTCCTTATCCGGCAGGTTCGGCTAAACCGGCTTGCCCTTCGCCCGGGCCGCTCATAACGTCGCCGCCCGCAAGGACAGTCCGGCTTCACCCAAGGATTTTGCATGTTTCCGAAACCAGAGCCTGCGCTTTCGCCCAACACCTATGCCTACGAAAGCACGCCGATGGTGAAGCCGACGGGCTTTCGCGAATATGACGCGCGCTGGCTTTTCGAGAAGGAAATCAACCTGATGGGCATCGAGGCGCTGGGCCTCGGCCTCGGCACGCTGCTGCACGAATTCGGCGTGCGGCCGGAAATCGTCACCGGCCATGATTTCCGCAGCTATTCGTCATCGATTAAGCTCGCTCTGGTGACCGGCCTCGTCGCCGCCGGCATCAAAGTGCACGACATCGGCCTGGCGCTCTCGCCGATGGCTTATTTCGCCCAATTCGACCTCGATGTGCCAGCGGTTGCGATGGTCACCGCCTCGCATAACGACAATGGCTGGACCGGCGTCAAAATGGGCGCGCAACGGCCTGTCACCTTTGGGCCGGATGAGATGACGCGGTTGAAGGAGATCGTCCTCAGCGGCGCCTATCGCTATGCCGAGGGCGGCAGCTATCGCTATGTGTCGAATTTTCCGGCGCGCTACATCGCCGACCTCACCAATCGTCCGAAGCTCAAGCGCAAACTGAAGGTCGTCGCGGCGTGCGGCAACGGCACCGCAGGCGCCTTCGCCCCGCAGGTTTTGGAAAAGCTCGGGTGTGAGGTCGTGCCTCTCGATACCGAGCTCGACTTCACCTTCCCGCATTACAATCCCAATCCCGAAGATATGAAAATGCTGCATGCGATGGCCGACAAGGTGCGCGACGTCGGCGCCGACGTCGGCCTCGGATTTGACGGCGACGGCGACCGCTGCGGCGTCGTCGACAATCACGGCGAAGAGATTTTCGCCGACAAGATCGGCGTGATGCTGGCGCGGGATTTATCCAAGCTCTATCCCGGCGCGACTTTCGTGGTCGACGTGAAATCGACCGGGCTTTTCCTCACCGATCCGGTGCTGCAGGCCAGCGGCGTCAAGGCCGATTATTGGAAGACCGGACATTCCTACATCAAGCGCCGCGTCACCGATCTCAACGCGCTCGCCGGCTTCGAGAAATCCGGCCATTTCTTCTTCAACGCGCCGGTCGGCCGCGGCTATGACGACGGACTGCTGACCGCCATCCACGTGCTCGAAATGCTCGACCGCAATCCCGATAAGTCGATGGCCGATCTTTACGCCGACCTGCCGAAGACCTGGGGCTCGCCAACCATGGCGCCGCATTGCGACGACGAGCGCAAATACAGCATCGTCGATCAGGTCGTCGCGACCTTCCGCGACATGCAGGCCAAGGGCGAGCCCGTCGCGGGCCAAAAAATCCGTGACCTCGTGACCGTCAATGGTGTGCGGGTCGTGACCGAAGACGGCACCTGGGGCCTGGTGCGCGCCTCATCCAACAAGCCGGAATTGGTCGTCGTCGTCGAAAGCCCGGTGTCGCAAGCGCGCATGCATGAGATGTTCAAGGCTGTCGATGCGGTGCTGCGGCGCCATCCCGAGGTCGGCGCGTATAATCAGACGATTTAGCGCTGCGCTTTATTTGCCCAGCGCGTCGGAATTGTGCGCCTGCATCTCGGCGGTCACGTCGCTGAAGAACTTGCTGTCGTCACCAAGGACGGCGGTCGGCTGGCAGCGCGGCGCGCAGGTGTAGGATTGCCGGTCCATGCCGCGCTGAACCACAAGAGCCCGGCTGTCGCCGACAACGACGATGTTCAATTCCTTGACCGTGGCGCCAGCGCTGTCGAGCGCAATCATATTGGTTTCGCCGAAGCCCTTGCCGGTGACGATCATCGTGCTGCCGGTCTTCAGAAGAGTGACATCGGCGATCATCGGATTGCCGATGATCAAGGTCCGCGCCGTATCCGGAAGCTTGTATATTTTCGCCTGATCGACGGTCACCCGCAGCGGATCTTCGGCAAAAGCCGGAGCAGCTGCCGCAAGAGATACGCAGACAGCCGCGCTCGCCACGCCGAGGCGCCAAAGCTTCGATATTTGCGGACCCATGGGCTGCCCTTCGCGAACACAAGCGCTCGGGTAAATTTGACTCGGAAATGGTGAATTTTTGCTAAACCGCGCGGCCGCAACGGGCGGCTTGCGAAGCCGCCGCGCGGTCGCGATTTTGCGCCGTTCGAACCCCTGGCGGAGCCGTGCAAGGAATTGACGCGCAATTCATTTCCGATTCGATGCTTCACCTCCGCAGAGCGCGGATCGTCGCGTGTGGCTCTGCCACCTTCATTAAGAACTCCATAATTTGGAGATTCCTAAAAGCGGGCTTTGCTTAAGCGGTTTTGAGCAAAAGCCGCCTATGCTTCCGACTATTCCGCCACCAAGCAGGAATAAATTTTCTGAAGACTCGCGAAAGAGGAATCAACTATGAGCAAGATTTTCGCCCGTTTCGTGAAGGACGAGTCCGGCGCGACGGCTATTGAATACGGCCTGATCGCCGGCCTGATCGCCGTCGTCATCATCAGCGCGATCTCGACGGTCGGCTCCAATCTGAAGAACAAGTTCACCGCCGTCGCCAACAATCTGACCTAACATCGGTCCCCTTGCCGATCTCACTGCGGCCCGCCTCATCCGATGAGAGCGGGCCGCAGATCTTTGGCGTCGAGCGACGCCATTTCTGAGCTCATCATGCGCTGGCCGTGCGCCAATTTGAGACGCCCCGCGCGCGACCTCTCGGCCTTGGCCCGCGCCGCTCCCGGAGCTCAAGCCGTTAACGGCTGGTAAACGCAACGCCGTTAATCTTCCACCGATACAAACATCCGCCACAGGCCGGACCATGACCTTCGCGACGCTCGTCTTGTTCCCGGCCCTCATGGCCTATGCCGCCTTCTCCGATCTGTTCACGATGACGATTTCCAATTTCGTCTCGCTCGCGCTGGTCGTGATCTTTTTCGCTCTTGCCCTTGCGCTCGCCATGCCGATCCAGGAGATCGGCCTACATGCCGCCGCCGGAGCGCTGGTTCTGCTCATCACCTTTTTCATGTTCGCGCGCGGCTGGATCGGCGGCGGCGATGCCAAGCTCGCTGCGGCAACGGCGCTCTGGGTCGGGTTCGATCATCTGGCCGACTACAGTCTCTATGCCGCGGCCCTCGGCGGCGTTTTGACGCTCTCAATCCTCGCTCTGCGGCGCTATCCCCTGCCGCCGGTCCTCCTCGGCCAGGCGTGGCTTGCGCGTCTGCACGAGAAGGGCAACGGTGTGCCCTATGGCATCGCGTTGGCGGTCGCGGGCCTCGTGCTTTATCCCGAAACAGCGATTTGGGCCTCCGCCGTCGCGCGGTAGCAAAGCCAGCTTAGCTGTCTTACCGCGGCGCAACTGCGCGCAATTGGAGACGTTTGGTTAACCTTAATTTGACGTTTGCATGGTCGTATTCGAGGTGGGTTCAAACATCCGCGTCGAATGGTCCAGCAAATGAAAACTGCCCGCCTCGTCATACTAGGCTCCGCCGCGCTCGCCGGCGTTGGGGCGTTTTTCATGCTTCTCGGCGGCCCGAAAGCGCCCGCGCCGATCCGCATCTCCGTGCCGGCGGCGCCGCCGCCAATGGACCAGGTGCTCGTCGCCGATCAGGACATCCCCTTCGGCAACATGATCCAGCAAGGCGATCTGCGTTGGCAAAACTGGCCGAAGAACGGCGCGCCGCCGGATTCAATCCTTGAGGCGCGAGATCCCAACGCTGTCACCGAATTCAACGGCTGGCTCGCGCGCGGCCACCTGAGCGCGGGCGAACCTGTCTATCGCGATCGCCTCATTGCGCCCGGCAAAGCCGGCTTTATGGCGGCGCTGCTACCTTCGGGCATGCGCGCTGTCGCCATCGGCATTGAGCCGCAGGGCGGCACGACGGCTGGCAATTTCATCCTCCCCGGCGATCATGTCGATGTGATCCACACGTTCAAGGATGACGATGTGGCGCGCGCCAATGGTGGCGACGGCATGGTCAGCGAAACGATCCTGCACAATGTGCGCGTGCTGGCGATCGGCCAAAGCATTCAAAAACCCGGCAAGGAACCCGTCATCGGCGGTTCTAACGCGACGCTCGAACTGACACCGAGACAAGTCGAGCAGATCATCCTCGCCCAGCGCGTCGGCCAGCTTTCCTTGAGCCTGCGGAGCATGTCCGATTCGAACGCGACAGCTAGCGGCGACGCGCCGGACAAGGACGTGAATTTCACCATCGTTCGTTACGGCATCCCAGTTCCCGGCCGCGTGCGTTGAGTTGAGGGCGGACAAACTGATCCAGTCTTAAGGAATTCCTTGCATGAAACGCCGCGTTTCGACTCTCGTGTGCGGATTGTCCGCTGCGCTGATCCTGCTTGGCCCGGTCGAAGACCTATGCGCGCAGTCGCGGATGCAGATCGAGGACGGCGACAACTCCGCCTATACCCGGCGCATTTCGATGGGCGTCGGCAAATCGGTCATCGTCGACCTGCCGCAGGATGCCGCGGAAATATTCGTCGGCAATCCGAAAGTCGCCAATGCGATCGTCCGCTCGGCGCGCAAGCTCTACGTGATCGGCCTCGACAACGGCCAGACGACGGTCTTCGCCATGGACAAGGAAGGCCGCCAGTTCGCTGCGCTCCAGATCAGCATCGGTCGCGACGTTGGCGAATTGCAGCAGATTCTGCGCGCAGCGATGCCCGATTCCAGTGTCACCGCGCGCACGGTCAATGACACGATCATCCTATCGGGCGAAGTCGATTCACCCGAAGAGGCGCAGCGCGCCGACGACATCGCCCAGGGCTTCGTCAAGGAGCTTGGCTCGACCGGCGGGAATTCCTCGCAGGACCTTGTCGTCAATTCGCTGGTCATCCGCGGCCGCGATCAGGTGATGCTGAAAGTGACCGTCGCCGAAATCCGCCGCGATATCGCCAAGCAGCTCGGCCTCACCTCAAGCACGTGGGGGCCGTTCACGCAGTACAACCCGTTTGGCATCAACGGCAATATCGCCTCGCCGCCGAGCGGCCAGCCGACCGGCATCACGCTGCATAATCCGTCGAACACGGTGTCGGCGACTCTGCAAGCCTTCGAACGCTACGGTGTCTCGCGCGTTCTTGCCGAGCCGACCGTCACCGCGATCTCCGGCGAAAGCGCCAAATTCACCGTCGGCGGCCAGATTCCGATCCCGAGCGCGCCGGTTTGCGCGACCAATGGCACGGTCACGAATTGCAGCCCCGGCGGCGTGACCTATCAGCCGTTCGGCATCACCTTGAATTTCTCGCCTATCGTCATGTCCGAAGGGCGGATCATGTTGCACCTCGCCACCGAAGTAACCGAGCTCGATTACCAAACCTCCGCCGTGATTCAGAGCGTCGTCGTCCCCGGCCTGCGCACGCGCAAGAACGAGACGACGGTGGAATTGCCGTCCGGCGGCTCGATTGCCTCGGCCGGCTTGCTCGAAACGACGACACAACAGGTCATCAACGGCCTGCCCGGCCTGATGAACCTGCCGATCCTCGGCACGCTCTTCCGCTCGCGCGACTACCAGAAGGAAGAGACCGAGCTGATGATCATCGTGACGCCTTATCTGGTGCGCGCGACAACCGCCGCCGCCTTGCCGCGGCCGGATGACGGCTTCGCCGATTCGACCGATCCGCAAGCCTGGCTGCTCGGCCGCATCAATCGCCTCTATGCCTCGCCGAACAACCCGGAAGCCGTGAAGAATTTCAAAGGCCGCATCGGCTTCATTGTGAACTGAGCCGACAGGGAAACGTGGGACCGAACCATGCCGACCTCACTGAACAAAAAAGCCCAGGCCCGCCGGAACGGCCCCGCCCGCGGCCTCCTGCTCCTGCCGCTCGGCGCCGTCGCGCTGCTTGGCGGATGCGCGAACAATGTCGACCGGATGCGGACCTCCTCGATCCCGATGCAGGACTACCGCAACCGCCATCCGATCGTTCTCGCCGAGGATGCGCAAAAGCTCGACATTTTCCCGCCGCGTGAGATCCGCGGCCTCGATCAGCACACCTATGAGCAGGTCGCGCAATACGGTCATCTCTATCGCACCACCGGCCAGGGCCCAATCCAGGTTTTCGTCCCGACCGGCGGTTATGGGGCCGCCGACCGCTCGCGGGTTGCATCGATCCGCCGCGCGCTCGCGGCCGGCGGCGCCTATGCGCCGCTGCAGGTCACAACCTATCCGGTCGTCAACGGCGATCTCGCCTCGCCGGTGCGCCTGAGCTTCGTCGGTCTCAAATCCAAGGTTGCTGGTCCCTGCGGCCAATGGCCATCCGACCTCGCCTCGGGCGGCAACCTGCAGGGATGGGACAACGCCCCTTATTGGAATTACGGCTGTGCTTATCAGAGCATGATCGCCGAGCAGGTGGCCGACCCGCGCGATCTCGTCACGCCGCGGGCTGAAGACCCGGCCGATACCGAAATGCGGGCGCGCGCCATCGCCCAGATCCGCAAGGGCACCGATCCGACCACGGATTGGAAAATCAAGAATACCGCCATCAGCAGTATCGGAACCGAGCAATGAGTGACGATTTGGACTCCCAACCTGAGCAGATCGCGCCGGTTCCGCGCATCTCGATGCAGGCTTTCTGCGAGACGCCGGAGGTCGCGCAGATCGTCCAAGCGGCGATCGGCGACCGGCGGATGGAACGCGCGCATGTCAAGCTCCACATGGGTGGCCCCGCCGCGGCGATCGAAGCCTATCGCTCGGCGCCGACGCCGAACGTCATCTTCCTCGAAACCACGTCGAAGCGCGAAGAGCTCGTCGATTATCTGAATGCGCTTGCTGAATTCTGCGATGCGGGCACCAAGGTCCTGGTGAGCGGATCCATGAACGACATCGTGCTTTACCGCGAGTTGATGTCGCGCGGCGTGAGCGAATATCTTGTCGCGCCGTTCACCGTGCTCGATTTCATCCGCACCGTCTCGCGGCTCTACAGCGGCGCCGGCGCCGAGCCCGTCGGCAAGATCATCGCTTTCGTCGGCGCCAAGGGCGGCGTCGGGGCTTCGACGCTCGCGCATAATGTCGCTTGGTCGATCCCGCGTGACTTCGACATCCAGACGGCGCTTGTCGATCTCGATCTCGGCTTCGGCACGGCGGGGCTCGACTTCAATCAGGACCCGCCGCAAGGCATCGCCGAAGCGGTCTTCGCGCCGGACCGCGTCGACTCCAACCTCGTCGACCGGCTGCTGTCGCGCTGCGGCGACAAGCTCGGCCTGCTCGCTGCGCCGGCGACGCTCGACCGGATTTACGATTTTCCCGAAACGGCCTTCGACGCCATCATCGACATTCTGCGCGCCTCGACGCCCTGCGTCATCCTCGACATCCCGCACGGCTGGACGGCCTGGATGCGCCGCATCATCATCGGCGCCGACGAAATCGTCCTCGTCGCCGCGCCCGACCTCGCCAATCTGCGCAACGCCAAGAGCCTGCTCGACACGATGCGGGCCGCGCGGCCGAACGACGCCAAACCGAAGCTGCTCTTGAATTTCGTCGGCGTCCCCAAGCGACCGGAAATCGCCGCGGGGGATTTCGCCAAGGCGGTCGACCTCGAACCGCTGGGCATGATCAATTTTGAGCCGAAGCTTTTCGGCACCGCCGCCAATAACGGACAGATGATTGCCGAGGTCGAGCCGGCCAGCAAAATCAACGAGACGATCCTGGAATTGGCGCGTGCCGTGACCGGCCGGGCGGAAATCCGCAAGGCCAAGAAGAATCCATTCAAGTTGAAGCTCGGCTTGAGCCGGGCCTCGTGACCGCCTGCGGCCAAGGCCGGAATACAAGGCGGGGGTATTTTGTAGGGATTTTTTTAGGCTTGCGCGATTTGCTGGGCGCAGACCGCATCGGGTTTGCGTGACCGCCGTCAGGGCGGCCGCGAAGGAGGAGTGAGGCATGTTCGGAAAGCGGTCGCCTGCAAGCGAAAGCGTGCCCGTGCGCGCGCCGGCGCCGGTGGCCACAATTACCAATTTCCGCGGCGTAACCGAGAGCGTGCGCAAGACCGCGCCGGTCACGATCGACCCGCCGACGGCGCCGCCGCCAGCCGCGGAAGCGCCGCGCTCCGAAGAATATTACGTCACCAAGAGCATGATCTTCGGCGCCCTGATCGAGGGCATCGACCTGTCGCAATTGGCGCGTCTCGATGCCGAGAGCGCGCGCGAGGAAATCCGCGACATCGTCAACGAGATCATCGCGATCAAGAACATCGTGATGTCGATCTCCGAGCAGGAAGACCTGCTCAGCGACATCTGCAACGACGTCCTGGGCTACGGTCCGCTCGAGCCCTTGCTGGCCCGCGACGACATCGCCGACATCATGGTCAACGGCGCGATACAGACCTTCATCGAAGTCGGCGGCAAGATCCAGCTCACCAATGTTCGCTTCCGCGACAATGCGCAGCTCATGAACATCTGCCAGCGGATCGTGAGCCAGGTCGGCCGCCGGGTCGACGAAGCCTCGCCGATCTGCGACGCCCGCCTCGCCGACGGCTCCCGCGTCAACGTCATCGCGCCGCCGCTCGCCATCGACGGGCCGGTGCTGACGATCCGCAAATTCCGCAAGGACAAGCTCACTCTCGAACAGCTCATCCGCTTCGGCTGCGTCTCGCCCCCAGGCGGCGAAATCCTGAAGATCATCGGCCGCGTCCGCTGCAATGTGCTGATCTCCGGCGGTACCGGCTCCGGCAAGACGACGCTGCTCAACTGCCTCACCCATTATATCGATGGCGGCGAGCGCATCATCACCTGCGAGGACGCCGCCGAACTGCAATTGCAGCAGCAGCACGTGGTGCGGCTTGAAACCCGGCCGCCGAACCTCGAAGGCACCGGCACGGTGACGATGCGCGATCTCGTTCGCAACTGCCTGCGTATGCGCCCCGAGCGGATCATCGTCGGCGAGGTGCGCGGACCGGAAGCCTTCGATCTGCTTCAGGCGATGAACACCGGCCACGACGGCTCGATGGGCACGGTCCACGCCAACTCGCCGCGCGAAGCGCTAAGCCGTATCGAATCGATGATCACCATGGGCGGCTTTGCGCTGCCGCCGCGCACCGTGCGCGAGATGCTCGTCTCGTCGATCGACGTCATCATCCAGACGGCGCGCCTGCGCGACGGCTCGCGCCGCGTGACCCATATCACCGAGATCATGGGGCTCGAAGGCGAGGTCGTCACGACCCAGGATTTGCTCGTCTATGAAATCGACGGCGAAGACGCCTCGGGCCGGATCAAGGGCCAGCACCGCTCGACCGGTATCGGCCGGCCGCGCTTCTGGGAGCGCGCCCGCTATTTCGGCGAGGAAGTGCGGCTCGCCGCGGCGCTCGACGCCAGCGAGAAGAACAGCGAGTAACCGCCATGCGCCACATCGCGACGCGAGGCTAGATCATGCCCATTCACGCCCTGCTTTCGGCTCTTCTGGCAGCTTTCGCGGTCGGCGGTTTCGGCTTCGTCTTCGTCTATCCGCTGCTCAGCGGCGAACGCAAAGCGGAAAAGCGCCAGGCCGTCCTCTCCGCGCCCGCCGATAGAAGGCCGAGCGAGAAGCAGACCGATGCCACGGCGCGGCGCAAGCAGGTCGCCGATAGCCTGAAGGAGATCGAGCGTCGCAACGCCCGCAAGCGCGCGAGCCTTGAGACCCGAATCACCCGCGCCGGTTTACGCCTATCGCGGCAGGTTTTCTTCCTTTATTCCGTCATTTCGGGCGCTCTGCTCGGGTTCCTGTTCTTCATCTTGACCCACAAGATTTATCTGGCGGGCGCCGCGGCTTTGGCCGGCGGCCTCGGCCTGCCGATGTGGACGCTCGACTTTCTCGCCAAGCGGCGGCTGCGGAAATTCGTCGAACTGTTTCCGGATTCGATCGATATCATCGTGCGCGGCGTCAAGGCCGGCCTGCCGCTCGGCGACTGCCTGCGCATCATCGCCAATGAAGTTGCCGAGCCGGTGCGCGGCGAGTTCCGTCAAGTCGTCGAAGCGGCGACCATGGGCCTATCGATTTCCGAAGCCTGCGAGCGCCTGGCGACGCAGGTGCCGATCTCCGAGACGAGCTTCTTTTCCATCGTCATCAACATCCAGCAGAAAGCCGGCGGCAATCTTTCCGAGGCTTTGTCGAACCTCTCCGGCGTGCTGCGCGAGCGCAGGATGATGGAAGGCAAGATCAAGGCTTTCTCCGCCGAAGCGAAAGCCTCGGCGATGATCATTGCCTCGCTGCCCTTTATCGTCGCCGGCTTGGTCTATCTGACGAGCCCCAGTTACATTTCGCTGCTGTGGGAGCGGCCGGTCGGCGAAGTCGTTTTAGCGGTCAGCGCGATCTGGATGGCGATTGGTGTGTTCATCATGCGGAAGATGGTCAACTTCGACTATTGACGCAATCCGACGGGCGAATTTGGCACAGGCGACTTTGGCATGGACGATCTGTTTGATTTTCTGCTGAGCCGACAGACGATTTTGGCGACGCTGGTGGCGATTGCGACATTCGCCACGATCCTCACCATTGCCATGCCGCTGTTTGACTCCGACAGGCTCGGCCGGCGCATGAAGGTCATCGCCTCCGAGCGCGAGCGCATCCGCGCCCGCGAACGTGAGCGGCTGAACGAATCGAAGATCAGCCTGCGCCGCCAGCCCAAAGCCTACATGAAGAACATCGTCGACAGCTTCAATCTGTCGTCCTGGCTCGGCACCGAGCAGGCCAAGAACCAGATGATCATGGCCGGCTTCCGTGGCCCGCAGGCGGAAGTCGGATTTCTGTTCTTCCGCCTCGTGACGCCGATCGCGCTGTTTCTGCTCTCGCTCCTTTACCTGTTCTTTTTCAGCAACCTCGGTTGGCCGATGATGATGAAGATCGGCGCAGCCATCGCCGCGACTTATCTCGGCCTGAAGGCGCCGGAAATCTACATCAGCAATACGATCGCCAAGCGGCAGAAGTCGATGTCCCGAGCGGTGCCCGATGCGCTCGACCTCATGCTCATCTGCGTCGAATCCGGCATGTCGATCGAGCATGCCTTCCGCAAGGTCGCACAGGAGGTCGGCGCGCAATCCATTCCGCTCGCCGAGGAATTGACGCTCGCCACCGCCGAACTGTCCTATCTGTCCGACCGGCGGCAGGCCTTCGAGAACCTGGCCGCGCGCACTGGCGTCGATTCGCTGAAGCAGATCGCGACCGTGCTCACCCAGGCGGAGCGTTACGGCACGCCGCTTGGCCAGGCGCTGCGCGTCGTTGCCAATGAAAGCCGGCAAAGGCGCATGAACGAGGCGGAAAAGAAGGCCGCTGCTTTGCCGCCGAAACTCACCGTGCCGATGATCGTGTTCTTCCTGCCGGTGCTTTTTGCGGTGATCATCACCCCGGCGATGATCCAGGTCGCCGCGTCGATGCACTAGATCACGATGATTTCGGATCGAATCGACCCGAAATCATAAACGTGATCGACTCTAATAGTTTAGAGCGGGATTTTTTTGCGAAAAACCGCTGACGCTTTTTTCGCATCCCGCTCTTACGCGGCAGCGGCCCCGGCCCGAAAGACCAACGATCTCAGTCGGCCGCGCCGATCTGGGTCGGACGCAGGTCCTGCGGCACGCTTTTGTTGAGCCGCGCATAATGATGGACCCGGTGCGGCGTGGCCGCGGCAAGCTTCGGCTTGTCGTAGCTGCGGATCTGGTTCCAGGTATCCGACTGCGCGATCATCTCTTTGATCGAGGCGACATTCTCCGCCGCATCGACCGGCGACAAATCCTGCTGCGTGACGCTCTGCGCGGCGTCGAACTTGCCTTCGAGGGCGAGCACCAGAGCGAGATTTTGCCGCACGCGCGTGTCGGCGCCGGGCTGGGCCGCGGCGAGCCGCATCGTCTCTTCCGCCAACGGCAATTGCCGCGACAGCGCGTAAGAGAGGCCGAGGTTCGACAAGACCTCCGGCCGGTTCGGCGCAATCTTCAGCGCCGCACGATAATAGGATTGCGCCTGATCGTGATCGCCAAGCTGATCTTCGACGGCCCCCTGCGCCGAGAGGATCGACCAGCTTGGTTGGTCGGGCGTGTGCGCCTCGGGCAGGACAGTCTCGGCTTCGCGCAGCCGTCCATCCTCGGCCAGCGCCTTGCCATAGGCGCCGAGCACCTGCATGTCCTTCGGATATTTGGCTGCAAGCCGCTGCGCCACGGCCACGGCCTGATCGTAACGCCCGCTGGCACGCAGCGCGCTGGCATAGGCCATGGCGGTGCGCTTGTCGTAAGGCTGCTCGCCATAGCGCTGACCGAGATCCTCGGTATAGCGCTGAAGCTGCGCCGGCGAATTTGGCGGCACCTGATCCTGGCCGATCGAGCCCGTAATGTCGTCGCTGCTGAAGCTGTGGCAGCCGGCAAGACAGAGCGCGGCTGCGAACAACGCAGCCGGCGCGGTGCAGCTCTTGAGCCGTGCCCGAAACGGCCTTGCAGTGATGGCATATCGCTCGGCGGCTCTCTTGGCAGCTCTCTTGGCGGCGCAAGACGTGCGCATGGGTCGCCCCCTCATGTCCAACTGACGTTAGAAATAAAAAGTTAACCCTAATAAACTGTTAAACGGGTTGTTCCGGGCTTTAACCGGCTGCATGGCAAAGCGGCTTCGCTTAGATTCGGTATTCGATCAGGCGGCGTTTGCAGGAGGCATTTAATGGTGTTTTTCGAGGGTCCGGTGCCGGCCGATGCGGTGCCGATCACATTCGTGACGCAGGAGTCCTGGCCACAGATCAAGGCCACCCTGCCCGCGCCGGCCGCACATTTTGCCACGAGTTCGAAGTTCGAACCGACGCCCGGCCATCACCTGATCATCGCCGATGCCGAAGGCCGGATCGGCCATGTGCTCTTCGGCCTCGAAAGCACCTCGGCACGCCACCGCGATCCTTTCCTGCCCGGCAAGCTGATCGCCGCGCTGCCGGCCGCGGTCTATCGTTTCGCCAATGCGCCCCACGATACGACGCTCGCGGTTCTGGCCTGGGCGCTCGCCGCCTATCGATTTGAGAAGTACAAAAAGAAGAAACACGATCAGCCGCAGCTCGTGCCTCCTGCCGGCATCGACCTCGCGCGGATCAAGACGCTTGCCGCCGGCGTGACGCTCGGCCGCGACCTCATCAACACGCCCGCCAACGATCTCGACCCGGATGCGCTCGAGGCTGCGGCCGTGACGCTCGCGGCGCAATTCGGCGCCGAAGCCGCCGTGACGATTGGCGACGCGCTGCTCGACGAAAATTTTCCGCTCATCCATACCGTCGGCCGCGCCGCGGCGAAGGCGCCGCGTCTCGTCGATTTTTCATGGGGCCCGGAAACCGCGCCGAAAGTCACGCTCGTCGGCAAAGGCGTCTGTTTCGATACCGGCGGCCTCGACATCAAACCGTCGAGCGGCATGATCCTCATGAAAAAGGACATGGGCGGCGCAGCGACGGCCTTGGCGCTTGCGCATTTCATCATGGATCGCGGCCTGCCGGTGCGGCTGCGCGTGCTGTTGCCGATCGTCGAGAATGCCATCTCGGCCGATGCGATGCGGCCGGGCGACATCTATCCGAGCCGCAAGGGCCTCAGCGTCGAGATCGGCAATACAGATGCCGAAGGCCGGCTGATCCTCGCCGACGCTTTGGCGCTTGCCGACGAAGAGGCGCCCGACCTGCTTTTCGACTTTGCGACATTGACCGGCGCCGCGCGCGTCGCGCTCGGACCCGATCTGCCGCCGTATTACACCGAAGACGATCAGCTTGCCGCCGAGATCGAAAAATCCGCCAAGGCCGCCAATGATCCCGTTTGGCGGCTGCCGCTCTGGGCACCTTACGACAAAATGATCGATAGCAAGGTGGCCGATGTGAACAACAGCGGCAACAGCAGTTTCGCCGGCTCGATCACCGCGGCTCTGTTCCTCAAGCGCTTCGTCGAGAAAACCAAAACCTGGACGCATTTCGATCTTTATGCCTGGACGCCGAGCGCAAAACCGGCGCGCCCGGAAGGCGGTGAAATTCAGGTCGCGCGTCTGCTGTTCGATCTTCTCGAAAGCCGCTATGGAGCGCGCGCGTGAACTCTTACGATCCAAGGCTGACCCCTGCCCGCCCCGATCTCGCCGCCGCGCATTTGCGCGGCCGTGTCGAGGCGGCGCGCTTTGTCGAAGGCCGGGCGATGCATCTGCGCGCCGAGATCGCCGATCTGCGCCGCGTGCCGTCCCCCGACGCACCGATTGATACGCAGGTCCTCTTTGGCGAAGACGTCATGCTCTATGACGAGCATGAAGGCTGGGCCTGGGTGCAGCTCGCAGCCGACCATTACGTCGGCTATCTCTCGCGCGATGCTTTGGCCGAAGGATCCGCCGCGCCGACACATCGTGTCGGTGTCAACCGCACCTTTATCTATCCCGGCGCGAACATGAAACTGCCGGCGCAAGCGGCTCTGCCGCGCGGCGCGGCGGTGCAAGTCGGCGACACGCAAGTCGGCGACGCAAACGACGATTTCGCCCGGCTTGCCGAAGGCGGCTTTGTTTTTGCCGCGCACCTCACGCCGCTTGACGCGACGGTTGCGGACTTTGTCGCCGTGGCGGAGAATTTTCTCGGCAGCCCTTATCTCTGGGGCGGCAAGACAAGTCTTGGCATCGATTGCTCCGGCCTCGTGCAGATCGCACTTGCCGCCGCGGGCCGCGCCGCGCCGCGCGATACGGATTTACAGGAAGCAGCTTTGGGCCGAGCCCTGCCGATCGGCGACAGGCACGACCCTCTGCGCCGCGGCGATCTCGTCTTCTGGAAAGGTCACGTCGGCATCATGCGCGACGCGGAGAGCCTGCTCCACGCCAACGGCCATCATATGCTCGTGGCGGCGGAGCCTTTGGCTGATGCGCGTGCCCGCATCCGCCAGAAAGGCGCCGGCGAGATCACTGCGATCAAACGGCTCTGACCGGTTCGCTTTCGAGCGTCTCGCGGTCGAAAGCCTCGGGCAATAAGGCAGCGAAGCGGATGCTCTTGTGCACGCCATCGGGGCCGGCGCTATGGACGACCGCGTCTTCCGTCGCGAACTCAGCGATGCGTTGACGGCAGGCACCGCAGGGCCAGATGCCACGATCGCAATCCGCAATCACCAGAATATCGCTGATTTGCCGGCCGCCCGCAGCAACCATCGCGCCGATCGCGCCCGTTTCGGCACAACAGCCGGCCGGATAAGCGGCGTTCTCGACATTGGCGCCGGCGAAAATTTCGCCGGTCGGGGTCTGGATGGCCGCGCCAACTGCAAAATGCGAATAAGGCGCATAGGCGTTTTCGCGCGCGGCAAGCGCCGCCGCAAAAAGTCTGTCGAGGGCAGCTTTCGAGATTTTATTTTCGGCGGTCATATCTGTCGGCCTCGTGAGGCTGGAACCGCCTTAGATATAATCGCGCGGGCCGCCGCCGAAAACCTAGTTCTGATACGAGAGAATGCCGCCCGCCTGCTCCGGCGGAATGGTGTAGAGCGGGATCACCCTGATGTGCCGATGCGACTGCAGCATGGGCGCCACGGCCTGGTGCGCAACCAGCCGCGCTGCCGCCGCGGCTTCGTTCGGCACGATCCGCAGCGCCACCATCGAGAGCGCGCAGACGACCAATGCCAAGGCGACGATCAACCGCTGGCGCCGGCGTTCGCGCCGAAGGAGCGGATTATCGCGTTGGGGAAAGCGCCGGCTGGGATAAAGGGCTTCGATCGCCATTGGGAGAGACCTTTGGGGGAGGAACCTCGCGTGCGGCGCAACCAAAGCCTTGTCGGCGGCGGCATTTCTGTGCGCCTTCGCACGTGCCGCCGGGCCGGTTAGGCCGAGAGTCTGCGGCGACAAACCCGCGCGCCTCTGCTAACCTGCGCGTTGCGAGATTGGGGCAGGTCATGGACGAGCAAAACGCCGCGCGCGTTACCGTGGAAATCAATTTCCCCAACGGTGGCACCTTCGGGCGCGAGGAGATCGAGCTCGTCAACGCCATCCGCACGCAGCGCTCGATCATCGGCGCGAGCCGCGCGCTCGGCCTTTCCTATCGCAAGTGCTGGTTGATTGTGGATGCGTTGAACCGGACCTTCGAAAGCCCCGTCGTTGCGACCTTTCCCGGCCGGCGCGGCGGCGGCGCAGAAATCACCGCCTTCGGCGAACGTCTGGTTGCGCTTTATCTGTCGATCGAGCGGCACGCCGGCACCGCGGCGAAGAAATCGCTCGACGAAATTACGGCGTCTCTGGATTGGAGCTTCGACCCGAAGGCCAGGAGCGCGGTTGCGGAGCGCGATCTGGCCTGACACCGCGCCCGGTGATCGCCACCGCCTTGATCATCGCCCAGGCTTTGAGCCCGGGGACGAGCGCCAGCCGCACAACCGATTCGCGCGTAATGAGCGAATGCAGCCGCGTCTTGCCGAGGCTGAAGGTGGCGCGGACATAGGGCGCCGTCAGATATTCGATCTCGTCGATGGCGCCCGGCAGGCGGTTGGTGATCGAAACATCCATCGGCCGCGACAAGGCGATCGAGACGTCGCGCGCATCGATCTTGACGACGACGCTGCTGCCGAGCGGCAGGTTGACCATCGGCAAGCGCAGCTCGCCATCGTCGAAGAGCAGGCTTGTCAGCGCCAGATCCGGATCATGGCTCAGGATGCGGGCAAAGACCGTCGTCTCGAGCTGCGGCGCGCCGCTCGGTGCCTTCTCGTCATTGGCCGGAAGACTCTGCATGGGTCCATGATCCATCGCGCACTCTTCGCGCGCCGCGGCGCTTGCGTCAATTCGCCTAGATAAGGGCGGCCAGAGCGCCCTTCTGCCAAAGATAGCGGGCGAGCATCAACAGGCAGACGGCGACGATCAGCGGCCGGATCAGCCGCGCCCCGCCGCGGATCATCGCATGCGACCCGGCGACGGCGCCGAGGATTTGCCCCAGGATCATCGCCGCGCCATAGGCCCAAACCACCCGACCGGCCAGGAGGAACAGGGTTAAGGCCCCGAGATTGCTGCCGAAATTGAGCACTTTGGCGAAGGCCGTGGCCTTCAGCAGCGGCTCGCCGCGCAAGGCGACGCCGGCCAGGGCGAAAAACGACCCTGTGCCCGGTCCCAGAAAGCCGTCATAGAAGCCGATCGCCGGCACGACCAGGCGCAAATAGGCGCCCCGGCCAAGCCGTGCCTCGCCACCGACCTCGGCCGCGGTCGGGGCAAACAGAAAATAAAGCGCGATCCCAGCCAGAACGATGGGAATGACGACGTCGAGCGCACCGGCCTGGGCTGTTCGGACCGTCAGCGCCCCGAAGAGCCCGCCGATAAAGGCGGCGGCGAAGCCCGGCTCGATCTCGCCGAGGCGAATCTGACCTTTCCGCAACAGGGTGACCGTCGCCGACAGGGTGCCGAAACTCCCCTGCAGCTTATTGGTGGCGAGCACCTGGAGCGGCGGCAGGCCGGTCAGAAGCAGAAGCGGCACGGTGATGAGCCCGCCGCCGCCAGCCAGCGTATCGACGAAGCCGGCCACCCCCGCCCCCGCCGCCAGGACCGCCAGCGTGTCGAAATGCAGCAAAATGCCCCCGCCCCGGCCACCAGAGCCCCAGTTTCCAAATCAATCCGATTCGTATATGGGATGCTGCAATTGCGAAAGGCCGCCCCATATATTGGGGGCAGGCGGCCTGAGAGCGGCTCGTAACTCCCCGTAGAGACAAGAGTGTCACACCCTTGCGCGATCTTGCCGCGACGCGGCGCGCGCGTTGAACGCTGGATTTAAACTAAATGAAACTGCGCAACATCGCCATCATCGCCCATGTCGACCACGGCAAGACGACACTTGTCGATCGCCTGCTGCAGCAATCCGGCGCCTTCCGCGAAAATCAGCGCGTCGCCGAGCGGGTGATGGATTCGAACGATCTCGAAAAAGAACGCGGCATCACCATCATGGCCAAGGTGACCTCGGTCGCCTGGAAGGATGCGCGGATCAATATCGTCGATACGCCCGGCCACGCCGATTTCGGCGGCGAGGTGGAGCGCATCCTGTCGATGGTCGACGGCGCCATCGTGCTTGTCGATGCCTCCGAAGGGCCGATGCCGCAGACCAAGTTCGTCGTCGGCAAGGCGCTGAAGATCGGTCTGAAGCCGATTGTCGCGATCAATAAAGTCGACCGGCCGGACGCGCGCGTGAACGAAGTCATCAACGAGGTCTTCGATCTCTTCGCCGCGCTCGATGCGACCGACGAGCAGCTCGATTTCCCGATCCTCTACGGTTCCGGCAAGATGGGTTGGATGGCGGATAGCCCCGAAGGTCCGCAGGAAGGCATGGCGCCGCTGTTCGATCTGGTGCTGCGGCATGTGCCGGCACCGAAGGTCGAAGACGGCAGCTTCCGCATGCTGGGCACGCTGCTCGAAGCCAATCCCTATCTCGGCCGGCTTGTCACGGGCCGGGTTTTTTCCGGCAGCGTCAAGCCGAACCAGGCGGTCAAAGTGCTCGACCGTAAAGGCAATGTCGTCGAGCAGGGCCGCGTCTCGAAAATCCTCGCCTTCCGCGGCATCGAACGCACGCCGATCGATGAGGCCGAGGCCGGCGACATCGTCGCCATCGCGGGCCTCGAAAAGTTCAACGTCGCCGACACGCTCGGCGCGCCGGATGTGAGCGAACCGCTGCAGGCGCAGCCGATCGACCCGCCGACGCTGTCGATGACTTTCCTCGTCAACGATTCGCCGCTCGCCGGCACCGAAGGCGACAAAGTCACGAGCCGTGTCATCCGTGCCCGGCTGATGAAGGAAGCCGAGGGCAATGTCGCGCTGCGCGTCGAGGATTCGCCGGGCGGCGAATCCTTCATCGTCTCCGGCCGTGGCGAATTGCAGCTCGCGATCTTGATTGAGACGATGCGCCGCGAGGGCTTCGAGCTCGGCGTGTCGCGGCCGAAGGTCGTGCTGCAGAAGGACGACTCGGGCCAGCTCCTCGAACCTGTCGAGGAAGTCGTCATCGACGTCGACGAGGAGCATTCCGGCGTCGTCGTGCAGAAGATGGCCGAGCGCAAGGCCGAGATGATCGAGATGAAGCCCTCCGGCGGCAACCGGCTGCGGCTTGTCTTCCACGCGCCGACACGCGGCCTCATCGGCTATCAGAGCGAGTTGATGACCGACACGCGCGGCACGGCGATCTTGAACCGGCTGTTCCATGCCTATGCGCCCTATCGCGGCGAGATCGCCGGGCGCCGCAATGGCGTCCTCGTCTCCAACGACCAGGGCGAAGCCGTCGCCTATGCGATGTGGAAGCTCGAAGACCGCGGCCCGATGATGATCGAGCCGGGACAGAAGGTCTATCGCGGCATGATCGTCGGCGAGCATACCCGCGACAACGATCTCGAGATCAATGTGCTCAAGGGCAAGCAACTCACCAATATCCGCGCCGCCGGCAAGGACGAGGCGGTGCGGCTGACGCCGCCGATCAAAATGCCGCTTGAGCGCGCCCTCGCCTATATCGAGGACGAGGAGCTTGTCGAAGTGACGCCGAAGTCGATCCGGCTGCGTAAGGCGATCCTCGACCCAACGGAGCGCAAGCGCGCCGAGCGCACCAAGGAAAGCGCGTAAAAGATCAGGCCGTATCTTCCGGACCGCTCGTCAGGAGCGCGTGGAGGACGGCCGGATCTTCGGCAAGACGCAGCCGCTTGGCGATGTCCTGATCACGAATCCGCCGCGCGATCGACGCGAGCACCGTGACGTAATTGACGACGGAATTCGCCGGGATCAGCAGGAAGAAGATCAGGTCGACCGGCTTTTCGTCGGCCGCCTCGAAGGCGATCGGCCGGCCGAGCCGGGCGAACAGGCCGAAGAAATGATCAAGCCCGTCTATCCGGGCATGCGGCAGCGCAAAACCTTGACCGAGGCCGGTGGAGCCGAGCTTTTCGCGTGCCGTGATGGCGTTGAAAATCGACTCCTGCGGCAGGCCGAGGATGACGCTCGCGCGCCGCGAGAGCTCGCGTAGCGCTTGCGTCTTATCGGTCGAGAAAAGCTGCGGGATGATATTCGACGGATCGAGAAATTCGCGAATTTCCATTGAGATTGCCTAGCCGAGCCTGGCTCGGCGCCCCCGAAGACAAGCGCCCCTCTCGTTCGTGCGGCGCGGCGATGGGGGTGGTTATAGTCCTTTGTCGGGGACGAAGATAGGCCGCCGTCGCGGCGCCGCGAGGGGCGCCGAATCTGGTCCACGGAAAATCGAATCGATCGGCGAAACCCCTTGCAAAACCGAGCGATCCGCGCCGAAAGCCAGCCGCGACCGACTAAGAACCGCGCAAAATCTGCCAATTGTACAGGCAACATGGCGCCAGAAATGACTATTCGTTGCAGGAAAACACCGCCCCCCGGAAAAGCAAGAGGAAACAGTGTTCTTACGTTGATTAGCGCCGACCGGCGTGTAGTTTTGACACGTTAGAAAATGGGTATTGGGGGCAATACAAATGGCTTTTTCGCGCAGATCTTCATGGATATCGGCGCTCTGTGCGGGCACGATTCTCGGCGTGACGAGCGGGGTCGCTGCGGCCGCCGATCTGCCGACGACAAAGGCTCCGCCAGCGCCGCCGCCGACCTGGTGGTCGACCATCACCGTCAACGGCCAGATCGATGCCGGCATCATGGGCAATCCGGATTCCCCGGGCAGCGGTCTCAACTTCGGCCGGGTGTTTGACCAAACCGCCAACGAGCCGATGCTCAATTCCGGCATCCTCACGATCCAACGCGCGACCAGCACGACCGACTATGACGTCGGCTTCGTCCTGCAAGGCAACTTCGGCACGGATGCGCGCTTCCTTCACTATCTCGACGAAGGCGAATTCTGGATCAACTCGAAATACCAGCTTGCGCTCGTGCAGGCGTATTTGCAGGTCCATACGCCTTGGATCACGCCCGGCGGTATCGATTGGAAAATCGGCCAGTGGCCGACGCTCGAAGGTGTCGAATCCTTCATCGATCCGTCGTCCAACCTGTTCTATTCGCACTCCTACATCTTCAACTATCCGGAGCCGTTCTCTGACTTCGGCGTTTTGGCGATCACGCATATCAATCCGACCGTCGATATCTACACCGGTATCAGCAGCGGTAACCAGACGACGCTTAGCCCCTACACCGGCGACAACAACGACGCGCCGGCCTTCGAAGGCGGCGTTGGCCTGAACAAACTCTTCGGCGGCGCCGTCACCGTTATGGCCACGACGCATATCGGTCCGGAAAATCCCTTCCTCCAAGCGGATATTCCGTTGACGGGAAATAACGCCGCCAACACGTCGCTCGTTTTCGAAAACGACCTCAACGCCACCTGGACCGTGACGGATAAGCTCACCGCGATCGGCGAGATCAACTATACCAAGAACGACTTCACCGGCGGCGAGACCTACGGCGGCGTCGGTTACCTCTCCTGGCAAACGCCTTACGATTGGCTGAAGGTCAACGGCCGCGCCGAAGTCTTCCGCGACAACGGCAATTCCGCCGGCGGCGGAACCTATGTCTGCGCCTATCCGGGCAACTTCGATTGGGTCAACGCCGTGCACGGCTATCCCAACACCGTCTATTGCGGCCCGCCGACGACTTATTTCGAATTCACTGCCGGCTTGAACATTACGCCGACAATTCCGTCCTCGGTCCCGTTCCTGAAGGCCGTGATCTTCCGGCCGGAGGTTCGCTACGACACCTCGCTTAACGGAACCACGCCCTTCAATGTGCCGAGCAACTCGACAATTGGCACGAAGAGCGACATGGTCACCATCGGCGGCGACGTCATCTTGAAGTTCTGATCTCCGCAAGAGATCGAAACGCACAAACGCCGGCCTTCGGGCCGGCGTTTTTATTTTGTCTGCGTCTCAAACAGGGTGCGTAGCGCGGCACGCGGCCACAGGACGGCGCGTCATTCTGCGGCCTTGCCAAGTCCGCCGAAGGCAAGCTCGGTTTGCGCGGCAGCCTCGGTGGTGCCGCCAAAGTCGAGAAGATCGATGCGCTCGCCACTCTTGGCGATCTTGTCGGCGGAAATCACGATGCCGGCGACATCCTCCTGCACCTGGCCGAAATGGGCGCCGAGCTTGCCGACCCTTTGGCGCAACCGGGTGACGTCCTCGACGAGCCGCCGCACTTCGACCTGGATCACATGCGCCTGTTCGCGCACGCGCGCATCGCGGACGAGCGCCTGCATGACCTGCACCGCCATGACCAGCAGCGACGGCGAGACGATGACGATGCGGTTTGTATGCGCCTTCTGCACGACATCCTCGAAATGCTCGGCGAGATCGGCATAAAGCGATTCCGACGGCACGAAGAGAATGGCGATGTCCTGCGTTTCGCCGGCGATGAAATAGCGGTCCTTGATATCGGCAATATGCCGGCCGACGTCGGTGCGCACCCGCGCCGAGGCGACCTTGCGCGCATCGTTGTCCTGCGCATCCTTCAAGGCCACGAAGGCTTCGAGCGGAAATTTGGCATCGATCACCATGAGCCGCTCGTCACCCGGCAGGCGAATCACGCAATCTGGGCGGCAGCGATTCGACAGCGTATGCTGAAACGCATAGGCGTTCGCCGGCAACGCATCGCGAACGATGGCCTCCATGCGGCCCTGGCCGAACGCGCCGCGCGCCTGTTTGTTGGCGAGAATATCCTTCAAGCCGATCACCTCTTCGGTCAGACCGGTGAGGCGCGCCTGCGCGGCATCGATGACGGCAAGGCGCTCATTGAGCTTGCCGAGGCTTTCGCTTGAATTGCGCGACTGATCCTCAAGGCTGCGGCCGACACGCGCGCCAACCGATTCGAGCTGCTCGGCGACAAAGCGCGCGAGATCGGCTTGCCGAGATCCAAGGATCTCACCCATGCTGCGCAAACGGCCGGTGACTTCGGCATGGGCGCGGGCGAGCTCTGCCAGCCTCTCCTGCAAATCCGCCTGCCGCGCCGCGGCTTCGGCGGCATCGCGCCGGCGTGCCCGCGCACCGGACAGCCAGCTTGCGACGAGCAGCACGATGGCAAGCCCAACGAGAGACGCCGCGACGTCGAGTGCAGAGATCGGCGCGCCAAAGGCGGTGAAGAGAATCGCATCCATTTGCTTTTCTAACAGATCGGACTCCACGTGTGAACGAAGGCGGAACAAATTTCCCCGGCCGATCGGGCTCGGCCGCCGCTGCACGAAATTTCATCAAAGCCCAACGCTGCCTTTACTTTTCGCAGTTGCGTTACGGCTCGCTAAGAATATCCGGCTTAGACTTGCGGCGCTGAACACGGATGTCCTGATGACCTCGAAAGCCACGCTCGCCGATCTGCGGCGATTCTACGGGATCGACGACGAATGCGCCGAGATCATCCGCAAGAATCACGATTTTCTGCGGCGGGAGTTCACTGCGGCGGTTGACGATTTCTACCGCCTGTCGCCGACGACTCTCGGCGGCCCCTCCTACTTCAGCGACCCGGCCAGCGTCGCGGTGGCGCGCCGGAAATATCTCTCTCATTGGGAGATCATGACCGAAGGACAATTCGGCGAAGCCTATGAGGCCTCGCTCGCCGACATCTACAAGCTTCGCAACGATTTCGGCATTGATTTCCGCCTGTCGGCGGGCGGCCGCAGCTTCGTTCTCGCGCGCGTCCTCGAAGCCATTCTGCTGCGCTTGCCGCGCCGGCCTTGGGAATTGTTTTCGCTGCGCCGGCGGGCGAAACTCCAGCTCGCCTATTACCGCATCACCATGCTCGATTTCATCGTCACCATGAATGGTTATCTGGAGGCCGGCCAGGACGAGCGCCTGCGAACGCTCAATCACCTCGCCAAATCCTTCGAACATGCGGTTGGCAATATCGTCACCGGTGTCGCGGCCGCCGCCGGTGGCCTGCGCTCGACTGCCAATTCCCTGACGCTCTCGGCCGACGAGACCAACACGCAATCCATGGCTGTCGCGCTCGCCTCGCGCGAGGCGGAAGCGAATGTGCAGGCTGTCGCCAGCGCCACGCGTCATCTTTCGCACGCAATCGGCGAAGTCAGCGCCCGCGTCCATGAATCAAACGAGATTGCCGGCCGCGCCGCGGGCAAGGCCGATGAGACGCAAGACGCCGTCGATAGCCTGTCCGAGGCAGCCGAACGAATCGGCGGCAGCGTCGTGCTCATCAGCAATATTGCGGCGCAGACCAATATGCTCGCCCTCAATGCGACGATCGAGGCGGCGCGCGCCGGCGAGGCGGGGCGCGGCTTCGCCATCGTCGCGCAGGAAGTCAAGAATCTTGCGCTTGCGACCTCGCGCGCAACCTCGGAGATCGATGCCCAGGTTGCCGGCATCCAGGCCGCGACCCAGCATGTCGCCTCGTTCATTGCGGGCATCGCCAAGACGACGCAACAGATGAGCGCCATCGCCATCGCTGCCGAGACCGCCGTGGCGGAACAGGTGGCGGCGACACGCGAGATCGCCCGGCGTGCCGAACAGGCTTCGGCGGGCACGCATGAGATGACCGGAAACATCGTTGGCGTGACCGAAGCCGCCAGCAGTTCAAGCACCGCCGCC
The DNA here is from genome assembly GCA_040756295.1 of Pseudomonadota bacterium. Classification (GTDB taxonomy): domain Bacteria; phylum Pseudomonadota; class Alphaproteobacteria; order Rhizobiales; family Beijerinckiaceae; genus Methylovirgula. Next base: position 472,814 of record JBFLZN010000001.1, on the reverse strand, counting down.
AACGAGGTGCTCGGCCTCGCGACCCGGTTGACGCATCAGTCGGAAATCCTGTCGAAGCAGGTGCGCGACTTCCTGACCATGGTGCGCGCCGCCTGAGCCGAAATCGCGAAAATTGACCCGACGCGGCTTGATGCCTATGTCTGGAGACCGATTTCACCCCGATCATCGCCATGGCCCTGAGACCAATCCTTATTCTGCCGGATAAAAGGCTTCGCCAGAAAGCCCAGCCCATCGCCGCCGTCGACGACGACATCCGCGCGCTGATGGACGACATGCTGGAGACGATGTATGCGGCGCCCGGCATCGGCCTCGCGGCGACGCAGATCGGCGAGATGAAGCGCGTCCTGGTTCTCGATGTCGCCAAGCGCCAGGATGAAGAGGCGAGCACCCATCCGATGGCCTTCGCCAATCCGCAGATCGTCTGGTCCTCGGAAGAGCTGTCGACCTATAACGAGGGCTGTCTCTCGATCCCCGAGATCTACGAGGAAGTCGAACGGCCGGCGCGGATCCGGGTGCGCTATCTCGATCGCGACAACAAAGAGCAGGAGATCGAGGCCGACGGCATTCTCGCCACCTGCCTTCAGCATGAGATCGATCATCTCGATGGCGTGCTGTTCATCGATCATATCTCGCGGCTGAAGCGCGAAATGATCTCCAAGAAATTCGCCAAGGCCGCCAAGCGCGACGCCGAGCAGGATAAGGACGAGACGGACCCCAAACAGGCCCGGTTGGAAGGCTGAGCGCCTTGCGCATCGTTTTCATGGGCACGCCCGATTTCGCCGTGCCGGTCCTGACCGAGATCGCCGCACGCGGCCATGACATCGCGGCGGTCTATACCCGCGCGCCGAAACCGGCCGGACGGCGCGGCCTTGAGACCCTGCCCTCGCCGGTCGCCGTCGCAGCGGCGAAACTTGCGCTTCCCGTCTTCACGCCGACGACGCTGCGCACCGCCGAGGCCGCGGCGGTCTTTGCGAGCCACCGCGCCGATGTCGCCATCGTCGTCGCCTATGGCCTCATCCTGCCGAAAGCCATCCTCGACGCACTGGCCAAGGGCTGTCTCAATCTGCATGCCTCGCTCCTGCCGCGTTGGCGCGGGGCGGCGCCGATTCAGCGCGCGATCATGGCCGGCGACCCTGAGACAGGCGTCGCCGTCATGCGCATGGACGAAACGCTCGATACCGGTCCCGTCGCGCTTGTCGAACGCGTGGCGATCGGCTCGGAAACGACGGCGGGCGACCTGCACGACACGCTGTCGCGCATCGGCGCCGGTCTGATCGGCCGCGCGCTCGAGCTTCTGGCGCGCGATGCTCTCACCTTCACGCCGCAGGCCACAAACGGCGTCACCTATGCCGAAAAAATCACCAAGGCCGAGGCTTTGATCGACTGGTCGCGCGATGCGGCCGATCTCCATAATCTCGTGCGCGGATTATCCCCCTTCCCCGGTGCCGTTTTCCTTGCCGATCTGGGCAAAGGCGCAGAACGGGTCAAAGTTCTCCGCGCGCATCTCGTTGAGGGCACCGGAGCACCCGGTCTGATCCTCGACGACGAACTGACCATCGCCTGCGGCCGTGGCGCGCTGCGGCTTATTCAGGTCCAACGGGCCGGCCGGGCGCCGATGCCCGCGGTCGAATTCCTGCGCGGCGCGCGGCTGCCGCGCGGCACGCAGCTCTGATGCCGCGCTACAAGCTCACGATCGAATATGACGGCGCCGGCCTCGTCGGCTGGCAGCGGCAGGCCAACGGCCCGTCCGTCCAGGCGGCCATCGAAACCGCGCTGACCGCGATCACCGGCGCCGAGGTTCGCATTCGCGGCGCCGGCCGCACCGATGCCGGTGTCCATGCTTTGGGGCAAGTCGCGCATGCCGACCTTGCGCGCGATTGGCGCCCCGACGTTCTGCGCGATGCGCTCAATGCGCATCTGCGGCCAAACCGGATTGCCATCGTCACGGCCGAGCCCGTTCCCACCACATTCGACGCGCGATTTTCCGCCGTCCGGCGGCATTATCTCTATAAGATCATCAATCGTCGTTCGCCGCTGGCGCTCGAAGCCGGACGCGCCTGGCTCGTCAAACGCAAGCTCGATGCCGAGGCGATGCAGGCGGCGGCGCAGGTTCTCGTCGGCCGGCACGATTTCTCGACCTTCCGCGACGCCGAATGTCAGGCGGCGAGCCCGGTGCGGACGCTCGACCGGCTTGAGGTCGTCCGGCAAGGCGAGATCATCGAAATCCACGCCAGCGCGCGATCTTTCCTGCACCACCAGGTGCGCTCCATGGTCGGCTCGCTTGAACATGTCGGCGCCGGCAAATGGTCGCGCGCGGACCTGAAAGCCGCGCTCGATGCCCGCGATCGCAGCCGCTGCGGCATGGTGGCGCCGGCCGCCGGCCTTTATTTTCTGGCGGTGGATTACCCAGAGCTTGGCCATGGCGCGACGGCGGCCGAAATTCAGGATATTTCTAAACAGCCTGGGAATTGACGAAAAAATTTATGGTTAGTCGGGGTTTAAGAGAAGACAGCGCCGACGATCGTGCTATAACAATAGGCAAGCAAGAAACGGGCCGCGAACCCGGTTACCCTTCCGTCGGGGGTTGTGTAGAGTATGGCGCTGACCACCAAGCTCCTTCTTCGCCAGGGCCAATCCCTGGTCATGACGCCGCAGCTTCTCCAGGCGATCAAGCTTCTCCAATTTTCGAACGTCGAACTCGCTGCCTTCGTCCAGGACGAGCTTGAGCGCAACCCGCTGCTCGAACGCGCCGAGGATGCCCCCGAGGGCGACCTGCCCGGGGAGGTCAGCCAAAGCCCTGAAGCCGCCAACGGCGATTTCAATGAGGCCGGCGAGGCCGAATGGAGTTCCGACTCCTTTGCCACCGACCGCAGCACGCTGGAGGCGAGCCTCGGCACGGAGCTTTCCAACGCCTTTGACGACGACCGCGCGCCGACCCCGGCCGAGCGCCCGCCGGCGGGCGAAGGCCTGTCGCTGTCGGCGAGTTCGTGGTCCGGCGCGCCCGCCCCGGCGGCAGACGGCGATGCGACCAATCTCGAAGCCTATGTCGCGGCCGAGCTGAGCCTGCGCGATCATTTGGCCGCGCAATTGGCGCTCGCCACCAAGGATCCGGTTGATCGGGTGATCGGCCAGGCGATCATCGATTCCATCGACGATGCCGGCTATCTCGCCGATTCTCCGGCCGAGGTCGCGCTGCGCCTGGGCGCGCCGATGGAGCGGGTGGAAAAGCTTCTCGCCGTCATCCAGACCTTCGAGCCGGCCGGCGTCGGCGCCCGCAACCTCGCTGAATGCCTCTCGATCCAGTTGCGGGAGAAAGACCGGTTTGATCCGGCCATGCAGGCTCTGGTGAGCCGCCTCGATCTCGTCGCCAAGCGCGATTACGCTGGCTTGCGCAAGCTTTGCGGCGTCGGCGCCGAAGATATTTCGGACATGATCGCCGAGATCAAACAGCTCGATCCCAAGCCCGGCCGCGCCTTCGGCGGCGGCACCGTGCAGCCGGTCGTGGCCGACGTCATCATCCGCGCTTTGCCGGACGGCTCTTGGCATGTCGAGCTCAATGCCGAAGTGCTGCCGCGCCTGCTCGTCAATCAGGTTTATGCGACGCGGGTTGCGCGCGCCAAAGCCAATGACGTCGATCGCTCCTTTCTGTCCAATTGCCTGCAGACGGCCAATTGGCTGACCAAGAGCCTCGAACAGCGCGCCCGCACCATTCTCAAGGTCGCGAGCGAAATCGTCCGCCAGCAGGATGCCTTTTTTGCCCATGGCGTCGAGCATTTGCGGCCGCTCAATCTGAAAGCCATCGCCGACGCCATCGGCATGCACGAATCGACCGTCTCGCGCGTCACATCGAACAAATATATTTCTACGCCGCGCGGGCTTTTCGAACTGAAATATTTCTTCACCGCCTCTATCGCATCGCACAGTGGCGGCGACGCCCATTCGGCGGAAGCGGTGCGATTCCGTATCAAACAGATGATCGAGCACGAATCCGACAGCGACATTCTCTCCGACGATGCGATTGTCGAACGATTGAAGAAATCGAATGTCGAGATTGCGCGCCGCACTGTCGCCAAATATCGCGAAAGCCTGCGTATTCCGTCGTCCGTCGAACGCCGTCGAATGCGCGGCCTGCATTGAACCGTTCAAATGTTGCAAGCCTTTAACGTTTCCACAAAAGCTTGAATCACCTCGCAATTAGCCACTTGCCGCAATGCGTTGCGGTCATGCTCAAGCGGGTTTTCCTCACTGTGCACGGCAGCTTCTGTCAACCCATTGACTTCACGGCGAGAGGCTCCTAACCCTGAGGCAACCGCCGGTTAAATTGGTGGACCGTGTTGGGGCGACAGTGAATTGGAGGTAAACCAATGACATTGCGCGTCTCTGGGAAGAATATCGATATCGGGGACTCTCTTCGCACTTACGTCGGCGCGCGACTCGATCTTGTCGTTTTGAAATACGCCGCGGAACCGACGGGTGGTCATGTGACAATCGAGCGTGAGGGCTCGGGATTCCGCACCGATTGCACCCTGCATCTTGATACCGGGGTCACTCTGCAGGCGGAGGGCGAAGCGCCGGATGCCTACACGAGTTTCAACAAAGCGGCCGATCGAATCGAGAATCGGCTGCGCCGGCAAAAGGACCGTAGCAAGGTCCGCGCCGCCAATGGCGCTTCCGAGCCGGAGTTTACGGCAATGCCGCAGCCTCGTTCCGCAACCGCACACGAAGCCGACGAGACGACGGATGCCAACCCTGTCGTGATCGCGGAATCCTTCGCCGGCATTGAGGAAATGTCGGTGTCGGCCGCTGTCGAAAAGCTCGATACTGGCGATCTGCCCGTGGTCTTCTTTCGGCACGCGGGCGATCATCACGCGAATCTTGTCTATCGCCGCGCCGACGGCCACATCGGCTGGATCGATCTGAGCACGCCTGCAAAAGCGTCGTCCCTCTAACCCCTGGACTCGCGCGCGGGAGGGGCCATATGGCCCCTTGCCGCGCCGGCCCTCTGCGCGGTGCACAACATGGCTCTCCCTTCGAGTGTCCGAAAGTTGGAAATCAATATTCCCATGCGGCTCACGGATTTGATTGCCCCCGACGCCATCGTCGCTTCGTTGCGCGCCGGCACGAAGAAGCTCGTCCTGCAGGAATTGAGCGAACGGGCGGCGCGCGTCTCCGGCCTGCCGCCGCGGGAAATCTTCAATGCGCTGCTGCAGCGCGAGCGGCTTGGCTCGACCGGCACCGGCAGCGGCGTCGCGCTGCCGCACGCCAAGCTCAAGAAATGCCAGCGCATATTCGGGGTTTTCGCGCGACTCGAAAAACCGGTCGATTTCGAAGCCATTGACGGCGAGCCCGTCGACCTCGTGCTGATGCTTATGGCGCCGGAATTTGCCGGCGCTGATCATTTGAAGGCATTGGCGCGGGTCGCCCGGGTTCTCCGCGACGTGACCATTGCCGCCAAATTGCGGGCGACACACGATCCCGCCGCGCTCTATGCCGTCCTGACGCAGGAACCGGCCTCAAACGCTGCGTAACAGTGGCGCTTTCGCCAGATGTCCCGGCCTCAACATGCGTTAGATTGCGACCATGTCGAGCGATCCCGAAATGGCCCTTGCGACGTCGTCCCTCCCCAATCTTCTGGAGCAGGCGGCGGCGCGCTTTCCGCATCATGTCGCCATCGACTTTTTCGGCCGGAAGCTGACCTATGCGGAACTCGCGCGCCAGGTCGATCGCGTCGCGCGCGGCTTCCAAAATCTCGGCGTCGAACGCGGCACGCGCGTCGGCCTTTGCCTGCCGAACTCGGCCTATTTCATCATCGCCTATTACGCGGTGCTGAAGGCCGGCGGCATCGTCGTCAATTTCAATCCGCTCTATGTCGCGCGCGAAATCGCCCGGCAGGTCGAGGATTCCGGTACGACGATCATGGTGACGCTCGACGTCGCCAAAATTTATCCGACGATCGCCGAGGTTCTTCAGACGACCCGGCTTGAGAAGGTCGTCGTCTGCTCGCTGCGGGCCGCGCTGCCGCCGGCGAAAGGTCTGCTGTTCGGCCTGTTCAAGGGCAAGGAACTCGCCAAGATCCCGCACGACAAAAAGCATATCCGCTTCGAGCGGCTCTTTACCGATCACGCCCCGCCGGCGCCCGTCACGATCAATCCGGCGATCGACCTCGCCGTCCTCCAATATACCGGCGGCACGACCGGCGTGCCGAAAGGCGCGATGCTCAGCCACGCCAATCTCACCGCCAATATCGCGCAGATCACAGATCGCGTGCCGGTGCTGCGGCCGGGGCAGGAGCGTGCACTGATCGTGCTGCCGCTTTTCCATGTCTTCGGCATGACTGCCTGCATGAATTTCTGCATTTCGCTCGGCGTCGAGCTGGTGCTGCTGCCGAGCTTCGATCTCGCGCAAGTGTTGAAATTCATCGTCAAGAAAAAGCCGACGCTTTTTCCCGGCGTGCCGAGCCTTTTCGCCACTTTGAGCCACAAGGCCGCGCATGGAAAATTCGACCTGTCCTCGATCCGCTTCTGCATCTCCGGCGGCGCCGCGCTGCCGCTTGAGACGCGCCAGCGTTTCGAGGCGCTGACCGGCTGTAAACTCGTCGAAGGCTATGGCCTGACCGAAGCCTCGCCGGTCGTCGCCGTCAATCCGCTTGATGCGCCCTACAAGAACGAATCGGTCGGGCCGCCGCTCAAAGGCATGATTGTCGAAATCCGCGGGCTCGACGATCCGACGCAAATTCTGCGCAATGGCGAACGCGGCGAAATCTGCTTGCGCGGCCCCAATATCATGGCCGGCTATTGGCGCAATCTGGACGAGACAAAAGCGGTCTTCATCGACGGCGCGCTGCGGACCGGCGACGTCGGCTATCTCGACAAGGATGGCGACCTCTTCCTCGTCGACCGGATCAAGGACCTCATCATCTGCAACGGCTTCAAAATCTATCCGCGCAATATCGAGGAAGCCCTGCTGCAACATCCCGCCGTCGCCGAGGCGGCCGCGATCGGCGTCGCCGATTCGGTGCGCGGACAGATCCCAAAAGCCTTCGTGACGCTCTTGCCCGGGACGGCCGCGACGCCAACCGAGCTGCTTGATTTCCTCAAAGAGCATCTCTCGCGGCTCGAACTGCCGCGCGTCATTGAAATCCGCGAGGCGCTCCCCAAAACCAATATCGGCAAGATCAGCCGCAAGGATTTGGTTTTGGAAGAAGCGCAGACGTCCGCGCCCGCCGCGTAATGGCGAGCCGTCGCACAAAGCCCGCAGACGCCGCCGCACATGAAAGCCTGCTGCCGCCGCGCTTTTTAGAGTTTTTCGCCCGCCGCGGCTGGACGCCCCGCGCCCATCAGCTTGCCCTGCTGAAACATGCCGAAGCCGGCGAGGACGTGTTGCTTATCGCGCCGACCGGCGCCGGCAAGACGCTCGCAGGCTTTCTGCCGACGCTCGTCGATCTCGACCGGCCGCGCAACCGGCGCGGCCTGCACACGCTCTATCTCTCGCCGCTTAAGGCGCTCGCGACCGATGTGGCGCGCAACCTCGACATCCCGATCGCCGAAATGGGGCTCAAGGTGCGGGCCGAAACGCGCACCGGCGACACTTCGGTCTCGAAGCGCCAGCGCCAGCGCCGCGACCCGCCCGATATCCTGCTGACAACGCCGGAACAGCTTGCCCTGCTGCTCGCGAGTGCCGATGCACGTCATCTCTTCGCCGATCTGAAGCGCGTCGTGATCGATGAATTGCATTCGCTCGCGGCGTCGAAACGCGGCGACCTGCTGAGCCTCGATCTGGCCCGGCTGCGCCAGATCGCGCCGCAGATGCGCGCCACGGGCCTCTCCGCCACCGTGCGCGATCCGGACGAATTGCGCCGCTGGCTCGTCTCGCAGGCCGAGGGCGCAATGGCGCATCTCGTCACCGCGTCGCCTGGTGCCAAACCCGACATTTCGATCCTCGACACGACCGAGCATCTGCCCTGGTCCGGACACACCACGCGTCATGCGATTGCCGAGGTTTATGGCCTGATCAGACAGGCGCATATGAGCCTTATCTTCGTCAACACGCGGGCGCTCGCCGAATTCGCCTTCGCCGAGCTCTGGCGGATCAACGAAGACAAGCTGCCGATCGCGCTGCATCATGGTTCGCTCGATGTCGGCCAGCGCCGCCGCGTCGAGGCCGCGATGGCGGAAGGCCGGCTGAAAGCGGTCGTCTGCACCTCGACGCTCGATCTTGGCATCGACTGGGGCGATGTCGATCTCGTCGTCAATCTCGGCGCGCCGAAAGGGGCGAGCCGGTTGATGCAGCGCATCGGCCGCGCCAACCACCGGCTCGACGAACCGTCGCGCGCGATTCTCGTGCCCTCGAACCGTTTCGAAGTGCTCGAATGCCGCGCCGCGGTCGATGCCGCCTATGCCGGCGAGCAGGACACGGCTGTCGCGCGCCGGGGCGCGCTCGATGTGCTGTGCCAGCATGTCCTCGGCATGGCCTGCGCCGAGCCATTCTTCGCCGACGAGCTTTTTGGCGAAGTCACTTCGGCCGAGCCTTATCGCGATCTGACGCGCGAGGAATTCGATTCGGCCGTCGCCTTCGTCGCGCACGGCGGCTATGCGCTCGCATCCTATGAGCGCTTCGCCAAGATCAAGCAGCAGAAGGACGGCGCGTGGCGCATCGCCAACGGCCGCGTCGCGCAGAACTATCGCATGAATGTCGGCACGATCGTCGAGGCCGACATGCTGAAAGTGCGCCTCGTGCGCGGCCGGCCGGAAAAGCCGGGCGAGAATTACACCGGGCCGCTGCGCCGCGGCGGGCGCATCCTCGGCCAGATCGAAGAATATTTCCTCGAGACGCTGGCGCCGCATGATACGTTTCTCTTCGGCGGCGAAATCCTCGCTTTGCAAGGCATTGTCGAGAACGAGGCGCTGGTCTCCCGCGCGCGGGCCGATGCGCCGAAAATTCCGTCTTACGACGGCGGCAAATTTCCGCTCTCGACGCATCTCGCCGCGCGGGTGCGGGCGATGGTCGCCAACCCCAAGCAATGGCACGAATTGCCCGAACCCGTCGCCGAATGGCTCGGCCTCCAGGCACAGCGCTCGGCGCTGCCGCCGCCCGGCCATCTGCTCGTCGAGACGTTTCCGCGCGGCAACAGATTCCACCTGCTCGCCTATCCGTTCGAAGGGCGGCTGGCGCATCAGACGCTCGGCATGCTGCTGACGCGACGGATGGAGCGCATGGGCCTGAAGCCGCTCGGCTTCGTCGCCAACGATTATGCGCTCGGCGTCTGGGGCGCGACCGACATCGGCGCGGCGATCAAGGCGAAGCGCGCGAGCCTCGCATCGCTCTTCTCGGAAGATATGTTGGGCGATGATCTCGAAGCCTGGCTGCTCGAATCCTCACTGATGAAACGCAGCTTCCGCAATTGCGCGATCATCTCCGGCATGATCGAGCGCAATTATCCGGGCCGCGAGAAGACCGGCCGGCAGATCACCGTCTCAACCGACCTCATCTATGACGTGCTGCGCCGGCACGAGCCGGACCATATCCTGCTGCGCGCCACGCGGCAGGACGCCGCGCTCGGCCTGCTCGACCTGCCCCGCATCGCCGCCATGCTCTCGCGTATCAAAGGCCGAATCATGCATAAAGAGCTTGCCCGCGTGTCGCCGCTGGCGGTGCCGATTTTGCTCGAAATCGGCCGCGAACCTGTCTATGGCGAAGCGCGCGAGGCGATCCTGGCGGAAGCATCGGCCGCTCTCGCCAAGGAAGCGGCCGAAGGCTGAGATAAAATTCAAGATGAATATCGCGATCAGACCCGACAGCCACCGCACCCCTGCCCCCACCCTTCATCTCGGCGCCGCAAGCTTTGTCGCCGACGCGATGGGGGCGCTTTACTGGCCGGAAGAACGGCTGCTTGTCGTTGCCGACCTGCATCTCGAAAAGGGCTCGGCCTATGCGCGCCGGCGCGTCTTCCTGCCGCCTTACGATACGGCGATGACGCTTGCGGCGCTGGCAGCGCTCATCGCGCGTTACATCCCCCGCACGGTGATCGCACTCGGCGATTCCTTCCACGACGTCGAGGGCGGCGAGCGGCTGCCGGCGCAATTCCGCGCCGCCCTGCGGCAATTGCAGGCCGGACGCCACTGGGTTTGGATCGCCGGCAACCACGATCCGCATTTGCCGGCGGACCTCGGCGGCGCCCGGCACGATGAACTCGTCATCGCCAATATCACCTTCCGTCATGAGCCGAAGGCCGCGACGCCGGAGATCGAAATCGCCGGCCACCTGCATCCGGTCGCGCGCGTCGTCGGCAGCACCGGCTCGGTGCGGCGGCGCTGCTTCGTCAGTGACGGAGCGCGCTGCATCCTGCCTGCCTTCGGCGCCTATGCCGGCGGCCTCAACCTGCATGACCGCGCCTTCGCGCCGCTGTTCACCGGCCGCGAGCGCATCGCCCATGTCATGGGCCGCGAGCGCGTCTATAAAATCTCGCACCGGCACTGCCTGCCGGATTAAGCACCGCCTGCGCGGTAAAATCCCCGCGAGCCTTTTGAACTTCCTGCTGCATTGCGCCATTTACGCCTCGCGGGCGTTTGGTGGGGGCGTGATGAAGCGGCGATTGGCCTTGAATTTTCTTGTCCTTTTTCTCGCAGGCTGCGCCGATGACGGCGTTTGAGGTCGCCAGGCAAGCCCGCACCAGCCTCCTCGGCATGTCGGAGCTTCAGCTTGAGTCTTGCCTTGGCCTGCCGGACCAGAAAGTGACCGATCACAAGACGACGCTGTTCATGTACAACGCCAATTCGTCGCACAGTGTAAGCTTGACTATTCCGGTCATCGACTTCGTCGGCGCCTCGTTCAACGGCTATTGTCATGCGACATTCCGCATCGAAAAGGACCGCGTCGTTGCGGTGAATTACAGCGGCGACACCGACGATCCGCTTGGCGGCGGCAAGGACGCCGTCTGCGCCCCGATCGTCCGCGCCTGCTACGCCGAGCGCGCCAGCGCGCAGCCCTGAGCTTGCCGGAATTGCCTGCCCTCTTCATCATGGTATGAAAGATTCGTTCGGCGGAAGAGGGTATGGCGATGCAGGGGATGTTGAGGCCGGGGAACTTGAGGCCGGGGATCTTGAGGCGGAGTCAATGGGCCGCGACGCTCGTCGCATTCGGGCTGGCCACGCAGGCGCAGGCCGCTGCCAGCGCGACGATGATGGGCAATATCGGCGATGCCAATAAGGCCTCGGGCCTTATCCGCCATTACAGTCTCGACGCGGCGACGCGGACGATGCAGGCCACTGCCGCCGTGCCGTCGGAAGGCGTCAGCATCGAAGTCATCCGCAAGGTGACGATCCAAACCGCGCATGACATCTGCGCCGATGCGCGTGGCGCCGGCTGGACCTTGAAGGTCTACCTGCCGGATCAATCCGACCCGATCGTGACCTGCCGTTTCCGCTAGTTTTCGATCCTTAAAGCATCGACACTTTCGGCCGCTGGCCAAAGCTCAGCGTCGGCGCGGGCGTCGTGGGCGCATTCGTCGTGATGACCGGCATCGTCACGTCATTGGCCGAGGCCGATGGCGTGCGTGGACGGAAGCTCTCGGCCATCGCCTTCGCCGCCGTCAGTTGATCCGCCGAGAGCCGCGCGCCGACATCGTCGCGCTTGGTGGCGGAATCCTGATCGCCTTGCCGGGCCGCGACGGCAAACCAGACATAGGATGAGACGAAATCCTGCGGCACGCCCATGCCGCGCGCCAGCAGCACGGCATAATTATATTGGCTGTCGCGCACGCCGAATTCGGCCGCGCGCTTGAACCATCGCGCCGCGGTCGCATAATCCGGCCGGCCGCTGTCGCCGCCATCCGCCGCGAGCACGGCAAGATTGTGCATGGCGCGAACATTGCCGGCCGCTGCCGCCTTCTGATAAAGCGCCTGCGCTCTGGCGATGTCGCGCGTGACGCCAAGGCCCTTCTCATAGAAAGACGCCAGGCGATATTGCGCCGGGGCGAGCCCCTGCGCCGCCGCCTTCTCATACCATTGCGCCGCGGTGTTGAGGTCGCGCGACATGAAACGCGCGTCGGCATATTCGGTCGCGAGCGCGAATTGCGCCCAGGCGTCGCCGCCGCGGGCCTGATTGCGCAGGTCGGTCAAAGACATTTCGCGCGGCTTCGGCTGGACGGCCGGCCGGGGCGGAATCGATCCGGTGACGATCGGGTCGGTGCCCGCCGGGGGCGCTGCGGCCTTCGGCGGCATCGGCGGCGGCGTGACGATCGAGGTCGGCGACAGAGCGCTGTCGTCGAACTTGGCAGCGCTCGTCATGGTCGGCGCAGGCGGCGGGGACGGCGGCGCCACGGAGGCCACGACAGCCGGCGGCGGCTCGAGGTCCGAAATTTTCAGCTGCTGATGGCCGAGGCTTTTCAAAAGCGCATAGGCGCCGACGGCGACGAAAATCGCCGCCAGCGACAGAACCACGGGGCGGCGATAATGGGCGATGAGATTGGCGAAGCTGCCTTTGGCTTCGCCCGCCCGCATCGGGGCCGCAGGCCGCAACTGCGCCTGCACGGCGGCGGCCGCCGTTTCGCGCTGCGCCGCCTGCGCCGCACGCCGGGCCGCGGCGATGAAGTCGGATCGCGAGGCCGGCGCCTCAAGCGAGTCGAACTGCGCCGGCGGCGCCGATCCACCGTTCGAATTGCCATTGTCGCGATTGCCATTGTCGCGGCGGCCGGGGAAACCCGTGCCCGGCTCGATCAGGAAATCTTCCGCGGCGCTCGGCGGCGCCTCGGGGGCGGCCGCGTTTCGACCGCGCGGCTCGACAAACGGCGGCGGCGGAGGCGGCGGCGGATTTTGCGACGACGACGGATTGCGCGGCGGTGCGAACACCGGCGCCGGGCGGTCGCCCGGCCCGTTGCGGCGCTCGGCCAATTCCGCTTCGAATGTCGAGAGCCGCTCGACGACTTTTTCCAGCGTCTCGTGGACCGCGTTCAAGGTCGAAAGCGCGCGCTGGTCGGCCTGCGCCTGCTTCGTCCGCAGGTCGCTCAACTCCTCCGAAATCCGATCCTGGTCGGCGTGATTGGGTGCGCTGGCGAAGGCCTCACGCACGGCGTTGCGCGCCGTTTGCTCCGCACTTTCGAGGCTTGCGACGCGCGTGCGCTCGAACTCGCCGAACAATTCGCTGATCGTGCGCTCCAGCGTGCTGAGCGAGACCGCCGTGTTCGATTGGTCCATCCGCCGGGCAAGCGCGCCGATCTGCTCTTCCAGCGCCTCGATGGCGCGATGGTCGGCCTGCGGCGCGATCGCCCGCTCGATCTTCTCGGACAGCGACAGCACCAGATTTTCAAGCGCGCTCGTATCGGGCGCGGCATGGCGTTGCACATCGGCGATGCGCGCCGAAAGCCCCTCATGGACATTGTCGATGCGTTCGTGGAGATCGCGATAGCGGCCCTGATCGCGCGTCGCACTGAGCGATTCCTCGACCTTGGCGGCGATCTCCTCAAGCCGCGCCTCGATGGCGGCGAATTGCGATGAATCTGCCCGCGGCGACGCGGCGACAAAGCCCTCGTACGAAGGCACCGCCCGTTGCTGCTGGCCGAGGCTCTCGGCAAGCTCCGCCACCTGCCGCTCGATCCGCTCGATCGGCATCGGATGAGCGATGGCGGCAGAGAGAAGATCGCGAATCTCCCGCGTCTGCGCCTGGATATGGCCGAAGGCCGCGGGATCGACGCCGCTGCGGCCCAAATCCTCGATCTTGGTGCCGAGCTTGCGCAATTCGCCTTCAAGGCCCTTGATCGTCATCCGCGGATCGATCTCGGCCAGCGACTGGCGCAGTTCGGCGACGAGCTCTTCCATCGGCCGCAGGATCACATCCTTCATGCCGTCGCTGCGCGAATCCTCGATCTTCTGCGACAGGCCGCGGATAGCGGCCTCGACCGTCGCCACCGAGCCGCGCGAGGCGACGTCGCGCAAAGCCTCGGACATGGTGGCGATCTCGGCGCGCAATTTGTCGAGATTGCAGACCGGCGGCATGGCATAGCGCGCCGCCTGCTCGCGCTGCATGGCATCGAGCCTTGCAGCAAGGCCGGCGATATCGTTTTGCAAGGTCACGAGCGAGGTGGCGCGGGGGCGCGTTTCACTGCGTGGCGCGGCGGATGTCACGAACGGATCGCGCGGCTGCGAAAACCGCAGATCTTCGAGCTCTTGCTGGCGACGGGACACTTCGGCGATCGCCGCGCCGAGCGACGGGCGGCGCAGCGTCTCGCGCGGCAGCGCCGGTGCGGGCGCCGGCCGGGACTGAGGCTCCGCCGCAGCCGCGACGGCGGTGAGAAGATTGTTGAGCGTCGCCTCGACCCGGTTCAATTGCGCGCCATAGACGCGACCGACCGTATCGCCCGCGGCCGGATCGGCCGGCGTGGGCCCCTGGACCGAAGGGGCGCTATCCCTGTTTTTCCACGGAAACGCTTTAATCATGTTCGCTCCGGAGGGATTTGCCCAACTTGTCGGCTGCCGAAACTTTTTCAAGCCGGATGGCGTCGAATCAAACCTTTCGCCACGGCGGGTGCTCCCCACGAATTTCCGTAACCGAGGTAAATAGCGGGTTAATTCTGATTAATTTTGGCACAATATGACACGCGAAAAGCGCGCTGTATTGTTTATGCTCCTATTGCGAGCATAAATTGCGGAACTGATCCATCCCACGCCTCCGGAAGGCGTGGGCGATGATGTCCGCGAGTTGGCGCTAGTGTCGGATCAGGATGCCAACGACGGCGCGCTACCGCGCCGTGTCGAGAAGTGCGAGGATCGCCGCGCTCGGGCCGGTCTCACCAAGCCGAGGGAAAATGCGCGCGATGCTGTTCTCATGCGCGCCCGCATCGAGATCGGTCACCGCATCGACGGCGATCGTGACATTGAAGCCGTGCGCATAAGCCTCGCGCGCCGTCGATTCGACGCCGATGCTGGTGGCGACGCCGGCAAGCACGACCTGCGTCACGCCAAGCTCCTTCAGCAAGGCGTCCAGGTCGGTGTTGGCGAAAGCGCCCCAGGTGAGCTTAGTGACCTTGTGATCCGCGGGCTGAACATTGAGCTCCGGTGCAAGCTCGGTCCAATCCGGCGGCATGGCACTGCGCATAGGCGCGCGCTCCGTGCGCCCTGGCGCCCCGCCGGCGACATTAACCAGCACGACCGGGAGCCCGTGGCGGCGGAAGGCCGCCGCCAGCGCGCTCGCATTGGCGAGCACGCCGCCAATGGGATGAATCGCCGGCAGGCCGACGATCCCCTTTTGCAGATCGATGACGATGAGCGCAGTCTTCGAGTCAAGCTGAGTGACGGGCATGTGCTGTCCTGAGGCTGGAGATTATTCGACGAGGCGCTTGAGCAAAGCGATGGCACGGGCAAGCTCGCCCTGCTCCGTCGCATTCAGCTTGGCTTCAATGCCGGCAAGCAACCAATCTTCGCGCGCGGTGCGGGATGCCTCGATCCAGTCGCGGCACGTCTGCGTGATCGTGAGCAGAGTCTGGCGCCGGTCGGCGGGATCGGGGGTTCCGCGGACAAGGCCCGCCGTTTCGAGTGCGGCAATTGTCGCGCCCATGGATTGCGGCCGCACGCCTTCCTCGCGCGCGAGCACGGAGACGGTGGCCGGGCCCTCGCGATCAAGGCGGCTGAGCACGGCGATCTGCGACAGCGTCAAATCGCCTGGCGTCACCTGCTCGCGCAGGCGCCGCTTGATCGCGCCGAAAACGATGCGCAGCTCGCGCGCCAGATCCGCGGGGCGGCCGGTCTCTTCAGCTTTCTCGGTCATGGTGATCTTCTAACATATACGAAGCCAAACTACAAAGTTTAGCTTCATAGAAAGCGCCGATCTGGATTGCGCGCCGGATTTTTCTTAAAGGAGGCGGGGCGTATTCGCCGCGCGAGGCCGTTTGTGACCGAAAGCCCTCTGCCCCCATCGAAAATCGGCATTCTGCTGGTCAATCTCGGCACCCCGGACGGCACCGATTACTGGCCGATGCGGCGCTATCTGAAAGAATTCCTCTCCGATCCGCGCGTCATCGAAACGCCGCGCTGGAGATGGTGGCCGATCCTCAACCTGATCATCCTGACGACGCGGCCGACGAAAAGCGGCAAAGCCTATGCGTCGATCTGGAATCGTATCGGCGAAGGCAGCCCGTTGCGGGCCGTGACCGACTCCCAAGCCAGGAAGCTTTCGGCATGGGTCGCCAATGGCGGCCTCGACGCGGCACGTCCCGCGGTCCAATGGGCGATGCGTTACGGCACGCCCAGCATCGCCGAAAGGCTCGACGCACTGACCGCGGCGGGCTGCGACCGCGTGCTCGTCTTTCCGCTCTATCCGCAATATGCGGCGGCGACGACGGCGACGGTCTGCGACGCGGCCTTCGCGGCGCTTGAAAAGATGCGCGTTCAGCCGGCGCTACGCACCGTTCCGGCTTATCCGACAGAGCCCGTATATATCGATGCGCTGGCGCAGTCCTATCGCAATTTCGCTGCGACATTGCGCTTCATTCCCGACGCTTTGCTTCTTTCCTTTCACGGCCTGCCGCAAAGCTATGTCGACAAAGGCGATCCTTACGCGCGCCAATGCGCGGCGACGTTTCAAGCCTTGTCCGCGGCGCTCACGCATGATGTCAAAGCCGCGCATATGAGCTTTCAATCGCGCTTCGGCCCGGCGGAATGGTTGAAGCCTTACACCGCCGACCGCGTGCGGGAACTCGCCCGCGGCGGCTGCAAAAACCTTGTCGTCATGGCGCCGGGCTTCAGCGCCGACTGCGTCGAGACGCTGGAGGAACTCGATATCGAGAACCGGCATTTCTTCCGCGCTGCCGGCGGCACGAATTACGCGACTGTGCCGTGCCTGAACGACAGCGCCGAAGGGATGAATGTGATCTATGATCTTGTCGCACGCGAATTGAAGGGCTGGCTTTGAGCGCGTGCGCCGGCGCACGCGATTACATTGGCGGCGTTGCGCCGCAATCTGCCATCACCATATGTCGGCTGCCTGGCCATCGGGCCGCGGCATTGCACTCGAGGAGATTTTTATGAGGACTGCAAAACTCGCTACTGGCTTTTTGTGCGCCGCGACCCTGTTGGGCGTGCCGCAAGCCGAAGCCAAGCCCGGTGGCTGCCTGAAATATGGTGCGGCGGGTGCGGTCGCCGGTCATTACGCCGGGCATCATGCCTTCAAAGGCGCGGTCGCCGGCTGTCTCGCTGGCATTGCCCGCCGTCGCGCCTATGAAAACGAAGTCAAGCGGCAAAAGGCCGAAGAGGCGCATCGCAAGGCCGAGGAGCAGAGCGCGACGCCGGCCAATAATCCGCCGCCGCCCCCCGCCTCGACCGATTCGTCGCACGACGATCAGAAGTGAGACGGCGTTAACCGCGCTTTCGGAATCGTGCCGTCGCGCAGCTTACGCTCCCAATCGTAGGCTTGCGTGACGATTTCTTGAAGGTTGTCGTGGTGCGGCGTCCAGCCGAGCCGCGTCCTTATGCGATCCGCGCCCGCGACAAGCGCGGCCGGATCGCCAGGGCGGCGCTGGGCGAGCCTGGTTTCAAAGTCGACGCCCGAAACCTCTTTTACGACCTCCACGACCTCGCGCACCGAATGGCCGTGGCCGTAGCCGCAATTGAAAACAAGGCTTTCGCCGCCGGCGCGTAAATGCTTAAGCGCCAGGATATGGGCGGCAATCAGATCGCTGACGTGGATATAGTCGCGCACGCAGGTGCCGTCGGCCGTCGCGTAGTCGGTGCCGAAAATATCAAGCCCCGGACGCATGCCAAGCGCAGCTTGCACTGCAACTTTTATCAGGTGTGTTGCGTTAGGAGTCGACTGGCCAAGACGGCCCTTCGGATCGGCCCCAGCGACGTTGAAGTAACGTAGCGCCACATAGGACAAGTCATGCGCGCGCGCAGCATCCTCGAGCATCCACTCGACCATGAGTTTCGATCGACCATACGGATTGATCGGCGCCGTCGGCGCTTCCTCGAAAATCGGATTGACGGGCGGCTCGCCATAGACGGCAGCGGTGGAGGAAAAGATAAAATTCCTGATTCCGTTCCGTGTGGCGAATTCCAGGAGAGTGCGGGCCTTGACGGTGTTGTTGAGGTAATAGCCCAGTGGGTTGGAGACTGACTCCGGCACCACAATCTTCGCGGCAAAATGCGCGATCGCATCGATCTGATGCGTTGCCGCAATGGCTTTGAGCTTTGCTTCGTCACCGCTGTCACCAATGACAAGCGTCGCGGCCGCCGGGACGGCCCAGGCAAAGCCTGTCGATAAATCGTCAAGGACGACGACCTGCTCGCCGGCATCGACCAAGGCCAGAACCATGTGGCCGCCAATATAGCCCGCGCCGCCGGTGACCAAGATTGCCATTCCGTTTCTCTCCCGCTGCTAAAGATTTCCGCCAAATCGTCGAAATAGGTGGTTAAGTGCCTGTCCTAAAGGCAAGTTGACGCTCGCCAACGTTGCGTCCTAGGTAAAATTCGTCATTTGATTTTATTAGCCCCTCCCCAATACGGACCGCAAATGAGCAAACGCGTACGCAAAGCTGTCTTCCCGGTCGCCGGCCTCGGCACGAGATTTCTGCCCGCCACCAAATCCGTCCCCAAGGAAATGCTGACCGTCGTCGACCGGCCGATTTTACAGCATGTGGTTGAAGAAGCTTATGAGGCCGGCATTGAACATTGCATTTTTGTGACGGGCCGCAACAAGGCGGTCATCGAAGATTATTTCGACATGGCTTACGAGCTTGAAGACATCCTGCTTAAACGCGGCAAGACCAAGGAATGGCAGGCTTTGAAGGCCGATCTGCCGATGCCCGGCGCGATGAGCTTCACCCGCCAGCAGGCGCCGCTCGGCTTGGGCCATGCCGTCTGGTGCGCCCGCGACATTGTCGGCGACGAGCCTTTCGCGGTCGTCCTGCCCGACATGCTGACGATGGCGCGCAAAGCCGGCGGCAAGCGCTGCCTCGCCCAATGCGTCGAAGCGTTTGAGGCGCATGGCGGCAATGTCGTCGCCGTCGAAGAGGTCAAGCCCGAAGACACGCACAAATATGGCGTCGTTTCGGTCGGCCAGAAATCCGGCCCGACCTTCGAGATCACCGGCATGGTCGAAAAGCCGCCGCAAGGCACGGCGCCCTCCAATCTCATCATCTCCGGCCGCTACATTCTCTCGTCCGAAATCTTCAAGATTCTCGAGCGGGGCGAAAAAGGCTCGGGCGGCGAGATTCAATTGACCGACGGTATGAAGACGCTCGGACAAGAGCAGAAATTCCATGGCGTCGTCTTCGACGGCCAGACTTACGATTGCGGCTCGAGCCTTGGCTTTCTCAGCGCCAATGTCGCCTTCGCGCTCGCCAATCCCGACATCGCGCCGGATTTCCGCGGGCTGCTCAAGACGCTCATCGCCGCGCCTTAGGGCGCCAAAGCCTTCCATTATTGCGAACAAAGCAATCCAGGATTCATCCTGGATTGCGCCTAGAGCGTCGGACGTTCAAATTGAATCGCTTGGCGCTTTTAAGTCTTTCTCAGCGCATCGGATGTGTCCGAAAACCGCTTCGCACTTTTCGGTCCGATGCTCTAGAGTTGAAACTTCAGCCCCGCCGTGAACACCTGATCGGTGTAGTTCGTGAATCCAAACGAGCTGATGTAGCGCTGATATTTGTATGAGCCGGTGATGAGGATCGACCGGGTCATGTGATAATCGACGTCGAACTCGCCGGTGTAATAATTATCGCTTTCGGGTTGGCCGACGTAATTGTCGACTTGGAAAGTGCCAGTCCCGGCGAGCGTCAGGTTGCGCAAGAGATCGTGCGAGATCTTGAGCGACAGCACGTGCGAAATGGCGCCCGAGGAATTGGCTAGCGTCGTTTCGACGATGTCGGTCGAAGCCGTGAACGTCACCGTCGTCAGCGGCGTCGCCGTATAGATCAGGCTCGCATCCACCGTCGGCGCATTGATATTCGGCAGCCGCGGATCGGCATAGACGCGCTCCTCATAGCCGATGCCGAGTTCGCCGGTGATGAGCCGCGTCGCCTCGTAGGTCGTGCCGATCTTGACGTGAATGCCGTTTGACGTGCGATCGAAGCCGGAAATATCCGACGTCGAATCATATTGGTTGCGATCGCCGGTGATCTGCACATAGGGGATGAGCCCCGGCGTCAGCTCATAGCCGACACGGCCGGCAAGGCTGTAGGTGTTGTAATCGTTCTCGGCGAGCTGCAGCGTCGTGCCGTTCGATTCCGTCGCATTGCCGAACATATAGCGGGCGAAAGCGCTGTTGAGGCTGACGGACAGCCGGTTGAACTGCTGCGTGACGCCGAGCGTCTGGCCGACGCTCGCATAAAGCGGCCGGTTGGTGATGAAGACGGCATTGGGAATGGCGAGCGTCGGAGAGCCCGGCTGCTCGGTCGTCAGGCTGAAGGTCGTCTGCGTATTGATCTGCGTCTGCCGCGTCACATCGACTCGGCCGGTGACCGTGCCGGCGACCTCGGGCCGGTTGGCGGCGGGAAAGCTGAAATAATCATAATAGCCGCCACGCAGATCGGCCGTGAGGCTGTGCTGCGACCAATCCGACTGGACCTTCATGCCGGTTTCGGCATGAGCAAAGGCTGAGGGCACGACATCGCTGCCGAGAAGGTTCGGATTGGTGTCATAGCCCGTATCCGTCTCGAGATAGGGGTAAAGCCGCAGCGAGCCGACGCCGACGCCGACCGGATCGAACGGCGTGAGATCTGGCTTCGGCCGCAGCGGCCGCGGCAGCGTCGGGATGACGGCGACCGTCGGCCCCGGATCGGTGAGGTCGGCCGGCAGAGTTTTACGCAGGCGCATGCCCGGCGCCGTCGCATAAGGCACGAGCGACGGCAGCGGCGGCTGCCCCACCTTTTTGATTTTCGGCAATTGATAGAGCAGCGATTTTTTACGCTTCGGGCGGCCGTAATTGATGAAATTGCTGGTCGCGGTCACTGGCGGCGGCAGGCCATAATTCGGCGGTGGGCTGGCGACGGGATTGGCCTCGTCCGTATCCGGCGACCCGGGCGCGTTGGAAAGATCGTTCAGCGGCGCCGGTTCCGTGCCACGCAGCTCCGGCGGCGGCAGCGGCGCGGCCTGCAGCACCGGCGCGGTCAAGTCCGATTCGGACGGGGGCGGCGGCTCGGGCGTCATCTGCTGCGCCAAGGCACACCCTGTCGCCGCGGCGACAAGAAGCGCGGCCACGGCTGCTTTAAGGCAGAGTTTGGCTGAAACCGGCACGCGCCCTCGCTGTCGCACTCCGCCCTGGAGAAGCGATCAACGAGGGTTAAGCAAACATGGTTAACGCCGCCTTAGCGGCGTCTCGAAACGGGACGAAGCCGGACGGCGCAGGTTGCCATTGACTCGCCTCAAATACTTCGATATTCGTCGAAGTATGGAAACATTGGATGCCGTCGCGGCGCTTTCGGCGCTCGCGCAAGAAAATCGACTCGAAGCGTTTCGACTGCTCGTACAAGCCGGACCGGACGGCATGGCGGCCGGGCAAATTGCCAACACCTTGGACGTTCCGCCAAACACGCTGACTTTTCATTTCGACCGGCTGCGCATGGCGGGCCTCGTAACCGTCCAGCGCGATGGCCGCTCGATGATCTATCGGGCGCAATTCGAAAAGATGAATTCGCTCATCGCCTATCTCACCGAGAATTGCTGCGGCGGTGCGCCCTGCACGCCTGCGTCCAGTTGCAAGCCCGCGCGGCCGAAGCGCGCGAAAGTAAGTGCCTAGACTCATGACGGATTGCCCCTTTAACGTGCTCTTTCTTTGCACCGGCAATTCGGCCCGGTCGATTATGGCCGAGGCGATCTTGCGCGACATCGGCGACGGTCGCTTTCACGCTTACAGCGCCGGGAGTCACCCGAAAGGCGAGGTTCATCCGGAAGCCCTCCGCCTTCTGCAAACGCTCGGACATGACGTTTCGCAGCTTCGTTCGAAGTCTTGGGACGAATACGCCACTGGACCCGCGTTCGATTTTATCTTCACCGTCTGCGACAATGCGGCGGGCGAAGCCTGCCCCTTTTGGCCCGGAAAGCCGGTAACCGCACACTGGGGTATTCCCGATCCGGCCGAGGTGAAAGGGACGCCTGGGGTCGTTTCTCTCGCGTTTAAGGACGCCTACCGCATGTTGCGGCAGCGCGCTGCCCTCTTCGCCGCGTTGCCTTTCGCCGCGCTCGATAAGGCGAGCCTGACGGCGCGGTTAGAAGATATCGGCCGGGCGTAGGCACGCATGGAAACGCTATCGAAACGCACCGTTGCCGAGGCGGTCGGGACGGCCTTCCTGCTCGCGGCCATCGTCGGCTCGGGGATCGCGGCGGAGCGCCTCTCAAGCGGCAATGTCGGGCTGGCGCTCCTCTGCAACGCCATTGCGACGGGCGCGGCCCTCGTGACCCTGATCCTCGTCTTCGGCCCAATATCCGGCGCGCACCTGAACCCGCTGGTAAGCCTCGCATTCGCGTTGCGAGGCGATCTTCCCCGGTCCGCTCTCGTTCCCTACATCGGTGCGCAAATCGTCGGGGCACTGGCTGGCGTCGCAATTGCGCACCTGATGTTCGGAGCGCCATTGATCGAGCTTTCTGATAAGATTCGCGCCGGATCGGGGCAAACAATTGCCGAGGCGGTTGCCACCTTCGGGCTGCTCGTCACGATCTTCGGCTGTGTTGCGCGCAATGCGACCGGCACGCCTTATGCCGTCGGCCTCTATATCGCGGCGGCCTATTGGTTCACCGCGTCAACATCGTTCGCCAACCCCGCCGTCACGATTGCCCGCGCCTTTACGAAGAGCTTTGCGGGCATCGCGATGGCCGATGTTCCGGTGTTCATTGTTGCGCAATGCGTCGGCGCGGTCGCGGCGTACTTCTTTGCCGCTTGGATGTGGCCGCGAGTGCGTCCAGAAAGCAAAAGCAGTTTTTCTTAGAGCACCGGCCAGAACCAGAAGACGACGCCGACCAGCGCGATGAAGGCGCCGCTGAGAACTTCGCCATATCGCTCGAAGGCGCCAAGCTGCACACGTTGAAGGCCGGCGGTCGAGACGACGCAAAGCACCACATATGTCGCGATCGTGCTGAGCGCGAAGACGATCGACATCGCGATGATCAGGCCAACGCCGAATCTGCCGGCGGCAAAGAAGGCGGGAATGCCCTCAACCATTGGCGAGGAACCGAGGATGAGCAGCAGAGCCGTGCGTGCCGTTGTCTTATGCCGATGCTGGTGCTGGGGCGCTGCACCCGTGCTGGCATCAACTTCATGCGCTGTCTCGGGCGCGTGGTCGTGCCAATGTGTATGGGCAACGCCACTCCCGTGCCGATGGGCATGCACATGGCGCGTGAGCTCGGCAATGTCGCCCCGCAACGGCGCATAAAGCGGGTCGGCCTCAGGTCCGTGGTCATGACTGTCGTCATCACCGTGCGGATGGTCATGGCCATGTAAATGCTCATGCTCGCTAAAAGTCGTGAGGTAGTCATGCGCATGGTCGCCGTGCGCAACACTGATCCTCAGATCGAAGCCATGCGGCTCAGGAATCTCGTCAATGGACTCGAAATAGGTTCCGCGATCGACGAACAGAAAGTCCTGCCGCGCGCCGCTCGGGCGCAGGGTTTGCACCTTGACCGAATCTGCGTGAACACCTGTCAGCCGAAAGCGCGGCGGCACGCCCGCCTCGTAGATGGAGAGCAGCATGTCACCGTGGCCGGTCGGCACCCGCTGCAATTCGGGTCCATGCACACCGCCGCTGTCGAGATGCGCAAAGTCATGCGCATGACTGTGCCCGTGACCATGATCGTGCCCGTGTCCGGCGCCGCCCGATAAGTCGCGCCACGCGCTTATCGCGATCCACCCGCCGAAGGCGATGAGCGCGAGGCTCGCCGCGGTATCGACGATATGCCCAAACCGGGTCGCAACAGCGACGCCCGCGAGCCAGACGACCAAGGCGATGACCAGCGTCGAAAACACATGGCCTATGCCAGCCTGAAATGCGGCGCGCGCCGTTTCCGCTTTCGACCAGCCGCGTTGGCGCGCGATCAGCGTGATCGGCACCCAATGGTCCGGGACGATCGTGTGCAGAACGCCGACGGCGGCAACCGCACCGATGAGCAACAATTGGGGGCCAACGCTCATTCTTCATCTCCGTGATCGTGCTGATGATCCGGGTCATCGTGGCTATGCGGATGAGAATGGCGGGTTCCGTCCGCATGCACGTGTTCGTGCGCGTGGAAAACGACCTCCAATCGCCGCCCGAAGGCATCCGCGATGCGGCACAATGTGGCGAGGCTTGGAACGTGATCACCGCGTTCGAGGCGCGAGATCATCGACTCGGTCATGTCCAGCCGTTTCGCCAGCTGCTTTTGCGTTTCGCCGGTATGCTTGCGAAGTTCGAGCAAACGGCGGGCGCATTGGGCGGCGATAATCGCGCTGTCATTCAAGACCGCGCCTTGAGGATTTTGCGTCGATCGTGTCATGGCGGAGCTTAGCAAGATTGCGAAGTCGCCAGTTAGCACAATTGCGAAGTCGCGGTCAAATCGTCTCGCCGGCGCGAGGCTGCGACGGCGCCTGGGCCGCGATGCTAAGCTCTAAATCCCGCTCCCAAGCAGATTGATCGCCGCCGCTGTGCCGCCAACCGTCAGGGTGAGATGCGTCAGCGACCACTGTCCATTTCGCTTATCGGCTTCAAGCGAGACCTGCCCCGTGGCCTTGCTTCCAGTGGCCGAGAAACTCAGCACGGCATGCCCGGAGGATGGCGTTATGTTGACTGAACCAAAGGGGAATCCGCAGGAAATCGGGCTGCCAAGGGCCGCCGCTGCGACCTGGCTTTGCTCAATTTTCGCGACGCCCAGTCTGTAAGCGTCCGAGCTTTTAAGTGCATAAAAGGCGAACCCTAGGATTGCGCCGTAAAACAATATGACGCCAACCCAAATGACGGCCCCCCAAATCGCCCACAAGCGTTGGACGCGCCTAAAGTGTTCGACGCTATCCCAACGTCCGTTTTGCCAAGCCCATTTGTTGCCTTTCGCGCCCAACACAAAGGGCATGATCAAAGTGCCGAAGAACGGGATCAGCGTCAGAAGCGCGATGAAGGTGTTGTTGCCGATCCCCCAGATCCAATTGAGTAAAAACGCGCCCCAGTTCCATTTTTGAAGTTCCGGCGGGAGAGGCTTCGGAACAACGGGTGCGGCAGCTTCCACCATATCCGGGCTTCCTTCGGCAGTTCGCGGGCAGCTATTCCTGATACCTTAGCATTACTTCTATAACGCTAATTCTCATTCGGAATTGCCCCGCACGCCTACTGAGGGACGTGGCTAGTCAGCAAACGTATCGGCTTCGCTACCATTCCCGCCAACGGTCCGTCAGCTCGTGACGGCCGACATTCTGGCTTTTCGCGAGCGCGTCGATATCGATGCCGTGGCGGATAATCACTTGCTCAAGGAAGGCACAAAGGTCCTCCCGCTCATCGGTCTCGATCAAGTCGCGGTCGCCGGCCTCGTTGATGTCGTTCAAGGCGACAACCGCCGTTTTGATTTGCGCCATAACGTCGGGATAGGCGTCCGCGGTCGTCGGCAATTTGGCGATCGCGGCCGAATAGGCGTCGAGCACCGCTTCCGTTTTTGCGATGAAGTCGTCCGGGAACAATTGCAGCATGTAACATTCGTCGGCGGCGATCCTGCCATTCGCAAGATCTTCCGCTTCCTGCCGTTTGGCATCACGCCAACGCGTGCTTGGACGAATGTCATCTTCCATTTTTCAGGCCGGACTCATCTTTCCGTCTTGAGGCGGGACGAGAGCTGAACAGCGCCGAAATTGGCCGATTTCGTCCTCGACGGCGCAACAAATGAGGCCAGTCTGTCTAAGAGCAACAAGCCGGCAAAGGCCACGACGTTGACCTCGAAGATGCGCAAGACGATCGACGGCGCGTAGGCGTAGAGCCCGCTTCCCGACGCGAGCGAGGCGAAGAAAAAACCGCCTTCATAGGCCGCGAAGGCAACCAGAAAAATGGCAACGGATGCCACGGCTGGCTTCACCGTCCCCAAGCGTTCCTTCATCCAAAACGCCGCCGCCGTCGATGCAAAACCGACGAAAAGGAAGATGCCGCCCCAGGCGAACGTCTCAATATCTCGGGGATAATGAAGGACCGTGAAGCCGAGGACCTGATTGGCGAGGACCACTGTCAGCGTCAAAAAGAAGGTTGCGCGCCGCTCCAGAGTTAAAGCGCCGAGCGCCGCAAATGCCGCAAGCGGGACCGCACAAGCCAGACCAAGGCTAAAGGCCACGCTTGCGGCCACCAAGGTCGCAAGCCAAACCGGCAATTGCAATTGAAGTGCGTAGGGCTTCGAGCTCATGGCCATCCTCCGCAGCCAGTCTATCCTACATCTAATCCGGACCGCAATTAGAATGCCGTCACGCGCATCCCCCCGAAAACGCCGATGCCGGGCTGCATAAAGCCGAGCGGGTTTTCATATTGCGTATTCGTCAGATTGTTGATCCGGGCAAACAGAGTGACATGGTCGTCGATCTTGTAATCGGCGGCAACATTGACCGTGGCATAGCCCGGCGCGAACATGCCGGGCGCGGTGTTGGGATTATTGCGGTCGTAATCGTCGACCCATTTGCTGACGGCGACCAGCGTCGCGGACAAGGTCAGCCGATCGATCGGCGTCCAGGTGGCCGTTATGCTGCCCTTGTCATAGGGGATGCGTTCGAGCTGGAACCCCGTCGATTCATCGACCGCCCGTGTATAGGTATAATCCGCGCGCAGCTTCAGGCGATCCGCCAGCGTCCATTCGGCGAAGCTCTCGACGCCCTGC
Source organism: Pseudomonadota bacterium (assembly GCA_040756295.1). Classification (GTDB taxonomy): domain Bacteria; phylum Pseudomonadota; class Alphaproteobacteria; order Rhizobiales; family Beijerinckiaceae; genus Methylovirgula. Next base: position 446,028 of record JBFLZN010000001.1, on the reverse strand, counting down.
GTTTCGGCATGGCCGATATTCACATAAGTCGTGAAGGTCGTGTCGATCAGATCGGTGATATTGTTATGGAAATAGGTCGCGCCGAAACGGACCCGATCATTGAATACGGGCTGCTCGAAGCCGGCATCATAACCGGTCGATACTTCGGGTCTTAAGTCCGGATTTCCAAAAAAGAAAAACGCCGGGAAATTGACATAGAGCTCCGAAAGCGTCGGCGCCTTGAACCCCGTGCCGTAGCTCGCATTGAGCGTGGTCTGCGTCCACGGAACGATGACCGATGGCGCGAAACGGTAGGTCACGTGACTCCCGAACGTGTCGTAATTATCGTAGCGGACGTTGGAGACGAGAAAAGCCCGATTGTAGAAATTCGACTGCAACTCGGCGTAGGCCCCCGTGTCGGTTTGGCTCGCATTGGCCTCCGGATTGATTTGCCAGAGCGTGTCCTCTTTGTGGTCGGCACCGACGACGACGGTTTCGCCCGGCAATGCCTGGATCACACTGCGCCAATCCTCCTGCAGACGCTTGCCTTGGTTGTTCTCGGTCGCGGAGCCGGGCGTGGTATTGAGGCTCCAGGAATCCGAATAATTGATTCCGAGGTAGTTCTTCAGACGATCGTCGAAGAAGGACGTGACGATTTCGCCGCGCGTAAAAAAGTCATGGTCGACTTGCTGGGCCTGCGACGGCGATGGGTTGTAAAGGAAGGTCGTGTCGTTGAGGGTATCGCCGGTGAAGAACAAGGACGAATTGGTGTAACGCCCGACATAGTTCAAAGACAGGTTTTGGTTGATGTCGGCACCGAGCTTGGTCGAGACCGTTAGATTGTCATAGGAATCGTTGTTGCGCTGCTCGCCGGGAAGAAGTTCGTTCAGCGGCGTCACCGGTGTCTCGGTCGAGCGATAATGCGCAATATTGAAGGCGTAATTAAAAATCGACTGCGCGCCGCTTGCATTCAGCGACTGGTTGAGCGTGCCGAATGAACCGCCTTCGACCATGGCCCTGACCTTCAGCGGCCCGTGGCCTTTCTTGGTGACGATGTTGATGACGCCGCCGATCGCATCCGAGCCGTAAAGTCCGCTCTGCGGTCCGCGCAGAACTTCGATGCGTTCGATGTCGCTCGTCAGCAATTGGCCGAAGTCAAACGAGTCGTTGGGGTTGCTCGGGTCGGTGACGTCGATGCCGTCGATCAGCACTTTGACATGATTGGAATTCGTGCCGCGGATGAAGACAGAGGTTTGGCCGCCGGGGCCGCCCGTCTGGACGACGTTGAGGCCGGGCACGGTCTCCAAAGCCTCCGGCACCGTGCGCCATTGATGGTCGCTGATCTGCTGATCTGTAATGACGGAAATACTGCTGCCGACCTCGTTTTCCGGCGTCGGCACCGTCGTGGGCGAGGTCACGAGGACTTCCGGCAGCGACTGAGACTGATTTGCCGCCTGATCCGTCGAAACTTGCGCGAGAGCCGAAGTGCAAGGAAAGATCAGGACGGAAAAGCTAACAGCCGAAAGGAGCGCGCGGCGGCGCGCCGAAAGGATTGATTTGACGGGCAGCATAAGGCCTCGCAGCGACGTGACACATCACTGCGAACCAAAGCCTGCCATGCACCTCCGCAGATGCGCATTTGAGCCCCATTGAGGCACCCCGCCCAATGTGTCCGCGCGTGACCACGGCGGATGGCAGGTCTCCTGGCTCGCGGGTCCTCGCCTTACGCCGCCTTCCCGGTTGCCCAGTGGCTTAATGGCGCTCAGCTCGCCGCTTACAGTTGCGGGGGCAGCCGCGGCATTGATCTCAAAGATCGCACCGCATTCCCTATTGATCCCCAAAGGGAACCATCCACTTTCATGTGAAGACGAAGCTTCGAGACTGTCAAGACCGTTCTGTGGAGATGTCCGGGCTTGCCGATGAACATGATTCAGGTGATGCTTCCGCGCAACTCGCTTCAATCGCACGATACGCCGATATGATCCCAAGTCCATGACCCCAAGTCCATGCATCGGCGTTTGCCGCGTCCACGCTTCGAATGATCTCTGCATCGGCTGCGCGCGCACGCGCGAGGAGATTGCCGCTTGGCCGACCGCGAGCGATGAACAAAAGAGCGCCATCTGGAAGCTTCTCCCGGAACGCCGTGCGCACACCGGCTTGAGCGTGCATCGCATCGGCTGGAAGACAGAGGATTTGTGCGCCTTTGTCAGCGGGACCTTGCGGCCGGGTGAAGGAACATGGGTTTGCGGCGTCAACGGCGCCATTGCGGAATTTTGCGTCGGCGCGGGCGACGACGTTCAGCTTGAATCTGGCACTGGTGCAATCAGCGCACGCACCCAAGGCGGCGGGATCTCGCTGTCGCTCACCGACCATGTCGCGGCTCTCCGGATCGGCGCGGCGACGGCATCGGGCCGTGATGTCATCGTGCTCGCGGTGCCGCGCGGCCGCGCCACGCCGTTTCCCGGCGAGGGCCTGACGCGCTTGGGGCTGGATACGGATGCGCTCCATCCGGCGGGACGCGCGGCCATGCTCTACGATTTCGGCTTGGGCCGTGCCGCGGGCGCCTTCTGCATTCGGACGGACTCCCGCGCCTTGATGTCCGGTCTCGATGCCAGTCTCGGTGCGAACTGGTCGCAGCTGTTGACCGAAAAGGGCGCTGACATTTTGGCCGAATCGCCTGCCCGCGTGGTGCGCAATTCCATCGGGCGAATTGAGGTCTATAACCGCATCCCGCCGCCCGGCGGTAAATCGCCGACGGGTCCCCACACCCATTTCCTGCCGGCACAAATTCAAAAGGGCGGCGATTTGCCCCCTGCGCTGGAGATCCCGGACAGTTTCGTTCCCTGTGCTATTTTCTACCCCATGCCGCACGCGGACACGCATTAGGACGCAAGCTCGAGAGCCTCGTCTGGCAAACTTGCTGGATCGCGCTTGCCACGGACGGTGGCAGGCTTAAGCTGCCACCGCTCACGCTACGCTGGACTCAATAGCCCGGGCAGACCCACTGTCCGTAGCTGTTGTGATAGCAATTGCTGTTGTACGCGCCGGCCGCAGCGGCACCGACAGCGGCACCCGCGGCTGCGGCACCTACGCCGTATCCGTATCTTCTGTATCCGTATCCGTATCTTCCGCCGGCATAACGGCCGCCATAACCGTAGCGACCGCCATAGCGCGCGCCGCCGCCGCGGTAGGCAGCACCACCATGACCGCCGAACCTGCCACGGCTCGCGTACCCGCCATGGAATCCGCCGCGGCCGCCACCACGACCACCACCGCCGAACCGCGCAAGTTGAACGTCCGACGCATGCGCGGTCGCATTAGCAAAATCCGGCATCATGGGCATTGCCATAGCCAAAGAAAAATCGGCAGATCCTAATACGCAAGCGACGGCCATAGGAAGAATCGTCTTGAACATGACCACACCCTCCCAATTGCTGCTAGGCAGAAACCATCTGGGAGCTATTGAACGACATCGATTTTCGTCAGCGCTCAGTTTCCTCCCAGCTCGAAATGTGCAGACGGCGCACCATAACGATCAACTGTCGTTGGCTTGGTCGATCAACGCTCTGATTTCGGCAACGAAGGCAATTGGGCCATTCGGCTGAGCGAAGACCAAGTCACATGCGGCGCTTCTCAAAACCGCGGCCGCAGATTAGCTAACGGCGGTGCGCCTCCGCTTCGGACCGAAGCCCATCTCCGAATCTCGCGATGTCGCGCGCTTCGTAAAACCGATCGACTGCAGACCTGGCCTCTGGAGATCCTTTTCTCCAAGCCACAGCCACTATACGCCGGCCCTGCAACAATCTCACTACAATTTTGCCCGGTTCCTGCCATATCGGCCGAGGCACGGCTGCGGTTCGGAAAATGCAGCACGTCACTTGGGCTTTTGCTGCGGCGCATAGGTCAGCCTTACGTGGACGACCGGGCCGTCGCGTCTGGTGCTCATGTGGAGTCCGCTCCGCTCGAAGATTTTGAGCACCGCGCCATTGCTGGCCAAGACTTCGGCAATCAGTTCCGTCAAACCGGCTTGACGGGCGATGGCTGCGAGATTGCGAACAAGAGCCGCGCCGATGCCCTGTCTTTGATAGTTGTCGATAATGGCGAAGGCCAACTCGGCCTGTCCGGGCCGAACGACGATGTAGCGTCCTGCGCCGACAATTACGTCTTTGCCGCTTTCGTTCGCCACCACGACCAAAGCCGCATGCGTGGCAAAGTCGATGTTGAGAAAATAGCCGGCTTCCGCCTCCGAGAAGCGGTGCTTGGCCGCGAAGAAGCGACGATAAAGCGATTCATCGCTCATGCGCGCGACAGCCGCCTCAAGTTCCTCGCCATCCTGCGGGCGCTGAGAGCGGATCTCGACCTTTCGCCCGTTTCTCAAGGTCTCGATGACCGAAAAATTGGCTGGCTCGGGCATGGAAGCCTCCCATAGCGTCGGCTGAACATTATGGCCACAAGAGACAATTTTCGTTAAACTTAGCCATTGCGGCATTTAATTCGACAATAAATTTCCGGGGGTCCGATTATGAAGAGAGCTTCATTGGCCGTGTCCGTTTCGGCGCCCATTTCCCTTATGATGATTGCCATCCCGGTTCGCGCGGACGTGATCACGTACCAATGTCACGAGAAATTTGGTTCGACATCCGTGCGGATCGACTCGCAAACATTGTCAGCAAAAGTCAATGATGCTGCAGGCGAGTACGTGGGCACCGCGCAGCTGAGCGACGCAACCATTGTCATCACCATCCCCTATCCCGAACTCTGGACCATCGAAATTGATCGTGCGGGTGGCGGGTTCTCCGATAGCAACGGGCATCAGGAAACGTGCGTCCCTGGCGCAACAGCTCAACCTGCTCAACCTGTCGCCACCAGCCTGAATCGCCGGATAACTCATCCTCAAAACTCGGCACCTCCGCCGCAGCGGCGGCCAAAGCCGAAAGCCGCAAAAACGAAGAAGGCCGCAAAAACGAAACGGCCCCCCACCCCAATGGAGAGCCGTCCCACTACCAGATAATTTTATCAAGCGTCTCGGACCAACTCACGCCGGACGCAAGCATGTACGTAGCAGAATTGCTTTCGAGCCGACGTGCCAAATCTCACAACTCGACGCCTCGAATGGTGAGGACCAATGTGCCGTTTTGGGTCAGACCGAACGTTTCTTTGCCCATAACGGTTCGGGCCGCAAATAGACGATCAAGCAGGAGATGCAGATCGCTAATCCGAGCAGCGGGCTCATCAGCGCGACTAAGGCAGCTGCCGCGAAAAGGCAGAGCGTGATCATCGACCGAACGCGCATGAATCGCTGCGGCCGCGAACGTCGATCGAAGAGCTCAAAGATCAAGGCAAGGTAGGTCGCGTTCACGAGAAAAAAGACGATCGCGTAGAACGCCACCGGCTGGGGCGCCAATCTGCTCACCGCCATCCATGCCGTGGAGAACGGAAGGAGCGACATGGCGAAGAGATGCGCAAAATTAAACCACAAGAGACGCGGCGTCGTCTCCTCGGCATGGCGCAGGAGATAATGATGATTGGACCAGACGATCGCGATGAAAAGATAGCTCACCGCATAGCTGAGCCAGGTCGGCCAAAGCGAGAGAAGCGATTTGAAGGTCGGCATTTCCGGCGGCCTTAGATCCAAAACGAGCACGGTGATCAGAACGGCAAACACGCCATCGGAAAAGGCGGTCAGTCGTTCTGGTGTCGCTTTATGGAGCACGGCTGTGCTGTCTCCTTAAACCTTGTCGGCCTCCGCCACGGCTTGACCGACAAGCTCCAATATCTTGACTCCGCGCTTGTCGCGGAGATAGCGCGCATCGGCGACCGCATCGGCGAGACTCGGCTTGCGCTCGCTCGTGATCTCGCGGCCGGCAACATCCCGATATTTGATCGTCCAGGCGCCTGCGGCATCGCCGGCATCGCCGCGGATGAAAAATTCCGTATCGGCCTCTTCTGGGGCCTGCGGCGCCTCGGACGATTTGGGATGGATGAATTTGAGCAAGACGCTGAGCGCCGCGAAGGGAACGACGACCACCGGGAAAACGAGCGGCAGCAAGGCGACCAAAGCCGCATTGCTCGTCGCCAGAAAATTGAAATAGAGCCCGACAAAGATCGTCGCGCAGATGAGGCCGATCGCCCCGAACCACGAGGCAACCATGACCCATGATGGCTCACCGCCGTGGCGATGCAGATAGACCAGAATGGCGATGGCGGCGAACGCCTGCAGGAAGATGATGCCGAACGAGCCGAAGCCGATCAGGACGGGGACGCCGGCCTTGAACGGATCAAGCCCGGTCAGGGCAAAAGGGATGACGGCGACAAGCGTCAGCACGCTGACAGTCAAGCTCGCGCGGTGCGGCGCGCCGGATTTTGGATGCGCTTCCCCAAACCACGGCAAGAGCAACCATTCCCGGCCAAGCGCGAAAATGTAGCGCGCCGCCGCGTTATGAATCGCCAAATAGGATGCGAGAATGGAAAAGCAGACGAATACGCCCATGATGTCGGTGAGGACTTCGCCGCTGTAGCGCGAGAAGATGTTGAACATCAGCTCGCCGCTCTCCTTGTTCGCCCGCGCGGCGATCGCATCGGGCTCGATTGCGCCGATCGTCACCCATGCCGTGAAGAGATAGAACAATGCGATGGAGATGACCGCGGTATAGGTCGCAACCGGAATCGAACGCTTGGGATCGCGCGCCTCTTCGCCGTAAAGCGCCGCGGATTCGAAGCCGACGAAACAGGTGAACGCCACCATCAGACTGACGCCGAGGCCGGGCGTGAACACGACATGCGGGCTCCAGACGCTCGTGGGCAAGGCGAGAGCAAAGCCCTTGGCATGGATCACCGCGATATCGAAGATCGCCAAAATGATCACTTCGCCGATCATCAAAGCGCCAAGGATGGCGGATGACAGGTCGATCGACCGATAACCCAGCACGGCAACGATGCCGATGCCGGCCAGCGCATAGACGAGCCAAGGCAGGTGCAGGCCGGCTTGGTCAAGCACGAGACCGGTGAAATATCCGAAGAACGCCGCGAGGCCAAAGGTGAAGGCAAGATAGGCGAGGAGCGCCGTATAAGCCGAACTGACGCCGAATGTCGTGCCGAGGCCCTCCGAAATGTAGGTGAAGAAGGCGCCGGTCGCGACGATCCGGCGGCTCATGGCTGCATAGCCGACGGCGAAACAGAGAAGAATGACCCCCGCGATCGCAAATGCGCCCGGCGTGCCCGCCCCATTGCCGAGACCCAGCGCAATGGGCAGATTCCCGATCATCGATGCGAGCGGCGCGGCGGCCGCAATGACCAGAAAAACAATACGCGGCGTCGAGAGCGAGGCTCTTTTTTTGACCGCTGGGGACATCGATGAATTGGTCATGCCACCTTGAAATCATTCTAGGGAGGGTCGCGGCGATCTGTGGCGACCGCGCCCTTCCCTATAAACGTTATTGCGGATTGACGACAATCGGACAGGCCGACGCAATTCCCCTGCTTTGCAAGCCAGAATTACAGCCAATCGTCGATAATTGGATCAGGCGTGGCGGACCGATAAAAGCGGTTAGCGGCCCTCCCCCGGGAGTCGACTCGGGAAGACCGCTAACACTGCACTCGCATTGCACATGCAACGCATCGCCACGAGGCAATAGAGAGATAGCCGAGACGTCGACGGCGCGACATGAGAAAAAACACACCGTAAAATCGGCAGGTTGCCTTCCGCGTCACGTCGCAACCGGTGTTAAGTCAGCGCCGGATAATCCGTATAGCCGTGCGCGTCGCCGCCGTAGAACGTCGCCTGGTCGGGTGTGTTCAGCGGCACATCGCGGCGCAGGCGTTCGACGAGATCGGGATTGGCGTTTTGCGCAGACCGAGATAATCGAACGGCGCATAATCGCGCGGGCCGCCGGTCGCACCTTCGATGACATGGATAGGAATGAAACCCCGAGCTTGTTAGGTTCAGCTCATGTTCAACGCTTGCATATAGAGATCGAGTATAGCCTCCATCTCCTTGCGTTCGGCGTGATCCTGCTTGCGGATCTTGACAATCTGTCGCACCGCCTTCGAGTCGAAGCCGCGTCCCTTCAACTCCGCGTAAACATCGCGGATATCGTCGGACAAAGCCTTCTTTTCTTCCTCGAGCCGTTCGATCCGCTCGACAAATTGTTTCAATTCCTCGCCCGCGACGCCGGTATCGGCGATATCTGCCGTCATGTCCCGCTTACCTTGACTTGTTCGCTTTTAGGTTGCGCGGGACTTTGCAGCCACCGCGATTTCGCCGTTTCGTTGCGGCCGCAGCGGCACAAAATCAAGCTTCCGCGGGCGAAATCCCCGCTATTTTGGCTTAGGCGCGAAATGGCCCGGCGCGGCTTGGCCCGAAGGCCAGCCGGTGCATCTCGGGCCGCGCCAGAATAGGCTGCAGCGCCTCGGCGAGAAGGTCGGCCCAGCCATGCGCTTTTGCCGGGGTGGCGACGAGGTCCTGCCGCACCTCGATCAAAAGGCCGGCGAGGCCCTTTGCCGTGACGTGCTCATGCAGCGTATCCCCCGGCAGCGCGCCATCGTAAGGCTCATTGTCGCCGACGGTGAGGCCGCGCGCCCGCAGCGCCGCAATCAACGGCTGCGGCAAGCGTGGATCGCTATCCCAGAGAATGCCGATCTGCCATGGCCGCGCGAGGCCATGCCAGGCGGGTGTGAACGTATGCACCGAAATCACCGCCGGGACCGGCCCTTGCGCCGACAAGGCGGCGATCGTTTCGCTGATGGCGTGGCGATACGGCCGCCAGTAAAGCACCCGGCGGCGATCAATTTCGGCGGCATCGATCCGCGCATTGCCGGGGATCAGCCGCCGATCCGACAGCCGCATCACCAATGTGGGATCGCAGGCGCCGCGATTGGGGTCGATCAAGAGGCGCGAGAAGCGCGTGAGCAGCGCCGGGGCGCCGAGTTGCGCGGCGAGCCGCCGGGTGAGATCGGCGGCGCCGATGTCATAGGCGATATGCGCGTCGAGATCGGCCGGCGCGAGGCCGAGGCCGCCGTAGTGGGCGGGCAGCCCATTGCTGGCGTGATCGCAGAGCAGCAAAAGGCCGGCGTCCACGCCCCCCGCGATCCGCTCGACCGGCTCGAATTCGTCCGTGCTTTGCGCCTCGGCCATGCGCCATTTTCAGGGCGCGCGCCGCGGCAAGTCAACTTTTGGACAAACCAATTTGGGAAGAACCCGCCGCGCAGCCAGATTTTGCTTGCGCGCCCGGACGGCGCAGCCGCTATTCTGAAGAATATGCGCTGGGCCCACGGCCTCCGTTGCGACAAAGTTTTGCCTCTGTGTCTCACTGAATGATTTTGTCCCGAAAGACGCTTCTCCTGGCTTTGATGGCGCTGCTTCTCGCCCCGGCTCTGCTCGCGGTCGCGCCGGCGCGGGCGGACTTCCGGCTGTGCAATATGAGCGAGAACCGGGTGAGCGTTGCCATTGCCTATACGGACGGCACCCAATGGGTCAGCGAAGGCTGGTGGAACCTGAAGGCCGGCGCCTGCGACAACCTCGTGCGCGGGCCTTTGGCGGCCGAATTCTACTATGTCTATGCGATGGACGAGCGCGGCGCCGAATGGAAAGGCAAAGCCTTCATGTGCACCGCCGACCACGAGTTCCGCATCAATGGACGGCAGGATTGTTTTGTACGCGGCTTTGATCGCACCGGCTTTTTCGAGGTCGATACCGGCCGTGACGCGCGCAACTGGACCGTTCAGCTGACCGACCCGACGAGCAGCCCCCAACATTCCGGCCCCTGATCAGCGCGCCGGGAAGGCTCGCACCGCAGCGATGACCTTCAATAAAGCGCACAAAATTTCAGGTAGGGGGTGATTTTTTCGCGGCGTTCCGTATTAAGGCCAAAACGTTCGCTTAGGAACGGCACCGACATTCGATGAAGGAGATAAGGATGCGACGGCTGCGCCGCTGCAAAATCGTCGCGACTTTGGGTCCGGCGACGGCTCAACGTTCTGCCATAGCCGATCTGTTTCGCGCCGGCGCCGATGTCTTCCGCATCAACATGAGCCATGCCAGCCATGACGACATGCGCGAGCGTGTCCAGGCGATCCGCGCGCTTGAGCAGGAATTCGGCCGGCCGATCGCCATCCTTCTCGATCTGCAAGGGCCGAAGCTGCGCCTCGGCCTCTTCAAGGACGGCGCCGTCGAGCTGAAACGTGGCGACGCTTTTGTTTTAGATTCGGATCCGACGCCAGGCGATACGAGCCGCGTGCACTTGCCGCATCCGGAGATTCTCCAGGCACTGCAGCCAGGCGATAACGTGCTCATCGACGATGGCAAAGTGCGCCTGCACATCACCGAAGCGTCGCCGAAGCGCGCCGTCGCCGTGGTTGATGTCAGCGGCCGTGTCTCCAACCGTAAAGGCGTCAGCCTGCCCGACACCGAAATCCCCGTCGCGTCGATGACCGCCAAGGATCGCAGCGATCTCCAGGCCGGGCTCGAGGCCGGCGTCGATTGGATCGCGGTGTCCTTCGTGCAGCGGGCCGAGGACGTCGCCGAGGTCAAGAAGGTCGCCGGCAACCGCGCGCTGATCCTGGCCAAGATCGAAAAGCCGCAGGCGATTTCGCGCCTCGAAGAGATCATGGAAGTTTCCGACGCCTTCATGGTGGCGCGCGGCGACCTTGGCGTCGAAATGCCGCTCGAAAAAGTCCCCGGCTTGCAGAAGCGCATCGGCCGCATCGCGCGCCGGCTCGGCAAGCCGGTGATCGTCGCGACGCAAATGCTCGAATCGATGATCTCGCTGCCGGTGCCGACGCGCGCCGAAGTCTCCGACGTCGCTTCGGCTTTGTTCGAAGGCGCCGATGCGATCATGCTCTCGGCAGAGAGCGCCTCCGGCCGCTATCCGACCGAGGCGGTGGCGACGATGAACAGGATCGCCGAGGAAGTCGAGCGCGATTCCTTCTACCGCCAGATCATCAATGCCCAGCGCCCCGCGCCCGAGGCCACCGTCGCCGATGCCATCGCCACGGCGGCGCGCGACGTCGCCGAAACATTGGATTTGAAAGCGATCGTCGCCTGGACGTCATCCGGCTCGACGGCCTTCCGCATCGCTCGCGAGCGGCCAGAGCCGCCGGTTCTGGCGCTGACGCCGAACCGCGACACCGCCCGGCGCTTGGCGCTTGTCTGGGGCGTCCATGCCGTCGTCACCGAAGACGCGCAGGACGTGGATGACATGGCGGAGCGTGCCAGCGTCATCGCCGCGGCCGAGGGTTTCGCTGCGCCCGGCGAGCGGATCATCATCGTTGCCGGTGTGCCCTTCGGCTCGCCCGGCGCGACCAATATGGTGCGGATCGCGTCGATCGAGAAATAGGCGGCTAGATCACGATGATTTCGGATCGAATCGATTCGAAATCATAAACGTGATCGATTCTAATAGTTTAGAGCGGGATTTTTTGCGAAAAACCGCTGACACTTTTTCGCATCCCGCTCTAGAGCATCGGATTGGTCCGAAAACTGCTGCGCACCTTTCGGTCCGATTGTTCTTAAATCGCATCGGATTCATCCGAAAACCGCTGCGCACTTTTCGGTCCGATGCTCTAGATATCGCGGCCTTCGATCTGGGTGCGCAATTTTTCGATGATCGATTGGAGCTCGGGCTGCTGCGGATTGAGCGCCAGCGCCTTTTGGAAGGCATCGAGCGCGCGCTTGTCGAAGCCCTGCTTTTCGAGAACGAAGCCGAGCGCGACCAGCGCCGAGAACTGCCGCGGCTCGAGCTTCAGCACGTGTTGAAGATCGTCCGCCGCGCCGGTGAGATCGCCGCCGAGAAGGCGCGTTCCCGCCCGCTTGTTCCAGGCCTCGGCCCAATCGGGCTCGAGCGACACGACCTTATCGAGCAGCGCCAGGGCCAAAGGCAGATGGCCGCCCTGCTGAGCCGCTAAAGCGCGATCCATCAGCAGTGTCGCCGTATCCGAATCCGATTGGCTCCAGACATGTTCGATCGCCGTTGCGATCCCGTCCGCCTCGTCCGCGTCATGCGCGCTGGCGAGCCGCTTGAACAGCGAATCGAGTGCCTCGGCGCGCAAGGCGGCATGGGTCGGCTGCGGCGCCATGGCGCGTTTCAACGCCTCGACGCGGGCGGCTTTCGCCTTGGCGGCGCGCATGGCCGCACTTTCGAGTGGCGGTTGTTGCGGCAATTGGTGGTGCGGCGCCAGCGAGCCGTCGTCATAGGGCTGCTGGCCGAGGCCCTGCGCCGGGCCGAAATGCAGCTCGTGCCCGTCCGAGCCGAAAATATGGACGCCCGGCGGCAACCGCATCGGCGGCATGCCCGGCAGCTTCAAGACTTCGCCGGAGGACCCGTCAGGCCAGGGCGCCGACCCGTCATCATCGCCCGCGAAAACACGGCCGATCGTCAACAGCGGCAGCAGGGCGGCGGCAAGCAGAAGCGGCCAGGGCGAGAGGCGCAAGCGCATCGCCTCAAATTAGAGCAGCGCCAGTGAAAGTCAAAATGACAGGAAGGCGATGAAAGATCAGCCTTGCCGCGCCTTATAGCGCTTCTGCACCTTGTTGATGATGTAGACGCGGCCCTTGCGACGCACCAATTGATTGGCGCGATGGCGGCGGCGCAGCGACTTCAAGGAATTGCGGACCTTCATGACTTCAGCCTGGGTAAATCAAGCCGGCTGAGGCCGGCCCATCGAATTGTCGGGAGCGCCTGTTCAGAGCCCGGGGCATGACACCCGGCCGGTCCAAGCATAAGCGCGGCCGGAGGCCGCGCGTCGTGGCGATGCTATGCCCGATTTCGCGGGCGCAATCAACCCCTGCGGGTCAGGCCTGCGCCCCGGCCGGCGCCTTGAAGGCAATGCCCTTCTCGGTCAGCGCGGTAAACAATTCGCCCGACTGGAAAAGCTCGCGCAGAATGTCGGCGCCGCCGACGAATTCGCCCTTGAGATAGAGCTGCGGGATCGTCGGCCAGTTGGAAAAGCTCTTGATTCCCTGGCGCAATTCGTCCGTCTCCAGGCAATTCACGCCTTTGAAGTCGACGTCGATATAGCGCAGGATCTGCACCGCCTGGTTGGAGAAGCCGCATTGCGGGAAGTCCGGCGTGCCCTTCATGAACAGGACGACATCGTTCTTATCGACAATCGACTTAAGCTGGTCGTGAATATCGGACATGATCCCACCTTCCGTTGATCGCATGATCCCCGAGGCTTTCGGGACAGATCATGCGCGTATGCGCGTTATTTCGGGGCGGACGTCTGCAGTTGCAAGGCATGCAGCGCGCCGCCCATATGGCCGCCGAGCGCTTTATAGACGAGCTGGTGCTGCTGCAGCTTCGATTTGCCGGCGAATTCCTGCGAGATGACGGTCGCCGCATAATGATCGCCGTCGCCCGCGAGGTCGCGGATTTCGACCTTGGCGTCGGGGATCGAGGCGACAATCAATTTTTCGATCTCGGCCGCGGCCATCGGCATCAGCTATGCTCCTCCAGATTGAGCTCGCCCCGCATATAGTCCGGCAACCACGCATGGTGCCGCTGGCGCAAGTCGCTGAGCAATATGGCGGCGGCCCCCGGAATGGTCAACGTATCGCCGCCCGTCGTGCCGATCGCCCGGCAGGCGATGCCCTGCGCGCCGGCACCATCGCTAATCGCCCGCGCCGCATCCGGTTTGCAGGTCAGAAGATAGCGGCCCTGGTCCTCGCCGAAAAGAAAGGCATGGAGCGGCAGATCCGTCGCGATGTCGAGGAAAGCGCCAAGGCCGCCAGCGAGCGCCATCTCCGCCAGGGCGACGCCGAGGCCGCCCTCCGACAGATCATGCGCCGCCGTCACGGTGCCGGCGCGCACGAGGCCGCGAACGAAATCGCCGGTCTTCTTCTCGAGGCTGAGATCGACCGGCGGCGGTGCGCCGTCCTCGCGGCCGCAAATCTCGCGCAGATAGGCGGATTGGCCGAGCCAGCCCTTCGTCTCGCCGAGCAATAGGATCACGTCGCCGGCATGCTTGAACGAGATCGATGCGGTCTTCGACACATCGTCGATGAGACCGACGCCGCCGATCGCCGGCGTCGGCAGGATCGCCCCGTCCGGGCTCTCGTTGTAGAGCGAGACATTGCCGGAGACGATGGGGAAATCGAGCGCCGTGCAGGCCTCGGCCAAGCCTTCGACCGCGGCGACGAACTGGCCCATGGCTTCGGGCTTTTCGGGATTGCCGAAATTGAGATTGTCGGTGCAGGCCAGCGGCAGCGCACCGACGGCGCAAAGATTGCGCCAGGCTTCGGCGACCGCCTGCTTGCCGCCTTCGAACGGATCGGCGCCGCAATAGCATTCGTTCACATCCGTCGTCAGCGCGAGACCCTTCGGCCCGTCGCCCAAACGAATCACCGCCGCATCGCCGCCCGGCACCTGTACCGTATTGCCGAGGATCAGATGATCATATTGCTCGAAGACCCAGCGCTTCGACGACAGATTGGCGCTGCCGACGAGGCGCAGCAGCACATCGGCATTCGAATTCGGCGCCGGCACGTCCCGCGGCTTGATCACCGGCTGTTTCGGCGCCGGCACATGTGGGCGATCATAGCGCGGCGCTTCGTCGCCCAGTTCCTTGATCGGCAGGTCGGCTTTGATCTCGCCGTGATGTTTCACGACAAAGCGCAGATCGTCGGTCGTGTGGCCGATGATCGCGAAATCGAGGCCCCATTTGCGGAAGATCGCTTCGGCCTCGGCTTGCTTGCCGGGCGCCAGCACCATGAGCATCCGCTCCTGGCTTTCGGAGAGCAGCATTTCATAGGCCGACATCCCGCTCTCGCGGCACGGTACGGCATCGAGATCGAGCAGCACGCCGAGATTGCCTTTGGCGCCCATCTCGACGGCGGATGAGGTGAGGCCCGCCGCGCCCATGTCCTGAATGGCGATGACGGCGCCCGATTTCATCAATTCGAGGCAGGCTTCGAGCAAAAGCTTTTCAGCGAAGGGATCGCCGATCTGCACCGCCGGACGATTGTCCTGCGATTCCTCGTCGAAGGCGGCCGAAGCCATGGTCGCGCCGTGGATGCCGTCGCGGCCGGTCTTCGAGCCGAGATAGACGATCGGATTTCCGACGCCGGTCGCCTTGGCATAGAAGATCGCGTCCTTCTCGGCGATGCCGACAGCCATGGCATTGACGAGGATGTTGCCGTCATAGGCGCGATGAAAGCGCGTCGAGCCGCCGACCGTCGGCACGCCGAAACTGTTGCCATAGCTGCCGATGCCGGCGACGACGCCGCCGACGAGATGGCGGGTCAGCGCATGCTGCGGCGAGCCGAAGCGCAGAAGATCGAGACAGGCAACCGGCCGCGCGCCCATGGTGAAGACATCGCGCAGAATGCCGCCGACGCCGGTCGCCGCGCCCTGGAACGGCTCGATGTAAGAGGGATGGTTATGGCTCTCCATCTTGAAGACGCAGGCGAGCCCGTCGCCGATGTCGATGACGCCGGCGTTCTCCCCCGGCCCCTGAATGACCCACGGCGCCTTGGTCGGCAATTTGCGCAGATGGAGGCGCGACGATTTATAGGAACAATGCTCGTTCCACATTGCCGAGAAAATGCCGAGCTCGGTGAAGCTCGGCGTGCGGCCGATGAGTTCGACAAGGCGCTGATATTCGTCCGGCTTCAGGCCGTGCGCGGCAACAAGGTCGGGCGTGATCGCGGGTTCGTTCATGCGCGCTTCCTAGAGGGGTGGACGTTCATACATCCGGTGCCTGTAAGTCTTTCCAATCGCATCGGATTGATCCGAAAACCGCTGCGCACTTTTCGGTCCGATGCTCTAAAAGGGGCGTGAGAGCAAGGCAATCGGGCGGCGCTCAATCGTCATCGTCCAAAGCGCCGGACTCCTGCATCGCCAGAAAAATCTTGTTCTGAAAACTGTTGTCGGCACCGTCGGCGAGATAGCCGGCATTGGCGGCGATGGCTTCGCAGATCGCCTCGACCCATGGCTGCTCGGCCTTGGCGAAATTCCCCAACACATAATCATGCACGCGCGCTTTGTCGCCGGGATGACCTATGCCGATGCGCACACGCCGGTAGTCGTTGCCGACATGGTCGGTGATCGAGCGCAGGCCGTTATGGCCGGCATTGCCGCCGCCGAGCTTCACCCGAAGCTGGCCCGGCGCGAGATCGAGCTCGTCGTGGAAGACGATGATGTCGTCGAGGCCGATCTTGTAATAGCGCGAGGCCTCACCGACGGCGCGGCCGGATTCGTTCATGAACGTCTCGGGCTTGAGCAGGATGATGCGTTCGCTGCCGATCGCGCCTTCGCTCGCCTGACCCTGGAAGCGGGCGCGGAACGGCGCGAACGGGTGCCGCCGGCTGATGGCGTCGACCGCCATGAAGCCGATGTTGTGGCGCTGCCCGGCATAGGCGCGGCCGGGATTGCCGAGGCCAACGAAAAGCTTCATCCGAGAGAGCCGGCAGCGAAAGGACGCCGGGCGGCCCATGCCGCCCGGCTGTTCTCATTACTTTTTCGGCTTGGCCGCGGCTGCCTTGGCATCGGGTGCAGCCCCGGCGGCCGGGGCCGCACCGGCAGCCGGCGCGGCGGCCGCAGCCGCTTGCGCCGGTGTCTCGGCGACGGCGAGCGGCGGCGCGATCGTCGCAATGGTGAAATTATGCTGCGTATCGACCGGGCGGCAGCCTGCCGGCAGCGTGATCGCCGAAATGTGGACCGATTCGGCGATTTCGAGCTGGCCGACATCGATGGTGATCGCCTCGGGGATCGCGTCCGCCGGAACTTTCATCTCGATCGAATGGCGCACGATGTTGAGCGTGCCGCCCTTCTTGATGCCGGGCGAGACTTCCTGGTTGATGAAATGCACCGGGATCGCAACGCGGAGCGTCGAGCCGGCCTTCAGCCGCAGGAAATCGACATGCACCGGCCGGTCGGTGACGCGGTCGAGTTGATAATCGCGCGGGATGACGCGCTCCTTGGCGCCGGCGACCTCGATCTCGTAGATGGTCGTCAGAAAGTGCCCGGCGTAGATGAGCTTGTTGATTTCGCGCCATTCGAGCGAAATCGACTGGGCGGGATCGCCGCCGCCATAGATGACGGCAGGAATGCGGCCTTCACGGCGAACGCTGCGTGCGGCCCCCTTGCCGCCGACGCTGCGCACCGTGGCCGCGAGAGTTTTGGTCTCGGCCATAGCGGTGTCCTTGATCTGAGAATAGGGCCCACGCCTCCAGGGGTGTCGGAAACGGGCCGAGCGGCCTTATAGAGGGTGAGGCGGCAGAGTGCAATATCAAGCGGCTTGCCTTGCGCGGCCGGCAAATATATCAGCCCGAACCACCCCATTGTGCCAAAGCGGGAGGGGGTCATGTCGCGCAAGGACCAACAATTCTCTTCTGAGCCGATGAGCAAGCGCCGGAGCGGCTTTCAACTCTGAAACGCAGGTCAAACGCGGCCTGCGCGTCGTTCACGGCGACAAGGAGCTTGTCGAGAAACTCGGGCGCAGGGACCCCTGCCCCTGCGGTTCAGGACGCCGGTTTCAAAGGCTGCTGCCTCACCTCGCATCGGTTTCATCGATAAGGATCATTACGAGCGCTAGCAATGAGCCGCCCGCTTTCACCCGCGGGCGGCTGATTTTGTTTTGTCTTGGTCGAGGCCGCTACTTCTGCGGCGCCGGCTGGCTCTGGGCCGCCTGGGCTTGCGCTTGGGCTGCTTGGGCCTGCGCCACGTCCGGGTTGGCCGCGAGATAATCGGCATAGGGACGCCCGTCGTAATCCACCGCCTTCGACATGTCGCTCACCTGCGCCGGCGACATGGGCGCCGCGGACAGCGAGGTCGGCGTCTGGGTTGCATCGGACGTGCTGGCCGAAACCGGGGCGCTCGCCGATTCCTTGGTGCACATGTCGGAGAAGACCACGAGGCCGTTCGGCGTATAGGTCTTGATCAGGCAGGTGCAGGGTCCGGGTGCCGGATCGGCGACCGCGGCAGCGGTACCCACCGCAACCGCATCGACCGCCACATCGTCGATGATGATCCAACGGCCACCGCGGAACACCCAATGGCCGTGATGATGATGATGGGGGTCGTGCCAGACGATCGGCGGGAACGGATGGCGCGGCCCGCGGACCGGCGGGAAGCCGCGACCGCCACCATGGCCGCCGCCGTGACCGCCACGGCCGGGATTGAGGATCGGCACGATCCGGCCGCCGCCATGGCCGCGGAAGCCGCCGCCAAAACCGCCACCGAAATGGCCGCCGCCGCCCAAGCGGGCGAAGCCGCCACCGCCGAAGCGGCCAAAGCCGCCGCCGAAATGACCGCCGCCGAAGCCGCGCGCATCGGCCGATTGCGAAGCAAGGCTGCTGGCGACGAGCGCCGCGGCCGCGATGGTGAGAATGAATTTGCGTGACATGGGATTTCTCCGCGTTTCGAGTTCCAATGTCCGTGGGTCGCGGCGGCGCGGAGAAAGGTTCAACCGAGGATCGGCGCGTGGCGATGAGGCTGCTGGGTACGTGCGCTTGCACACCGCCGGAGCGGCGGCCAGATGCGCGAAATCGTGATATTTGAAGCCCTTGGCGGTTGCGCCCGCGGAGGCGGAGGCGCAACGCAAATTTATTCGATTGCGATCGAACCTTCACGCCGCTGGCGGCGACTAAGATTGCGAGTCGTGTCCCATGCCGATCGAAACCACGTCGGATGAGGTTCTGGTCGGACGGATCGCCGGCGGCGACCGGCGCGCCATGCAGGCGCTGTTCGCCCGGCATCGGACGCCGGTCTTTCGTTTCGTTGTGCGCATCGTGCGCAATGAAGCGGCGGCGGAGGATGTGTTGAGCGACGTGTTTCTCGATGTCTGGCGCCAAGCCGGAACCTTCGAGGGCCGGTCAAGCGTCTCGACATGGCTTTTGAGCATTGCCCGTTTCAAGGCGCTGTCGGCCCTGCGCCGCAAGCCGGAAGCGGAGCTCGACGAGGACACGGCGAGTGCGATCGAGGATCAAAGCGACGATCCGGAAATCACGCTGGCGAAAAAGGACAAAGGTGCCGCGATGCGAGACTGCCTCAATGGGCTTTCGGCCGAACACCGCGAGATCATCGACCTCGTCTATTACCACGAGAAGTCGGTGGACGAGGTGGCGGCGATTGTCGGCATTCCCGCGGCGACGGTGAAAACGCGGATGTTTTATGCCCGCAAGAAGCTCTCCGAGCTTTTGAAGGCGCGCGGAATCGATCGAGGCTGGCCATGAGCATGACAGACGAAGATCGCAGCGAGATCGAGGATCTCTTGCCCTGGCACGCGGCCGGCACGCTTGGCGCCGCCGAAGCCCAACGCGTCGAAGCCGCACTCGCCGCCGATTCCGAGCTTGCGCGCCGCTATGCGCTGGTGCGCGAAGAACTGGCGCAGACCATCGCGCTGAACGAAGCGCTCGGCGCCCCCTCGCCGCGCGCGCTCGACACTTTGCTTGCCAAGATCGACGCCGAACCGGTACGCCGGCCACTCCAGGCGGCCGATCCGCTCGCCCGCATCGGCGAATTTTTCGCCTCGCTTGCGCCGCACACGTTGGCCTGGGGCGCCGCGGCCGCGGCGCTTGTCCTCTTGTTGCAGGCCGGCGTGATCGGCGGCTTCATGCTCAAGGAGAAAACGCCGGGCGCCGGTTATCAGACCGCTTCAGAAGCGAGCAAGCCCGCCGCAGAAGGCGCTACCGTCTTCATCCGCTTCGCCCCGCAGGCGAATGCCGCCGCGATCACGCAATTCCTGCGCGCCAATAAATTGACCATTGCCGGCGGCCCTTCGGCGGGTGGCCTTTACCTCGTCCGCGTCGCGCCGGCGAAACTGCCGCCGGCCGATTTGCAGCACCTCATCGACAGGCTGCAACAGGACAAAGTCGTCGGCTTCATCGTCCAATCGGAGTGAGCGAGGAGGTTTGCCATGCCAAGCACCTCGGGACTTCTGCGCAGACTTGGCCTGCTGCTGGCGGTTTTGCTGTCTGGCAGCCTTTGCGCCGATTTGAACCCGGCTGCAGCGCAATTCCGCCCCGGGTTCGGCCGGTTCGGCCACCCGATGATGGCCGGCCGCTTTGGCCCTGGCCCTTATTGGCGCGGCCGTCTTCCGCCGCGCTACGGCTGGCGTGGTGGCGGGCGCTATTATCCCATTTATCCGGGCTATCCGGTCTACCCGGTTTATCCGGCCTACCCCGCCGCCCCGGCTTATCCGGTCAGCCATCCGCATCGCGTCGCACAGGCGTCGCCACCGCCGGCGCCGCCGATCCGGCATCACGCGCACGCCAACACCGGCGGCGGCCATCGCAAGATCGCCGCGGCCCCCGTGCGGCCAATTGTGCCGCATGAGATCATCACCGAATTCGCGCCGGGGGCCTCGCCGCAGGCCATTGCACGTCTTGCGCGGCACTTCGATCTCACCCGCGTCGAATCACGCAGCTTCGCGCTGATCGACAGCAGCCTCACACGTTGGCACATCGGCAATGACACGCCGGTCGAAGATACGGTGAACGCCCTTCGGCGCGAAAAAATCGTCGCCAGCGTGCAGCCGAATTATGTCTTCACCTTGCAGGAGCAGTCGATCACGCCGATCGTCGGCGATCCGGCGCAATATGTGCTCGACAAACTGGAGGTTCCGGCGGCGCATCGGCTGGCGACCGGCAAGCATATCCTCATCGCCGTGATCGACTCGGACATCGATGTGAAGCATCCCGATCTCGCCGGGGCCATCGTCAAGAGCTTCGATGCCTTGGGCGGCGACGCGCATCCGCACCCGCATGGCACGGCCATGGCCGGCGCGATTGCCGCGCATGGCAAGCTTCTCGGCATTGCCCCGGCGGCGGAACTTCTCTCCGCACGCGCCTTCGACGATGCGACCGGCGCGGCGCACGGAACCTCGTTTGCGATCTACAAAAGCCTGCAATGGGCGGCGGACAATGGCGCGCGCGTCGTGAACATGAGCTTCGCCGGCCCGGAAGACCCGACGCTGCATCGCCTGCTCGAAGCCGCCTATGAGAAGAACATGGTGCTCGTCGCCGCGGCCGGAAATGCCGGGCCGAAATCCGCCCCGCTCTATCCCGCCGCCGACCCGGACGTCATCGCCGTCACCGCCACCGACAGCGACGACGGACTCTACAAAATGGCCAATCGCGGCTCTTACATTGCCCTCGCCGCACCGGGCGTCGAAGTCTTGGTCGTGGCGCCCGGCGAAGCCTATCAGTTGACGACGGGCACGTCGGTCGCGGCCGCGCATGTGAGCGGCATTGCGGCGCTGCTGCTCGAACGCAAAGCTTCGCTGACACCGGCCGATATCCGCACCATTCTGATGGCGACTGCCAAACCGCTCGGCGCGAAGAATATCGGCACGAAGGAGCAAAGCGCCGCGTTCGGCGCCGGGCTTGCCGATGCCTATCATGCCGCCATGGCGCCGGACGCCGCGGTGAAACCGGCGGCCGTCCAAGCCAAGCGCTGATCACCAGCTATAGCGAAAGCCCGCGGCGCCCCTGACGGCATCCCGGCGCCAGGTGGTATCGCCAACCGCGAATTCATAATCGGCATTGGCATAAAGGCTGACGGCCGCGTTGAGCCGCATTGTCAGGCCGCCGCCAAATTGCAGGCGATCCGCGGCTTCCGCGAGCGGCACTTCATCAATGCCGGAATAGAGCGTCGTTGCCGCACCGCCCCAGTCGCGCCAGAAATTCGCGCGCAAATAGGGCTGCCATAGCTGCCCCGATGCCGTCGCGATGCTCCACTGGCCACGCAGGCCGAGGCGGCCCGTGACACCATCCGTCGCGCCCAAATCGACCGAGCCAAACGCATCATTGGCCGCGTCGAAGGCAACGCGCTGACCGATGATCTGGCCTTGCGGTTCGATGACAAATCCTGGTCCGAAGACCGGCAGCGGGATCGGATAGCCGGCTTCGAGTGAGCCGAGCAATCCATAGCCACCCGGATCGAGCGAAGCGAATTGCGTCGTGGCCGCGCCATCGTAGCGCGTGCCTTGTACGACGGCATCGATATACCAGCCGGTCGGCCCGTAATGCGTCCAATAACCGCCCGCCGACCAGGCATTGAGGTTGATCGCGCCGGTATGTTCGAAAACATAACCACTCGCCGCGGCATTGGTGACGAAGCCGGACACATTGGCATAGGCATTGGCATAACTGAGATAGAGACCGGCGTCGTCGCGATGGCCGGGCGCCAGCGCGCCGCGCCAAAGATCGAGGCCGCCTTGAAAGCCAACCAATTGACCGGACGTGCTTGGCGCTGCGAAGGCCAGATAGCTGTTGTCGATGCTCTGGCCGAATACCCGCGCCCAGGTCGACAGGTGGCGATCGTCGCTCGCGCAACCATAGGACTGGCGTTCCAAGATCGGCTTTTCCACCACATCGCCTGAATCGGCGCAGGGCGCATTCTCATCGAGCAAAGTATTGCCGATGCGATCATGCAGCGTGCCGAGCACCGCGAGACCCAATTCGCGCGCCAGCGGCTGCACGGCGCCATAGGTCGCAATCTCCGGGCCGATGATGGGATAAGTGCCCGGCGGCAGCAAACCGCCGGGCGTTTCGGGTGGCGGATCCTCTGGAAGATCGGTGATCGGCGGCGGCGGCGGCAGTGGTGGCTCGGGCGGCGGCAGCGTGCCGGGCGGCAGCGGCACGGCGGGAACCAATGGCACGGTGAAGGTCGAACGCAGGAACCAATCTTTCGGAACGCTGCCGTTCACGCCGCCTTGGAAAAGATAATAGCTGAAGGCGCCGGCGCGGACTTCCTGGCCATCGAGCGAGAAGGACCCCGCGGCCGTAGTGGCATTGTTGATCGCCGATACGACGAGAATGCCGTTCGCCTGCGTTTGGGCGCCCGGACCGGTTGTGTTGCTGATGTGAAGGGTCGTGGACCCCGTCGCCGTGCCGCCATTGATGACCAGAGTGTCGGACGGCGCGCCGTCGGCGTAAAGATAAGTATTGAGATCGATCGTCCCGTTGTTGCCGACGTAATTGTTCGCGGTCAGCGTCTTGTAGCTCGACAATTGCGTCGGATCGCCGGTCGGCGCGGTATAGTCGATCGTGCTGTTGTCGTTCGTCAGGTTGGTGACGTTGGAATTGCCGGTCATCGTCCATAGAGTCGCGGCCTGAAGCGCGACATTGGCCGTGCTGCCGCCGGCAGTCGTCATCACGCCGGTCAGAGTCGAATCGCTCGCGGTCATAGTGTCTATGCCGCCGCCTTCGGTCAGCAGCACCGTGCCATTGTTGGTGACCGCCGTGACGCCGTCGAGCGTTATATTAGCAGTCGAGCCGTTGTTGACATGGAAGGAATTGCCGCCGGCGCTGACCGTCACATTGGTGAGGTTCAGTGTGTCGGCGGCGCCACCGTTCGTGGCGAGAAAGCCATCGGAGCCGGCGGTCTGGGTCGTCACAGTGCCGCCGGTCATATTGATCGTGCCGCCATTGATCAATTCGCCGCCGGGCGTTCCGGCGCCGGACGTGGTGATGGTGCTATTGTTCGTCAGACTGATCGTACCGGCATTCGTGGCTTCGACACCGGCCCCACCACCGCCGTTGCCCACAGTGACCGCAAGGCCCGATCCCGTGATCGTCCCGCCCACCGCGTCGAGGCCGAGGTTGCCGCCACCGCTCGCGAGCTGGACGGAACCGCCGGTCATATTGATCGTGCTGCCGGTCATGGCTTTGACGCCAACCTCGCCGCCGCCCGCGGACGCGCTGAATATGACGTTTGTATTCGTCGTGTTGATCGTGCCGCCGGTATCCGCCTCCAGCCCCGCTTCGCCGCCGCTCACATTGGCTGTGAGCGTCGAATTGGTCAGGGTGATCGTCCCGCCCGCCGTCGCCCACGCCAGACCCGGCGTGCTGACTTGTGCATTGTCGGTCAGGGTCAGATTGGTCGCATTGATCGCGCTGCCGGCGCCTGTCGCTTCAAGCGCGGTATCGCCGCCGCCGCCGCTCAAGGTGATGGACGAGCCTGGCCCGCTCGGGAAATCGAGATTGATGACGCCGCCGCCTGAAGCAATGGCGGCAATTCCGCCGCCGCCGGTCGTCGGCGTCACTGTGAGAGCGGTGCCGTCGAGAGCGCTGCCCGTGCCTGTTGACGAGAGCGACGGGCTGCCGCCCGACAATGTCCCGCTCGCGGTACATGTCGAGCCGCCGTTGGCACTCGCCGAACTCCCCGAAACCGCGCAGGCCGCCTGCGCGGCCGAGGTATGAAGGAGAGTGAAGAAAACACTCGCGACGGCCGGCAATAACCAGCCACACGGAACAAAAGGGCGAACAAATCTAAGCCGATTTTGATGCCTTTGCGTGTGCATTGTCCCAGCCTCTTCCAAGAGGACACTGCGTCTTGCAATAGGGTGGTGCGCTCATGACTCGTGCGAATACCCTCCGTCGCCGGGGTCGCAAGCAAGATCATGATGGTGAACAAGAGTACCACGAATCACTAACGGGATGCTGCGAATGCTGCGGCAATCGCCGTGTACTTCGTTGACGCGCACACGTTTTCAAATGAGTGAGACATTGTTGCCGCTGTGAAGGTTGCGTTTGCCTATGGGACGCAACGGAACTTGCCAATCGAAAGCAACGGAACATGCCACGCAGTGGCAACGAAAGATAAAATACGAGTCTCATTCGCCGTTATGTGCCGCGCGGCTTGGCTCTCGTCGTCGGTGCGGCTTTCGCCGGATCGTCGGGCCAGACATGGCGCGGATAGCGGCCCTTCATCTCCGTCTTCACCGCCGCCCAGGAGCCGCGCCAAAAACCCGGCAGATCGCGGGTGATCTGCACCGGCCGGTGCGCCGGCGACAGCAATTCGAGCGTCAGCGGTGCTTTGCCTTTGGCAAGCGTGGGATGATGATCGAGGCCATAGAATTCCTGCACGCGCGCTGAAACGAGCGGACCATTTTCCGCAAGATAGTCGATGGCGATGCGCGAGCCGGCGGGCGTTTCGAAATGCGTCGGCGCTTCGGCTTCGAGCCGCCTCTGCATGTCGTAAGGCAAAAGCGCATGCAGCGCCGCTTCAAGATCGGCGGTCTCGATTTCGGCAAGGCTCGTCTTTCCGGTCAGAAAAGGCGCGAGCCAATCGTTAGCCTTCGCTTCGAGCGCCGCATCGGACAGGTCGGGCCAGGCCGCATCGTCTTCGTTCAGGCGCAGAAAATTCACCCGATCGCGCCATTGATTGAGCGCCTTGCCCCACGGCAGGCGCGCGAAGCCCGATCCGGCGATGCCCTCAGCCAGAATCTTCCCGGCATTCGGATGCTCGGCCGCGCTCAGGGTTTGTTCGGCAAGCACCAGCGCGCCGAGACGGCGCTGCCGCCGCGCGACGATTTTTTCGCGCCCGGAATCGTAATTCAGATCGTCGCGCGTGACGATCTCGGCGCCGGCGATGGATTCGATCTCACTGAGCGTCAAAGGCGCGGCGAGAAGGATGCGCGCCGACGCCGCGCGGCCGGAGATTTCGCCGATCGCAAGATAGGTTTCGCGCGCCAGCGCATCGTGCGGCTCGAGCGATGCGGCGCGTCCATTCGCCATCAGAAATTCGCCCGGCTTGCCGCGCGCTTTGGCGATACGGTCGGGGAAGGCGGCGGCCAGATGCCGGCCGGCGCCCTGTGCTTCGATGCGCCCGCCGTCGGCCTCGGCCTGACGCAGGAGAGATGTGACGAGCTTGCGCGCGTCTTCGGCGCGGCCCGAGCGCTCGCGACGAAAGCGCTCAAGGCGCGAGATGAGATCGACCTCGTCGCTGCCAAGATTGCGCTCGGTCAAAAGCACGGCGACTTCCGCCGCAAGCTCGGCTTCGCCAATGTCTTTCGCCTCGACAATCATGCGCGCCAGGCGCGGCGGCAGTGCAATGGCGCGCATGGCGCGGCCGGGCTCGGTCAGCGCCCCCGTCGCGTCGAGCGCTTCGAGCGCATCGAGCAGCGCGCGTGCTTCTTTGATCGCAGGTTCCGGCGGCGGATCGAGAAAGCGCAGATCGCGCGCCGGATCGCGCGCGCCCCAGGCGGTGCAATCGAGCAGAAAGCCCGAGAGATCCGAATTGAGAATCTCCGGCGCCGAAAAAGCCTCAAGCGCGCCGTTCGCCGCCTCCTGCCAGAGCCGGTAGCAGACGCCGGGCTCCGTACGGCCGGCGCGGCCGCGGCGCTGATCGGCGGCGGCGCGCGAGACGCGCACGGTCTCAAGGCGTGTCAGGCCTCGATCCGGCTCATAGCGCGGCACGCGAGCCAGGCCGGAATCGATGACGACGCGCACGCCTTCAATGGTCAGCGATGTTTCGGCGATCGAAGTCGCCAGCACGATCTTGCGCCGGCCCGGTGGCGTCGGCGCGATGGCACGATCCTGCCCGGCGCGATCGAGCGCCGCATAAAGCGGCGCGATCTCGATCGCCGGATCGCGGATCATCTCGTCCAGCAGGCCCGCGAGCCTTTTGATCTCGCCTTGTCCCGGCAGGAAGACGAGGATCGAACCGCTCTCCTCCGCTAAGGCCTTGCGGACGGCGCGCAGCAGCGCCGCTTCGATCCGCTCTTGCGGGTCGCGGCCGAGATAGAGCGTTTCGACCGGAAAGGCGCGGCCTTCGGCTTCGATCACCGGCGCGCCGCCGCCGAGCAGTTTGGCGACGCGGGCGCCATCGAGCGTCGCCGACATCACGAGAAGCTTTAAGTCCGCCCGCAGATGCGCTTGCGCGTCAAGCGCCAGCGCAAGACCGAAATCGGCATCGAGCGAGCGCTCGTGAAACTCGTCGAAGATCACCGCGGCAATGCCGTCGAGGCTTGGATCGTCGAGGATCATGCGGGCGAAAACGCCCTCGGTCACGACCTCGATCCGCGTCTTCGCCGAAACGCGCGAAACGAGCCGCATGCGCAGACCGACCGTTGCGCCGATACTCTCGCCGAGCAGAGCAGCCATGCGTTCAGCGGCGGCACGCGCCGCGAGCCGCCTCGGTTCGAGCAAGATGATCCTTTTTGAGGCAGCCCAATCTGCATCACGCAAGGCAAGCGGTACGATCGTCGTCTTGCCGGCTCCGGGCGGCGCCACCAGAACCGCGGCGGCCTGGTCAAGCGCAGCTATAACCTGCGGCAAGACCGCAAAGACCGGAAGCTCGATGTCGGAATTCTGCATCATACTGAATTGACAGGCGATGTGCCGATGGGCAAGCGGCCGGACACAAGCGTGCGCCGTTTACAACGGCTGTGGAGATAAGACGATAAGATGAAAACACCCCATTAATTCTGCTTCTCGCCGCGAAAGGAAAGCGCTATATGCCGCCGCCGACCGCGATCAACCAACCGGTCGCTCCGCCGTTTGGCGTTCGACTTGCCCTTTTCGGGCGGCGACAGCCAGCGTCCGGATTGAGGATTTCTTGAATGGTAACGACCGCACAAGAGAAGGCCGCCGATCAGGCCGCCTGCGGGCCAATCATTCCACACAGCGCACATTCGGATAAAAAGGCGGGCGTCGCGGGCTTGGCCCTCGGCTCCGTCGGCGTTGTCTATGGCGATATCGGCACAAGCCCGCTTTATGCTTTGCAAGCCTCCGTCGTTCATGCCGGCAAAACCGGCCAGGCGTACGAAGCCGGAATCGTTGGAATCGTCTCGCTGCTTTTGTGGGCGCTGTTCTTCATCGTCACCGCCAAATATGTGCTGTTTCTGATGCGCGCCGACAATAAAGGCGAAGGCGGCATACTCTCCTTGATGGCGCTGGCGCAGACGGCCTTCGGCCGGCGCGCGGCGCCGATTTTCTTTCTCGGCGTTGCCGGCGCAGCGCTGTTTTCCGGCGATGCGATCATCACCCCGGCCATTTCGGTCCTCTCGGCGCTTGAAGGTCTGCAGGTCGCAACGCCCGTCTTCAGCGATTACATCCTGCCGCTGACGATCGTCGTGCTGATCTTCATCTTCGCCGTGCAGCGGCATGGCACGACCCGCGTCGCGACCTTCTTCGGTCCGGTCATGGCCGTGTTTTTCGTCGTGATCGCTGTGCTCGGCGCAGTGCACATTCCTGATGCGCCGCGCATTCTGCGCGCCTTCAATCCTTTCGTCGGTCTCGCCTTTCTGTTCGGGCACGGCCTGCTCGGCATTTTGGTCCTCGGCTCGGTGTTCCTGGCCGTGACGGGCGCCGAAGCGCTCTATGCCGATATGGGTCATTTCGGCCGCCGGCCGATCCAGCTCGCCTGGCTCTTCTTCATCCTGCCGGCACTCACGTTGAACTATCTCGGCCAAGGCGCTCTGGTGCTCTCCAACCGTGCGGCCGCCGCAAACCCGTTCTATCTGCTGGCGCCGCGCTGGGCGCTTCTGCCGCTCGTCATCCTCGCGACGATCGCCACGGTCATCGCGAGCCAGGCGGTGATCACCGGCGCGTTTTCGCTGACGCGGCAAGCCATACAGCTCGGCCTTCTGCCGCGCATGGAAATCCAGCACAAGTCCGAAATGCAGGAAGGCCAGATTTTCATTCCGAAGGTCAACCGCATCCTGCTGATCGGCGTTCTGCTGCTCGTCCTTCTCTTCCGCAGCTCGAGCGCGCTGGCCTCGGCTTATGGCATCGCCGTGTCCGGCACGATGGTGGTGACAACCGCGCTCGCCTTCGTCGTCGTCTGGCGGATGTGGAAATGGCCGATGTGGCGGGCGCTGGGCTTCGTCTCCATCTTCGTCGTCGTCGATTTCATCTTCTTCGCCGCCAACCTCATGAAGATCGTCGACGGCGGCTGGGTGCCGCTGATGATCGCCATCTGTTCGATGATCGTCATGTGGACCTTCGTGCGCGGCAATGCGCTGCTCGCGGAAAAAATGCAGCGCGATTCGATTCCGCTGAAGGATCTGATCCCGATGCTGGAGAAATCGAAGCCGACGCGCGTGCCCGGCACCGCGATCTTCCTGACCAATCAGCTGACCTCGGCGCCCTCGGCGCTGCTGCATAACATCAAGCACAATAAAGTGCTGCACGAGCGTGTCTGGTTGATGTCGGTGCGCACCGAAGATACGCCGCGCGTTTCAGCTGCCAACCGCTACGAAATCCATAAGCTCTCGCCCGACTTCACCACGGTGACGGTGCATTTCGGCTATATGGAGAGCCCGCGCATCCCGGCGGCGCTGGCGCTGCTGCGCAAATCGGGGCACAAGTTCGATATCATGACGACATCGTTCTTCCTCGGCCGGCGCACGATCAAGGCCTCGCCCAATTCCGGCATGCCGGCCTGGCAGGACAATCTTTTCATCGCCCTCTCCAAGCAGGCGATCGATGCGACCGAGTTCTTCTCCATCCCCTCGGACCGTGTCGTCGAACTTGGCGCGCAAGTGACGATTTAGAGCATCGGACCGAAAAGTGCGAAGCGGTTTTCGGACAAATCCGATGCGATGAGAAAGACTTAAAAGCGCCGAGCGATTCAATTTGAACGTCCGACGCTCTAACGCTCGGCGCGACGCGCAAGACGGCTGAAAAGTCTGCATATCGCCGGCCGCCCGGTGCATCGCCGCGGCGGCTTTGGTAAGGTGCGCTCATGCACGAGCGCACCACCGCCGATCCTGATCTCGCCACCGGCAAAGTCACGCCGATGATGGCGCAATATATCGAGATCAAGGCCGCCAATCCGGACAGCCTGCTCTTCTACCGGATGGGCGATTTCTACGAAATGTTCTTCGACGATGCGGAGGTCGCCTCGCGCGCGCTCGGCATCGTGCTGACCCAGCGCGGCAAGCATCTCGGCCGCGATATTCCGATGTGCGGCGTGCCGATTCATCGTGCCGATGAATATCTCGCCCGGCTTATTGCGCTCGGCCACCGCGTCGCCGTCTGCGAGCAGATCGAGGATCCGGCGGAAGCCAAGAAACGCGGCAGCCAGGCCGTCGTCCGACGCGATGTCACCCGCCTCGTGACGCCGGGCACGATCACCGAGGAAAGCCTGCTCGAACCGGCGCGGGCCAATGCTTTGCTCGCCATCGCCAAATCCGTGCGCGGCGAGACAATCATGTTCGGCCTCGCCAGCGTCGATATTTCGACCGGCGCCTTTGCGGTGACGGAAGTTGCTAGCGCGGCGCTCGGCGCCGAAATCGCCCGGCTCGATGCGGCAGAGCTTGTCGCGCCGGATGCGCTTTGCGGCGATGCCGATGTTTCGCGTCTTGCGACGGAGATGCGGCTTCCACTCTCGCCCGTCGGCGGCACGCATGACGATCCCACTGCCGCGGCGCGGCGCCTGCAAGATTATTTCGGCCTCGCGACGCTCGACGGCCTCGGCGATTTTTCCCGCGCCGAAATCGCCGCGGCGGCGCTGGCGATCTTCTACATCGAACGCACGCAGCGCGGCGCCCGGCCAGCGCTGGGCCTGCCGATGCGCATGCGCTTCGATGCGCATATGGAGATCGATGCGGCGACGCGCGCCAATCTCGAACTGACGCGCACGCTCTCCGGCCATCGCGATGGCGCTTTGCTCGCCACCATCGACCGCACTGTGACCGCCGGCGGCGGACGGCTTCTCGCCGAGCGCTTGGCCGGGCCGCTCACCGAGGAAGCGGCGATCCAGCGCCGGCTCGATGGCGTTGCCTTTCTGCGCGATGACCGCAACTTGCGCGAGGATTTGCGCCTGTGCCTGAAGGCGGCGCCCGATCTCGCCCGGCCCTTGTCGCGGCTCTCGCTGCAACGAGGCGGCCCGCGCGATTTGGCGGCCATCCGCGACGCCTTGCGCGCCGCCGAGGCCATATCGGCGCGGCTTGGCGCGGAAGCGACCTTGCCCGACGATCTCAAACACGCTGCCGAAGGCGCCGCGCGGGCCGACCCGGCCATCGCCGCCCGCCTCGCCGATGCGCTCGGCGACGAGCTTCCGCTCAAAGCGCGCGACGGCAATTTCATCCGCAGGACTTATGACGCCGAGCTCGATCAGTTGCGCAGCTTGCGCGACGAAAGCCGGCAGGTCATCGCCGCCTTGCAGGCGCGCTATGCGACGCTGGCCGAAACCAAGCAACTCAAGCTCAAGCACAATAATTTTCTCGGCTTCTTCATCGAGGTGCCGCAGGCGCAAGGCGAAAAGCTGTTGAAGCCGCCGTTCAACGCGACCTTCGTGCATCGCCAGACGATGACCGACGCGATGCGTTTTTCGACGACGGAGCTTGCCGAGCTCGAAGCCAAAATGTCGTCGGCCGCCGACCAGGCCTTGGCGCGCGAGCTTGGCATTCTGGATAGACTCATCGCGCACATTCTCGCCGCAGAACCGGCGATCAAGGCCGTGGCCGAGGCGCTGGCCGCGCTCGATGTCGCTGCCGCCCTCGCCGATCTCGCCGAGGCGCGCGGCTGGACGCGGCCCGAGATCGACACGTCGCTGAATTTCGTCATCGCGGCGGGCCGCCATCCGGTGGTGGAGGCCGCGCTGGCTCGTGAGGGCAAGCCCTTCGTCGCCAATGATTGCGATCTCTCCGGCACGGGTAACACTGCGGGGCTCATTGCCGTCATCACCGGGCCGAACATGGCCGGCAAATCGACCTATCTGCGGCAGAACGCGCTGATCGCCGTGCTGGCGCAGATGGGCTCGTTCGTCCCCGCCGCGCATTGCAAGATCGGCATCGTCGACCGGTTGTTTTCACGCGTCGGCGCGGCCGACGATCTTGCCCGCGGCCGTTCGACCTTCATGGTCGAAATGGTCGAGACCGCGGCGATCCTCAATCAAGCGACGGAGCGCTCGCTCGTCATCCTCGACGAGATCGGCCGCGGCACCGCGACCTTCGACGGCCTCGCCATCGCCTGGGCGGTGATGGAGCAATTGCACGCCAAGAACAGGTCACGCGCGCTGTTCGCGACGCATTTCCACGAGCTGACGCATCTCGCCAAACATCTTTCGCGCGTCGTCAACCTGACGATGCGCGTCGCCGATTGGAAAGGCGACGTCGTGTTCCTGCACGAGATCATTCCCGGCGCGGCGGATCGCTCCTATGGCATCCAGGTGGCGAAACTCGCCGGCCTGCCGGCCGCGGTGGTGAAGCGCGCGCAGACGCTTCTCGCCGAATTCGAGGCGGGCGACCGGCGGAAGCCCGTCAAGCAGATCGCCGATCTGCCGCTCTTTGCCGCGGCAGCGCCCGCGCCGCCGCCAGCAGAGCCAAGCGAAGTCGAAACAACGCTCGACGCTGTGGATGTGGACGAACTATCGCCGCGCGAGGCGCAGACCTTGCTCTACAAGTTGAAGGCGCTGTTGAAGAAGGATTAAGGCCCGCGCATCACGCGGCCGATGATCTTCGACGTGTAATCGACCATCGGCACGATGCGCGCATAATTGAGCCGCGTCGGCCCGATGACGCCGAGCACGCCGACGACACGCTGCTGATCGTCGCGGAAGGGCGCCGCGATCATCGACGAGCCAGACAGCGAAAACAGCTTGTTTTCCGAGCCGATGAAAATGCGCACGCCTTCGCCGCCCTCGGCACGGCTCAAAAGATCGATCACATCCTTCTGCGTTTCGAGATCGGCAAAGAGCAGGCGGATGCGCTCGAGATCTTCGAGCGCGGTCAGGTTTTCGAGCAGATTGGCCTGGCCGCGGACGATCAGCTGCTGTCCCTGCGTGCTGGTTTCGACCCAACTCGCATAGCCCGCGGCGATGAGGCGCGCGGTCAATTCGCCAAGCTCGGCCTCCGCCGCCACGAGGCCTTCTTCAATCTCGGCCTTGGCCTCCGCCAGCGTGCGCCCGGCAATGCGGACATTGAGGTAATTGCCGGCCTCGATCAGCGCCGAGGCGGGCAGATCGCGCGGCGTTTGCACGACGCGATTCTCGATCGACCCGTCCGCGGCGACCAGCACCGCCAGCGCTCGTTCGGGATCGAGGCGGACGAATTCGATATGTTTGAGCCGCGCATTCTCCTTGGTCGTGACGACCACGCCGGCGCTGCGCGTGAGACCCGACAACAGGCTCATCGCATCGCTCAGCACGGCTTCGAGCGCATGTTCCTTGGACGAGGCGCGCACTTGCGCTTCGATCTGCGCCCTCTCCTCCCGCCCGAGATCGCCGATCTCCAGCATCGCATCGACAAAAAAGCGTAAGCCCCGCTCGGTCGGCAGGCGGCCGGCGCTGATATGCGGCGCATAGATCAGGCCGAGTTCCTCAAGATCCTGCATGACATTGCGGACCGAGGCCGGCGACAGCGACATCGGCAGCAGCCGCGAGAGCTGGCGCGAGCCGACCGGGCCGCCGAGCGTCAGATACGATTCGACGATATGGCGGAAAATCTCGCGCGAGCGCTCGTTAAGCTGGCCAAAGCCGCCGCCGTCGGCGGCGAGGCTATTGCGCGAAGGATCAAACCGTTCGGTCATCTCTCTCATCGTCCGCTGCGGACGCCGAAATGGCTATCCCGCCTAAAATGGCCGGGCTGCGGCCCCGATGCAAGCCGCCCGGCCGCAGCGTCAGCCCCAGGAAAGATTACTACGATTCACTGCCGCCGCTTC
Source organism: Pseudomonadota bacterium (assembly GCA_040756295.1). Lineage (GTDB taxonomy): Bacteria > Pseudomonadota > Alphaproteobacteria > Rhizobiales > Beijerinckiaceae > Methylovirgula. The sequence continues at coordinate 412,721 of JBFLZN010000001.1, read as the reverse complement.
AACCGGGAAGGCATTTCAACGTGGAAGCATTGGCCGAAGCGGATACGGGAACGCGGGGCGGCGACCGCCGCGCCATGGCGTCGTTACAAACGGCGGTGACGGAAGCCCTCGCCTGTTTTGCCGCCGGCGCTACGGCAAAAGCCTGCGCCCATCTCGACGAAGTCCAGCATCTCGCCGCAGCCAACGACGCGGCAAGCTATGTTTTCGGCCTGTTCTATTTCAACACGGGCGACCCGTCGGCGGCGCTCGATTGGTTCGAACAGGCGCTGCGGCTCAATGCCGGCCATCTCGATGCCCGCAAGGGCCGCGCGGTCGCGCTGCAAAGGCTCGGGCGCGCCAAGGAAGCGCTCGCCATTTTCGAGGCATTAGCGCGCGACAATCCGGCGGATGCCGAAGCCGCGCATATGAGCGGCGTCGTTCTGCAGGATATCGGCAAGCTGGACGCCGCACTCGCCGCTTACGATCGCGCCTTGCGCATCAAGCCGGATTATTGCGAGGCGCTATGCAATCGCGGCGCCCTGCTCGAACAGGCGGGACGCCTTGAAGACGCGCTGCAATCGTTCGATGCCTTGATCGCGCTGCGCCCGCAGGACGCGGTCAATCTCTTCAATCGCGGCTGCGTCTTGCAGAAATTGGGTCGCTTCGAAGCGGCCCTCGCCGATCACGAGATGGCGGCGCGCTACGACGCGGCGCATCCCGAGAACGAAGTCAATCGCGGCAACGTCCTGCAAAAGCTTGGCCGGCACGCGCAGGCCTTGGCCTGCTATGACAATGCGATCCGGCTGCGCCCGCTTTATCCGCAAGCCTATTACAATCGCGGCATCGCCCGGCAACGGCTCGGCCTTTTCGTCGAAGCGCTGGCCGACTTCGACGCGGCGCTTGAGCAGAGGCCGAACTATCCCGAAGCCTTGTGCAACCGCGGCAATGTGCTGAGCGAGCTCGGGCGCCTGAGCGAGGCACTGACCTCTTATGATCGGGCGCTGGCGCTACGGTTGGATTTCCGCCAGGCGCAGATCAATCGCGCCAACGTGCTTTTCGCCCTGGGACGGCCCGAATTCGCCGGCGCCGCCGCTGCCGAGATTTTGGCGCAGGAGCCCAATCATGCGCAGGCGCTCTGCATTGCCGGCGCGGCACACCAGCGGCTCGGCGAACTCGATGCGGCGCTCGCCTTTCTCGATCGTGCGGTCGCGGTGCGGCCGGATTATGCCGAAGCCTGGCTCAATCGCGGCAATGTGCTGCAAGAGCAAGACCGTATCGATGAAGCGCTTGCGAGCTATGATCGCGCGCTCGCGCTGCGCCCCGCCTATCCGGAAGTGCTGTCGAGCCGCGGCGTTGCGCTCAAGGAACTCGGCCGGCTCGACGAGGCCTTGCAAGCTTTCGATGCTGCCCTGCGGCTCAAGCCGAATTATCCCGACGCACGCAACAACCGCGCCGGCGCCTTGCTGCTGAACGGTGACTTGACGCAAGGTTTCATCGCATTCGAAAGCCGCTGGGAACGCAGCAATGCGCCGGCGAAGACGCTGATCTCACCGCTGCCGCATTGGCGCGGCGAGCCGCTCGAAGGGCGCCGCATTCTCGTTTGGGACGAGCAGGGCCTCGGCGATTTGATCCAATTTTGTCGCTATCTGCCATTGCTTCAGGCCCGGGGCGCGGAGGTTACTTTGCTCGGCCGCAGGTCGATGTTCCGCCTGCTCTCGACGCTGCCGACGCCGCCGCGTTTCGTCGAGACCGCGCCGCCGCAAGAGGGGTTCGACTATCAAAGCGCTCTGATGAGCCTGCCGTTCGCTTTCGGCACATCGCTCGCGACCGTGCCGCGGGGCGTGCCCTATCTCCATGCCGAGCCGGCGCGGGTCGCCGCCTGGGCGCAGCGCCTTGGCCGTCATGGCCATCGCGTCGGCATTTGCTGCCATGGCAATCTCAAGATCAATTTGAAGCGGAACATGCCGCTCGCCAGTTTCGCGGCGCTCGCGGCGATTCCGGATGTCCGGCTCATCAGCCTGATGAAGGATACAGTGCCCGCCGCGGGATTCGAAGTTGAATCTCTCGGCGCCAATTTCGATGCCGGTGCCGATGCCTTTCTCGACACCGCCGCGGTGATGGCGAACTGCGATCTGATCGTCACGTCGGACACGTCGATTGCGCATCTTGCGGGCGCGCTCGGGCGGCCGGTCTTTCTGGCGCTTCGCCACGCGCCGGACTGGCGCTGGCTCGCCACCGGCGCGCAATCGCCCTGGTATCCGACGATGCGGCTTTTCCGCCAGAAACGGCGCGGCGATTGGGCGCCGGTTTTCGTTGAGATCGCCGAGGCGATTCGCGCCCGCATGGCCTTCGTGCGCGACTGACGCTTACGAAAACGCGTAGCGCCGCGTTGGTGAGAGCACCATGCTGATCTTTTCCGCAAGCTCCGCCCGGGTAAACGGCTTCGGCAGGACCTGGATGCCGTAGACGAAACGGCAGCGCTCGATCATCGTGTCCTGGACATAGCCGGTCGTCAGCAGAATTTTGAGCTTCGGCCGCAGGTTCAACGCCTCTTCGGCAAGCTCGGCGCCGGTGACGCCCGGCAGGCCGACGTCGCTGAAGAGCAAGGCAAGATCGACGCCGCTGCGCAAAATCGCCAAAGCCTCGCTGGCATTCTTCGCCTCACGCACTTCGAAACCGAGGTCACGCAGAATTTCCGCGGAATAGACACGCACCTCGGCATCGTCTTCGACAACCAGCACGGTGCCCGCCGGGCCCTGCACCGCCGCTTCGTTGGCGGGCGCAACCTCGGTTTCGAGCTCCTCGTCTTGCGCGCGCGGCAGATAGAGCTTCACTGTGGTGCCCTGCATCGGGACGCTGTCGATGCGGACATGGCCGCCGATCTGTTTGACAAAGCCATAGACCTGGCTCAGCCCAAGGCCCGTGCCCTGCCCCATCGGCTTGGTCGAGAAGAAGGGTTCGAAGACACGGTCGAGGACATCCTTTTCGATCCCCTTGCCGGTATCGGCGATCGACAGGAGCACGTAATCGCCGGGCGCGATCTCCGGGTCTTCGACTTCAGCCTCGGCGAAATGGCAATTGCTTGCGGCAATGGTCAGACGGCCGCGCCCTTCCATCGCATCGCGCGCATTGATCGCGATATTGAGGATCGCATTGTCGAGCTGATTGAGATCGGCAAAGGCCGGCCAGAGTCCCGGCGCGATCGTGGTCGTGATTTCGATATTCTCGCCGAGCGTCCGGCGCAGCAAATCGGACATCGAGGCAAGCACATTCTCGATCTTCGCGCCGCGCGGCTCAAGCGGCTGGCGGCGTGAAAAGACGAGCAATCTTTGGGTCAGCACCGCGCCGCGCCGCGCCGCATCGAAGGCATTCGTCGCCCAGCGATGCAGGCGCGTCTCGCTTTTTTCGGTGTGGCGCTTCAACATCTCCAGATTGCCGAGCACGGCCGTCAGCAGATTGTTGAAGTCATGCGCGATGCCGCCGGTCAATTGGCCGATGGATTCGAGCTTCTGCGCCTGGCGCAATTGCGCCTCCGCCCGTTCACGCTCGGCAACCGCTTTGCTGCGCTCCCTGTCGGCGGCCATCAGCGCGTCATAGGTGTTGAAATGGCGGATGAGCAGCCAGAGCACGCAGGTCAAAGCGATGGCGAAGAGAAGCGTGCCGATCGTGATGAGAAAGCGCGCCTGACGCCATTCCGCGAGAACATGATCCTTCAACCGCGAAATATTGACGACGAGCGGGAATTCGTCGACGGCCATGGTCGCGACGATGCGCTCGGGTCCGTCGACGGCTTTTTGCGCATCGTAAGTGACGGGCGTGCCGGGCTGGAGAATGCCTTCGAACGACTTGATCCGGTAAATCTGTCCGACATTGCCGGGGCCCGGATAACGCGCCAGCAAAGTGCCGTCGCTGCGCCAGAGACTGACGGCGCCATAATCGCCGATTTGCAAGGTCTTATAGAGAGCTTCGAAATAGGCGAGATCGATGGCCGCCGCGACAACGGCGATGAAATGTCCCGAGGCGTCATCGACCCGGCGTGCGAGATAGATCGACCAACTCTTCGTATCGGCATTATAGAGCGGCTGGCTGAGGTAGGAGCCGCTGATCGGCGTGTCGCGCAGGATGACGAAATAATCGCGGTCGGAAAAATCCTGGTTCGGCGCCGGAAAGGTCCGCGTCGTGCAGATGAGCTTGCCGTCCTGGCCGATGAGGCTCACTTCATGAATTTGCGGAATGCCGACGATGCGCGATTTCAGCAGCAGATACATTTCGACGCTGGCGGGCTTGCGGCTGATATCCTGCGGCTTGGTGATGCCGCCCAGAGTGAGATCGTCTTGCAGGCTCGACAGGACGAGATCGACGCTCTGCATGGTGCGCTGCGTCTCCTGCGACAGCAACAGATCGAGCGCCATGAGTTCGCGGCGCGCGTCGGAAACATCGCGCAGGCGGAACTCGCGCACCGAGAGAGCCGCGCTCAGCGTCGCCAGCGCAACGAGCAGGAGGCCAAACCCGACGATCATTGGCTTTGGCTGAAGCAACGGACGGCGCGAGCCATCCTGACGCGGGCGACCACCAGAAAGCAAAGGTTTTTCCCGTTTTGCGGTTGTCCTGAACCGGGGTTCGGCAAGGCGCATGAGCGCAATCGGCAGCCGAGGTTAACAGCACCGCACGGGAGAAGAAACCCGTCTTGCGACGGCGTCCCCGAAAACGAAAAATATTATGCTTTTTCAGCTACTTGCCGGCTCTACCAGCGCACCAGCGCGCTGCCCCAGGCCATTCCGGCACCAATCGCCATCATCGCGATGAGATCGCCGGGCCGCAACCGCCCGGCACGATTTGCCTCATCGAGCGAAATCGGCAGCGAGGCGCTCGAGGTGTTGCCGTAGCGATCGATGTTCAGCCAGCATTTTTCGCGCGGAATGCCGAGCCGGTCGACAACCGATTCGACGATCCGAACATTGGCCTGATGCGAGACGACATGATCGATCGCGCCGGGCTTGAGCCCATTGGCGGCCAGCGCTTCGAGGATCGCCTCGGGCAGCACGCGAATGGCATATTTATAGACTTCGCGGCCGTTCATCGAAATCTTGTTCAATCTTTTGGCCAGCACTTCCTCGGACTGCGGATATTTGCTGCCGCCGCCGGGGATCGCGAGAATGCCGGCCGCCGCGCCGTCGGAATGAAGATGCGTCGAGATCAGGCCGCGCGTTGGATCGGGCGTTGGCCCCATGACCACCGCGCCGGCGGCATCGCCGAACAACACGCAACTGCTGCGATCCCCCCAATCAACCAGCCGGCTCAACAGCTCGGCGCCGATGACGAGCACGCGCCGCGCCCGGCCGCTGCGGATGAATTGATCCGCGATCGCCATGCCATAAAGCGAGCCGGCGCAGGCGGCCGACAAATCGAAGGCGAAGGCGCGCGTGGCGCCGAGTTTGGCTTGCACGAAAACCGCGCAGGACGGCATCGGCATATCCGGCGAAATCGTGCCGACGATGATCATATCGAGATCGATCGGATCGGTCGCGGCCATCTCGAGCGCCTTGCGCGCCGCGGCCACCGCCATATCGGACGTTACTTCGCCATCGGCGGCGATGCGGCGCTCCTTGATGCCGGTGCGCTCCGTGATCCACGTATCAGAGGTGTGAACGATTTTTTCAAGATCGTGATTGGTGAGGATGCGCGATGGCGCATAAGCCCCCGTCCCCAATATATGGGAATACGTCACTGTGCTGACCCTTCAATGCCGGCAAGCGGCTCTCGGCAACGCATAGGCCGAAAAGGGACAGATCGCAAATCGCCCTAATTTTGCTTGTCGTGCGCGCTCGCGCAGCCTGCGTCGCGCAATTGATAGGAGCGGCGCAAGTGGTCGATGACATCGCGCGCGCCGCGCAATGCCGTATTGTCGACGCGAGGACGGAAGCCCGCCAGCATCCAGTTCGTGCCGCCCGACGAGGCGTCGCGCGGCTGAATGAGGATGTCGTCGATCTTCTCGAAGCCTTCTTTCCGGCGCAAAGCGCGAAGGCAGATCTCTCGCAATTCGGCCTGTGAACGGAGCTCACGCGGCATAAGCAACCTCACTGACAAAAAATTCCGGCGCACAACATTTGCGCGCGGTCGATAACGCCACAATCTGCTATATGTTCCGCCCCGAGAGCCGGCATGAGCGGAACCACACTCGACGATCTACAGACGCGGATTCTCTATCGCGACGGCCTGATTCTCGTGCTCGACAAGCCCGCCGGAATTGCCGTGCATCGCGGGCCCAAGGGCGGCGCGTCGCTGGAGGCCGGTTTTCCGGCCCTGCGCTTCGGGCTGCCGCGCGACCCGGCGCTGGCCCACAGGCTCGATCGCGACACCGCCGGCTGCCTGGTGCTTGGCCGCCACCATAAGGCGCTGGAAAAGCTTGGGCTTCTCTTTAAGCAGGGGAAGATCGGCAAGACCTATTGGGCGGTGGTCGAAGGCGGTCCGCAGGCCGATGAAGGCGTCATCGATCTGCCGCTCGGGCGGCTCGATGCGACACGCGGATGGTGGATGAAAGTCGATCCGCAGGGCCTGACCGCCGAGACGCACTGGCGGGTGCTGGCGCGCCGCGACCGGCGGTCTCTGCTGGCGCTCACGCCGCGCACAGGCCGCACGCATCAATTGCGCGTCCATTGCGCGGCGAGCGGCTTTCCGATCCTCGGCGATCCGATCTACGGCACGGGCGACCGCGACGCGCGCCTGCATCTGCTGGCGCGGGGGATCGAAATCCCGCTCTACAAGAACAAGCCGCCGATCAAAGCCGAAGCGCCGGTGCCCGAGCACATGCAGGCTGAGGTCGCCGCACTCCTTGGCGACAACCTCAGCCAGAGTTGATGCGTCACTCCGCCGGCGCGGCGCTGACACCAGCGTCGAGCGCGGCGATCTCCTTGCGGCGGGTCGAATTGGCCTCGGCGCGATGATCCTTCGCCAGCACCGTATAGACCGCCGGCAGGACGAAGAGCGTAAACAGCGTGCCGATCGACATGCCTGAGACGACGACGAGACCGATCGAGAAACGGCTCGCCGCGCCGGCGCCCGACGCCGTCACAAGCGGAATGAGGCCCGTCACCATCGCCGCCGTCGTCATCAGGATCGGCCGCAGACGAACCCGCGCGGCCTTCTTGATCGCCTCGACGCGGTCAAGCTGCTCATGGATCTGCAACTCGCGGGCAAATTCCACCATCAGAATGCCGTGCTTGCTGATGAGGCCGATGAGCGTGACGAGGCCGACCTGCGTATAGATGTTGATCGTCGCAACGCCGAAGAAGAGCGGCACCAGCGCGCCGCTGATCGCCATCGGCACGCTGACCATGATGACGAGCGGATCGCGCAGACTCTCGAACTGCGCCGCAAGCACCAGGAAGATGATGATCAGCGCGAAGAAGAAGGTGACGGCAAGCTGATTTCCTTCCTGAACGAACTGGCGTGAGTCGGCGAGATAATCATGGGTGAATCCGGTCGGCAGATTCTTCGCCTGCGCTTCGAGGAAATCGACCGCCGTGCCCATCGTCACGCCGGGCATTCCGACCGCCTGGAAGGTCGCGGAATTGAGCTGGTTGTAATGCGTCAGCGCGTTGGGGTCGGTGTCGGTCTTGATCGAGACCACGGTCGACAGCGGGATCTGCGCACCTGTCAGCGAGGGCACATAATAGGTCGATAAAAGCTTCGGCGTCAGCCGGAACGTCCGCGGCACCTCCGGGATCACTTCGTAGGAGCGGCCCTGGAGGTTGAACCAATTGACGTAATTGCCGCCGAGCATCAGCGCCAGCGTATTGCCGATCTGCTCCATGGTGAGGCCGAGGTCGCTCGCCTTGCTGCGATCGATCTTGAGGCGCACCACCGGCTGATTGAACTGCAGGTCGCTGTCGGTGACGATGAAGAGGCCGCTCTTGCGCGCCGCCGCCTTGATCTTCTCCATCTCGGTATAGACGTTGGCGAAGCCGCTGGTCGAATTGATGACCATCTGGATCGGCAAGCCGCCGGGACCGCCCGGCAGCGCCGGCAGGTTGAAGGCAAAGGCGTTGACGCCGGGGATCTGCGAGAGCTTCGCTTGCACCAGCGGCTTGAGATCCATCGCCGAGCGCTTGCGCTCGTTCCAGGGCTTCAGCAGCATGCCGGAAATGCCCTGGTTCGGCGACGGCGTGCCGTTCAGGACGAAGCGCAGATCGGTCTCGGGGAACGAGGCAAAGGCCTTGTCGAGCTCGGCACCGTAATAATCGGCATAATCGATATTGCCGTATTGCGGCGTCTTGGTCAGCGCGAAGACAATGCCTTGATCTTCCTCCGGCGCCAGCTCTGAGCTCGAATGCATATAGAGGAAGCCGACAAGGCCGAGGATCGTCAACGCGAACAGGCCGGTCGCGGCGCGATAATTGAGCGAGCGGTCGAGCCGGCGGCCGTACCAATTGGTGATGGCGCCGAAGACCCGATCGACAAGCCGCGCAAAACCGCCGGGCTGGCCGCCCTGCTTGAGCAGCACCGAGCACATCATCGGCGACAAAGTGAGCGCGATGAGACCCGAGATGACGACGGAGCCGGCGAGCGTGAAGGCGAATTCGCGGAACAGGATGCCAGTCAGGCCGCCAAGGAAGCCAATCGGCGCATAGACCGCAGCGAGCGTGATCGTCATGGCGATGACCGGCCCGACGATTTCGCGGGCGCCGATCAGCGCCGCCTGAACCGGCGTTTTGCCCTCTTCGACATGGCGGTAGATGTTCTCGACCACGACGATGGCGTCGTCGACGACGAGGCCGATGGCGAGCACCATCGCGAGCAGCGTCAGCAGATTGAGGCTGAAGCCCATGATCAGCATCGCCGCGCAGGCGCCGATAAGCGACAGCGGGATGGTCACGACCGGGATCAGCACGGACCGGAACGACCCAAGGAACAGGAAGATCACGACAACGACGATCAGCACCGCCTCGATCAGCGTATGCTCGACTTCGTCGATCGACGATTGGATGAATTTCGTCGAGTCGTAGGCGACCTTCATCTTCAGCGACGGCGGCAGATTGCGCTCGATCGTCGGGAACAGCGCCCGCACGCCCTGGACGATCGACAGCGGATTGCCTTCCGGCGTCGCCTGCACGCCGATGAAGATCGCATGTTCGCCGTTGAAGGCGACGCTCGAATCCTCGCTCTGGGCGCCGAGATCGACCTTGGCGATGTCCTCGATACGCACGAGGCCGCCGTCCTTCGCCTTCACGATCATCCGCTTGAACTGATCGATATCGGTCAGGTCGGAATTGGTCGTGACGTTCGAGACGGTGTAATAGCCTTTGGCCTGACCGGCTGCGGCCTGGAAGTTATTCGCCTGAACCGCCGCAATGACGTCGGCGGCGGAGACACCGCGCCCGGCCATGCGGACGGGGTCGAGCCAAAGCCGCATCGCAAAGGTCTGGCCGCCGAGAATATCAGCCGAAGCGACGCCGTCGACCGTCGACATGAGCGGCTGGACGACGCGGGTCAGATAGTCGGAGATCGCCGAGCCCGAAAGCTCGTTGCTCGAAAAGCCGATGTACATGACGGCCGTGGTCTGGCCGGTCGATTTGATGATGATCGGGTCGTTGGCCGCCTTGGGAATCTGGTATTTGACCTGATTGACCTTGGCCATCACGTCGGTCAACGCCTGGTTCGGATCGGCGTTGAGCTTCATGTAGACGGAGATCGTGCTCGTCCCCTGCACCGACTGCGAGGTCATGTAGTCGATGCCCTCGGCCGAGGCGACCGCCTGCTCGATCGGCGTCGTGATGAAGCCCTGCATCAAATCGGGCGAGGCGCCGGGATAGCTCGTCGTCACGGTGATCACCGTGTTCGACAATTTCGGATATTGGCGCACCGGCAGGTGCAGGCCGGAATCGAGGCCGATCAGCAGAATGAGCAGGCTGACGACGAGCGATAGGATCGGCCGTTTGATGAAAATATCAGTGAAAGCCATTGGCTCCGCCGCTCAATAGGGGCTGGGTTCGGCCGGGACGGCCGGCGGCGGATCTTGCGAGATCGCCACTTCCATGCCCGATTGCAGTTTGATCTGGCCGACGGCGACGACCTGATCGCCGGGCTTGATGTCTTTGCCATCGATCACCACGCGGCCGTCGATGCGCTCGCCCGTCCGCACGAAGGTGCGCACCGCGGTCGTCGTCTCCTTGCCGTCGCTGCCCGGCGCCTTCTTGATGAGGAAGACGGAATCGCCATAGAGCGAATAGTCCGCCGCCGTCTCCGGCACGGTCATCACGGGGGCCTGCGGCGGCAGCACGACGGTCGCGGTGGCGAACATGCCGGGCTTCAAGGCGTGATCGGCGTTGTCGAAGGTCGCCTGCACCGAGACGTTGCGGGTGTCGGTGCTGATCTGCGGCTCGATCGTGGTGATCTTGCCGGAGAAGACGCGGCCCGGATAAGGATCGACGCTGACCTGCACGGTCTGGCCGAGCTTCAGCTGCGAACTGTTCTTTTCCGTCAAGGTGAAATTCACCCAGACGACGGAGAGATCGGTGAGCGTAACGATCTGGTTGCCGGCGTTGAGAAACTGACCGACCTCGATATGGCGCAAGCCGAGCTCGCCATCGAAAGGCGCGAGGATCAGCTTCTGCGAGATGATGGCTTTGGTCTTGGCGATATTCGCCATCGCCTGATCATAAGTCGCCTGCGTATCGTCGACCGTCGCCTGCGGACCGAACTGGCGCAGCGCCAGCGCCTTGGCGCGATCGAGCGACAATTTCGCGCCGCGCGCCTGCGCTTCGAAGCTGGCGAGATCGCCCTGGTCGGGATCATCGAACAATTGCACGAGCGGCTGGCCTTTGACGACATGCGCGCCCGGCTCGAACATGATCTTCACCACGCGGCCGGAGACATCGGTCGTCACATTGACCTGATGCACCGCGACGACATCGCCGATGCCGGTCAGGAGATTGGGCAGCACCTCGGTTTTGACCGGCGTGACGCTAACCACCGCCGGCGGCATTTTCATATGCGCGAAGAATTGCGCGATCATGTGGTTGCGGAACTCGTTGAAGCCCCAGAACGCGCCGACAAGCAACGCCAGCAGGAGCGCCATGATCGAGAACCAGAGCTTGGTGCGCACCGGGCGGTCGGTCTTCGGCTTGCGATAAGCCGTTCTGTTCGCGACTTCGGTTTCGGCTGAAAGCGTCATTTGGCAAATTCCAGAACAGAGGATTCGAAACTCTCAAAGGGGATATCGAGCGCGGCATGCGCCGCAATCGCGGCATCGGTGAGGCCGACGCCACGCAGGATGTAGTTGCAGACTTCGCGCTCAAGTCTCGCCAATGGCGGGTAATCGAGCGACGGCAATGACGGCAGTTGTGTCGCCGCCAAAGTGCAGACCGTGTGATGGGCGAACCAGAAGAGGTCGCGCGGGCCGGCAAGGCCAGGCTGCGCATCGCCGACCTCGATGGCATGCTTCAAGGAATCGATGAAGATCGGCGCGATGATCTGCTCGACCTTGTCGAACAGTATTTTGGCGAACTCACCGTCCTCGACGAAGCTTCCGAGGGTCAGCCGCAACTTCTGATTGCCTTCGGCTTCGGACCCATCCGCCGCCGTCATGAAATAATGCGCCATGCCGCGAACGATCAGCGCCAGGGTCCGCGTCGACGGCGGCTCGGCCCGCAGCCGCTCCAAGCCCGGATCGGCGCTGCAGATATCGGCCAGGATCGCTGCATAAATCGCGGACTTGGTGGGAAAATGCTTGAACAAAAGGGCTTCGGAAATGCCCGCCGCATCGGCAATCCGGCGCGTCGTCGTGCCGGCAAACCCGTGCCGGGCGAACAGCGGCAGCGCGCATTCGAGAATCTGCTGGCGACGGTGGTCGCGCGAAAGCCGGGTTGGTTGCATGGTGCGCAAGTGAGCACTCACTTACCAATCTGTCAAGCTTGGCCGTGGATTTTTCCCGCCCCGGCGCCGCTTACGCTTCCGCCCCGGCGGTGAAAGCCCAAACCGGCCAAGGAGATGGCTTCGGCCCCCGCGCCAATAACGCCAGTGCATAGTGCGACGCACATCTTTCTTTCATAAGGGGCGCCTGCTATCCCGCCGCGCATGACCAAGCTTGAAAACATCCGCAATTTCTCGATCGTCGCGCATATCGACCACGGCAAATCCACCCTCGCCGACCGCCTGATCCAAACGACAGGCGGCCTTTCGGCGCGCGAAATGGTCGATCAGGTGCTCGATTCGATGGACATCGAGCGCGAGCGCGGGATCACCATCAAAGCCCAGACCGTCCGGCTCGAATACAAGGCCAAGGACGGCGAGACCTATGTCCTCAATCTGATGGACACTCCCGGCCACGTCGACTTTGCCTACGAGGTTTCGCGCTCGCTCGCGGCCTGCGAGGGCTCGCTTCTCGTCGTCGACGCGAGCCAGGGCGTCGAAGCCCAGACGCTCGCCAATGTCTATCACGCGCTCGATGCCGGCCATGAGATCGTGCCGGTGCTCAACAAGATCGATCTGCCGGCGGCGGAGCCCGAGCGTATCAAGCAGCAGATCGAGGATGTGATCGGCCTCGACGCCTCCGATGCGGTTCTCATCTCGGCCAAGACCGGCCTCGGCATTGAGGACGTGCTGGAAGCGATCGTCCGGCGCCTGCCGGCGCCAAAGGGCGATCCCCGCGCGCCCTTGAAGGCGCTGCTGGTCGATTCCTGGTACGACGCTTATCTCGGCGTCGTCGTCCTGGTGCGCATCTTCGACGGGGTGATGAAGAAGCACCAGAAGATCACCATGATGGGCACCAACGCCCATTATGTGATCGACCGCATCGGCGTCTTCCGGCCGAAGATGCAAGATGTCGAGGAGCTCGGCCCCGGCGAGATCGGCTTCATCACCGCGCAGATCAAACAGGTCGCCGACACCCGCGTCGGCGACACGATCACCGACGAGCGCCATCCCGTGGCGGAAGCCCTGCCCGGCTTCAAGCCGGCGCAGCCCGTGGTCTTCTGCGGCCTCTTCCCGGTCGATGCCGCCGATTTCGAGGATCTGCGCGCCGCGATGGGCAAATTGCGGCTCAACGATGCGAGCTTTTCCTACGAGATGGAGACTTCGGCGGCGCTCGGCTTCGGCTTCCGCTGCGGCTTCCTCGGCCTGCTGCATCTCGAAATCATCCAGGAGCGGCTGGAGCGCGAATTCAACCTCGACCTGATCGCGACCGCGCCGTCCGTCGTCTATCAGATCGTGCTGCGCTCGGGCGAGACGATCTCGCTGCATAACCCGGCCGACATGCCCGATCCGACACGGATCGAGCGGATCGAGGAACCGTGGATCCGCGCGACGATCCTGACGCCGGACGATTATCTCGGCGCCGTGCTGAAACTCTGTCAGGAGCGGCGCGGCGTCCAGGTCGATCTGAACTATGTCGGTGCGCGCGCCATGGCGGTCTACGACCTGCCGCTCAACGAAGTGGTCTTCGATTTCTACGACCGGCTGAAATCGATCTCAAAGGGCTACGCCAGCTTCGACTACAACATCACCGACTATCGCGAGGGCGATCTCGTCAAAATGTCGATCCTCGTCAATGCCGAACCGGTCGATGCGCTTTCCATGCTGGTGCATCGCGATCGCGCCGAACTGCGCGGCCGCGCCATGGTCGAAAAGCTGAAGGAGCTGATCCCGCCGCATATGTTCCAGATTCCGATCCAGGCGGCGATCGGCGGCAAGATCATCGCCCGCGAGACGGTGCGCGCCTTGCGCAAGGACGTGACCGCCAAATGCTATGGCGGCGACGCCACCCGCAAGCGCAAGCTTCTCGAAAAGCAGAAGGCCGGCAAGAAGAAGATGCGCCAATTCGGCAAAGTCGAAATTCCGCAGGAAGCCTTCATCGCGGCGCTGAAAATGGATTCGTGAGGAAAGACTTATCGTATCGTTTATTGAAAGAAGGTCTGAAAATTCGGCCTCAGTGTATACTTGCTAGGTACCAATGGCAACTCGCGAGCGATCGGAATTCGGGGATCCCTTGACATGGGCAAGCGCATTGAGGCGTTTCGAACGATCATTATGCAAAAGTTACGTTCGGCCACGAACTTAAAGGGCGGTATCCAGTACCTCTTGGTCTCTTCGCTGTAGTGCAAATCAGGTGCCCCCATCAAAGCCATCTGGCATTCGAGTGGCACCTCAGGGTTAAACTTATTGGGATTGAAAAATTGCCTTCTCATAACAAGTCCGCTCGGAACTAAAGTAATTTGGAACCCATAATCTGCAAATAAGCCCAAATATCCGGCGCAGAATAGCGCGACATGATGTCGTGATGTGAAATTATTCTTTTTCATCACATTCGTATTGAATATCGCTCTGAGAAACTTATCGTAAAATCGTCCTTTCCAACTATTACAGCCGTTGTCGTAGACAGTTTTTCCTTTAATTAAAAGACGCTTATTGCAAAGCAACGTCGTTGCTGCCCTCTTATTTGCGGGAATAGCTTCGCGAACGGAAGCGGGATCGTCGGCAAGTGATTGCTTAGGAATAATGTGCTCGACGCTGAAACCCTCAAACGGAAGAAACCTACAGCACGTTGGGCACATAAGTAGATCAGTGCTGGCAATGTCTGGAATGTATGCCTTCAAATCGTCGCGCATCTTGTGCCAAAGAATTTCCTTTAGCCCAGGAATATCGAGGTCGTTTGCGTCTGAACTATTGAGATGAGGATTAATCTCGTCGTCTGTATTAGTCGGCATCTTAGCCCAAGGTGTTGTGGCCGATAAACGATAGGGCTTTATTGGTGCGCTGAAAATCGATTCGTGACAAACGGCCCCGCGGCGCTAAACTGCCCCGATTAGATGTGCTGCGGATCGAGGCCCATGTATATCATCGCCCGCAACATCAAAGGCCCGGCCAAGAGCCGCAACCTGCGCTGTGAGGCGCTGATGGTGGACAAGGCGAGCTTTACGCCATGGCCGCCCTCCACCGAGGACGGCTGGCGCCGCGCCTATAAATTCCGCGACAAGCTGATGGCCGAGGTCGTCCGGCTCGAGCTCGACCCGATGGGCGAGAAATTGCAGGTGATCGAGGCGGTCTATATTCCGTGACCGGCGCCACGGCCGGGGGCAAGCCCCGGCACGCACATTGCCCTTTAATCCGCCTGAAAATTCATCGCGACGCCATTGATGCAATAGCGCTGATGCGTCGGCGGCGGCCCGTCCGGAAAGACATGGCCGAGGTGGCTGCCGCAGCGGCTGCAATGCACCTCGACCCGGCGCATGCCATAGCTGTTGTCCTCCGACGTCTCGACCGCGCCCGGCACCGGATCATTGAAGCTCGGCCAGCCAGTGCCGCTCTCGAACTTCGTCTTGGAGACGAAAAGCGTCTGGCCGCAGCCGGCGCAGGCGAAGCTGCCGCTGCGCTTCTCGTAGTTCAGCGCGCAGGAGCCGGGCCGCTCGGTGCCATGTCCGCGCATAATTTCATATTGCTCCGGCGTCAGCAGCTTGCGCCACTCGGCGTCAGTGTGGGTCACGGGGAATTGCTTGGCATCCATGGACTTCACTCCCTTGCGCGGCTTGCGGCCCCGCGCTTCTTCCAGGCATTATTACGTCAATTGCGCGGATTTTGTTACATGCCGGTCGCGGGCCGAGCCTGACGAATATTCATAGCTCGCGCGCGACGCTTGCAAGAAATGCGGACGGACGGAGACCGCACGTTAAATTCTCCGCCCTAGTCTTCCGGGCGGCTTTATAGGATGCGGTTTGCGGGCATGGTAGGCAGTCCAGAAGACATTTCGCCGTGGGCGCCTGTTGACCTTGGCGTTATTGATCACGCCATCGCGTCAAGACACTGGCTGCTGCGCTTTCCCGAAGCGCTCGAGGCGAGGTTCGAGCGCGACACCGGCCGGCAAAGGTGCCGGGAACTCATCATCCGCGCTTATATCGGCATCGTCGTCTACGATCTTTTCGCCATCGCGGATTGGTGGGCGACCCCGAGCCTGTTCTGGACGGCGCTTTCGGTGCGCGTCGTTTTCTTCACCCCTGTGGCGCTCCTTCTGACGGCCGTGCTCTATACGACGCCGCCCGTCTTCATCCGCGAAAGCATTATGTGCCTTGGCGGCGGCGCCGTCGCAATCGGAACGATCATCTATCTGATGGCCGTCAGCGGGCCGGCGCTGCAGGGGACGCTGCATGAATCGATGACCCTCATCGTCCTCTTCCTGACCGTGGTGCAGCGGACGCGGTTTCTCTATCTCGTGCCGACCTGCCTCGCCGCCTTGCTCGCGCATATCTGGGCCGTGGGACATTTCTATCATTATACGGTCGGCCAGCAGGTCGCGATCAACATGGTCTTCGGCGCCACGGTGGTTTTCGCGCTCGTCGCCTCCTATACGATGGAGCGCGACCTGCGCCTGCACTATCTGTTCTCGCTGCGCGGCCGGGCGCAGAATCGCGAGCTCGACATGATGAGCCGCCGCGATCCGCTGACCGGCCTTGGCAACCGCCGCTCGCTTGAGGATACGCTTGCAGCCTGCGAGCAGGCGATGGCCGCCGGCGAGCTTGCCATCGTGCTGCTCGACATCGACCATTTCAAACTGTTCAACGATACCGCCGGGCACCAGGCGGGCGATCTCTGCCTCAAGCGCATCGCCGGCATCATACAGGCCGAATTGCGCGGCCAGGCCGATCATGCCTTCCGCTTCGGCGGCGAGGAATTCATGATCGTGCTTCAGAAAACAGCTTTGGTAAAGGCGGTCCGGATCGCCGAGCGGATGCGGCGCGCGATCGAAAACGCCGCCATTCCCCATCCCGCAATCGGCGCCGACGCGGTCGTGACGGCAAGCTTCGGCGCCGCCTGCTCGCAGCCGGGCCATGGCCTCAATGTCGCGGAAATCGTCGCCAGCGCCGATGCGGCGCTTTATGCCGCCAAACGCAACGGCCGCAATCAAGTCTGGCCGCGCAAGCTGGCCTCCGGCGCGGAAATCATCTCAATGTCCGATCGGTCGTCGCTGAAAGCCTGAACGGCCGCTCGTTCAGCCGATCGGAACGTAATCGCAAACGAACGAAAACGGACGCGCTGCGGCCGCTTTGGTGAGCCTGAGCGAATGACCGTCCTTCGCCACCGAGGCCGTGATGTCGATGGCTTTCTCGACCTCAAAAATTTTGTCCTTATGCGGCAGGACCCAAGTCTGGACTTGCGCTAGCGCTTTGGCTTTCGCACTTGGCGCATCGGCGGCGACCAGCAGCAGATTCTTATGAAGCTCGCCGAATTCGGCGGGATCATAGCCGCCGAGATTGACGAAAAACAATTTGTCGGCGGCGTCCCCGGCCGGCGCGCCCACAACAATCGCGACGTCATAGCCGTCGGCCTGCTCGACCGCGCCCCAGCTATCGAGGTGCAGGCTTTCGGGATCGCCCCACCATTGCCGGCGCAGGTCCGCGTAGCAATCTTCCGGTGCGTCGCCCAATGCGAAGCGGATATCGTGCAATTCGACATTTGACGCGCCGCAATTGCCGCCGACGCAAAACATGAACAGCTTCATGAGGCGAAGATTCTAAAAAACGAGGTTTTCGTCAATGGCAGGATCGCACGCGCACTTCAACGAAGCCGTAGCCGTTCCATTGCTGCGCCGGCTCGATCCAGCAGCTTGTGCCATAGGGGCCGCGACCCGCATAGCCAAAATAACCGGACCTGAAGGGCGTCGGCGGCGCCGGAGGCCCGGCATCCATTGTTCGGGTTGCCGCGGCGATGCCCGCCGTCGTGCCGGCGATGACGCCGCCGGGGAAAACGAAGCTGTCGGCGCGGCTCGCGGACGTCGCGCAAATCAACGCACAGGCCACCAACGCAAGGGCAAACTTCATCGCGTGAAACCTCTCCGTACGAAGTCTAGCGAAGTTTACTGGCGATGGCTCGCCTAAATATCATTTTAGCGATGCGTTATTGGTCGCATCCCGCCTGCGCTTCCGCCTGCGCGGCGGCATCGGCGGCCTTTTGATAGGCCTGCACGTCCGGTGCGAATTTAAGTTTTTCCGCGGCTTCCGAGCGAGCGGTCTCGAGCTTCGAGCATTGGAGCGCGCGCGCCCAAGGGCTGTCGTCATCGCTGATGATGACGAAATTCTGTGGCGCGTGCTGAAGATAGCGGACGTTGAATCTGTCGCCCTCCGCCGGATAAATCGTTTCGTTGTGCGGCGGATAGACGTTGAAATCATCATCCTCGAACCGGGCTTCGATCACATCGCCCTTGCCCGTCTTGATGAGGACGTCGTAGCCGATGACATCGTGGTTGTTGTAGATGGTGTCGGTGGAATGCGAGCCGGTGATGATCGCGCGGCCTTCCGCGCCAAAATTATAGATGAGGCGCGTGCTGAGATCGGGTCCGAAAATCATATTGAGGATGGCCACGACGATGCACAGCGGGACGAGAACGACCAGGGCGGCGCAGCCTGCGCGCTTGGGCGGCTCGGGCTGATAGCCGATGACGGCCGGCTTCGACCCGCCGGGCGCGCCCCGAACCCCGCCGACAATGCCAAAAAGGATCGAACCGCCGATCAACACCGGCATCATCAAGAAGCGGTGCCGCGCCATGAAGGCGATGAGATAAACCACCGGGTCCCAGAGCGCGGACTGCGATGGCGGCGCATGGCCGCTGATCGGCCAGTCGAAGGTCGCTTGCGCGGGTGCAGGGGAAGGCACCGGCGGCGCCGCATGCGGGACGACGGGGTCCGGCTTTGCATCGGCCGCTGCGACGATCGTCGCGCCGGCGGCTTCCAGCGCCGTGCGTTGAACGCGAGTGGCCCAGCTCGGATCGGCGCGCGCCGCGTCGGTGACATCGTCGAGGTTCAATGTGACGATATAAGGCCCGTGGACCGCCTCGACCTCTTCCGGATGTTCGGGTGTGGCGACAACGCGGTCAGTCGGGTCATTCGTGTGGACGAGCGTGCTCGCGGGGTCGAACGGCCGGTCGTCGTGCAGCCGCGCAAGCGCCGCGGCATTGTTGCCGAGATCCTCGCGGACAAACTGAGCGCTGCCGTGATTTGTCGTCCAGCCGTCGTCTTCACCGGACGCATCCTTGACGTCGAAGCTGCAGCGATGGCCGTCGTCATCGGGATTGTCGGAAGCCGCGAGCGTTGACGGCGACAAGGTCAGCAAGGCCAGCACGTGGTCGGGGGCGACCAGCTTGCACAGCGATGCCGCCGCACGCGCGTCGGCGGGGCCGAGCACGTGGCTGCCGGCGGCGGCGAAGGCCATGGCCTCCAGCCGGTAGGCCCAGCCGGCGCGTTGCTGCGCAAGCTCGCTTGTCTCGCTTGCATCGACAACGACGACATCGCTGCCGTGTCGCGTCACGAATGTGTCCGCATCGGTCCGGAGGACCTCATCGCTCAAATCCTCGGTGCGCACGAGAGTGGGCGGCGGCGCCGTTTCGGCAAGGCGCTTCATCTGCGCTGAAGCGCGAGCTGGATTCGCCAAATGATAGAAGGCGAGCGTCAGCCGCCCCTCGGCGGGCGCATCGCTGGTCAGACCCTTTTGGAAGGCCGACCAGACGCAGGTCGCTTCACCAGTTGCGGGATGTGCCGATTGGCTGCGGATGTCGACATCGTCCTGCGGCGTGATCAAGGCGCCGATGTCGCGCGGCGACGCCAATTTGCACGCGTCCGGAAAAGGCTCGGCCGCCAAGGCCATTCCAGCCGTCAACGCCGAGATCGCCGCAACAGCAGCGATCAAGCTCACACAATGTTTGGCCCGCAAATCCGACGCCCCCCCGCGTTTCCGACTTTGCTTATGCAATAATTGGCGCGTCATCCGCGTTCGGCAACAGGGGTGGCGTCCGCCAAGCGGGAGGAAATTTGAGCCGATGCATGTCGATGAAGATGACGAGGACCAGGTCACGCCGACGTCGATCGAGCACAAAATTGACGATGTGTACGGCGGCGCGGACGGCCAACGGCTCGAACAAAGGTATAATTTTCTCGATTATCACTTCGAATTGAACGGCGCCTATCTGCGGGCGCGCGCCTATCTGGACGAAATCCAAAACGTCACCCTGTTCGGGCCGTTTGAAAGTCGCGACAATCTTCGCAAGATCGCCGCGCCCGAAGCCGAAAGGGCCGTGGTCGCCTACCTCGCACGCCGATATTCGAGAGTTGCTCGGAATTGAGCGCCGGCGCGATGCTCCGTCCGGCGCCTCCAAAGAGTCAGCGCGATCTCTTGTTGATGCGTTTCACCGCCCGATTTCGTGGCGTCGCGCCTCGGTCATTTCCTTCGCTTCGTCGTCGGTCAAGTTGCCTGCGCCGACAACTTGATAACGATTGTGCGGGTCTTGGCCCTGGTTGTCGGTTCGCTGGTTCCGCTGCTGGTTTTTGCGCTGCAAATCCTGTTGCGGTGTCGTGTCCTCGCCGTCCCCCCCGCCGTAGCCTTCGATTTCGACGATGAGGATCGAGGCTGGCGCGGCGGCATGATTGCCCGGCCCGGTCGCGGTGATGGCCTTGGTAGCGGCGCCTGACGCAGCGGACGCATTGTCCAGAGCGCCGATATTGGGAGCCACGACGGTCGGAATGCCTTCCGTCACACCCTGCACCTGGATGTTGAAAGCATTGAGGACGTGGAGCGCAGCAACGTCCAGATTGCCCGAGACTCGGATGCCGGCGGCGCCTGCATCGACTGTTCCGCGCGGTGCGATCAAGTAGACATTGCCCGGCGGCGCGCCAGGAACGGTCTGCAGGGTTGCGATACCGGCACCGGTGACCTCCCCGCTGGGACTGCGCGTGAAATAGGCGTCCGGATCTTCCACATACGATAGGGTCGGAGGAACGGAGGTCGTCTTGGCGCCCTCGCCGGCATTGATGTCGCCATTCGACGACCAGATCGTCATATCGCCGCCTTGCTCGGTAAAGACGCGGCTTTGCGCGAGCAGCAGGCTTTGATCGCTGAAGATATCGACGTTGCCTTGCTCCAGCGTGATGATGCCCTGCTGGTTCGGCCCGATGACCGTGTTCCCTTGCGGACTGACGACATAGGGCGGCGCCGACGCGCTGCCGACAAGAATTTCGCCGCCGGGGCCGAGAATGTCGACACTGCCGCCTTCCTGCGTCTGCACGGTGGCGCCGCGCATATCGAAATAACCCGTGTTGCTCAGCACATTGGCGCCGTTGACGCCGCCGTCCAGGTTGTTCTGCGTATAGCCGTAGCTTGCCGGGAACAACGTGTTGATGGCTTCGTAACCGCGCGCGTACTGATGGTAGTAAGGACTGGCAGTGTTGTTATAATCAATACCGACCTGTGTAAGAACATTGAAGAACTCCTGATCGATGAAGGCCTGCTGCTGATATTGCGGCAAGGCTTCGAAGATTGCGTAAGCTTGATCAGGAGTCAGAATGACGTTGGGATCGTTCTGCCCGGCGCGCGCGAGCGCGTCATTTTCGATCTGTTCAACATAGGAGACGAGTTCCGGCGCGAGGCTGTTGACGCCGGGAATCGGTGGCGCCGAAGGATCGATGTAAACTGCGACGAAACCCGCGTCATCAATACCCTTGCCGACGCCAAAGAGGATCGAGATATTGGCGCTCTGCGCGGGCAGAAGCGCATTGTCGAGATCGCCGAGGGTCTCGATACCGGTCGAAATTGTTTGGTTCAGGCCGGTGCCGGCGGCCGAATTCCCGAATACGAGATAGGCTTCATTTGCCGAAGTGAGCGGTCCGATATTGCGGCCCGCTTGGACATCGAAATAGCCGGGGCCGGCCACTTCCAATGCCGGCGTCAGATAGTACGCCCCGCTCGGATCGGTCGGCTCCGTCCCCAGCACCGGATCATAGATATCGCGCCCGGCAACGATCCGTGTGACGTCCGAGGCATAGAAATTCTCGCCCAGGAAAGACAGATTGATGATGTCATTCCCCGCTTGAACGAAGGCCGGCTTGTTGGGCACCAAAATAAGCTCGTTGTAATAAAAGCCCTGGCTGTCCACGGCGCCATCGGTGATATTGCCGTTGAGCGCATAGATCCGCACTGGATTGGCATTCTGCGCATGCGAGATCGTATGCTGGTAGCGCTGAAGGCCGCTCGGTGTCGGTTCCAGCGGATCGGGATAGATAAGATTGCCCGAAAAGAACGTCGGATTCGGATTGAGCGGCGACGGCAGCGTCGACGGGTCGACATCGAGCAGACCGAAATATTTATTTGTGAAAGGAGCGCCCCCAAGTGCAGTGCCCGCCGTATCGTCCGCAAAGCTGATCGACTGATCGGCCAGCAAGGTGAGTTGCCCGTTGACAGACGGGTAGAGCTCGCCGGAATTGTCGATCTCGATGCCACCGCCAAGCGCCGTCATGCTGAGGGAGGCGGGCAGGATGATGCCATCCACGTACGAGCCCAAAAACGCGCTATTCGAAGCGGTCATGGTGTCGAGGTCGGCATTGCCGACTGTCGAGAGGATCGACAAGGACGAGTTGCTGCTGGGACTCTGAGAATCGCCGGAGCTGACGCCATCGAGGTAGAAATAGGAAGGATCGTAGGCGCCGCCGATATTGGCATCCTGGCGCGCGGTCACCGTCCAGTTCGTATTCTGATAGCCGAGCAGCGGCGCCATCGGCGTCACGGCGTTGACGGGCCCGCCCGGTCCCGATGCGATGGTCGAGAGGTTGAAGGCAGAGCCGATTTCACCGCCCGCGGTCAATGATCCGGTGCCATTCGCGACGAAATAGGCGCCCCCTAGAATATTGCCGCCGGCGCTGACCGAGAGATTGCCGCCGCCCAATGTATTCACCGCGCCATTGGAAATATTCCAGGTCGTCGGCAGCGAGGCGGACAGTTCGTTGATATTGCCGCCGGCCAGCACATTGACACTGCCGCCGGCCGACATCACGCCCTGGTCGAACGCCGCGAAATTGATGGATGAGGATAGGCCATCGATGGGATTGTTGGTTTCCATCCACTGCCACCAGAACTGGGCGATATAAGTGCCTTGCGCTCCGGTCACGGTGCCGGTCGTGTCGTAAACTTCGTCGAAGGCGTCGATATTCTTGCCCGCGTTGATCGTGATGTCGCCGGCATCGACCGGCTGCACGGGGCCGGTGGCAAGCAACTCGCCTCGGTAGGTGCTGCTCGCCGTCAGTCGCAGCACTTGTGCCGACGTGCCGGCACTTGTTCCCGGGGCGGGCTCGCCCGCCGTATAGACCGCCGCGGGCGCGGCGGTATCGGTCCAATCGACATCGCCGGCCGCGGCGATATCGATCGAACCCGTGCCGGTTCGCACGATCGTCGGGAAGAGAAGCGTCCGGCCGCTGATCTCGCTCTGCGAAAGAGGATTTCCGTTTTCGTCCGTGGTCGCCGTATCGGCGACGGCAAGATGCCCGCCGAGATCGACATTGCCGTTCGAACCAGGATTGACCGTCAGCGGATCGGCGCTCGTCAAATCGGCGCCGGCGACGAGACGATAGCTGGAGCTCGAGCCGCCAAGCAGCGTCGCGACGTAAAGCGAAACCGGATTGCCCGCGACCGGCTCGTCGTCGGGATTGTTGTTGGGACCGAAGTCTGCGACCGGCAGGTTGCCGAGAGCCGGAGGGATGACGGTGAGGGGATCGTCGGCCGGCGCGAAAGGCGCATAGATGTACGCCGTCGTGCTGTTCCATCTCACGCCATTTATGTAGGAATCATAATAGCCATAGCCCGCTATGTATTCGGCATAGTTCGACGAGTAATCGTCATAGGTGCCGTTATCGAGCGGCAGCAGCAAGGGCGACGGCGTATCGGGATGGCCTCCCGTATTGATGAGGATGGTGTCGTTGTCGACGCTCGCCAGCCAAGTCTCATAGACCGAAACATAAGCCGCGTAGGTCGCGTAATTGGCAGGCAACGGCGCAACCGGAACATTGGGATCCGACGCGGTGGGCTTGTAGCCCAACCAACCCGTGCTGGTATTATTGCGATAAAACATATCGCCCAGCCAGCCGGTGCGGTTCCAATTCCCTAGAGCATCCGGAATGCCGACTTCGCTGATGTAGTCTTCATAGTTCGTGTAATACGCATTCGACTGATTCTGCAGCGGCGCCTGGATGGGTTCGTAGTTGGGATCAGTCGTGATATTCGCGGTGCCGCCGCCATTGAGATAGATCGTACCGCTTATGTCGATGTGGTCGGAGGCAACTATGCCCATCGCCGCATTATAATTTTGTAGCGCCTCGCCATACGCCGAAGCGCCAGGCAGTTTGCCGGGCTCGGCATAAGGTGCAAATGGCTGGTAGAAAACCTGCGGTTGGGTACCAGTCTGGAAAGCGACGTAATTCATGTAACTGGGGTAGTCGCTGCTATAGACCGCGTAATTCGCCGTATAGGCCGTGTAATAATCTCCGTTGAGAATCGGCTGCAGCAGCGGCGGCGGCGTCAACGTCGTATTGGCGTTGAAGTTCGCCTGGAGCCAGGTCTGATAGGCTTGAGCATATTGCGCATAGGAGGCGAAATTCGCGACCTGCGGCGCGGTGGCGGTTACTGCCTCTGTCGCGGGACTGGTGTAGTTCTGAAAGCCATTTCCGTTCGCATTGTTGGTGAGAACAGCGAAGCCTGTCTGGCCGGAGCCCCAGTTGGCGATATATTCGGCGTAGTTGTTGTAATAGGCCTGCGTCTGGTTCTTCAGAGGCGCTTGCAGCGCCTGGTAATAGGGATCTGGGGCCGTGCCTGTCGTGACACCGGAAAGGTCAACTTGGTAGATCGAAACAGTTGGATCGGTGATCTGGCCGTTCCACACAACATTTCCAACGGTTGAGTCCTGCTGGAGATAAGTATACGTGGCGTTATAGGCCGCTAAAACGGCATCATAAGAAGACAAGGGCGCAGCGATGGGATCGGCCAGCTTCACGCCGCCGTTCTGCTGATAGAAGCCGTCGGTGATCGAAGCTTCGATATCGAGGTTGCCGGTCGCGAGGACCGAGAGAACCGGCGCGATTCCATTGTAGCGGTAGACGAGATTGACGTTGCCAGCGCCGTCATCTTTGCCGGCGCCGAGATTCCAGTTGGTCATGATCGAGATCGCGCCGCCATTGTTCTTGGCGTCGGGATTTTCGAGCACAATCCCGGGCGCGATTTGAACATTGGCGATGCCGGCATAGCGGTTGCCGAATGTGTAGCCGGGTTTCTCAACATAGGCCATCAGCGTGCCAGCACCGTCGGCGGCATTGCCGTCGACATAGCCATAGAAGCTCTGATGGTCGGCGTTGGGCGTATTGGGGACGAAATAATCGTTGGCCTGATAGGCCGCGAGCGTCGCCGCATCCGTCGGCGGCGGCAGGATATCGCCCGATGCATCGGTCCAATTGCCGGCGACATATTGCGGCGCGCCGTCATTGCTGTCCTGATAATAGCCGGACGAATCGATGATACCGTCGAAATGCTGCGCGGCATTGGTGGAATTGTCGGTCGTACTCCAGACCGCATAAGGTTCGATCGTCACCGCGCGCGCGCCGATCAGCGTCGCACCATTGTCGATGGCGATATTCACGTCGCCGTTGGCGAGCAGCGGCGCGCGGAAGCTGATCGTGCCGCCAAAGAGCGTACCGGCGCCGCCGGAGACATCGATCACCGCCCCGGACCCGACATGGATCGTGCCGCTGTCAGCCGCCTGCACGTTCTCGTAGCCATAGGTCGCATTCAGCGTGCCGTCCGGCGTGCCGGTCGTGCCGATATTGACGACGCCGCCGGCCTGCGCCGGCGTCAAGCTGACGGCGTAGAGGCCGCCCTCGAGATCGACGCCGCTCTTGCCGAAGAGACCGATCTCGCCCGCGGCGGGACCGGACACGTTGATCGTGCCGTCGATGACCACATTGCCGGCGCTCGGGCTTGGCGCGGTCCCGCCATTGGCGGTCAAGATAACATTGGCCGCTGTCAGATTATTGCCGGCCGAGAGCATGAGATTGCCGGCGCCCGTGGTCACGGAGATCAGCTTGTTCACGCCGCTTGAGGCGAGCGTCGCCGCCAACGCATCGAGATCGACCGCGCCGCCGGTATTGAGCGTGAAGGAGCCGCCCTGATAGCCGGCAACCGCGCCGCCCTGCAGCACGCCCGCGAGGTTCACATTCCCCTTCGGCGCGCTCAACGTCACGGCGCCGGCCGTGCCGCCGGCAGAGGCCCCAGCGAAGTCGAGCGCGACATTCGCCGCGACATTCACATTCCCTGCATCCGCTGTCAGCGCGATGTTCCCCGCCGGCGCATAGGCCGCCGTGTCGATGAACTGCTTGACGAAGCCGGACACGTCGACATTGTCGTTCACGTCGAGATCGCCCGAGGTCGCTTCGAGCGTCACATTGCCGGCCGGCACCTGGATCAGCGTATTGTCGGCGACCGCACCGCCGATCAGCGTGATCGCCCCGCCGAAAGCACCCGCCGCCGAGGTCGTGCCAGCCGCCGGGGCAGAGTTCAACACGAGGACACCCGTCGTCTTCAGCGTCGCATTGCCGCCGGCCCCGGCGATGATCACCGGCGCCGTCAATGTCACCGGCAGCGCGCCGAAATTGAACGTGCCGCCGCCCTGGCCGACGATGCCGTTCACGGCCGTCGCAGCAACCGAACCGAAGCCGGAGAAGGCCGACGTGCTCGCCCCCTGCCCGGCCGAACCGAAGTCGATCTCGTTCCCCGTCAGGATCAGGCTGCTGGTCCCTGCAACCGGCGATGTGGGTGCCAGTGCGTCGAGATCGTTCGAAAGCGTCAGCACGCCGGCATGGATCGCGACATTGCCGGCATCGCCTGCCGCGCCATCCGTGAACGAACCGGCGCTCAATTCGAGATTGTTCGCCACATCGACATTGATATTGCCCTCGAAATCGATCGCCCCATAGCTGCGCAGGATCACCTCATTCGCGCTCGCGAACTGGGCGAGCGTGTCGGCGCCGATCACCATGCCGGAGAGGCCGGGCGCCGCGCTGCCCGGAATGAAGGTGATGAGGCCGCTATCCGCGGCGATCGCCTGGCCGCCCAAAGTCGCCGTCGGATCGACCAAAGTGTTGCCCGAAGCGTCGAGCGTCAGCCCGGCGCCACCCGCCAATGTCACGCCGCCCTGGATGGTCAACAGGCCCTGCGAGGACGCCGGCAAATCATTGCGGACGATGCTGAGAATGCCGTTTTGCGAAACGGCAAGCAGCGCGCCATCGCCGCTGACCGCCGCGGCACCCGTCGTGCTGTTGGCGTCCTGGCCGATGATGATCGTCTCTGGCGTTTCGGCGGAGGAACCCTTCGCCTCGATGACGCTGCCGCTCTCGACCAGCAGGCCAATCGGGGCATTCGGATCGTCGTTCGACGGATCGGTCTTGGTGACGAGGATGACTTCCGGACCGGTCAAAGGATCGGCCGCGTCGTTCGAGACCACGACGCTGTTGGCCGCAACGTCGACCGTCTCGCCGGCACTGGTCTGGCTGCGCGTGCCGCCGATCAGCAGGCTCGCCGCACCGAGTCCGTCGAGCGCATCGGCACTGATCTGAAGATAGCCCGGCAGCGCCGCCTCGCCATTGCCGGTAATCTGAATGTCGCGCGAAGCGATATCGACCAGCGCGCCCTGCCCGCCCGCGCCCGCCTGTGTCTGCAACGTGGCGCCAAGTGTCAGCGCGTTGGAGGCGGCGAGCGCCAATTGCCCGGCATCCCGTGGCAGGCGCGGCACCGCCGTCCCCGCTTCCGCCGCCTGACTGGCGAAATAGCTGTTCGCATTGGTGCGCGTATATTGTGAATATTGGCCCCAGACGACGGCGGACTGCACCAGGAACGAGGTCGTCTGTGCCGAATGCGCGCCGGTCAGGCCATCGACGAAATAGCCTTCGGCGATACCGCTGCCGTCCGGCAGCACGGTATTCTGGCTCGCCAATGGATTGACCGATCCGGTCTGCTGCACCACGCGATAGGCGCCGGGCATGGTCGCATATTGACCTGGTAGCAGCGTGTAGATCCCCGCGGGCAGTCCCGCCACACCCGAGAGATAGACCTGGCTGCCAACCGCGGCGCCGTCCGGCGTCATCTCCTCATCGATCGGCGCGACCGGGCTGTTATAGCCCGGGATGACTGCATAGATCGGCCGGTCATCGGGATAGAGCGGCACCTGCGTCGGCGTCGCGCCGCTGGCATAGACCGTGTTCGATTGCAGCAGCAGATTGCGCGAGCCGCCGGTGCCGGAGACCCATTCCGACGCATAGACCGTACCGCCACCGGAGAGATCGACCGTCGCGCCGGGATCGAGCGCCACGTCATTGCCGCTCAAGCTGATCGACTTCGCCGGTGGTGCGGTCAGGTCAGGGAAGGAGATGGTTTCCGAGGCAGGTCCATAAATCTGGTATTGCCAATCGAGCCCATCGACGGTGGTGCCGTAAGGCACGGTCGCGCCATCGAGCGAAACCGAGGTCACGCTGCCGGCGCCGAGCGACACTGACTGCGTCGCGACCAGCGGCAAATTGTTGAACTCTTTCGCCTGGCTCGCGGTGTCGTTGACGCCGAGCACGAGCGTGCCCAACGGCACGCGGACGGTGCCATCCTGGACGATGTTCGTCGCATCGATCAACAGGCTGCCGCCGGCCGAGAGCGGTATGGACGAAGCCGTTCCGCCCGGGAGGAAGGTCACTGTCGTTGGCGATTGCGCGCCGTTCACGATCGGACCGGCGGCATCGATGATGAAGGTGTTCGCTGTCGCCGGATAAAGCTGCGCCGCCTGGAAAGTGAGATTGCCGCCCGTGAAAAGCTCACCGTCCGGGATGCTGGCGACACCATAGGTCAGATCATAAAGCCGCGTATCGCCGCTGCTAACGAAATTGGCGTTGCCGAAATTTTCGAGAGCGATCTGCCCGGTCAGATCGAGTGTGCCAGCGTGAACCGAAAGCGCACCGTCGGCAACGGCAGCCACGGGCGCGGATTCGAACGTCGCGCCGCCGAAATCGACATAAGGCGCCGAGATCGACACGGTTGTTCCGCCAACGGAATTGTTTTTCGTGAGCGTTGAGATCGACGTCGCACCCGCCGCGAGCGCAACATATTCGGTGGCGTCTGACACAAAGGATCGGCCGAGATTAATCGAGATGTTGCCAGCAAAGCCGACAGGGACCGGCTCGTTTAACGTGGAGGCGCCGGCGAACGTGTTTTCAGCCGCGGCGACCGGATCGTCACCGACCACGAGGCTGTCGATTCCCGAACCATCAAGGCGGTCGACGGCGAAGAGTTCCGTGCCGACGGTGTAGCCGGTGATCGCCTGGCCGGGCTGGAGCCCAACGGGTACGAACGTGCCCGATTGTTGCAGGATGATCCCACTGGCGATCGTTGTTTTACTTCCGACAAGGTTGGGGAGATCGTTGAGGACCGACATGGCGACCGGCGAGAGCGTCAACGTGCCGCCATCAGCCTCAGCCGAGCCGCCTCGGGCCATAAGCGTGCCGTCATAGAGCAGACCGCTGCCGCCGCCGAGCGTGATCGATCCGGCATTGCTCCAGACCGGCGTCGGCACATAATCGATCCCGCGCAGGCCGCCAGCGCTCTGTGCGATATCGAATGTGCCGGACGCGCCGGACACATCGATCACAGATCCGGCCTCGGCGATCACATAGCTGAAGCCATCGAGAACCGAGACGGAGCCGCCGGCGAGCACTTTGCCGGTGCGCGGAATGATTGGCCCTGCCGAGGTCAAAACGGCCGCGGCCGAGGGATCGAGGAGGACGATGCCCGAAGCATCGAGAACGCTGTCCGCGCCAAGCCAGACCGAGCTCGTGGTGCTTTCGACCGCCGCACCGCTTGTTAGGCCGGTCGCCGGTGCGCCGTTCGGCGTGCTGTCGGCCGGTGCACCGGTCAAGGAGATGCTGCCGCCGCGGGCAACGATCGTGCCGAGATCGGTGAGCTGGTCGTAGGAGGTGAGCGAGACGGATGCTCCGGGATCGGCCAGGATCGCGGCGCCCTGGCCGAGCAGCAGAGTTCCGGTAACGCCCGCATAGACGGGCGGCGAAATGACATTGTTGCCGTCGGCACCGTTGTCGGTGCTCCATCCCATGTATTCTTCCGACGTCAACGAGAAATTGGCCGCCTGGCGATGATAGGGATCGAGCGATCCGACCGACACCAGCGAACCGTCGGGCAAAGCGCCGCCAGTGCCGTAGAGATTGGCTCCGGTCGGCGCTGTCATCAGCGCCGTAATGTTCGGAACGAAATTCTTCTCGCTGACCGTGACAATCGTGCCGCTGGTGATGGTCGCATCGTAAAGCGCCGTCAGATTATAGGCGCCAAAGCCCTGACTGGAGAAGAAGTCCGCCGGCAGAACGAGGTCATAGGACGGCGCCGACGCCGGATCGCCGCCGATCTGAATGCCGAGCGTCTGCAGCGTGAGCGTGCCGCCGCCGGAAAAGCCGAAGCCGCGCAAAGTACCGTCGAGGGTGATGATGCCATGCGTCGGCTGATCTGGCGGAAGATAGGAGACGGCGTAATTGCCGAAGCCCTCGCCGGCCTTAAATACATAGGTCTGGAGCGAGATGCTGCCGCCCTTGCCGACGGGAATGCCATCGACCGCATCGAGCGTTCCGTTCGGCTCGACATAACCGCCGCTCGAAACATCGAGCACGCTGCCCTGTTCGAGATCGATCGCGCCGGTGATATCCGTGATTGACGTGCCGGGCGCCGCTGATTGGCCGAACGGCGGATAGGAATTGCCGTCGGTGGTGATCGATATGCTACCGCCGTTGATGTTCGCAGACCCGGTCTGTTGATACAGGCCGAGACCGGCATCGTTCACCCATTGCCCCGCCGCGCTGATCGTGACGCCAGGCCCAACCGTAACGTCGCCGGCAGACAATTCCTCACCGGGCGGGGGTGAGGAATAGCTCGTGCCGACGATGTTGATCGCCCCGCCGCGCGCCGTCAGGTCGGCATTGACCTGCACGGCGGCGGCGCTGAGCGAGATCTTGCCGCCCGCCTGCACGTTAAGCGGCGCGTTGACCGCGAGATTGGCGTTCGCCGCGACGAAGCTCATCGAGGAGAACCCTGCCGCGTCAAAGATCGGCGCGGAAAAGGTTGACGTGTACAGAACGTTGTTCGGATCGCTCTGCGACATGGCCTGATAGGCCGGAGTGACGAGCGACGTATCGGCGTTGAAATTGGGCGCGATGGCGTCGAGTTGCGTGCCCTGACCGGCGATGACGATATTTTGCGTCGGGAAGAACGCCGAGAGAGTCGATGTGGGGGAAATGTCCCCGCCCAGGCCCGCGACCGTGCCGTCGCCAATCGACAACGAGCCGCCCGTCGGCAAATCGCCACCCAGCGCCTGATGCGGGCCGATCTCGGACGAGGCGAAAATCTCGCCATCGAGAATCATCGCACCGTCCGAACCACTGATCGCAACGGCGTTCCCCGCGCCCCCTGCGTAGATGTTGAGCGCGCCGCCGTTGCCGCCCTGGATGTAATCGGGTTGGTAATAGCCGCCGAGAAGCAAAGGCGTGCCGTAATAATCCGTCACGCCCCAATGCGCGTGATCGACCTCGAAGTTTCCGGCGAAGCCGACAAATGTATCGTTCGGATCGGCATTAGCGATGTTGATGATATTGCCCGACGCATCGAGAAGCCGCGTCGTTGCGACCATCCCGCCGATATAATGGATGTAGCCGCCGGTCATATTGAGAACGGAGCCCGGGGCGGTGATGATTTCGCCGCCGGCGAAATCAAGAGATCCCGCATTGACCAGCATCTCGTCGATCGTGCGCGGCATCGCGTTCACATAGCCTTGCGCATCGATCAGCGGAGAGCCGACCCAGGCCTCGCCATCGGCGCGCGTGCCGGTGATCGTGCTGTCGATGACGACGGTCTGGGTGAACAGAAAGCCGTTGCGCTGCAATGGCGAATCCGCGAGATCGTCGGTCGTCAGCGGGCCGATGGTCACGAGCGTCGAGGAGACCGGCTCTTCCACGTCCGGCAGCCCCGAAACGTCGATCACCGCGCCGCTGTCGACATAGACGCGGCCGAGAACCTCGCCGTCGATGCCGGCCGGGTTCCCCGCCGCGGGAAATTGCGCCACCGCGGTGACATTGCCGCCCGGCGCTTCCACGAGCGAGCCATTGTCGAAAATAACCGATCCGCCGATCAGGCTCATGCTGCCCGGCTTGAAGCTGGCGTTCGCCGCCTGGGTTGATGTCGTCGTCTCGTCGTCGTCGTCCGGCAACACCGTCGTCACCGAGCCTGGCGCGAACACCAGCGGGCCCATCCGATTGGCATTTGCAATGCCCGAGCTCAACTCCTCGTCTCCGGCATTCAGGACGATTTCACCCGGCTGCGTAATGCTGGTGGTGACCTTGATCACGCCCGCTTGGTCCACCGCCGCACCGAGCATTGTCACGTTGCCGGTGGTGGCCTGGAGCAGACCGGTATTGGTCGCCGTGAAGATTGGCGTCGCCCCGGACGTAACAGCGCCTGTGAGACCAAGGCCAAGCCAAGAGTTGGGCGCGTCTCCGCTCGCGGTTTGAAGCGTAACGCCCATGCCCGCAGCGAGAACGGCCTGACCATCGGCCGCGAAGATGGTGCCCGCATTCGAGACGTCGGGCGCCGCGAGCAGCGCATAGCCGAGATTGCCGGCATTTATTTGAGCGCCCGCCTCGACACTGATATTGCCCTCGCTCTCGACATCGGCCAGCGCCGCTATTGTCGTGCCGAGAAACGGGGTTCCTGTGGTCCCGTAACCGGTGATGCCGGCATTCAGAAATTCGCTGTTGGCCGCTTCAACTGCCGTGTCGTAAGCGGCGCTGCCCGGCGTCATCGTGGTGAGATTGGCCGGGTCGCCCATGAAGGGCAACGAAGACGCCAGCAACGAATTGACGTTGACTTGGCTCGATCCGCCGAAAACGATGCCATTGTGGTTGATGATATAGACTGTGCCTTCGGCCTTGATCTGGCCGAGGATCTGGCTTGGAACGCCGGACGGATCGATGACGCGGTTCAATGCGATCCAGTTGTTGCCGCCACCCGACAAATTGCCGGCCGACTGATTGAAGTAGAGCTCCGTGTTTGCGCCGACATTGAAGCTCGTCCAGGTCAGGATCGCTTTCTGCGCCGTCTGCTGGACCGTGACCGTTGTCTGACCATTGCTCACCGACTGGGTCGCGGCATTGGCGCCGGACCAGACACTCGGATCGGGGATTTGCGCATTGTACGGGCCGAGTCCATAGGTCGGCACCAGCCCGCCCGGCGTCAGGCCGTTCGGGACAGACGGAAGGCCGGGTGCGGCGCTCGTCGCCTGCTGCGCCAGCGCTCTTGCCTGCGCTTGTGTTTGCTGCATGGCCTGAACCGCCTGCACCGCCCGCGTCAGGTTGCTCATGGACTGCTGCGTCGCTTGTTGCGCCTGCTGCACACTCGCCATGGCCGCAGCCGCGGCATTCGCGCTCGCCGCAAACGCCCCGCTCCCGCCCCGCATGGTCCCAAGCGGCAAGGCGCGTGCCGGCGCGCCGGACGTCAGCAACGCAAGCGCGCTGACGCTCGCAAGAAGGGCAGCATGGAATCTCCACGCGGATCGGGACGCGACGACACGAGGCGGCATGGACGGGCTCTCTGGCTGAGCGACTTCACAAGGCTGGAGCCGTCGACCTGAACGCCTCCGATATGTTGATCTCCCCAGCCGCCCGCGACCGGCCTAAGTTTTTTCGAAGAGCGCCGACTTTTTTAAGCGCTTCACTGTGTCAGCTCAGCAACAAGACGCCGTAAGGGAGCGTTGTCGCGTGGGCGCCGAAAATCTGCTCGATCTGTCCGACAACCTTGTCCATGTCCTCAATGCGAAATCGCGCATTGAGTTGGCGCCGGCCGAGCGCCGCATTGATCAGAATGACGCGGCCGGGACGATAACGATTGATTTCCGCAATAACCTCGACGATTGGCGTCGACCGGAAAATGACAAGACCTTTCTGCCAGGCTGTCACCGCGGCGGGATCAGCCGTGACGACAGGGCTGATCGCCTGATCCGAGTAGGCGATCTGGTCGCCTGCAGCGAGAGCCAGAACCGACTGATGCCGCTCAATGCGCACCGCGCCTTCGATGCAGGTCACACAAACCGATCCTCTATCGTTGCGCACATTGAACCGCGCGTACTTGGCAACGATGCGTCCGTCACCGGCCAAAACCGTGAGCGGCATGTTTGCGATCGACGGCACCGAGATCATCGCCTCGCCGGAGATCAGCTCCACCCCTGCCTGTCCGACAGCCGGCCGCAGCGCGAGAAAAGTGCGGGAATTCAGTTCAATTGACGCGCCATTGGCGAGTTTCACCTGCCGCTGCTCGCCGGGCCTGGTGTGATAATCCGCCGAGAATTCCGACAATGACGGCCAAAGCTCGAGAGGCGGATGCAGCATCGCAACCGCGCCGGCTGCCGACGCCGCCACCGCGCCGCCAAGGAGGACACGGCGGCTCATCCGTGCCGGGCTTTTCGCGATGACCAGCTTCGATGGAAAGGGCGCCGCAACGGCGCCCAGATCCCGCCAAGTCCGGCTCACCCGCTCAAACGCCTCCCGATGCGCGGGGCTGCGGGCGCACCACAGTTTTAGCGCGGCAAGATCGGACGCGCGGCCTTTTCCGGACGCAAAGCATTGCATCCAGTCGAAGGCCTCCGCCTCAATCTGCTCCGGCTGCGCCGATTTTTCAGCCATGCCTGCGGCCCCGCCCGGCGGATTCCGGTTTAGCGGGCATCGTCATCGTCTCGCCCTTTCCCGACGCCGTCCCTCACATTCAATGATCCTTCCCGGGGTTGCGGACCGAACCGTTGGACAATTTTTCGGTCGAGCCGGCGGGCGCAATGCAGGACCGCATGACGCAACTCACGCTCGACCCAACGCTGCGAGATTCCATATCGCACGGCGAGCTCGGCGAGCGGTATATTGTCCAGCCGGGATGCAAACAGGATTTCCTGCTGGCGTCTGGTGAGTTCGCCCACCGCCTGCTGAAGCAAGGCGAGGTCCGAACGGCCCTCGGCCGTCGTCGAGGGGTCCGGCGCCTCATCGGCGAGAAGCGCGGCCATCGCGTCATCGAGCGTCACGGACTCGGATTCCGCCTGCTTGCGCTTCAAGGCAATGTTGAACGCCATCCGAAAAACATAAGCCTTCGGGTAGCGCACCGGGCCGACCGGCTCGGCCTGTTCCAACCGCAGCCAGGTATCCTGCAGCACGTCGCTCGCCAGCGCCGCCGACCCGAAGCGCTGGGTCAGCTTGGCCTTCAATTCGCTATAGCCGCTCAGGAGGAATTGGCGCAGGAGGGCGCGCTGGGATTCACTCATGACACCCCGCCTGCTCCCCCGCCGCGGGCGCGAAGATCGCCATCGTAATCGGTTCGGGCAGATCCGCCGGCGGCGGTTGACCGATATCGAGCCCGCGCGCCGCATCGGTGAGCGACTGATCCCGCAACGGATCGCCGCCGGAGGCGATGACTTCGGCACGCAGAATGGTGCCCGATTGCGTCAGCCAGAATTTGAAGACGATTTCGCCATTGCCCCGGCCCGAGCGATCGCTGTCGCACAGAACTCGCCCAAGCTTTTTCTGGAGCACCGCGAAATACCAATCGTAGCGGCGCAACGCGCGTACACGCGCGGCAACCTCGGCGATTTGCGCGCCGGTGACGGGCACGATGGAGATCATGCCTGTCCCCGTCGTTCGCGGCATGTAGCCCGTC
The DNA here is from genome assembly GCA_040756295.1 of Pseudomonadota bacterium. GTDB lineage: Bacteria > Pseudomonadota > Alphaproteobacteria > Rhizobiales > Beijerinckiaceae > Methylovirgula. The sequence continues at coordinate 377,171 of JBFLZN010000001.1, read as the reverse complement.
CCGCGGAGAATCATTTCGAGGCCGCGCGGCGCCGAAAACACGCCTTTCACCATTGTGGAGCGGCGGCCCGCCGCCAAAGCCGCATCGTAAAAGACTTCCTCGTGGGTCGCGGCGCCATAGGCTTCAAGAGCCGAGGACAGCGATTGCGCCGGGATGTCGAAGGCGAATGTTCTTTGCGTTTGCGCCAAGGCCGCTGACGAAAGCAGACCGCTGAGACACGCGCTGAGGACCAGGTCCATCGCGCGTGCGTAAAATAGGCAGCCCTCAAGCGCTAAATTGCTGACCTGCATGATGACGCAGCGATTACGATGTTTGCGGCAAGTGGTGTCATGCTGAAGGAGAGCTGTCGGAGTTTGTCATTCCGGCGCGCTCCGGCACTTGGGACCGGCACTAGACCTTAGAAATTAAGACAGGAACATGACAGTCGCGCAGAAAGGCGTCATCGCCGATGAGGCGATGTCCGAAAAAGTGATGCTCGACGCGACGGCCGAGCCGACAATGTTACCGACGGCGCGCTATAATTTACCCGCTGCCCGCGCGAGTCCCACCGCAAAGTCTCATCGGCTCTGGTCCATGCAAAAATACTGGTTTCTTCTTTTCGCGCTGATCCCCGGTCTTTGCCTTGCCGCCACTGGCGCGGCGCCGCCGCCGGTCCAGTCCTATGACGTTTATAAATCCTGGCTTGTCGCCTGCGACAACACGCTGAGCTGCGAGGCCAAGGGCTTCAATCAGTCCGGCGACCGAGCCGAATTCGTGATCAAGCGCGAGGCCGGCCCGGCCGGCGCTCTCGATGCCTGGATCGCTTCGGAAGCGCACTTCGGCCTCGATCAAGTCAAGATCGATGGCGCCCCCGTCTCGATTGGTCCGGGGTGGCAACGAAAGGATGACGATGACAGCACGACAGTCTCGACATCCGGACTGGCCGCCATCCAGGATCTCGTGAAGCGTTTGCGCAATGCGAAAACCCTCGACCTGCCGGAGGGCAAAAGCGTCCCGCTGGATGGCCTTGCCGCCGCGCTGCTGCGGATGGATGCCCGGCAGGGGCGTGCGGGTGGCGAAACGGCGCTGCTCGCGCGCGGCAATCGGCCGGCGTCCCTTGTTCCGCCCGCGCCCAGCCTGCCCTCAGTGCCGGCGCATGAGATCACCGCCGCTCTGGCCAAGGGCGAGGCGCAGAAGCTGATCGATTCGGCGCGCGGTGCGGTTGCGAAGACCTTCTCCAGCGAGGGCTGCGACGACAAGGTCGAGGGGATGGATGCTGCCGCCTATGCGCTGGACGAAACGCGTGCCCTCGTGCTCATCCCCTGCATCATGGGCGCCTATCAGGGGTCCTATCTCGGCTTTCTTGTTCAGCGCCGGGATGGGTCGGCCGCGCCGCTCAATCTGTCCGCGCCCTATCAGGGAAACGACCCGAGCCAAGCGACGCTTACGGATCTGACCGAGGCCGATTTCGCGCCGCAGACCGGCACGCTCGCCATGTCCGCCAAGGGGCGCGGCCTGGCCGATTGCGGCTTCGCAGCAAGCTGGATCTGGAACGGAACCGGCTTCGTTCTTTCCGCCCTTTCCATGCAGGACGCATGTGGCGGCCTGCAACCGGGCGACTGGCCGACGCTGTTTCGCTCGGCGCAATAAAATTGCCTATCCCGGATAAAAGAAACGGCCTCCGAAGAGACCGTTTCCAACCAGCTAAAAATTCAAGCGATCGCCGGCTAGCGTAGGCCGTGCCGCGACTGAATCTAATAAAGAAATTTGCGAAACTGTAAATGGATTAATTTTACCGACTTACGCCTTAGTAAACGGAAGATTTCGCATGTGCGGAATGCCTTCCAGTTTAATCCGCGCCGATTCCATGCCATGAATTGCCTGCCGTTTGGCATTGCAAAAATGTCAGGGAGAGATCGATGGCAAAATCGAAACATCCGGCAAGCGAGCATCATCATACGGCTGCGGCACACCATGAGGAGGCGGCACACCATCACCGGCAAGCCGCCCATCATCACGAACACGGCCGACACGAGGAAGCCAAAGAGCATGCAGTGGCGGCGCACGAACACAGCCAAGAAGGCCACAAGCACAGCTCGACCGCGCACGAACATTCGCGCAAATAAAATCCAAATCTGAAATTCAAATCTTGTAGCGGGACAAGTTTCTTGCCCCGCTACTTGCCGGCTTCGACGGGCGCAGCATTCTTCGGAACCAGAGTCGGACGCGCGGGTTCACTTGGACTCCCGACCGCGAAAGGACAGGCGATGACGACGACGCAAAAGTGGTCAGCAAAAGTCACGAAGAACAGCGACGCACTTGATTTGACCCCGAGGATTTTCGCGTTTTCCAATCCAAAGACGATTGCCAGGTCTCTGAGCCGTTCGGCTGAAACCAGCAAACGGCGGAAAGCCGAATCGTTTCGATCAGCCATGTCGATGCTGACGTTTTATATCAATCGCGCGGGCAAGAATCTCTCGCCCGTGCAAAAGCACAAACTTGAATCGGCGAAACGAGAACTCCGGCGGCTTTATCACCGCTGATCGGCAATCAGCTCGTCGATCCGATGCTTGCCGCGACACCATCAAGCGCGGCGAGCGCCTCATCCGGCAGAACGAGGTCAGCCGCTGAGAGGTTCTCGCGCAGATGCGCAACCGACGACGTGCCGGGGATCAAAAGGATATTGGGCGCGCGGTGAAGCAGCCAGGCGAGCGCGACTTGCAGGGGCGTGGCGCCGAGGCGCTGCGCAACATCGGAGAGCGTCGAGGATTGCAACGGCGTGAACCCGCCGAGCGGAAAATATGGCACATAGGCGATGCCGCTGCGGGCGAGATCGTCGATCATCGCATCATCGGCCCGATGCGCCAGATTGTAGTGGTTCTGCACGCAGACGATTTCGCAGATCTTGCGTCCTTCGGCGATTTGAGCCGGCGTGACGTTGCTCAGACCGATATGGCGGATAAAGCCCTGCTGCTGAAGCTCGACGAGGGGCGCGAGCTGCGCTGCGATGGAGCCTTCGGCGGGTCCGTGAATGCTAAAGATGACACGCAGGTTGACCACATCCAGCACGTCCACATCGAGATTGCGTCGGTTGTCGTGCACCGCCTGAATCAGCTCTTCGCGCGCCAAAGCCGGTATCCACGAACCGTCTTCGCCGCGCCGCGCGCCGACCTTGGTGACGATGATCAGCTCTTCCGGATAGGGATGCAGCGCCTCGCGGATCAACCGATTGGTGACGTGCGGGCCATAGAAATCGCTGGTGTCGATATGGTCCACCCCGAATGCGATGGCCTCGCGCAACACGGCCAGCGCCGCGTCATGATTTTTGGGAGGCCCGAACACACCGGGTCCCGCGAGCTGCATGGCGCCATAACCGAGCCTTTTCACGGGGCGGTCGCCGAGGGTGAATGTGCTTTTCATCGCCTGATCCTTGTTTCATGTTGCCCGGCGAATATATGAAGCACTGTTCACGTTTTGAATTCGCATTCCATGACGACCGTCGCAACCGCGCTAAAGCCCCGAAAATCCCCGCTTCAGGCCCGCTCCGCGGCGACTGTTGAAACGCTGCATGTCGCAGCCATTCAGGTTTTGACGACCGAGGGCCTGAGCCGCTGTACGACGACCCGCATTGCCGAGCGCGCCGGCACGTCGGTCGGCAGTCTCTACCAATATTATCCGAATCGGGACGCATTGCTTGCCGCGGTCTTGGAAGAGCATCTGGACGGCATTGCGGGCGCCGTCGAGCGCGCCTGCAGCGACCTTCGCGGCAGGCCGGTGTCCGAGATGGCGCCGGCCCTCGTCAGCGCCTTTCTTGCCGCGAAGCTGCGCGATCCAAAGAAATCGAAAGCGCTCTATGCGATTGCCGAAGAGCGGCGCGGCGCGGAACTGGCGGCTCGCTTGCGTATGCGCGTCGTGGCGGCGATTGCGGCGCTGCTGGCGAGTGCGCCGGATGCCCATTTCGATGATCCGGCGATGACCGGCATGATCGCGTTCAGCGCCCTGACCGGACCGGTGCGAGCCTTTCTCGAAGGCCACGCTCCGGACGGATTTGAAGCGTGCCTCGAAGGGCAGCTTATCGCGCTTCTGACGGCCTATCTGCGGACACACGAGCTCTGACGGGACAGTGCGAGCAAGAGTCGGTCTCACTTCGTGATTGAGCCCAACTACCCGCATCAGAGTCAGAGTTCTGCGTTACGCGACAGTGCTACGCTCACACATCGAGATTGGCGACGTTCAGCCGGGGTTCACCGCGCCATCGGCAGTGTCGAACGCGGGTCGGACCCGACCGCGCTCTCAAGCCTGATCCCCTACGAACTTCAACGGCGCCGCTGAGGCGGACGGCAACCAGACCCTGATGCGACTTCAGACGTGCCTCTACGCGCTGCTCGCCGTGTTCGCGTCCACAGTTTCGGCGTCGGCCTTGACCGGGAACGAACCAAATTTTCCAAAAGGCGCAGCGATGCGTTATTCCGACTATCCCGCGTTCGTGGCTTGCCTTCGCGAACATCCGGAAAGCAGCGCCCACGACCGCACGCGCATTTTGTATTGCATCGGAAAGGTCGTGACTGATCGTGTTGGGCGCGAGAAAAGCAAGGTCAAGCCTTAAACAAGCCCTCACACATCGAGATTGGCGACGTTCAGCGCGTTCTCCTGGATGAATTCGCGGCGCGGCTCGACCACGTCGCCCATCAGCTTGACGAAAATGTCGTCGGCCTCGTCGCCTTCCTTGATCTTCACCTGCAGCAGCGAGCGGACATTGCGGTCGAGCGTCGTCTCCCACAATTGCTCGGCATTCATTTCGCCGAGACCCTTGTAGCGTTGAATGTGCGAAATGCCCTTCTGCCCCGCCGCCATGACGAGATCGACAAGCTGCGACGGACCGCCGACGGGCTTCTCATCGCCACGGCGGATCAATTTCGCCGGCAGGCCATAGATATCGTGCAGCGCGCGGGCATGATCGTTGAGCCGCCGCGCCTCGCCCGAGGCAAGCAGCGCCGGGTCGAGCACCGAGACCTGGCGGACGCCACGCAATTCGCGCGCGAACTGATAGCCGCCGTCGGCGACCGCGCCGGACCAGCCGCGTTCCATATCGTCGGCAAAGCGGTCAAGCCGCTCGGCGATCTCCTGCGCATGCGCAATTGCCGCCGCATCATCATCCGCGTGGACCGGCTGTAGGGCGCCGGCGATCGCCGCCTGTTCGACAATGCTGCGGTCGTAACGCGAATGCAGGCCGCCAACCACCTGCCGGATGACCCGCGCCTCTTCGACGATGGCGCGCAAATCCTGGCCGGCGCGTTCTTCGCCGTTCGCAAGCCGCAGCACGGCACCATCGAGGCCGCTGTCGATCAGATAATCTTCGCGCGCCCGCTCGTCCTTCAGATATTGCTCGGAATTGCCGCGCTTGACCTTATAGAGCGGCGGCTGGGCGATGAAGACATGGCCGCGCTCGATCAGTTCGCGCATCTGGCGGAAGAAGAAGGTCAGCAGCAGCGTGCGGATATGCGAACCATCGACATCCGCATCGGTCATGATGATGATCTTGTGGTAGCGCAGCTTGTCGGGATTGAAATCCTCGCGGCCGATGCCGGTGCCGAGCGCGGTGATCAGCGTGCCGATCTCCTGCGAGGACAGCATTTTGTCGAAGCGCGCCCGCTCGACATTGAGGATCTTGCCGCGTAGCGGAAGCACCGCCTGGAATTCGCGGTCGCGGCCCTGTTTGGCCGAGCCGCCGGCCGAATCGCCCTCGACCAGGAAGAGTTCGGACTTCGACGGATCGCGTTCCTGACAATCGGCGAGCTTGCCCGGCAGATTGGCGACATCGAGCGCGCCTTTGCGACGGGTGAGCTCACGCGCCTTGCGCGCAGCTTCGCGCGCCTGCGCCGCCTCGACCACTTTGCCGACGATGGTCTTGGCTTCCTGCGGATGCTCCTCGAACCAGACGTTGAGCATTTCATTGACGAGCCCCTCGACCGCCGGGCGCACCTCGGAGGAGACGAGCTTGTCCTTCGTCTGTGACGAGAATTTCGGATCGGGCACTTTGACCGAGAGCACGCAGGTCAAACCTTCCCGGCAATCGTCGCCGGTCAGATCAACCTTCTCGCGCCTGGTGAGGCCGGAGCTTTCGGCATAGCCCGTCACCTGGCGCGTCAGCGCTCCGCGCAAGCCCGCGAGATGGGTGCCGCCGTCGCGCTGCGGAATGTTGTTGGTGAACGCCAGCACATTCTCGTGGTAGGAATCGTTCCACCACAAAGCCACTTCGACCGTGATGCGGTCGCGCTCGCCCTTGATCAGGATCGGCGCGCCGATCAGCGGCGTTTTGGTGCGGTCGAGATAGCGCACGAAGGCTTCGAGCCCGCCTTCATAGAACAGCTCTTCCTGCTTGATCTCGGCGGAGCGCAGATCGGTCAATTCGATCCGCACGCCGGAATTCAGGAATGCCAATTCGCGCAGCCGATGCTCGATCGTGGCAAAATCGAACTCGATCATGCTGAAGGTCTTCGGCGACGGCTGGAAGGTCACCTCGGTGCCGCGCTTGACCTTGCCGTCGACGACCGGCGCCGGGCCGACGACCGCGAGCGGCGCCACCGCCTCGCCATCGGCGAAATCGACGACATGCTCCAGCCCGTCGCGCCAGATGCGCAGCTTCAAGAAAACCGAGAGCGCATTGACCACGGACACGCCGACGCCATGCAGGCCGCCCGAAACCTTGTAGGAATTCTGGTCGAATTTTCCGCCCGCATGAAGCTGGGTCATGATGACCTCGGCGGCGGAGACGCCCTCTTCCGGATGGATGTCGGTCGGAATGCCGCGGCCGTCGTCCGTCACCGTGACGGAGCCGTCGGCATTGAGCGTCACGCTGATCTTGGCGGCATAGCCTGCCAGCGCCTCGTCAATGGCGTTGTCGACGACCTCATAGACCATGTGATGGAGGCCCGAACCATCGTCGGTGTCGCCGATATACATGCCCGGCCGTTTGCGCACGGCATCGAGCCCGCGCAGGATCTTGATCGACTCGGCGCCATAGCCGTTGCTCTCCGCAGCGGGCGAATCATGCGCATTTTCCGGCACAGGATTCGGACTCGCAGACGCAGATTGAGACATAGGTTCGGGCACTTTCTGGCTTAAGGAAATTGGCAGGGGAATCGGGCTTCCGGCCCATATGAAATATATAGTTCAAAACGCTGCCAAATGCATGTCCTGAAATCCTGTTTTCCCGTCTTTGGGCGGCTTATTTTGGTCCCCGCGACGGCTTGAAGCACATTCGAGAAAACTTGCCTGAATTTTTGCGCGGGAAACGCGCCGGCGGCAAAAACAGGCGCTGATTTTTAGCCCGGAATGACGCCGAAAAGGGCAGCCGAAAAACCGCGCGCCGGAGCTTTTTTGAGACCCCGGCGCGACGCCACTTCCGACGATTTTCGAAGTGCCCGTCAGGCGACCTTGGGCTTGCCTTTGCCGCTTGACTCCGGCGGCGTCGCCGCACCGATGACAAGGCCCTGCGGGCCGCCGCCGATCTTCACCGCGGCACCATCATGGATCTCGCCGGCCAGAATTTTTTCCGCCAGCGGGTCCTGCAAGGCCTTCTGGATCACCCGCTTCAACGGCCGCGCGCCATAGGCCGAATCGTAGCCTTTTTCGGCCAGCCATTCGCGCGCCGTCTCGGCCATTTCGAGGACGATCTTGCGGTCGTCGAGGAGACGCGAGAGCCGGTTGATCTGAATATCGACGATCGCCGCCATATCCTGCCGGCGCAGCCGGTGGAACATGATGATCTCGTCGATCCGGTTCAGGAACTCGGGCCGGAAATGCGCGCGGACGATCTGCATCACCTCGTCGCGGACCGCGGCGGTATCCTGCCCTTCCGGCTGCATGACCAGAAGCTCGGCACCGAGGTTCGAAGTCATGATGATCAGCACATTGCGGAAATCGACCGTGCGCCCCTGTCCGTCGGTCAGGCGGCCGTCATCGAGGACTTGCAGCAGGACGTTGAACACGTCCGGATGCGCCTTCTCGATCTCGTCGAAGAGCACCACCTGATAGGGCCGCCGCCGCACCGCCTCGGTCAGCGCCCCGCCTTCCTCATAGCCGACATAGCCGGGCGGCGCGCCGATGAGCCGGGCGACCGAATGCTTTTCCATATATTCCGACATGTCGATCCGGATCAGCGCCGTCTCGTCGTCGAACAGGAATTCCGCCAACGCCTTGGTCAACTCGGTCTTGCCGACACCGGTCGGCCCGAGAAACATGAACGAGCCGATCGGTCGGTTCGGGTCCTGCAAGCCAGCCCGCGCACGGCGCACGGCCGTGGCCACCGCCGCGACCGCCTCGGCCTGGCCGACGACCCGCTTGGCGAGATCGTCTTCCATGCGCAGCAGCTTGCCGCGCTCGCCTTCGAGCATTTTATCGACGGGGATGCCGGTCCAGCGCGAGACGACCTGGGCGACATGATCGGCGTTGACCGCCTCATCGACCAATGCCGCGCTGCCGTTCGACTCGGTTTCGGCAAGCTTCTTCTCAAGCTCGGGGATGACGCTGTAGGTCAGCTCGCCGGCGCGCTGATATTCGCCGCGCCGCTGCGCCTGCAAAAGCTCCGTGCGCGCCGCCTCAAGCTGCTCCTTGAGCTTCTGCGCCGAGCCGAGCTTGTCCTTCTCGGCGCGCCAGCGCGCCGTCAGGGCGGTGGATTTTTCCTCCGCCTCGGCGAGTTCGAGCTCGAGCTTCTGCAACCGCTCCTTCGACGCTGTATCCGTTTCCTTCTTCAGCGCCTCCTGCTCGATCTTCAATTGCACGACGCGGCGGTCGATCTCGTCCAATTCCTCGGGCTTCGAATCGACCTGCATCCGCAGCCGCGACGCGGCCTCGTCGACAAGGTCGATCGCCTTGTCCGGCAAGAACCGGTCGGCGATGTAGCGGTTCGACAGCGTCGCCGCCGCGACGATGGCGGAATCGGTGATACGCACACCGTGATGCAGCTCGTATTTCTCTTTGAGACCGCGCAGAATCGAGATCGTATCCTCGACCGTCGGCTCGCTGACGAACACAGGCTGGAAGCGCCGCGCCAAGGCCGCGTCCTTCTCGACATGTTTGCGATATTCGTCGAGCGTGGTGGCGCCGATGCAATGCAATTCGCCGCGCGCCAGCGCCGGCTTCAGCAGGTTCGACGCATCCATCGCCCCGTCCGCCTTGCCGGCGCCAACGAGCGTGTGCATCTCGTCGATGAAGAGGATGATGCCGCCTTGTGCCGCCGTGACTTCGTTGAGGATGGCCTTCAGCCGTTCCTCGAACTCGCCGCGATATTTGGCGCCGGCGATCAAGGCGCCGAGGTCGAGCGCGAGCAGGCTCTTGTCGCGCAGGCTCTCCGGCACATCGCCATTGACGATGCGCAGCGCGAGCCCCTCGACGATCGCGGTCTTGCCGACGCCGGGCTCGCCGATGAGGACGGGATTGTTCTTGGTCCGCCGCGACAGAACCTGGATCGTGCGGCGGATTTCCTCGTCGCGGCCGATCACCGGATCGAGCTTGCCCGCACGCGCCGCCTCGGTAAGGTCGCGGGCGTATTTCTTCAACGCGTCATAGGCGTTTTCGGCCGTCGCATTGTCGGCCGTGCGGCCCTTGCGCAAATCCTCGATCGCCGCATTCAGCACCTGCGCCGTGACGCCGGCGCGCTGCAAAATCTTCGCCGCCTCGGTGCCCTTTTCAAGCGCGAGCGCAAGCAACAGCCGTTCGACGGTGACATAGGAATCGCCCGCCTTCTGGGCGATCTGCTCGGCATTGTCGAAGAGCCGCGCCGTGGCCGGCGCGACATAAAGCTGACCCGCGCCAGATCCTTGAACTTTCGGCAGCTTGCTCAGCGCCAGTTCGGTCTGCGTGAGCGCCTCGCGGGCATTGCCGCCGGCTTTGGTGATGAGGCCGCTCGCAAGCCCTTCCGGGTCGTCGAGCAGCACCTTGAGCAGATGTTCGGGGGTAAATTGCTGGTTGTTCTCGCGGACCGCCAGCGATTGCGCGCTTTGCACGAAGCCGCGCGCGCGTTCGGTGTATTTCTCGAAATTCATTCTTTCCTGACCTCCCAATGGCAAGGCCGTCCATGCGTTCTAGCATGACGATTCCGCCTCGGCACGTCCGACAGCGGAGCTTACGGGAGATTTAGGAATGCGGCGCCGGAATGGAAGATGCGCGCACGAACATCGCTGGCGCATCATTAACGATGTGCCAGCGCGTCGCGAGAATGATTGTTATTCCTCGACGGGCGCCTTGGTTTCGCCCTCGCCAAACTCGGGCTTGCGGCGGCGGCGGCGCGGACGCATCGCGAACCCTTCGCCCTCGCCCTCCGGCCGCGGCAGAACCTCCGTGCCGACGGCTTCTTCCTCGGCCGGCAAATCCGCCTCCGGCTGAACGCGAACCGGCACCGGCGCCGTGATAAAGGCCGGCAGGCCCGAGCCATTGGCGGGCTCATCACTCACGTTGTTGCGCGATTCGTGCCGCTCGTAGCGCCCGCTATTGTCATAACGCGGCGCATTCTCACCGCGGAGCTGCGGACGACGGCCCTGCTCGCGGCCGCCATCGCGGCCACCTTGCCCGTTACGCTCGCCATAGCCGCCGCGATCCTGACCGCCACGCTCTTGGCCGCTACGTTCTTGGCCGTTGCGGTCCTGATTGTTGCGATCCTGATTGTTGCGATCTTGGAAATTGCGGTTGTTGCGATCGCCACGCTCGCCGCGCGGCTCGTATTGCGGCCGCTCCTGATAATTGCCTTGATAATTGCCCTGGCCATTGAAGTTTGGCTGGCCATTCTGCGCCGGCGGCTGACCCGCGTAAGGCTGCTGATTCTGCGGCAGACGCTCGGATGGCGATGCGAACCGGTCGGTCATCCCGGCGAAATCGTCTTCGTCTTCGAGCTCTTCGGCCTCCGCCTCGGTGCCCTGGCGGTTATAGCCGGCGAACTGCGCCTGCTGGGCCTGCTGGGCCGCGGCGATGATGCGGAAATAATGCTCGGCGTGTTGCAGATAGCTCTCGGCCATCACCGGATCGCCGCTGGACTGCGCGTCGCGAGCGAGCTGCAGATATTTTTCGCCGATGTGGTGGGCCGTTCCCCTGATCTTCACGTCCGGACCGTTGGACTCATAAGAACGCGACAGCGGATTCGGCCCCTTGCGATTGTTATTGTTCCGGCCCCGCATGCGCTTGTTATTCTGGTTTGGTCTCATCGATCTTCCTTGGATGTTTCCCATAACCCTTCTCTTCCGACGCCCGGGTCCACCCCGAGTCGGCACGACAAATCGTTAGCCCTAAGGCAAGAGGACAGGCTGGCTTCCGTTCTCCAGCTGCTAACGCAAAGCCTCCGGTATTAAGCACCGAAGGAGACTGGTCCCGCAGCTCCCGGGACCTCAGACGTTGGGGACAACCGCCTCAATCGCGCCGAGCACCATCTGGCTCGTGAGATGCGGAAATCATTCCTCCCGGCCTTCCCGGAACGGATAATCTCGACGCTGTCTCAATAAACATTCGCGAAAAGCGATCTTTGCGCAGGAACGTAATCGTTTTCCGCCCCGTCGCCAAGAACTTTCGCAAAATTTTTCCGTACCCTGAGCCTATGTTGCGGATATGCAACGTATTTGCCGGACGGCCAAGCTTACCGGCCCGCCGCACGCTAAGCGCCGCGATGTGCCGTTACGACGCGCACATGGCCGCCGAGATCGCGCAGCCGCTCGCCCTGTTTCAATACCCCGGTTACGTCAAGCAGGGCCGCGACCGAATCGGCCTGACCTGCCCCCACCTCGAAGGCGATAATTCCGCCGGGCCGCAGAAGTTGCGCCACCGCCGGCGTTAAAATCCGATAAGCATCGAGGCCGTCCGCGCCACCGTCGAGCGCCGCTTGCGGATCATGCCGGCGCACTTCGGCCGCAAGACCTTCGATCTCGCCCGTCGCAATGTAAGGCGGGTTGGACACGATGGCGTCGAAGCGGCCGCCGAGCGGCTTCGTCCAATCGCCGCAGACGATCGCACTACGTCCCGCAAATCCCAGCGCCGCGAGATTGTCCCGCGCCACTTGGCAGGCGGTTTGCGAACGATCGACACCCAAACCAAAGGCTGCCGGTAATTGCGACAGAAGCGCGCCGAGGATCGCCCCCGAGCCAACACCGAGATCGAGCAGGTAGAGCGGCTGCCCTTCGCGTCCTGCCAAGACCGCGAGCGCCGCATCGACCAAAATCTCCGTATCCGGCCGCGGATCGAGCACGGCTGGGCTCAGCGCAAAATCGAGGCCGTAAAATTCACGGCGGCCGAGAATGCGCGCGACCGGCTCGCCGGCAATTCGCCGTTGGGCGAAGTTCGCGAGGGCCGCCGCATCGCCGATGGCATGACCCGGATCGCGCACCAGATCGATATGGCCGATGCCGAGCGCGGCGCATAACAGAAGCCGCGCATCGAGCGCCGGCGTCGCAACGCCCGCCGCGGCGAAAGCCTCAATCAGTTCGCGCTGCGCCTGCGCCCGCGACAGCGACGGCGTCAGCGCGGCGATCTTCGCGATCATGCCTTGCCGGCCGGTACGGCCTTGGTGAGCACGCGCGTCAGACGGGCGGCGAAATCCGCCGCATTCGCGGGCTTCTCGCCATCGAGCAGCCGCGCCTCGTCGAAAACGAGCCAGATGATATCGGCGAGCGCCGCGCTGTCGGCATGCCCGACCTGTTCGGCGAGCGCTGCGATCAGCGGATGCGTGGGATTGATCTCGAGTACGGGCTTGGCGACATCCTTCAATTGCCCATGCTCGGCCAGGATGCGTTCGAGCCGCCGGTCGAAACCATGTTCCGGCGCAATCAGGCAGGCGGGGCTTTCCGACAGGCGGTCGGAGGCGCGCACGTCCGACGCGACGCTCTCCAGTTCCTGCTTCATCAGCGCCAAGAGCGACGCGAGCGCTGCGGATGGCGGCGCGGCCGGCGCGTCCTCGCCTTCGAGCAGCGCAATCGCCTTGATGTCAGCCGCCCCTTGCGAGACCGATTTGAACGGCTTGCCGTCATACCCGGCCGCGGTCGAAACCCAGAACGCGTCAACGGGATCCGACAGCAGAAGCACTTCGATGCCGCGGGCGCGAAACCCTTCGAGCTGCGGACTGGCGGCGAGCGCCTTCGCATTATCGCCGTTGAGATAATAGATCGCCGTCTGGTTCGGCCGCAGCGCCGCGACATAGGCTGCAAGCGTGCGCTTGCCGTCGGGCTCGGCGGTCGAGGTGAAGCGCGCGAGCTTGAACAGCGCGTCGCGCCGCTCGGGGTCTTCGTAGAGCCCCTCCTTCAAGACGGCGCCGAAATTCTCCCAGACTTTCGCATAGGCTTCGGGATCATTTTCTTCGAGCTTCGTCAGCTCCTGCATCACGCGATTGGCGACAGCCTTCTTGATCGCGGCGAAGACGGGGCTTTGCTGGATCAGCTCGCGCGACATGTTGAGCGGCAGATCGGCGGAATCGACAACAAGCCGCACGAAGCGCAGCCAGCCCGGCAGCAGATCGGCATCGGCGGCGATCAGCACATGGCGGACATAAAGCTTGCCGCGGCCCTTGCGCGCCGTATCGAAGAGATCAAACGGCCGCGAGCCCGGCACGAAGGCGAGCACGGTATATTCATGCCGGCCCTCGGCCCGCCAATGCAGCGTCAGCGCCGGCGCATCGAACTGGGCGGCGAGGTCGCGGTAGAATTCCGCATATTCCTCTTCCGTCACGGCGCTCTTCGGCTTGGTCCAGAGTGCCGACCCTTCGGTCAATCGCCGCGGCTCTTGGCCCGGCGCCTCGACGATCGCAATCGGCACGGTGATCGCGCTCGAATGTTCGCGCAGGATGCGCTCGACCTTGTTGGGCTCGAGGTAGTCGGCGGCATCCTCCCGGAGATGCAGGATCACGCGGGTGCCCCGCGCCGGGGCCGCATCGCGCGCCAGCGGCGCGATCGAGAACGTCCCCTTGCCGTCCGAGCTCCAAAGAAAAGCCTCGCTCGACCCCGCCTTGCGGGTCTCGACATCGATGCGCTCGGCGACCATGAAAGCGGAATAGAAGCCAATGCCGAACTGGCCGATAAGATCCTTGCCGGCCGCGGCATCTTCTTTCGCCTCGGCGTTGAGCTTGTCGAGAAAGGCGCGCGTGCCGGAGCGGGCGATGGTGCCGAGCGACTGCGTCAGATCCAGCTCCGACATGCCGATGCCATTGTCGGCGACGGTCAGCGTCTTGGCGTCCTTGTCGAGCGCGACGGTGATGAGGAAATGGCTGTCGTCGGCCGTCAGCGCCGGATCGGCCAGCGCCTCGTAGCGCAGCTTCTCGCAGGCGTCGGCCCCGTTCGAGACAAGCTCACGCAGGAAGATGTCGCGCTCGGAATAGACCGAGTGGACCATGAGATCGAGCAGCCGGGAGACATCGGCCTGAAACGCATGGGATTGGCTTTCCGCCGCCGCCATTTTTGAACACCTCCGAGTTCGAATTCGAGCGGGTTTCGCGCGCCTGATATCGCTTTCCCGGCGCGTGAATTCAAGGCGAAGCTTGTGGCCGACAGCGAAGCGAAGGGGATAAAAAAGAGCCGGCTGAAGCAAGGCTTCGAGCCGGCTCTACAACGTCGCCGCATCTCATGCGAGGCGGGCCCTTATCGCGGTCCCAACGGGGGGCTGGGGGGCTGACGAGTCCGGTGGGACCGTGGGGGCCCTTGGCGACGTCTTGAGAGTATCCGCAGCCATGGCGGCGCACGCTAGGCTGTAAAAGGGCGAAACTGTGATTCGGAGAGTTGTCAACAAAGCCACGCTTGATGATTAATGACATGTTACTTCAGGGCTTTATGGAGCGCACCGCAAGCCTGGCCATGGCCCTTTGCAAGAAAAATTGAGCGCGGACTCGGCGGTTCTCCCCGCCCCTCATAACGGCGCTTGCCGCCCTTCGCGCTTTCCGCAATCATGGGCGATGGAGGACCTGGATGAGCATGGAGTCGGCGGACGAAAGTTTTTCGGCGGCACGCGTGGTGCCGCTGTCTCGAAACGAAACGATGGCCTCTCCCCGCCCCGCCTCCGCCGCGCCGGCGCAAGTCAGCTTTGATCGGCAGGAGCTGCGCGACATCCTCGATCTTTACGGCCGCAAAGTCGCCGCCGGCGAATGGCGCGATTACGCCATCGCCTTCACCAGCCAGAAGGCGGTGTTTTCAATCTATCGGCGCACCGCCGAATTCCCGCTCTACCGGATCGAGAAAAACCCCAAGGCGGCGCGCAAACAGGGCGCCTACAGCGTCATCGCCGCGACCGGCCTGATCCTGAAGCGAGGCCATGATCTCAAGCGCGTCATCAGCGTGCTGGAGAAAAAGCTGAACCTCGTCTCGGGATAACAAAAGCCCCGCCGAAGCGGGGCTCTGCTTACCAACCAAACAGTCCGGATCAGTTATTGCGTGAGCCCGTCAGTTGCAGCATGGCCACGAAGATGTTGATGAAGTCGAGGTAGAGGCGCAAGGCGCCGTTGACCGACTTCTTCGTCGCCGTCTCGTAATCGTCGGAGGCGTAATACATCTCCTTGATCGCCTGGGTGTCCCAAGCGGTCAGGCCGGCGAAGATGATCACCGTCAGAATGCTCAGGGCGAACTGCAGCCCGGTGCTGTGCAGGAAGATGTTGACGATACTTGCGATGATGAGGCCGAAGAGACCCATCATCATGAATGACCCCATCGCCGAGAGGGAACGCGGCGTCGTGTAGCCGTAAAGGCTCAGGGCGCCGAACGAAGCCGCGGTGATGAAGAAGGCGCGGGCGATCGAATTGCCGGTGTAGATCAGCACCAGCGTCGACAGCGACAGGCCCATCGCCGCCGAGAAGACAAAGAAGAGCGCGCGTGCCGTCGAGGCCGCAACGCGGTTAAGCTGGAACGAGAAGAAGAACACGAGCGCGAGCGGCGCGAACACCACAAGCCATCTCAGTGGGCTGATATAAAGCATTTGGCCGAACGACGTGAGATAGACGTGGCCGAAGCGCGCAACCGCCAGCGCCGGATCCTGCGTCACCGCCAGCATGTTCGCGCCATAGGCGAAGAGGCCGGTGATGGCGAGGCCGATCACCATATTGTTGTAGACGCCGAGCATATAGGAGCGAAGGCCCTGGTCGATCTGGGCACGGCCGGCCTGGGGTACCGCTTGTCCCCAGCGGGCGGTGTTGCGGTCGAAGTCGGACATTGTTTCCTCGTAAGTTAGGAGGCTTGATCACCTCCGGCCGCCGCGCTTTCGCCCGGCGGGAACATCGCCGATAATATGGCCCAGCGCGCAAAGCCGTACAAGGCCAGCGCCCCGCTTGGCGACGCTGTAAAACCTATAAATTTCGTAAGAATCGGGCGGGCTTTTGCCCAAGACTGCGCCATGTTCCGGCGACGCCCAGGACGATTGCGGCGACGAGCGTCAGGAGGGCGGCGGCGAGCGCTTGCGGCCAGAGCCAGATGAAATCGAGCTTCATGACCAGCCGGACGACAGCGAGCGCGGCGGCGCTGCCGGCAACGACGCCGAAAACCGCCGTCGCGGCGCCGATCAGACCAAATTCACAGATGAGCGCGGCAAGAAGCCGCCACCGCGTCGCGCCGAGCACTTTCAGCACGATGACGTCATAAAGCCGCGCCCGCTGGCCCGCGGCCAGGGCGCCGGCGAGAACCAAAATCGCGGCAATGAGGGCGATCGCCGCCGTGCCGCGCACCCCCGCCGACAGTTCATCGACCACCTGGCGCACGGCTTCCAGCGAATCCTTGACGCGCAGGCTCACGACATCGGGATAGGCTTTCGCGACATCGCGCACGAGGCGTTGCTCAATTGCAGGCGCCGGCGGTGTCGCAAAGGTGAGCGTTGCGAGATTCGAATAAGGCGCGCCATGAAAAGTCGCAGGCGTGAAGACGAGGACAAAATTGATCCCGAGATTGGTCCAGTCGACTTTGCGCAGATTGACGAGCCGCGCGGTGATTTCGCGGCCGAGCACATTCACGCTGAGCTGGTCGCCAAGCTTGAGGCCAAGTCTCGTGGCGATATCCGACGCCATGGAGACTTCCGCCGGGCCGGCATAATCGCGCGGCCACCATGCGCCGGCGACGAGCCGCGAGCCCGCCGGCACATCCGGCGAAAAGCTGATGCCGCGATCGCCCTGCAGAACCCAGGACGTGTCGCTGCTGACCTTGGCGTTTTCGGCCGGCGTGCCGTTCAACCGAACGATCCGGCCGCGCAGCATCGGCACGAGTTCGAGCTGGCCGCCCGGCGCATCGGCAAGAACAAAATCGCGGAAGGCCGGGGTCTGGTCTTTCTCGACGCCGAGAAAAAAGAAATCCGGCACGGCGCCCGTCCGGTCGCGAAACAGCTGATGCAGATTGCCGTCGATGAGCGCGAGCGTCACGACAAGCGTCAGCCCGAGCCCAAGCGAAAGGACGATGACCGGCGTCAGCGCGCCCGGGCGATAGAGATTGGCGACGGCAAGCCGCAGTTCCATATTGCGCGGCCGGACCTTTTTCGCTGCCCGTGCGATGAGCGCCGCCGCGCCGCGCAACAGGACGAAGGCGCCGAGCGCTGCGCCGAGAAAGATCAGCGCCAGCTTCTGGTTCGGTGCGAAGGCCACGATCGACACGGCGAGCCCGGCGACCGCAAGGCCGAACATGACAAGATAAGGGCGCTTCAGGCGTCGCTCCTGCGGCGCGACCTCGTCGCGAAACAGGGCCGAGACCGGCACGTCATGCGCCCGGCCGAGCGGCAGCAGCGCGAAAGAGAGGATTGTCAGCAGGCCATAGAGGAGCCCGGCGCCGATCTCCTGCGGAAAGATCTTTGGCGCAAACGGAAACGGCAGCGATGCGGCGAAGGCCGCATTGAGCACAAATGGCAGCAAGGCCCCAAGCATGATGCCCGCCGCCATGCCGATGACCGCCATCGCCATCACTTCGATCAACATCAGGCCGAAGACGAAGAAGCCGGACGCGCCCAAGGCTTTCAGCGTCGCGATCGTCGGCGTCTTGCGCTCGACGAAGCTCGCAACGCCATTGGCGACACCGACGCCGCCGATGAGCAAGGCGCTCAATCCGACGAGAACCAGGAACTGGCTGAAGCGGTTCAAATCCCGCGAGAATTCCGGCGAGACATTCTTCCAGGTGCGAATCTCGAAGCCGGCCGACGGCAGCACTTTGCGAACCGCGGCGCCGGCCGCCTCGGGCGTTTCGCCGGGGCGCAGCGACACCCGGTAAAGCCAGCGTACCAAGGCGCCGGGCTGCAAAAGCCATGTCGCCCGCAAGGCGGTCTCCGACATGATGACGCGCGGCCCGAAGCCGATCCCGGCGGCAAGCTTGTCGGGCTCGCCGGTCAGCACGGCGCGGAAGGCGAAGGTCGCAGCGCCCACCATGAAACGATCGCCTGGTTTGAGATCGAGCCGCGCCGCGAGCGTCGAATCCGCCGCGACGCCATAGGCGCCGTCACGCAGAGCGAGAGCGTCCGACAAATTTTGCGGCGGCGCCAAGCCGATCGTCCCGGCGGTCGGATAGGCCGCATCGACGGCCTTGATCTCGATCAGCGCCGCCGCGCCGTCGGCGCGCCGGGCCATTGCCCGCATCAGCGCGACGCGGCTGACGCGGCCATGCGAGGCGAGCACGCGCAGCTCATCGCTTGTTGCCTCGCGCTGGATGAGATCGAACGACAGATCGCCGCCAAGAATGACGCGGCCTTTCTCGACCAAGCCCTGCGACAGCGAACGCGTGATCGACCCGACGCCGACGATGGTCATCAGCCCCAGTGTCAGGCAGGCCAGCAGCGTGAAAAAGCCGTTGAGGCCGCCGCGAAAGTCCCGCAGCGCCAGGCGGAGGGCGAGCGGCCAGAGAAATGCGGCGCGGGCGGTCATTGTTTCGCCGTGCCACGCCTTTGTGGCGTGGGTCAGGCGAAGGTCAAGTTCTCGTGCAGCTCTTCGAGCGCCTCGTCCAGTTCGACGGTGAAGCCGCTCTCGAAGCTGCGCACCACCTGCCCCGCACGCGACTCCGGCCAGCCCAGCAGCACGCGCGTGCCGGCGCGCTGGATTTGCGCCGTGCGCAAGGTCGCGACCTTGTGCGAGAGCAAAGCGATCTTGGCCTGATAGAGCGTCGGATCATCGAACAGGCGATAGAGGCAGGCGGGATTGCGCAGGGTGATGCGCGCGGTGAGCCGTTCGAGGTTGCTGCGCTCATTCTCCGTCGCGCCGGTCATGCGAAGCTCGGCAAGTTTGCGAACCAGCATCTCGTGATAGACGATATCCGGCGCCATCCAAAAGCCGCTCTGGCTGACATTGCGCACGGTGCCGCGGACAAAGCCGAAGAAATCGATTTCGAGACCGACCTTGGCATTCAGCAGCGACTCGCGGCCGGTCTCGCGGCCGGTCTTGGGGATCTCCCGGTAAGCGACTTCGATCCGGTCAGGCTCGACACGCTTGGTTTCGCAATTGAGCTTGGTGCCGTTTGGCAGCATGCATTTTGCGCCGAAGGGCCGAAGCGTGGCGCGCGCGGCCGTGACGGCCGAATGACGCTCGCGGGCGTGCAAGGGACGAGGGACCGGCGTCGACGGCTCGGCGGCGGGCGAATTTGCCTTCGCCGCGGCACCCTCCGGCACGCGGCCCCGCGACTCGGTTGCCGGCTCTGCCAGCTTCCAGATGCTAAACCGGTGCGTGGGTTTAGTCTGCGATTCCATTTGAAGCTCAAAAGGGACAAACAAGAACAGAACGACGCTCTATTTTCGCGGCTAAGTGTAATTTTTCGGTTAGCTTGCCGCGCTTTCCGTCAGGTTCGATTCACCCTTCGCTAACCATGCAGCCGCGCGGCGCCGGATTCGGACGCCGCCAAATCCGGTGCGATGCGGCCCGAGCGCAGGCGCAGGATGCGGTCGCAGCGCGACGCGAGATGGGCATCATGCGTGACAAGAACCAGCGTCGCGCCGCGCGCCCGCTGCAAGCCGAAGAGAAGATCCATCACCACGGCGCCATTGGTCTCATCGAGATTGCCGGTCGGCTCGTCGGCGATGAGAATCGCCGGATTGGGCGCGAGCGCCCGGGCGAGCGCGACGCGCTGTTGCTCGCCGCCCGAAAGCTCCGCCGGATAATGCGCCAGCCGGCCTTCGAGGCCGACGGCGGCAAGTTCGGCGCGGGCGCGGGCAGAGGCTTGCGCATCGCCCGCGAGCTCCAACGGGATCGCGACATTCTCCAGCGCCGTCATCGTCGGGATCAGGTGAAACGATTGAAAGACGATGCCGATCCGCGCGCCGCGAAATTCGGCCAAAGCGTCTTCGCTCAGCCGGTTGAGGACGGTGCCGTCGATCGTGACGGTGCCGGAATCCGGCCGCTCGAGCCCGGCCATGGCCATCAGCAAGGTCGATTTGCCGGAGCCGGACGGCCCCGTCAGCCCCACGGCTTCGCCGCGCGCGATGGTCAAGGAGAGGCTTTTCAGGATATGGACACGCGCCGCCCCGCGGCCGAGGCTCAAATCGACATTGTCAAAAATGATCGCCGCATCGTCCATCATCGCGTCCAGATTACGCTTGGCCTTCGGGCTCGCACTTGCGCTTTTAATTCCGGCGGTTTTCGGGCTTGCCGCCGCGCCCGCCAGGCCGATCAAGATCGTCGCCTTCGGCGACAGTCTCACCGCCGGCTATCTCCTGCCGGCCGATGCCGCCTTCCCCGCCGCGCTGGAAATGGCGCTTCGACACGCAGGCTTTAATGTCAGCATCGTCAATGCCGGCGTCTCCGGCGACACGGCCGAAGACGGCCTTGCCCGGCTCGATTGGTCGATCCCGGATGACACCGATGCGGTGATCCTCGAACTCGGCGCCAATGACATGCTGCGCGGCCTGGCCCCGGCGCATATACGCCAGACGCTCGACGCGATCCTCGCCAAGCTCGCCGCCCGGCATATCAAAGTGATGATCGCCGGCATGCGCGCCTCGCCCAGCCTCGGCGCCGACTACGGCCGCGCCTTCGATGCGATCTATCCGGCGCTCGCGGCAAAATATCGCGCGCCGCTCTATCCGTTCTTTCTGCAAGGCGTCAGCGGTAACAAAAGCCTCGAACTGGCAGACGGCCTGCATCCGAACCGCGCCGGCGTCGCGACAATCGTCGCGCAAATTCTGCCGCTCGCTGAGAGCTTCGCGCGTTCGGTTGCGGCGCGATAATTTTTGGCGGCCGGTCTTTCTCTAAAGGCGAAATCGGTCCAAAATGAAGGCGCAGGATCGATTCGGTGTGTTGACCTCTCGGGACAATGTGCCAAATGGTTTCGCGTGATGGCCGTGACCGGTCTTGCTCCCCGCAAGATGTGGTCGTGACTTGAGGAGGGACCCATGCCCCGTCTGTTCACGGGCCTCGAGATTCCCTCTGACCTTGCCAGCGATCTCGGAATGCTGCGCGGAGGTCTCTCCGGCGCTCGCTGGATCGACACCGACTTCTACCACATGACTTTGCGCTTCATCGGCGACATCGATTACGCGACGGCGCGCGATGTCTGCGGCACCTTGGAGCAAATCCGCCGGCCGGCCTTCACCGTGACGCTCGAAGGCATCGAATCCTTCGGCGGCGGCAAGCCGCGCGCCATCGTCGCCAAGGCAAAGCCCGCCGCGCCGCTTGTCGAACTGCAAGCCGAGCAGGAGCGACTGATGCGGCGCATCGGCATTCCGCCGGAGCCGCGCAAATTCACGCCGCATATCACGCTGGCGCGGTTGCGCGATGCGTCGAGCACGGCGGTCGCCGCTTACCTCACGACCCGCGGCTTCTTTTCCCGCCGCTTCGAGGCGACACGATTTGTCCTGTTTTCCGCGCGGGCGGCGACCGGCGGCGGTCCCTATCTCGTCGAGGCGGCCTTTCCGCTCGGATAGGCTGGTGAAAGCCTTTTGGCGTCTTATCTCATTTGCGGGAGCCGCGGATATGAATGCGGGACGCAAGACACCTTCGGAAATCGCCCGCCGGCTGGGAACGCGGGCCAAGCACCCATCGCCCGGCGCCTGGCGGCGCGAGACCTTCACGCTGCCGCGCGGCGAAGCGCGCGACAAAGCCCGCGAATGGTTCGCCGCTTATCCGAAAGCCGCCTATATGACCGAGATCGAATTCTGGCGCGAACTCGATGACGGGCAGATCGAATTCACCATCCGCCGTCTACCGAGCGCCGACTGACGCTGGAGCGTCGGACGTTCAAATTGAGTCGCCCGGCGCTTTTAAGCCTTTTTCAGCGCATCGGATTTGTCCGAAAACCGCTTCGCACTTTTCGGTCCGATGCTCTAGATTTCGGGAATATCCGGCGTTTCCCAGGCGAGATGCTGGCCGGAATCGACCGCGATCATCTGCCCGGTGACATTGCGCGCCTCGACGAGAAAGAGCACCGCCTCGGCGATCTCCGCCGGCGCGACGGCGCGCTTGAGCAGCACGCCGGCGACCTCTTTCTCGAAACCGGCATTGCCCTGCGGCGTATTGGGCAACACGGGCCCGGGGCCGACGGCATTGACGCGGATGCGGCGCGGCGCAAACGCCTGCGCCAAGGTCTGCGTCGCCCACCAGAGACCGGCTTTGGTGATGCTGTAAGAGAAGAATTGCGGCGTCGGCCGCCAGACCCGCTGATCGACGAGATTGACGATCACCGCCTCCTGCCCCTCCGGCACTTGATTGGCGAAGTGCTGCGCCAGCAGTACCGGCGCGCGCAGGTTCACCGCCATGAGCTTGTCGAAGAGCGCGACATCGATCGCCTCGGCCGCGTCGCGCTCGAAGATCGAGGCATTGTTGACGAGCACCGACAGCGGGCCGAGCGCGGCACGGGCCGCCGCGACGATCCGCTCGGGCTGGGCGGGATCGGCGAGCTCGGCGGCGATCACCACGGCCGCGCAACCCTGCGTCCGCAGATGCTGCGCGGCGGCTTCCGCCTCGGGCTGTGTCGCCTCGCTGCTGTGGATGGCGAGATCATAGCCCGCGCCGGCCAGCCGCTCGGCGATCGCGAGACCAATTCGGCGGGCGGCGCCCGTCACCAAAGCAGCCTTGCGCGGCATGATTCTCTCCCATTCCCATCGGCGCTCTCTTTAAGCAATTTTGGCGAGGCGGAAAACAACCGGGGAGGCGGCACTTCGGCCAAGCCTTTCGACAAACAATTATTAACCAAACAAGATAGGCAATTCATATTTTAAGTATTGATCGCTCGGCCAAGCGTGTATTTCATGGTTTATTTTTATGGTAAACAATATATAACTCAAATATTTTTGTGTTTTACGAATCTTTTATTTAAGTCTTAGGTAACCAGACCAGCTTAATCCTCGCCCCCGGGAGTTCCGAGTACGAGGTGTGGAATGAAACGCGTCCTTTTGGCAGCCGTTTTTGTGGCCGCGAGCTTTCCGGCGCTGGCCGCCGATCTGCCGCCCTATTCACCGGCGCCTTATTATCAGCCGGCGCCGATCTTCACGTGGACGGGCGCTTATGTCGGCGCCAATGCCGGCTTCGGCTTCGGCCGCTTCACCAACGGCGGCGACCCATTTTTCGGCAATGCGGATGGCGGCCTCTTCGGCATTCAGGCGGGTTATAATTATCAGTCCGGCCCGCTCGTCGCCGGCATCGAAGGCGACATCAATTTCGGCAGCGTCAGCGGCTCGAACAGCCCGTGGGGCACCATCCATGGCAATGGCAATATCAACGGCGAAGGCTCGATCCGCGCCCGCTTCGGCTATGCCTTCGACCACGCGCTCGTCTACATCACCGGCGGCTATACCGGCGCGAACCTGAAGGGCACGGTGACCGACTTCTCGACCACGCCCAGCGTCTATGCCAACGAATCGACCTTCTTGAACGGCTGGGTGATCGGCACCGGCATCGAATACGCCGTGACCCGCAATGTTTCCGTCAAGGCCGAATATCTCTACAGCGATTACGGCGGCGGCAATCTATTCAACGGCACGCCGGTTTACATGCACCCCGGCCTCACCCTTTCGACGCTGCGAGCGGGCGTCAATTATCACTTCTAATTGAGGCGCAGAGGGTCGGCGCGCACCGAAGCGGTACGCGCCGTCCGATTCGCGGCTTAAACGAGGTGCAGATCGACGGCTTTCGGACCCTTGCCCTTCTTGTCGGGCTCGGTCTCGAAGCTCACTCGCTGGCCTTCGTTGAGGGACGACAGACCGGCACGCTCCACAGCGGTGATGTGGAGGAAAATGTCGGGGCCGCCGCTATCCGGGGTGATGAAGCCAAACCCTTTGTTGGCGTTGAAAAATTTGACAGTTCCCTGCTGCGGCATATGTCTCTCCCTGACTTTCCGACGCCGGCATTTTTTGGCCAACGCTTTTATTCCTCAGGGCGCCGCAAAAGCCTTGTTCCCGCGCGGCCCGCAAGCCCGCCTTTCGGTCAGTGCCTGACAAGCCATGCGACGTCTGCGTCACCCTGGCCCATGATCGCCATGGTTTTGGCAAGATACGGCAAAATCTTTTGCGCTTCTACGGCAAGTGTGTAGGGCGGATTGAGAATTATCAGGCCATTGGCAGCCAGCGGCGCATCCGGGTGCGGCGCAGCGACAGCCAGACGAAGGTCGAGCGCGTTCCTGACCCCGAGATCCGGCAAGACCGCGCCGAGCGCCGCCCGAAACCGCGCAACCGCGCC
This sequence comes from Pseudomonadota bacterium, assembly GCA_040756295.1. GTDB lineage: Bacteria > Pseudomonadota > Alphaproteobacteria > Rhizobiales > Beijerinckiaceae > Methylovirgula. The sequence continues at coordinate 352,621 of JBFLZN010000001.1, read as the reverse complement.
AATATCCTTCACCGGAAACCAGATCAGGTAGGTCCCGGTCGGCCATTTCGGCACAGCCAGCATAAGCGCAGCCTTGAGATCGTCGAACTCCGTCTTCGATTCGAACGGCGGATCGATGATGACGACGCCACGCCGCTCGCGCGGCGGCACGAAGGCGTTGAGCGCCCGATAACCGTCGATGTCGACGATCTTCACCCGCGGGTCGCGGCTGAAATCGCGGCGGCTGCGCAGCGCCGCGATGACTTCGGGATGCGCGTCGCAGAAGATCATCCGGTCTTGCGGCCGCGCGAGCTTCAAAGCCAGCGCCGGGGAGCCCGGATAGAGCGGCGGCGTGCCGCTGACTAAAGGCGTGACAGCCGCGAGATAAGGCGCGAGCAAATCGGCGATCTCCGGCGGCGGCGCGGCCTCAAGAAGCCGTCCGATGCCGCCGCGCCATTCGGCGGTTTTTTCCGCCCGCGCGTCCGAAAGATCGTAGAAGCCTTCCCCGGCATGCGTGTCGATGACACGGAACGGCGCCTCTTTCAGGCCGAGATAGACGAGGATGCGCGCCAGGATCGCGTGTTTGAAGACGTCGGCGAAATTGCCGGCGTGAAAGGCATGGCGATAATTCATCCGCTCGTATTACCGCATCGGCGCGACGGCAATGTCCTGCGTATGACAGCCATGGCGCGCGACATCCGGGCACGGTACGAAATTGCGCACGTCCTTCGACAGGCAGATGCGAACCTCCGACAACTCGCCGTTGACGCATTCGACCGACATCATGCCCGGCCGCAGCCGCGGATTGGCGGCGATGAAGGCGCGCTCGACATCGAGCGCCGTCGTATCCTGTTCGCTTTGCGCATTCTGGAACATCGGCGGCGTGACGACGAGATCGCGGGCGCGGCGGACATCGGCGAAATAAGCGGCCGGGCTCTTGCCGGAACAAGTGCCGTGCTTGCGCCATTCGTACCGCGCGAGGCCGATGTCGGGGTAGAGACCGCGGGTCGATTCCAGCACGAGCCAGGACGGCGACGTGACGCCGCCGCAATCGGACGGATAGCCCTGGTTGTCCTGCGGCCACAGGCCGTGCACGACGAAGCCGAGATTGGCGCCGCTGCGGCATTGATCGGGGGCTTTTTCGGCGCCGCCCAGGTCGCAGAAGCCGGGCGACCAGGACAGCGAGAAGACATAAAAGTCAAAATCCCCCGACGCACTGGCACCGCCCGACGGGATGGCGCCGCCGGCATTGGGCGACCAATCGCCGGAGCTGCCTTGGCTGGCGGGCGGCTGATTATTGCCGGGCACTGGGGCCGCCAGCGGCTTCTTGTCGGCGCAATTGTCGAGAATGCAGCCAGAATATTGCGCGGCGCCGGCGAGCGGCCAAAGCACCGCGGCGCCGAGCGCGAGAGCCGCAACCCGGCGGATCAAAATCGCCTTGCCAGCGGTCACGGCCGCGCGTCGCGGCAATATCCGCCATAGGCCAAATTACGATCGAGTCCGGCAACGCACCATTCGACATCGTAGCTGAAGCCGATGAAGCCCGCGTCCTCGACGATCGAATAGGTGACGGGGCGGACGGATTGATTGTTGAGATAGACGCGGCCCTCGCAATAGCGCCGCGGGATGTAATCGAGACCCTCCGAACGGAAGCCGGTTTCGCGGACTTCGCCGAGGTTCACGATTTCGAGACCCGATTTCCAGAACTCGGTCTCGCGATCGTGAAACAGGGAGCGGATGCGCTGGAAGACGCCGGGATCGGCGCAGGCCGGCAAAACGCCGGCATAGGAATCATAGCGCCGTTCGGCCGGAACAATCGGGCGCGCAGCCGCGGCGAAGGGGGCCGCGCAGAAGGGCGCCGCGGCAAGCGCGGCTGTCAGACCAACGAGCGCGCGGCGCGCCAAGGCGGAAAATTGGGCCATCTCGATCTCCGGAATGAAGCGCCGAGACGATGCTTCGCGGCGCTGCGAGCGTCAAGCCGAGGCCGCCGTCCTCTCCGGCAGCGTTGCCCGGAAGCCACGATCGAAGCTTAAACGTCACCTTGGCGCAATGCCTCGGGACTTTTGCCCTCACCCTGTGTGGACTTCGGCACAGCCGTTGCGGATATGGCCAGGCATAAGCCGCCTTCCCGCGCCAAGCGTCGCATGCGGGGTCATGGGCGTGTCTTTCTGAGACGCCGCTGTGCCAAACGTCAGGACGGCTTTCAATATGTTTCGTGGCAAGACAGAGCCCGGGCCACGCGCTGCCGATGCGAACTGGGCGAACGCCCTGCCGCGCGGCAGCACCGTTCTGCTGCGCGGCGGCTTCGCGTTCTTTGCCGCGATGGCCGATTTTGCCGCCATCATGGCCTGCGCCTATCTGGCGCATCTTGCGCTCAATGGCGTGCCCATGAGCCTGCCGCCCGGCACCTATGCCCGGCTCGGCCTGCTGACCGCGACCTTCTTCACCTCGGTCGCGGCGATCCGCGGCGATTATGCGGTGATGAAATATCTCACCTTCGACCGCCTGCTGCAGCGTGCGATCATTCCCTGGGGGATCGCCCTGCTCTGCACGCTCGTTCTCTTGGTGTCGCGCCGGCCGCTGTCGAATGCCGACCCGCTGGCCCTGTTCATCCTGTTCGTCGGCGGCTTCCTGGCGATCGATATCGTCCGCCTGCTCATCACGATCAACACCCGCGCCCGCGCCCGCCACGGCCAGCTCGCGGTGCATCGCATCTTTCTGCTCGGCTACGAGAAGGATATCGAAGCCTTCTCCAAGCGCTTCGAGCCCTGGGCCTTCGGCGTCCATATCGTCGCCGCCGCGGTGCTGCGCGGCCCGGATAATCTCGACGAAGATCTCGCCCTGGCGCGCGCCTCGGCGCGAATGCTCGGCCCCGACGATGTCTTCATCCTCGTCCCGTGGAACGACAAGACCGCCATCGACGCCGCGATCCAGGCCTTCCTGCACGTGCCGACCTCGATCCACCTCGGCCCGGAACGGGTGCTCGACCGTTTCACCGATGCGCGCATCGCCAAGATGGGCCCGGTGTCGAGCCTCCACATCGTCCGCGACCCGCTGACGCTCGCGGAGCGCATCGCCAAGCGCAGCTTCGACATCTTCTTTTCGGCGCTGGGCCTGATCCTGCTGTCGCCGCTGCTCCTCATGATCGCGCTGGCGATCAAGCTCGAGAGCCACGGTCCGGTGATCTTCAAGCAGCGGCGCTACGGCTTCAACCAGCAGCCCTTTCGCATCTATAAATTCCGCTCGATGACGACGCTGGAGGACAGCGCCAACCTCACGCTGGTGAAGAAGGGCGACAGCCGCGTGACCCGCGTCGGCGAGTTCATCCGCGCCCGCAACATCGACGAGCTGCCGCAGCTCTTCAATGTCTTGCGCGGCGACATGTCGCTCGTCGGCCCGCGGCCGCACGCGCTGGTCATCGACCAGATGTTCGAGCGCCGCATCGCGCTCTATGCCCGCCGCCACAATATGAAGCCGGGCATCACCGGCTGGGCGCAGATCAACGGCTATCGCGGCGGCATGAGCGACATCCGCATGCGCGCCCGGGTCGAGCACGACCTCTATTACATCGACAATTGGTCGATGTGGCTCGACATCGAAATCCTCTGGCTGACATTGACCAGCAAGCGCGGCTACACCAACGCCTTCTGACGGCCCTTGCCGGTCTCGGCCTTCTGGTAATCCTTGATGTCGGCGAAGACGATCTGCGGCCATTTCTCCTGCTCGTAGCGCAGGTCCCAGGCGGAGGCCGCGAGATAGACCGGCGCGCCGTCGAGATCGACCGCCATCGAGGCCGGATAGGCGCGCATGAATTTCTCAAGCTCGGCCGGATTTTCGGCGCTGATCCAGCGCGCTAGCTCGAAGCGCGAGGTCTCAAGCGTCACCTGCAGCCCATATTCGGCAGCGAGCCGCTCGACGAGAACGTCGAGTTGCAGGGCGCCGACAACGCCGACCATCGCATTCGAGCCGTCGTTGGGCAGGAAGAGCTGCACGACGCCCTCCTCCGCCATCTGCTGAAGCGCCTCGCGCAATTTCTTCGCCCGCATGGCGTCGGAAATCTTGACCCGGCGCAGGATTTCCGGGGCGAAGCTCGGCACGCCGCGGAAGACCAGGTCTTCCCCCTCGGTCAGCGTATCGCCGATCCGCAACGTGCCGTGGTTCGGAATGCCGACGACATCGCCGGCATAGGCTTCGTCGGCAAGCTGGCGGTCCTGGGCGAAGAAGAATTGCGGCGAATTGAGCGCGACGCTTTTGCCGGTGCGCACCAGCTTCGCCTTCATGCCGCGCGCCAGCTTGCCCGACGAGACGCGCATGAAGGCGATGCGGTCGCGATGGTTCGGGTCCATGTTCGCCTGGATCTTGAAGACGAAGCCGCTCATCTTCGGCTCGCGCGGATCGACATGGCGGCTCGCGGCTTCGAGCCCGCGCGGCGGCGGCGCGAATTCGGCGAGCGCGTCGATGAGATCGCCGACGCCGAAGGTGCGCAGCGCGCTGCCGAACATGACCGGCGTCAGATGCCCCTCAAGAAAAGCCTGCTTGTCGAACGGCTTGAGCGCGCCGCGCGCGAGTTCAAGCTGATCGCGGATCGCCTCCGCCTCGAGCGGCGGCAGGATGGCGGTCAGCGCTGGATCGTCGGGGCCGGTGACTTTGAGCGGCTGCTGATCCGCCGCCTCGAAGCGGCGCACGACATCGCGGCGCAGATCATAGACGCCGGCGAAATCGCGGCCCGAGCCGAGCGGCCAGGTGATCGGCGCAACATCGAGCGCCAGCGTTTTCTCGATCTCGTCGAGCAGATCGAACGGATCGCGGCTTTCGCGATCGAGCTTGTTGATGAAGGTCAGGATCGGAATATCGCGCAGCCGGCAGACCTCGAACAATTTGCGCGTCCGCGCCTCGATGCCTTTGGCCGCGTCGATGACCATGATCGCCGAGTCAACGGCGGTCAGCGTCCGGTACGTGTCCTCGGAAAAGTCCTCATGGCCCGGCGTGTCGAGCAGGTTGAAGACGCAGCCGCCATATTCGAAGGTCATCACCGAGGTGACGACGGAAATTCCGCGCTCGCGCTCGATGCCCATCCAGTCGGACCGCGTCTGGCGGCGGTTGGCCTTGGCGCGCACCTCGCCGGCGAGCGCGATCGCGCCGCCGAACAGCAGCAGCTTTTCGGTGAGCGTGGTCTTGCCGGCGTCGGGATGCGAGATGATCGCAAAAGTGCGCCGGCGCGCGACGGGGTCGGAAGCGGTCATTTGGTTCATGGGCTGAGGAGCCGCAGGATGCGGCTCATGTCAAGCCGCGCAGGTGCCGGAAGACGATGATGCGGGACACGAGCCCGGTGGTGACCGCCACCGCCGCGGCAATCAGGGCAATGACGCCATAGCCGTTGGCCGAGAGCGAAAAGCTGCCGAACATGGCCTCGATCTGCTCGCCGCCGGCTGTCGCGCGCATCAGCGCCGATATGGAGCTTGATAGCAGGAAAACCAAGATCGCCGCGCCGCCGCCGATCAGACCGCCGCGCAGGCCGAGGCGGAAGAAATGCCGCTGGAACTGGCGCGAAATATAGCCGTCCGCCGCGCCGACGAGATGCAGGACGTCGATGATCTCGCGATTGCCGGCCATCGCGCCGCGCGTCGCAAAGCCGACCGCCAACACCATCGCCAGCATCACCAGCGCGAAGACGACGAAGGCGATCACCACCACCGTCCCGGCCATCACCGCGAGCCGCTCGAGCCAAAGCCGATGATCGTCGATCGTCGCATTGGGGACCTTGTCCAAGACCGCCTTGCGCAACGCCGCGACATCGAGCGACGTTTTGGGGTCGAGCTTGACGACGATGAGCCGCGGCACCGGCAATTCGGACAGATCGAGCCCGGTGCCGAGCCAGGGCGTGAGCAGGGCCTCGGACTGCGCCTTGCTGTAGGCATAGACGTCGGCGATGCCCGGCGCGGCCCGAGCGGCGGCGACGGCGGCCGTCACATCCGCATCGAGATCGCGGCCGGTTTCGGGTCGCACCTGGATCGTCATTTCGCGCGCCACCTGGCCGCGCCAATCGTCGGCCGAATGCGCGATGAGCATGGCCGCGCCCGCCGTCAGCGCGGCGAGAAAGGTCATGATCGCCACGACGGTGACGAGCGCCCGGCCGGCGATCGAAGCAGCCGGCACCAAGGGCACGTCCTTGCGCATGCCGGCAGAGGCGTCATCGGCGAAACGCCCAAAATCGCGGCGCTCGTCGGACTGGGCGTAGATCATGCCGCGCTCACTCATAGATGTGCAGCCGGCCGTCGCCGAGGACGAGCCGGCGCGCCGTCTCGAACTGGTCCATCAGCGCCAGATCATGCGTGGCGATGACCACGGCGGTCCCCGATTTGTGCAATTCGGCGAAGAGCCGCAACAGGCGCCGCGCCAGTGTCGGATCGACATTGCCGGTCGGCTCGTCGGCCAGCAGCAGCTCGGGGCGCACGATGAGCGCGCGGGCGATGGCGGCCCGCTGTTTCTCGCCGCCCGACAGCACCGGCGGCAGGACATGCATGTGATCGCCGAGCCCGACCCAGCGCAGAAGCTCGACGACTTCGGCGCGATAAGCGGATTCGTCGCGGCCCTGGACGCGCAGCGGCAGGGCGACGTTCTCGTAGGTCGTCAGATGATCGAGGAGCCGGAAATCCTGGAATACGACGCCGACGCGACGGCGCAGATCGGTAATCTGGTCCTTGCTGAGCTCAGCGGCGTCGCGGTTGAAGAGCGAGATGAGGCCCCGCGTCGGCTTCAGCGACAAGAGGATGAGGCGCATCAACGTCGTCTTGCCGGCGCCGGACGGCCCGGTGAGGAACTGAAATGAATGCGGCTCAATCTCGAAGCTGATGTCCTTCAAGATCTCATTACCCATCCCGTAACGCAGGCCGACATTCTCAAACCGGACCAAGATGAACTCCCGCGCCGGCCGAAGTATGCCGGCGAATCACGGCCTTAACCGCAGGTTAACCATACCAGCCGACGATTACTTTCAGCAGACGGGAAATGACTCGTCCCGCGCTTCATCAACGGGTTTGAGCCGAACGTGCTGATCGACTGCCCCGGCTGCGGTGCCGCCTACCATATCACCAAGGCGGCTCTTGAGCCGAACGGCCGCCGCGTCGCCTGCCCGCGCTGTGACACGGTCTGGCTCGCCATGCCGGCGACGATCGAGGCGATCGCGTCCGACAGCACCCTCCTGACAGATATCCGCATTTCGCCCGACGACCAGCCGCCGGGACGTGCCCCAAAGCACGCCCCAAGAGACGTCCCAAGAGATGTCCCGAAACATGCGGGCTATGCCCGGACCGTTGCGGCGCCGCGGCCGCCGAAGCCACGGCCGCGGATGCCCGCCTTCGCGCGCCATGTCTGCCTGGGAATGGCGCTGCTCGGCTTGGCCATGAGCCTGATCGCGTCGCGCGGCACCGTGGCGCGCGCTTGGCCGGGCGCCGGGCGGCTCTATGCCGCGATGGGGATGCCGGTCGCGCGCCAGGACCTCGCGATCCGCGATCTCCATACCGTCATGACGCGTTTCAACGGCGTGGCCTTCCTCGGCGTCGAAGGCGTGATCGTCAACCCGCGCGGCGACGCGGCAACCGTGCCGCCGGTGCGGCTTGCGATCCGCGATGCCGAGGGCCATGAAATCTATAGCTGGACGGTGACGGCGGCGCGAAGCGCGCTCGACAGCGGCGCCAGCCTGCTGTTTCGCGCCCGGCTTGCCGAGCCGCCGGCGGAGGGGCGCACGGTGGTCGCCCGCTTCGCCAGCCCGGACGATGTGATCGCCGCGCGCTGAATCGCGTCCGAGCTTTGTGGCAGAAACCGGCCGCTCGCGCTAAAGCTTGACCGTTTCTCGACTGGGCCGGTTTTTCTCGACCCCGGCCCGATCAGGAGGTTGAGCCATGAAACAATTTTCCAAAGTGATTGCAGCAAGTGCGGTTTTTCTCGCGGCAACGGCCGCCGGTGCCACAATGGCGCTGGCGGGGTCTCCCTACGAACTGGTGGTTATCACGCCCGCGCCGAACGCCGGGCCGAATATCTATCGCATCGATGTGGCGAGCGGCCAGGTCTTGCAGGTCGTCGGAACCAATTTCGTCACAACCAAGGAGCCGCAAGCCCTGCCCCCGGGTTCGTATCATCTGCAATGGATTTCCACCGCCGACGGAAAAAGCTACTGGCTTTACAGGTTCGACACGCAAACCGGCCGGACGTGGTTTTTCAACGGGACTCAATGGACCGAATATCCGCTGCCCAAATGAGCCTTTGCGTAGGGGGCGCCCCCATTCCGGGGAATTCGGGCTTTGCATCCCGTCTCGGGGCGGCCATATAGGGCCCAGCCGAGACCGCTGGGATTAGGTGTAAATTGGCGGATGCAGATAGACCGGGCGCCGCAAAGCGCTCCTTTTTCGACCGGCTGCGTGGCCGCAAAGAACCGGCCGCGCCACCGGACGAGCCGGCGGCAGAGGCGGCCGCGCCCTCCGTTGACGAGGCTCTGCCCATCGCCCCGGCGGCGCCGCCAGTACCGGAGCCCGTGCCGGTAGAAGTCGCGCCAGTTTTGGAGGCCACGCCAGTAGAGGTTGCGCCAGCCGCAGAGACGGCACCCAAGCGCTCGTGGTGGCAGCGGCTGCAGCAGGGCCTCTCGCGCTCGTCGCAGGCGATCGGCGGCAGCATCAGCGACATATTCTCGAAGCGCAAACTCGATGCCGACACGCTGCAGGACCTCGAAGACGTGCTGATCCGCGCCGATCTCGGCACGACGGCGGCGCTGCGGATCGCCGAAGCGGTCGGCAAGGGCCGCTACGACAAGAATGTCAGTGCCGATGAGGTGAAAGGCATCCTCGCGGCCGAGATCGAAAAAACCCTCGACCCGCTCGCCCGGCCGCTCGAAATCGACCGCAGCAAGCGGCCCTTCGTCATCCTCGTCATCGGCGTCAACGGCTCCGGCAAAACCACGACCATCGGCAAGCTCGCGGCGAAATTTTCCCGCGACGGCCTCGATGTCATGCTCGCGGCGGGCGATACGTTCCGCGCCGCGGCGATCGAGCAATTGCGCATCTGGGGCGCAAGGCTCAATTGCGAGGTCATCGCGCGCGAGAGCGGCAGCGATGCCGCGGGCCTCGGCTTCGATGCGCTGAAGGCCGCGCGCGAACGCGGCGCCGACCTCCTCATCATGGACACGGCAGGGCGGCTGCAGAACCGCACCGAATTGATGGCCGAGCTCGAAAAGATCATCCGGGTGATGAAAAAGCTCGACCCCGAGGCGCCGCATGCGGTGCTGCTTGTGCTCGATGCCACGGTCGGCCAGAACGCCCTGAGCCAGGTCGAGATTTTCGGCCGCGCCGCGGGCGTCACCGGCCTGGTGATGACCAAGCTTGACGGCACGGCGCGCGGCGGCATCCTTGTCGCCATCGCCGAAAAATTCGACCTGCCGATCCATTTCATCGGCGTCGGCGAAAGCGCCGACGATCTCGAATCCTTCACCGCACGCGATTTTGCCCGCGCCATCGCCGGGCTCGACGCATGAGCATTGGACGCAAATGACAGAAACCCTGGAAAAGCCCGCCGCCGCCAAGCCGGCCTCGCCGCCGTGGCTGAAGATGACGCTCGAGCTTGGGCCGCTCATCCTTTTCTTTTTCGCCAATTCGCGGCCGAAGCTTTTCGCGCCCTATGCGCATCTCGTCCTGCCGCCGCATCTGCTCGTCGGCGAGAATGCCGGGCTGTTCACGGCGACCGCGGTGCTGATCCCCGCCGTGCTGATCGCGCTCGCGGTGTCCTATGTGCAATTGCGGCGCCTGCCCATCATGCCGCTCGTCACTGCGATCCTTGTCGTGATCTTCGGCGCGCTGACGATCTATTTCCAGGACCCGCGCTTCATCAAGATGAAGCCGACGATCCTTTATGCCGTCTTCGGCATCGCTTTGCTCGGCGGCCTCTATCTGAAAAAGCCGATCCTCGAAGTGGTGCTCGACAATGCCATGCCGCTGACCGAGGAAGGCTGGCGCATCTTGACCCTGCGCTGGGGTCTGTTCTTCTTCGCGCTGGCGATCCTCAACGAGATCGTCTGGCGCAATTTCTCGAACAATGTCTGGGTCGCGTTCAAATTCCCCGGCGTCGTGATCCTGATCTTCCTCTTCACGCTCGCGCAAGTGCCGCTGATGATGAAGCACGAGTTGAAAGAGGACAAAGCGGAGTAACCGCCCGCGCTAGCGGAAGAAAATCAGCGTGACCAGAATGAACACCGGCACGAGGATCGCGCCGGACCAGAGGATATAGCCGAAGAATCCCGGCATATCGACGCGGGCGCGGCGCGCCAAAGCGTAGACGATGAAGTTCGGCGCATTGCCGATATAGGTCAGCGCGCCCATGAAGACCGCGCCCAGCGAGATCGCCTCCAACGTCTTGGTCATCGGCCCCATCAGCGTCGCCGCATGACCGCCCGCGGCGGTGAAGAAGACGAGATAGGTCGGCCCGTTGTCGAGGAACGACGAGAGAAGCCCCGACGCCCAGAAATAGGCGGCGTTGTTGGGGCTGCCGTTGGCATGCTGCAAAAGCGCGATGACCGGCGCGAACGGCCCACGCGAATTCGCCGCGAGCATCTGCATGACCGGGATGATCGTGACAAAAATCGCGGCGAAAAGCTTGGCGACTTCTTCGAGCGGCTCCCAGGAGAAATGGTTGGCGCTGCGGTCGGCCGCGGGCGTGATCGCGAGCGAGACAAGTCCAATGACGGCAAGCGCGCCGTCGCGCAGGATATTTTGCAATTCCAGCTTGGCGCCGAAAACATCGAAGGCGATGCCTGGATGCCAGATGGCGCTCATCAGGATGGCGCCGACCGCGGCGAGGATCAGCGCGAGATTGCGGAAGCCGCGAATGGCCAGATACGCCGTTTCGCCGCTATCGATCAGCGCCGCTTCAATCTTCAATTCCCGGCGCATGTAATAAGTATCGATCAGATAGAAGATTGCCAGCACCAGCACCGCCGTGAGCAAGAGATGCGACCACAGCGTGCGCAACGGCCAAAAGAAATCCACGCCGGAGAGAAAGCCGAAGAACAGCGGCGGATTGCCGAGCGGCGTGAGAACGCCGCCAATGTTGGCGACGAGAAAGATGAAGAAGATGACGACATGCGCTTTGTGGCGGCGCTTCGCATTCGCCTGAAGCAGCGGGCGAATGAGAATCATCGAGGCGCCGGTCGCGCCGATCAACCCCGAAGCGACGGTTCCGAGCGCCAGCAGCAGCGTGTTGAGCCGCGGCGTCGCGCGATCGAAGTCCGAGACCACGACGCCGCCCGCAGTCGCATAGAGCGCAAAGAGCATCAGGATGAAGGGCAGATAATCCTCGAACATGGTGATCGCGAGCGCGATCCGCGTCGACGCCAAGCCTTCCGTCGAGACCATGAGGGCGAGGGCGAGACCTGCCCATGCCGCCGCCGCCCAGCCGTAATGCACATGCCAAAGCCGCCGCGCGAGAATCGGCCCGAGCGCAATCGACAGGAGCAGGCCCGCGAATGGCAGCGCGAGCCACAAGGGCAGCGCCGCCTGATTCAATGTGCCTCGTCCCAGTTCTGCGCCGCTTTGGCCTCGACCTGCAAAGGCACCGAGAGCTGCACCGCCGGATGCGGCGCGTCTTCCATCACTTTGCGCACCAGCGCGATCGTCGGTTCGACCTCGGCATCCGGCACTTCGAAGACAAGCTCGTCATGGACCTGCAGCAGCATTTGCGCCGAGAGACCTGCCTTTTCCAGCGCCGCGTCCATTCGCACCATGGCGCGGCGGATGATGTCGGCGGCCGAGCCCTGGATCGGCGCATTGATCGAGGCGCGCTCGTTGAAGGCGCGCTCCGACGGATTGGACGCCGTGATGCGCGGATAATGACATTTGCGGCCGAAGATCGTCGTCACATAGCCTTGCGCGCGGGCAATGCTCTTCGTCCCGTCGATATAGGCGCGGATGCCCGGGAAGCGCTCGAAATATTGCCTGATGTAAGCGCCCGCCTCCTCGCGCGGAATGCTGAGCTGATTGGCAAGGCCGAACGACGAAATGCCGTAGATGATGCCGAAATTGATCGCCTTGGCGCGGCGGCGCACTTCCGCTGGCATGCCCGCGACCGGCACGCCGAACATTTCCGACGCCGTCATCGCATGAATGTCGAGCCCATCAGCGAAGGCCTGGCGCAATTGCGGAATGTCGGCGATATGCGCCAGCAGCCGCAGCTCGATCTGCGAATAATCCGCCGAGACGAGCTTGTGCCCCGGCGTCGCGATGAAGGCACGGCGGATTTTGCGCCCCGCCTCGGTGCGCACCGGGATGTTCTGCAAATTGGGCTCGGAGGACGAGAGCCGGCCCGTCGTCGTCGCCGCCAGCGCATAGGACGTGTGCACGCGGTTGGTGTGCGGATTGACGTAGCCCGGCAAGGCGTCCGTGTAAGTCGATTTGAGCTTCGAGAGCTGGCGCCAATCGAGAATGCGCGCAGCGAATTCGTTGCCCTCCTCGGCCAGATCTTCGAGCACGCCGGCGGCGGTCGACCAGGCGCCGGTGGCGGTTTTCCGGGCGCCGGGGAGCCCCATCTTGCCGAAGAGAATGTCGCCCAATTGCTTCGGCGAGCCGAGGTTGAAGGTCTCCCCGGCGAGTTCGAAAATCGCCGCTTCGAGGCGCGCCATGTCCTGCGCAAACTCGCCCGAAAGACGCGACAGCATGGTGCGATCGATGGAGATGCCCCGCCTCTCCATCCGCGCCAGGGTCTCGACCATCGGCCGTTCCAGGGTCTCATAGACATTGGTCATATGCTCGGCCGGCAGGCGCGGCTTCAACACATTCCAGAGCCGCAGCGTGATATCGGCATCCTCGGCCGAATATTCCGTCGCCTTGTCGATGGGCACGCGGGCGAAGCCGATGAAGCTGCGACCCGAGCCCGCGACCTCGCCAAAGGCGAGCGGCTTATGGCGGAAGAATTTCTCGCTCAGCACGTCCATGCCATGATCGGTCAGGCCGGCGTCGAGCACATAAGAAAGCAGCAGCGTGTCGTCGAGCGGCCGCATATGGATGCCGTGCTGCTTGAAGACGAGCGTATCGAACTTCGCATTATGCGCGATCTTCAACACGCTCTCGGATTCGAGCAGCGGCTTCAGATGTGCGAGCACTTCGTCGGCCGCAAGCTGCCCCGGCAGCAGCGCATCGCCGCCGAAAAGATCACCGGCGCCCTCGCCGCGATGGCGCAGCGGCACATAAGCGCCCTGCCCCTCCGCGACACACAACGAAACGCCGACAAGCTCGGCCTGCATCGGGTCGAGCGACGACGTCTCGGTGTCGATCGCGACACGCCCCGCATCGAAGGCGGCGGCAATCAAAGCGTCGAGCGCCGAGAGGTCCGTGATTGTCTTGTAAGCGCTGCGGTCGAAAGGCGTGACCAGCGCCAAAGCCGCGCGCGCGGCGGCAAGCTCCGCCGGACCGGAGGCCGCAATCTGGCGCTGCGGCGCCTCGCCATAGCGGGCATTTTTCCGCGGGCCGGAGACGGCGGGCGTCGCCGCCTCGATCTTCTCCTCGGCTTCCTCGATCGCCTCGACGGTTTCGACGATCGCGCCATCACGGCCGCGCCAGCCGGCCGCGCCGACGAAGGCGGGGTCTGGTTCTATCGCTTCCCCCGCGACGCCATAAGTCTCGGCGGCGCGCTTGGTGATGGTGGTGAATTCCATCGCCTTCAGAAAGCCGACGAGCGTCTTGCCATCGGGCGGCTCGAGGCCGAGATCGTCGAGCGCCACGTCGAGCGCCACATTGCGGTCCAGCGTGACAAGCTGTTTCGAAACCTTGATGAGTTCGACGCTCTCCGGCGCGGTGAGGATTTCGCGGCGCTTCGGCTGCTTGATCTCGCCGGCGCGGGCGAGCAGCGTGTCGAGATCGCCATATTCGTTGATGAGCTGCGCCGCGGTCTTGACGCCGATGCCGCGCGCGCCCGGCACATTGTCGGTCGAATCGCCGGCCAGCGCCTGCACGTCGATGACCTTGTCCGGAGTGACGCCGAAATAGTCCTGCACTTCGGCAAGACCGATGCGCCGTTCCTCGCGCGCGCCCTTCGCGCCGGCCTCGCCGGAGGCGGGATCATACATGGCCACGCCATCACGGATGAGCTGCATCAAATCCTTGTCGGCGGAGATGATGAGCACGTCGGCGCCGCGCGCCCGCGCCTCGCAGGCATAAGTGGCGATGAGATCGTCCGCCTCATAGCGGTCCTGCTCGATCGGCTCGAGACCGAAGGCGCGCACCGCGGCGCGCATCAGCGGAAATTGCGGAATCAAATCTTCCGGCGGCTCGGAGCGATTGGCCTTGTAGGGCGGATAGATTTCGCGGCGGAACGAGTTCTCCGATTTGTCGAAGATGATGCCGAGATGCGTCGGCTGGAGGCCGGCCGCGCCTTCGCGCACGAACTGAAAAAGCTTGTTGCAGAAGAGCCGCACCGCGCCGGTCGGCAAACGGTCCGCGCGGTAATTGTATTTGGCATCCTGCCGAATCGACTGGAAATAGGCGCGGAAGATGAACGACGATCCGTCGACGAGAAAGACATGGTCTCCGGCTTTCACCGGACGATTGTGCAGGGACATGATGTGAGAACGGCTCAAAAGTTTGGGCGTGTCGGTAACATAGGCCGGGACGCCCGGCGATACCATGTCGCCGCATCAGAGGCGCACCATTAACTAAAGCATGTCGATTTCAACGGCTTATGGTGCATCGCACAGAAACGTTCAAAATTTTGCCCAATGAATTACCCTGTGGATTTCGTAACGTCATGTGAATTCCACATAAATCTAGGCACTTGCGCGCCATCGCAATCCATATTGCAATGCACTATATGGAGCGTTCGGCGCGGACCGTCGCCCCGGCAATGGGAAGGCGCGGCCCGCGCGAAATGCGGAGCCATGAATGAACCTATTCGATACATTGGGGCAGACGTTCGAGACGGCCTTCGGCCGCCACAGCGGCGCTTGGCCGCCGCCGCGTCTGTCATTGGCCTTGCAGGGCGGCGGCTCGTTCGGCGCCTTCACATGGGGCGTGCTCGATTGTCTGCTCGAATCGGGTGAGGTCGATTTCGACACGGTCAGCGGCACGTCGGCCGGCGCCTTCAATGCCGTGCTTCTCGCCGACGGCCTCGCCGCGGGCGGCCGCGACGCGGCGCGGGAAAAGCTCGCCCGTTTCTGGGAGCGGCTGAGCCGCACGGCCTCTTTCGGGCCCTTTGGCGCCACGGCGCATTTCGCGCCCGGCGGCGCGGCCGGCACGTTCTCGCTCTTTACGCGGCTGCTCTCGCCCTATCAATTCAATCCGCTCGACGTGAATCCGTTGCGCATGCTGCTGAACGAAGAAGTGGATTTCGAGCGGTTGAAATTCGCCTCGCCGGTGCGCCTGCTGATCGCCGCGACGCGCGTCGCCGATGGGCGTGCGCACATCTTCCGCGGCAGCGAGGTCAATGCCGAGGCCGTTCTCGCCTCGGCCTGCCTGCCGCTCTATCACCATGCGGTGACGATCGATAACATCTCCTATTGGGACGGCGGCTATTCGGCCAATCCGCCGCTGCTCGATCTTGTCTCCGCGAGCGAGGCGTCGGATCTTCTGATCGTCCGGATCACGCCTTTGCTCAGCGCCGAGACGCCGACAAGCTCGCGCGAGATTTTGCGCCGGCTCGACCAGATCACCTTCAACGCCTCGTTGCAGACGGAGCTTGAAACCCTGGCGCGTCACATCGACCGCAGCCAGCAGCTTTCCGGATTGCTGTCGAGCGAAGGCCGCAAACTGCGCCGGCTTGCGATCCATCACATCGTCGCCGAAGAGACGTTCGACGGCCTCGCCGAGGCCAATGCCACCAATCTCGACTGGGCCTTCCTCAAGGCCCTGCGCGATCACGGGCGTGCCGCCGCCACCGCCTGGCTTGCGGGCAAGGACGCCGCCGAAGCCGCGCCGCGCAATGTCGCGCCGCTGAAGGCCTCCTTCGCGCCGTGACGCGCGCCCGCGCACGAACTTTCCGGAAAACCCTCCACTTTTCCGGATGATGCGCGGTTTAAGCAGGCGAAAAGCCCCGGCTCATACTATATGCAGCGCAGACCCACCGGCGCCAGCCGATGGTCAGCGCAGCGAAAGAGCCGTATGGACGTTCTGCTTTATATCGATGGCACATGGCGGCCGGGCGCGGCCGGCCGCACCCTCGAGGTGATCAATCCGGCGACGGAAGCGGTGATCGGCACGGTCGCGCGGGCGGAGACGGCCGACCTCGACGCGGCGCTCGCTGCCGTGCAAAAGGGCTTTGCGGTCTGGCGCGACACGTCGGCTTTCGAGCGCGGCAAGGTTCTGCGCCGCGCGGCGGCTTTGTTGCGCGAGCGGATCGAGCCCATTGCGCACATCATGACGCGCGAGCAGGGCAAGCCGGTCAAGGAAGCCAAAGTCGAGATCGCTGTCGCCGCCGATACACTCGATTGGTTCGCGGAGGAGACGCGGCGCGCCTATGGCCGTACGGTGCCGGCGCGGGCGCCGAACATCACCAATCTCGTCTTGAAAGAGCCGGTCGGTCCGGTCGCGGCCTTCACGCCGTGGAATTTTCCGATCAACCAGATCGCCCGCAAGCTCGGTGCCGCGCTCGCGGCGGGCTGTTCGATGATCGTCAAGGCGCCGGAAGAGGCGCCGGGCTCGCCGGCCGAATTCATCCGCGCGATCGCCGACGCCGGCGTGCCGCCGGGCGTCGTCAATCTTGTCTTCGGCGTGCCGGCGGAGATTTCCGAATATCTGATCCCGCATCCGGCAATCCGCAAAATCTCCTTCACCGGCTCGACAGCCGTGGGCAAGCAACTCGCGTCGCTTGCCGGCGCGCACATGAAGCGCGCGACGATGGAGCTTGGCGGCCATGCGCCGGCGATCGTCTTCGCCGATGCCGATCTCGACGTCGCTTTGCGCGTGCTCGTGGCGCGCAAATTCCGCAATGCCGGCCAGGCCTGCACCGCGCCGACGCGCTTTCTCGTCCAGCGCGATGTCTATCAAAGCTTTCTCGCGCGCTTCGTCGCAGCCGCCGAAGCGCTGAAGGTCGGCGACGGGTCGCATCCCGCAACCAATATCGGCCCGCTCGCCAATCCGCGCCGCGTCGCCGCGCTCGAAGGCTTTGTCACTGACGCGGTTGAGAAAGGCGCCAAGCTCGTGACCGGCGGCCGCCGCATCGGCAACAAAGGCTATTTCTTCGCCCCGACGGTGCTTGCGCATGTGCCAACCAATGCGCGGGCGATGAACGACGAACCGTTCGGGCCGATCGCGCTCGTCAATTCGTTCGAGACGTTCGACGAGGCGGTCACCGAAGCCAACCGCCTGGCCTATGGGCTCGCCTCTTACGCCTTCACCTCATCCGCCGCGACGGCCGATGCGCTGGCGCGGCAGATCGAAGCCGGCATGGTGGCGATCAACGATTCGCATTTGAGTTCGCCGGAACTGCCGATCGGCGGCGTCAAGGACAGCGGCTATGGCAGCGAGGGCGGCCCCGAGGCGTTGGACGCCTATCTCGTCACCAAGCTCGTGACGCAGGCGGCGGGATAAAAGTCGTTATTGCGAGGGCGAATAGGCTCCTGCGTCATGGCCGGGCTTGTCCCGGCCATCTACGCGGCGACACTGCTACGTCACCACAATCGTTAAAGCCAATGTCTCGGCGTGGATGCCCGGCACAAGGGCGGGCATGACGCTGGGAGACAAAGCGACTTAGCTTAATCATTTCGTGCGCCGAGGCGGATAATCAGAAGCCCGAGTCCGTGGCGCGCCATGGCCGGGGACCCAGATCATGGTCAGGACCGCTCCCCGGCTGTCGAAAACCAAATATCGGGAAAAATCGCCACCGCGGTTTCGTCGGGCTTTCGATCGCCCGTCAGCCATACCGACCGAATGGCTTGCGCTTCAAGAAGGCTCGGCACTCTCTTGCACTGACTTGAGTCGGATGCCCCGATGCAAGGAATGAATCGTACGGGCATCAAAGGCCGGACCGCAAAGCTCGTGTCTGCTCGCGTAACCAGCATAGCGAACTCGACCCCCTCGGCGGGTTTCCAAGGAAAAATCATCCGCCCGCCCGGTTTGAGCGCCGTGAGCCACGGCGGCGGCGGTGCCACGACCCCAGCATTGACGTAAATCAGATCAGCCGCAGGAAGGGACGAGACAGTCGCATCGCCATGCGTCACCGAAACGCCCTCGAAAGGTTCTAAGTATTTCCGCGCGCGACGGACGAGGTTTTCATCGATCTCGAAAGCATAAACGCTTCCCTGTGGCAGCGCGAGCAGGGACAAAAGCGCGGTATAGTAACCCGTTCCCGCTCCGATATGGCAAATCGTGTCGCCAGCCTTCGGAGCGGCTGCGCCAATCCACGCGGCGTGCAGAAAGGGCTCGCCGTTGTTGATGCCCTTTGCGGCATCGAGGGCGACGACCACGTTTTGATGGATATGAACGGGGTCGGCACTGGGCGTTTCAAGGTAGCGCAGATTATGACCCATGATCCGCCAAGGTCCTGGCCCCAGAAAGGCTTCGCGCGGCACCATCTCGAAGATGCGCTCAAGGCGTTCATCTGCGGAATTGCTGGCTGCAGCCATCATCTTCGCGTGGAAACTTCGTACCTCATCCAAGGTGGTACGAGCGAGGGTCGTCATCGGCTCTTTCATCCCTTCTCCAGAAATTGCTCTAATTCGCCCGAAGCAATTTGCAGGCGTGATCGAGCAGATTGGCGCTATGCGCGAAGCGCATCTTGGCGAGATCGGCGCGCCCGGCGAGCAGGACAAAGCCCTTTTCGCCGCCGCCGAAATCGGCGCCGATGAGGGCTAATGTTTCGTCGCGCATGTCCTGCGCCGCGCCGGGCACGCCGGCGGCGAGAAGCTTGAACGGGTCTTGCGTTGCGAGATCGGTCGCCGCGAGCCGCCGCGCCAGATAAGGCAGACCGTGCAATTCGACCGGAAACGCTTTCCAGCCCGCGCCGATCTCGCCCATATGCTTGATCAACGCGGCGTGCACATCGGGCTGAACGCAATCGATATGGATGTGTAATTGATCCTGGCTGCGCGCCACGGCGGAATTGATCGCCAGCGCAACATCGTCCCAGGGAATGTCGCGCTTCGCCGCCTTTTCGACATAGGCGCGCGCCTGCCACGCCGCCGCCCAATAATTCGGCGCGCCGGACAGAAGCAGATCGGGATCGTCGATGCCTGTTACTTTCCGTGTCGGGATCAATAAAAATTGCGTCGCGCCGACGCGGTCCTTGTAGACCGCAAAGCCGCGCGCAACGCCCTGGCCGAGCGCGACGAAGGCGCAAGGCGCGGGATCGCCATGCGCTGTTTGATCCGGCACGCATTCGTCATGCACGTGATGCCAGAGATCGTCGCGATGATTGACCCGGTGCAGCCACCAAAAGCCCCCGGCAGCAGCGAGAACAAGTAGGACGGCGCCGGCGATCAGGACGATCCGGCGCCTGAACATTCCGCTCACTTGGTATGCAGAAAATCGAGGATCGCGCTCATGTAGTGCTCGTCGACCTCCGAGATCGGCTGGCCGTCGGCGGCGTAGACGATCGCGTGATGTTCGAACAGCACGGGCGGAATGGCGAGGTTCGCGCCCGCATGATCCGGCGGCGGCGTCAGCTCCCAACCGTCGGGCAACGGCTTCCAAAGTACGTCGACGCCGAAGGTTTGACGGCGCGGATGCAGGGTCTGGACAGCGCGGCCGAACGGAATGTCGCTCGACTCCAGCGCTTTTTCCATCGACGGCTGCAAACGGCCCGGCACGTACCAATTGTCGGCCTGCGAAAGCACGTGATCGCCGCAAGCGAGATCGACGCGGCGATAGACCACCGGCTCGTTCGGCCCGATCTTGAGCCGGGCGCGTTGCTCTGGCGTGATCGGCTTATGCACGTCGCGGCGCAACCGCGCATGAAGCACCGCATCCTTCGCCATGTGATGCGCGCCGCACCAGGCTTCGAGCGTCTTGGTCGCGCTGTTCGAGGCCAGCAAGGTCGCGTTCAAGGTTTCGACCAGCGCCCAAGCTTCGAGGCGGCCGCGAAACGTATCCGGCCATACGGCATCCGCCTGAGCTTGTTTGCTCAAGGCGACGACGCCCAAAGCCGCGAAAATCGAAGCCATCACCTTCATGCCCTTCCGTTATTCCAGGGTCTCGACCGTGCGCAAGCTGGGAAAGAGTCGCATCCAAAGCAAGGCGACGGCGCGATCGGTGTCATCGCGCCGCTTATAGCGTGTGAGGCGAAAACGGAAAATCTGCGGGACCGGACCGTTCACGTTTACGCGATGATGTCGATCGCGCCCGTGGCAAGCCGGTAAATCCCTCCGACGATCGCGAGGCGCTGTTCGGCGACGGCGGCGCTGAGAACAGGGGTTGCGGCTTTCAATGCCGCAACATTGCGGCGGACATTTTCCTGCGTCGCATTTTCGAGCAGATCGCCGGGCCGGTCGAGCACCGCGCTGACCGCCGGTGCGAGGGCGGTCGTCAAATCCTGGATATGGCCGGGGAAGGTTGCCTTGTCTTTCACGGCGGAGATTGCGGCCTTGACGGCGCCGCAGGCTTCATGCCCGAGCACGAGGATCAGCGGCGTCTTCAGCACCGCCACGCCATATTCGAAGCTCGCCAGATTGTCGGTGTTGACGAAATTGCCGGCGACGCGAACGACGAAGAGATCGCCGCGCGAGGTGTCGAACGCATATTCCGGCGCGATGCGCGAATCCGCGCAACTCAAAATCCCGGCGAAGGGATTCTGGCCGCCGACGAGCGCCTCGCGTTCGGCAACGAAATCATGCCGTTTCGAAACGCCGTCGATATAGCGCTTGTTACCGGCTTTAAGACGCGCCAAGGCCTCAGCCGGCGAGATCACATTTTGCGGCTTCGGCGGCGGCGTGTCGTCGGCTGCGATCGCCGGCATCGCGAGTGCGGCGCTGAATGCCACGCCAAGCGCCAGCACATCGCGGCGCGCAAATGTATTGTGATGCTTTGATGAAGGGCATCCGCATGTCTCGCACATCGGCTCTCTCCAGCGACGCCGACATCTAGCACCGACGATCGAAGGACCGTCAAGGCGGCGCCGTCGTTAACCTCAACTCTCCAGCCGCGCGTAACGTTTGCGATATTCGGCCGGCGTCACGCCGACATGGCGCGAAAAGGCCCGGCGCAACGTGTCCGCGTCGGCAAAGCCGCAGCGCGCCGCGACCTGTTTCGGCGCTTCGCGTCCCGATTCAAGCATTTGCCGCGCAGCGGCAATTCTTATGCTTTCGACCCAGACCGCGGGCGTGACGCCGACCTCGCCGTGGAACAGCCGGGCGAAGTGGCGCGGGCTCAGCTCCGCCCGTTTAGCCAATTCCGTAACGCTGTGATCGCGGGCCGGATTGGCGATGACCCAGCGCTGCAGCTCCTGCAAAGCCGAGCGGCCGGCCGGCACAGTTGCGCCCTTGCGGCTGAATTGGCGCTGGCCGCCCGGGCGCTTGAAAAACATGACAAGTTGGCTTGCGACTTTCATCGCGATGTCGCGGCCAAGATCCTCTTCGACGAGCGCCAAAGCGAGATCGAGCCCCGCCGTCACGCCGGCCGCGGTGCGCAGGCGCCCGTCGCGCACATGAATGGCGTCCTCGTCCACCGTCACTGCGGGATAACGCGCCGCCAGCCGCCCAGCCACGGCCCAATGCGTCGTCACCCGGCGCCCGTCGAGCAGGCCGGCCGCGGCCAGCAAAAACGCGCCGCTGCAAACCGAGCCGTAGCGCCGCGCACCGATCGCGACCGCGCGCAGCCAGGCAATGAGCGCCGGATCGGCCGGCCGCTCGGCGATGTCCGGACAGCCGGCGACGAGCAAGGTGTGGATCTTTTCGGCGGGCGGCGCGCCGGCAACGAGATCGGGCATCAGGCGGACGCCGGAGGAACTGCGGATTGCCCCGAGGCTGACGCCGACGACCAAAGGCCGGTAGATGTCCTTCTGCGCCTGGGCATTGGCCTCGGCGAAGACATCGAGCGGGCCGGACACATCCAGCAATTGCACGCCCGGAAGCGCCAGTATGGCGATGGTTCGAATGGCGGCCATGCGGCGTCCGTTTGCGTCGGGTTTTGGCAGAATTTGCCGTATGACGTAAATTACGGACAGCGTATCCGCCTTCTAGTTTGGCCGCAAGCCATCGAAGAGGAGAGACGCGATGACACTCGATATAGCCGGCGTGCGCATCCCCGACAGCAAGCTGGCGCGTGAAGTGACCGAACTCGTGCGCGACACCGAATCCGAGCTTTTGTTCAATCATTCGAGCCGGGTCTATTATTTCGGCGCGCTGGCCGGCCGGCGCCGCGGTCTCAGCTTCGATCCTGAGTTGCTCTATACCGGCGCGATGTTTCACGACATGGGGCTGACGCATCAGCACGGCAGCCAGCATGACCGGTTCGAAGTCGACGGCGCCAATGCGGCGCGGGATTTTTTGAGGCGTCACAATATCGCGCAGAGCGACATCGACCTCGTCTGGACCGCCATTGCGCTGCATACGACGTCGGGGATTCCGCAATATATGCACCCTCTCGTCGCGCTGGTGACGGCCGGCGTCGAAATGGATGTTCTTGGCCTCACCTATTCGGAATATAGCAGCGCCGAGCGCGAGGCCGTTGTCCATGCGCATCCGCGCACGCCGCATTTCAAGGAAGACATCATCCGGGCCTTCTACGACGGCATCAAGCACAAGCCGGAAACGACATTCGGCAATGTCAAAGCCGATGTGCTGGCCGACAAGGACCCGCATTTCCATTGCGGCAATTTTTGCAGCGTGATCCGCCATTCGCCGTGGAAGGGCTGAGCGCGGGCGTCGTTTTAATTCGCGAAGCGGAAATGCAGCACGTCGCCGTCGCCGACCACATAATCCTTGCCTTCGAGGCGGAATTTGCCCGCCTCGCGGGCCCCAGCTTCGCCGTTCGACGCGACATAATCGTCGTAGGCAATCGTCTCGGCGCGGATGAAGCCCTTCTCGAAATCGGTGTGGATCACACCCGCCGCTTGCGGCGCCTTGGTGCCCGTCTCGATCGTCCAGGCGCGGGTCTCTTTGGGACCGACCGTGAAATAAGTGATGAGATGCAGCAGCGCATAACCGGCGCGGATGACGCGGTTGAGGCCGGGCTCGGCGAGCCCGACAGCCTCCAGATAGTCCTTCTGGTCGGAGCCCGGCAGCAGCGCGATCTCGCTCTCGATCGCCGCCGAGACGATGACCGCCCCCGCGCCTTCCTCGGCTGCGCGCGCCTTCACGGTTTCCGAATAGGCATTGCCCTTGTCCGCCGAGGCCTCCTCGACATTGCAGACATAGAGGACGGGCTTGGCGCTCAGAAGGCCGAGCATGTCGAAGGCTTTGCGCTCCTCCGGCTTGATCGCGGCGAGCCGCGCCGGCTTGCCATCGCGCAGCAGGACGAGGCAGCGGTTCATGAGATCGAGCGTCTCCTTCGCCTCCTTGTCGGCGCCTTTGGCTTTCTTTTCGAGCGCCGGCGCGCGCTTTTCGAGGCTTTCGAGATCGGCGAGCATCAATTCGGTCTCGATCGTCTCGATATCATCGAGCGGCGCGATCTTGCCGGCGACATGGGTGATGTCATCGTCCTCGAAACAGCGCACGACATGGGCGATGGCATCGCATTCGCGGATATTGGCAAGGAATTGGTTGCCGAGCCCTTCGCCCTTTGAGGCGCCGCGCACGAGGCCGGCAATGTCGACGAAGGTGAGCCGCGTCGGGATGATCTCTTTCGAATGGGCGATCGCGGCCAGCACCTCAAGCCGCGGGTCGGGCACCGCCACATCGCCGACATTCGGCTCGATGGTGCAGAACGGATAATTCGCCGCCTGCGCCGCCGCGGTCTGCGTCAGCGCATTGAAGAGCGTCGATTTGCCGACATTCGGCAGACCGACGATGCCGCATTTGAATCCCATGAAATTGTCCGATGTCCGAAAGCGAGCAGGCTTTAGCGGGAAATGGCGGCCGGCGGCAAGCTATTCCGCCGCGGCTTCGTGGGCGCCGTTGAGCGCTTGCGCGCCGGTCTCGAATTGCAGCCGGGCGAGCTTGGCGTAAAGCCCGTTCTTGGCGACGAGCGATTGATGCGTGCCCTCCTCGACGATGCGCCCCGCATCGAGCACCAGAATGCGGTCGGCCGAGAGCACCGTCGCCAGCCGATGCGCGATGACGAGCGTCGTGCGGCCCTGCTTCAATTCCTCAAGCGCATGCTGGACGAGGCCTTCGCTCGCCGCATCGAGGGCTGAGGTCGCTTCGTCGAGCAACAGCACCGGCGATTCCCGCAGGATCGCGCGGGCGATGGCGAGGCGCTGGCGCTCGCCGCCCGAGAGCGTGACGCCGCGCTCGCCGATCATCGTCGCATAACCGTCCGGGGTCGCGGCGATGAAATCCTGCGCCGCGGCCTTCTTCGCCGCGGCCTCGACGGCGGCTTCGCCCGCCGCCGGTTCGCCATAGCGGATATTGTCGGCAAAGCTTGCCGCGAAAATTACCGGCTCCTGCGGCACGAGGCTGATGCGGCGGCGCAATTCGGCGGGATCCGCCGTCTTGATGTCGACGCCGTCGAGATCGATCCGGCCGCTGAGCGGATCATAGAAGCGCAGCAGAAGCTGGAAGATCGTCGATTTGCCCGCCCCGCTCGGCCCGACGATGGCGACAGTCTCGCCCGGCGCGACCTTGAAGCTGAGATCGCGCAGCGCCGGCACATCCGGCCGGCTCGGATAGGCGAAATCGACGTGATCGAAAACGAGCGCTCCGCGCGCTGGCGAGGGCAGAACAGCTACGGGCTGCGGCGCGACGATCTTGGGCTTCACCGCCAAAAGCTCGCCGATGCGCCCGGCAGCGCCGGCGGCGGCCGAAACCTCGTTCCAGACCTGGCTCAATTCACCGAGCGCGCCGGCGCCGAGCACGGCATAAAGCAAGAATTGCGACAGGAGGCCGCCGGTGATGCGACCGGCCAGCACATCATGCGCGCCGAGCCAGAGCACGACCACGACGCTGGCAAAGGCGAGGAAGATCGCGATGGTCGTGACAATGCCCCGCGCCAGCATCGCCAGCCGCGCGGCATCGTAAGAGCTTTCGACCGCTGCAGCGAACCGCGCATTGGTCGCAGCCTCGGCGCCGAAGGCCTGCATGACGCGCACCGCGCCGAGATTTTCCGCCGCATAGGCACTCGCATCGGCAAGCGTGTCTTGCGCGGCGCGCGAACGCTTCCGCACCGCCCGGCCGGCGGCATAAAGCGGCAGGACGATGACCGGGATGGCGATCAAGACGAAGGCGGAGAGCTTCGGGCTCGTATAGACCATCAGCGCGACGGCGCCGACGAACATGAAGAAATTGCGCAATGCGACCGAGGCCGAAGCGCCGAAGGCGGCCTTCAATTGCGTGGTATCGGCGGTGAGGCGCGACAAGAGCTCGCCGATGCGCGCGCCGTCGAAGAAGCTCGCATCGAGGCCGGAGAGATGTTTGAACACCGCCGCGCGCAGATCGGCGACGATCCGCTCGCCCAGCGTGTTGACGAGGTAATAGCGGGCGCCGGAGGCCAGCGCGAGCACCGCGACGACCAGGATCATCGCGCCGAAATAGCGGTTCACATTGCCGGTGCTCTGGGCGGAAAAGCCGTCGTCGATCATCAGCCGCACGGCCGCGGGCACGACCAGCGTCGCCGCGGCGGCGATCGTCAGCGCGGCGAGCGCGGCAAGCACACGGCCTTTGTAGCGGACGGCATAGGGGGCGAGCGCCAGCAGGGCTTTTGGGGAGGCGCGCCGCGCGGCGCTGGGGGCGGCGTCGGCGGACGGAGAGGCATCAGAAGACATTGGAACGCCTTTAAACTGGATAGGCGGCTATGGCCAGAAAATCGTTCTCTTTCAATGTCGCCTTCAGTCGCGCCCAGCCGCGCTCAAGCGCCACGGCAAGGTTGCCGGGACCGCGAGCGGAATGCTAAGCCCCGGCGCCGACTTGGGGGCGCCGTTTTGGGGGCGCCGTTTTGGGGGCGCCGTCTCCGGTAAGTTTGAGGGGCAGAGAGCGTGGCCGGCGATCAAATTCTTATAACGGGCGCGTCAGGCTTCGTCGGCGCCGCGGTGGCCCGGACCGCCCTGGCTGCGGGCCATAAGGTGCGCGCCCTCGTCCGCACGACGAGCGCGCGGACCAATCTCGCCGATTTGAAGGTCGAATTGGCCGAAGGCGACATGCGCGACCCTGAGGCCGTCGCCCGCGCCATGGCGGGCGTCCGCTATCTGTTTCATGTCGCAGCCGATTACCGGCTCTGGGCGCCCGATCCCGAAGAGATCCTGCGGACCAATTGCGACGGCACGCGCAACCTGATGCAAGCGGCGCTGAAGGCGGGCGTCGAGCGCATCGTCTATACGAGCAGCGTCGCGACCATTGCCATTCCGGGCGACGGCACGCCGGGCGACGAGACGCGCGCGCTCACCATGGACAAGGCGATCGGCGCCTATAAACGCAGCAAGGTCGCGGCGGAAGAGATCGTCAAGGCGATGATCGCCAACGAGGGCCTGCCGGCGGTGATCGTGCACCCCTCAACGCCGATCGGCCCGCGCGACGTCAAACCGACGCCGACCGGCCGCATCATCGTCGAGGCGGCAATGGGCCGCATGCCCGGCTATGTCGATACCGGCCTCAATCTCGTCCATGTCGATGATGTCGCCGCAGGGCATCTGGCGGCGCTCGAAAAGGGCGAGATCGGCGCGCAGTACATTCTCGGCGGCGAGAATGTCCGCTTGGCGCAAATGCTGGCCGATATCGCGGCCTTGACCGGCCGCCGCCCGCCAAAGATAAATGTGCCGCGCCGGCTGCTCTACCCGCTCGCCGCCATTGTCGAGGCGCAGGCGAAGCTGACACGCCGCGAACCGTTTCTCACGCTCGACGGTTTGCGCATGGCCAAATATTTGATGTTCTTTTCGTCCGCGAAAGCGGAACGTGAACTCGCCTACCGGCCAAGACCTTATAAACAGGGCCTCGAAGACGCCCTCGCCTGGTTCGGCACACACGGATATCTCAAATGAATGACGTGATTCAGCCGGCAACGAAGACGCATCGCGACGAGAACTTCCCCGTCGCCTCGGCGCTGATCGCCCGCGAACATCGGCCGATCGTGCTCGCCTTCTATAATTTCGTGCGCGCCGCCGATGACATCGCCGACAGCCCGAAGCTCACGCCGGACGAGAAGATCGCCGGGCTCGACCGCTTCGAGGCCTCGTTGCTCGGCAAAGACGATGCGATCGAGGTTGCCAAGCCGCTGCGCGCCGCGCTCGCCGAGCGCAAGCTGCTGCCGCGCCACGCCCTCGACCTGCTCCATGCCTTCCGCATGGACGCCACCAAAAAACGCTACGCCAATTTCGACGAACTGATGCACTATTGCGCCTATTCGGCCGCGCCGGTCGGCCGTTTCGTGCTCGATGTGCATGGCGAGAGCGAGACGACCTGGCCGGCCAACGATGCGCTCTGCTCTGCGCTGCAGATCATCAACCACATCCAGGATTGCGGCGCCGACTATCGCGATCTCGACCGCGTCTATGTTCCGCAGGACGGCATGGCGCGGCACGGCACGGATGTCACGGCGCTCAGCGCGCCGAAGGCCTCGGCCAATCTGCTCGCCTGCCTGCGCGAGCTTGCGATCCGCACGGAAACGCTCGTCGCCGAAGGCCGCAAGCTGTCGCCGCAAGTGAAGAACTTGCGGCTGGCGCTCGAAACCGCGGTGATCGGCCGCTTGGCGCAGACCCTCATCACGCTGCTCAAGACGCGCGATCCGCTGAGCCAGAAGGTGCATTTGAGCAAACCGGAAGTTCTGGCTCTCACACTTGTCGGTATCGGCGGCGGTTTCATCGGCCGCGCCAAGGGCGCACCGGCGGCGAGCGCGACGCAGGCGAGGCGCGCATGAGCGTCGTCGAGGCCGAAGCGCCGACCGCGCAGACGCGCGCCAGCGGCAGCTCCTTCTATGCCGCCATGCGCATCCTGCCGCGCGCGCAGCGCGAGGGCATGTTCGAAATTTATTCCTTCTGCCGGCTGGTGGACGATATTGCCGACGACGGCGGCCCGCAGGCGCCGCGGCTCGCGCAATTGGAGCAATGGCGCCAGGACATCACGGCGCTCTGCACCGGCAAGCTGCCGGGACCGCAATTCGCCGGCCTGAGCGCCGCGATCAAGACCTTCAATCTGCAGAAAGACGATTTCTTCGCCGTCATCGACGGCATGGAAATGGATGTGCGCGAAGACATCCAGGCGCCGGACTGGCAAAAGCTCGATATTTATTGCGATCGCGTGGCCAGCGCCGTCGGCCGGCTCTCGGTGCGCGTTTTCGGCGTGCCGGAGGCGGAAGGCCCTTCGCTCGCCTATCATCTCGGCCGCGCCTTGCAGCTCACCAATATTCTGCGCGATCTCGATGAAGATGCCGACATCAACAGGCTGTACCTGCCGCACGAGGCGCTCGTCGCCGCCGGCATTACGAGCACCAATCCGAATGACGTGATCGCGAGCCCGAACCTTGCGGCCGCCTGCGCGCCAGTGATTGCCCGCGCCAAAGAGCATTTCGCCGAGGCGGCGGCGATCATGAAGCGCTGCCCGCGCGCGAGCGTGAAATCGCCGCGGCTGATGTACGAGGCCTATCAGATCATTCTCGCGACCTTGCTGGCGCGCGGCTTTGCGCCGCCGCGCGAGAAGATCAAGTTGCCGAAGCATCAATTGCTGCTGGCCCTCGTGCGCTACGGCCTGTTCTGATGTCGCATGTTCATATCGTCGGGGCGGGGCTCGCCGGTCTCGCCGCAGCTCTGCGGCTGGCGGATGGCGCACGCACGATCACGATCCACGAATCCGCGACCCAGGCCGGCGGGCGCTGCCGCTCCTATTTCGACACAACGCTCGGCATGGAGATCGACAACGGCAACCATCTGCTCTTGTCCGGCAATCATGCGGCGGGCGATTTTCTGCGCCGCGTCGGCAGCGAGGCTGAGCTCGTCGGACCCGATCATGCCGAATTCGCCTTCATCGATCTCGCGACGCGCGAACGCTGGCAGTTGAAGCCGAGCGACGGCGCCATTCCCTGGTGGATTTTCCAAAAGGACCGCCGTGTCCCCGGCACCACACCGCTCGATTATCTCGGCGTCCTGCCGCTTTTGACCGCGTCCAAGGGCGCGACACTGAAACAGGCGATGCGGTGCGAGGGCGCGCTTTGGGAGCGGCTGTGGCAGCCCTTCTTCCTCGCCGCGCTCAATACCCAGCCCGAAGAGGGCGCCGCATCGATGGCCGCCCGGCTGCTGCAGGAGACCCTCGCCAAGGGCGGCCAGGCCTGCCGGCCGCTCATCGCGGCCAAGGGCCTCTCGAATGCCTTCATCACCCCGGCATTGCGGCATCTCGAGGCCAAGGGCGTCGAGATCCGTTTCGAGCGGCGCCTCTCCGGCATCGTCATCGAGGGGAAGCGGGCGGCGGCCCTCACATTCGGGACGGAAACGCTGGCGCTCGGTCCCGACGACCGCCTTGTCCTGGCTGTTCCGGCGCCGGTTGCTGCCTCGCTTTTGCCATCTTTGCCCACGCCGCAGTCGTTTCGCGCAATTGTGAACGCACATTACAAAATCGCGCCGCCGCCCGGCCAGCCGCCGATCCTCGGCGTGGTCAATGGCACGATGGAATGGCTTTTCGCCTTTCCGGACAGGCTCTCGGTGACGATCAGCGGCGCCGATCGCCTCATCGGGACACCGCGCGAGGAGCTGGCGGCCCAAATTTGGTCGGAAATCCGCCTTGCTGCCGAGGTTGCGTCGCCGCTGCCCGCGTGGCAAATCATTAAGGAAAAGCGCGCGACCTTCGCCGCCACCCCGGCGGAAGATGCGCGGCGACCGACAACGCGGGGCACATGGGCCAATCTCTACCTTGCGGGGGATTGGACTCAAACGGGCCTCCCGGCGACGATCGAGGGGGCCATTCGCTCCGGCTTCGCGGCCGCTGAGGCGCTCCTGACAGACGGCTGATGATTGATGTGCGGAAGGATATGAGCCGAAGCATGAATCCGGACCCGTTTGCCCGCAGCGATCTGCCAACGCCCGGCTTCGAAGGCGCCGCGCCGGCTATTGCTTCCGGCAAAAAGGCGTCGCGCGATTTAGCTGGGGATTGGGCCGCAATCTGGCCGGAATCGCCGGCCGACGGCTGGGCTTTTCAGCGCCGCAACGCCTATCATTCGAGCTTCAATCAAGTGGCCGCGGCTCTTGCGAGTGACAGCATGCGCAATGGTGTTTTTGCGTCTGCAGGCGCCTCTGCCGCATCGATGGCTTACCGTGGTTTACAAGTTTCCTTCCTCGCTGAAATCGAGTCAGGACGAGGGTTGGATGAGGGTCGATCGGGCTGTAAGCTCGATGCGAAAGATTGTGTACAAATGTGCCGGGCGGATGATGACAAACGGCATGGGCGTTGCTTGGCGTAAAGGTGGGGCGGAACCGATGACCCCGGACAAACAAGGGGTCCGTTGTCTGCTGACCGCACAAGAGGGGGACGGGTCTTGGCAGGAAGAACATTTTACCGGCACAGGTTTCCCACGCGTGTTCAACCTGCATTGCCACGATTACTCGACATTCTATCCGGCTTAGGCGGCCGTGCGCAGCCGCAATCCGTAGCTCCCCAATCGCACTATAACGCTGGCCGGCAGCTCGACGGCCGCATCGTCCTCGCCATCACCGGCATGAAGGCCGAGGCGCGGATTGCTGCGGGCGCCGATGTCTCGGTGATCGCCAGCGGCGGCAAAAGAGAGCTGCTGGAAGCGGCGCTCGACAATGTGTTCGAAGCCAATGTCGGCGCCGTCCTGAGCTTCGGCATCGCCGGCGGCCTTGCGCCCGGATTGCGGCCGGGCACGGCGCTCGTCGCCCGCACCATCATTGCGGAAGACGGCGAACAATACGAATGCGATCGCGCCTGGTCGCAACGCCTTGCGGCCGCGCTCGGCGGCGCGCCGATCGTCGATATGGCGGGCATCGATGAGGCCGTGACGACGCCGGCCGACAAACGCGCCCTGCATATCGCCACCCGCGCCGCTGTCGCCGACATGGAATCGCATGTTGCGGCACGCTTTGCCGCCGCGCGCAACCTGCCCTTCGCGGCCTTCCGTGTGGTGGCCGATCCCGCCGAGCGGCATGTGCCGCCGGCGGCGCTTGCGGGCATCGGCAAGACGGGTTGCGTCACCGTCGGGCCGGTGCTGCGCTCGCTCGCGCGCGCACCGGGTCAGTTCCCGCATTTGGTGAAAACGGCGTTCGATGCGAACGCCGCATTCCTTACCTTATTCCGCGGCCGACAG
Organism: Pseudomonadota bacterium; assembly: GCA_040756295.1. Taxonomy (GTDB): domain Bacteria; phylum Pseudomonadota; class Alphaproteobacteria; order Rhizobiales; family Beijerinckiaceae; genus Methylovirgula. Next base: position 321,347 of record JBFLZN010000001.1, on the reverse strand, counting down.
ATGGCTGCTGGCGGTGGTTTCGGCTTCTTTGATTTCGGCGAGCTTGTTCTGGACATGCCGCGAGAAGACGTAATCGGCGGGTCTCTGCCGGTCTAACGGAATATCCTTCGCCACCGCGCCCTCGGTGCGAATGCCAGTGAGGGCGATTTTCACGACTTCCCATGGCTTGGCGAAGGACTCGTTGACGGCCGTCGCCTCGAAGCCGCAATGGACCATGCAGTCGGCGCACTTCTCGTACTTGCCGACGCCATAGGAGTCCCAGTTCGTCTCGTCCATCAGCTCGGCGAAGGTCTTGGCATAGCCCTCGCCCAAGAGATAGCAGGGGCGCTGCCAGCCGAAGACCGTGCGGGTCGGGTTACCCCATGGCGTGCACTCATAGGTGCGGTTGCCGGCGAGATAATCGAGGAACAGGTCCGACTGGAAGAACGGCCACTTCTTGCCGCCCTGACCGCGCTTGAAAATGTCGCGGAACAATTGCTTCGTCTTGGAGCGGTTGAGGAAGTGCTGCTGGTCGGGGGCGCGCTCATAGGCATAGCCCGGCGACACGGTAACGCCCTCGATGCCGAGCTCCTTCATATCGTCGAAGAAGCTTGCAACACGCGCCGGATCGGCATCGTTGAACAAGGTGCAATTGATCGTGACGCGGAAGCCCTTCGACTTGGCGAGCTTCAGAGCCGCGACGGCACGGTCGTAGACGCCTTTCTGGCAGACCGATTTGTCGTGCATCTCCTGATCGCCATCGAGATGGATCGACCAGTTGAAGCGGCGGTGCGGCTTGAACCTGTCGATCTGCTTTTCGAGCAGCAGCGCATTGGTGCAGACGGTTATATACTTGCCGCGGGCAAGACCGCCTTCGACGATCTGCGGCAACTCCTTATGGAGCAGCGGCTCGCCGCCGGCGATCACGACGACCGGCGCGCCGCACTCGTCCATCGCATGCAGACATTCGTCGAGCGGCAGACGCTGGTTGAGGATCGGATCGGGATAATCGATCTTGCCGCAGCCAGCGCAAGCAAGGTTGCAGCGGAACAAAGGCTCCAGCATGAGGACGAGCGGATACCGCCGCCGGCCCTGAAGCTTCTGGCGAAGAACGTAACCGCCGATTTGCATCGCCTGCAGGAACGGAATACCCATTTAGTGCCGGCTCCTATGTAAGTGGCTCGGTTTGTTTAAGCTGACGTCGCAAGGAACTCAGAGGGCGGCCGGAATTCGACAGTCTCCTGAACGCCGGGCAGAAGCGCGACGTCCACCGGCCCCAACCCCCGCAAAGCGTCGATGACCCCTTCGACCAAAACGTCCGGCGCCGACGCGCCGGCAGTCAAGCCTATGGTCTTTGCCCCACGCACTTGATCAAGGTCAAGCTCATCCTTGTCGGCGATCAAATAGCTCGGCACCCCGGCCTGCGCGCCAATTTCGCGTAAGCGGTTGGAATTAGAGCTATTTTTGGCGCCGACCACAAGGATCACGTCGACCAGCCGGCTCAAGGCCCTGACCGCCGCCTGACGATTTTGTGTCGCGTAGCAAATGTCTTTCGTGTCCGGCCCGACGATATTCGAAAACCGCCGCTCCAACGCGGCGATGATGGCTTTGGTGTCATCGACGCTGAGCGTCGTCTGGGTCACATAGGCCACCGGGGTGTCATCGGCAAGCGCGAGCGCAGCCACGTCGGCCTCGGTCTGAACGAGATGCACCGGCGCCTCGACCCGCCCGATCGTGCCCTCGACCTCCGGATGCCCGGCATGGCCGATGAGAATCAGGACGCGGCCGTCCCCGACATACCGCTCGGCATGGGCATGGACCTTGGCGACCAGCGGACAGGTCGCATCGAAGACCGTGAGATTGCGGCGCTTGGCCTGGCGTTCCACGGCACGGGACACGCCATGCGCGCTGAACACCGTGAGCGCGCCGCGCGGAACTTCGGCCAAGCTTTCGACAAACTGGGCGCCGCGTGCCTTTAACCCCTCGACCACGTGGCCGTTGTGGACTATTTCGTGGCGCACGTAGACGGGTGCGCCATATTTTTCGAGCGCGCCCTCGACGATGTCGATGGCCCGGACCACGCCGGCACAGAAGCCTCGCGGCTGGGCCAAGATGACCTTCATTCCTTACCCCAACTAATTCCCTGCCAGGGGCGCGACGAGGGAGACAAAAGCTTGCTTTTTTCGAGCTGCGCGCTTTTAAGGATGTCCCCCGGTGAAGCGGCGCTTTACCGAACTCAAAACAGTTCAGTTAAGGCAGCAATGCGCGAATAAGCCATCGTAAAAATTGGCGTTCGAGCCGAAATAGCGTTGCCCTTGCAAAGATGACACACATTTCTTCATTGGTGTTGAGAGCTCATGGATCAACAAAAGCTCATGGATAATCAACAAGACAGCGCTACACCGGCAAAGACGCCTCAGATCGGGGCCATCGGCCGGGCGATCGTCGCGCTTGTCGAGCTTTGTTCGCGCTCCGCCTGGCAGGTGATCGTGGCAGCGCTGATCATCGCCGGCATCTGCGCCTACTACGCCGGCACGCATTTCGCCATCAACACCAACACCAACGACTTTCTTTCGGCGAAGCTGCCGTGGCGGCAGCGGCTTGCCGAGCTCGACAAGGCCTTTCCGCAGCGCCACGACGACATCATTGTGGTCATCGACGGCAAGACGCCGGAGCTTGCCGAAAGCGCGGCGCAGAAACTCCTCGCGCGGCTCACGACCCGGCCGGATCTGTTCCAGAGCGTGACCCGGCCGGACGGCGGCCCCTATTTCGATCGCGTCGGGCTGATGTTCCAGCCGGTGGCGGATGTTCAGCGCAGCGTCGGCGGCTTGCTCAAGACCGAGCCCTTCCTCGCCGCCCTCGCCTCTGATCCGTCGCTGCGCGGCGTGATGGATGCCTACGCCTTCATCAATCGCGGCGTGCGCGTGCAGGCGGGCACCTATGACACTTTCGTCCAGCCTATTCTCGCGATGAATAGCGCGCTGGAAAATGTCCTGGCCGGCCAGCAAGATTTCTTTTCCTGGCAGGCGTTGTTCACCGGCAAGGCGGCGGAGCCGCGGCAATTGCGGCGCTTCCTCTCGGTCCAGCCGCATCTCAATTATGCGGCTTTGCAACCGGGCCTCATCCCGTCGAATTTCATCCGCCAAAGCGCCCAGGATCTCGGTCTGACGCCGGAGAGCGGCGTCCGGGTGCGGCTCACCGGCACGGTGCCGCTCGCCGACGAGGAATTTTCGACGATCAAGGAAGGCTCGGGCCTCAATGGCCTTCTGACCGCGCTGATCGTCATCGGCATCATCTGGGCGGCGCTGCATTCGGTCCGCATCGTCTTCGCCGTCGCCTTTGGCGTCGTCATCGGCCTTTGCGTCACCGCAGCGGTCGGCCTGTTGATGGTCGGCGCGCTCAATCTGATCTCGATTGCCTTTGCCGTGCTCTTTGTCGGCATCGGCGTCGATTTCGGCATTCAGTTCAGCGTGCGCTACCGACAAGAGCGCTACGTCAATCCGGACTTCCCGACCGCGCTACGGGCGGCGGCCGTGCGCGCCGGCCGGCCGCTGGCGCTTGCCGCGGCGGCGACGACCTGCGGCTTCTACTCGTTCCTGCCGACCGATTATCGCGGCGTCTCGGAGCTCGGCCTCATCGCCGGCACCGGCATGATCATCGCGTTTTTCTCCTCGATTACGGTTCTGCCGGCGCTTTTGACGCTGTTGAAGCCGCCGGCGGAACAGGAAGGGGTCGGCTTCAAGTTCCTGGCGCCGGTCGATGAATTCCTGTCGCGGCATCGCCATGCCGTGGTCATCGGCACGCTGGGTGTCGCGCTGGCCGGCACGCCGTTGCTCGCGCATCTGCGCTTCGACTTCAATCCGCTCAACCTGCGCGCCAAGAACACCGAAGCGGTCGAGACTTTGAACGACCTGACGCACAGCCAGGATCCGCAGGCGAACGCAATCGATATTATCAAGCCCAATCTCGCCGCGACCCGGCCGATCGTCGCCAAGCTCGTCAAACTGCCGGAGGTCGCCAGCGTCCTGACGCTTGAGAGTCTCGTCCCGCAAGACCAGGATCAGAAACTACCGATCATCCAGCATGCCGCGCAATATCTGCTGCCGCTGTTCGATCCGACGCGCCGGATAACGCCGCCGACCGATGCCGAAGACATCGCCGCGATGAACAATGCAGCGGCGCAGTTCGACACGGCCACGAAAGGCATCAAAGGCCCCGGCGCCGACGCCGCCCGTCATCTCGCCGATCTCATGCGCCAATTGGCGCAAGCGCCGGCGGCAAAGCGGGCCACGGCGCGGGCGATGCTCCTGCCGCCGCTCGAGACGATGCTCGACCAGCTTGATCTGTCCTTGCAGGCGAAGCCGACGACGATCGCCGACATTCCCGAAGATATCAAACGCGACTGGATCAGCGCCGACGGCCAGGCGCTGATCTCCGTCGCACCGACCGGCAATCAGGACGATAACGATGTGATGCGGCGGTTCGCCCAGGCCGTCGAAAAGATCGCGCCCAATGCCACCGGCGAGCCGGTCGCCATCCAGGCCTCGAGCGATACCGTCATCCGCGCCTTTATCGAGGCCGGCATCTGGGCGCTGATCTCAATCAGCATCCTGCTGTTCATCGTCCTGCGCCGGGTGAGCGACGTTCTGCTCACGCTCGTGCCGCTCCTGCTCGCGGGGCTCGTGACGCTGGAACTGACGGTTCTGTTCGACATGCCATTGAACTTCGCGAATATCATCGCGCTGCCGCTGCTGCTCGGCCTCGGCGTGGCGTTCAAGATCTATTTCGTGATGGCCTGGCGCGCCGGAACCACGAACCTCCTGCAATCGAGCTTGACCCGCGCGGTGTTCTTCAGCGCGATGACCACGGCGACCGCCTTCGGCAGCCTGTGGCTCTCGCATCACCCGGGGACGTCGAGCATGGGCAAGTTGCTGGCGATGTCGCTGGTGACGACGCTCTGCGCCGCCGTGCTGTTCCAGCCGGCGCTGATGGGGCCGCCGCGCAAGAAGCACGGCGAGGTCGCCAATTAAAGCATCGGACCGAAAAGTGCGAAGCGGTTTTCGGACAAATCCGATGCGGTTTTAAGAATAATCGGACCGAAGCGCGAAGCGGCTTTCGGTCCGATCCATTAACGAGACGGAGCCCTTCGGTCTGTCCGAAGGGCTCTGAAGAGGCTCAGTCCTCGTGCAATTCGCCGATATGCTTCTGCGAATAAAGCTGGATGCCGACCTGCTTGATCAAATCCTGCTGGGTCTCAAGGAAGTCGATGTGCTCTTCCTCGTCCTTTAACAAATCGTCGAAGAGCTCCTTCGACACATAATCGCGGACGGAAAAGCAATAATCGGCGGCCTCGGTATAGAGGCGGTGCGCATCGCGCTCGGCGGCAAGATCGGCCGCGATGATCTCTTCGACCGTCTGGCCGATGCGCAGCGGATCGAGCACCTGAAGATTGGCAAAGCCCTCAAGGAAGATGATGCGCTGGACGAAACGGTCCGCGTGCTCCATCTCCTCGATCGATTCCTTGCGCCACTTCTTGGCGAGTTCCTTGTAGCCCCAATTGTCGAGCACGCGGTAATGCAACCAATATTGGTTGACCGCGGTGAGTTCGCTGCGAAGACCGCGATTCAAATATTCGATGACCCGCGCATCACCCTGCATTTGGACCAGCTCCCCTCATATTCGGAAGGTCCGGACCCTAGGCTAGGAGCTATGTGCAGGCAATAGGCGCCAAGTGCGTTAAGCGGGACAGACATCCAGCGCGAAGGTTTACGCCGCCGCTGCGGCACATGCCTCGCAATTACCGGCGCACGCGCCGACCTCGTGCGCATGGGCCGGCTCATGCGCATGCATATGCCGATGTTCGTCGAGCCGCGCGACGGTCATGCTGGCCTCAGCCACGGCGGCCGGCGCGGCCGCCTGGCTCATCGCTTCGTCGATGATGGCGCGTACGGTTACGAAGCAGCGGCCACAGCACGGCTTACAGCCGAGGCAGCGATACACCGCACCCGGCGTTCTCGGACATTTTTCGCTATGGATCGAGGCCTTTACGCTCGTATCGGAAATGGCGTTGCAGGAACAGATGATCATTTTTGATTCAGCTCAAGGCCCAACTATCCGGCCCACATTATTTATCTCTCCCAGGTAATGGCGATGAAGCGTCCCCGGCGCAAGAGAAGGGGCGCAACTTTATAGCAGTTAAAAAGAACGCAGCCTTCGACGCGGCCCAGTTTAAAACAAGTATAAACTGGCTTTGCCCAAGCAAATCCGCCGCATGGCGCATCGTTCGGCTGCGGCGTCTCGGACTGTAAGCCTATTGCCTCACCGAGGCAGAAGGCGATAATGCCGGCAACCAATGTAGATAGGGAGGTGTGAATATGCTCGCGCAAAGCCTTCAGGAACTGAAGCAACAGGTTGCGCTCCGCGAACGTTACGACAATTTCATCGGCGGCAAATGGGTCCCACCGGTCCGCGGCCAGTATTTCGACAACGTCAGCCCGATCACCGGCAAGCCCTTCTGCCAGGTCGCGCGTTCGACGGCCGAGGACATTGAACTCGCGCTCGATGCCGCCCATGCCGCCCGCGAAGCCTGGGGCAACACAGCTCCCTCACAACGCGCAAAACTCCTCAACAAGATCGCCGACCGGCTGGAGAGCAAGCTCAACCTCCTCGCGCTCGCCGAGACGATCGACAACGGCAAGCCGATCCGCGAGACGACCGCCGCCGATGTGCCGCTCGTCATCGACCATTTCCGCTATTTCGCCGGCTGTATCCTGGCGCAGGAAGGCGGCATCTCCGAACTCGACCATACGACGGTCGCCTATCATTTCCATGAGCCGCTCGGCGTCGTCGGCCAGATCATTCCCTGGAACTTCCCGCTGCTGATGGCGGCGTGGAAGCTCGCGCCGGCGCTCGCCGCCGGCAATTGCGTCGTGATGAAACCGGCCGAACAGACGCCGACGAGCATCATGGTGATGGCCGACATCATCGCCGACATTCTGCCGCCCGGCGTGCTCAACATCGTCAACGGCTTCGGCGTCGAGGCCGGCAAGCCGCTGGCGCAGAACAAGCGCATCGCCAAGATCGCCTTCACCGGCGAGACGACGACGGGCCGGCTCATCATGCAATATGCGTCGGAAAACATCATTCCGGTGACGCTCGAGCTCGGCGGCAAATCGCCGAACATTTTCTTTGCCGACGTCATGTCCGAAGATGACGATTTCTTCGACAAGTCGCTCGAAGGCTTCGCCATGTTCGCGCTGAACCAAGGCGAAGTCTGTACCTGCCCCAGCCGCGCGCTGGTGCAGGAATCGATCTATGACAAGTTCATGGAAAAGGCGATCAAACGCGTCGAGAAGATCAAGACCGGCCACCCGCTCGATCCTTCGACAATGATCGGTGCGCAGGCCTCGAACGATCAGTTGGAGAAAATCCTCTCCTACATCGACATCGGCAAGAAGGAAGGCGCGAAAGTGTTGACCGGCGGCGAACGCAACGTTCTCGCGGGCGAACTCAGCGAGGGCTATTACGTCAAGCCGACGGTCCTCGAAGGCCAGAATAAAATGCGCGTCTTCCAGGAAGAGATCTTCGGCCCGGTTCTCGCCGTGACGACGTTCAAGACCGAGGCGGAAGCGCTCGAAATCGCCAACGACACGCTTTACGGCCTTGGCGCCGGTTTGTGGACGCGCGATATCAACCGCGCCTATCGCATGGGCCGCGGCATCCAGGCGGGTCGCGTCTGGACGAATTGCTATCATCTCTATCCGTCGCACGCGGCATTTGGCGGCTACAAAAAGTCCGGCATCGGCCGCGAGAACCACAAGATGATGCTCGACCATTATCAGCAGACGAAGAATCTGCTGGTCAGCTACAGCCCCAAGGCGCTCGGCTTCTTCTAAGCGAGTGGCCTTGACGCCGCCCCGTGGCGTCTCAAATAATTCGAGAGCGGCCTTGCGCCGCTCTCGATGTTTCTAGAGCATCGGACCGAAAAGCGTGAAGCAGTTTTCGGACAAATCCGATGCGATGAGAAAGACTTAAAAGCGCCGAGCGATTCAATTTGAACGTCCGACGCTCTAAGCTCGGAGGTCGCTGTGCCCGAACGTGTCGTCGCAACACCGGAAGCTCTCGCGCTGATCGCCAAGCTTGAAGCGGTCCACGGGCCGGTGATGTTCCATCAATCCGGCGGCTGCTGCGACGGCTCGGCGCCGATGTGCTATCCGCGCGGCGACTTCCGCGTCGGCGGCAGCGACGTGAAGCTCGGCACGATCGGCGATGCGCCTTTCTATATGAGCGAATCGCAATTCGAATATTGGAAGCACACGCATCTGACGATCGATGTCGTGCCCGGCCGCGGCTCCGGCTTTTCGCTCGAATCGCCGGAGAATGTCCGCTTCCTCACCCGCAGCCGGCTGTTCACCGACGACGAGATCGCGCAGCTTCCGCCGGTCGAAAGCGGCGACGAAACCCGGCACTAGAAGTGGTCGCGTTGCTCATGCGCCGATAATGCGGGCGTCCTGCACATAATTAAAGCCTCCCTCGCCGGGCCAAGCTCGGCCATCGGGAAATCGCAACTCGATCCCGGCAAGGTCGCTGTCGTTTGCCAGCCGCATATTGACGCCCATGAGGGTATTGCCGAACTTTGCAATGGCGCTCTCGGTCAAGACAAAGTGGGTCGTCGCACCGCATGTCCGACAGAAGTGGATTTGCGCGTTAGGGTCGGCTTTGTCGTCCCGGCTGTATCCCTGCGTCGCGCCCGCGACATCGACTTCCGAAGGATGAAAGTAGCCCCATCGCGCGCCAGACTTGCTGCAAAGCGTGCAGTTGCATTCGTTGATGTAGTCAGGCTTCTTGTTGATCGCGACGTTGACTTGGCCGCAAAGGCAGGAAAGCTTCAGCATCCTCAAAGTCTAGCATGCGCGGTCGCGGCCTTGGTAGCCGCCACTGCGCCGACGCCACGGCCTAGTCTCCGAAATCCGCACTTGAATCCGCCTCGAACGGCTCGGTTTCCGCCAGCGGCGCCAGCGGCCGTTTGGCGAGCGGCAGGCCCTTGCAGAAAAGCGCCAGCGCAATGGCGTCGAGACCGGCGAGCGAGATCCACCAGATCTGCGTCGTCTCGGCGCCCCAGATCGTGACGACGAGGCCCGAGACGAGCCCGGCCAGCAAGGCCGGTGCGATATAAATCGGCGTCCGCCCTGCGGCGATGAAAGCGCCGACCGCGAGGACGGCGAAGGCCAGCACGCCGAGGATGCCGAGCTCGTACCAGAACTTGAACAGAATGCTGTGCGGCGCGCCGCGCGGCAGCACGCCGATCTCCAAGGCGCGCTGGGCGAAATCGACGCCATGCCCGGTGATGAACCGCGGCCATTCCCGCAGGAACAGATCGGCAAAGACGAGGCCCGGCCCGACATGCGGCACATGCGCGAGATTGGTGATGGCGAGCGTCACCAGCGCGGCAACCGGCGCGAGCAGCGCCAAACCCGCAAGCCCGAAACCGAGAATCTGGCCGACCCTTTGCGGGTCGCTGACCGCAATCGCATAAACGACGGCCGAAAGTGCCAACGCCACCAGCGCGACCTGGATGAAGGTCGCCAGAGCCGCCGCCGTCGCGACCGCCGCGAGGACCACCGCAAGAAGCCATCTTTCGCGCAGGCCGAGCGCGCCGAGGGCCGGCCACAGCAGGACCGTCAAGGTCATGACGCTGCGTTGCGCGAGCGTCGAATCGGGATGTTCGCCCTGCCAGAAGATCTGCGGCGCGAAGAGGGTCAGCGCGATCGTCGCAACGGCCGTGATCGCGAGACCGATCGGCAGAAAATAGAGATTTTCGGCTTCCGTCTTCGCCGGCAACGCAAGGATCGCGAAAAAGACCAAGAGCGCCGTGGCTGCGGCTTTGAAGAAGCGCGTCGCGGCTTCATCGGGAAACGGCGTCCAGAGCAGCGAAAGACCGGCCCAGAAGAACAGGAACATGGCCGCGCCGGCGATCGGCGAGCTTAAGATCTTCAGCAGCCTCGGAGCGCGGTCTTCCCGCGCCCGCGCGCTCGCTAAGCGACCGGCGACAATCAGGATGCAGGCGCCCACCGGCAGGAAGACATAGAGCGGCCCGCGATAGATGAGCTCCGCGACGGGCGTTGCGACCATCAGCAGAAAAAGCGCAAGCCGGACCAGCAGGCGCGCCGCATCGGCGGCGGGATCAGCAAAAACTCTGCGGGCGGCAGCCATCACGAAATCCTGAGCCAGCGCGCCGCCGTTTGGGCAAGGATTCAAATCGTCGCATAAGCGGCAGCACGCGATCATCGACGCTAGCACGACCAGCGGTCGCTTTGCCGATGTTCTACAATTGTTCTTGCCGTTATCCCGAAGTTATGCTTAGCTTTTGCTGACGACGCGCGGGGACGCAAGGGGGCAAGCGATGGTTGTGCGGGTCGCGACGTTTGCCTTCGAGGGGATCGAAGCGCGCCCCGTCGACGTGCAGGTGCAGATCGCCAACGGCAATGTGATGTTCACGCTGGTCGGCCTCGGCGACAAAGCCGTCGCCGAGTCGCGTGAACGAGTGCGCGCCGCGCTCAATGCCTCCGGCCTCGCCTTGCCGGCCAAACGCATCACCGTCAATCTGGCGCCGGCCGACCTGCCGAAAGAAGGCAGCCATTACGATTTGCCGATCGCCGTCGGAATCATGGCGGCAATCGGAGCCATTCCGGCCGATGCCATCCAAGGTTTCACGATCCTCGGCGAGCTCGCGCTCGACGGCACGATCACCGAGGTCGCGGGCGTTCTGCCCGCGGCGATTGCCGCCAATGCGCGCGGTCAGGGCCTGATCTGCCCGCAGGCACGCGGCGGCGAGGCGGCGTGGGCCTCGCAGGACATGGACGTGTTGGCGCCAAGCTCGCTGATCCAGCTTGCCAATCATTTCAAGGGCGCCCAGGTCTTGAGCCGGCCGGCCCCGGCGATGCGCGGCCCGGCCGGGCTGCTGCCGGACCTGCGCGACATCAAGGGGCAGGAAAGCGCCAAGCGGGCGCTCGAAATCGCCGCGGCCGGCGGCCACAATCTGTTGATGAACGGGCCACCCGGCGCCGGCAAATCCATGCTGGCGGCGCGGCTGCCATCGATCCTGCCGCCCCTGACGCCGCGCGAATTGCTCGATGTCTCGCTCATCCATTCGGTGGCCGGGCAATTGGCCGGCGGCGCGCTGACCGATCGGCGGCCGTTTCGCGCGCCCCACCACTCGGCCTCGATGGCGGCGCTGGTCGGCGGTGGCGTGCACGCTCGCCCAGGCGAAATCTCGCTCGCCCATCAAGGCGTGTTGTTTCTCGACGAATTGCCGGAATTCCAGCCGCAGGTTCTCGATTCGCTGCGCCAGCCGCTCGAAACCGGCGAGGTCGCCATCGCCCGTGCCAATCATCGGATTGTCTATCCGGCGCGGTTTCAGCTTGTCGCGGCGATGAACCCCTGCCGCTGCGGCCACGCGCTCGATCCGGGTTTCAGTTGCAGCCGCCAGCCCGTCGCGCGCTGCGTCGGGCAATATCAGGCACGGCTCTCCGGGCCGCTGCTCGACCGCATCGACCTCATGATCGAAGTGCCGGCGGTCAATGCCGCCGATTTGCTCCTGCCGCAGGCGGTGGAAGGGTCGGCCGAAGTCGCCGCGCGCGTCGCGGTGGCGCGGCAAATTCAAATCAAGCGTTATGCGGCGCTGGGCCTGCCGCATGTCTTCGCCAATGCGGCGGCGCCGGGCTCGATCATCGAAGAGGCCGCGCGGCCGGATGTGGCGGGCATGGCTTTGCTGCGCGAGGCCTCGGAGCGGCTGAACCTGTCGGCCCGCGCCTTTCATCGCATGTTGAAGCTCGCCCGAACCATCGCCGATCTCGACTGCGCCACGACCGTCGGCCGCCCGCATCTCGCCGAGGCGCTGTCCTATCGAATCAACAGCGCCGAGGCCCAGCGCGCGGCCTGAGGCTTGCCGCGCCGCAGCATATTTAGCTGCGCAATCGCCCGAAAAGAGCGAATTCTATTCCCAATTCTCCCGAAAATTTCAGGAACATTTGGCATTGCAGCTTGGTATTTACGGCACGCGTGCGTCGTATTATTCTGCATTGCACCATTTTTTGGAGTGACGCATGTCCAACCTCCCCCGTTCCATTGTGATGTTGTTTGGTATTGTCGGTCTGTCTGCGGCGCCGCTGGCGCTGCCCTCCCTGTCCCAGGCTTCGGCCGCAACGGCGTTGACCGCCGCCGATACGGACAAGGACGGCACGATCGATCTCAATGAGGTCAAGGCCGCCGCTGCCGCCGAATTCGATAAGCTCGACAAGGACAAAGACGGCACGATCGACCTGAAGGAAGCCGCCCATCACGTCAGCAAGGCGAATTTTATCGCCGCCGATGCGGACAAGGACAAAACCTTGACCAAGGATGAATATGTGGGCCTCGCCGGCGCGCTCTTCAAAGCCGCCGACAAGGACAGCGACGGCACCGTCAACGGCAAGGAATTGCACACGACGGCCGGGATCGAACTCGACCGTGTCATCCAATAGCCCGTCGCGGGTCTAAACTTCCGCTTTCGCACAACACAATCGCAAGGCTTCGCGCGTAAAAACAATTTATGCGCGAAGCCTTTTTGTTGTCCGCGCCCGAGCGAGCGCCAGGCTTGGCCGCGAAGGATGCGGCCGACGATGCTTTTGCGCGCAAGGAGGCGGAGGACGCGCGCGACCGCGCCGAAGCGGCCAGCGAAGCGAAATCGCGGCTGCTTGCGACGATGAGCCATGAGATCCGCACGCCGCTCAACGGCATTCTCGGGCTCGCCGATCTCTTGGCGGCAACCGCGCTTGAGCCGGAGCAGCGCGCCTATGTCGAGGCGATCCGCACCTCGGGGCGAAGCCTTGCGGCGCTCGTCGATGAAATCCTCGACCTGTCCAAAATCGAAGCCGGCAAGATCACGCTCATCGAAGCGCCGTTCGACCTCGCGCTGCTGGTCGAAGGCGCGATCGAGATTCTGGCGCCCCGCGCGCATGCCAAGGGGCTCGACATTGCGAGCTACATCGCCGCGGATGTTCCCGCCTGCGTCGTCGGCGACGCAGCGCGGCTGCGGCAGGTGCTGCTCAACCTCGCCGGCAATGCCGTCAAATTCACCGCGCAAGGCGGCGTCGGCCTGCGGGTGACGCGCGCGCAGGATGCGATCAAATTCGCCGTCACCGACACGGGGCCCGGTATCCCCGCCCAAAATGCTAAAATCGTTTTCGAGGAATTTGCGCAAGCGGCGCCGCGCGAGGCCGATGGCACCGGCCTAGGTCTCGCGATCTCGCGGCAGCTTGCCGAACGGATGGGCGGCCGGCTCGATCTCGAGGCGACCTCGCCGCGGGGCGCGACCTTCGCGCTCAGCCTGCCGCTCGCCGCCGCGACGGGTGCCGAGACCGCGCCCGAGCCCCTCAACCGGCGCTTTCTCATCGTCTCGCCCTCGCCGTTCGAGGCGCCCTATCTCGTCGAGAAACTGACCGGGCTCGGGGCGGACGCCGCCCGCGCGCCGACGCTGAAATCCGGGCTCGCCGCGATCGAGAGCGCGATGGCGAGCGGCGATCTTCCGCAGACCTTGATCGTCGATTGCGCGCTGGGCGAGGCGGCGACCTTGGAACTTGCCGCCGCTGCGCAGGCCGCCGGGATCGCGCAAAAGCTGGTGCTCTTCACCGCTGCCGAGCGTCGCGCCTTCGCGCCGCAAGCCTTGCGCAGCTTCGATGGCTGGCTGGTAAAGCCTTTGCGCCTGCGCTCGCTGCTGGCACGACTTGGCACTGAGGCGGCCGACCCGCACCCGGCTGCGCCGGTTGCGCCGATCGATTTGTCCGGCCGCAAAATCCTGCTCGCCGAAGACAATGACATCAACGCGCTCGTCCTGCAGAAGCATCTCGAAAAATGCGGGGCGCAGATCACCCGGGCTGGCGACGGCATTGCCGCCTTGAGCGCGGTGCGGACGCAGCTTGGCGAGGCGGCCTTCGATGCCGTGATCGTCGACTTGAGAATGCCGCGCCTCGACGGCTTGGCGCTGGCGCGTGAAATCCGGCGGCTCGAAGCCAAGGCCGCCGCGCCGCGCTGCCTCATCCTCGCCGTTTCGGCCGATGCTTTCGCCACGACCAAGACGCAGGCCCAGGCCGCCGGGATCGATGCCTTTCTGACGAAGCCCGTCGATTTCGCCGCGCTTGAGAGGGCTTTGACGGGCGCAGCCGAAATCAGTCGCTGAGCTTGGCCATCAGCGTTTCGGAAATCTCGAAATTGGCATAGACGTTCTGCACGTCGTCATTGTCTTCGAGCGCATCGACGAGCCGCAGGATTTTCTCGCCCGCTTCGTCGTCGACCGCGACCGAGGTCTGCGGCTTCCAGACGAAGCCGACCTTGCTCGGCTCACCGAATTTCGCTTCGAGCTTCTGCGCCACGTCGCGCATCATCTCCATGGTCGTCGTGACCTGATGGCCTTCCTCGGTCGTGACGACATCCTCTGCGCCGGCGTCGATCGCGGCATCGAGCATTTCCTCCTCGGAGGCCGCCTTTCGCGGAAATTCGATCGTGCCGATATGATCGAACATGAAGGAAACGGCGCCCGTTTCCGCCAGCGCACCGCCGGCCTTGGTGAAATAGGAGCGCACTTCGCCGGCGGTGCGGTTGCGATTGTCGGTCAGCGCCTCGATGATGACGGCGACGCCGCCCGGCGCATAGCCCTCGTAGCGGACCTCATCGTAATTCTCCGAATCCGCCGCCGAGGCCTTTTTGATCGCCCGCTCGATATTGTCCTTCGGCATGTTTTCGGCGCGCGCCGCAAGCACCGCGGCGCGAAGCCGCGCATTCATGTTGGGGTCAGGCAGGCCAAGCTTGGCGGCAACGGTGATTTCACGCGCAAGCTTGGAGAAGAGCTTGGAGCGGATCGCATCCTGCTTGCCCTTCTTGTGCATGATATTCTTGAACTGACTATGCCCTGCCATGCGGCCCTCAAATTTGGCTCACGTTCGTATTCAATCGGCCCAAAAGCCGTTTCGGGCCGGTCTATAAGCCCCCGCGCGGCGAAAATAAAGGAACGTCCGATGCTCTAGGCGGCGCCATCGCGCCCGGCGAGCGCCGCGCCATGCTCGCGCCGGGCGGCCTCCCAGATCTCCTTGGCCGCGTCGGCGTTGAGCCCGGCAATGCCGAGGCCGACGACAATGTCCGGCCAGATGCTCGGCCAGAGTGCCGTGATGCCGGCCGCCGCCATGATCGCGACATTGGCGACCATATCTTTGCGGGCCGAGAGAAACGCCGCGCGCGTCAGGCTCCCGGCGGCATGGCGCACCCGCGCCAGCAACAGCGCACAGGTGGCGTTGACGGCGAGTGCGGCAAGCCCGGTGAGCGCGAAGGGCGCCGCCGCGGGCACCTGCGGCTCGGCCGCGATGAGCTTATGGGCAAGCGTCACCAAGAAGGCGATCGCCGGTGCCAGCAACACGCCGGCGAGCGCAAAACCGATCCGCGCCCGCATCAACGGCGACAGGCGCATCGCGGCCAGCACCAGCACGCTCATCGCCGTATCCTCAAGGAAATCGACGCTGTCGGCAAAGAGCGAGACGGCGCCGATCGCCAAAGCGACGGTGAATTCGACGGCAAAGAAACTGAGGTTCAGCGCAATGACGAGCCACAATGTCTGGCGCAGCCGCGGGTCGCCATCTTGCGCGGGCCCGCTCATTTGTTTGCCTGAAGGCCGAGCTTTTTGCGCAATTCCGTCTGCGCCGCGGCGCGCGCGGCCTTGAAGCGTGGATCGTCGGCAAGCAGCGCAAAGAGCGCATAGGCCAGCGGCCGGGCGGCCGCGACGTCGCTTGGATAATGCACGCCGCAGACAAGCCGGTCATGCGCATAATCGTCGGCGCGGGCGAAGATCGCGTCCTTCTTCTCGGGCAGGATCGAGGCGAGCGTCAGCGCTTCAAGATAGCCGCTCATCGCATGGCCGCTCGGATAGGAATCGTCCTTCTTGGTCGCCGGGCAGACGGGATGCAGCGTCTTGTCGAAATGATAAGGCCGGACGCGGGCGAAGACATATTTGACCGGCTCGACATCGGCTTTTTCCGCCGCCTCGACATCGGCCGAGAGCGCCGCCGTCAACGGCAGAGCCTTGGCATTGAAGCCGGGGCCGAAAATCGTCGCGAACAGAAAGATGTTGCGCGTCGCGGCATCGGATTGCGCGCGGGCGATGTCGGCGGCGGTGCGATGATCCTGGATCAGGTGCAGTTCGGCGAGGTCGGCTTTCTGGATATCGCTGCCATCTTTGGGGGCCGCGGGCAGCATGTCGGCCGCATCGATCGCCGATGCCGGCACCAGCGCCGTTTGCGCGCCGGCGGCCATCGGCAGAAACATGAAAAGCGATGCGGCAAAGATCAGACTGCGATCCATCGATCAACTCCAGAAATCGGGCTTGGCTTGTGAGAGCCGGCCGCCCATGCGCACCGGCGCGACCTTGATCGCATGGCCGCGCGCATCGGTTTCAACGGCGAGGCCGCACAGCGTCGCGGCGCCGCCCGCAGGCTCCAGCCGATTGCCTGGCACTTTGGCGACGAAGCGGCGCAACGGCTCTTCTTTTTCCATGCCGATGACCGAATCGTAATCGCCGGTCATGCCGGCATCGGTCTGATAGGCCGTGCCTTGCGGCAGGATCTGATGGTCCGCCGTCGGCACATGCGTATGCGTGCCGACGACAAGCGACACGCGGCCGTCCATGAATTGCGCGAAGGCTTCCTTCTCGCTCGTCGCCTCGGCGTGGAAATCGATGACTGACGCATCGCAGGCTTCGCCGAGCGGACAGGCGGCGATCTCGCGCGCACCGACCGCGAACGGATCATCGAGCGCATCCATGAACAGCCGGCCCATGAGATTGACGACGAGCACCCGCGCGCCGGCCGGTGTTTCGACCAATGTCGCGCCGCGCCCGGGCGTGCCGGCGGGGAAATTCGCCGGACGCACGAGCCGCGGCTGATATTCGATAAAGTTCAAGGCTTCGCGCTGATCGAAGGCGTGATTGCCGAGCGTGACGCAATCGGCGCCGGCGGCAAGAAAATCACTCAAGATCGCTTCGGTGATGCCGAAACCGCCCGCTGCATTCTCGCCGTTGACGATGACGCAATCGAGCTGCCAGGCGCGGCGCAAGCCGGGCAAGGTCTCCGTGAGCACAAAACGGCCGGCCCGGCCGACGACATCGCCGATGAAAAGAAGCCGCATTCGAAAATCCTGCTGTCACCGGAGCATAAAGGGCGGCTCGCGAAAAGGCCACCCGAGGCGCTTAGCGCGCCTCCGTAAGATTAGGATAGAGCGCCGCCTCGTCGCTCTGCGACATCGGCACCGTTTCGATCATACCGCGATGCATTTCAAGCCGCATCACCGCGATCGGACGAACCAAGGTGAGCGTCATGGCTGCATCGTCAGTGCGCTGATCGGGCGGGACCTTCGACGTATAAAGCAGCGCTTTCATCGGATTTTTCGGCACGCCGCGACCGCTCTTGTAGAGCGCGGCCAATTGCAACAGGGCCGGCACGTAGTTCTGATCCGCGGCGCGCTGCAGCCAAGCGGCGGCCATGCGATCATCGCGGGCGACGCCGCGACCCTGCAGATACAGCATTGCAAGCTTGGTCGCCCCGGCGGGATCGCCGGCCATGGCCGCCCGGCGAAACCAAATGGCCGCTTGCAGCGGATCGGCCGGAACGGTCTTTTGATCGAGATACATCGTACCGAGGTTGACCGCAGCCTCGGGAATTCCTTGTCCCCAGGCGTCGGAATAAAGCTCAACCGGATTTTCCGCCGCGGATTTCGCGCGTCCAGCCTCGATGAGATAGGCCATCGCGGCCTTGGCGCGCGGTAATCCATGCGCGGCCGATAATTGCAGCCAATGGAGCGCCGCAGCATCATCGACGGGAATGGCGTTGCCATCGGCATATTGCACGGCGAGGTCGAAGCTCGCGATTGCGATGTCCGAATCCGAGCTCGTCTTGGCGGTGGTCACCTGGCGCCAGAGATCGAGCGCTTTCGTCTCGTCCTTTGGTGTGTGCATGCCGTTCAACGTGCCGCCGGAATAGAGAGCGGCCAGATTGCTCATGGCCGGGGCGAGGTGCTGCGCCGCCGCGAGCGTGAGATATTTCAGGGCTTGCATCGGATCATGCGGGACGCCGCGACCCTCCTGATAGAGAACGCTGAGATTGTATTGTGCGTTCGAAATGCCTTTATCCGCGGCTTGACGTATGAGTGCCGCAGCCTTCACGGGATCGGCGGGTTCGCCAACGCCCTTAAGCGCCAGGGTACCGAGCAGACCTTCGCCGCAGGCCGCGCCTTCCGCTGCCGCTGCCTTCGCCAATTGCCGGACGCGATCGAGGTCGCGGGGGACGCCAGTGCCGTTGTAATAAAGCGCCGCGAGCGTACAGGCTGCATCGGTCTCGCCGGCATTGGCTGCGGCCGTGTAAAGGACGAGAGCGAGCTTCGGATTCTTTGGCGCCCCGAGTCCATATTCGAGGAGCTCGGCAAGGCCATATTCCGCGTACATGTTGCCGCGGCGTGCCGCCAAGGCGAAGAGCTTGACGGCCGCGGTATCGTTCTCCCGGACGCCGTCGCCGTGGCGAAAGTCATAGGCCGCCGCGACCAAGGCATCGACGTCGCCATGGGCGATCGCCTGCTTCAGCCAATGGAGCTCCTGGGCCGGATCTTTCATTCCGTACGTGTCGTCGTGATATAATCCCGCCAAATGCGTCATCGCGGAGGGATTTCCCGCCTCGGCCGCCTGCCGGATCAGATCGATCGCTTTTGCGACATCCTTCGGCACGCCGTTACCGGTCAGGTAGAGGGCGGCGATATTGACCGCTGCGCGTTTCTCACCAAAAGCGGCGGCCTGCTTGTAGAGTTCAAGCGCCCGCGCCGGATCGCGCGCGACGCCATGGCCGCGCAGATAGAGATTGCCAAGTTCCGTAAGCGACTGGGCATCGCCGAGATCGGCGGCCTTGCGATAAAATTCGGCCGCCTTGCGGTAATCCTGGCGGACGACGGCGCCGTCGCGATAAGACGTGGCGAGATCATAAAGTCCGACCGGATCGCCCGCGGCCGCAGCCTTGCGATACCAGGCGAGACCCACGGCCAGATTGCGCGGCACGCCGTCCCCGACGCTGTAGAGAAAACCCAAGTCGTCCATGGCATGGGTGCTGCCGTCGCGGGCGGCGCGCTCCTCCCATTCGATTCCCTTCCGGATATCCTTGGGAACGCCGTTGCCGGTCAGATATCGCCCGCCGAGCATTTCCTCGCCGTCGGGCGTCGTGGGGTTGAGGTCGACCACCTGCGCGTAGACAGCACCAGCGAGGAGCGCGATCCCGGCTGCCGAAATCATCCCGGCGAGGCTAAAAAATCTTGTCATTTTAAATTCGTGATTGGCGCCGCACGGCGCTGGTCAATTCGCCGCGAACGGCCCCTGTCTGAAAGACGATTTGGGCGCCGCCGATACGAAAATGCCGCCGGCGTTTTTGCGCCCGCGGCTGTTCAATTTTCCGATTCGCGCATCAAAGAGGGCTCGAGCGTCGGGCGTTCAAATTGAATCGCTCGGCGTTTTTTAAGTCTTTCTCATCGCATCGGATTTGTCCGAAAACCGCTTCGCACTTTTCGATCCGATGCTCTAACCGAAAGGCCACCCGTCGAACGGACCCTTGAAGACGAAGAAGGCGCCGAGCGCGATGAAGGCAAAGCCGATCAGATGATTGAAGGTCAAACGCTGGCCGAGATAGAGCACCGAAAAGACCGCGAAGACGGAGAGCGTGATGACCTCCTGCATCGCCTTCAACTCGGCACCGTCATAGACCGCGCTGCCAAAGCGATTGGCCGGCACGGCGAAGCAATATTCGATGAAGGCGATCAGCCAGCTCACAAGAATGACGGACCAGAGCGGCTTGTCCTTGAACTTCAGATGCCCGTACCAGGCGAAGGTCATGAAGATATTGGAACAGGTCAGCAGGATGATCGGCAGCAGGCGCGGCGGGATGTTGAGCATGAAAGGCCTTCCGTTCGGGCGCGGCTAATTACAGACGATCCACTCGCGGTCGGTCAGGACGAAATCCAGCTTTTCGTCATAAGTCTCGGCGGGGACGGCGGGGAATTCCTGCACGGAATAGGCAACGCCGACGGCAACAATCCGTTGCCTTTGCCGCAACCGCCGCAGCGTGCGGTCGTAGAAACCCGCGCCATAGCCCACCCGGTTGCCGGTGCGATCAAACCCGGCGAGCGGCACGAAGAGGAGATCGGGAAAGACTTCCGGCGCGAGGGCCGGCTCCATGATGCCCCATTTCGCCGCGTTGAGCGGGCCGCCCGGCCGCCAGAGGCGGAATTCGAGCGGCTTGCCGAAGCCGCACATCACCGGCAGCGCCGTGGCGATCTCGCGCGCGGCGAGGCCCTCGAGCAGCGGCAGGGTCGCGACCTCGTCGTTGATCGCCCAAAAGGCTGAGGCAATCCTGGCGCCGCGCTCGGCGGCGAAGGCGCCGCCGGCCTCGGCGAGATGGACGGCGAAGGCCTTGGCGTCGGCCGCCGGGACCTGCCCGCGTCGCGCGAGAGCTTCGGCACGCAGAGCGGCTTTGGTGGGCGCGTCGGTCAAGGCGGGGTCTGGAAATTCAGAGAGGGAAAGCGCGGGGCCACGATGGCCGTGGGATTCGATCCCGGGAACCTACAAAGTAGGTGGGCGCCGTGTGCCCAAGCCCACGGGCAAGGACAGGGACAGCTCCCGTCGAGATCGATAAGGCCCCGGGGAATATGATCCTCACGCACCCCGCAGCTCCGCCGGACCAATTTAGGACCGGCAGGAGCCGATTACCAGAGGCAATTGCGAGCGGCTCAGGCCTGCGCCGGGAGAGCGGCCTTGGCCGCCTCGACGATCGCCTTGAAGGCCGCCGGCTCGTTGATCGCGAGCTCGGAAAGAACCTTGCGATCGACCTCGATACCGGCACGGGCAAGCCCGTTGATGAAGCGCGAATAGGTCAGGCCGAATTCGCGCACCGCCGCGTTGAGCCGCTGAATCCACAGAGCGCGGAACTCGCGCTTGCGGACTTTGCGGTCGCGCGTCGCATATTGCATCGAGCGATCGACGGCGGCCTTGGCGGCGCGGATCGTATTCTTGCGGCGGCCATAGAAACCCTTGGCGGCCTTGAGTGTCTTTTTATGTTTGGCGTGCGAGGTGACGCCGCGTTTAACGCGAGCCATGAAACATCTCCGGAATTCACGAAATCAAGGAAGGTGACAATCGCCAGACGGGGTTAGTCGTTCGGCAGGAAGAACTTCTTCACGTTGTCGCCGTCGGTCTTGAACAGCACATTGGTGCCGCGCAGATTGCGGATCTGCTTGTTGGTGCGCTTGATCATGCCGTGGCGCTTGCCGCGATGGGCATAGACCACTTTGCCGGTGCCGGTCAGCTTGAAGCGCTTCTTGGCGCCGGACTTCGTCTTCAACTTGGGCATTTGCTCGTCTCCATAGGTGGACTGGCGCCGGGCGCCACCGCCAAATTTTTGTTTGAGCGGAAAATTCCCGCTCCCGTTCGTTGCCGAACGAGCATAACGAACCGCCACGGCAGCCCTTTTCAGCCGGGCGGTTCGGGGAAGCGGAGCTTATAAGCGCAAAGCTAAGGGAAAGGCAACCCGGCGCCTTATTTCGGCGCCAGCACCATCACCATCTGGCGGCCTTCCATCGACGGCTCGGCCTCGACCTTGGCGAAGGGCAAGGTCTCGCTGCGCACCCGCTCCAGCAGCTTGTAGCCGAGTTCCTGATGCGCCATCTCGCGGCCGCGGAAGCGCAAAGTGACCTTCACCTTGTCGCCTTCCTCGAAAAACCGCAGCACCGACTTCATCTTGACCTCGTAATCGTGGTCGTCGATGCCGGGACGCAGCTTGATCTCCTTGATTTCAACCACCTTCTGCTTCTTGCGCGCTTCGGCGGCCTTCTTCTGCTCCAGAAAACGGAATTTGCCGTAATCGAGAATTTTGCAGACGGGAGGATTGGCGGTCGGGACAATCTCGACGAGGTCCAATCCGGCATCGTCAGCCAATTGCTGCGCCTCAAGAATGGGGACGATACCGCGGTTATGGCCTTCGGCATCGATAAGCTGGACTTCGCGGGCGCGGATTTCACGGTTAGTTCGAGGCCCGTCCTTTTGCGGGGCCTGCGTGCTCTTCATGGGACGGCGAATGGGGACAATCTCCTCATGTGAATGATCGAACCCGGCGCTTGCGGGCGAGAACCGTGCAATTCGGTTCTTCGACCCTCCGCAAACAGACCGGGCCCAAGGTGAAAATCGGCGCAATGCCCCGCGAAGTCAATGCGCCGCATGTAAGAACAAAGTAAAAGCCGGAGACGGCGGGCCTATCCGCCACAGATCGGCTCAAGATCCAAGCAATTGCGCATAGGCGGCAAGGGTTTCTGCCTGCATGCGGGTGATCGAGAAGCGCGATAGAACGCGGGCACGGGCGCGGATCGAGAGGCTTTCGCGCGCACTCGCCCCCAAGGTTAATACATCGTAAAGCGCGGCCGCCAGGGCCCGCGCGTCGCCGGGCGGCACCCGCCAGCCGGTCCGCGCGCCAAGATCGACCTCCGGCGGGGCGGCGACGATTTCCGCCAAAGCGCCGAGATCGGAGACGACCGCCGGCGTGCCCATCGCCTGCGCCTCGGCGGCCACGCGGCCGAAAGCCTCCGGCTGCGTCGACGGCACCGCGACCACCGAGGCCGCCAGCAATGCGGCCGGCATGTCCTCGCAGGGGCCGGTCCGCTTGACGACATCGGCAAGCCCGGCTTTGGCGATCGCCGCATCGATCTCTTTGATGGTGCCGGCCGGGCCGTCTTCACCGGCGAGGATAAACCGGACGCCGGTCAGCCCCGCGGCGGTCAGCAGCCGCGCCGCCTCGATCAGCACCAATTGGCCCTTGCGGGCTAAAAACTGCGCCGGCAGCAACACCACGCGATCGTTGATCGCAACATTCCAGGCGCGGCGCAGATTGAGCACGCGGCTCCATTCGACCGCTCCCGGATCGAAGGCGCGCAAATCGATGCCGCGCTCGATGATGCGCGTGCGTGCCACGGCATCGGGATAGACCGCCGCGATATGCTGGCCGGTGAAAGCCGAATTGGCGATGACAATATCGCCCTTGGCCATGACGGCATTGTAATTGCGCTTAAACGCGCCGGTACCGGAATAGACGCCGTGGAAGGTCGTCACGAACGGCGTGCGCGTGCGCCGCGTCGCGCCATAGGCGACCCAGGCCGGCGCGCGGGAATGCGCATGGATCACCGCGACACGCTCGCGCCAGATGAGGTCCGCGAGCTTCGCCTGATTGAGCACCATGGCCAGCGGATTGCGGGTCTGTGCCGGAAACGGCAGCCACAGGCCACCCTTCGCCTGCAACTCGGGAACGAGGCGCCCGCCGTCGCAGGCAACGAGCGCCCGGGCGCCGACATTGGCCAGCGCCTCGGCGATTTCGAGCGTCGCGCTCTCGGCCCCGCCGATCTCGAGATGCGGCACGATCTGCAAGATCGTCCGGCCGGCCAGCGGATGCGGGCCGCGGCCCGACCATGCGCCCACCGGGGCCGCCTCGCCGATCAGGCTTGCCATGGAAGCCGACCGAGCGCGGCGTGGAACCTGAGCGTCGACTTGGGCGTCGGATTTAAACCGCTTCGCAGTTTCCGGTCCGATGCTGTAAGCGGGCGATTCATGGCGCAAGGATAGAGGCGAAGGGATGCAGAGCCAAACAACGACCGTCCCGGCGACGCTTCGTCCACAATTCCTTGCGGTCGGGGCGCGGCACATCGCCTTTCTGCGCCGCCCTGCCGCCAATTCCGCCCTGCCCGGCCTCATCTGGCTCGGCGGCTTCATGTCCGACATGCGCGCGACCAAGGCGAGCTTCCTCGACGATTATGCCGCCAAAACCGGCCGCGCCCTTTTGCGCTTCGATTATTCCGGGCACGGCGAATCGGACGGAAAGTTCGAGGACGGCACGATCGGCACCTGGCTTGCGGAATCGCTCGCCGTGATCCGCGCCGAAAGCCAAGGGCCGCAGATCCTCATCGGCTCGTCGATGGGCGGCTGGCTGGGGCTGCTCTGCGCCAAAGCCCTCGCGGCCAGCGGCGAGGCCGCGCGGCTTGCCGGTCTCGTCCTCATCGCGCCCGCCGCCGACATGACCGAACGGCTGATCTTCGATCAGCTTTCGCCGGACGCGCGCCAGGAGCTTGAGAAAAACGGCCGCTGCTTTCTGCCGTCCGCCTATTCGGCTTCGCCCTATCCGATCACCCGCGCGCTGATCGAGGAAGGCCGCCAACATCTGATCCTCGACGGCACGATCCGTACGCATTGCCCGGTTCATATCCTGCAAGGCATGAACGATGCGGACGTGCCCTGGACCCATGCGACGCGGCTGGTCGAACATCTCGCCGGCGACCCGGTCGTGCTCACTTTGGTAAAGGACGCCGAGCATCGCTTTTCGCGCCCCTCAGACCTGGCGCTGCTCGCCCAAGCGATCGAGAGCCTGGTCGAAATTCCGGCGCAGGGCGAACTCAAGCTCGACTAGAGCATCGGACCGAAAAGTGTGAAGCGGTTTTCGGACAAATCCGATGCGGTGAGAAAGACTAGACGCCTCAATCGTCCGGCTTGGGGAAGGTGATGTCCACGGCGAAGAGCTTTTGCGCGCCAGGCGGCGGCTTGGGGAATGGCGCGGCGCGCTGAATGAGCGCCAGGCTCTCGACATCGAGCGCTGCATCGCCGCTGGAGCGCAGGATTTTTTCGCTCTGCACCGAGCCATCGTCGTTCAGCACGAAGGCCACGAGCGCCGTGCCGAAGGCGCCGCGGCGCAGGGCATCGGCGGGAAATTGCTTCTTCAATTCCAGCATGCCGAAGATGAGCGTCTGATAGCTCACGACCTCATCGCCGTCGTCCGAGGGCTTGGGGACCGTCACGGCCGGCGAATCATCCTGTGTGCCGAGCGGCGAGGTCTCCTTGGCTGGCGGTGCCGTTGGCGTCGGGCTCGGTGGCTGGGCCGCCTGCGGCTGCGGCGGTGGCGCAGGCGCCGGCGGGGGTGGCGTCACCGGTTTCGGCGCGGTTTGAACAGGCGTCGGCTTGGCCGCAGCCGGCGCTGGCGCAGGTTTCGCCGGCTCGACCTTTGGCGGCTCGGGTTTTGGCGCCTGGGGCTTTGACAGCTCGGGCTTGGGCGGCTCCGGTTTGGGCGCGGGCGTCGGCGGAGGCGGCTTAGCCGCGGCAGGCTTGGGCGCGGCCGGAGCGGACTTAGAAGGCTCAGCTTTGGGCTGTTCGGGCTTCACCGGCTCAGATTTGGGCGGCGCCGGCTTCGAGGCGGCGGGTTTCGCCTCGGTTTGCGGCTTCGCGGCGGCCTGGGCCTTGGGCCCGCCGCCCGACCCTCCGCCTCCCGACGGCGGCGGCTGGGCGACGAGATCGACGGGGATTTCTTTGGCAAGCTCCGGTTTTATCGGCGGCACCCGCTCCAGCCAGATGAGCACGAGGAGCAAGACGAGATGCAGCGCAATGCTCGCGGCGAGCAATTGCGCGAAAAAGGATCGGTCCTTGGTGAACCGCAGGACGGCGGTCGTAGCCTCATCGGCGCGCTTCGCCGCCTCCTGATGGTCGTCGGCGTCCGGCCAATAAGCCTTGAACAGGGACCCGAAAGTCGCGGGCGAATCCTCGGCCAAGCCAAAACTCGTGAAATTACGAAATTACGCGATCCTAGCGCACAAATCCGACGATGTCTTTGACCGCGGTGATGACCGGCGCGGCAATGGCCCGCGCCCGCGCGGCGCCATCGGCGAGCACGCCGTCGATGAAGGCCTCGTCCTTGGCGAGCCGCGACATTTCGGCCCCGATCGGCGCGAGTTTGCTCACCAGCAGATCGACGAGCGCCGATTTGAACGTCGAAAAATTGGCGCCGCCGAACACCTGCAAGACCTGCGCCTTCGTCTCGTCGTTCACGGCGGCGAAAATGCCGACAAGATTGTCGAGTTCCGGACGCCCGGCCAATCCTTCGACTTCGCTCGGCAAAGCGTCGGCATCGGTTTTCGCCTTGCGGATTTTCTGCGCAATCAAATCGGCGTCGTCATCGAGATTGATGCGCGAATAATCCGACGGATCGGATTTCGACATTTTCTTGGTGCCGTCGCGCAGGCTCATCACGCGCGTCGCCGGCCCCTGGATCAGCGGCTCGGGCAGCGGAAAGAAGGCATCGCCGAACCCTTGCGTGGCGATCGAGGCGGTAAAATCGAGATTGAATTTCTGGGCGATGTCGCGGGCCAGCTCCAAATGCTGCTTCTGGTCTTCGCCGACCGGCACATGCGTTGCCCGATAGGCGAGAATATCGGCCGCCATCAGCACCGGATAATCGTAGAGACCGACCGAGACATTCTCGCGGTCCTTGCCCGCCTTCTCCTTGAATTGCGTCATGCGGTTGAGCCAGCCGAGCCGCGCGACGCAGTTCAAGATCCAGGCAAGCTCGGCATGCGCGGCAACCTGGCTCTGGTTGAAGACGATCTGCGTCTTGGCATCGATGCCGGCGGCAAGATAAGCGGCCGTGACCTTGCGGATGCTGGCTTTCAGCTCAGCCGGGTCCTGCGGCACGGTGATCGCGTGCAGGTCGACGACGCAATAGAGGCATTCATGCGTCTTCTGCAGCGCGACGAATTTGTTGATCGCGCCGAGATAATTACCGAGGTGCAAATTGCCGGTCGGCTGCACGCCGGAGAAGACGCGGGGATGAAAATCGGCCATGCCTGGGAAGGTTCCGGTTTAAGGTGGGCGGTCTTATGCCGCCCCGACCCCGCCCTGGCAAGCCGCGACCTGCCGGTAGGCCTAACTCGCCTTCTTCGCGGCGCGGCGCAGGCGCAGGCGGCGGAAAATGCCCGGCATCATGTAATTCGCGCGATCGCGAATGAGCCGGCTCGCTTCGCTGACGTCTTGGGCCGTGGCCTCGCCGGCCGACAGGCGCTGAAGCCTGTTGCCGATTTCCCGATCGAGCGTTTCGAGCGCCGAAATTGGCCATTCCTTGGCAGTCGAGAGCGTCATGATTTGAACCCTTGCGGAGCCCCTTTAAAATCGGCCGTTCGGACGATCAATGCAAGGGCGCTCGCTAAAATTCTCAAGGGCTCGACCGGGTCGCGGGCCCCTTCTTCGTCACGCTGGCGCAGCCAAAATCGTCCGGGGATGTCGCTTGTCGCCGCCAGGACGCCGATCGGCGCTTCGCCGGCAAGCCGGATCGGGATCGAGGCGATGGAGCGATAGCGGCTGACGTCATCGTCCCGGCGGCTCGCCTCCGGTGCGTCGAAAAGCGCCCGCGCCTCAGGCTCCGCGGTGTCGCTCGCGACGATCTCCCGCTGCGTCTGGAAGGCAATGCCGATATGTCCCTCGCCGGGCTTCCACGATCGATGCGGCGCTTCTTCCTCGGCCCGGATCGGCCGCCGGCAGGTGACGCAGGCAAGCACGCCGTCTTTGGCATCGAAGAGATAGATGGCGAAGTTCCAGCGGTCGGCGTCCATGCCGAACAGGACGGCCTTTTCGGCCACCAATATGTCGAGCAGCGCCGCAAACCGGCGGCCGCGATCCTCCGCCGTCCCCGGCAATGCGACCGAGCCTTCGACGATTTCGCGGAATGCGGTCGCCGTCGCATAGATGCGTGTGAACCATTCGAAATCGCCCTCAAGCGCGGCGATGTCGCTCTCGCGCTCCTCGGCGATATCCGCCAAATCGTTGGCCCGCTTGATCGCATCGGCCGCACCCTCGTCCAGAAATTCCATCGCCACGCCGCCGGCGAAGACAAGGAGAACGCCAAAAATCTGAAAGACGTAGAAGGGCCATTTGATCGTCGCGCTGACGAGATTGGCGGCCGCGCCGCTCGAGCCCGCAAGCAGCGCACCGCCGATCACCAGGCCGATTTTCACCGATCGGCGCCAGCTTGAGAAGCGCGTCAACAGCGCGTGCGTCTTCTCCCGAAGCCATTGTCTGTGTTCGGCGACATCATCGTCCATGGCGAAGAACAGCCCCCGCGACTGTGCTTGTCTTTGTCCGAAACTACAGGATGAACCGGCTCAGATCGCTGTTGCGCGCCAGATCGCCGATATTCTTTTCGACGAAATCGCCGGTGACCTCGATCCGCTCGCCCGAGCGGTCGGGCGCTGAAAAGCTCACCTCGTCGAGCACGCGCTCCATCACCGTTTGCAGCCGCCGCGCGCCGATGTTCTCGACGCTCGAATTGACCTGCACGGCAATCTTGGCAATCGCATTGACGCCATCCGGCGTGAAAACGAGTTCGACGCCCTCGGTCTGCAGCAAGGCCTGATATTGTTTGATGAGGCTCGCCTCGGTCTCGACCAGGATGCGGCGGAAATCATCCTCGTCGAGCGGCGAAAGCTCGACGCGGATCGGCAGGCGGCCCTGCAATTCGGGCAGCAAATCCGACGGCTTGGCTATATGGAAAGCGCCCGAGGCGATGAACAGCACATGGTCGGTCTTCACCGCGCCATGCTTGGTCGAGACCGTCGTGCCTTCGATGAGCGGCAGCAGATCCCGCTGCACGCCTTCGCGCGACACATCGGCGCCGCCGCGGCCCTCGCGCGCGCAAATCTTGTCGATCTCGTCAAGGAAGACGATGCCGTTGTTCTCAACCTCGTGGATGGCTTCCTGCACGATCTGATCCTGGTCCATCAGCTTGTCGCTTTCCTCGGCGATCAGCGGCTCGTAAGCGTCCTTCACCAGCAGCCGGCGCGGTTTCGACTGCTTGCCCTTGCCGAAAATATCGCCGATCGAAATCGCACCGATCGAGGCGCCGGGCATATTCGGCAATTCGAACATCGGCATGTTCGACGAAGGCTGCGCCAATTCGATCTCGATCTCCTTCTCGGCCAATTCGCCGTCGCGCAATTTCTTGCGGAAGGAATCGCGGGTCGCGGGCGAGGCATGGGCGCCGACCAGAGCATCGAGCAGCCGGTCCTCCGCCGCAAGATGCGCGCGCGCCTGCAACGCCTTGCGTTTGGCCTGCTTCACCTGGGCAATGGCGATTTCGAGCAGGTCACGGATGATCTGCTCGACATCGCGGCCGACATAGCCGACTTCGGTGAATTTCGTCGCTTCGACCTTGAGGAACGGCGCATTGGCAAGCTTGGCGAGACGGCGGGAAATCTCCGTCTTGCCGCAGCCGGTCGGGCCGATCATCAGAATATTTTTCGGCATCACCTCGTCGCGCATCGCGCCTTCGAGATTGAGCCGGCGCCAGCGGTTGCGCAAAGCGATCGCGACCGCGCGCTTGGCCTGTTTCTGGCCGACGATGAAACGGTCGAGTTCGGAAACGATTTCGCGGGGAGAAAAATCAGTCATGTCGCCGAAAGATGGGAACGAGGAAGCCGAAGGACCAGAGTCTTCGGCAAGAGTCTCAGCAGCAGGCGTCGCCAGGTACCCCAGAGGGCG
The DNA here is from genome assembly GCA_040756295.1 of Pseudomonadota bacterium. GTDB lineage: Bacteria > Pseudomonadota > Alphaproteobacteria > Rhizobiales > Beijerinckiaceae > Methylovirgula. Next base: position 291,934 of record JBFLZN010000001.1, on the reverse strand, counting down.
CTGAGGAACAGAATGAAGAAGCCAAGCGCCAAAAGCGTGATCGCCGCCGAATCATGGTCGACGCCGTTGACGTGCAGCAAAGTTCCGAACGCGAGCCCCGCATAGGTCAAGCCGGAGACGAGCAAAGCGCGCCGGTCGATGATCAGCGAGACGAGGCCAAGGCCAAGGAAAATGCCGAGCACCAGGAAGGCCGACTGGCTGTCGAGCGCGCCAAGGCCAAACGGCGTGAAAGGCCCGTTCGGGCGCCCGACAATGGTCGCCAAGAGCGGATGGACGATCAACGGCGCCGCCAGAAGATGCAGCCAGAAGGCAATGTCGGTGCGGCGCGTCTTGCGCGCCAGATCGCTCATGTCGAAGCGCATGGCCAGCGCAAAGGTGGAAATGCCGGCGACGAGCAGCAGCCAGCTGAAGTTTCGCGCGGCAAAATCCGGGATCAGCCAGTAGATGAGGCCGAGGAACGTCGCAATCACCGCCGCGACTGTCGCGGCAATCGTGATCGGAACGCGGAAGCGCCAATAATGCAGCCCCGTCAAAAGCGCCGTGACCACGCCGGCCGCCGCGACGCCTTTGGCATTGAGGAGCAGCCAACTGACATGGTCCGTCGGGTGCCACCAATTGACCGGTTCAAGCGGATGGAGAGCGGCAACGAGTTCTGTCGTCAGGTTAAAGACGCTCGCGGCGAAGAGCGCGAGCAAAATGATGCTCGGCAGCGCCAGCCGCAGCCGGCGGCTGAAGAATTCGGCGACGAGCCAGGCGAGCACCGCAAGCGCGGCCCACATGCCGATCGTGCCAAGCCAAGCCTTGAGTAGATAAGAGGCCGAGCTGAAAAAGAGGCCGAGCCCCAAGCTTACGAAAATATCGGCGAAGCTGGTGACGAAGCGCAACGCCTCATCGTCCTGGCGATCGGCTGGCTGATCGAATCCCGCGGCCGCACGGGCCGGAAGCGGCGGCGGCAATGGCGGCGGCATGGGCGGTGGCGGCGGCAGCGCATGGCTCGGCGCCTCCTGCGCCAAGGCGCGCAAGGCCGCGGCCTGCTCCGGCGTGACGACGCCGCGCTGCGTGGCCAGAGCAAGAATCTCCTCAGAGATCATGGCAAGCTTTCGATGACGACATTGCGGTTGGTGTAGACGCAGATGTCGGCGGCGATGTCGAGCGCGCGGCGCGCGATCGTCTCGGCATCGACCTCTGTCGAAAGCAGCGCGCGGCCGGCGGCGAGCGCATAATTGCCGCCCGAGCCGATGCCCATCACGCTGCCGTCCGGCGTCGCCTCCGGCTCCAGCACATCGCCATTGCCGGTGAGAACGAGGCCCGCCTCCTTATCGGCGACAAGCATCATGGCTTCGAGCCGGCGCAAATAGCGGTCGGTGCGCCAATCCTTGGCAAGCTCGACGCAGGCGCGCACGAGCTGCCCCGGATATTGTTCGAGCTTGCCTTCGAGCCGATCGAACAGCGTGAAAGCGTCGGCGGTGGCGCCGGCGAAACCGCCGATCACTTCGCCCTTGGCGAGACGGCGCACCTTTTTGGCGTTGCCTTTGATGATCGTCTGGCCGATCGACACTTGCCCGTCGCCGCCGATCACCGTCCGGCCGCCCTTGCGCACCATGATGATCGTGGTTCCGTGCCAGGCAGGCAATTCAGACATGCAAACTCTCGGTCTGGCCGCGGCACGGCGGGAAAAAGCCTGTCCCCATCTATGAAGTTGCCGCACCGCTGGCAAGAGCGCATCCCGCCGGCGGACTGCGGGCGAGGCGAAAAATAAAGCATATCAGAGGCTTCCGTCGCGCTCGCGCGGCTTTGGTTTTCTCTTTGGGTTAAAATGCTCTATGGTCCCGCGCGATCTCGACCAAGGCCCCCATTTCCCCATGCGCAAAGCTCTGATTGCCCGAAAGACCAAGGAAACCGCCGTCGAAGTCCGTATCGATCTCGACGGGACCGGCCAGGCCAATATTGCGACCGGCATCGGCTTCTTCGACCACATGCTGGAGCAAGTGGCGCGCCATTCCCTGATCGATATGGAGATCGCGGCGCAGGGCGATCTCCATATCGACCATCACCACACGGTCGAGGACACCGGCATTGCGCTCGGCCAGGCGATCCGCCAGGCCTTGGGCGATGCGCGCGGCATCATCCGCTTCGGCGAGGCTTTGCAGCCGATGGATGAGACGCTGACGCGCGTCGCGATCGACCTGTCCGGCCGGCCGTTTCTCGTCTTCAAGACGGAGTTCACGCGGACCAAGATCGGCGAATTCGACACCGAGCTGGTGCGCGAATTCTTCCAGGCGCTGACGACGAACACCTTGATGAATCTGCATATCGAGACCCTATATGGCGAGAATAGCCATCATATCGCCGAATCCGCGTTCAAGGGGCTGGCGCGGGCGCTGAGGGCCGCGGTCGCCATCGATCCGCGCCGCAGCGGCGAAATCCCCTCGACCAAAGGGTCGCTGGCGGGCTAACGGAAAGAGATCATGGCCGTCTATACGGTTTTCGTCCCCGATTTCGGCCGCAGGACGCCGCTGTCCGACGCCGAACAATATGCCGCTCTGCCGGACGCGCTCTTCGTCCGCGAGGGGTTTTCGCGCGCCGCGTTTTTCCTGGGGCCGCTCTGGCTCGCCTGGCACCGGCTCTGGGGCTTTCTGCTCGTCTGGTTCGCGCTCTTGTTTCTGTTGGTGGCCGAAGCCCCGAAGGTCTTCAGCGTCGGGACGATCGTCTGCGTCGCGCTCGCTTTGGAATTTCTGCTGGGGCTCGAGGGCAATAATTTGCGGCGCGGCGAGCTGGCGCGGCGCGGCTTTCGCCTCGTCGATGTCGCCGCCGGCATTCGCCGCGTCGATGCCGAGCGCATCTATTTCCGCCGCGCGCTGACCGCCATCCCGCCGCCGCTGCCGACGCCGAAAATCACCGATGCGCCGCGACCGCCCATGGCGCCGCCGCCCAGTGATGTCGTCGGCCTCTTCCCGCATCCGGGAGACGCGCGATGAGCGTCGCCATCGTCGATTACGGTTCCGGCAATCTGCACTCGGCGCACAAGGCTTTTGAGCGCGCCGCGCGGGAAGCCGGCATCGACACCACGATCAAAGTCACCGGCAATCCCGACGACATCCGCCGCGCCGATCACATCGTTCTGCCGGGCGTCGGCGCCTTTGCCGATTGCCGGCGCGGGCTCGACGCCGTGCCCGGCATGATCGAGGCGCTGGAGGAGCGCGTGCGCAAGGACGGCCGACCGTTTCTCGGCATTTGCGTCGGCATGCAATTGATGGCCGAACGCGGCCTCGAATATGAGACGACCGAGGGCCTCGGCTGGATTGGCGGCGATGTCGCGGCGATCACGCCGGCGGACCCCAATCTCAAAATCCCGCACATGGGCTGGAACACGCTCGCGGCCGGAAAAGCCCATCCGCTGCTCGCCGCTATTCCTACCGGGCCCGGCGGACTGCACGCTTATTTCGTCCATTCCTTCGCCTTTACCAACGTGCCCGCGGATGAAGTGATCGCCTCGACCGATTACGGCGGCCCTGTCGTCGCCGTCGTCGGGCGCGACAACATTGCCGGGACGCAATTCCACCCCGAGAAGAGCCAGACGCTCGGTCTCGCCCTGATCGCCAATTTCCTGCGGTGGCAGCCGTGATCCTGTTTCCTGCGATCGACCTCAAGAACGGCGAATGCGTCCGCCTTCTCTATGGCGAGATGGACAAGGCGACCGTCTTCAACAAAGACCCGGCGGCGCAGGCCGAAGCTTTCGAGCGGCAGGGCTTCACCTATCTGCATGTCGTCGATCTCGACGGCGCCTTTGCCGGCAAGCCGATGAATGCAAGCGCGGTCGAATCGATCCTCGCGCGCGTGAAAATGCCGGTGCAGCTCGGCGGCGGCATTCGCGATCTGCGCACGGTCGAAGGCTGGCTCGGCAAGGGGATCGCCCGGGTCATCATCGGCACGGCGGCGGTGCGCGACCCTGACTTCGTGCGCGAAGCCGCACGCCGCTTTCCCGGCCAGGTCGCTGTCGGCATCGACGCGCGCGACGGCAAGGTTGCGGTCGAAGGCTGGGCGGAGGCGACGACGATGGAGACGGTCGATCTTGGCCGCCGCTTCGAAGATGCCGGTGTCGCCGCCATCGTCTATACGGACATTTCGCGCGACGGCGCGCTGAAAGGCCTGAACGTCGACGCAACACTGGCGCTCGCCGATGCGGTGGCAATTCCGGTGATCGCCTCTGGCGGCCTCGCCTCGCTCAAGGACGTCGAACGTCTGCTCGAACCGGATTGCGCGAAGCTCGAAGGCGCCATCACCGGACGCGCGCTCTATGACGGGCGGCTCGATCCGCAGGCGGCATTGGCGCTGGTTCAGGCGGCGTCGCGCGGTTTGATCTTGTCGTAATTGTTTTCGCTTCTGGCTTTCGAGAGATCATAGGCGGTCTGGAGATTGAGCCAGAATTCGCTCGACGTGCCAAAATAGCGGCCGAGCCGAATTGCGGTATCGGCGGTCACGGATCGATCGCCCTTGATGATTTCGGTGATCCGGTTCGGCGGCACGTCCAAGGCTGCGGCGAGGGTACGCGCGCTCATCCCGAGCGGCTTGAGAAATTCCTCGTCGAGATATTCGCCGGGATGCGTCGTGATTCGGATCATGGGTGCAACATTTCAATGATAATCTGCGATCTCAACGTCTGCGGGGCCTCTGTCGGTCCATCGGAAACAGAGGCGCCATTGGTCGTTGATGCGGATACTATATTGTCCGGCCCTGTCGCCTCTCAGCAGTTCCAAACGATTCGACGGCGGCGCGCGCAAATCGTCGAGTCTCGTCGCAGCCTGAAGCGCATCGAGCTTCCGCGCCGCGATTTTTGCGACGGACTGCCAGCCAGCTTTGGTCTTGCCGGACGCAAAGAAGTTTTCCGTATCACGGTCGGCAAAACTGACGATCATAATATTCCGCGTTACGTAACACATAACACGCAAGGTTTCGACTGTCAATCATGCCGTTGTCTCAGCACTATTGTTGTTATTTCGATATTACCGGCGCTAAAAGCAGCGGCCGGCTCGAACCGGCAGCCAAGCGCGCTCTAATGCAGGCGGCGCGGATATGGGCGGAGAAAGCTTTGCTTAAGTCGCGTTTGATTCCCTGCCTCGACGTCAAGGACGGCCGCGTCGTCAAAGGCGTTAATTTCGTCGATCTGCGCGATGCCGGCGATCCAGTCGCCTGCGCCATCGCCTATGACGCGGCAGGCGCCGACGAGCTCTGCTTCCTCGACATTACCGCAAGCCATGAGAACCGCGGCACGCTGCTCGATGTCGTGCGGCGGACGGCGGAAGCCTGTTTCATGCCGCTCACCGTCGGCGGCGGTGTGCGCACGATCGAAGACATCCGCAATCTCCTGCTCGCCGGCGCCGACAAGGTCGGCATCAACACGGCGGCGGTGCAGAACCGCGACTTCGTCCGCGCTGGCGCGGAGAAATTCGGCAGCCAGTGCGTCGTCGTTGCGATCGACGCCAAACAGGTCTCGCCCGGCCGCTGGGAGATTTTTACCCACGGCGGCCGCAAGCCGACCGGCCTCGATGCCATCGATTACGCCCGCGAAGTCGTGCGCCTCGGCGCCGGCGAAATCCTGCTCACCTCGATGGACCGTGACGGCACAAGATCCGGCTTCGACATCGCGCTGACCCGCGCCGTCGTCGATGCGGTGAACGTGCCGGTGATCGCCTCGGGCGGCGTCGGCAACCTCGATCATCTGGTTGAAGGCTTGCGCGACGGCGGCGCCAGCGCGGCGCTCGCCGCTTCGATCTTCCACTTCGGCGAATTCAGCATCGCCGAAGCCAAATCCTATATGGCCGATCATGGCGTCGCGGTGCGTCTCGACGGCGTCGCCGCCAAAGCCGCCGTCGCGTGAGGACATTATGAGCAATTTCACCCTCGCCGATCTCGCCGCGATCATCGCAGAGCGCGCCCACGCGAGCGCGAAGGAGTCCTATACGAAATCGCTGCTCGACGCCGGCCCGGCGCGTGCCGCGAAAAAATTCGGCGAGGAGGCGGTCGAAACCGTGATCGCCGCAATCGAAGGCGAGCCGAAGGCGCTGATCAGCGAAAGCGCCGACCTGCTCTACCATTTGCTCGTCGTCCTTGCGGCACGCGGCGTGGTGCTCGACGACGTTCTATCCGAACTCGAACGGCGCACGCGCCAGTCGGGTCACGAGGAAAAAGCCGCGCGGAAACAAGACGTAAAATAAATCAATTCCCCTTTTGGCCGGTTTAAAAAAATAATTTGTCGACTAAAATGAAGCCGCATCTCCTTCGCGGACGTCAGACGGCCGGGAGCGTCATGGACGAGCGCGTCACGCAGCCTTCGGCGATTCTCTCGCCCTATCATCGCTTCACGCGAAGCGAATGGGCGGCCTTGCGCGCCGATACGCCGCTGACGCTGACGCTCGAAGACTTGAACCGGCTGCGCTCGCTGAGCGAGCCCTTGTCGCTCGACGAAGTCATCGAAATTTATCTGCCGCTGTCGCGCTTGCTGGCGCTCTACGTCGCCGCGACCCAGGGCCTGTTCAAAGCGACGCAACGCTTTCTCGGCGCCGGGGACGACAAAGTCCCTTACATCATCGGCGTCGCCGGCTCCGTTGCGGCCGGCAAATCGACGCTGGCGCGCGTGATGTGCGCGCTCTTATCGCGCTGGCCGAACACGCCGAAGGTGCAGCTCGTCACGACCGACGGCTTTCTCTATCCGAACGCCGTGCTTGCCGCCGAAGGCCTGATGGACAAGAAGGGTTTTCCCGAGAGCTACGACAGTATCGCGCTCGTCAACTTCCTGTCCGATGTGAAAGCGGGGACGCGCAATGTCCGCGCGCCGGTCTATTCGCACCTGACCTACGACATCATGCCGGACGAGTTCGTCACCGTCGATCGACCTGATATTCTGATCGTCGAAGGGCTGAACGTGCTGCAGCCCGGCCGGCCGCCGAAAGATGGCCGCGCCAGCGCCTTCGTCTCCGACTTCTTCGATTTCTCGGTCTATCTCGATGCCGACGAGCACGACCTCGAACAATGGTATATCGCGCGCTTTCAGCGGCTGCGGCAGACCGCGTTCCGCGATCCGCGCTCTTACTTCCGTAAATATGCGGATTTGTCCGAGGCCGAGGCCGAGACGATGGCGCGCGATATCTGGACGAGGATCAACCTGCGCAATCTGCACGACAATATTCTGCCGACGCGCGCCCGCGCCAGCCTCGTCCTGACCAAGGACGCAGGCCATTCCATCCAGACGGTGGAACTGCGCAAGCTCTGATCTATAGGAGCCCGTTTTCCGTCGCGAGCGCGTGCAAATCCGCCTGCGGCCGCGCGCCGTAATGCTGGATGACTTCCGCCGCCGCGAGCGCGCCGAGCCTGGCGCAATCGGCAAGCGTCTGCTCCCGCGACAGGCCGACGAGAAAGCCGGCGGCGAAAAGATCGCCCGCGCCCGTCGTATCGACAAGATGCTCGATCGGGAAAGCATTGACCGCCTGCGTCTCTTCGCGCGTGACGACGAGCGCGCCCTGTTCGCTGCGTGTCACCGCAGCCAGAATATCGTCTTCGCGCAATTGTGCGACCGCCGTCTTGAAGTCGGCGGTCTGATAAAGCGAATGCAATTCGCTTTCATTGGCAAAGAGAATGTCGATCGCGCGGCTGCGGATCAAATGCAGGAATTCGTCGCGATAGCGGTCGACGCAAAAGGCGTCGGACAGGCTCAGCGCCACCTTGCGCCCGGCCTTATGGGCAATGTCGGCGGCCTTGAGAAAGGCCGCTTTCGCCGCCGGCGGATCCCAGAGATAGCCTTCGAGATAAGTGATCTGCGCCGCGGCGACCTGCGCCGGATCGATATCCAATTCGCCCAAGGCCTGGCAGGCGCCGAGAAACGTATTCATCGTGCGCTGACCGTCGGGCGTCACCAGAATGAGGCAGCGCGCGCTGGCGGCGCCGTCGACGGCAGGCTTTGTCTCAAACGCGACTTTCGCGGCGCGGATGTCATGCGCGAACATCTGGCCGAGCGAATCCTGCTTCACCTTGCCGATGAAGCCAGCGCGGGCGCCCAGCGCCGCGGCGCCGATGATCGTATTGGCGGCCGAACCGCCGGAGACGACGAGCGTCTGTCCCATCGCCGCATAAAGCTTTTCGGCAATGGCTTCATCGATCAGCCGCATGCCGCCTTTGTTGAGCGCATGCGCGGCGAGGAAGTCGTCATCGCAGGGGGCGATGACATCGACAATGGCATTGCCGATGCCGAGAATATCGAGGCGGGGTTCGGTCATGGAGGGCTGCTCGGGCGGGACGCGTGCGTTTCGCATCGCCGCGCCGGAACGTCAAGCCGCGCAAGGTCAAGCGGCACCGGAAAGCGCCGCTTCGACCCAGGCAGGAAATATGGATCAGAGCCCTTCGAAAAGCGCCGTGGAGAGATAGCGCTCGGCGAAGGACGGGATGACGAGCACGATGTTCTTGCCGGCGAATTCGTCGCGCACGCCGACTTCGACCGCGGCGGCCACCGCCGCGCCGGACGAAATGCCGACGGGGATGCCTTCGAGCCGCGCGGTCAGCCGGGCGATGTCGAAGGCCGTCTGATTGCCGACCGTGACAACTTCATCGATCAAGTTGCGCTCGAGGATCGGCGGGATGAAGCCCGCGCCGATGCCCTGAATTTTATGCGGGCCGGGATGACCGCCGGAGAGAACCGCGGAATCCTCGGGCTCGACCGCGACGATGCGCACGCCGGGTTTGCGCGCCTTCAACACTTCGGCGACGCCGGTGAGCGTGCCGCCGGTGCCGACCGCGGAGACGAAGACATCGACCGCGCCATGCGTGTCGTTCCAGATCTCTTCCGCCGTCGTGCGGCGATGAATGTCCGGATTGGCCGGGTTTTCGAACTGCTGCGGCGTATAGGCGCCGGGCGTCGCATTGGAGATTTCCTGCGCCTTGGCGATCGCCCCCTTCATGCCTTGCGGCGCCGGCGTGAGCACAAGCTCGGCGCCGAGCAGCGCAAGCATCTTGCGCCGTTCGATCGACATCGATTCCGGCATGACGAGAATGAGCCGATATCCCTTCGCCGCAGCGACGAAGGCGAGCGCGATGCCGGTGTTGCCGGAGGTGGGCTCGATGATGACGGAGCGCTCCGGCGAAATCTTGCCGGCCGCCTCGGCCGCCTCGATCATGGCGACGCCGATCCTGTCCTTGACGCTGCCGATCGGATTGAAGAATTCGAGCTTGGCGAGGAGATTGGCCTTGACGCCCTTTTCCTTGGCGATCTTGTCGAGCCGCACCAGCGGCGTATCGCCGATGGTCTCGATGATTGAATTATAGATGCGGCCGCGCCCCGGTACATGCGCCGCGCTTCCGGCTTCCTTCACTGCGGCTTGCGCCATCATCTCTCTCCTCGCCTGCAATCGCGCTGCCGGCACACATAGCAAATTTCAACCGAAAGCGAGAGCGGCCGCCCGCTGCTCTCAAGCCTTCTCAATCTAATTGTGCGGCGCCGGGACAATGCGCAAATAGGGGCGCAGCGCCTTCCAGCCGTCGGGGTATTTCTTCTTCGCTTCCTCGTCGGAGACAGCGGGGACGATGACCACATCCTCGCCCGCCTTCCAGTTCACCGGCGTCGCCACTTGGTGCTTGGCGGTCAATTGCAGCGAATCGATCACCCGCAGGATCTCATCGAAATTGCGGCCGGTGCTCGCCGGATAAGTGAGGGTCAGCTTGATCTTCTTGTCCGGCCCGATGACGAAGACGGAGCGCACGGTGAGCGTGTCGCTGGCATTGGGATGGATCATCCCATAAAGATTCGCGATCTTGCGCTCGGGGTCGGCGATCAGCGGAAAATTGAGCGCATAGCCCTGCGTTTCCTTGATGTCCTCGGACCATTTCTCATGGTCCTTGAGCGGATCGACGCTGAGACCCAGAACTTTGACGCCGCGCTTGTCGAACTCGGGCTTCAATTTCGCGGTGTAGCCGAGTTCGGTCGTGCAGATCGGCGTGAAATTCTTCGGATGCGAGAACAGAACGGCCCAGGACCCATTGATGTAATCATGGAACCGGATCGGGCCTTCGGTGGTCTCTGCCTCGAAGTCCGGGGCGATGTCGCCAAGCTGGAGGGCCATGGTTCGTCTCCTTGCTAACACGCAACGCGCAGCCACCGCCGATGGCTGCCTTGCGATCGAATTGTCTCGCGCCAACCGGCGGACCGGCCAGCGTTCATTACACCAAAATTAGCATATTTCCGCACTGCGGGAAGTATATAAATACAATAGACATACTCAAATCGTAAAATCAGGTTTGGCCGCTTCGTCATGCACGGGTTTCGTCTCCGCTGCCTGGCGGCAGATATCGTCGATCGTCACGCCTTCGAGATCGGCCAGGAAAGCCTCCCCGGCTTTGGCGATGACCGGCTGGATCACCTCTTCGACGAAGGCATTGCGCGGCGCCTCCTCCTCGCCATCGCCCTCACTCTTGATGGCGCTGACGACCTCGGCCGCGGTGATGCGGCGGCGCTCGCGGGCAAGTTCATAGCCGCCGCGGGGGCCGCGCACGCCCTTGAGGATTTCGGCCCGCACCAGGGCCTGCAACAGAGTCTCGAGATGGCGCGGCGGCAGATCGAGCCGCGCAGCAAGCAGCTTCGCCGCGACCGGCTGCGGCCGCGCGTGGATGGCGATATCGACGACCGCGGCCAACGCTAAAATACTGCGCCGGTCCAGAAGCATCATGTGCCCTCTTCCCGCAGGGTTAGGCCCGTCGAACCATAGCCGCCGGCGCCGCGCGCTGTTGCTTCGAGCTCCGCCACCGCGACGAACGCGGCCTGCGTCACCGGCGCCACAACGAGCTGGGCGATACGCACGCCCCGCACGACCTCGAACGGCTCCGCCCCCAGATTTATCAAAAGTACGGAGACTTCGCCGCGATAATCTGAATCTATCGTGCCTGGCGTGTTTAATACGGTCACGCCCCGGTGCAGCGCAATACCGGAGCGCGGCCGCACCTGGCCTTCATAGCCCTGCGGCAATTGCAGGACGAGGCCGGTCGGGATCAGATGCCGGGCGCCGGGTTCGAGAATGATTTTCTCCTCCGGCCCCAGGGCCGCGCAAAGGTCGGCCCCGGCCGCGCCGGCGCTATGATAGGCCGGCAAGGGCAGGCCCTCTCCATGCGGTAAAAGCCGGACAGCGACGCGCGGCGGCTTTTGCTCATGCATTGGAACGGTCCTTCAGCATTTGCGCCAGATAGCGCACAAGTTTGGCGGCAATCTCGTCTTTGCGCATTTCCGGCCAGGATTCGGACCCGGACGGGGTGATGAGCGTGACCTCGTTCTCCTCCCGCCCCATCGCCCGGCTGACGTCATTCGCGACGATCAAATCACACCCTTTGTGCTGCAATTTTTCGCGCGCATGGGCGAGGATATTTTCGGTTTCGGCGGCAAATCCGACAACGAGGCGCGGGCGGTTCGAGCGGCGCTGCGCAACGGCCGCCAGAATGTCCGGATTTTCGGCGAGAGCGAATTGCGGCGGGGCGCTCGATTTCTTGATCTTCTGCACCGCCGCGGTCGCGACGCGCCAGTCGGCAACCGCCGCCGTCGCGATGAAAATATCGGCCGGAAGCGCCGCCTCGACGGCCGCAAGCATCTCCGCCGCGGTCTCGACATGGACCGTCGCGACGCCGGGCGGGTCGGGCAAGGCAACCGGGCCGCTCACAAGCGTCACGTCCGCGCCCGCCCTGGCCGCGGCGGCGGCAATTGCATGGCCCTGCTTGCCGGATGATCGATTGCCGATATAGCGGACCGGATCGATCGGCTCATGCGTCGGTCCGGAGGTGATCACCAGACGCCGTCCGGCAAGCGGTTTTTCCGCGCGGCCAATATCCGGCGGCAGGGCAATCCGCGTCTCGCCCTGGAGCGCCGTTGCGATGGCCGAAAGGATCGCCGCCGGCTCGCTCATCCGGCCCGGCCCATATTCGCCGCAGGCCATGTCGCCATCCTCGGGGCCGACGAACAAGACGCCATCCTGGCGCAAGGCCGCGACATTGCGCACCGTTGCCGGATGCAGCCACATGCGCAGGTTCATCGCCGGCACGACAAGAATCCTCTTATCGGTCGCAAGCAGCAGCGTCGAGGCGAGATCGTCGGCAAGACCTTGCGCCATCTTGGCGAGAAGGTCGGCTGTCGCCGGTGCCACGACGACAAGATCGGCGGCGCGGGACAATTGAATGTGCCCGATCTCGGTCTCGTCGGTCAGCGAGAACAGATCGTCGAAGACCTTGCCGCCCGACAGGCTCGCGACCGAGAGCGGCGTGACGAATTGCTTGGCCGCCTTGGTCATGACGACATCGAGGCGCGCGCCCTGCTCACGCAGGCGGCGGATCAGCTCCAACACCTTGTAGGCGGCGATGCCGCCACCGATGACGAGCAGAATGCGCTTGCCGTCCAGCACGTCGTTTCTCCCTGGGCCCGTCTTTTAGCGCAGAAGAAAGACAATCAATATAAGAACGAGCAGCCAAAGCGCGATATGGCCGAGCCGCGCGCCGCGCGCCTGCGCATCGCCGATCTTGGCCAGCACGCCCTCCGACAATTCAAAGCCGTCCTCGGCCATGCTCTCGAGCTGGGCGATGATCTTCTCGGTCTGCAACAGGACGGACGGCAGGTTGACGGAAAATTGCGCCAAAGCGTTGAAGCCGCGCCGCGCGTCCTCGAGCCGGCCGACCGGCCCGAGATTTTCCTGCAGCCAGCTCGAGACGACGGGCTCGGCCGTCGACCACATATCGAGCTTCGGATCGAGCCGGCGCGCCACGCCCTCGACGACGACCATGGTCTTCTGCAACAGGACGAGCTCGGTGCGCGTCGTCATGTCGAAAAGCGCCGTGACTTCGAACAACAAGGTCAACACGCGCGCCATCGAGATTTCGTCCGCCGTGCGGGCGTGGATCGGTTCGCCGATGGCGCGGATCGCCTGGGCGAAATCCTCGACCTTGTGATAGCCCGGCACATAGCCGGCCTCGAAATGCACTTCTGCGACGCGGCGGTAATTGCGGGTGATGAAACCGTAGATGATCTCGGCGAGGAAACGGCGTTCCTTCAAGCCGAGCCGGCCCATGATGCCGAAATCGACGGCGGTAAGCCGCCCCTGCCGATCGACGAACAGATTGCCCTGGTGCATGTCGGCATGAAAGAAACCGTCGCGCACCGCATGGCGCAGGAACGATTGAATGACGGTGCGTCCAAGCTCGGCTAGGTCATAGCCGGCGGCGGCAAGCGCTTTCGTATCCGAGAGCGAAATCCCGTCGACCCATTCGGAGGTGAGGACTTCCTTCTCGGTGCGGTCCCAATCGACGCGCGGCACGCGGAAGTCGCTTTCCTTGTCGGTATTCTCGGCGAATTCGGAGGCGGCCGCGGCTTCGAGCCGGAAGTCCATCTCCATCTTCACGGTGCGGGCGAGAATATCGACGACCTCGACTGACTTCAGCCTTTTGGTGTCGGGAAACCAGCGCTCGCCGATGCGCGAGGCGAAATACATGTCCGAGAGATCGCGGCGAAAACGCCGCTCGACGCCGGGGCGCAGCACTTTCACCGCAACATCGCGCTCGCCGTCGGTGTCGCGCACCCGGGCACGGTGGACTTGCGCGATGGAGGCGGCGGCGACCGGCGTGCCGAAGGAAACAAACAATTCGTCGATCTTCCGGCCGAAAGCGGTTTCGACCATTTTGATCGCTTCGTCCTGGTCGAAGGGCGGCATATGGTCCTGCAACGCCTCAAGGCGGCGCGCGACCTCGGCGCCGACGACATCCGGCCGCGTCGCCAGAAATTGCCCGAGCTTCACATAAGAAGGGCCCAACCGGCTGATCGCCGCGGGCAGGAGATCCGGCCCCTTGCGGCTGTTCTTGCCGAGGAATTTGGCCATCGCGAACGGCAGCCGCGCCACCGGCGGCAAAGCATCGATATCGACATCGCGGAACAGCCCGGCGCGCGAGAGCACGAAACCGGCACGCGCGATACGCAGAGGATGCCCAAGGGAAAAGATCAAAGCTTCCAGCCCGAGTGAATGGCCACGACGCCGCCGCTGAGCTTGGTATAGGCGGCGCGGGCAAAGCCCGCCTTTTCGATCATGCCGCGAAAATCCTCGGCGGACGGGAACCGGCGGATCGATTCGACGAGATAGCGATAGGCTTCGCCATCGCCCGTCACAAGCCGGCCGATCGCCGGGATGGCGCGGAAGGAATAGGCTTCATAGAGCCGGTCGAGCGTCGCGATATCGACCTGCGAAAATTCCAGGCACAGAAAGTGCCCGCCCCGGCGCAGCACGCGGAAGGCTTCCTGAAGCGCGACCTCGATGCGCGGCACGTTGCGGATGCCAAAGGCGATCGTATAGGCGTCAAATTCATTGTCCGGGAACGGCAGGGCCTCGGCATTCGCCTCAACGAAGGTCAGCTTGTCGGCAAGGCCCTTCTTTTCCGCCCGTGCGCGTCCCACGGCAAGCATGTCCGGATTGATGTCGAGCAGCGTCACCTGCGTTTGCGGGCCGCCGGCCTTGGCGATGCGAAAGCCGACATCGCCGGTGCCGCCGGCAACGTCGAGATGCCGGAACGCGCGCTTTTTCGACGGATGGACGCTGGCCGCGAATTGATCCTTCCAGAGCCGGTGCAGCCCCGCCGACATCAGATCATTCATCAAATCGTAACGTGCCGCGACGCTGTGAAACACCTGATCGACGCGCCGCTGCTTCTCCGGCAGCGGCACGGTCGAAAAGCCAAAATGCGTATTTTCGAGACCGTCCTCGGACATTGCTCACATTTCGTTCAGGCGCCGCAAGCCGGCGCAATCTCGTGCTATGGCGACGCTCGCCAATGCGCCGGCGCGCCCCTATCTATGCGTCGCGCCTCTATTGCCCGGTTTAGCCCGCCGCCGTCAAACTTGACCGGCGGCATGCTTAATTTCGCCGGCGGGCGCAATTGGAGAATCCCAGATGAGTCAGCTCCTTTCTCGCGTTGCCCGTCATCGGCCCCTTTTCGCCGGGGTCGCCGCCTTGGCGCTCCTCGGTCTTTCGCCGGCCGCCGCCGAAACCTACAAGCTCAGCGCCAGTCTCGATGCGGCGAGCGAAGTGCCGCCGAACTCGACCAAGGGCACCGGCAGCTTCACCGGAACCTATGACACGACAACGAAGAAACTGACCTGGACGGTGAGCTATTCCGGCCTGACCGGCGCCCCCGTCGCTGCGCATTTCCACGGCCCTGCCGGCCCCGGCAAGGATGCGCCGGTCGAAGTGCCAATCTCCGTCGGCGCGAGCCCGCTGCAGGGCTCGGCGACGCTGACGCCCTCGCAGGAAAAAGACCTGCTCGACGGCAATGTCTATGTGAACATCCATACGGACGCCAATCCGAAGGGCGAAATCCGTGGTCAGGTGTCGAAGGCGGAGCCGGGCTAAACATTTTCTTCGCATTACGCCGGGAGCAGGCATAAAGGACCATGCCTGAACTCCCCGAAGTCGAAACCGTCCGCCGGGGCCTTGCCCCGGCTCTCATCGGCGCGCGCTTTGCCCATGTCGACCAGCGACGCGCCGATCTGCGCTTCCCTTTTCCGGCGGATTTTGCCGCGCGGCTGAAAGGCCGCAAAGTGACGGCACTGCGCCGGCGCGCCAAATATCTCATCGCCGATCTCGACAATGGCGAGGCGCTCGTCATGCATCTCGGCATGTCGGGGTCGTTTCGCATCGAGGACGGCACCGGCGAAAATACGCCCGGCCTCTTTCACAATTCGCGCGGCAAAGAGGCCGCGCATGATCACGTCGTCTTCGATCTCTCGAACGGCCAGCGCATCATCTACAACGACCCGCGCCGCTTCGGTTTCATGCTGCTCGTCAAGCAGGATTTGCTGCCGGCGCATCCGCTGTTCCGCGATGTCGGGATCGAACCGCTCGGCGACGATCTCGACGGCGCGGCGCTGGCACGGCTCTTTGCCGGCAAAAAGGCGCCGCTGAAAGCCGCGCTGCTCGACCAGCGCCTCATCGCCGGCCTCGGCAACATCTATGTCAGCGAGGCGCTGCACCGCGCCGGCCTGTCGCCGCGCCGCGCCGCGGGCTCCCTGGCGCATAAGAACGGCACGCCGAGCCCGCGCGCCGATCTCTTGGCCGGCGCGATCCACGACGTTCTCGGCGAAGCGATCGAGGCCGGCGGCTCGTCGCTGCGCGACCATCGCCAGACGAATGGCGAGCTCGGCTATTTCCAGCATAATTTCCGCGTCTATGACCGCGCCGGCGCGCCCTGCCCGCGCCCCGGCTGCGGCGGTGCGATCAAGCGCATCGTTCAATCCGGCCGCGCGACCTATTATTGTAGCACCTGTCAGAAGTAGCTCTTCACCCGCCCCGGCGTGACCTGCAAGAATTGCGCGCGCTCTTCGAGGCCGGCAAAGGCCGCCCGATCGGCGCCGGTCATGAACACTTGGCAAGCGAGCGCCGCAAGCCTGTCGTAGAGCGCCGCGCGGCGGGGCGTATCGAGATGCGCGGCGATCTCGTCAAGCAGGATGATCGGCTTGATCCCGCTCAAGGCCGCGACGAGCCGCGCATGGGCGAGCACGATGCCGACAAGCAGCGCCTTTTGCTCGCCGGTCGAGGCGCGGCCGGCGTCCGCCTGTTTCGGCCCATGGATGACAAGGAGATCGGCCGCATGCGGACCGATCAAAGTCCGGCCCGCCGCTGCGTCGCGAGCGCGATTTTGGCGCAGCAAGTCGCGATAGATGTCCTCGGCTTCGAGGGCCGGGCGCGTCGCGATCAATTCTTCGACATCGCCCTTCAGCGTCAATTCCGCGAAGGGAAATGGCGAGGCCGCATCCTTATCCTGCAAGATCACCTGCATCAGATGCGCAACCGTCTCGGCCCGCGCCGCGGCGACCGCAACGGCAAGCTCGGCGACCTCGCGCTCCGCCGCATCGAGCCATTGGCGATCGCGCGCCGCAGTTTCCAGCAGGCGGTTGCGATTGCGCAAAGCCCGTTCGAGCGCATTGACCCGCCCGCCATGCTCGGAATCGAGCGCCAGGACCAGCCGGTCGAGGAACCGCCGCCGCTCGCCCGCCGGACCGGAGAACAGCCCGTCCATCGCCGGCGTCAGCCAGACAATGCGGATATAATCGGCAAAGGCGCGGATCGACGGCACCGGCTCGCGGTTCAGCCGATAGCGCCGCAAAAGCCCATGTTCCGCCTGCATCTCGGTTCCGGTGCCGAGCTGCACCGTGTCGTCCTGCACAGCGATCTCGGCTGAGATCGCGAATGTGCCGGGGCCGCCGGCGCGGGCGCAGTCCGCAAGCTCCGCCCGGCGCAAGCCGCGTCCTGGCGAAAGCAGCGAAATCGCCTCGATCAAATTGGTCTTTCCGGCCCCGTTTTCGCCTGTCAGCACGACAAGACCCGCGGCCGGATGGATGTCGAGCGCGGCATAGGAGCGAAAATCGGTGAGAAGCAGCCGGGTCGCCGCCGGCTTGGCGTCAGGATGGGCGCCTGAGTGTTTGAAGCTTGTTGGGGCGTCGTTCATATACGGTCATTAATGGAAGACGCAGACCCTGAAAACCGCAGGTCACGACGGTGCCGCACAAGACGCTAAGCCAAGGGGTCTTGGACCAGACTCATTATCGCCTCGGCCCGCGCGGCGCCGATCTTGCGCCGCTTGCCGACCTCTGGGTTGCCGCCTGGCAAATGGCGATGCCGCAGATCAATTTTTCGCCGCGCCGTGCCTGGCTCATGACCTGCGTGAACGACATCGAGGCGCAAGGCGGCACAACCGTTTGCGCTTATGATGCAACCGGCGACGTCGCCGGCTTTTTCCTGCTCGATCTCAACCGCGGCTATCTGGAGCAGATCGTGATTGCCCCGCCCCTGTTCGGGACCGGCCTTGCGCCGCTCTTGATCGGTGAGGCGCAGCGGCTCTGCCCTAACGGGCTGACGCTCGATGTCAATGCCGACAATCTGCGCGCCCTGCGCTTCTATGAAAAGGCGGGCTTTCAGCGCGGCGAGCCGGGCGTCAATCCCGTCTCCGGGCTCGCGACCTGGCGCATGCACTGGCCAAGCGTCGCTTAGCAAGCGTCGCTTAGTCGATCGCCTGGTCAGTGGTGGCGATGATGATGCCAATGCCAGTGGCGATGCTCGTGCGGCACGCTGCCGACTTCGATGATGAGCTGCTGGCGACCATGCGCGTGATGATGGCTATGCCGCGAAGGATGGGGCGGGGCGGCGTCGCTGTCGCCACCCTCACCGCCGCCACCTTCGTCACCGCCGCCCTCATCGCCGCCGGGCGCGGATTTCATTCCGTGCATATGCGCGACGGGGCCAAACGAGGCGAGGCATTGGTTATAAGCATCCGCGCCCTGGATTTTCTCGCAATCCCTGATCGAACGAGGCGCGGCGGCAAGCGGCAAGGCGAGAAGCGCGATACCCAGCGAGCCGAGCATCGGCGCAGCGCGTCCAAAAATCTTCATCCTCTAAGCGTCGCTCCGGTCTTATCTTCAACTTCAGCGATGATCTTGCTGGCGACAGCGTCGATCTCGGTGTCGGTGAGCGTCTTATCGCGCGGCTGCAAAGTGACCGCAATAGCAACGGACTTCTTCCCTGCGGGAATCTCGCTGCCTTCGTAGATATCGAACAGCGTTACGCCCGTTATGAGCGCGCGATCCGCCGATTGCACTGCACGCAATAAGTCAGCGGCCTTCACATGACGGTCGGCCAAAAAGGCGAAATCGCGCTCGACCGGCATCAGATCGGAAAGCTCGAGCTTCGGCTTGGTCTTTGTCGGCTTGGCTTTCGGCAGCGGGATGTCATCGAGCACGATTTCAAAGCCGACAAGCGGCGCCTCGATGTCGAGCGTTTCGAGCACGCGCGGATGCAATTGACCTATATAGCCGATGATATTTTTGGGTCCGAATTGCAGCGTGCCGACACGGCCGGGATGGAACCAGCCTGGGCCGCCGGCAACGATCTGCAAGCCGCCGAGCGCCACGCCGAGCGCGCCAAGCACGGCCAAGGCATCCGCCTTGGCATCGAAAATATCAGCCTCGGACGCGCCCTCTTCCCAATGCCGGCCGCGCGCGGCGACGCGGGCACGCCCACGGCGCAGTCCCGCTGCCACGATCTTTTGATCTTCCGGCCGCGTGCCCTTGAAGATCGGGCCGACTTCGAACAGCGCCGCATCGCCGAAACCGCGCGCCGCATTGCGCTTCGCTGCCGCAGCAAGGCCGGGCAAAAGGCTCGGCCGCATATCCGACAAATCCGCGGCAATCGGATTGGCAAGCACCAAGGCTTCGTCGCCGCCGCCGAACAGCACCGCCTGCTCATGCGAGATGAAGGACCAGGTAATGGCCTCGGTGAGGCCTTCGGCGGCCAGCGCCCGCTTGGCGGTGCGTACGCGCTTCTGCAGCGGCGTCAGAATGGCGGCTGAGACCTGCGTGTCTTCGCGCGGCAGCGGCTGCGACGCGATCCGGTCGAGACCGGCGATGCGCAAAATCTCTTCGACAATATCGGCCTTGCCTTCAATATCCGGCCGCCATGTCGGCACATCGATCACGACGAGATCGCTGTTGCCGGGGAGCGTTGCCGGACGAAAGCCCAGATGTTCGAGGATCGACGCCATTTCGGAGGGCGAGAGCTCGATGCCGGCAAGGCGGCGCACTTCGCTCCACGGAAATGTGATGCGCTTGCGTGCATCCGGAATTTCACCAGCGAGAACGATCTGCGAAGCCTCGCCGCCGCAAAGCTCCTGCACAAGCTCTGTCGCAACTTCGAGGCCCGGCAGAACCGAGGCCGGATCGACGCCGCGCTCGAAACGATAGCGCGCGTCCGAATTGATGCCGAGACGGCGGCCGGTGCGGGCGATGTTGACCGGGTCCCACAGCGCCGATTCGATCAGCACATCGGTCGTGGCCTCCGAACAGCCGCTGGCTTCGCCGCCCATGATGCCGGCGAGCGATTCGACGCCCTTCTCGTCGGCAATGACGACGACATTCTCATCGAGCGCATAGGCCTTGCCGTCGAGTGCAACGAGGCTTTCGCCCGGCCGCGCGCGGCGCACATGGAGATCGCCGGCAACCTTCGCCGCATCGAAGACATGCAGCGGCCGCGCCCGGTCGATGGTCAAAAAATTCGTGATGTCGACCAGCGCATTGATCGGCCGGAGCCCGATGGCGCGCAATTGCTTCTGCATCCATTCGGGGCTCGGTCCATTCTTGACGCCGCGCACGAGGCGCAGAGCGAAGGCCGGGGCGAGATGTTTATCGGCCTCGGCAAAATCGAGGCTCACCTTCACCGGACAGGGGAAATGCCCGGCGACCGGCTCGACCGGCGGCGTCTTCAACTGGCCGATGCCGGCGGCATCGAGATCGCGCGCAATGCCAAGCACCCCCGCCGCATCCGGCCGGTTCGGCGTCAGGTTGATCTCGATCAGTGGATCGTCGAGCGCCGCCCATTGGGCATAGAGCGCGCCGACCGGCGCGTCCGGCGGCAGATCGAGAATGCCCTCCTGGTCGGTCGAGATTTCAAGCTCGGCGCCGGAGCAAAGCATGCCGGCCGATTCGACGCCGCGGATCGTGCCCTTGCTCAGCGTGATGCCCTTGGCCGGAATATAAGCGCCGGGCGGGGCGAAAACCGATTTCATGCCCGTCCGCGCATTGGGCGCGCCGCACACCACCTGCACCGGCTTGCCGGTCCCGATCTCGACGAAACAAAGGCGAAGCCGGTCGGCATTCGGATGCGGGCGCGCCTCGAGAACTTCGGCGACGATGAAATCCTTCAGCGCCGCGGCCGGATCATGGACATGTTCGACCTCGAGGCCGACCTTGGTCAGCGTCGCGACGATGGTCGCGAGATCGGCATCCGTATCGAGGTGCTGCTTCAGCCAGCTCAGGGTGAATTTCATGGACGGTCCGGTTGCAGCCACGGCCGCGCGCGGCCCGTTAATTTCAAAAAACTGTGAGCGGCGCGCAAGCCATGGTGCGCATGCCGCTCCAAGGGCCGCCGGTATAGAGACAGACGGCGGCGAATTCCAGCCTGACGCGAAAAGGCCCTAACCGACCGCGCCGTCGGCGCCGAACTGCCCGGTTTTGCGGTAGCGCAGCAGATAGGCGGGCACGAGCGTCTCGAAGGATTCGGCGGCGATGCCGAGGCCGTTCAAGGTCCGCCGCTCGGCCGTCGCCGCGGCGGAGACGACATTGTCCTGCTGCAGCAAGGTGACCTGATCCGGGGTCAAGACGAAATCCTCCGGCATGAGGCCGAAGGAGAGTTTCGCCACCAATTCGCTGATCGCACCGAAACCGCGCGCGGGCCCGAAGGGTAGCGTCAGCAGAAGCCGCCGGCGTTCCGTCTCGGCGAGGATGAATTCGATGATCTCGCGCAGGCTGCGCACCTCCGGCCCGCCGAGCTCATAGGGCGCGCCCGCTGCTGCTTTGCCGGCGAGCGCCGCCACAGCGGCCTTGGCCACGTCGCCGGCATAGACCGGCTGCAATTTGGTGACGCCGCCGCCGATCAGCGGCACGACCGGCGACAGCCGCGCCAGCGAGGCGAAGCGATTGAAGAATTGATCCTCCGGCCCGAAGACCACGGACGGCCGCAGGATCGCCGCCTCCGGCAAAATCTCGCGGACGGCGGCTTCGCCCTCAGCCTTGGTGCGGGCATAGGCCGAGGCGGAATTAGCATCGGCGCCGAGCGCCGACACGTGCACGAAAGAACCGATGCCGGCGGCGCGCACCGCGGCGGCGACATTGCGGGCGCCTTCGTGATGCACGGCCTCGAAGGTCTGCTTGCCGGTTTCGCGCAGAATGCCGACGAGATTGATTGCCGCATCGGCATTGCGCAGCGCGGCGGCGAGCGAATCGGGGTAGCGCAAATTCGCCTGGACGGCGGTGATCTGGCCGACGCCGCCCGAGGGCTGCAGATGGAAGGCGAGATCCGGCCGGCGGACCGCGACGCGCACCAGCCAGCCCTCTTTCGCCAGGGCACGGACGACATAGCGGCCCAGGAACCCAGCGCCGCCGAACACCGTCACCAGCCGGTCGGCACGCCGAAAAGCTTCGTTCATCGCTGCTGACCCTCTGCTGACCCTATCCTGGCGCCTGCGCATCGCCGTTCTAATGAGGCCGCCTGCGCCTGTACAGGCCGCGCGGCACGCGGCTCAGCTTTTTCCAAGAGAAGCATGCCGGCCGATTGACAAGAGGCGGAGGCGGCCCGTATGGGAAGCTGCCGTAGGCCCTGGTGGCGGAATTGGTAGACGCGCTGGTTTCAGGTACCAGTGGTGAAAGCCGTGGAGGTTCGAGTCCTCTCCAGGGCACCAGATTTTTCGGTGCTTTTCAAAATAAAATCAAGCGGTTGCGATTGCCGCGGTGGCTCTCAAGGT
The DNA here is from genome assembly GCA_040756295.1 of Pseudomonadota bacterium. GTDB lineage: Bacteria > Pseudomonadota > Alphaproteobacteria > Rhizobiales > Beijerinckiaceae > Methylovirgula. Next base: position 269,590 of record JBFLZN010000001.1, on the reverse strand, counting down.
GATACTTTGGGTGATACACCGTGGCCAAAACCGTCTTCGATAACGGCATCATCATCGTGTGCGCCCGCTACATTTTGCAGAAGCCCGATGGCTCTCTTTTCTATCAGCGGCGGGTCCCTAAAGGGCTTGAGAAACACCACGGCGGCAAATCGCTCATTCGGGAAAGCCTCCAAACAAAATCGGCCCATGTGGCGGCGAAACGGGCCGCCAAGCTCGCCATCGAGCATGATGCGCTTTGGAGAAGCCTGAGGGACCCGGACCTTAAAGACGCTGGACTTACCACGACAGAGACTAGAGACGGCGCACGCGCCCTACTCGCTTCGCTTGGGCTTATCCCCGGCAGTGGCCACGAGGAAGACGGTGCCGCTGGCGCGGCCTTTGAGGACTATCTTTTGTCGCGCTATGGCGAGGACTTTGAGGAAGCGCGCCACGGACGCCATGCCGGCCAAGAAAACGTGGACAGGCTGCTAAGCCCAGTTGAGCGGGAGGTTTCGCGGCTGCTTTTCGCAAAACCGGGCGAGAAGCGTCACCTGCTCTCGGAAGCCCGCGATTTGTATTTGGAGATGCACCGCCGGGGCGAACAGCAACGGTTCAAGGCGGACACCACGCGCGCCGTGCAGCATGTCATAGACGCAATAGGTGACCTTCCGCTGACGCTTTACACACGAAAACACGCTAGGGGCGTGGTGGCGGTGCTAGAGGCGCAGGGAAACAAAACAGCCACAGTCCGGCGAAGGCTGCGGACCATAAACGCAGTGTTCAATAAGGCGATTGTCGAATTTGAGCTTAGGGACGCAACTAATCCTTTCGAGAAACAAGAAATTCGTGGCGAAGGCGACGATGCGACAGAGCGGCAGCCGTTCACAAAAAAAGAGCTTATCGCCATCGCCAAGGGCTGCCGGAAGGCCGATGACGACATTCGGCATATCGTAGCGATGCAACTCGATACCGGGGCGCGGGCTGGTGAGATCATCGGGTTACGAATTGAGGATGTGTTTCTGGACGCGAAAGTCCCGCACGTTTGGATTAGGGCGCACCCTGCCCTTGGGCGCACATTGAAGACCAGGAATAGCGAGCGGAAGGTGCCGCTTGTTGGCGTGGCGCTTTGGGCCGCCAAGCGGGCTATAGGTGGCGCTGGGAAGGCCAGGGGCTGGCTTTTCCCGCGCTATGCTTCGGACGGGGACATACGGGCTACACACGCCTCTAACACGGTCAATAAGTGGCTTAAGGCCACAACGAAAAGCGAGAAGACCAGTCACTCCTTCCGGCACGCGATGCGCGACAGGCTGAGGGCCGTCAGGGCGCCGGACGATGTGCAGAACGAAATAGGCGGATGGGGCACCAGGACCGTTGGCCAAGGCTATGGCGAGGGGTACAGTTTGGAGGCGAAAAGCGAGTATCTAACGAAGGTAGTTTTTTGAGCCGAATTGGTTATGCCGCGTCGCTTCGATTTGCCAGCGCGCAAAAATCGTCAACTATGTTCGATACCAATTGCACAAGCTGGTGCAGCGTCGGAACGAGTTCCCGCAAATCACGTCCCCGCCCGTCTGGAAACATCAATTCCGGCCCGCTTGCCGAAGGGTCTGGATCATCAATGACCTGAGGGTTTATCCTCCCGTCTCCATTATGCAGTTCAATAATGGGCGATGTGGCAGTCATTACGTTTTGGATTAGTTTGCGGTGTTTGTCGTTGATGTCGAGATCATGGATAAGGCGTAGGTCTGTGTTGCCTTCGGCGTAGGGCTTCATCTTCTTCAATAAAGCGACAGCGTCCGGACCCGCGCGGTCGAAGTGTCTTTCCTTTATAGTTTTGTCTAGGTCAGACTCGCTCTGCGAAAAAGGGAAATACACGCCTTTATCGCTCTGACCTACCGCACGAACCAATTCGCAAGCAGCCAGATCAAGTGCGGCGCGCAAATTGTGAATTATGTCGCCTACGATAGCGCCGAAATCTTCGGGTGGGCCTGATAAATCCATTTGGAAATTAAATGTGAACGTACCGCCGGAACGAGAAATTTCCGTGCGGCACTTTTTTGCACGAGAGGCCCTAAAATCCGCACGCGCTTTCTCAAGTTCCGCCAAGTGTTTTCTGGCGCGGTCGATCTTAATTTTAGGTCCTGAGAACTTGTGCAGCATTACCTTAGCCCGTTCCATTTCTCGAAATCCGCAGGCACGCCTAATGCGGAAGCTTTGAGGCCAATCGCAGCGTCGTGCTCACCTTTAGAAATGCTTTCTGCCGCTGTGTTGGCGTGGACGTATGTACCCAGCCACATGTCTTTGAACCAAAGGTCTGCATAGACGGAAGTGCCTAACATCTTTGGTCGGATTTGGAATGTTCCTTCCCTTGTCCAGTGAGACAGTATCGGCGGCAATTGGCGTCCCGCGAATCGTTAGAACCAGTTCGAGAATAGCGCCGCGAACACTGTCCGAACAGAGTGACAGTGGACAACGCTCGATTCCGAGAGCTTCGACAAGAGCTTAGGGAAATCGCGGGGCAAGAGGTTACCCCTACGCAGGGGCATCCTTGGAATCTGTCTGGCGCGACAAACGCTTAGGTCTCGTGCGGGGCAAAAAGACGCCATACAGCAGGACCGACCTGAAATCTGTGACTTTCGCGTGGTGTCGGCTTGTCGCGGACGAATTGCGGCGCACTATTAGGTTTCGCTTAGAGGCGCGCAGATGGCTAAGAAACCCAAGCTCCGCAACGTGTATCGGGATGTGCAGACGGGCCAATTCGTTTCCGAACAGGAACACGAGCGCCGTCCTAAGACGACTGAACACGAGAAGCGACCAGTCCCATCTCCAAGTCCCGAGCACAAACACAAGGGTAAAACTAGCCGTTAGTGGCGGAAACACGCGATAGCACGTCGCGATTCGTCGAGCACAAACAAAAGGCTAAAGCGCCTGCGGGGCAAAACTCTACGCTTTTGCAGGACCGACCCTGAAAAACAGCCAAAAACACAAAAGACCGGGTAAATCGGGATTCCGCACGTAGCAACAGACGCTTAGGCGAGAAAAGCGCCAAAAAGGCCTCCTACCGCAGGAGTCGCGCGATTTTGCGGCCCTTCAAAACACCAATTCGCACGGCGCATTGCCGATGCGTTTCGCAAGGCCGGGAGGATCACCCTCGCGGGTCTTTTTTTCATCCATGAAACCACGAAAGAACACACACAAACTAAATGCCATTAGAGACAGCAACATACATTTCGCAGCTTCAACCCGCTAACCCGCCTGAGAGCGATCCTGCGGAACAAGGTGCGGACCACCTTCGCCTGATTAAGGCAGTAGTCCAACAATCGTTTCCGAACATCAATGGCGCGGTCACAGCGACCGTCAAGAATTTGAACAGTGACTTGGTGCCGGTAGGCTTCATTGGCATGTGGTCCGGTAGCATTTCGGCGATTCCGGCGACGTGGGCCTTGTGTAACGGTCAGACGGTCGCCAAGGCGGATGGCAGCGGAAATATCACCACGCCAGACTTGCAAGACATGTTCGTTGTGGGTGCAGGTGACACGTACGCAGTTGGCGCGACGGGTGGCGCGGTTAGTAATCAACCGACCGTTGGCGGCACTGCGATCACACAGGCGCAGCTTCCGAGCTACAACCTGCCTTATACGGACCCAGGGCATAACCACAGTCACAACGATCCAGGACACTCGCACAGCATCACAACGGACACTGGTGATCCAAATGTTTGGTCGGCGGACGGCGGCAGTTCCTCGCCAAACAGCAACTTTAGCGGCTTAGTGCAGCGCTCGCTTGTCATTGGCAACAGCACCACGGGCGTCACGAACAATCCAGCCGCGACCGGAATCACCATTAGCAGCGGCGGTAGTGGGCAGACGCATACGCATACCGTTTCGGATGTGCCGACGCTTCCGCCTTATTATGCGCTGGCGTTCATTATGAAGCTTTGAGGCCAACGTGAGAGTGACAATGAAGCATCGCGAGCCGGTAGGACTGGACGCGAATACGGACCAATATGTCTTTAACGTCCGCACATCTGGCGAAACACGCGAGATGCTTATGAGGGCTAGCGCGGCCCTTACCAAGCGCCTCGGGGGCGTTCCGAGTAATCCGCTGCTTTTGCGCGAGCTACTCGTAGCTTTTCTCAAGCCCGATGCGGGGCGCGGCAGATGAGGGCTAAGGACAGGCGGTGGGACTGGCAAGACCCTTCTCCGCAGCGCGCGAAGCGTGAGGCGCTTGTGGCGCAGTACGGCAGCTACGAGAACTACCAGAAGAAGCGAGCGTTGATCCGGGGCGACGTGCCAGCGACGCGGGCTTTCCATGCGTGCGTCACCACAACAGCTTCATTTGGCGAGCTAAGGGAAGCTCTTGGGGCCGGTGCGCCCTACTGGATGTGTCCCGTTGAGCTTGCCAGCATCGATCTTGCGCTTATCGGGTCGCCAGAACATTCGAAAGAGTGGCACGCGGACATAGCCGAGCGGACACAACGCGCCAAGCAACCGATCGGTGTCTACTACGAAGACTACACAAATGTTGGTTGGCCTCGCAGCGCGGGCAGTCCCGTGCGGCTGGTGACGCGATGGGAGCACCGGGCGATCATGAGGCAGCTAAGAACGGCTGGCCTCACAAAGCCGGGCGCGGAGGTTCCTACGGTCGGCAAGACCTTGGCTGAGATGATCGAACAGCGCTCCCCAACACCGCCTTGGCTTATTGATGACATTTTGCGCGAGGGCGGCGCTGCGATGATCTATGGCCCGTCCGGTATCGGCAAGACGTGGCTGACACACACGCTGATGATCCTGGCAGCGGCAGGCAAAGGCGTTGGCGTCAAGAACGGTCTTACTGACGAATGGCTGCTCCAAGCTGGACCTCATGAGGGCGCGAAGGTGCTGCTTATCGACGGCGAGATGCTTGAGTCAGATATCACCGAGCGTCCAGCCGCCGTAGCGGAAGCGCTTAAACTAAGGACAATCGTAAACACACAAGGTGCGGAGCACATAGATTATCGACAGCTTTATCTTGCGATGCTCCAAAAAGGCGACATGACTGAGAGTGTCGCGGAAGGGATCATTGCGGAGCTAAAGGGACGCGACAGTTCTAGTGACACGATTGAGGAAGAAGCCCACGAGGCCGCCGAGGACGATAGGTCAATCGTGGACCTGTCCAATATCCTTGTGTACCCAAAGACGGCGCAGGACCATCGTGCCGAGTTTATTGATCTAGCGGATGAAGGCTGGAAAAGCCAAATTGTGGGCTTTTGCAAGACCAGCGGAATCAAGGTGGTTATTTTCGATAATCTTTCGACGCTCAATGACACGTTGGAAGACGAGAATGACGCGGCAAATTGGAACGTGCTGAGTAATCTCATTGTCGCTTTGAAGAAAGAAAGCGTCGCGACGCTTTTGGTTCACCACGCCAACAAAGGCAACACAGGCTTCCGGGGGTCCACCAATATCGCGACCACGCTCGAAACCATCGTAAAACTTGAGAGGGTAGACACGGATGGCGCGAAGGACGGCGCAGCCTTCAAGGTCAAGATTGAGAAGAACAGAGCTAAGCGGATGCCGAAATTGGACGGAAAGACGCTAAAGCTCATGGACGGACGATGGGAAGTTCACGTTGACCCGATGGACCTTGCAACAGAAGTCGTCAGGCTAGTGCAATCGCTTCGCTACAAAACACAACTCGAAGTCGGGAAAGCGCTTGGTGTCGATCAATATAGCGTGTCTCGTTCGATCAAAGCGGCGGTTGCGAGAGGACTCGTTAAGAAAGGTGAGCTTCAAGCGACGTTGGCGGAAGCCAGGAAGCTGGCAACAGATATGGACGCACCTGAGGTCGATGATGAAGATTTTGAGGACGCGGTAAGCGCGTTGGACCTTTAAGACAAAATGGCATTTGCAGATGACGTGGGCCAGCTTAGGAAACAGGGCTGGTCCGATGATCAGATTATTGAGGGCATGTCGCACACAAGTCCGAATGATCAATCTGACATTCAGGCCCTACAGAAGCAGGGCTACAATAGTACACAAATCCTTGAGGGATTGAGCTATGCGGACCAGGGCCAAAGCGGCCAAAACGGTTGGCTAGATACCGCTGCTAACTTCGTGAAGGCGCCGCTTTATGGCGTGTCGCAAGAACTAGGGCGAGCGGCGGCTACCGAAAAGGACGCGTTAGGTGCGACGGGCGCGGCCAATGTAGAACAGGGTGCGGCGCGGGGCATTGGAGCGGCTGTCGGGTCTTATGATCCAGCCAGTGCACACTTTGACCTGACCGATCCAAGCACATGGTCCTATGCGCCTAGGGCAGTCGCTGAGGGGCTTCCGGCTACGGGAGGCTACTTAGGCGGCGCGGCGCTTGGCGCGCGTCTAGGGGCTGCGTTAGGGCCTGAGGGGGCATTTGCGGGCGGTGTGATTGGGCCGATGTTGTTTGGCCTCAATCGATATCTCGGGACGGACGCGGAGACGCGCGCCGCCAACGATGGGCACGGCGGTAATGTGACACAAAGCGATGTTGTCTCTGCGTTGCCCGGTGCGGCGGCTCAAGCGGCGTTAGACACTGCTGGTAATCGAGTGTTGGCCAATAACGCGCTTCTTGAAGCCAGTCCGGTGACGGGTGCTGGTCGTGCGGCGCTTGGGCAGACTGTCGGCAATGTTGCGAGGGCGGCAGCGGCTAACGCGGTCACTGGTGGCGCTTCGGATGCGGCAGGGCAGCTAGGGACTAGCGTTGGAACACAGAAAGGCGAGCAGTTAGACCCAAGTGAGCTTATGAACGCGGCAGCGCTTTCGGGGCTAACGGCGGGTGCCGCTAAGGGGCTTGGCGTGGTGCCTGAGGGGACTAACGCGGTCAGGTTTGCCGACGGGGACCCTGAGGCGAAAGCAAGGCTGGCCGCATTGATCAATAGCGACCGTGTTGCGGGCGACCCGAATAATCCAGCGGATAGCGGTGGGATACTTGCGAACACAGAATCGGTGCTTGGTAGTGATCTACAGCAAGCTACCGGGAGGCTTAAGCAGGCGATAAGGACGACGCAGAGTCAGGGAGGCGATGCGAGCGGACTGCAAAGCGCGCTTAGGGCCGCCAACGATATGGTCGTCAATCTGAACACAGGTTATCCGCTAGACGATAGCCAGATTGCGACGCTGCGGGCAATGCCGAGTATGCCGGGCGATGTGGCGGATAGGCTCACGGACCTAAGCGAGTTGAATAGGCTTGGGCGGACGGTCACCAATGTGCCGCAGGCTAGCGCGCCGACGCCTTTAGGTGCCTTGCGCGGGCTTATGCACGCTAAGCACACAATGGCGATGCTTGGCGGTGCGCTAGGCGGGATGGAGCATAGTGTGCCGTTGGGGCTGGGCGTTGCGGCTGTGCCGATGGCGCTAAGGCTTGGTGGTCGTTTGGTGAACGCCGCGACTAGCGAAAGTAATCCGGTAGGGCAGTTTGCGAGCCGCTTTGGTGGGCTACAGAGGGCCACTGAGCGGCAGGCGGTAGCTGATGGTGCCGGGGCGCTTCCGTTGTCGCCTCAGGGCCGTGCGCTGCTGCCGCTGCGTTTGCCGAGCCTGATGCAACAGATGGATCAGCCGCAGACGCCCGCTGACCAGTGGGATGCGTTAGCGGGCTTTGGGCCTAAGGACCGTGCGATGCTGGCGACACACTTTGAGCGCGCTAGGGGGCGTAAGGGGGCGTATCGACGGCGCGGGACTAGGTGAGTCAAAGGGTCGCGTTTTAAAGCGAGGGTGGGCAATTTGTGTCTTAAAGGTGGCTCGCGGCGTAAGGCCACATAAGGCGCGTAGGTGGGCGGGAGGATGCGGAGGGCGGCTTAGGGTGGCGCGGGTGAGCCTCCGAGGACGGACGAAGTCCTCCGAGGCAGTAAACAGCTTTATGCACATGTGTATTTCTATAGGGGTGCATAAGCATATCGGGCGCGGCGCACGCCCGCTTTAGGCGGCTTCGGACGCAAGCTCCGCCCACTGGCGCATGTCGTCCGCGTCGTAGTGGTCGCACGTGGCCGCCTCGCCCTCGAAATGACCTTTAAGGCCCGCAAGGCGGCTATGGACGGCTATGGCCTCTTTGGGGTCGGCAGCGCGTAGGGTGCCGCTCAGGGACGCGCCAAGCGCCTCAAAGGCCGAATGGCCGCGACGGGACACAGCCTGGAACACCAAGCCATTTCCCTCAGGACACGTGATGTAGTCAGCTTCCAGAAACCAAGGCTTCATGGGTGTTTCCCCTCTTGCTAGTCGGCGTGATTACCAACGTCAGCTTGGGGATTCTGAGCCCGGCGCGAGCGTGGCGGTAGTGAGTCAAAGTGACTCATCATGCTAGGATGGTAGCCTAAAGCCCTACCTAACTACGAGCGCGTTACCAATGATGTCGGATTTAAGGTCCTACTGCCGCGTCTGCGGTGGCGTTAGGAATCACACAATCTACTCAGAAAAAGAGAAGCAATGGGAAGACGATATCAGCATTGATGGAGGTGAAACGTGGTCAATTTTGGAATGCAGGGGTTGTGATACCATCACCTTTCGGCATCGCAGTTGGTTTTCAGAAGACTATGAAATAACTGATGCTCAGGGTAGGCCAATTCCAAATGTGAAGGTGGAACTATACCCGCCAGCGCCGAAGCGAAAAAAGCCAGAGTGGCGGCTTCCCGTTCTTCTCGAAGCAACCCTAGACGATCATTGGATATTCGCGCTGCATGATGACATCTATCGCGCGCTAGGCTTAGGCGCGTATTCTCTTGCGGCCATGGGCATTAGAGCTATTGCCGACTATATCGTGACTTCGCAAACCGGAGACTATGGCAGTTTCCGAGCGAAGCTAGAGCGCATGCGAGATGGAGGATTAATCACAGCCCAACAGGTTGAAATCGTTTTCGCCGCTTTCGATGCGGGAAGCGCGAGCGCTCACAGAGGCTACAAGCCCAGCGAGGAAGACGCATTCACTCTTCTCGACATCGCAGAATCTCTTCTCGATCAATTTTACATCACTCCAATGCGGCAGAGCAGCCAAGAAAAGGCGGCGGCAGCCTTGCGAAAGAAGACTCCAGCGCGGCAGCGAAGCGAAGCAGCGTCCAAAGAATAAAGAGGATCGCAATGCACGCCAAAGGCGAACAACGCATTCAGAGGCTTTAGCGGCATTTTTGAAACGGTAGCGGCTCAGGATTTCTAAAGTAATTTCCTGAGAGGGACCCGTTATCGAGCCGTTGTGCGCGCTGTGTGCTGTAGTTCACAAAAGTCGGCGCATGTTTGTTTGAGCAGTTTGGAACTGACGATTCCAAAAGAATGCTTGCGGGTTTGCAGCGGCAAAGACCGGGGAAATCCTCTGCGCCGATCAATAGACCATGCCCTAGTGAGTCGTTTTGAACACGGCCAATAACCTATCACAGAAATGCCTATTGACTTTTGATAGCCTCGTTATCACAATGTCCTTGATCCTAACGATAGGTGACGGACATGATCATTGGCTACGCGAGAACAAGCACCACGGAACAGGTTGCGGGCCTTGAGGCGCAAGAGCGCGACCTAAAGGCGGTTGGCGTTGAACGGATATTCAAAGAGCAAACGAGTTCGGTAGGCGCGCGTAAGGCACTTGAGGACGCGATTGAGTTTGCAAGGGATGGCGACGCGCTTGTGATCACCAAATTGGACAGGCTGGCGCGGTCGGTAGGCCACCTTGCGGAGCTTGTGCAGCGCCTAGAGCGCAAAAAAGTTTCTCTGCGCATCCTCGGCATGGGAGTGGACACAGCGACACCAACGGGCCGTCTCATGGTCAACCTACTCGGCTCGATTGCGCAATTTGAGCGCGAAGTGATGCTTGAGCGGCAACGGGAAGGCATCGCGAAGGCGAAAGCAGACGGAAAATACAAAGGTCGCGCACCTACTGCCCGCGCCAAGGCGTCAGAGATTGTGAAGTTAGATCGAGAGGGAGTGACTAAAGAGGAAATCGCTGCGAAGCTAGAGATTGGTGTGGCGAGCGTCTATCGCGTCTTGAAGGATCGCAAAAACATCAAACGGGGGGCAGTCGCATGAACACCAAAAGATTGTCGTTAGTCGCAGGCTTGTTTTTCTTTGGCGGTGTTGTCGCCGCAGATGCGCAAGCGATGAACTGCCCTGTCGGCACCTACCAGTGGAATGACAGTTGGGGCAATCGGACGTGCCGCAGCTTTTCGACACAGCAAGACGTAATCACCGAAGCAAACCCTGTGACGGGCAGACCAAACGGCTCTATGCCCTCCGTTGATCAATGGGGAAACCAAACGTCTGAGGGGACGGGAACTACGGCGGGTACGACCTACTACGACACAACTAACGGGTGCCCCATCGGCACGCATCGTTGGACTGACAACTGGGGAAATCCTGTCTGCCAAGCCAATTAGGTGATACACTTGGTGATATGCGGCCTTCCCTCGCCTCGGCTTGCCGTGTATTCTCAATTACTTAGAGCAGCCACCCAAGGCACCAATCGCTTCTCCAGGGCACCATCTAACGGTGCTTTTCCAATAAAACCAAAGAATTGCCTCGCTATAGCGGCTCCCGATGGCGGGAGACGCTATGCGGCGAAATCCGTCTCCGCCACGACAAGCATCCCACCAATGACCCAAAGCGGGGAGCAAGCCAGAAAGACGATCAGGCGCCTTGTCGGCGTGGCCGCGCTCGCCCTCTGGGTATCGTCACTATTCCTGCCGGTTGCCCGATATTGCACGGCCTATAACGGCAGCCTGCATCTGTCCGGCCTGACGGTTTTGGCCATGGGCTGGATGGGATGGGCGGATGGCCAATTCGGCTGGTTCGCGAATCCGCTGATCCTCTGGGTCATCATCAGATTGCTTTGCGGTTTTCGCGCCGGAGCAATCGCAGCCTCGATCGCCTTCGTTCTCGCGCTGCTCAGCTTTTCCTTCAATCGCACCGCGGATGATACGGGCTTCCAGCAGCTCTGCGGCAAGGAGCTTGGCTTCTATCTTTGGTTTGCCGCCGCCATGCTGCTGATGGCGATGGCCGTGCGCGAGCGGCTGTGGAGAGAGGCGGACGCAAAGCGCGCCGCTTAGGGACATCGCGCGCCGGCGTCAGCCATGCCGTGCCGCGCGCCTGCGTGCGGTTTGGGACATCCAATTGCGCCCTCTAGGGGCTTATGTCAGCGGCGCGAGCAAAGCCGTTGCGATTCATCTGACGAGCGCGCCGCGTTTCCATCAATGGCCTGTCGCCCTAAATGCTGCACGCAGCATTTTGCTCGAAGGTTTGGAGGCTTGAGCATCTTGACCGTCAGCGCCGCCCGCGCCCGCGCTTTGGCTTTGGCTTTGAAAGAGGCGAGCGAAGCGCCGCATTGGCATCGGATCGCCTTCCGCACGCCGCGAAAAATATTCGCCACGCTCGACGCCGCAGCTCAGGACATCAACCTGATGTTCGATCCTGACCTGCGGGATTTCTATTGCGAGCATGTGCCGCGCGCCTTCACGCCCGTGCCGGGCGGCTGGGGCCGCATGGGCGCGACGCGTTGCGATCTCAAGGCCGTCGATGAGGCGACGCTCGCCTCCGCCTTGAAGGCGGCGCATCAGCTTGCCGCGCCGAAATCGAAACGGCGCGGTTGATCGCGGCGCGGCAATCAATTCTCCAGAATATTATAGACGATGTTGCGGATCTTGGCGTCGGCCGTTTGCGGATCGGCGCCCTCGCCATGCGTCAGCAAGACGTAGAAGCCGCCGTTGCTGGCGAGGAGAATCGTATAATAATTGTAGGAGGTTTGGTTGTTGGTCGTGCAATTCGTCGCGATCAGCAAGGCCTTCGGCTCACTCGCCTCCATGATCGAATTGGCGACCTCCTTGCCATTGCTGCAGGCTTTGGAATCGCCGTCGAGCAGCGCGCTGTTGATCCCCTGCAGCGTCGCCTTCTGGCTTGGATCGACATACAGAAGCTCGCCGACCATGTTGCCCGCGGTCCAGGCCACATCGGCGTTGTATTGCTTTGCCTGATCGGGCGACAAGATCGTGTAATTGGCGACGCCCGCCTGATTGAGTACGTCTGCGAAAGCCTGCGGATCGGTCGAAGGCGAGGCGCCGAGCGCCGCCGGCGCGACAACAGGCTGCGGATTTTGTGGCGGATTCGCCTGCGGGGCTTGCGGCGGATTTGTCGCTTGTGGATTTTGCGGCGCTGGGGGCGGCGTCTGCGATGGCGCGGCATTGTTCGCGGCCGGCGCCGCGAACGGATTGGTCGATTGTGCGACCGTCTGGGACTCGTGCGCCCGCGCGCAGGCAAGCAATCGCGGCAAGACCCTCGTCGTATCGCTGAGGCGGAAGGCCAGATTGGCGCCGCCCGCCGTCGCCAGCGTCAGCATGTCGCCATGGATGAATTCGTTGAACGTGGCCTCGCTACCTTCGAGCGGGACGGCGACCGTCGTCGCATCGATGGCCGTCGCATTGACATTGACCGGCGTGTTTCGGTCGATCGTCAGGGTGACCGGATATTGCGCGTTTGGGGTCAGCTTCCATTGCTGATCCTGGAACGACGCCGCCCAACTGTAATCCGCATAGATGTAAAAGCTGAGGACGATGCTGCTGTTATAGGTCACCCAGGCGGTGCAATAGGCAAACTGGCCGGTACTGTCGTCCGAAACGGCGGCGAGCGTCCAATTGCCGATGCTCTGGTGGCTCAGCGTCGCAGCCGTCGCCTTGGAGAGTGGCATCGAAATCAATTGCGCCACAATGAGCGTGGCGAAAATCCGAAAATATCGCATGAGACAACTCCGCGACCGGGCCGAAAAAGCCCTCTGCCTCAGCATACAAGAACGGCGGCCGGGGAAAATCTTCCGCCGCGGCGCGGCCGGCCGGGGCCGGACTGCGCCAGCGACCTATGCGACAGGCACATTTCACCGGCTTGACGGCGCGGCCCGGAAGAACGCCCGGAAGGCGCGATTTTGGCCTGAAATCCGGCCGGACAACAAAATGTGGGCTTTGACCCCTGCCCAGGTGACCGAATCACCGGCGCGTGACATAAGGCGGGCATGGCGCGCCAAAACGCTATCGATCCGGGCTTCGGGGTTTACGTCCACTGGCCGTTCTGCCTGTCGAAGTGCCCGTATTGTGACTTCAACAGTCATGTCCGTTCGCAGAGCATCGACGAGCGGCGTTTTGTTGCGGCCATTGGCGCGGAACTGGCGCATCGGGCGAGCCTCACCAAGGGGCGCACCGTGCGCTCGGTCTTCTTCGGCGGCGGCACGCCCTCGCTGATGCAGGCGCAGAGCGTCGGCGCCATCCTCGAGACCATCGCCAAACATTGGAAGATCGCGCCTGACGTCGAAGTGACGCTCGAAGCCAATCCGTCGAGCGTCGAGGCGGCGCGTTTTCGCGGCTACCGCGCCGCCGGCGTCAACCGCGTCTCGATCGGCGTGCAATCCTTCAACGATGCGGATCTCAAGGCGCTCGGCCGGCTGCATAATGCGGCCGAGGCCAGCAATGCCATCGATGTTGCGGCCCAGGTCTTCGAGCGCTTTTCCTTCGATCTGATCTACGCGCGGCCGAACCAGAGCGTGAAAGCCTGGGCGGTGGAACTGAAGAATGCGCTCGGCCGCGTGCGCGACCACATCTCGCTCTATCAGCTCACGATCGAGCCGGACACGATGTTCGAGCGCCTCTACAGCGCCGGCAAGCTCAAAATCCCCAACGCCGACCTCGGCCGCGCCTTCTGGGACGTGACGCAGGAATTGACGGCGATGGCGAGCCTCCCCGCCTATGAGGTTTCAAACCACGCCCGCCGCGGCGCCGAGAGCCGCCACAATCTCATCTATTGGCGCTATGGCGAATATGCCGGCGTCGGGCCCGGCGCGCATGGGCGTCTCGTCACGCCGAAGGGCCGCCGGGCGCAGGCGACCGAGCGGCATCCGGAAATGTGGCTGACCGTCGTCGAAACCGACGGTCAGGCGCTGGTCGAGGACGAATTGCTCTCGAGCGAGGAACAGGGCGACGAATTTTTGCTGATGGGCCTGCGGCTCACGGAAGGCATTGAGCCCGCCCGTTTCGAGGCGGTGGCCGGCCGCCGGCTCGACCCCGGCCGCATCGCCTCGCTCGTCGCCGACGGCATGGTGGAAATGATGCCGACCGGCCGGCTGCGGGTCAGCGCCGAGGGCTTTCCGGTGCTCGACGCCGTGGTGGCGGATCTCGCGGCGTAATATATCCTTCGCCGGGTTCAGCTCGTTGAGACGCGAAGATGCGCCGGCCTTGGCAATTCCTCCCCTCGAAAGAAGCGATCGCGATCGGCGCGGCTTTGATCGTTATTTTGGTTTTGGTCGCGGCGTTCTACGCGAAATTTCCTTATCCGTATGAAGCGTCGTCAAATTGGGGGCTCGGCGCGGGCTGGAAATGTGCTCAGACGCAGGAAAGCGAGCCCGTCTGCATCAAAGACCAATCGAATTAAGTTTCGAGACGTTCGCGGCTACGTCGCCGAGCCGCGCCCGGCAAAGCTGCGCGGCGCCTGGCTCAGCGCAACGGCGCTGCCGTTTTCAATCTGGAAGATGGCCAGCGCGCGCTCATTCTGGCCGTTCGGCTTGAAGCGGAAGACGCCGTCGGCGCCGTTGAAACCGGCCGAATTGGTCAGCACATTCTCCGAAAATTTGTCGCCGCCGCCGCGCCGCGCCAGAGCGATGACGAGCGAAACGGCATCATAGCCAAGCGTTGCGATCCGCGTCGGGTCGCTGCCGTATTTGGCGCGATAACGCTGTGCGAAAGCCTGGAAGCCGCCATTGTCCGGCGCGGCAAACCAGGCCCCCTGCAGTGCCGGCAGGCCGAGCACGCGCGCATCGTTCCAAAGGCCGGTGCCGAGGATCTGCACCTTATGCGAATCGAGCCCCGCAGCTGTGAGCGCGCGCGCCATGGCGGGCATGGCTTCGGCCTGCTCGGGAATGAAAAGCGCTTCGATCTGATTGCCGAATGCGGCGATCTTGCCGACGGCGGTGTTGAGCGTTCCCGGCGTGTAATTCTCGATCTCGACGACGCGCAGGCCGCGCTGCGCGGCAATCTGCTGGAATTCGGCCGAAGCGACACGGCCGTAATCATTGTTCGGGATCAGCGCGGCGAAGGAATGTTTGCCCTGGCTTGCCGCATAATCGACGATGCGATCGACATAATTCTCGATGAGGAACGAGAGCAGGTAGACGCCGGGCGCCGCCGTCGATGTGTCGGTCGAAAAGGCGATGACCGGCTTGTTGGCGGCCTGGGCGATTTCGCCGACGGCGCGCACATTGGGCGAGAACAGCGGCCCGAGGATGAGGTCGTCGTTCTCCGTCACGGCCTGCTGCGCGGCGGTCTTGGCGCCGTCCGGCGTCGAATGATCGTCTTTGAACGAGATCGTCAGGCTGTTGCCGCCGCTCTCAGTGACGGCGAGATTGGCGGCGTTTTCGAGCGACGTGCCGACGACGCTCGGCGACCCCGAGGCCTGGGTCAGCGGCAGGATCATCGCGACATGCACGGGGCCGCTGCCGGCAGCGCCCGCCGGCGCCGAAGGCGCGCCGGGCAAAGGCTCGGTCTGCACGGGTGTGACCGGCGCCGAGGCGGAAAACGAATCGTTGTTATTGGTCGAGGTGCTCGGGTTGACCTCTTCGCAGGCGGCAAGGCTCAGCGCCAGCATCGCCGCGACCGCAAGCCCGCCCCAGGCGCGCGCGCGCCGGCCAAACCGGGCAGACCCAAAGCTGTGTAACAAGAGACCCCCTTCAGCCGCACATCCCGACAGCGGCTCTCAGGATTTTCGCAATCGCCGCGCGATCTTGGCGCAAAGAACCCGTGGCATCCGCGCAAGGCTTAACTATGCAAACATTATATCTGATTTGAGGCGGCTCGAAAGCCAGCACGGCCTGCGCTTGCCGGGTTCCGAGCCTTGTTCTATATACGGAACGAATGAACGATATATCGAACGCCCGCACGGGTGGCGGTACCCCATGAGCGAACATCAGAAAACCCCGGATCTGCCCGCGGCGAGCTTCACCGCTTTCGGTCTTCGCGCCGAGGCCGTGAAAATCGCGCCCGGCCTGCATGTCGTGGCGACGCCGATCGGCAACCTCGCCGACATTTCTTTGCGGGCGCTTTCGACGCTTGCAGCGGCCGATGCGGTGATCGCCGAAGATACGCGCGTCACCAAAGTCCTGCTCGCCCATTACGGCATCGCAACGCCGCTTGTCGCCTATCACGAACATAATGCCGCGGTGATGCGGCCGCATCTGATTGCGCGGCTCGCCAGCGGCGCCGCGCTTGCGCTCGTTTCCGACGCCGGCACGCCGCTCATCTCCGATCCTGGCTATAAGCTTGTTGCCGAAGCCCTCGGCAAAGGCCTGCCGGTCACCTCCGTGCCCGGCGCTTCGGCCGTGCTCACCGCGCTTGTCGTCGCCGGCCTGCCGACCGACCGATTTTTCTTTGAAGGGTTTTTGCCGCCGAAATCGGCGGCGCGGCGGCAGCGGATCGCGGCACTTGCGGCGATCCCCGGCACTTTGGTCTTCTTCGAATCGCCGCAGCGCGTCGCCGACACGCTGAACGATCTTGCCGAGGTGCTCGGCCCGCGCGACGCGGCGCTGGCGCGCGAGCTGACCAAAGTCTTCGAGACGGTGCGGCGCGGCGAATTGCCCGAGCTCGCCGCCACGTTCGCCGCCGAGCCGCCGCCGAAAGGCGAAATCGTGCTTCTTGTCGGGCCGCCGCCGGACGGCGCACTCAAGATCGATGCGGAGGAGCTCGATCGCCGGATCGCCAAGGCGCTGGAAACGCTTTCGGTCAAAGAAGCGGCGACCGTGATCGCCATCGAGACGGGACAGCCGCGCCGCAAAGTTTATGCCCGAGCTGTGGAACTCTCTGCTCGCGGCCGTTGAAGCCGCCGGTAAACCGGCGCAAACTCAGCCGGAGGTTGAAGGTGGCGCATGGAAGCCAGGATTGGCAGAGCAACGGCGCAGACCCGGCGGCAGGCGCGTTTCGCCGGGCGGCGGGCGGAGCTTTTGGCGGCCCTTTACCTGCGCCTCAAGGGCTATCGAATCCTGGCCCGGCGCTATAGCGTCCGCGGCGGCGAGATCGACCTCATCGCCCAGCGCGGCTTGGCCGTTGTCTTCATCGAGGTCAAATACCGGCCGACGCTCGCCGAAGCGATGAGCGCGATCGACGCCTGGAAACATCGGCGCGTTTCGCGCGCCGCGCGTTTCTGGCTTGCCTCGCACCCCTGGGCGTCGCGCTTGACGCTGCGGGGCGACGCGGTCTATCTCGCGCCACGATGTTGGCCGCGCCATAGAAAGGCTGCGATGCCTCTGGATTTCGATTGAATGATTGCGCGTCTCGCGTCGTGAAACGCGAGACCGAATGAAGCCGCTGTTGATGGCGGCTGCAGAAAGATCGAACGGATGACCACGGCCGAATCCGCTACCTCCGCGTTCCGCGCGGCGGCCGATGTGAGCGAGCCGAACGCTCATGCGCCGCCTGGAATCGCCGCCGATCTTGTCGCCGTGTTGGTCGCGGTGACGGCGGGCGAGCCGCGCGTTCTGACGCTGCAGGATGCCCGCGCCCTGCCCTCAGGCGCCTTCGAGCTTGCGCATCGCTCGCTGCAATCGGGCCTGCGCGCCTGGGTCGAGCAGCAGACGCATCATCCGCTCGGCTATGTCGAGCAGCTCTATACATTCGCCGATCGCGACCGCGGCCTCGGCCCCGAGCAGCGCGTCATCTCGATCTCCTATCTCGGCCTGACGCGCGAACGCGCCCCCGGCCCCGGCGACCGCACGAGCTGGCAGGATTGGTATCTTTATCTCCCCTGGGAAGATCACCGTGTCGGCGTCCCGCCGATGATCGATGCCATCATCCTGCCGAACCTGCGCGCCTTCGCTGAGGGTGCGCCGACCGCCGCCTTGCGGCAGGACCGCAGCAACCGCATCGCCGTCACCTTCGGCACCGATGGCCGGCCCTGGAACGAAGAGCTCGTGCTGCAGCGCTATGAACTGCTTTACGAGGCGGGCCTGATCGCCGAGGCGCGGCGCGGCAAGCCGGAAGCGAGCCCGGCGCCGGTGCAAGGCCGTTGCATGAGCCTCGACCACCGCCGCATCCTGGCAACCGGCATCGCCCGGCTCCGGGCCAAGATCAAATATCACCCGGTCGTGTTCGAACTGATGCCGGACACGTTCACGCTGCTGCAATTGCAGCGCTGCGTTGAGGCGCTGGCCGGCCGGCTCGTCCATAAGCAGAATTTCCGCCGCCTCGTCGAACAGCAGGAACTCGTTGAAGAGACTGGCCTATCGAGCCAGGAGACGGGCGGGCGGCCGGCCAAGCTCTTCCGTTTCCGCCGGGAAGTTCTGTTCGAGCGCGCCATCGTCGGGACCAAGCTGCCCATTTCACGCTCTTGACAAACGTTATACTCAACCCCAGCATATTACCCAATAATGCTCAGAGGGAGTATAACGCGATGGTCCAGACAGCCTTGTTGCCCAGAACGGCGCTCAAGAGCGAGGACCTCTATGCCAAAGTGAGCCACAAAATTCCGGCCATCGAATGGCCGGTCTTCTCTGGCGACATCGAGGCGATCCAGCGGCTGAAGCGCGAACGCAATGCCGTGATCCTGGCGCACAATTATCAGACGCCGGAAATCTATCATTGCGTCGCCGATATCGTCGGCGACAGCCTGGCGCTCGCGCGTGAAGCGGCCGAGGTCGATGCCGATGTCATCGTGCTCGCCGGCGTGCATTTCATGGCCGAGACGGCGAAGCTGCTCAATCCCGAAAAAAAGGTGCTGATCCCCGATCCGCGCGCCGGCTGTTCGCTCGCCGAGTCGATCACGCCGGAGAATGTGCGCGAATTGCGCCGCCGCTACCCGGGCGTGCCGATCGTCACCTATGTCAATACATCGGCCGCGGTGAAGGCGGAGTCCGACATCTGCTGCACGTCCGGCAACGCCCGCAAGATCATCGAGTCGCTCGGCGTGCCGCGCGTCATCATGATCCCGGACGAATATCTGGCGAAGAACATTGCCGCCGAGACGGGCGTCGAGATCATCACCTGGAAGGGGCATTGCGAAGTGCATGAGCGCTTCGGCACCGAGGAAGTCGCGCAGCTTCGCGAGGATTATCCCGGCGTCGTCATCCTGGCGCATCCGGAATGTCCGCCGGAGGTTGTCGAAGCCTCCGACTTTTCCGGCTCGACCGCGGCGATCGCCAATTATGTCGAGAAGCAGCGGCCGGAGCGCGTCGCCTTGCTCACCGAATGTTCGATGAGCGACAACATTTCCATCCACTATCCCGAGCTCGAATTCATCCGCCCGTGCAATCTCTGCCCGCATATGAAGCGGATCACGCTGGCGAACATCCGCCGGTCGCTCGAAACCATGCAGCATGAGGTTGAGATCGACCCGTTGACGGCGGCGCGGGCGCGCCGCTCGGTCGAGCGCATGCTGGCGGTGTCGTAAGCGGGGCTTGGCATGGACATTCGCAATCTCGACGGCAAGGTTCTGATCATCGGCGGCGGCATCGCCGGATTGATGACGGCGCTGAAGCTCGCGCCGGAGCCCTGCGTACTCTTGAGCAAGGCGCCGATCGGCGAGGAAACCTCGAGCATTCTCGCGCAGGGTGGCGTCGCCGCCTGTATCGGCGCCGACGATTCCGTTGCGCTGCAAGTCGCCGATACGCTCGCCGCGGGCGACGGGCTTTGCATCGCCCCGGTCGCCGAGCGCATCATCGCCGGCGGCCCGGCGGTGATCGAAGATATCATCCGCCTCGGCGTGCCGTTCGACCGCGGCGCCGACGGGCGCTTGAAGCGCGGCCTCGAAGCGGCGCATAGCCGCCATCGCATCGTGCACGCCGGCGGCGACAAGACCGGCCGCGAAATCACGCTGGCTTTGGCGGCAGCCGTCCGCGCCGCCCCCTCGGTCACGATCGTCGAAGGTTTCGCCGCGCGCCGCCTCTGCGTCGAGGACGGCGAGGTCGCGGGCCTCATCGCCGAAGGCCGGGATGGCGCCGTCTTCTTCCGCACCAACCGCATTGTCATCGCGACCGGCGGCCTCAGCGGATTGTTCGCGCATGGCACCAATCCCGTCGGCTCCTGGGGCCAGGGCCTTGCCCTCGCCGCGCGCGCCGGCGCCGTGCTGAGCGATATGGAATTCGTGCAATTCCATCCAACCGCGCTCGATGCGCCGGGCCCGCAACTGAGCCTCATCAGCGAGGCGGTGCGCGGCGAAGGCGCGGTGCTCGTCGACGAGAGCGGCCATCGCTTCATGGCCGATGTGCCGGGCGCCGAACTTGCGCCGCGCGATGTCGTCGCCCGTGGCGTCTGGCAGCAGCTTCGCGCCGGCCATCGCACCTACCTCGACGCGCGGGCGATTACGGACCTCGAAGCGCATTTCCCCGGCGTGACCCAGCATTGCCGCGCCGCCGGCATCGATCCGGTCACACAGCCGATCCCGATCCGGCCGGCCGCGCATTATCATATGGGCGGCATCAAGGTGGACCTTGCGGGCCGCACCAATCTCGACGGCCTCTGGGCCGTCGGCGAAGCCGCGTGCACCGGCCTGCATGGCGCCAACCGGCTCGCCAGCAATTCGCTGCTTGAAGCGCTTGTCTGCGCCGGCTTTGTCGCCGAGAGCCTCAAATCGGCGCCGTCGAAGCCCGTGCGTCGCGAACATCCCGGTCAAATGCTGCGGCCGAGCGATCCGCACGCCGTCCGTCCGATCCTCTCCCGCGCCGCGGGCGTGCTGCGCACGGGCGCGGAGCTTCGCCACGCCGCCGCCGAGCTTTATCCGCTCGCGGGCACCAATGATGCAGCGCTCGTCGGGCTGATGATCGCCATCGCGGCCCTGCGGCGCGAGGAAAGCCGCGGCGCGCATTTCCGGCTCGACTTTGCGCAGAAGGATGCGATCCCGGTTTCACCACGCGACATTGAATTGACGCAGGTCTTCGCCGCGGCGCAGGACCTGGCACTCGCAGACGTCGCCTGATGCGCCTCGCACCTCTGCCGCGGGTGATTCTCGAACCGCTGGTTCGCACGGCGCTTCTCGAGGATCTGGGCCTCGCCGGCGATCTCACCACCAATGCCATCGTGCCGGCAGAGGCTGAGACCCGCGCACGCTTCGTTGCGCGCAAGGCGGGCGTCGTTGCTGGTCTTGACCTCGCCAAGCTCACCTTCGAACTGGTCGATCCCGGCCTCGTCTTTTCCATCGAGAAGCCTGACGGCGCCAAGGTTGCCGGGGGCGAGACGATCGCCGAAATCAGCGGCAGCGCGGCGTCGATCCTCATGGGCGAGCGGGTGGCGCTCAACTTTCTCTGCCGTCTGAGCGGCATCGCCAGCGCGACGGCGCATTTCGTTGCCGCCGTCGCTGGAACCAAGGCGCAGATCGTCTGCACGCGCAAGACGACGCCAGGGCTGCGCGCGGTCGAGAAATATGCCGTGCGCGCCGGCGGCGGCCACAACCACCGCTTCGGCCTCGGCGATGCCGTGTTGATCAAGGACAATCACGTCGCCATCGCCGGTGGCGTCACCGAAGCGCTGCGCCGCGCCCGGCAGGGCGTCGGCCATCTGGTGAAGATCGAAATCGAGGTCGATACGCTCGATCAATTGCGCGCGGCGCTCGACGAACGCCCCGACGTGGTGCTGCTCGACAATATGACTCCCGCACAATTGGCCGAGGCGGTAAAGATCGTAGGCCACCGTGCGATCACCGAGGCCTCAGGCGGCGTGTCGCTGGAGAACGTCGCGGCGATCGCCGCGAGCGGCGTCGATCTCATCTCGATCGGCTGGCTGACGCATAGCGCGCCGGTGCTCGATATCGGCCTCGATTTCTAAGTCTTCCTCATCGCATCGGATTTGTCCGAAAACCGCTTCGCACTTTTCGGTCCGATTATTCTTAAAACCGCATCGGATTCATCCGAAAACCGCTTCGCACTTTTCGGTCCGATGCTTTAGCCATGGACGGGCGAATCGTTCTGCCCCGGAATATATTCGCCGCAATCGTTGAAATAGGCCGAGGGGCGCGGATCGGTCGAGCAATCGTGACCACCGCCATTGCCCTGCGAATCGCCGTTTGCCGGCTGGCTCTTCTGCCCCGGGATCAGCCATTGTAGAAAATTCGGGACCTGCGCCGAAGCCGCGGTCGCCGATCCCAAAATCAGCGCTGCGGCGAGCGCCGCACTCTTCCTGCCAAAACGCATCGCATCCCCCTTTGTCTGTGTTCGATCGGATCGATCCGATGCTCAACCCCGGCCGGGGAACGGGTCCCAAATGCCGGGGATCAGTTCGCCGCATTCGTTGATGTAGGCATAGTCGCGCTGGTCGAGCGAACAATGGCGCGCAGTGCCCCAATGAGCATGATGACGAGAGGCCGGCGGAGGCGGCGGCGCGAACCAGTCGTCTGACGATTGCGCGAATGCCGTGCCCGATGCCCCGAAAGCCAAGGCGGCGAGGCCGGCCCGGCCGAGACGTCTGCAAATCTCAATCATAAAATTTATTTTAGAGCCCTTTGGCATGATCCGGCAATGCCATCCCGTTCAAATCGACGGGCTGTGCCGCCCATGCTAAAAGGCGGGCGAAGCCTTCGGCGCAAATTGACTTTCCTGCCGCCTTGCCCCTATAACGCGCGCCAAGCTGTTTTTACGCGTGGCCGACGCTGGAAAGTCGTTGATTTTTCAGGGCCATGCTTGGAGGCTGCGTTTTCCCCGCTTTTTGATGTCCCGATCCGGCGCGGCCGGAGGGCGCATTTTGCGTTGATGGCGTGGCCGCACCCTTCGTGACGGAGCGAATAAAGTGAAGCGGACCTATCAACCCAGCAAGCTGGTGCGCAAGCGCCGCCACGGCTTTCGCGCCCGTATGGCGACGGTCGGCGGCCGCAAAGTGATCGCCGCCCGCCGGGCGCGCGGCCGCAAGCGGCTCTCGGCCTGAGCCGCTTTGCACCCGATTTTCTGAGGCGCGCCGCCGCGGGACGGACCATGCGCAAGTCCGAGATCGCCGGCCGCGAGACGCCGCCGGCTCGGTTGAAGGCGCGGGCCGATTTTCTTCGCGCCGCCAAGGGGCGGCGGCTGCGCATGCCCTGTTTCAGCCTGCAAATGATCGCCCAGCCGGAGACCGCCGCGACTGAGCCGCCGCGTTTCGGCTTCACCGTGACCAAAAAGCTCGGCAAGGCGGTGCTGCGCAATCGCATCCGCCGGCGGCTGAAGGAAGCCGTCCGCCGGGCGCCGCTTTCCGCGCGGCCAGGGCATGACTATGTAATCCTCGCGCAGCCGGCTGCGCTCACCGAAGATTTCGCGCAATTGCAGCGCCAGATCAGTCAGGCCATTGCCGAGATTCATGCGGCGCCCAAACGCAAGCCCCGCGCCCCCTTAGTGAAGGACTAGTTTCCGCGCCATGCCGCAAGACAATTCCCGCAATCTCATCCTGGCGATGGCGCTGTCGATCCTCGTCATCATCGGCTGGAACTATTTCTTCGCCACGCCGCAATATCAGAAAGAGCATTCGGCGCAGCTCGCCCAGCAGGCGCAGACGAGCCATACGCCCGGCGGCCTGAATTCGCTGCCGCCGCAGAGCCCGAACGCGCCGCGGCAAGGCGGCCCGTCCGCCGAAACGCCGCAAGCGATCATGACCCGCGACGCCGCGGTGGCGGCATCGCCGCGCGTGGCGCTCGACAGCCAGGCGCTCTTCGGCTCGATCAATCTCACCGGCGCACGCCTCGACGACGTCTTGCTCAAGGGCTATCGCGAGACGCCGGATCCGAAGAGCCCGAATATCGTCCTGCTGTCGCCCTCGGCCTCGCCGTCGCCCTATTACGCCGAGTTCGGCTATGTCGGCGCCGACCCGGCATTGCCGCTGCCGAATGCCTCGACGCTGTGGAAATCGGACGGCGGCAAGCTCACCTCGCAGACGCCGGTCACGCTCACCGCCGACAACGGCCATGGTCTCATCTTCCATCGCCGTATTGCGGTCGATGACAATTACATGTTCACGATCACCGACACGATCGAGAACAAGACCGGCGCTGCCGTCACGCTCTATCCCTATGCGCTCGTTTCGCGCCACGGCAAGCCGAAGACCTCAGGCTATTCGATCCTGCACGAAGGCATGATCGGCGTCGTCGGCGATTCGAGCGTGCAGCAGCCGACCTATGATTCGATCCTCAAAGAGGCGAATGCGACGCAGACGCTCTCCGGCACCGGCGGCTGGCTCGGCTTCACCGACAAATATTGGGGCGCGGTCGTCATCCCCGATCAGCATGTCAATTTCCAGGGCACCTTCCGCGCCTGGGACGACAATGGCCGCAAGGATTATCAGGCCGACTTCCGCACCGACCCGGTGACGGTTGCGGCGGGCGCCTCGACCAATGTGACGTCGCGCGTCTTTGCCGGCGCCAAGGTCACGCGTCTGCTCGACGCCTATCAGAAAGATCTCGGCATCGAGCGCTTCGAACTGATGATCGACTGGGGCTGGTTCTATTTCATCACCAAGCCGATGTTCTGGCTGCTCGACAGCATCTACAGGGTCGTCGGCAATTTCGGCATCGCCATCCTGATCGTGACGGTGCTCATCAAGGGTGCCTTCCTGCCGCTCGCCAACCGCTCCTATCTGTCGATGGCGAAGATGAAGGCGGCGCAACCGCAGATGACCGCTATCCGCGAGCGCTATGCCGACGACAAGATCAAGCAGCAACAGGAGCTGATGGACCTCTATAAGCGCGAGAAGATCAATCCGGTCTCGGGCTGTCTGCCCATGGTGATCCAGATCCCGGTCTTCTTCTCGCTCTATAAGGTGCTGTTCATCACCATCGAGATGCGTCAGGCGCCGTTCTTCGGCTGGATCAGAGACCTGTCGCAGCCCGACCCGACCAACGTCTTCACCCTCTTCGGTCTCGTGCATTGGGATCCGACGGCGCTACCGATGATCGGTCATTTCCTGGCGATCGGCATCTGGCCGCTGATCATGGGCGTCTCGATGTTCATCCAGATGAAGATGAACCCGGAGCCGACCGATCCGGTGCAGAAGCAGATGTTCTCCTGGATGCCGGTGATCTTCACCTTCATGCTTGGCTCATTCCCCTCCGGCCTCGTGATCTATTGGACGTGGAACAACCTGCTCTCGGTCTTGCAGCAATCGCTGATCATGACGCGCGCCGGCGTGAAGGTCGAATTGTGGGGCAACCTCGCCAATATGTTCCGCAAAAAGGCGGCGACATCGCCCTAAGCCGGAGGCTTGCGCCGATGGCCGCGGCAGAGACGGAAGATTTTCAGGAGGCTGGCCGGAAGCTTTTCGCCCAGCCCTGCGATTTCATCTGGGCCGCGACTGATGTCGCGCAATTGCCGCCGCCGGGACCGCCGGAGATCGCCTTCGCCGGCCGCTCGAATGTCGGCAAGTCGTCGCTGCTCAATGCGCTCACCGGCCGCAAGACATTGGCGCGCACGTCCAACACGCCGGGGCGGACGCAGGCGCTGAATTTCTTCGCGTTGGGCGAGCCGGTTCGCCTGCGGCTCGTCGATATGCCGGGCTATGGCTATGCGGCGACATCGAAGGAAAAGATCGCCGCCTGGACCAGCCTGATGCAGGACTATCTGCGCGGCCGGGCCGCGTTGAAGCGGGTTTTCGTCCTCGTCGATGGCCGGCATGGCTTGAAGCCCATCGACACCGAGATGTTTGAAAAGCTCGATAAAGCCGCGGTCTCTTATCAGGTCATCTTAACCAAGGCGGATGCGCTCAAGGCGTCGGCGCGCGATCTTCGACGAGCCGAAACCGGCGTGGCGCTCGCCAAACATCCGGCGGCCTTTCCGGAGGTGATTTTCACGTCGGCGGAGAGCGGCGACGGCATCGCCGACCTGCGCGCCGCGATCGCCAAGCTGCTTGCCGAACATTCATCGTAAGGTCATGCAATGCGGTGTATCGGCTGAACCCCAAGATTTACAGCGGGATGAGGAAAGCCGCTTCGCACTTTCCCTTGTCCCGCTCAAAGGCTAAAAGGCCGCCAGCCTTGTGATCGAGCGCGATGTCTTCCGCGCTAATCGGATGGAGCATATGGCAGAATCAGCGCAAGAGAGCGCCCAGCGGCAAGCCGAAATTCTGATGCAGGCGCTGCCGCATATGTTGCATTACGACGATGCGATCGTCGTGGTGAAATATGGCGGCCACGCGATGGGCGACGAGAGCGCCGCCCGCAACTTCGCTCGCGACATGGTTCTGCTCGAACAATCCGGCGTCAATCCGGTCGTCGTCCACGGCGGCGGCCCGCAGATCGGCGCCATGCTGAAGAAGCTCGGCATCAAGTCGGAATTTTCCGCCGGCCTGCGCATCACCGACCGCGCCACGGTCGAGATCGTCGAAATGGTGCTTGCCGGCTCGATCAACAAACAGATCGTCGGCCTCATCAATGCGGAAGGCGGCCGCGCCATCGGCCTCTCCGGCAAAGACGGCAACATGGTCACGGCGCGCAAATTCGTGCACACGGTCGAATCGCCCTATACGGGCGAACATGAAGAAGTCGATCTCGGCTTCGTCGGCGAGCCGAGCAAGGTCGATACGACGGTGCTCGACCAGGTGCTCGGGCGCGAGTTGATCCCGGTGCTGGCGCCGATCGCGCAAGGCAGCGAGGGCGAGACCTACAACGTCAATGCCGACACGTTCGCCGGCGCCATCGCCGGCGCGCTCGGCGCCAAGCGGCTCATTTTCCTGACCGACGTGCCGGGCGTGCTCGACCGCAACGGCCAGCTGATCCATGAATTGCGGATGGACGAGATCCGCAGCCTGATCGCCGACGGAACGATCACCGGCGGCATGATCCCCAAGGTTGAGACCTGCATCTATGCACTCGAACAAGGCGTCGAGGGCGTTGTCATTCTCGACGGCAAGCTACCACACGCGGTGCTGATCGAGCTTTTGACCGACCACGGCGCGGGAACCCTGATCAAACGGTGACGACCAAAACGACGAGGGAAAAAACACTGGACCGCACGGGCGAGATTTTCGGCGCATCGAATGCGCAGGCTGCGACCGAAAGCGGCCCGTTTGCGCAGATCAAGACCTGGGTCTTCGACCTCGACAATACGCTTTATCCCTCCGACAGCGACCTTTGGCCGAAGATCGATCAGCGCATCACCCAGTTCATGATCGCGCTCTTCGGCCTCGACGGCATGTCGGCGCGGGCGCTGCAGAAATATTATTATCAGCATTACGGCACGACGCTGCGCGGTCTTATGGAGGACCATGGTATCAGCGCGGTCGAATTCCTGGCCTATGTCCACGACATCGACCGCTCCTCGCTGGTGCCCAATCCGCCGCTCGTCGCGGCGATCGCTGCCCTGCCCGGCCGCAAGCTCATTCTCACCAATAGTTCGCGCGACCATGCGCTGGCGACGGCCGAGGCGCTCGGCCTCGGCGCGAGCTTCGAGGATATTTTTGACATCATCGCCGCCGAGCTTGTGCCGAAGCCCGAGCTTCGGACCTATCAGCGCTTTTTCGACAAGCACCATGTCGATCCGGAGACGGCGGTGATGTTCGAGGACATCGAGCGCAATCTGATCGTGCCGCATCAGCGCGGCATGAAGACGGTGCTCGTCGTGCCGAAGCCCGGCCAGCAGGATCATCGCGAGCCGTTCGAGATTCCGGCCTCGCTCGCCCTGCCGCATGTCGATTTCGTCACCAGCGATCTCGGCGGCTTTCTCACCGAGATCAATGCCGAAAAGGCGCTTGAGAGCCATTGACTCGGCCGCCCGCACAGACGAAACCTCGCCCCGGTTTGCGGAGTGAACGATGAGCCAAAATCTCGAAAAGATTATCGAAACGGCTTTTGACGCGCGCGGCAGCATCAACGCCGCGACGACCGGCGAAATCCGCGATGCGGTCGAGGCGGTGCTCGACGGGCTCGATCACGGCAAATTGCGCGTCGTCGAACGCGTGCCGGGCGCCGAAGGGCGCGAGGCCTGGCGCACCAACCAATGGATCAAGAAGGCGATCCTGCTCTCGTTCCGGCTCAATGAATCCGCGCCGATTTCCGGCGGTCCGGCCGGCTCAACCTGGTGGGACAAGGTGGGGCTGAAGTTCGAAGGCTGGGACGCGGCGGCTTTCGCCCAGGCGGGCCTGCGCGCCGTGCCCGGCGCCATCGTGCGCCGCTCGGCCTATGTCGCGCCGGGCGTCATCCTCATGCCCTCCTTCGTCAATCTCGGCGCCTATGTCGATGAAGGCACGATGGTCGATACCTGGGTCACGGTCGGCTCCTGCGCGCAGATCGGCAAGAATGTGCATTTGTCCGGCGGCGTCGGGATCGGCGGCGTGCTCGAGCCGTTGCAGGCCAATCCGACGATCATCGAGGACAATTGCTTCATTGGCGCGCGCTCCGAGGTTGTCGAAGGTGTCGTCGTTGGCGAAGGCGCGGTGCTGGCGATGGGAACGTTCATCTCCGCCTCGACCAAAATCGTCGATCGCGCGACCGGCAAGATTCACTACGGCCATGTCCCGGCCTATTCCGTCGTCGTGCCCGGCGCCCTGCCCGGCGCGCCGCGGGCAGACGGCACGCTGAGCCCGTCGCTCGCCTGCGCCGTGATCGTCAAGACGGTCGATGCCCAAACCCGCGCCAAGACGGCGATCAACGATCTCCTGAGAGATTGATGCCGCAGCCGAGCCTCTCCTTTCTCTATCGCTCGGACGAAGGCGAGATCGATGCCGCAATCTGGTGGCGCGGCGCCTTGATCCTTGTCGGCATTTTCGCCGTGCTGACGCTCGGCTGGATCGTGATCGAGCCATTCGCCGACAAGAGCCTGGCGACGACCGTCGTTGGCACGATCGTCGTGCTGACCGCCAATCTCTATCGCCTGGCCTATGGCTTTATCTGCCTGATGCTGCTGATCTGCCTTTATAATCTCAGCGCCAAACGGTGGCGCAATCTCGGCCGGCCGTCGAGCTTTGCCGGCATTCTCCCCGTCTGGACCGCCATCACCGCGGCGTTGCATTGGCTCGAGCCGCGCGTCGCCGGGGCGCTGCCGCATTATGTCGTCGTCATTGCTGACGTGCTTCTGATCGCGACATTGATTTGGAATGTCGTGGCACTTGGCGGGATCGCGCGCTTTCGCCGGTAAGACGGCGATCCGGCTATGTGATCGCCGAGCCGCTGACGCGATAGATCCGGCGCAAGCCATTGGAGGGCATGGCGCCGAAGGTCCGCCGATAATCGTGCGCGAGATGGGCGGAATCGAAGAATCCCGCCGCATGCGCCGCATGCGTCGTCGTCGCGCCCTTGGCGATTTCGAGCCACGCCCGCCGCAGCCTGCACCAGGCACGATAGCGCCGCAGCGGCACGCCGGCATATTGGGTGAAAAGATGCTGGAAGCGCGATGACGAGAGCCCAACGCGCCGCGCCAGTTCGTCGGCGCGTCCCGCGCCATCCTGCCGGTTCTCGATGAGGCTGATCACCTCGGCGACACGCTGATCGATGCCGAACGTGCTGGCCTTTGTCCGACGGCGGGCAAAGCCCACGAGATCGTCCAAGGCCACCTCGACCCAGCTCTCGCTCGACAGATCTTCGTAGAGGTTGCGCAGGGCCGGCATCAGGTCGGTTTCGCCGATCAAGGCGCCTTCGATTGGCGCAACGGCGCGAACCAGCGGCATGAGCGCGGCGAAGCCGCCTTGGCCCGGCTCGACATAGAGCGCGGCGAAGGGCTCGCCCGAAAAATCGAGCTCATGCCATTGTCCGGCCGGGATCAGCGCCGCGCTGCAGAGAACCCAGGGCTGCGACGGCAAGCGCAGCCGGAACTTTCCGTAAAGACCGGCAAGAAGGACAGGCGCCCCGCCCTGATGGCGGCCGAGAGTGCCGGCTGCGCCCGCCCAGAAGCTCGATCCTTGACCGGCATGCAGCAGCGCGGCCGATTTCTCGCGGATGGCACGTTCATATAAGCCTGCGGGCACTGTCATCGATAGCTTCTACTCCGCCTTCGAACCTGCCTGCGCCAGCTCCCGCCGCGATCCCGACAGCCAAGGAGAATTGATGCGTTACACGTTTATTCTAGGCTTTGCTGGCCGGTGTTTGGCAAGAGCGCGCGTACTTGCGACCAGCTAAGCTTTGTCAAAGCCCCTATCGATTTTTTGATCATGGCAGTTTCTTTTCATCGTCGGCCTTCTATTTCGCCAATATCTCGTCAAGCCGCCGGTCTGGGTCATCGCATCGTTGACCCTGGTTCGCGAAGCTGCGAAATTGCGGCCGCAGTCTTGCGGGGTTTTGGGAGGGCACGATGGATTGGCAGAATCTTTTCTTGACCAACACAGGCCGGCTCGATCGCCAGCCGTTTTGGATCGGTTTGATCGTTCTCTTTCTCCTCTCCCTCGCGCTGCGGGTGATCTTCGTCATTCTTTTCGGCCATCACTCGACGATCGGCCATTTGCTTTATGTCCTGTTTGACCTGCCGCTGATCTATGCCTGGGTGAACATCGGCATCAAACGCTTTCACGATCGCAACAAGTCAGGCTGGTGGGTGCTGATCGTGCTGGTGCCGCTGATCGGCGGTATCTGGTATCTCATCGAATGCGGCTTCCTGCCCGGCACCGACGGTCCCAATCGCTTCGATCCGACTTGACGCGGCGACGCCGCGGCCGCACTGAGGTCGCATGTCGCAACGCTCCGAACTGGCACGCGAAATCGCAGGCGCCCTGATCCGCTGTCCTTCGGTCACGCCCGAAGACAGCGGCGCGCTGGGCGTCCTCGAAGACCGCTTGAAGCCCGCCGGATTCACGACGCACCGGCTGCGCTTCTCCGAGCCCGGCACGCCCGATATCGACAACCTCTACGCGCGCATCGGCAGCGGCGCGCCCGTGCTCGTCTTCGCCGGCCACACGGATGTCGTACCGCCGGGCGATGCGGCGGCGTGGCGTTTCGATCCTTTCTCGGCCGAGATCGCCGACGGCGCGCTTTGGGGCCGCGGCGCCAGCGACATGAAGGGCGGCGTCGCCGCCTTCACCGCTGCGGCGCTCGAATTCGCCGTTGCAAATCCCACGTTCAAAGGCTCGATCGGCCTCCTCATCACCGGCGACGAGGAAGGCCCCGCCGTCAATGGCACGGTGAAATTGCTCGAATGGGCCGCTGCGCAGGGCGAACATTTCGATCATTGCCTCGTCGGCGAGCCGACCAATGTCGAAGCTCTCGGCGATACGATCAAGATCGGCCGGCGCGGCTCGCTCACCGGCACGCTCGTCGTCCATGGCACGCAGGGCCATGTCGCCTATCCGCAGCGCGCCGACAATCCCATCCCGCGCCTGTTGCACCTGCTCAATGCGCTGATCGCGCCGCCGCTCGACGAGGGCTCGACGCGCTTCGACCCGAGCCACCTCGAAATCCTGACCGTCGATGTCGGCAATCCGGCGACGAACGTCATCCCGGCGACGGCGCGGGCGCGCTTCAACATCCGCTTCAATGATCTCTGGACGCCGCAGACGCTGCAAGACGAGATCAAGCGGCGCTGCGCGGCGGTGGCAGACAGCGGGCGCACCGATCTGAGCTTCGATCCCTGCAATGCCTTGGCCTTCGTGACCGACAGCGACCGTTTCACCGATCTCGTCGTCGAGGCGATCGCCGCCCACACCGGCCGCATCGCGCATTTCTCGACATCGGGCGGCACGTCCGACGCGCGTTTCATCCGCGCCTATTGCCCGGTCATCGAATTCGGCCTTGTCGGCGAGACCATGCACAAGATCGACGAGCGCGTGCCGCTCGCCGACATCGACAAGCTCACCGCGATCTACCGTGAGATCCTGGAGCGTTATTTCGCCTGAGGGCGGTTAAAGCCGGAAGCTCTCGCCGAGATAGAAGCGGCGCACGTCGGCATTGGCGACGATCTCTTCGGGCCGGCCTTCGGTCAGGATGCCGCCGCTGTGGACGATATAGGCGCGATCGATCAGATCGAGCGTCTCGCGCACGTTATGGTCGGTGATCAGCACGCCGATGCCGCGCCGTTTCAGATGCTGCACGAGCTGGCGGATATCGCCGATGGCGATCGGATCGATGCCGGCGAAAGGCTCGTCGAGCAGCATGAAGGACGGATGGCCGGCGAGCGAGCGGGCGATTTCGCAGCGCCGGCGCTCACCGCCCGACAGCGCGATCGCCGGCAATTTGCGCAGCCGGGCGATATCGAACTCTTCGAGCAGGGCTTCGAGCTCTCCGGCGCGCTTGGCCTTGTCCGGTTGGGTGATTTCGAGCACCGCGCGGATATTCTCCTCGACGGTCAGGCCGCGGAAGATCGACGGCTCCTGCGGCAGATAGCCGATGCCAAGACGGGCGCGCCGGTACATGGGCAGCGACGTGACGTCATAGTCGTCGAGCATGATCATGCCCGAATCCGGCCGGATGAGCCCGGTGACCATGTAAAACAGCGTCGTCTTGCCGGCACCGTTCGGCCCGAGCAGGCCGACCGCTTCGCCGCGATGCACCCTGAGGCTCACGTCCTTGATGACCTGCCGCTTGCGATAGGCCTTGCTGAGCGAATGGACGATCAGCGATCCGCTCGCATGCCCGGCTTCCTCGGCGCCCCTATCGGTCGCCGCCGGATGCGCATCGGCGGGTTCCCCCCGCACGGACGTCTTCGGCCGCGCCGCGGGCCGCGGCGGCGCCTTGCCTTGCGAGGCCGGCGGGACGCCATTGTGAAGCGCCGGGGCCGGCGGTTCGGATAATTTGGTGCCCCAGTTCTCGAGATCCTGCGGCAGCCATTCCGGCCCGAGCGCCTCCTGCGCCTCGGCACCTTCAGCGCTGTCGAAAAGCCAAGCCTCGGCGCTTTGCGCGCGCTCGCCGGCCTCGCTCTGCCGACGGCCAAAAAGACCGCGCAGCCATTCCATTACGCCCGCCCCTTGTTGCGGTTGGCCGGGCGACTTCGCCGCCGCCATCTCGGAAGGATTGGCGCGAAAATCGCCCTCCGAACCTCTGGTCATCGCGCCGCCGACTCCGAGCGGCGCACGCTTGATCTATGCGTCTTTTTCGGTTTCGGCTGATCGCTCGTCGTACTGCCGCCGCTGCTATTGCTGTTGTCGTTGTCCGGAATGAACAGGCTGCGCACATGGCCCGTCACGACCGCCTGCGTCGTCTTCAGATCGTAGACGATATGATCGCCGAGGGTAACATTCGGCCCCTGGGTCAAGCTCACATTGCCGTCAAGATAGACCTTGTCTAAGGTTTTCTCATATATGCCGGAATCGCCCGTCGCCACCTGATCCTTGGAAATCAGCGTCACCGGTCCCACCGCTTCCATCCGCCGCACGCGATCCGAGGATGATGCCTTGGACCCGCTCCCGCCTTTCTGCTTCGGCGCGAGGAAGACTGTGAGCCTCGGCGTCTTCAATATGGTGTCGCCGCGGGTCGCCACAACATGGCCCGTATAAATGAGCTTCTGTTCCTTGTCGAAATAGTCGAGCTGAACGGCGACGATGTTGATCGGCGTCTGATCGTTGCTGGCGCCGGCCGCGGAGACGACGGCGCCAGGCGCGAACATTCCGAGCCAGAAAAGCCCGAAGGGCGCGAGGCGCCCGAGCAGGCTCCGGTGCGAATGCGTCGGTTTCCTCATGGCTGGGCCTCCGGCGAGGGAGACGAGCCGGTGCTGGCATCGTTCGGATCGATGACCGAGTGCACTTGGCCATAAAAAGAGATTTTATGGCCGTTGTCGGAAATCGTCATGTGATCGGCATTGACCACGCTGCCGCCCGAAAGAAGAAGCTTCACCGGCGTGTCGGTAATCATCTTGCCGGACGCGAAGTCCATCTCAACCTTTTGGGTGAACAGGTCGTAGCCGGCATCGTCATTCTTGATTCGCACATTATGGTTCAGCCAGACGTAGTTGCGCGTGCTGTCATAAGTGCCGGCAATCGAGGTGACCCGCGCCGTCGTGCGATCGTCGAGGCCGACTTTGGCATCGACATTGACCAGCTTGACGATCGACGGATTCAAAATGTCCTGCGTGCCGGAGGCACCGGTCAATTCGAACGGCGCACCATTCTGGCGGACGCCGCGCATTTTCGGCGTTGAAAGCGTGACCACGGTGCCTTGAAGGCCGACGGCCGCGCTCGAAATATTTTTTTGGAGCTGGCGGAACGGATTGAAGAAAATCAGGAAGCCGACGGCCACAACCACCAGCGTGCAGCCGATGATGATGAAATGGCGCAGATAGCGCACGAAGACCGAGTGCCAACGCGCATGACGCACCGCATGGCGCGACGTCCCGACCGGCAGGTCGAGCCGGCTCGCCGCAGGTGCGCGCGTGAGATCCGTCATCCGCAAATCCATGTCCAATAGGGTAAGCGGCAATTTTGCCGAATTCGCGACCCCTCCCGGCGCGGCCAAGCGGCGGGAGTATTCATCACAAATCTTATCCTATTCTATCCTATGGCATGGCTATGGCGCCACGCCCTTTCGCGTCATCAAAAGGCTTTCTCGCAGCCTTTCTAAGGCACTATCCGAACTCAGGGCGGATGCCGGAGCGGCCTTATTCGTGCGAAAAAATATCCGAATCGGGCCACCCGGCCAGATCCAGCAGGGCGCGGGTCGGCAAAAACCGGAAACAGGCCGCGGCGAGTTCGGTACGGTTCTCCCGCGCCAGCATGGCGTCGAGTTTTACGCGCAAGGCATGCAAATGCAGCACATCGGACGCGGCATAAGCGAGCTGCGCCTCACTTAAGCTCTCGGCCGCCCAATCGGACGATTGCTGCTGCTTCGACAGTTCGATCCCCAAAAGCTCGCGGACAAGATCCTTGAGCCCGTGCCGGTCGGTATAGGTACGCGTCAGTTTCGACGCGATCTTGGTGCAATAAAGCGGCGCCGCCATGACGCCGAAAGCGCGATAGAGCACCGCGATGTCGAACCGTGCGTAATGGAAAATCTTGGTGACCTTGGGATCGGCGAGCAGGCGCGTGAGATTGGGCGCCGCAGTCTGTCCGGCGGCGATCTGGACGACCTCGGCCGAGCCGTCGCCGCGCGAAAGCTGCACGACGCACAGCCGGTCGCGATAGGGCACGAGACCGAGCGTCTCGGTATCGATCGCAACGCTGTCGCCGAAGGTAATGCCGTCGGGCAGATCGCCCTTGTGGAAATTGATTGTCATCAGGCCGGGCAAATCGAAAAGATTAAGCGCCGGGTAGCACCCGGCGGCGCGCTTAGCAAGCGCGGCGGCTCAGAGCACGGAGGCCGCGACGCAAGGGCTTGCCCCGCGCCCAGGCTTCGGGCCTATTACAGCAAACGCAGCTCAGGGTGGGCCGAGGGAAAAATGCTGCCGACGCGATTTTGGGCGGAAATGACCTGGCGCGATTTCCAATCGCCGGAGATCGAGGACGCCATTGCCGTGCTCCCCGTTGCCGCCGTCGAGCAGCACGGGCCGCATCTGCCGCTCGGCGTCGATCTTCTGCTCATGCACGGCTATATCGAGCGCGTCATCGCGCGGCTGCCCGAGGATCTGCCGGTCCTGTTTCTGCCGATCCAGGCCATCGGCACCTCGACCGAACACGAAGATTTTCCCGGCACGCTGAGCCTTTCGGCGGCAAGCCTCATCGCGGTGCTCGTCGAGATTGGCGCCAGCGTCGCCCGCGCCGGGCTTGGCAAGTTGGTGCTACTCAATTCGCATGGCGGCAATGTGCCCCTGCTCGACGTGGCGGCGCAGGATTTGCGGGCCCAGCATGGGCTTCTGGTGGCGAAGGCGACCTGGCATCGCTTCGGCTATCCGGACGGTCTCTTCTCGGAAGACGAGCTGAAACACGGCATCCATGCCGGCGATATCGAGACCTCGCTGATGCTGAGTTTCCGGCCCGATCTCGTGCGCAATGCGGAGCGCGAGAATTTCACCTCGGCCGCGGCGGCGATCGAGAGCGATTTCACCTGGCTGCGCACCGGCCGCCCGACGGGCTTCGGCTGGATGGCGCAAGACCTTTCGGCCTCCGGCGCGATGGGCAATGCCGCCGCCGCGACGGCGGAAAAAGGCGAAGCCTCGGCCGACTACGGCGTCACCGCCTTCATCGAGCTACTGCAGGATGTCGAGGCTTTCGACCTCGACCGGTTGCGCGACGGGCCGGAGACGGACTGAGCCTAGAGCGGGATGCGAAAAAGTGTCAGCGGTTTTTCGCAAAAAATCCCGCTCTAAACGATGAGAACCGATCACGTTCATGATTTCGGGTCGATTCGATCCGAAATCATCGTGATCTAGAGCTTGCCGTAGATGACGCGGGTGCCGCAGATAATATCGTGCAGGCCGGTCTTCTCCCGCGTCCAGCCGATCATCATAAAGCCGACGTAGAGCGTCAGGCCGTTGAGGAGGTAACCCGCCCAGCGGCCGAAGGCGAGCCAGGGGCCGACGGGTTCGCCGATCACTGTGATGAGGTGAAGCCCGAGCAGCCGCTTGCCCGGCGTCGCCTGCCAAGTGCCGCTGTTGAAATAGACATTGTAGCCGATCGTGACGGCGAGGCCGACGATCCAAAACACCGCGATGTAGCCGGGCGGGAGCGACTCGCCGCTCGCCGCCGGGTGAACCTTCCCCAAGACGCCCAAGAGCGCCAGTGCGATGCCGAGCACGACCCCGGCGATGGCGGCGAAAAACTCAAGCACGATGACGTCGATGATATAGGCGAGCAGCCTTATCCAGAACCCGGCATATTGCACGCTCCCGGGCGCGGATGCGCCGGGTTCCGGCGGCGGCGCGACCGGCAGCAAGGGCGCGAAGGCCGGCACATCGGCAAGCCGCGTCCACACCGTTGCGCCGACTTCGGCGACATTGGTGTCGGCGCCGATCCGGCGCTGGGCGATCATGTCCTTGAGCACATAGCCCGTGAACGGCCCCTCGGCCTGGACCGGGCCCTGCACATACCAGTTCAATTCGAACGCATGCTTTGGCGGTTGCGGCGGCGTATCGGCCATGAACGTCTCCTCGGGGCTTTCGCGCCGATTAGCCGATGCCGGCAGCGCGAAGTCAACGCCCCGGCACGCTCGCCGCGGCGCGTTTCAGGATGACGACCAGGACGACGACATTGTGTGTCGCTTCAGCTTGGCGACGGCGTGCGCATACCTCGGCAAGCGCTGACTCCGCGTTGCGGATCGGCGCCATTTTTAAGACAACGTGAACAATTGGCGCCGGCACGCGCGGCGCTGGCTTATGTGTGCGAGCACAGGCCGGCATTTCTTGGCGCCGCGGGCGAAAAAGTTCTTGTAAAGCGCACGAATCCTCTTATTTGTCTCCTTGCCCAAATCGCACGTGCCTGTGGTCGTGTGTCGATCGGCGGGGATCCGGACAAGAGGCCGGTTAACCGCCGCTAAAAATCGACAGCCGGAGGCGAACCGGCGAACCCCGCCAAACGGGGGACGCGACTTAAAGCAACGACGGACCGGGCTTTTTCGTCTCTGCCAGCTTCCAAACCTGGCTTACCGAAGAGGCTAGTCTTTCTTGCCGGGCGTGCGGAGCGGGAGTCCATCCCATCTCCAAGCGAAGGCCATGAAGGTTTCAAACGGCAGTTCTGCCGTGCGAACCGGCATAGCCGACGGCGCAGCATCTGGCTTCCGCAGCACGCGTGTCTCGCGTCTCGGCGGCCAGCGATGACGGGATTGGTGAGCGGCGGCGTCTCCACAATGCGCCGGGATCCACCTTCGTCATCATCCCAAGCTTGTTTCGCTTCTGTGCGGGTAACCGCGCTTCGAGGGGATGCCGCGATGACCGATCGTATCCTTGAATTCCTGCGTAACCGACGTGAGGACGGGCCGTGCCTGGTGCTCGATCTCGACGTGGTGCGCGACAATTACACGGCCTTCAGCAAGGCCCTGCCCGACACGCGCATCTTCTATGCCGTGAAAGCGAACCCTGACCCGCAGGTGCTGTCGCTCCTCGCCAGCCTCGGCTCGTGCTTCGATACGGCCTCCGTGGTCGAGATCGAGCAGGCGCTCGCGGCCGGTGCGACGCCCGACCGGATCAGCTTCGGCAACACGATCAAGAAGGAGCGTGACATCGCCCGCGCCTATGCGCTGGGCGTGCGGCTCTTCGCGGTCGATTCCGAGGTCGAGGTCGAGAAGATCGCCCGCGCGGCGCCCGGCGCCAAGGTCTTCTGCCGCATCCTGTGCGACGGCAACGG
This sequence comes from Pseudomonadota bacterium, assembly GCA_040756295.1. Lineage (GTDB taxonomy): Bacteria > Pseudomonadota > Alphaproteobacteria > Rhizobiales > Beijerinckiaceae > Methylovirgula. The sequence goes on along the minus strand of JBFLZN010000001.1, from coordinate 231,609 downwards.
CGCCGAATGGCCGCTGTCGCGCAAGTTCGGCTGCATGCCGGAGATGGCGGCGCGGGTGCTCGAGCACGCGCATCGGCTGGGCCTCAACGCCTACGGCCTGTCGTTCCATGTCGGCTCGCAGCAGCGCAACCCGAAGAGCTGGGACGCGGCGCTGAAGGCCTCGGCGACGATCTTCCGCGATCTCGCTGAGCGCGGCATCGCGCTGCAGATGGTCAACCTCGGCGGCGGCTTCCCGACGAAGTACCTGAAGGACGTACCGGCGGTGAAAGCCTATGGCCAGGCGATCTTCCGGGCCTTGCGCAGGCATTTCGGCAACCGCATTCCGGAGACGATCATCGAGCCGGGCCGCGGCATGGTCGGCAATGCCGGCATGATCGAGGCCGAGGTCGTGCTGATCTCGAAGAAGGCGGACGACGACAAGATGCGCTGGGTCTATCTCGACATCGGCAAGTTTAACGGCCTTGCCGAGACCATGGACGAGATGATCCGCTATCCGATCCGCACCGCCTTCGACGACGATGCGATGGAGCCTTGCGTGATCGCCGGACCCTCCTGCGATTCGGTCGATGTGCTCTACGAGAAGGAGCCTTACCCGCTCCCGCTTAGCCTGGAGATCGGCGCCAAGGTGCTGATCGAAGGAACAGGCGCTTATACGACGACTTATTCGTCGGTTGGCTTCAACGGCTTCCCGCCTTTGAAGTCCTACGTCATCTGAGACGTCACCTGGGCGGAGAGAAATCTCCGCCCTTTTTGTTGGCATCGGACGAACCGATGCGATTGCCGAGGCGATCGAGCTAAGCCTCGGGCGCGGCGAGCGCCGCACGCAGCCGGCCGGGGCCTTCGGGCATCTTGTCCCCCAGCACCTTGTCCGCCAATTGGAAGAGCGGCGGCCGCACAAACAGGAAATTCAGGCGCGTCTTGCGCACCAGGGCGTACAGCAGCAGCGGCCCGGTGACTCCGGCGAAGGTGACAAGCGCCGCGGCGAGGCCGATGTTCCTGATAACCCCGGTGCTGACGATCGCGATGCGGGTCGCCGCCATCGGCAGGAAGAATCCCAGATAGATGACGATCGAATTGCGGCCGCAATACCGCAGCCATTGCATGCCGCCGATCCCCGAGAGCAAGGTCGCGCCGACCACGACGGCGCCCGCGCCGGCAAAACCGGCGACGAGGCTCACGAGCGGCAGGGCAGCGTAGTTGGGATAGGCGGGGAACGGCGCCGGCACAAAGGTGGCGAGCGTTTCCACCACCGCCCAGGCGATGAGCCCGAGCGTTGCCGGCTGTTTGTGAGCGCTCACCCAGCTGGCGAGCGCGAACACGCGATCCGAGAAAATGGTGCCCGCGTAGAAATAGACGTAGCGCGAGCAGAATTCGTCGATGACGGTCGAGCCGGTGTTGACGCGCGCCGTCTCCAGCAGACAGGCCGCGACGAAGACCAGCGGCCACGGCACCTTCCGCATGAGCTTCGTCGTGACGAAGAAGATCGGCAGAAGATAGATGAACCAGAGCGTGCCGAGCGGCTCGATAAGGCCGAAAGCGAATTCGTGCGCCACGACCGCCGGCCCGGACAGCGCGTCCTTGATCGCGACCTGGATCGCCAGCCAGAGGACGAAAAAATACGCGAAATGGACGACCTTACGATCGACGAAGGTGCGCCAATCGCGGCCGATCGTGCGCGGCAGGAAGAGCCCGGCGATCAGGAAGAAATCCGGCATACGGAAGGGCTTGGCGAAGGTGACGAGCGCATGCAGAAAGCCGGTGCCGCCCATCGCATGGCCGGTGCCGATCGTCGAATGCATCATCACCACCATGATGATGCAGAAGCCCTTGGCGTAATCGACCCAGGCGACGCGTTCTTTGACGCGGTCGTTAACCGTGCCTGCCTGTCGCACTTGTCCCATTCTCAATCACAAACCCCGCGCGATTCAGCGAGCTGTTTCAGATCGATATGAAATTATCGACGGAACGCTCGATGCCGCTTGAAGGGGCAACATCCGTGCCGGGCAGGATTGTGCGCGCGCCGCTGCCGGGCGCAGGGCCTTAAAGATGTTCGGTTTCGCTCAGCGTCATCCGCAATTCAAAGCTTTTGAATTGCGAGAAAATCCGCCAGATCCAGTCGCGCAGCGCGGCGCGGAGCACGATCGACATCTCGGCCGGCGGCGCCAACATGAAGCGCGAGAGCGAAAAGCCGGGCTGGTCGATGATCGCGCGGAGCACCGGATCGAGCTTGCCGATGCGGAAACTCCGCAAAGTCTGCGGCGCGGCCGGTTCGGCGGCCTCTTGGCTCGCGACTTCGTTGCGCACCAGGATGACTTGAAGATCGGGATAGCGCGCCTCGATCCGCGCCACGACTTCGGCGGCGCGGGGCGGCCCGTCATCGACATAAAGAAGGATCGGCTCGACGCCGCGCGCCCGTGCCTCGGCCATGAAGTCGGTCTGATCGACAAGCGTGAAGAAGCCTTCAAGTGCACGGTGCCAAAGATCGATGATCTTCGGCACGCCGTCGTCCTCGAGCAGCGGATCGATCAAGGCCATCTGGCCTTGGATGACATTGAGGTCGGCGACGACCACCTGCTCGGGAAACCGCAGGGCGAGATTCGGCTCGTGGGCGTCGGTGTCGAATCCGCGGAAGGCGCGGCGGCTCGCCAGGAAATAATCGCCAAGGAGGCGTGCAGCCATCGACGTGCCCACGCGCCCGGAGAGCGAACAGACGATGTAGACGAAAGTCCTGGCGGTCATTGCAAGCAGACCGCGGGATCCGGTCGCAGTGCGCCGGCGGCGAAGGTCAGCCGCGACCGTTCACGAGATCGAGCAAACGGATGCGATTGAACTCGTCCGCGTTTTTGTTTTGCCATGTACGCACGTAGCCACGCAGAGTAAAGGAATGGTGTGCCGGGTCCCCCGATGCGGTCTTGTCGGCGACGAAAGTCGACAGGGGCGTGCCGGCGAGCTCAACCTGCTCATAGGCCATGGCGTTGAGCTTGGGAATGGTGACATCGCTCGCGTTCTTCACCTTGCCGAAATAAGTCTGCAGGGTCGTCGGGTCCCAATCGAAGAAAGTCGAATCGTTGACGTAATTCTTGACCAGGAAATAATGCGCGTCGGTGACGAACGGCGCCGTCTCGTTGATCTCCGACAGCGAAGCGATCGACGGGCCGAGGATGTGAAAAAGCACGAAGTTGAATTCGCCCGCTTTCGTCGCATCGAGAAAGCCGACATCGCGCAGGGCCGCGAGGCTCGAGGCGAGGGCGCCGGCGCGGGTATCGATCACCGACACCTTCACCTGCGAGGTGTTGAGCGTGTCGAGAATGCGCATCTGGTCGGCCGTCTGATTGATGTCGACGACCTCGGTGATTGCCGGATGGAAGCGCTGCAGCGTGCCGCGCGGCGTCTCCGTATCGAAGGCGCGGACGATCACGTTATTGCCGGCGAGATAATCGAGAAGCGAGCGCGCGACCGTCGTCTTGCCCACCCCGCCCTTATCCGCCCCAACCATAATCAGCGTTGGCTTCATCTGATTGTGCCCCATCTTCGGTGTCGGCGCCGAAGTCTGCGCCTGCGATGCGGATTTCGACGGCGTGGATTGCTCCACCCGGGCCGCCGGTTTCACTTGTTTGGTGTCGCGAGCCATAGGTTCGATATACCGCACTTTCGCGGGTGCGCAAAACAGAGTGTAATTTTAGTTAATGGCGTAGCTTCCGTGGCTTAGCCGAGCTTGAGGCAATCCTTACTTGTCCTCGCGGGCCGCGAAAGTGCTGCCGTTCGGCGCCTTGGCGATCAAGGTGTCGATCCGGTCGCGCTCGCGGGTGAAGGCCGCGAGCATCTTGCCGTCGAACTCGCGCGTCTGGGCGAGGCGCACGCGCATCGGATCGACGAAATGGCCGTTGATCAAAACTTCATAATGCAAATGCGGGCCGGTCGCGAGGCCGCTCGCGCCCAGGTAGCCGATCACCTGACCCTGGTGCACCCGCCCGCCATCGGCGATGCCGCGGGCGAAGGCCGACATATGGTTGTAGGTCGTCATATAGCCGTTGGCGTGCTGGATGACGACGCGCCGGCCATAGCCCGAATCCCAGCCGGCCGACGCGATGACGCCATTGCCGGCGGCGAAGATCGGCGTGCCGATCGGCGCCGCCCAATCGACGCCGCTATGCAGCCGCGTATAGCCGAGGATCGGGTGAAAGCGCATGCCGTAGGGCGAGGTCATGCGCGCGCCGACGATGGGCGTGCGGATCAGGAACTTGCGCGAGGATTTGCCGTGCGGGTCATAGAAATCGACCAGCCCGTCGTCCGGCGTCTGGAAGCGGTAATAGCGGAAGGTTTCATTGCGCGCGACGATCGAGGCATAGAGCAGCTCGTTGCGCTTCTCGCCCTCTTCGCCATTGTCATAAAACGCTTCGAAGGAATCGCCGCCGGTCACCGGGCGCTGGAAATCGACGTCATTGGCGAAAATACGCACCAGATCGTCGATGATGGGCTTTGGAATATTCTGCTTCAGCGCGGTCTCGTAGAGCGAATCGTAGAGCCGCATGCCGCCTTCTTCGTCGTCGCCATTGTTATTGGCGGGCTTTTCGTCGGCCTCTTCGTCGTCATTGTCGGTGACGCGGACGTAATCGCCGCGATCGGTGATGGCGACGGTCGATTCGAGCGTCTCATCGTTGTAAACCGAAAGCCTGGCCAGCGTCAGCGTCTTGCCGGCGCCGTCGAGATCGGCGAGCAGCAATTTCAGCCGCCGGCCTTCCTGCACGGTCGGCGTGCCGGGCTTTGGCGCGAACGCATTGGCGACGGCGGCGATCGTCGCATCATCGATCCCGGCGCCTTTCAGCGCCTCTTCGAGCGTCTGGCCGTGCCGGATGACGATGAGCCGCTCTTCCATCTCCGTCGGCTGCTGCAACGACGACACGCGCGGCACGACCGTCACGTTCTCCGGCACCATGCGCACCTGGATCTGCGAGAAGGGCGAGGAGGACAGCGGATCGTTGGGATTGGCGTAAGGCAAGGCGTCGAGCGCTTCGGCGCGGCTCGTCCGCATCAGCAGGAGTTGCGGCGGCAGGGACAATTGGTCGCCGCCGGCGGTCTGCTGCGATTTGACTTCCTCGTCGACCTGCGCCTCGACCTCCGGCAGGGACAGCACCGCGGTTTGCGACAGTCTGTCGGTCGGCAGATCATGCACCGAGAAGGAGACGTCGGCATCGCCCTGATCGGTGATGACCGGCTCGTTGACGGGGCTCCGCGCATCCGCGAGGAGCTTCAGCGGATCATAGGGCGGCACCTCATCGGAGAAGCCCGCCTCGGTGGTCACCAAAGTCGTCGCGACATGGGTGAAGGCATGGATGCGGACGACTTCCTTGTCGCCGACCTTGATCGTCGTCGGCTCCTTGAATGTCTGTTTGTCGGCGACGATGTCGATCGTCTTGACCAGCCGGTCGCCCTTGCTGGGATTGATGCCGGTTGCCGCTTCTTTGTGGGTGATGAGCGCCGGCACCGGCGCCTCGGCGAAATTCGATTGCCAATCGAGGGCCGCGTAAATCGCCGCGCCGATCAAGGCCGCGCCGGCAAAGGCTGTCAGAATCGTGCCGCCGAACCAGCGGATCGAAACCCGGCGCCGGTCGAGCGGACTTTGCCGATGACCGCCGACCTCGATCGCGGGCTCAAGGCCGAGGTCTCCGACCGTCTGCGACAGATCGAGACGGTTATGCGCGGTCAGCATGTCCATACGCCCGACAAGTTCCCCTCGTACTGGCGAGCCGGCGGCACTTTAGGCTCTACCGGGCATCCAACCATTGCCTTGCAGCGTGGCGCATTTTCTGTGCGGCGGATTTCGCGATCGCGACGGCGGTTCTGCGAAACGCCTGATTTTCGTTATTCCCTCACGAAGCCCCCTGAAGATGGCTCAAATGCGGCGCTCGCGCTACGGCAAACAGAGTTGACAGATCGACCGGCCGCCGTTAATCCTGCCACCCAACGCGCGGCTAATGCCGCGTTTTTTCATTGGAATCGGACGGATCCCGTCCGCCGTTCCGTGAACCAAGCCCCATAAACTGCCAAAAAGCCGGCCGGGGACCACTCCGAGCCGGGTCGAACACGAGGCAAAAGATGTTCGCAGTGATCAAGACAGGCGGCAAGCAATATAGCGTCGCCGCGGATGATGAGATTGTGGTCATGACCCTGCCCGGCGCGCCGGGCGATGCCGTGACCTTCGACAATGTTCTGCTGCTCGTCGATGGCGAGACGACCAAGTTCGGTGCGCCCTTCGTCGAAGGCGCGAAAGTGACCGGCACGATCGTCGGCCATGAGCGCGGCGCGAAGGTTCTGGCCTTCAAGAAGCGCCGCCGGCAGAACTCGAAGCGTAAGCGTGGCCATCGTCAGGATCTGACGCGGGTGAAGATCACCAGCGTGGCCTGATCACATAAGCCCGGAAGGTTGCAGACTTTTCGGGCAAACATTATGTGAAACCTAGCCAAAAGTAGCGGTTCCGCCATCGGCGGAAAGGATTTAGAATCAAAAGGTCTTCGGTTGACGCCGGCAGGCGCGCCAAGGCTGGAATTTCGGAGCCAGGAATATGGCGCATAAAAAGGCAGGCGGCTCGTCCCGCAACGGTCGCGACTCGGAAGGCCGGCGTCTCGGCGTGAAGAAGTTCGGCGGCGAATCGGTCGTCGGCGGCAACATTATTGTGCGCCAGCGCGGCACCAAATGGCACCCCGGCGCGAATGTCGGCATGGGCAAGGATCACACTTTGTTCGCCCTCGTCGACGGCACGGTAGAGTTTAAATCGAGCGCAACCTGTCGAGCCAGCGTCTCGGTCATTCCGGCCCAAGGCCCCCAAGACTAGCGGTGGTTTTCGCAAGGACTCCACCGGCTCCCAGCGAACCCGGTGGACATGTCCGCAGCCCCGTCAGGCTAACGTTCAGGTCCCGAAAAACCCGGCAGGGTTTTTGATAGGGGGAGGTGGGAGACCACTTCCTCCTTTATTTTTTCGGACCCGGCGGGGTCCCCCGGAGATCACAATGTTCCCGGATCTGACTCGTGACGATGTCTTCCGCCTCGAAACCCAGCGGCTGTGGCTGCGCTGGCCGCGCGCCGCGGATGCGGCGACGATCACCGCCTTCGCCTCGCTGCCGGAAGTGGCGCAGATGACGGCCGCCATCCCGCATCCCTACCCGGCGCAGGAAGCCGACCGCTTTATCTTCAAGGCGCGGGCGGATAATGCCGCCGGCCGGGCGCTGCACCTGGCGCTGACGCGCAAGAACGGCCCGCGCGCCGTCTTCGGCCTCGTTTCGGCCATCGCCGAGGGGCCGCAGGAGGTCGAGCTTGGCTATGCCATCGCGCCGGAGATGTGGGACCAGGGCTTTGCGACCGAGGCGGCGCGGATCGTGATCGACACGGTCTTCGCGCTGACGCCGGCGACGCGCATCCTCGCCAATTCCCGCGTCAACAACCCGGCCTCGCGGGCGGTACTGGAGAAGCTCGGTTTTACCTATGCCGACACCGGCCTCGATCCGCTGCCGGCGCGCGGCGGCCTGCATCCCTGCGACCGGTTCCGCTTCGAGCGGTCGAAATGGCGCGCCGCCGGCGGCCTGCGCGTTCTGCCGCCCATGGTGCATCAGCACGATGGCGAGCGCCTGGCCGATCCGAAAGCAGCCGTGCACGAATATTGACCAGAGGCGGGATTTGGCGGAAAGCCAAATCCCGCCGGTCCCGCTGGTCAAGCTCCCATGAAATTCCTCGACGAAGCCAAGATTTATGTCAGGTCCGGCGCCGGCGGCGCCGGCTCCGTCTCGTTCCGGCGCGAGAAATTCATTGAATTCGGCGGCCCGGACGGCGGCGACGGCGGCCGCGGCGGCGATGTCGTCGCGCTCTGCGTGCCGGGCCTCAACACCCTGCTCGACTATCGCTACCAGCAGCATTTCAAAGGCAAGACCGGCGGCCATGGCATGGGCCAGAACCGCGCCGGCGCGTGCGGCGCCGATGCCGTGCTCAAAGTCCCGGTCGGCACCGAAATCTACGATGCCGACGACGACGTGCTGATCGCCGACCTGACCGAAGTCGGCCAAAGCGTGCGCATCCTCAAGGGCGGCAACGGCGGCTTCGGCAATGCGCATTTCAAATCGTCCACCAATCGCGCGCCGCGCCGCGCCAATCCCGGCGAACCGGCGGTGGAGCGCACGCTGATCCTGCGGCTGAAGCTCATCGCCGACGCCGGCCTTGTCGGCCTGCCCAATGCCGGCAAATCGACCTTCCTCGCGACCGTCTCCGCCGCCAAACCCAAGATCGCCGATTATCCCTTCACCACCCTCGCACCGCAGCTCGGCGTCGTCGCCTGCGACGGGCGCGAATTCGTCCTCGCCGATATCCCCGGCCTGATCGAAGGCGCGCATGAAGGTGCCGGCCTCGGCGACCGTTTCCTCGGCCATGTCGAGCGCTGCGAAGTGCTGCTGCATCTCGTCGATGCCGGCAGCGAGCATGCCGGCAAGGCCTATAAGATCGTCCGCCACGAGATCGAAGCCTATGAGGCGGGCCTTGCCGAAAAGCCCGAGATCGTCGCTCTGTCGAAAGCCGAGACGGTCGATGCCGAGACGTTGAAGGCGCAGATGGAAAGGCTGAAGCGCGCGGCCAAGCGCAAGCCCATCGCGCTCTCCTCCGCAACCGGCCAGAACGTGCAGGAGGTTTTGCGCGCGCTCCTGAAAGAGATCGACGCGAAGCGCGAAGCGGACGAACCGGCACAAGAACAGGCTGAGGGAGAGTGGCGCCCGTGAGCCTCATTGAGAATCCGTCGCCTGTGCCGAAGCTCGTCCAGTTCCGCCGTATCGCCATCAAGGTTGGCTCGTCGCTGCTTGTCGATCCCGCTGCCGGCGAGGTGAAGCGCGACTGGCTTGCCGCGCTCGCCCATGACATTGCCGGGCTGCACAAGATCGGCGCCGATGTGCTCGTCGTCTCCTCCGGCTCGATCGCGCTCGGCCGCAGCGTGCTCGGGCTTCCGGGTGGCGCGTTAAAGCTCGAAGACAGCCAGGCCGCCGCCGCCGTCGGCCAGATCGCGCTGGCGCGCATCTGGTCGGAAGTCTTGGGCGCGCACGGCATCCGCGCCGGGCAGATCCTCGTCACCTATCACGACACGGAGGTGCGCCGGCGCTATCTCAACGCCCGCGCGACCATCGAGCGCCTGCTCGATCTGCGCGCCGTGCCGGTCATCAACGAGAACGATACGGTCGCGACCTCCGAAATCCGCTATGGCGACAACGACCGGCTTGCGGCGCGCGTCGCGACGATGGCCTCGGCCGATCTCTTGATCCTGCTCTCCGATGTCGCCGGGCTCTATGATGCGCCGCCGGCGGAGAACCCCGACGCCAAGCTCATCCCCGTCGTGGCGCGCATCACGCCGGAGATCGAGGCCATGGCGGGCGGTGCCGCCTCCATTCTCTCGCGCGGCGGCATGCGGACGAAGATCGAAGCGGGCAAGATCGCGACCGGCGGCGGCACGCATATGCTGATCGCCGACGGGCGCATCGCCCATCCCGTCGCGCGTATCGAACAGGGCGGCCCCTGCACCTGGTTCCTCACCGGCTCGACGCCGGTGACGGCGCGCAAGAAATGGATCGCCGGCACAATCGAAATTCGCGGCGCGCTGACCGTCGATGACGGCGCCGCGAAGGCGCTTCTCTCCGGCAAGAGCCTGCTGCCGGCCGGCGTCAAAAAAGTCGAAGGCGATTTTTCGCGCGGCGATTGCGTCATCATCCGCGATGCGGACGGCCACGAATTGGGCCGCGGCCTGGCCAATTACGATGCCGACGAGGCGGCTAAGATCGCCGGGCACAATTCAGCCGAGATCGAGAACCTCATCGGCACGCCCGGAAGAGCTGCGCTCATCCACCGCGATGATATGGTGCTGAAGGGGGATTGAGCGAAGGTCCGCGTATCCCTCCACGCTGAGCCGCGTGGATGGCCGGGACAAGCCCGGCCATGACGAGGCCAAATGGCGAGCTATTCGTCGCGCGTAACCGCACAGATGATACTGATTCGCCGATTCGGGAAGCCGATCCAACCGCGTCATGGCCGGGCTTGTCCCGGCCATCCACGCCATGCCGCCTCACATCAGATCATCGTAAAGATCGCGCCGATCTTCCAAGCGCGCGGCCAATGCTTCATGTTGCGTTTACGCTCCCAATCGGGAGTCACAATTGCGCGACAAGAAAGGTCGCCAGGAGGTGGAAAGCCGCCCTCAATCAAACGCGGCGGCTCGGACGAAGTCGAGTTCCTGTGCGGTCATCACGCCCGCCTCATGGAGCGCTAAAAATTCACCGGAGAGCGTGCAGCCAAAGATGAGGGGATCGTCGGTATTGACGGTCACCTTCACGCCAGCATCGAACAGGACGCGGATGGGATGCTCCTGTAAGCTGGTCACCCTGCCCAGCTTGACGTTCGATGTCGGACACACGTTAAGCCGGACGCCTGCACTCGCCAGCGCTCTCATCACCTGCGGAGACGTACTGGCGGCGATCCCATGCTGGACTTCGTCCAGTTCGAGCAATTCTACGGCTCGCCATACGTCATCCGCAGTCCCCCATTCGCCAACATGCGCCTTGAGGCGGAGGCCGGCTGCCTGAGCTTGGCGGTAGATGGGGGTGAATACCTCTATCGGCTGCGCTCCTTCATCCCCAGACAGGTCAAGTGTCTTGAATACGCCAAGTTCTAGAAGGGGAGTCGCCCACCGTTCGATAGCTGCGATACCGCAGTGGCGCGAGATGCCGAGTTGGGGAACCCAATCAATGTCCGGTCCACCAACCCGATGAGCCTCCTGTAGAGTTTTCCAAACCGCCTGAGCTGAGCCCTCATGGAGCGTGATGCTCCAAGCATCCTCACCCACTTCCAGGCGCGTGACACCGTCCTTCCGCGCTTGAACAAAGGTCGCCTCAAGTGCCAGAGCACGACCTGCAGTGCCAGCGAAGAGGGGCGAGAGCTTCTCATCCGCAAAGGCGTGCATCTCAGCCATTGACCCCAAAACCCGGTCAACGGGAGCAACATCAACGCCGGTCCTCTCACGTAGAAATGTCCGATCACCACCCCCGATGCCATGGATATGAAGATCAGCCTTCGGCGCACGACGAACAGCATCCCGGTCGCCAACTTCGAGCGCGGTCGCAAAGTCGCTAGGCATGGCTCACCCCTAATCCTGCAGCGCGGACCACGGTTAACATATCCGACGATGGCCGGGACAAGCCCGGCCATGACGAGGTCAAATGGCGAAGTATTCGTCGCGCGTAACCGCACAGATGATACTGATTCGCCGATTCGGGAAGCCGATCCAGCCGCGTCATGGCCGGGCTTGCCCGGCCATCCACGCCGTGCCGCCTCACATCAGATCATCATAAAGATCGCGCCAATCTGGATTCAGATCGAGAATGAGCCGTACCTTCCAAGCGCGCGGCCAATGCTTCATGTTGCGCTCACGTTGGATCGCGTCGCGAATGTCGTCATAACGCTCCATAAAAACGAGGCGTTTCAAGCCGTACCGCTTGGTGAAACCTTTGTATAAGCCCTCGCGGTGTTCGTAGGCCCGGCGTGCAAGGTCGCTCGTCGCGCCGGTATAGAGCGTGCCGTTTGGCCTGTTCGTCATGATATAAATCCAGCCGCCTCGCATGGCATGAGGTTGGACCGCGTGGATGGCCGGGACAAGCCCGGCCATGACGCCAGGTTGGAGGCTCTCGATGCGACACCTGATCCGTCTTTTGCAGCGCGCGGGCGTTTTGGCGCTCGGCGCCTTCGCGGTCTGGCTGATCGTCTTCGTCATCTTCCGCTTCGCGCATCAGCGCCTGCCGTGGATCATCGCTTTGTCCGCGACCTATCTCGCGGCGGCCTATCTCGTGCTGCCCTATGCGGTGCGCATGGGCCTCAAAATCCTGCATCGCAAGCGCGTGCCGCGCTACACCTTGACGGGCGACGGGCTGCCGGGCGACCCGGTCAATGTCGCGCTTGTCGGCGATCTCGCGCAATTGCGCGCCGCCTTCGCCGCCGCCGGCTGGACGGGCGCCGATCCGCTCGGCCTTACGAGCTCATGGCGCATGGTCTGGGCCTTTCTCTTCAACAAGCCCTACCCGACCGCGCCCTTCAGTTCGCTCTATCTCTTCGGCCGCAGCCAGGACATCGGCTTCCAGCAGGCGATCGGCGACAGCCCGCGCCAGCGCCATCACGTGCGCTTCTGGGCCAAAAGCCTGACGCAGACGCAGGCGCACCTTGGGAGCGCGCATTTTTGGCTCAACAAGGACAGACCGGATGAAAACGCGCGCGTGATCTGGCTCGGCGCCGGCACGCGTGACACCGGCTTTTCGCTGACGCGGCTGACCTTTCAGATCACCCACGCGACGGATTCCGACACCAATCTGGAGCGGACTTTTATCATCGAGGCCCTGGCGGCCTGCGGCATGATCGGCGAAGCGATGCATTTTAAGGCCGGCCACCACCTGCCGGCCAACGTCAATCATTACATCACCGACGGCGATGTCGCGGTGGCGGAGCTGGCCTCACCGCCAACCGCAGATGAATTGTCGTAATTTGCGGCTCTATAGCCCGACAGTGACTTCGACCTGGAGGTATTGCCATGATGAATCGTCGCGATTTTGCCAATGGAATAGCGGGGATTGCCGCAACGGCGATGCTGCCGCGACAGGCCGGCGCCGCGAGCCTCCCCCGCGCGCAAAACGTCGTCATGGTGCATGGCCTGTTCGCTGACGGCTCGTGCTGGAGCGAGGTGATCGCGCGGCTACAGCCCAAGGGGCTGAACGTGACCTCCGTTCAGAATCCTTTGACGACGCTCGACGCCGCCGTCGCGGAAGCGCAAAGGGTTCTCGACCGCCAGCAGGGGCCGACCGTCCTCGTCGGCCATTCCTTCTCCGGCATGATCGTCACCGAAGCGGGCGTTCATCCGAAAGTCTCGGCACTGGTCTATGTCGCGGCGCGGGCGCCCGACGCCGGTGAAGATTACACGGCGCTGGCGAAGAAATTTCCGACGCCGCCGGCTTCGGCCGGCATCGTCTTCGACGGCGACGAGGGACGGCTCTCGGAAGCCGCTTTCCTCAGGGATTTCGCCGGCGACCTGCCGGAGGCGCAGGCAAAAATCCTCTATGCGGTTCAGCAGCCTTTCCACAAAGCCCTGCTGACTGGAAAAACCACGCATGCGGCATGGCGCGTGAAACCGAGCTTCTACGCCGTCTCGATCGAAGACCGGACGATCAATCCCGATCTCGAGCGTTTCATGGCCAAGCGGATGAAGGCGACGACGATCGAGGTCAAGGCGAGCCATTTGTCGCTCATCTCGCATCCCGACGCGATCGCCAATCTCATCCTGCAGGCCGCAGGCCAGGCATAGGATTGACCTCCAGCCGCACATGCACCGTGCCGTCCTCCCGGCGCAGCACCATCGGCAGGCCGCTGTGCTGGAAGACGTGAAGCATCGGGATATTGTCGGCGAGGAGATCGGCTTCGAGAGCGGTCAGCCCGTTGGCGCGGGCGATCTCGGCGATATGCGTCATCAGCAGATTGCCGAGGCCGTGGCCCTGATAGCCGTCGACGATGGTGAAGGCGAGCTCGGCCGAGAGCGGCGGGTCGCCGCCGTCGAGGGCGAAATAGCTGACGCCGCCGATGACGATTTCGGCCGCGCCTTCGCCGAGCGTGACCAGCAGCGCGGCATCGCGGCGGAAATCGACGCCGGTGATATGCGTCAGCTCCTCGGCCGTGACCATTGCGCGCGAATCGAAGAAGCGCGCATGGATCGTCTCCGGCCCGAGCGTATGGAAGGCGCGGCGGATTTTCGGCGCGTCGTCGCGGCGCACCGCGCGCAAGGTGACCGGCGTACCGTCGTCGAGCACGAGCGGCAGCGTGAGGGTCGAAAAATCGGGCCGATCGGCAGGCATGCCTAGCTGATATAGGTTCGCGCGCCGGCCGGCGATTGGGCAAATCTCACGGGCCGCGGCTGTGTTAAGCTCTGCACCGCGCCATTGCAGAACCCCGTAATTCCTGCTTCGTTCACACCGCCAAATGATGCTGCCAGACCTGGGAGGAAACGCCCATGATCGCGCCGCCGGTTCGCTATTCGCTAGATGTAGAGCAGGTCCAGCCCGACGAAGACGCGACAATCGGCGCCTTATGCCGGAGCTTCGACGCGATCCTGGCAACCACATCGAAGGACTACGGCCACGCGGTGCGCGGCGTTCATGCAAAATCGCACGGCGTGCTGGAAGGCGTGCTCAGGATCGATGATGGCCTGCCGCCGGAACTTGCGCAGGGTCTCTTCGCCGCGCCCGGCGAGCACAAGATTTATCTGCGGCTTTCGACGAACCCCGGCGACATCCTGCCCGATACGATCTCCCTGCCGCGCGGGCTGGCGCTGAAGGTGCTCGACGTCGCCGGCGAACGCCTGCCCGGCGCCGAGGGCACGACGCAAGATTTCCTCATGCTCAACGCGCCGGTGTTCCCGGCCAGGAATGCGAAACAATTTGCCGGCAATCTCGCCCTGCTCGCAGGAACGACCGATCGCATCGAAGGCGTGAAAGTGGCTCTTTCCGCGGCACTGCGCGGTGTCCGCACGGCGCTCGACGCGGTGGGCGTCAAAAGCTCATTGGTCCGGGTCCTCGGCGGCGCGCCGAATGTCGAGCCGCTGGGCGAGACCTATTTCAGCGTCACGCCTTTCCGCTACGGTGACTACATCGCCAAGTTCAGCCTGGCGCCCGCGACAACGTCGCTCACGGCTTTGACCGGCAAAGAAATCGACGCGCGCCGCAACCGCGACGCGATCCGCGCCCGGGTGCGCGAAGAGATGGGCGGCATGGATGCGGTCTGGGAGCTGCGCGTGCAGCTCTGCCGCGATCTTCATAAGCAGCCGATCGAGGATGCGACTGTCGAGTGGAAGGCGGATGACGCGCCGTTCCAGCGCGTCGGCCTTGTCAACGTGCAGCCGCAGGACAGTTGGGCGCCCGAACGTGTCCAGGCAGTAGACGAGGCAATGCGCTTCAGCGTCTGGACGGGGCTTGCCGCGCACCAGCCGCTCGGCAGTATCAACCGCGCGCGCAAAGCGACCTATCGGCATTCGGCGGCGTTTCGCGAACATTTCAACCGCTGCCCGATCCACGAGCCGGTTGCGAGGAATTGACGGACAGCATGGCCCACCTGGACGACCCGACCTCGCCCCGCGCCTGCGGCGCCTGCTCGCTCTGCTGCAAGCTGCTGCCGATCGCGGCGCTCGACAAGCCGCACGACCAATGGTGCCCGCATTGCCGGCCGGGCGCCGGCGGCTGCACGATCTACGAGACCCGGCCCGAGACCTGCCGCAGCTTTTCCTGCCATTGGCTTGCCGATGCTTCGGTCGGCGAACATTGGGCGCCGCTGAAATCGAAAATGGTGGTGCAGATCACCGGCGGGCATGACGCGGCCTATGACCGCTTCGTCGATGTGCATGTCGATCGCGGCGCCGCCGATGCCTGGCGCGCGGCGCCCTATGCGGGCGACCTCGCCCGCCTCGCCGCCGAGCCCCGCACCCTCGTTCGTGTCTTCTATGGTAGCCGCACGTTCATCGTGCGGCCGCACGAGGTGCTGGAAGTCAAGCGCGCCTAGAGCATCGGACCGAAAAGTGCGAAGCGGTTTTCGGACAAATCCGATGCGATGAGAAAGACTTAAAAGCGCCGACCGATTCAATTTGAACGTCCGACGCTCTAGGCGCTCATCGCCTCCTGCCTCGGCTCTTCTGTCCGGTTCCGCCGCCGTGCTTAGGCCTGCGCGACGCGCTCGCGCAGATGCTTGTGCCAGACATAGAGGGCAAGCACCGCGACCGGCGCACCGATGAGCGAGGTCGCGACGAAGAAATTTGTGAAGCCAAGCCGTTCGATCAGAAAGCCCGACGTGCCGGCAAGGAAGCTGCCCGGCAGCGCGCAGAGCGAGGTCAAAAGCGCATATTGGCTCGCCGCATGCTCCGTCGCGGTCAGCGTCGACATATAGGTGATGAGCACGATCGAGGCGAAGGCATAGGCGAAACTGTCGATGCTGACCGTCGTCGCAAACAGCCAGAAGTCGTGCCCGTGGCCGCCACGTGCGGCGAGATAGGCGAGCGCGAGATGCGAGGCGGAGGCGAAGATGGTGCCGATGAGGAGCGTCGCCATAAGCCCGATCCGCGTAATGATGAGGCCGGCGAGAAAGGTGCCGCCGAGCGCCACCCAGAAGCCGAAGATCTTCGTCACCGTGGCGATGTCGGAATCGGAATAATGCAGATGCTTGAACAAGGGCATCGCCATCGCGCTCGACACATAGCCCGGCATGCGGAAGCCGGCGACGAGCAGAAGGATCGGGATGCCCATCGGCCCGAGACGGGTGATCAGCTCCTTGATCGGCGCATAGATCGTCTCGATGATATTGCCTGGCACGACATGCGGCTTGAGGTCCGAGGGCGGCTCGGGCGCAGCGAGCGCGGCGATCATGCCCGGCGCCATGCAGGCCGCCATGCAGAGATAGGCGGCGCGCCAGCCATAGGCATCGGCGAGATAAAGCGCGCCGGCGCCGGAGACGAGATTGCCGATGCGCCAGCCGATCTCCGACCAGGACGACATGAGGCCGGCGCGCTCGGGCGGCGCCACGGTGATGCGCCAGCCGTCGATGACGATGTCCTGCGTCGCGCCGGCAAAGCCGAGCGCCAGCGAGAAGACGATCGTCCAGGCGAGCCATTGCGAAGGATTGCCGAAGGCGACACCCGCCAGCGCCAGCGCGACGCCGATCTGCGATGTCACGATCCAGCCGCGTCGGCGTCCAAGCAGGCGGCTGAAGATCGGCGCATCATATTGGTCGAGAAACGGCGCCCAGACGAATTTGAACTTATAGGCGAGCGTCAGCTCGCTCATCAGCCCCAAAATGCCGAGCGGCACTTTGGCTTCCGAAAGCCAGGCCGATTGGGTGACATAGACGAGCAGAAAGGGAATGCCGGAGCTGAAGCCGAGGCCCAGCATGGCGCGGATGCGCGCATCCGAAGCAAGATCGCGCAGCGACAGCGCGCCCTTCGGCTTTTCGGCTAAGGCCTGCTCCTGCATGAAGGCTCCCGCATCTCTCACGCCATCGTTAGCGCCTTTTTCTGACATTTGCCTGTTGCAGGCCGCAGGCCGCGCTTAAATCGACCTTGAGCGTGAACTTGGAGGCAAGTCGATGCCGCGCATGTCGCTGAATGTCGCCTAGGCGATCACGGCGCTGAACGTTCTCGTGGCGAGCGGCTTTGCCCTCGCCGGGCTGTTTCATCCGCAAGCGATTTTGCCGCCCGGCACGCCGCCGACGCCGGCCTCGGGAATTTTGGCAATGTATGCGGCGGCGCGGACGCTGCCGCTCGCCGTCTTCGTGCTGATCGCGATTTTCAAGGACTGGCGGGCGACGCTCGTCGTTCTCGGCACGCTCGCCGGGATTATCCAATTTTTGGATTTCTTCGTCGGCCTCGCCCAGCACGATGCCGGAAAGTCGATCGGGCCGCTTGTCCTCGCGCTCCTGCAAGGCGCGGCGGTTTATGCGCTAAGCCGCGCATGCAAGGCGCCGAAGATCTGAGATTGCTGCGACGCTAGAGCGTCGGACATCGGATTCATCCGAAAACCGCTTCGCACTTTTCGGTCCGATTATTCTCGAAACCGCATCGGATTCATCCGAAAACCGCTTCGCACTTTTCGGTCCGATGCTCTAGTTCATCCCCGCGACCACCACCAGCCGCCGGACCTCGCCATTGCGATAGGCGTCGAGGAAAGCCTGGTAGTTGCGGAACGAGACGCAGCCGTTGGAATCGCCGCGTGGTCCGAGCATGAACCTGTGGGCGAGGAGGCCGACGCGGCCATAGGGATCGCCGCTTTCCGGGATCAGCCTGAGCGCCGCAACGCCGTGGAAGAGCTGTTCGCGCAGCTTCAGATCGTAGATGCCGGGCGGCGTCGGTCCGCGCATCTTCTCGCGGACATAGCGCGGATCGTCGAAGGCGTCGCCAAGGCCGGAATGAGCCTCGAGCCGGCGCCCGTTCGGCAGATAAACCGTGTGGTTCGAGATGTTATAGACGGCGGTAAATTGATCGTAGGGCGCGACGGCGGCGGACGGCCGTGAGCCTTCGACAACGCCGTCTTCCGATTCGGCATAAGCCAGCGCCTGACCCTGCTGATGATGGAGGCCGCCGAAAAGCTTGTCGAAGAAGGAATTATGCGGCGGCTCGGGCGCGGCGGAGGCGACCTGGGTCGTTTCCTTCGGCTGGGGCTGCGGGGCCTGGCGGACGGCAACGCGGGCGTGGTCTTCGGCCTCGGGAACTTCGAGCCCGTCGGGGCGCGGCGCCGGCAGCGGAACGCTCGAGACCGTGTGCGAGGACGGCGGCAGCGGCGCGCTGGCGGCGGCATCCTGATCGGGCAGGACGTTCTCCTTCGACGGATTGTCGTCCTCGGCCGAAGCCACTTCGTCGCCGGGGAGATTGGTCGAGGTCAGCGATTGCGGCGCGACCGGCGGCAGCGGCACGGAGGTCATCTGCGTCGGCGCGGCAGCGACCTGCGCCGGCGGGACGGCTTCTGGATCAGGACCGAAGGTCGGCGCCAGGGGCGCGCTCTGGGCGAAGGATTCGCGCGCCGCTTTCAGCGAAAAGGTCGGATCGATAAAGGGGCTGTAGACATTGGCCGCGACATGCGGCGCCGGTGCGGGGGTCTCGTCGGTTTCGGCGACTTGCGGCTTGACGAATTGCGGCTCTTCCAGAGTCGGCGTCACGGCCGGCAGTTCGACCACGCGGAACTGCGCATCGGGATGAACGTAAATGATCCAGGCGCCTGCCAGAATCGCAAGTCCAAGGACAATCGCGCCGGGCGCGGCCTCGGAAATAACTCTGCGGAAAAAGCCCCGTCGATTATAGGAGCCAAAATCCTGCGGCGCGTAAGTCCAGTCTGTCATCCACCCCGCGTCCTATACAACTTCACTCTGCGCCTTCTTGCTTGCCTGGACTTGACCCCTCGCGGTGGTTTCCAGGTGCCGAGGCCTTAATTGAGGACGTTTTTAGTTAAATGCCGATTAATGACCTTCCTCTTCACAGTACTTCTGATTACGGCATTGGCAGGGCAGTCGCCCGCGATGCCGGGGGATGGGCGAAAATAAGCCTATTTAAATGACCTGAGCCCCCGCCCATCAGCGTTCCAAAAAACCGCCAAGGCCACAAGCGCGAAACCCGATTTGCCCGCCGCTCGACGTCCGAAAGCCCGTGAGCGCGGCTCTGATGCAACA
This sequence comes from Pseudomonadota bacterium, assembly GCA_040756295.1. Lineage (GTDB taxonomy): Bacteria > Pseudomonadota > Alphaproteobacteria > Rhizobiales > Beijerinckiaceae > Methylovirgula. The sequence continues at coordinate 212,364 of JBFLZN010000001.1, read as the reverse complement.
CATCGCCGCAGAATCCGGCCTTTCCGAACCCTTGGGGCTCAGAATTCGACTTCGAGCTCCGCCATTTCCTCGGGTTCGGCCTTGGCCGCCGCGATCCAGGCCTGCATCGGCGCCCAATCCATAATGGTGGCGCAATAGGCCTTGGCCGACGGATCGAGCGGCACATTATAAGTGATGAAGCGCGTTGCGACCGGCGCGTACATGGCGTCGGCAATCGTTGGCGCCGCGCCATAGAGGAACGGCCCGCCCCAGCGCGTCAGGCAGTCCTGCCAGATCGTCTGCACCCGGTCGATGTCCGGCTGGGCGCCGGCAAAGACTTTGAAATTCGCATGCCGGGCCTTCAGATTCATCGGCAGGGCCGAGCGCAGGTTGTGAAAGCCGGAATGGATCTCGCCGGAGATCGAGCGGCAATGCGCCCGTGCCGCCTGATCTTTGGGCAACATGCCTGCCTCGGGATGGCGCTCGGCAAGATATTCGGCGATGGCCAGCGTATCCCAGACGCTCACCTCGCCCTCCGAGAGACGCGGCACCAGGACCGACGGCGCCAGAAGCAGCAATTCCGCCCGGTTTGAGGGATCGTCGAGGCTCACGACCTGCTCTTCCACCTCCAATCCGGCGAGCTGGCAGAGCAGCCAGCCGCGCAGCGACCAAGAGGAGTAGTTCTTGCTTGAGATGGTGAGGACAGGCGCCATGGCCGCTCCTGAACGCGAACGGGTGAATCTTTAAGCACGCGCCGATGTTGCGGCGCAAAATGAAAGACCCTAGCCTTGAAGCACATGTTGTACCGCGCCTACCACGCCTACACGGAAGCCTCTGAACCAATTCGCATGATGGCCCGCGCCGGCTTGAGCCTGGGGCCGCTGTTCACCGGCATCAGCGAGGCGGGCTTCGGCAAGCATTACGTGGCGGCGCTTGAATTGATCGCCCGCACGAGGCTCTCGCATGCGCGGCCGGACTATCGGGTCGACAGCGTGCTCATCGACGGTGAGCCGGTGCCGGTCCACGAAAAGATCGTCGCCTCGCTGCCGTTCTGCAATCTCGTGCGCTTCACCAAAGAGAGCGCCGCGCCGCTGCCGAAAATGCTGATCGTCGCGCCGCTGTCCGGCCATTTCGCCACGCTCTTGCGCGAGACGGTGCGCACGCTCGTGCGCGATCACGAGGTCTATATCACCGATTGGAAGAACGCCCGCGACGTGCCGCTCTCCGAAGGGCCGTTCGGCTTTGACGATTATGTCGATTACGTCATCGCCTGCCTGGAGTTGATCGGGCCCGGCGCGCATGTGATCGCGGTTTGCCAGCCGTGCGTGCAGACGCTGGCGGCGGTGGCGATCATGGCCGAGCAGCGCCATCCGGCCGAGCCGCGCAGCATGACGCTGATGGCCGGCCCCGTCGACGTGCGGGTCAATCCCTCTAAGGTCAACGAGCTTGCGACCGCAAAGCCGATCCAATGGTTCGAAGACAATCTGATCGCGCATGTACCGTGGCAATTGCCAGGCGGGGGACGGCGCGTCTATCCGGGCTTCGTCCAGCTCACCGCCTTCATGTCGATGAACATGGACCGTCACATCAAGGCGCATCGCGATCTCTATGAGCATTTGAGCGCCGGCCGCGCGGCGGAGGCCAAAGCGATCATGACCTTCTACGACGAATATTTCGCCGTGCTCGATCTGCCGGCCGAATTCTATCTCGAGACCGTCAAGCGGGTGTTTCAGGATGCGGCGCTGGCGAAGGGCGAATTGATCTATCGCGGCCAGAAGGTGAACCCGCGCGCCATCCGCCGCACTGCGCTGCTCACCGTCGAAGGCGAGCGCGACGATATCTGCTCCGTCGGCCAGACGGCGGCGGCGCATTTGCTCTGCGATGGGCTGCGGCCGCATTTGAAGCGGCATCATTATCAGGTCGGCGTCGGCCATTACGGCACGTTCAGCGGCCGGCGCTGGAACGGGCAGATCTATCCGGTGATCCGCAATCTGGTGCTCGCGATGAACTGAACCAACCATCGACGCACCTGGCGAACTGGACTGGCGAACGGAAGGAGATTGGACATGACTGAAGGCCATGCGGCGGTTTTGGAAAAAGATTTCACCCCGCCGAAAGAACACGAAACGCAATTCTCGCATGTCAAACCCGGCGACACCGCGTTCAAAGGCGAAGGCCTGCGCGATTTCTTCCTCTATCGCGACCTCGGTATTGCCAAGGCGACGAACGGCAAAGTGATCGCGCATCTCGTCAAGGCCAATCTGCCGCCGACCACGGGCACCGGCTGGCATAAGCATATCGCCGAGTTCCAGATCGTCATCATGACCAAGGGCTGGGCGAAATTCATGTATGAAGATAAAGTGACGCTCGTCTCCGCCGGCGATGTCGTGCATCAGCGGCCGGGCATCGCGCATTATCTCTTCGATTATTCGCCGGACATGGAATATCTGGAGATCGTCAGCCCTGCTGATTTCGGCACGGTTCCGGTCGAAGCGCCTTGCGAGGTTCCGGCCCCCGCGCCGTGGGAATGAACAGCGAGAATTTAAATCGATTCATGCGGCCGGCCGGCCGCGATTCGCCGGCTGGCCCGCGCAAGGATTTTTTGGCTTTTTGAATCGCGGTTAACACACAGCCTTCCACATATTTCTTCATCGTCCTTTTTCGCGCCGCACGCATGCGCCGCTTCGAGCGGATTGCGTTTCGCGTCGCATCGCTTTACATCCGCCAAGCGTGAGCACGACTGCAAGTTGAGACGTGCGTGACTCGACTTCGCGGGGTGCGCGACGCACACTCCGCGCCGGCGCGTGCGGATTCGGCGCGCGTCCCACAAAACGCCCGTCGCCGGAAGACAATCCGGCCAAGAGGCGATCTTTCCAGCGACTTATGAGGTGGGTTATGCAAAACGATCTCGTCAGGCGCCTCGCCGCCGAGTTTTTCGGTACGTTTTGGCTCGTGTTCGGCGGCTGCGGGGCCGCCGTTCTTGCCGCGACCTTTCCGCATACAGGTATCGGCTTTGTCGGCGTCGCCTTCGCGTTCGGCCTTACGGTTCTGACGATGGCTTATGCCGTCGGCCATATTTCCGGCGGCCATTTCAACCCGGCCGTCACGGTCGGTCTCTGGTCGGCCGGGCGTCATGATACGACATTTGTGGTTCCCTATATCATCGCCCAGGTCGTCGGCGCGATTGTCGCCGCCGCGGTTCTGCATGTGATCGCATCCGGCCAACCCGGCTGGGTTGCCGGCGGCTTCGCCTCCAACGGCTATGGCGATCTCAGCCCGGGCAAATATAGTCTCGGCGCCGCAGCGCTGACGGAATTTCTCGCGACCTTCTTCTTCCTTTTCATCATCATCGGTTCGACATCGAAGGGCGCGGCGGCAGGCTTTGCCGGCATCCCGATCGGCCTCGGTCTCACGCTCATTCATTTGATCACCATTCCGGTGACCAATACGTCCGTGAACCCGGCGCGCAGCACCGGCCCGGCGCTCTTCGCGGGTGGCGCCTATATTTCGCAACTCTGGCTGTTCTGGCTTGCGCCATTGGCCGGCGCGATCGTTGCAGGCCTGCTCGCGCGCTGGCTTTATGAGCCGGAAAGCATCGCCAGCACGATTGTGGTCGAAGAGCGCCGCGTCGCGTAATAATATGCACTCTGCGGGGGGTGTCATGGCCGAGGGAAACCCCGGCCTTGATCCCTCCCGCCTACGATCGGGGGAAGGCAATGGGTTGGCACGTTCGTTATATCGATCAAGCGCTCAAACACGAATTGCTGTCACAAGAGTGGGCTACCGAGGAAGAGGCCCTCGAGGATGCTTGGAATCTCGCGCAGCAGGACGGGATTGAAATCACCGCCATCGAAGGGCCGGACGAAGAAACTGTGCCGGTGGAAGATGTGCAGGCTTGGTTTGACCACCGGATGAAAAAAGAGGCCGGCCCGGCGTGATCGCCACTGCCCGCGAGGAATGATTCTATGCCCACGCTAAGCCGTTCTTTTGCTTTGAGCCTTATGCTTGCGGCGACGCCTGCCCTGGCGGCGGAACCGCTCGGCTGCGGCCATTTCAAATGGTCGCTGGATCATGAGAAGATCCTGCTCGCCAAGCCCACGGCTATCGCCTCCGGCGGCGCGGCAACCCTCGGCACCGGCGAAAATCTGACGCTTGCGTCGCAAAATGCGGCCAAGCTGCCGCAAGGCCCGTCGCGGCCGCCCAAATTTCCGAATTCCTATGCCGGCTTCGTCACGCTCGCGGCGCCGGCCAGCGCCGGCACCTATCGTGTGACATTAACCCACGGCGCCTGGATCGATGTCGTTCAAGACGGGCATTTGCTGAAACCGACCGACCACACCGGCGCGATCGGCTGCGACGGATTGGCCAAAAGCGTGAAGTTCAATCTCACTGCGGCGCCCTTCACCGTCGAAATCACCAGCAGTATCGCGCCCACCATCACACTTGTCGTCACACCGGATTAGAGCGGGCTACGAAAAGCCATGCGGCTTTTTCGTGAGACCCGGCTCGGCATAATGAATTGACGCTAGATCACGATGATTTCGGGTTGAATCGACCCGAAATCATAAACGTGATCGATTCTCATAGTTTAGAGCGGGATTGTTGCGAAAAACCGCTGACACTTTTTCGCATCCCGCTCTTGCAGATTTGTGCGGTGTGCCGGCGCAGATTGGCTTGCCGCTTTCAGGAGGCAGCCATATGTCCGATCCGTTTCAGGTTTCCCTCGCGCCGCAGCAGCTTTGGCAGGCGATCAATCCTTGGACCTTCTATCAACAGGGGTCGCAGATCGGCCTGCTCAATATCGACCTCGGCCAGACGCCAAATCCGCAAGCCGAGCGCGCGATTCTGCATGAAGTCGGCAGCTATGGACGCCAGATCGGCCATATCGGCGATGTGCTCGAAGTGCTTCTCGACCATCTGAAGCTGAAAGACCTCGAACCCGCCGAGAAAGACGCGATCGACATTCTGCGCGGCCAGCTTGCGCAGGTGCGTCAAGTCAAGGCACGCGTCGAGGCGCGGCAGGCTAGCTCTGCAAATGCGCAATCCGCTCCGGCACCGGCGGATGCGAATAATTGAACAAAGTGTAGAGCCAATCGGGCGTCAGCGTCGCGAGATTGTCGCGGGTGAGCTTGGTCAGCGCCGAGATCATCGGCGCCGCGCCGGTCATGGATTTGGCGAAAGCGTCGGCCTGGAACTCGGCCCGGCGCGACAGATAATTCGTCACCGGCGCAAAGAGGCTCGCGAAGGGACCAATCGCGGTCATGACGATCATCAGCACGAGGCTCGGATCGTTGGGCAGGTTGAAGGCCGCCGGCAAGGTGCCGGCCGCAAAGGCCCAATGCAGAATGGCGAAGACGACGAGCGCCAGCGCCGCGCTCTCGCCGATCTTCTGGATCACATGGCCGAATTTGTAATGACCGAGCTCATGCGCGAGAACCGAAAGGATTTCATCGCTCGTATGCTTCTCGAGCAAGGTGTCGAAGAAGACGATGCGCTTGGCCTTGCCGAAGCCGGTGAAATAGGCGTTGCCGTGCGCCGAGCGCTTTGAAGCGTCCATGACGAAAAGGCCATTCGATTCGAAGCCGCATTTCCGCAGCAGCGCCTCGATCCCCGACCTCATCGGCCCGTCGGCCATGGGCGTGAATTTGTTGAACAGCGGCGCGATGAAGGCGGGATAGATAATGATCATCGCCACCATGATCGCCATGAGCCCGATCCAGGCGAAAATCCACCAGAGATTCGGCAGTGCGCGCAGCAGCGCGAAAAGCCCGTAGAGCAGCGGCACGCCGAGCGCGAGCTGCAGGGCCGCGGCCTTGACCTGATCGAGCGCGAACATACTCGGCGTCGTGCGGTTGAAGCCGAATTGCGCCTCAAGCTTGAACGTCTTGTAGATCGCAAAGGGCAAGGTCAGCAGATAAGAGATCGCCGCGACGAGGACCATTGTGGCAACGCTGCGCGTCAGCCCGGCGGGAATATGCGCCGCGACGAACTCGAACACCGGGCGCAGCAGAAATCTGAGCCACAGCAAGGCGAGCACGGTGTCGTAGATCGTCTCGATAGCGGAGAGCCGTGTCCGTGCGACCGTATAGTCGGCGGCGCGTTGATGCTCTTCGAGCGTCACTGTCGCGGCGAAGGCCCCTGGCACGGCGCCGCGATGGGCAAGAACCGCCGCGGCCTGCCGGCGGTCGAGATAGACATTCAAAAGTCCCGACAGGACGATGGCGGCGAAGATCAATGCGGCAATGGCAGTCATGCGACCTATTTAGGCCATCTGCGCCGAAGATGCGAGGGCCGGCGGCCGCATCCACAATCGGCACGCGCCGCGAAGGCCCTTGGCTTCATTGAGAGAAACGGATTGAACGAAAATCCGCCGCGATATATCGAATGACGACAGTGAGGCAGGCGGAACGCCATGACGAGCGAAAAAAAGCGTGCAGACACGAAAAATCCGGCGCTGATCCCCTCGCAAGAAGATTACGAAGTGCTTTCGGATTTTCGCTATTCGATGCGCTGTTTTCTGGAGTTCAGCGAGAATGCCGCGCGCAACGCCGGCCTGACGCCGCAGCAGCATCAGGCGCTGCTGGCGGTCAGAGGATTTCCGCCCGGCACAGCGGTGACGATCGGCGATTTGGCCGAGCGCCTGCGCATTCGCCACAATAGCGCGGTCGAGCTTGTCGACCGGCTGGCGGAGGCGGATCTTCTCGTGCGCAGCCCCGACGCGCTCGACAACCGCCGGGTGCTCCTCAGTCTCAGCGACAATGCCACCGATATTCTGTCCGACCTCTCGACGGTCCATCTCGACGAATTGGCGCGCCTGGGGCCGGTTTTGCGCAGCATCCTGCGGCGGATTTAGCCCCGCCCCCGCGGGCGCATCATCATAAGCCACGAATATCGCTGGCAAATCCCCGGCGGATTTGTCAATCTTGGCGCCTCCCCCTGGCACGCGGGGCAAATTGTTTATATTAGAGACGCCTACTCCCGCGATGAAGAAAGACATGGACCTCAAACTCGTACGCAAGGACGAGCCGGACGACATCCGGAGCTTGATGCTGTCGCTCGGCCAAGCGGCGCGCGAGGCCGCGCATGTGCTTGCCCTGGCGCCGACCGAGGCCAAGAACAAAGCCTTGCAGGTCGCGGCGCAGGAAATCCGCGCCAACACGGGACCGATTCTTATCGCCAATGCGCGCGACATCGCCGAGGCGGACGTGAACAACACCGCCGTCTCCTTCCTCGAGCGGCTGACGCTCGACGAGAAACGCATCGAGGGCATGGCCAAAGGCCTCGAAGAGATCGCCGCTTTGCCCGATCCTGTCGGTCGCGTCCTTGAACATATCGAGCGGCCGAATGGCCTTGTCATCGATCGCGTCGCGACGCCGCTTGGCGTCATCGGCGTGATCTTCGAGAGCCGCCCTTCGGTCGCGGTCGATGCGGGCGCGCTCTGCCTCAAGTCCGGCAATGCCGCGATCCTGCGCGGCGGCTCGGAGAGCTTTCATTCCGTCTCGCTCATCCACCAATGTCTGCAAGCCGGCCTCAAGGCGGCAGGCCTGCCGACGGCGGCCATTACGCTCGTCCCGGTCAAGGATCGTGCCGCGGTCGGCGAAATGCTGGCAGGACTGGGCGGCAATATCGACGTCATCGTGCCGCGCGGCGGCAAGAGCCTCGTCGCACGCGTCGAGACGGAGGCGCGCGTGCCCGTCTTCGCCCATCTCGAAGGCCTGGTGCATATCTATGTCGACCGCGACGCCGATCTTGCAAAGGCCCTGACCATCCTGCGCAATTCCAAGCTGCGGCGGACCAGCGTCTGCGGCGCAGCGGAGACGCTGCTCGTCGATCGCGCCTGCGAGGCGACGCATCTCAAGCCGCTGGTCACCATGCTGCTCGACGCCGGCTGCGCCGTGCGCGGCGATGCGGCGACACAGGCCGCCGATGCGCGCGTAACGCCCGCGACGGATGAGGATTGGCGGCGCGAATATCTCGACGCCATCATCTCGGTGCGCGTCGTCGACGGACTCGATGCGGCGCTGGCGCATATCGCCCATTACGGCTCGCATCACACCGATTGCATCATCACCGAAAACGCCGCAGCGGCAGCGCGTTTTCTCAACGAAGTCGATTCGGCCATCGTCATCCACAATGCCTCGACGCAATTCGCCGACGGTGGCGAATTCGGCTTCGGCGGCGAGATCGGCATCGCCACGGGGCGCATGCATGCGCGCGGTCCGGTCGGCCTCGATCAGTTGACGACCTTCAAATATCGCGTCCACGGCAACGGCCAGATCCGGCCCTGAAAACGGCCGTGACCGCCTTTGCCGCCCTGCCGCCGCATGCGCCCGGCCTCAAGGTCGGATTGTTCGGCGGTAGCTTCAATCCGCCACATGAGGGCCATCGCGCCGCGAGTCTCCTGGCCTTGCGGCGGCTGGGACTCGATCGCGTCTGGTGGCTGGTGAGCCCCGGCAATCCGTTGAAGGACACGCGCGACCTGCCGCCGCTCGATCTGCGCATCGCCGCCGCCGAAAAATTCGCGCACGACCGGCGCATCATCGTCACTGGCTTCGAGGCGACGATCGGCGCGCGCTACACCTACCAGACGATTCTCTACCTCAAGACGCGCTGCCGTGGCGTGCATTTCGTCTGGATCATGGGCGCGGACAATCTTGCGAGCTTCGAGCGCTGGAAACATTGGCGCACGATTGCCGCCAATGTGCCGATCGCAATCATCGACCGGCCCGGCTCGACGCTTTCAGCGACGCATGCGAGGGCCGCACTCGCGCTCGCGCGTTATCGCACCGACGAAAGCGACGGCCTGATCTTCCCGCTTACGCCGCCGCCGGCGCTTATCTTTTTACACGGCCCACGCTCGGAATTGTCGTCGACCGCATTGCGCGGCGAAGCGCATTAACGTCAGATGTTTTGCGCGAAAAATTCCAGCGTGCGCTGACGTGCGAGCGTCGCACTTGCCGGATCATAGGCGCTGCGGTCCGTGCAATTGAACCCGTGATTGGCCGGATAGATGTGAATGGCGATGTCGGGATGCGCGCGGCGGATCTTCTCGACATCGGCAAGCGGAATGCTTTTGTCCTGGTCGCCGAAATTCAGCATCACCGGACAGCGCAATTGCTCGGGCGGCAAAGCCGCAATGCCGGAGCCGTAATAGCCGACCGCCGCGGCCAGCCCGTCGACATGCTGGGCGGCGGCGAAGGCAAGCGTGCCGCCCCAGCAATAGCCGACGATGCCGACGCGCCCCGCGGGCTTCGCCGCCGCGACCGCCGCGGCAATATCGGCGAGCGAGTCCGCCAATGTGATCTTGGCGCGGATGGCGACGCCCTTGGCCGCGTCTTCGCCGCTGTAGCCCAGTTCGACATCGGGCTCGGCACGGTCGAAAAGCGCCGGCGCAATCACATGATAGCCTTGGCCGGCGAAATCGTCGGCGACATTGCGGATGTGCCGGTTGACGCCGAAAATCTCCTGCAGGACGACGAGGCCGCCGCGCGTCTCGCCGGCGGGCACGGCCTCGTAGGCGCCGATCGTCACCCCATCCTTGGCCGTCAATTTAATCAGCTTGCCCATCTTTGCCGTCCCATTTCTCGATGTCGTCATGCGCGATCGCGGCGGCGGCCTCGGCGACCGGGCGGCCGCCCAGCACCAAGCCCGGCGCAATCTCGGCCAGCGGCACGAGAACGAAGGCGCGGTTGAACAGTTCCTTATGCGGCAGAACGAGAGCCTCCGACACAAGCGATCGCGTGCCGTAGAACAAAATATCGATATCGATGAGCCGCGGCCCCCAGCGCACCGTCTTCGTGCGGCCCATCTCCGCCTCGATCGTCTTCACCGCCGCGAGAAGACGTTCGGGATCGAGTTCCGTGCGCGCCAGAGCGGCGGCATTGGCGAAAGGCGCCTGGTCCTTATAGCCCCAGGGGGCGGTGCGATAGATCGACGAAACCTTGGTAATCTCGACCGCGCCGCTGTCGCGCAGCAGCCGCAGCGCCTCTTCGATATTGGCCGGCGCATCGCCGATGTTGCTGCCAAGGCCGAGACCGATGTCGATCATGATGCGCTCGAGGCATGGCGTTCGATCGCGTCGAACACTTTGAAGGCGGCGACATGTTCGGCGACATCATGCACGCGGAAGATCGATGCGCCGTGCGCGGCGGCGATGATGTTGGTCGCGATCGTGCCGATCATGCGCTCGTCGACGCCGGCGCCGAGGATCGGCGCGAACAGGCTTTTGCGCGAGACGCCGACCAGCATGGGCAAGCCGTAATCCTTGAAATGATCGAGCCCGCGCAGCGCGATTAGGTTTTGATCCTTGGTCTTGCCGAAGCCGATGCCGGGATCGAGGATCAAGTGGCGGCGCGGAATGCCGGCCTTCTCCGCCAGCGTCAGCGAACGGTCGAAGAAGCGGCGCATGTCGCTCAGAATATCGAGCCCTGAATCGACGCTGTCACGATTGTGCATGACGATTGCGGCGGCGCCGCCTTCGGCGACCGCATCGGGCATCGCCGGGTCGCGCTGCAGGCCCCAAACATCATTCACCAATACGACCCCGTCGGCGATGGCGGCACGGGCGACTGCGGCCTTCGACGTGTCGATCGAGACCGGCAGGGGCGTTGCCCGCACGATATCGGCGAGCAGCGGCTTGAGCCGCGCGAGCTCCTCCGCCTCGGGCACCGGCACATGGCCGGGCCTTGTCGATTCGGCGCCCACGTCGATGATGTCGGCGCCCGCTTCGGTGAGTTTGCGCGCTTGGGCCAAGGCGGCATCATGCGACTGGAACTTGCCGCCGTCGGAAAAGGAATCCGGCGTGACGTTGAGAATGCCCATGATCGCTGATCTCTCGGCGATCACGGCAAGGAATTGGTCGCGTTTCTGCTGCATCGCCCTTCCATAAGCGAGGCAGCGCTGGCCGTCGAGCCTGCCGAGCCTGAGCGGCACGGCAGGCCCGCGCGGCTATTTCGACGGCGCCGCCGCCGATTGGCTCGCCGCCCCGCCCACGTCCCAAATGCGCGCCGTGGTGTCGAACGAGGCGGTCAGCACATGCTGCCCATCCAGGCTGAATTTGGCCCGCGTCACCTCGCCGCCATGCCCGGCGAGGACCAGTTGCGAGGCCCCTGTCGCGGCATCCCAGACCCGCGCCGTCGAATCATAAGAAGCGGTCGCGATCCTTTTGTCGTCGGGGCTGAAGCTCGCCGCCATGATCGCCCGGCGATGACCGAGAAGCGCGAGGAGCTTGTTGCCTGTCTTGGCGTCCCAAAGGACGCCGGACTTATCCGTCGAGCCGGTCAAGATCTTCGTGCCGTCATGGCTGAAGACGGCAAACTCCACCGCCCGCGTATGGCCGAGAAGCGCCTCGATCAGCGCCCCGGTGCGCGCATTCCAGATGCGCGCCGTCTTATCGCTCGAAGAGGTCGCAATCAGCTTTCCGTCGGGGCTGTAGGTGACGCCGGTGACGATGCCGCTATGCCCCGTGAGCGTATAAAGCAGCGTGCCGCTGTTGGTATCCCAAACGCGCGCGGTGTGATCGGCGGACGCCGTCACCACGCGCATGCCGTCCGGGCTGAAGATCGCATGCATGACCGCGCCGGTATGGCCGGTGAGCGTCGCGACCAAGGCGCCGCTCGAAGCGTCCCAGACCTTTGCGGTATTGTCGCGCGACGCGGTGACGACGAATTTGCCGTCGCGGCTGAATTCGGCATCTTCGAGGGGATCGGTATGGCCCTTGAACGTCAGCAGCAGCTTGCCGGTCGCCACGTCCCAGAGCTTCGCCGTCGCATCCTGTGCCGAGGTCAGAACATGTCCACCGTCGGGACTGAAACGCGCCGTCCGTACGCCTGCGGTGTGGCCGCTGAGCGTTTGAAGCAGGACGCCATTGGCGGCATTCCAAATCCGCGCCGTCTTATCGCTCGAAGCGGTGACGACCTTCTTGCCGTCGGGACTATAGTCCGCATCGGTGAGATCGGCGGTGTGGCCGACAAGCTGGATGAAATGCAGCCTCGGCGACGATGGCGGCGGATCGGCCCGGCTTGACGCAACCGGAAACGCAAAGCTCCAAGCCAGTGTACAGACGCATACCGACAGTATCAGACCTAAAACGCCGGGGTTTTTGAACGGCCCCCGTTGGCCGCCGACAGATATTATTTTGGCCATTGGTGTGGTCCTTTTTACCAGGGACCTGTTTTGTCACCTCGCCTTCGATCAGCGCCGAATTATGGCTTGGTGCAATTCGTCAAATCTTTCTTCTCGAGGGAGAAAATCTTGCCTTCCACGACCTTGACGGATTTCGCTAAGCAGACGCCGCCATCCTTGTAGGTCATGCGCGCATCGTAAGTTCCGGTCGGCACGTTGGTGATCGTCAGGCGCTCGTCGTCATCGACGGAATCGTCCCGATCGTTCTTGCATTGGTCGGGACCCCAGTTTGTGGTTCCCGCCGGCGCGAGCTCGAATTTGACGATCGTGTCGCCGGTGGTGTTCCAGAATTTCGTCTTCGGCGCCGCGCCGGCCGGCGAAAGGCAAAACCCGGTGGCGCAGGCAAGGCTCAAAATCGCCAGAAGAGTCTTCGCCTTCGATTTCGATATCATCCGCGGCATTGTCCGTCCCTGACCTTTATGTTGTCGTTCGCTTAGGGCCTGATCGCCAAACCCCAGGGCAATCGGCCGACCGGCACCGATTTCAGCGGCCGCAACGAGGCGACATCGACAACCGTAATGTCGTTGGTCTCGCCATTGGCCGAATAGAGCGTCGAGCCGTCCGGGCTCAGCTCCGTGTGCCAGGGGCGCTGGCCGACCAGCACGTAGTCGATGACGTTGTAATTCGATGTATCGACCACGGCGAGACGGTTCGCCTTGCCGAGCGAGATGAAGGCGCGCTTGCCGTCCTTGGTGAAGGTGATGCCGACCGGCGAGATCAGCTCCGGCCGCACGCCCGGAATGGCGAAACGGATGACGTTGAGGATCTTGTAAGTCTTCGCGTCAATGATCGACACCGAGCCGCCCACCTCGGACGTCACCCAGACCTTCGAACCGTCCGCCGTGAAGACCGCATAGCGCGGCCGCGAATCGACGAGAATATTGGCCAGCACCTTATAGGTTTTGGTGTCGATGAAATGCGCCATGCTGGTCGATTCGGAGGTCGCGACGACGATGCGCCCGTCGGGGCTCACCGCCATGCCCTCGGGCTCGACGCCGATCGGCACTTCCTCGATCGTATTGCCGGTGGCGAAGTCCATGATCGTGACGAGACTATCGTCCTCATTGGCGACGTAGAGAATCTTGCCGTCCGGGGAGATGTTGAGCAGTTCCGGATCGGAACCGGAATCGAGCTTGCGCGTCACCTTGAACGTATTGGCATCGATCATGGCGATCTGGCCATCGTCGCCGAGGCAGACGACGATCGTCTTATGATCCGGCGTGATGATGATGCCGCGCGGGCGATGGCCGACATCGATGGTCTTGATGACCTTGAGGCTCGCACTGTCGACGACCGAAACCGTATCGTCCTTCTCGTTCGACACGAAAATCACATAGGCATTGGCCTCGGCCGCCGCCGCAATGCCGAACGACAGAAGGGCGAGACCGAAAAGGAGGATTTTGCTGATTTTCGTCATCGCCTCGCTACGCCTCACTTGAAGTGGCACTTGCTTTCCGGCTGATCGAAGCCGAGCGTGTCGGTCAGATATTTCGGGTTGAGAAAGCCATCCTGCGGCGAGATCGAAACGAGGTCGCGCGCGCTCGCCAGAATGATCGGCTGGCGCAATTGCAAATCCCACGTCCGGAAATTCATCGCATCGCCTTTATAGCCGGCAACGCCAAAATGATCCGACAGGAGATAGGCGCGCAAGGGCGCCGGCTGGATCGTATTCGAACGCAGGATCGCCTCGCCGAAGGCGCGGATGCCGAGCCACGCCGAATAATCGCGCTCCGTCATGATGCGCCCAACCTCGCGCTCGAAGCGGTTCTGCAATTGCGTGCCGCCATATTCCTCGAACGAGCGATGCCAGGCGACGGCGATGAGGCCCTGCGTGCCGACGACGGGGCGCGGGTCCCAGGTGCGATAAGGCATATATTCGCCGAAAACCTCGCTCTGGTCGGCAACGAAAACGACGTCATAGGGCGGCGCATTCTGGGTGACGAGCGGCAATTGCTGCTGCACTTGCTGATGGCCGGTGTCGGTGCGGCGCGAGCCGGCGGCATAGGTATAGAAACGCTCATCGACGACCTTGGCGCCGAATTTTCGCGCCGACTGCTTCACATCGTCGGCATAGGCAATATCGGCGGGATTTTTGCCGGAGACGATCAGCCAATTCGGCCAGCGCTTCCAGACGAGATATTGCGCCAAAGCATCGGTGCGCATGGCCGTCTCAGGCAGGAAATGGAAGACATTCGCCCGGCACTGCTCCTGCCGCAGACTGTCATCGCTGGTGCGGATGTCGAAAATGATCGCGTCCTTGGCCTCGGGCATGTCGGCCAAGGCCAGGAGATCGTCCTTTTCCAGATCGGCGATGATGAGCTTATGGGTCGCGAGCGCAGCGCGCGCCTTGGCTTTGAAATCCGCGTCGAGCGGCAGAATCATCTCGGTGAGATGATAGTTCTGGTTCACGAACCGCCCGGTCCGCGCATTTTCCTGCAAGGCGATGCGAGCGCCCTGAATGCCTTGGTCGGTGACGATCTTGTCGAGAAGCGAGAGCGGCGGCGGCTCAACATATTGCCGGCCGAGATAGAGAATATCGACATTGAGCGGCGCGGGCTGGGCAGGCGCGGCTTGCGCCGGCGGGGCCGCTGCGGGCGCCGGTTGTTGGGCCATGGAGGTCGCTGCGGCGGCAAACGGCAGGATGCCGGCCGCAACAAGCCACAGAACCGATCGTTGAAGGAAGTGCCACATGCGCCGAAACGCGGTCCCTAACGCCGCACGCTCCACCCGCGTCTCCGCCACCATCACCTCATTGGAAAGAGCGGGATCGTAACCCCGCTCTCAATCGTCGCGCTCTTATCGGCGCGATTTTGTCTTACTTATGCGTGTTCTGGTAGGCCTGGGTCTTGATCCAAGCGATGATCTTCCAGAGATCGTCGGCGTTGGTGATGACCCCGCCCATCGAGGGCATCGGCGCGACAATGTTCTCAACCGCCTGGCGGGTGAAGCCCTGCTTCTGCAGATCGGCCGAACCGAGCGCGACGAGACGGAACAACGTGTCGTCCTTGTCGCCATAGATCCAGACGCCGTTGGTGATCGGCGGGCACATGCCGCCGCCGCCACCGAAGCCGTGGCAGCCCGGGCAGCCGAAATTGCCGAACAGCTTGTGGCCTTCGTCGGCGAGCGCCTGATCGTGCGCGTCTTCCTTGGCCTGATAGGGATTGACCAGCGTGCCGACCTTGGCGGTCTGCGCGACTGTCAGAGGCGATCTTGTATCGGGATTCGGCGCATTATCAGCCCGCGCGCTGATGGCGAACATCGTGCCAAGGGCGAAACACAAGCCCACGGCAATTTTCACGGCACCTCTGACCATAACCCCTCCTTAACCCCGCGCGGCGGGACGACTTCCAGCAAAAATTCCGATCGGCTGGACAAAATGTCCAGCGGCGCTGGCCTTTTCCGCCAGCGCCCTACAAACGTCAAGCTCTGCTTTTGCCCGTTCTTTTCGGGCAATCTGCCTTGAATTTGTTCAACTTCCGGCAGGGCTTTTGGTTTCCTGCTGGAATTATAACAAATCCAATTACTTACCATTCGATTGCTGGATCAGCCGGATAAGGCTCACCACAGAATCGTTACCATTTTCGACGGCCAAATCGAGCGCGGTTTTCTTGTCCGGCGAACGCTTCGTCGGATCGGCGCCAGACTGCAAGAGAAGGCCAACGATCGGCGGGTTGTTATGCGCCGCCGCCAACATCAGCGCGGTGACACCCGACGTGCTCACCGCATTGACATCGGCCTTGTGTGCAATGAGCGCACGGGCGACCTGCAACGGGTCGGGATAGTGCGGATCGCTCGAGAGATTCTCGATGTCGTGCCGCCCCGCTTGAAGCGTGAGCTCGGTCTCCTGCCGGCCAGCCGCAACCATCAGCGGCGTCAAGCCCAATTCGCCGCTCTGCGCGTTGACCGAAGCGCCCACGTCGATGAGCGCCAAAGCCGCTTTCATCTTGTTGTCGACGATCGCGAAGGACAGCGGCGTCGCCTTGTCCAGCGTCTGCTCGTTCAAGTCCGCGCCATGCCCGGCAAGCATTTTGATGGTCGCGACATCGTCCTGCTGGACCGCTTGCAGCAAGGCGGTCATGCCGTTCGAATCGCGCGCGTTCACTTTCGCGCCGTGGTCGAGCATCAGCTTCACGAGATCGGGGTTTTGCGCCGAGATCGCGTTGATCAGCGGCAGTTCCCCCTGATCGTCCGGCTTGTTGGGATCGGCGCCCTTGCTCAGGAGGAATGCGGCGCGGTCGACCGCGCCGGCCGTCACGGCATTGCTGAATTCCTCGTTCACATCGGCGCCGGCCTTGAGCCAGGATTCGAGCTGGTTCATCGTCACGGAGGATTTCAGCTCCGACGGCGGTGTCGGCGGTAGTGCCGAATAGACGCCATGCGCCGGCAGGTCGCCCTGAACGATGCATTCGCTGCATTGAACGAGCGGCACGCCGAAGTCGCGCAGCACCTTCTCGATCGCCGCCCGGTTGTCCTGCAAGGCGAGATCGATCTTGTACTTGAGGATGCGGTCCGTCGTGGGAACGCCCCAGGCAAGCGCGAATTCGAGCGGAATCTGATCTTCCATCAGATTGACCGGCTGGATCGTGATCGGGGCGTTCTTCACCACCTTTTCATAGCCGGCGAAAGGCCCCCAGACCGCGGCGGCGTCGATCTCGCCGTTGATGACCTGCTGGACCTGATAGATCGGCGCGTCCTTCGGATTGATGTCGGCGTCATGGCTGACGGTGTGGACGACCAGGCTCTTATCCATGCCGCGATCGTGGAAAGCCTGACGAATCGCCGAGGTCTGATAGACGCCGATCTTCAGTTTGGCGAGCGCCGGGTCATCGAGACTCTTGATGTGCAAATTGCGATCGGCGCGCGTCACAAGAACGAAGGTTGTCTTGTAGATCGGCTCGGTGAGCAGAGCGCCCTCATAGCCCATCGGCAGGTCGAGCAGCACGTCGCATTGGTCGTTGCCGAAGGTCTCCCGTAACATGCCGCGCTCGATATAGGGGCGCCAATAATATTCGGTATGCGTATTCATCGCCTTGGCGAGAATTTCGGCGATTTTATTTTCAAAGCCCTCAAGCTTGTCGTTCGAGAACGGCATATTGCCCGGGTCGCCGCAGATGCGCAGCGACTGGAGCTGCCGATTGCGCGCCGCCGCCTTGAGCGCGGCGCGATCGCCGGAGGTCAGCGGCTGCAATGTATCGAGCTTGCTCAGCGCCACGGCGACGGCATGATCAAGCCGCGCCTCGTCATCCTTGGTCGCCGCCAAAGCCGGCAGCGCAAGGAGAGGCGCGGCCATCGCCGCGAGACACAAAACTGATTTCAGGGAGCGGGAAAGAGAGAGTTTCATCTTGGGCGACACGCTTCTAGAACTCGCCAAACCGGGCCTTGGCTCGAGCCTCTGGATCAAACGAAAATGGCGCCCGAGCCGAGAGACCCGAGCGCCATTCTATTTATAGCCTAACCGCTCTTACTGGTAGAGGCGGAAGGTGGAGAGCATGCCGCCCTGCGGGATCAGCGACAGGCCAGTGGCCTTGGTCATCGCGGTCGCGCCGATCGCACCGAACTTGTCGTTCAGGTCGAGGCCGGCCGTGACCGGGAGGCCGATCCAGCCACCGATACCGGAGAGGACGGACACATACTGCTTGCCCTTGACCTCGTAGGTGATCGGGTTGCCGATGATGCCCGAGCCGAGCTTGCGCTGCCACAGGATTTCACCCGTGTCGCGGTCGACGGCGCGGAAGTCACCGCCAAGGCTGCCGTAGAACACAAGGCCACCGGCCGTGTTCACAGTGCCGCCCCAGTTCGGGAACGGATCCGGAATGTCCCAATCAGCCTTGCCCGTCAGAACGTCGAACTTCTTGAGACGGCCGGTCACGCCGGGCTTCTCAGGATACATATAGACGTTGGCGAACACATAGACCGTGCCCTGCTGCTGGTAGGCCCGGGTTTGCGGGTTGTCTTCCATGCACCAGTTGTTGGTCGGCATATAGAACTTGGTCGGATCCGCAGGATCGACCGAGCCCGGCTGCTGGTCCTTGCCGCCCATCGCCGACGGGCAAGCCTGGGTATTGCGGCCGACTTCGAGCGGCGAGTGCTCCGGAACCTTGACCGGGCGACCCGTCTTGAAGTCGATCTTCTCGGCCCAGTTCGCGGTCACGTACTTGTGAGCGCGCAGCAGCGTGCCGTCGGTACGGTCGAGAACATAGGCAAAGCCGTTACGGTCGAAGTGGACGAGCGTCTTGCGCGCCTGACCGTCAACGTTCGGCATGTCGACGAGATAGTTCTCGTTGATGCCGTCATAGTCCCACTGGTCGAAGGGGGTCATCTGGTAGGCCCAGACCGCTTCGCCGGTGTCCGCCTTGCGGGCGAAAATGGTCATCGACCACTTGTTGTCCCACTTGCCGGAGTTACAGCCGGACTGCGTCAGAGGCTTCTCGCCGCAACGATAGCCGGGGCTCCACAGGCCGGGGTTACCCGTCGAGTAGTAGACCAGCTTCGATTCCGGATCGTAGCTGTACCAGCCCCAAGCCGCACCGCCACCGATCTTGTAGTTATTGTCATCGGGGAAGGTGTGAACGCCGAGGTCGCCGGTCTGGCCGTATTCCGGGTGCGCCTTGTTGGTGTCGGAGGTGATGCCAACGTCAGCATCCGGACCGGTGCTGAACATGTGCCACACCAGCTTGCCGGTCTCGAGATCGTAGGCGGAGAACGCGCCGCGAGCAGCGAATTCGTCACCACCGAAACCGACGAACACCTTGCCATCCGCAATGAGCGGAGCCGGCGTGCCGTCTTCACCCTTGTCCGGATAGTTGTTCTTGACGACCCAAGCCTCTTTGCCGGTCTTCGCGTCGAGCGCGATCAGCCAGCCGTCGAGGGTCAGGTAGACGATCTTGCCATCGCCATAAGCACCACCGCGGTTGACGGTGTCGCAGCAAGCGCGTGGAACAGCCGATTCGTCACGATCGGTCTTCTTGACGTAGTTCCAGATCTCCTTCGGATTGTCCGGATCGGAGAGGTCGAGCGCCTGAACGATGTTCGGCCACGCGCTGAAGAGATACAGAACCGGCGTGCCGTCGACATCGACCACAAGCGGTTGACCTTCGTGGCCGCGCAGGGCGCCAGTCGACTGGTCCCAAGCGAGCTGGAGGTGCTTCACGTTGTGGGTATTGATCTGCTTCAGATCGCTGTGACGGGTGAGCTGATTGTCAGCGCCCGGCGACGTCCAGTAATTCTGGTCGCGGTCATTCCAGTTGGTGCCGGCAGCATAGGCGCCTGAATAGACCCATGCTCCTAACAGCCCCAAACAGATAGGCATTACCTTACGAAGTCTCATGCTACTTCCTCCCATGCAGACTGCATATTTTCGGCAACGATCCGCCGAGCACCGGTGCGCAGCCGAGATCGCGGGCAAACACGCCAAAGGCGCGGCCGAAAATGTCGAGAAGTTGAGTTTGCGAAGGCCTAGCGGCCATCCTTACCCTATTGCGGAAGCTAGTTTTGACAGTCGATTCAAAGGCGTGAATGCCGAAGATCGAAGCGGCTCCGCTTTTTTATTGGCCGGGAAATAAAGAACGAGATGTGCCGGAATGCCACGGGATTTCTTCCCGATCGCTTTCGGGAGGCTTTCCCGATCTCTATTGATCTTGTCCTTCGCCGTGTTGATATTGCTTTGCAAAATTCACAAAGGCGCAGAAGGCGCTGACGGCCTTTACGTTTTCGCGCGTTACGCGAGCGCAGGTTTTAAGATTGTATCGAAAGACAATTAAATGTCGCGCAATCGTCAAATGACACCGGCAGCGCCGCCGTCAATGCGCCGTCAATTCGATTTGTCCGGCGTCAGCTCCGACATAATGGTCGAATGGTCGGAGCCGTAAAACTTCATCCGCAGCATTTTATCCCCTTCGAACCAGACATCGCGGTCGAGATCGCCGGAAATCCGGTAGTGCTGCGCCTTGACGTCTTCGCCGTGGAGCTTGATCTCTTCCTCGCCGAGATCCTTGACCTTGACCGACAATTCGACGCCGGAATCAGGATGCAGCAAGGTGGTTTGATCGACGAAATCCTTGCTCCAGAGGCTGGCGATGACGATGTTGCCGGGAAGTTTGCTGCGCGTCCCGTTCACGTCGAGCAGAACCTCATCGTCCTTGGCGACCGCGGCGACGTTGAAATGTTTGCCATTATCGTCGGTGACGGCCTTATAGGAGACGAATTTCCCGGCGGTCCAGGTTTCGACGGCCGAATGCACGAGATGATAGGCCTGGATGAACATCACGACGACCGAAAGGTGCGTCTTGAATTTGATGACCGTCGTATCGCCATCCTTTTCGATGTGGATCGTTTCGACACCGATCTTATTGCCGTCGCGGGTGATATCGAAAACGCGCTCTTCCGTCGTCGGCACCGCCGACGCAGCAGCCGGGCTCGTATCGGCACGGCTCGCCCGCACGAAGAAGCTCAACGGCAGAAGCGCGACCAGGCCGAGAAGAAGAGTGTGCTTTCTGAGCATAGATCTCTCTTTCGCAATGGGGCGCCGCGCTGGCCGCCGTTTCCTATCGTATGCCACAGCCGCGAAGCGCAATGGAACCCGATTCGGCTGGCATGAAGCTGTCAGATCATGCCTTCTGCAATAGAATTTTGCCTACTTTTCGGCCAACCGGAGATCGTTTCGCGAAACTGGCGCAATTTGCCAAGTTCGCTTGTTACGATTATGGCACCCGCCGCATTTTTTGTTCGAGCCGCGAAGCGCCATGTATGGCCGAGCTATTGCTGCGCCTGCCATGACGCGAAGGCATCGTCGATCGCCCGCGAACCCGATGTGTTCTTTTCGAAGGTTAACTTGGCGATGCGACCGTTGTTCAACATGATCGGGATATCGATCCAAGCAAGTTTCTTCAATAAATCGGTATTGCCGCCCTCGGCATCGCCGCGGCTCAACCCGATCAGGAAGGAATTGTCCATGATCGGTACGACAATGCCCTTCAGCGCCTCGCCGCTCGGGCTGTCCTCGCCGCGCATTTGCGGCAGGCTGATCTCTTTCACGCCGCCCGTCGAACTATCCGGCCCGACCGCGAAAACAACGGTCATCGTGTGCGACGCCGACAGGCTCGGATCGGTATTTTTCTGAATATCGATCGAGACCTTAAGCTTGTCGTCGGGAACGTCGATGTCGGCGTGGACGGCCGTCGCCAAAGGCTGGCCCGGGCCGTTGCTGACGTTCTGCAGCTTCCAGATCACCGTGCCGACATAGGTCTTGACCTTGTTCTGTTCCTCCGGCGCCTCGACGAGGAGGGCCGCACGGTAGGCGACCGGCACGGTGGCGTTCGAATCGGCCGGCTTCGACGCCGCAGCCGGGGCCGTGGCGGGCGCGGCCGCCGGGGCGGCAGACGGCGACGGCATTGCCGCCGGCGCGGCACCCGGGGCTGAGGATTCTTGCGCAACGGGTGCGGATTCAGGGCCGCCGACCCGCTGCGTGTTCTTGCCGGCGTTCTTATCCGCCGCGGTCTGCTCCGGCGGCTTGTTGAAAGCGGTGAGCTGATCCGGGTGGTCGCGCAGCTTCCACGCGGCGACCGCGACCAGCGCCACCAACACAACGACGACGCCGATCACGAGCCACAAGCGCCGGCCAAGGGGCCCGTCCTCCAGATCCGGCTGCGGCGCGATCGGCCGCACCGGCTCCGACGGCCGGATGCGCGGTTCCACCCGGGGCTCGAGCCGCGGCTCCCCCCTTGTCGATTCGCGCGTTGATTCTCTTATCGATTCCCTTGTCGCTTCACGCGGCGGCAGCGGCGTCTCCATGGGCGGCGCGGCCGGCCCGAACGAGACGGGGGGCGGCTGGACGCCATTTTCACGGGCGCGGCCCGCAGGGGCGCCGCCGTTCGGGGCGCCGTTCTTGTCGTCCAATGCCGCGGCGCCGTTTGCACGACGCGCCCCGGCTGGCGGCCCAACTTGCGGCGTAACTTGTGGCCCAGCTTGCGGCGCAACGGGCGCTGCGCCGGTCTGCCAGGAAGGCGTTGCCGGTATCTTCGGCGACGGGGCAGCCGGGCGCTGCGGCGGGGCCGGACGCACGGGCGGCGCGGCGGGTCTCGATGTCGGGCTTGGCGTCGGGCGCGGCTGAGGCGCAGGCGATGCTGATGGCGTCTTGCCGGCCAATTCCGCTTCGAGCCGGGCGACGGCGGCATCGAGGGCTTCGGTTTCGCGGGCGAGGTCGGCGGCCGGCACCGGCGGCTGCAAATTCTGCAATTGGCCTAAAAGTGCCTTGCGGGCCCGTTCATAGACCGCCCGGCGCGTTTCCGGCGTCGAATTCGGCAGGCCGGCAACGGCCTTGGCCAGCAAGGGATAATATTCAGCCATCTATTCAGATCGTCTTTCGAAGTCCACGAAGCGACGCGTAGCGGTTGTCTGTGGCGCAAATTGCGCCGACAGGCGCACCTAACACAAATTTCTCCGCAGAGAACACTAGCGATCCTGAAACGGATTATGAACCAGAATTGTGTCCTCGCGCTCCGGGCTCGTCGAGAGCAGCGCCACCGGCGCCTCGATCAGCTCCTCGATCCGGCGGACATATTTGATCGCCTGCGCCGGCAACTGGGCCCAGGACCGCGCCCCCGCCGTCGTCTCCTTCCAGCCGGGGATCGATTCGTAGATCGGCTCCAGCCGCTGCTGGACCGCCTGCGCCGCCGGCATCCGGTCGAGCACGGCCCCGTCGAGGCGATAGCCGACGCAGACCTTGATCTCGTCCAGGCCGTCGAGGATATCGAGCTTGGTCAGGGCGATGCCGTCGATGCCGCAGGTTTTGACCGCCTGGCGCACCAGCACCGCGTCGAACCAGCCGCAACGCCGCCGCCGGCCGGTGTTGACGCCATATTCGTGGCCGCGGTCGCCGAGCAATTGGCCGATCTCATCGTGGAGCTCGGTCGGGAACGGACCGCCGCCGACGCGCGTCGTATAAGCCTTGGCAATACCGAGCACATAACCGATCGCCTTGGCGCCGAGCCCGGAGCCCGTCGCCGCATTGGCCGCCACCGTGTTCGACGAGGTGACGAACGGATAGGTGCCGTGATCGACATCGAGCATCGCGCCCTGCGCGCCTTCGAACAGGATGCGACGCCCGTCGCGGCGATAGGTTTCGAGCAGATCCCAGGTCGCATCCATGAACGGCAGGATTTTCGCCGCAACCGAGAGAAGCTCGTCGCGCAAAGCGTTGGCTGAGATCGGCGGCATGCCGAGGCCGGCCCGCAGCGGGATGTGATGCGCCAGCAGCCGGGCGATCTTCTCGTCGAGCGTATCGGGATCGGCGAGGTCCATCAGCCGCAGCGCGCGCCGGCCGACCTTATCCTCATAAGCCGGGCCGATGCCGCGCTTGGTCGTGCCGATCTTCACGCCTTCGGTAATGGCCGATTCGCGGAACGCATCGAGGTCGCGATGCAGCGACAGGATGAGGGTGACGTTCTCGGCAATCTTGAGATTGTTGGGCGAGATCTCGACGCCCTGAGACTCGAGCTTGGCAATCTCGGCCACGAGATGGTGCGGGTCGAGCACGACGCCGTTGCCGATGACCGAAAGCTTTCCCGGCCGCACGATCCCCGAGGGCAGAAGCGCGAGCTTATAGGTTTGGTTGCCGATGACGAGCGTGTGGCCGGCATTGTGGCCCCCCTGAAAGCGCACCACGACGTCCGCTTCGAGGGACAGCCAATCGACGATCTTGCCCTTGCCTTCGTCGCCCCATTGGGCGCCGACCACCACCACATTCGCCATCGCGCGCGAAATTCTCCTGAAAGCTCAAACGAAAAACCCCGGCGCGACCTGCAACGGCAGCACCGGGGCTCATTGCGCCGACCCCATACACGAGCCGCCCCGCCGAGTAAAGGCGGCCGGTCCCGGCGCGGCGCCTGGCTTTCCCCGCGCCGCACGTTATGAAAAAGCCATGTGCGTTGGTGATACGGAAGACAAACACAGGAACCTTAATCATGGCCCCAGACCAGCGCCCCGACCCACAAGCCGGAAAAAGCCTCGCCACCATGGGCCTCGCCGCGCTCGGCGTCGTCTTCGGCGATATCGGCACGAGCCCGCTCTACACATTCAAAACGGTGCTCGACGTGACCGGCCGCTCGAGCCAGCACGCGGCGCTCGGCGTCCTGTCGCTGCTGATCTGGACGCTCATCATCATCACCTCGATCAAATATGTCTCCTTCGCCATGCGGATCGATAACGATGGCGAAGGCGGCATATTGGCGTTGATGTCGCTGCTCGGCATCAAGCGCCAGCATCGCCCGTTGATCATCGCCATCGGCCTTGCCGGCGCGGCGCTGATCTATGGCGACGGCGCCATCACGCCGGCGATCTCGGTTCTGTCGGCGCTTGAAGGCCTGCAAATCGTGGCGCCCGATCTGCACCATTTCGTCCTGCCGCTGACAGTCGTTATTCTCATCGCGCTTTTCGCGGTGCAGCCGCTCGGCACCGCCAAGATCGGCCGCGCCTTCGGCCCGGTGATGCTGCTCTGGTTCGTCTCGATCGCGGTCTTGGGCCTCATGGGGCTCCTGCGCCACCCTGGCGTGCTCGTGGCGCTGAGCCCGACTTATGCGGCGGATTTTCTCATCCATGGCGGCTGGGTTTCGTTTCTCGCGCTTGGCGCGGTCTTCCTCTGCGTCACCGGCGCCGAGGCGCTCTATGCCGACATGGGCCATTTCGGCGCCGGCCCTATCCGCATCGCCTGGTCCGCCGTCGTCTTCCCGAGCCTGATCCTGAATTATGCCGGACAGGCCGCGCTCGTCGCGTCGGGCGGGCCGACAAAGGACAATATTTTCTATCAGCTCTGCCCGTCGCAATTGCTGGTGCCGTTCATCATCCTCGCGACGCTCGCCACCATCATCGCCAGCCAGTCTATCATCTCCGGCGCGTTTTCGATGAGCAAGCAGGCGATCAATCTCGGCTGGCTGCCGCGGCTCAAGATCACCCAGACTTCGAAGGAAGGCGCCGGCCAGATCTATGTCGGCACGGTGAATTGGGTTCTGATGGTGGCGACGATCGGCCTCGTCCTCGCGTTCAAGAAGTCGGACAATCTTGCGTCCGCCTATGGAATCGCCGTCTCCGCGACCATGCTGATGACGACGTTTCTGCTCTTCATCGCCATGCGCGAGGTCTGGGGCTGGAGCCTCGCCGCGGCCGGCGCCGTGGCCGGCTGCTTCTTCATCGTCGACGGCAGTTTCTTCCTGGCCAATATGACGAAACTTGCCGACGGCGGCTATGTGCCCATCGCGCTCGCCGCTCTGGTCTACGGCCTGATGCAGCTCTGGCACCGAGGTGTGACGGCACTCGCGGCGCATACAACCGCGGCCTCGATCCCGGTGGCCGATTTCTGCGCCGATCTGCAAAGAAACAATGTCACCCGCGTGCCCGGCACGGCGATGTTCCTGACGCGAACGCTGACCGCAACGCCGCCGATCGTCGTCTGGTATGTGCACGCCACGCGCAGCCTGCACGCCCAGATCGTCGCTTTCTCGATCGAGATGGCGTCGAGACCCTATGTGAGCAGCGCCGAGCGTGTCACGATCGAAGAGGTCGGTCCGGGGTTCTGGCGTGCCACCGGCCATTACGGTTTCATGCAGAGGCCGAACGTGTCGGGCTTGGCGAAGGCGATCCACGAGAAGGACCCGCGGATCAATATTTCCGACGTCGTCTATTACATCGGCACCGAAACCGTCGTGCCGAGCAAAGACCGTAAGACCGCGATGCCGCGCTGGCAGGAAGCGATTTTCGCGGCGATGGCACGCAACGCCGCGCATCTCGGCGATTTTCTACAGCTTCCGCCCGAGCAGGTGGTCGAACTCGGCCGGCAGATTCCAATTTGATTAATGCGCGGCGGCGGTCTTCGCCGCTTGCGCCACATCGAGGGACGGTGACGCCGCGGTGCGCATGTCGTTCAGCATGTGGCGCCGCTTGGCAAGATAATAGAAACCCGATGCGTAAAGCCGCATGGCGCGCGTCTCGCTGCCATGCGCCAGGCGATAGGCATTGGCGAGATAGGGCACGGCGTACGTCAGATTGACTTCGGGATCGAGCAGACCGCGCGGCGTGCCGCGATAACCCATGCCGCGCGCGGTGACATAAGTGATCTGCATCAATCCGTAGAAGCGATGGTTGCAGGCGGCTGCATTATAGCCGCTCTCTTTGGCGATCAGCCGATGCAGCAGATGTTCCGGCACGCCATGCCGGTGCGCATATTGCGCGATCAGCGGATCGAGCGTCGCGTGATTGTCCCCCGCCATCGCCGGCGCGCAGGAAAGCGCCGCGGTTGCGACAAGCAAGAGAGATCTTGGCAACGGCCCAGTCATCGCCACAGCTTGACCCAAAGATTAGGGCCACAGCACGGCAGCGCGAGCGGAGCAGGATTTACGTCAAAGCTGCCGCTCGATCATCAGATCCTTGATATCGGCGATGGCCTTGGCGGGATTGAGCCCTTTCGGGCAAGCCTTGGCGCAATTCATGATCGTATGGCAGCGGTAGAGCCGGAACGGGTCCTCGACATTATCGAGCCGCGCGCCGGTCGCCTCGTCGCGCGAATCACTGATCCAGCGATAGGCCTGCAGCAGAACCGCGGGACCGAGATAACGGTCGCTGTTCCACCAATAGCTCGGACACGAGGTCGAGCAGCAGGCGCAAAGAATGCACTCGTAAAGCCCGTCGAGCTTGGCGCGGTCGGACGGCGACTGCCGCCATTCCTTCTCCGGCGCCGGCGTGATCGTCTGCAGCCAGGGCTGCACCGAGGCGTGCTGCGCGTAGAAATTGGTGAGATCCGGCACGAGGTCCTTCACCACGCTCATATGCGGCAGCGGATAGATCGCGATGGCGCCGCTGACATCCGCCATCGACTTGGTGCAGGCGAGCGTATTGGTGCCGTCGATATTCATCGCGCAGGAGCCGCAGACGCCTTCGCGGCAGGAGCGGCGGAAGGTGAGCGTCGGATCGATCTTGTTCTTGATCCAGATGATCGCGTCGAGGATCATCGGCCCGCAATCGTCGAGATTGACGAAATAGGTATCGACGCGCGGATTGAGCCCGTCGTCCGGATTCCAGCGATAGACGTGGAACTCGCGCAGATTGGCGCCCTCGGGCTTCGGCCACGTCTTGCCCTTGCCGATCGTCGAATTCTTGGGGAGGGTGAGTTGGACCATAATACGCCTCTACTTCAATCGCTCAATACACCCGCGCCTTCGGCTCGATATAAGCGATCTCGTTGGTCATCGTGTAACTGTGCACCGGCCGATCATCGAGGCTGACGCTGCGCGTCTGCGGATCGATCGTGGCCAGCGTATGCTTCATCCAATTCTTGTCGTCGCGCTCGGGATAATCCTCGCGCGCATGCGCGCCGCGCGATTCGGTGCGGTTGGCGGCGCCGTCCATCGTCACGACCGCCTGAATGATGAGATTGTCGAATTCCAGCGTCTCGACGAGATCGGAATTCCAGATCAGCGAACGGTCGGTCACGCGGATATCGTCGCGCGCTGCCCAGACCTCGTGGATGAGCTTCGAGCCTTCGGTCAACGTCTCGCCGGTGCGATAGACGGCGCAATTGTCCTGCATGACTTTCTGCATGCGCAGCCGCAGGTCCGCCGTCGGCGTGCCGCCGCTCGCATAGCGGAAATGGTCGAGCCGGGTCAGCGCGTAATCGGCGGAATCCGGCGCGAGATCGGCCTGTTTGGCGCCGGGCACGACGACCTGCGCCGCGCGCTGCGCCGCCGAGCGGCCGAAGACGATGAGGTCGATCAGCGAATTCGAGCCGAGGCGGTTGGCGCCATGCACCGAGACGCAGGCCGCCTCGCCGATCGCCATCAGGCCGGGCACGACGACATCGGGATCGCCGCCCCGCTTGACGACGACCTCGCTGTGAAAATTCGTCGGGATGCCGCCCATGTTGTAATGCACGGTCGGCAGCACCGGGATCGGCTCCTTGGTGAGGTCGACGCCGGCGAAAATCCGCGCGCTTTCGGAAATGCCCGGCAGCCGCTCATGCAGCACCTTCGGATCGAGGTGATCGAGGTGCAGATAGATGTGATCCTTGTGGCGGCCGACGCCGCGGCCCTCGCGGATTTCCATCGTCATGGCGCGCGAGACCATGTCGCGCGGCGCCAAATCCTTCACCGACGGCGCATAGCGCTCCATGAAGCGCTCGCCTTCGGCATTCGTCAGATAGCCGCCCTCGCCGCGGGCGCCCTCGGTGATCAGGCAGCCGGCGCCGTAGATGCCGGTCGGATGGAATTGCACGAATTCCATGTCTTGCAGCGGCAGGCCGGCGCGCAGCACCATGGCATTGCCGTCGCCAGTACAGGTATGCGCCGAGGTGGCGGAGAAATAGGCGCGGCCATAGCCGCCGGTCGCCAGGATCACGAGCTGCGAGCGGAAGCGGTGGATCGTGCCATCATCGAGCTTGAGGCAGACGACGCCGCGACAGCGGCCGTCTTCCATGATGAGGTCGATGGCGAAATATTCGATGAAGAACTCGGCCGAATGGCGCAGCGCCTGGCCATAGAGCGTGTGCAGCAGCGCATGGCCGGTACGATCCGCCGCGGCGCAGGTGCGCTGCGCCGGCGGGCCCTTGCCGAAATCCGTGGTCATGCCGCCGAAGGGGCGCTGATAGATGCGCCCGTCCTCGGTGCGGGAAAACGGCACGCCCCAATGTTCGAGCTCATAGACCGCTGCGGGGGCGTTGCGGCACAGGTATTCGATCGAATCCTGATCGCCGAGCCAGTCCGACCCCTTCACGGTGTCGTACATGTGCCATTTCCAATTGTCCGGCCCCATATTGGCGAGCGCGGCGGCGACGCCGCCCTGTGCCGCGACCGTATGCGACCGTGTCGGAAAGACTTTGCTGATCGCGGCGGTGCGCAGGCCCGCCTCCGAGCAGCCGACGATGGCGCGCAGCCCGGCGCCGCCGGCGCCGACGACGACGACGTCGAAATCGTGATCAATGATCGGATAGGCTCGCCCGTTGATGCCGGGCGCCGTGCTGGAGCCTTCAGCCACCATTCCTTCCACCTTCTCCGGCGCTCGCCGGTTCCAATTCAATAGAGGCTCAGCTTGAGCACCGCGAAGATCGCCGCCACGCCGAAGCCGATCGAGAACAAGGAATTGCCGATTATGGCCCATTCCTTGAGGCGCGGCGTATGGATGTAATCGTCAAGGATCGACTGCATGCCGACCCGCATGTGGACGATGCTGGCGAGGATGAAGAGCAAAAGAAAGATCGCCGTGCAAGGATGCGCGAACTCGGCGCGCACGCCCGCCTCGCTCTTGCCGACGAGGCGCAGGACGATCCAGACGAAGGCGATGGCGAGCGGCACCAGGGCGACCGTCGTCACCCGCATCCGCCAGAGATCGCCGGTGCCGGTCTTGGCGGCGCCGAGAAAGCCCACCCGGCCGGCGGCGCTGCGGATCGAGAATGGATCGTGGCTCATGTCTGTCCCGTGATGGCGCGGCCTAGGCCAGATGCGCGGCGATGAAAATGATCAGCGTCGTCGAGACGCTGGCGGCCAGCGTGCCGACCGCGAGATATTCGCGCCAATCCTTATCGAAGCCATAGCCGGCATCCCAGATCAGGTGCCGGAGGCCGCCGAAAAAATGATGCAGCAGCGCGAAGGTGAAGCCGAACAGAATGAGCTGACCGACGAACGAGGCAAGAAACCAGGACGCGAAATCGAAGGCCGGCCCACCCGTCGCCGCCGCCAGCAGATACCAGACGAGCAGAATTGTCCCAAAATAGAGCGCGGCGCCGGTGATGCGATGCGCGATCGACATCATCATGGTCAGCATCGGCCGATAGACGGTGAGATGCGGCGATAGCGGCCGGCGCAACTCCAAACTCTGTTTCGCGTCGACTTCGGCCATCGACCTCCCCCTACCTGACTTATAGGCGCGACTTTTGCGCAACGCTCGCCGACTTTTCCGCGAACCGCAGCGGCGCCTCTCGGCTTATACGGGGCTTACGCCACCGCGCAAGGGGCCAAATCGGCGCAAGCAAGGCGCGCGACGGATTGAAAAAAAGGCCGATTCGGGCCATTTTAGAAATGCGCATTTGTGGCATGCGCCTCAGGAGGATCGAACCACTGGTTTCGACAATCGTCCGAGAAACGGTAGCACTACCGTTTCCCCCGGCTCCGGAATTATCCCATTCCCCGGCCGGCGTGTTGGTGCAGACTGTGCTGGGGTGTCTTCATGATGCCAAAGCAGAAGACGTCGTCTGCATCGATCTCAATGGCAAGACCGCACTCGCCGATACAATGATCATCGCTTCCGGCCGCTCCAACACCCATGTTGGCGCGGCAGCCGAGCGCGTGATCAAGGCGCTCAAGGAATTGGGCGTCGCGGCGCCGCGCGTCGAAGGATTGACTCATTGCGACTGGGTTCTGGTGGACGCCGGCGATGCCATCGTCCATCTGTTCCGGCCGGAAGTGCGCCAATTCTATAACCTGGAAAAGATGTGGGGGCGCGACCGGCCAAGCGCCGCGTAGCTGCCGCAAATTCATTCCGGGCCTTGCTGCGCGGCTCGCGCCGCGCATGGGTGGATTTTTCGCTTCGCGTATCCGTCGACCAAGCGTTGGATCGAAATTGCGTGGCGGTTTTCGGTCCAATGCGGTTTAAAGCGGCGAGATGCGCTTGCTTTTGCTCTCAGTGGGGCGCGCCAAAACGGGCCCCGAACGCGACCTCGTCGACCGCTATATCGGCCGTGCTTCGGCGGCAGGCCGCAGTCTCGGTTTTTCATCTATTGAATTGCGCGAGATCGACGAAAGCCGGGCCCGGCGGCCGCAAGATCGCAAGCTTGAAGAAGCCAAGGCGATCCGCGCCGCCTTGGGCAATTCTGCACAAATCATCGCCTGCGACGAGACGGGCAAGACCATCACCAGTGCCGATTTCGCCGCGCGGCTCGGCCATGCCCGCGACAGCGGCGTCGCGACGCTCGGCCTCGTCATCGGCGGCCCGGACGGGCTCGATCCGGCCTTTCGCGCCGAAGCGCAGCTTGCCATCGCCTTCGGCGCGATGACCTGGCCGCATCAATTGGCGCGCGTTCTCGCCGCCGAGCAGATCTATCGCGCGACGACGATACTCTCCGGCCATCCCTATCATCGGATTTAACCAACTCGCGCAGGCGCTCGGATGGCGCCATACTTCGGCCATCGCCGCTTCGCCAAGCTGTGATTCGTGACGCAACCGAACGCCCGCGCGGCAGAAAAAGCATGAAGCGATCAGCGCCGCTTGGTCTTGCCCTCGCCTTGCTCGCCGCCCCGCTGGGCGCGCAGACGCCGGCACCGCAGCCGCCGGAGTCGCCCGCGCTCACCGATCAGGAAAAGGCGATTTCGACGCACAAGACCGAATTGCAGGGCGTCGAGGATACGATCGGCGCCGCCGATGCGCAGCGTCAGAAGATCGAAGCCGAAGTCGAAAATCTGCGCGGCGACCGCGCCCGCCTGTCTGCGGCGCTGATCGAAACCACGCAGCATACCCAGGACAACGAAACCAAGATCGGCGACGCCGAAACGCGGCTTTCCGGCCTCAAGGGCCGCGAAAACGCCATCCGCCGTTCGCTTGCGAGCCGCCGCGACGTGATCGCCGAAGTCCTCGCCTCGTTGCAGCGGATGGGGCGCACGCCGCCACCGGCGCTGCTCGTCTCGCCCGAAGATATGTTGCAGGCGATCCGCACGTCGATGATGCTCGGCGCGGTGGTGCCGGAAATGCGCGCCGAGACCGAGGCCCTGGCGAACGACCTTTCGGCGCTCGTGCAAGTGCGCCAGGCCGTCACGGCCGAAAAAGAGCAATTGGCAAGCGAGAATGCGGATCTCGAACTGCAGCGGCAAAAGCTCGCGGCCCTGGTCGCCGCGCGGCAGGCCTCGCTCGGAACCGCCGAACAGGCGCTGACGGCCGAGCAGCAGCGCGCCGCCGACCTCGCCCGCCAGGCGACGAGCATGAAAGACCTTATTGCCAAGATGGAAGCGGATTTGGCCGGGGCCAGGCGCGCCGCCGAAGAAGCCGCAAAAGCCGAGGCCGCCCGCAAGCTTGCCGAAGCCGCCGCGCCTCCGGTTCAAAAAAACGACATTTCGCCGTTCAAGGACCCCGGCCGCCTTGCTCCTGCCATGGCCTTCGCAGATACGAAGGGCCTGTTGCCGCTGCCGGCGGCCGGATCGATTCTGCGCTCCTACGGCGCACCCGATGGCGTCGGCGGTACGGAAAAAGGATTATTGCTGGCGACACGGCGCGATGCCGTGGTGGCGGCACCATATGACGGCTGGGTCGCCTTCTCGGGACCCTACCGGAGCTTTGGACAAGTCTTGATCATCAATGCCGGCGGAGGCTATTATATGGTCTTGGCCGGAATGAAGAGAATAAACGTAGAGGCAGGACAGTTCGTCCTCGCCGGGGAGCCCGTCGCGAACATGGGCGACGGCTCGGTCAAAACCGCTGCGGCAATGGCCATTGGCGCGGCTGTGCCTATCCTCTATGTGGAATTTCGAAAAGACGGGGCAGCGATCGATCCGGGCCCATGGTGGGCAAAGCCGGACATGCAAAGGGTTCGCGGATAATGCGCAAAATAACGCTTTTATTGTGTGGCGCCGCGATGGGCGCCGCGACAGCCTTGGTAGGTACGCAGACTTTTCTCTTTCCAGCCCCGACACCGGCCAGGGCCGCCGCGGCGGATACCTACCGCAGCCTGAACCTGTTCGGTGACGTCTTCGAGAAAATCCGTACCGATTATGTCGAACGGCCTGACGACCAGAAACTGGTCGAAGCGGCGATCAACGGCATGCTGTCCTCGCTCGATCCGCATTCGAGCTATATGGACGCCAAGGCGTTCAACGACATGCAGGTGCAGACTCGCGGTGAATTCGGCGGCCTCGGCATCGAGGTCACGCAGGAGAACGGCTTCATCAAGGTCGTCACCCCGATCGACGACACGCCCGCCTCCCGCGCCGGCATCCTCTCCGGCGACATCATCGCGGCGATCGACGGCGAAGCGGTCGATGGCATGACGCTGAACCAGGCCGTCGACAAGATGCGCGGCGAGCCGAACACGACCGTCACCCTCAAGATTTTGCGCGGCCCGAAGCGTGACTCACGCGATGTCAAGCTGACCCGCGCCGTCATCGAGATCAAATCCGTCCGCTCGAAGAAGGAAGGTGATGATATCGGCTATATCCGGATCACCCAGTTCAACGAACAGACCGCCGACGGCGTTCGCGATGCGCTGCTGAAATTCCAGGGCGAAATGCCGGACGACAAGCTGAAGGGCTATATCCTCGACCTGCGCAACAACCCGGGCGGTCTGCTCGATCAGTCGATCGCGGTGGTGAATGCCTTCGTCGACCATGGCGAGATCGTCTCGACCCGCGGCCGCAACGCCGACGAGACGATGCGCTATAATGCCCGGCCGGGCGATCTTTCGCGCGGCAAGCCGCTGATCGTGCTGATCAATGGCGGCTCGGCCTCGGCCTCGGAGATCGTCGCCGGCGCGCTGCAGGACCACAAGCGCGCGACGATCATCGGTACGCGTTCCTTCGGCAAAGGCTCCGTGCAGACGATCATTCCGCTCGGCTCCGACAACGGCGCGCTGCGGCTCACCACGGCGCGTTATTACACGCCGTCGGGCCGCTCGATCCAGGCGCAGGGCATCGAGCCGGATATCCTCGTGCTGGAAGACGTGCCGGCCGATCTCAAGGGCCGCGACGAGACCAAGGGCGAGGCCTCGCTCAAGGGTCATCTGCTGAACGGCGCGCATGAGGAGCATGGCTCGCAGGCTTACGTGCCGCCGGACGAGAAGAACGACAAGCAGCTCATCGCAGCGGAAGATCTGCTGCGCGGCGTGAA
This sequence comes from Pseudomonadota bacterium, assembly GCA_040756295.1. Taxonomy (GTDB): domain Bacteria; phylum Pseudomonadota; class Alphaproteobacteria; order Rhizobiales; family Beijerinckiaceae; genus Methylovirgula. The sequence continues at coordinate 178,359 of JBFLZN010000001.1, read as the reverse complement.
GCGCGCCGATGCCGCCGCGCCGGATGCGCCGGCGCAGGGCTCGCAGGGCTCCTCCGCCCCGGCGAAGCCAGCCACGCCGGCTCCGGCCGCGAAGCCCGCGGCGACGCCCGACCCGAGCGCCGGCAAGAGCCCGTAAACGCTTCGGCCGCTCGAGAAAAACCATCCCCGCAATCGGCGATTGCGGGGATTTTCATTTGAGGCCCGCGGTTTTGGCCGGGTTCCCGCCTGTGTATGATGCGGGGTCGTGATTCGCGATCGCGAACAAAGACGGGCCATGCCGGACAACGACCTCCATAAGCCGCTCGGATTGGATCGGAAAACGCCGCCGCGCCGGCCGCTTCCGGGCCTCGTCTGGCCAGCGATTTTGGGTGTCGTTGCCGTAGCGGGCTTCATCGTCTGGCACGAAACGCCGGGGGCCGCGCCGGACGAACCGCAAGCCACCGCCGCGATCCTGCCGGAAGCGCCGCCCATCGCGGCGCCACCGGCGCCCGTGGTCAAATCGGCGCCCGAAGTACCGTCCTCCGACATGGTGCAGAGCGCCGCGCAGGTCGAACGGGAAAGCGGCGTCAAGGTCGTGCGCGCCAATGGCGGCATGGCACCCGATTCCATGATCATTGAAGTGCCGCAGGCGCACAGCCTCGCACTGGCACCCGCGCCCGATCCACGCCTCGTCGAGATGTGCCGCTATGGCGCGCTGCCGCGCGTCGGCCCCGATGGCGCCCGCCCAGCCGATGTCTATGCGCGCCCGGTCGAGGTGAGCGCGGCGCTCAGGGCCGATGCGCCGCGCATCGTGATCGTCGTCGGCGGCCTCGGTCTCAGCCGCAGGATGACGGACGCGGCGATCGCCGATCTGCCAGGCGACATCACCTTTGCCTTCGCGCCTTACGGCCGCGATCTCGCCGCGAGCGTTGCCGCGGCGCGCGCCGGCGGTCATGAAGTGATTCTCCAGGCGCCGATGGAACCGATCGATTATCCGCAGACCGATCCCGGTCCGCACGTCCTTCTGACCAGTGCCACCCCCGCCCAGAACACCGACAACCTGCACTGGCTGATGAGCCGGTTTCCGGGCTACATCGGCATTGCCAATTTTCTCGGCGCGAAATTCAGCGCCGATCTTGCCAGCTTCGCGCCCGTGTTGCAGGAAATCGGCGAGCGCGGCCTGATCTATCTTGACGACGGCACCTCGCCGCAAAGCTTGGCGTCGACGCTTGCCGCCCAGGATAATGTGCCGGCCGCCAAGGCCGATCTGGTACTTGACGCGGCGCCGGACGGGATCGACGCTGCGCTCGTCAAACTGGAGGCGATCGCCCGCGACAAGGGCCTCGCCATCGGAATGGCGAGTGCTTTGCCGGAAAGTCTGGCGAAGATCGGCCGCTTCGCCCGCGCCGCGCAATCGCGCGGCCTGGCGCTCATCCCGCTGAGCGCCGCGGTGGGCAAGGGCACACCCAGCCTGGTCGATCGCGGCCAATAAAAGGTGCCATGAGCGAATCTTTAGGCTACCGCCCCTGCGTCGGCATCATGCTTCTCAATCGCGACGGCCTCGTCTTTATCGGCCGGCGCCGGCATCGCCGCCACGAACATTTCGAATACGACTGGCAGATGCCGCAGGGCGGCATCGATCCCGGCGAGAACCCCTATGATGCGGCCCGGCGCGAGCTTTTAGAGGAGACCAATGTCTCCTCGGCGCGTCTCCTGGCGGAGGCGCCCGGCTGGTACTGCTACGACCTGCCGGCCGACGCTGCGAAAACATCGTGGAAAGGCCGCTATCGCGGCCAGCGGCAGAAATGGTTCGCGCTGCGCTTCGAGGGCGAGGATTCGGAGATCGACATCGAAGTGCCGGACGGCGACGCCCATCCGGAGTTCGACGCCTGGCGCTGGGAACGCATGGAGCGGTTGCCCGATCTCATCGTTCCGTTCAAGCGCGAGGTCTATGAGAATGTCGTGCAGGCGTTCGGCCACCTCGTCGCGCAGCCGTAGCGCCCGCCCCTTATTTCGCGATCACCACGCCTTTCGGCGCGTTTTCATGGAAATCGTCGAAGAAATCATATTTCCCCGGCGCCAGCGGATGCACTTCGACGCTGATCGTATGGCCCGCGGCGACAACCTTTTCCTTGTGCAGCCTGTGGCTCTCGAACTCGGACGCGGTCTTGCCGGTGTTATGCACGATGATCTTGAAACGCGTATTGGCCGGCACTTCGAGCCGCACCGGCGTGATCGTGCCATCGTGGAACTCGATGCTCGGCGCGACATCGGCCGCGTGGGCGGGAACGGCTGCGGCGAATGCGAAGGCCAGCACGGCCGCCACGCCATGAGCCGGCGTGAAATGATCCATTTTCATCCTGTCGATCCGTCATGTTGGGAGGAAGCGGAAGATGGCGCATTCTGAGCGTCAGATTGACGGCAAAAGCAAGACGCGCCGAACAGAATAGAAATGTTCTAACGCCTTGTTTAGAAGGGTTTTTGCATAGCGCGCCGGCGCGATTCGATTCCGATGGGGTAGTTAACGCACGATGGATTGGTCGCCGCAGCAGGATGCAGCCCTGAAAGCGGTCAGCTTTTGGCTGAAGCGCGGAAAGCCGCAGGTCTTTCGTCTCTTCGGCTATGCCGGCAGCGGCAAGACGACGCTTGCCCGCGCCATCGCCGACGATCTCGACGGCGAAGTGATGTTCGGCGCTTTCACCGGCAAGGCGGCGCTGGTCATGCGCTCGAAAGGCTGCCGCGACGCCCGCACGATCCACAGCATGATCTACCGCGCTCGCGACACCGATACCGAAGAGCCGTCCTTCGTGCTGAACGAAGACGGACCGGCGAGCAAGGCCGAACTCATCATCATCGACGAATGTTCGATGGTCGACGAGGCGCTCGGCCGCGATCTCCTGTCTTTCAGCAAGCCGGTGCTCGTGCTCGGCGATCCGGCACAATTGCCGCCGATCAAGGGCGGCGGCTTCTTCACCGAGGACGCGCCCGATGCCATGCTGACGGAGGTGCATCGCCAGGCGGCCGACAATCCCATCATCCGCCTTTCGATGCTGATCCGCGATGGCGGCCGGCTGACGCCCGGCCATTATGGCGCGAGCCGCATCGTCTCGCGCGACCTGATCGATGCCGAGCAAGTCCAAGCCGCAGACCAAGTGCTCGTCGGGCTCAACCGCACGCGCCGCGCCTACAACCGCCGGATGCGCGAATTGCTTGGCCGCGCCGGCACTTTGCCGGAGCCGGGCGACAAGCTGGTCTGCCTGAAGAACGACCGCAAGAAGGGCCTGCTCAACGGCTCGCTCTGGAATGTGCAGACGGCGGGCACGGTCCGGCGCAAGAAAATCCGCATGACCGTCATCCCGGAAGAGGACAGCGCCCACAAGCCTTTGCGCATTGGCGTCCTGCCCGAGTTTTTCACCAGCGAGGAGGAAATCCCCTATTCGCTGCGCCGCGAATCCGACGAGTTCGATTACGGCTACGCTCTGACCGTCCACAAGGCGCAGGGCTCGCAATGGGACAAGGTCGTGCTGTTCGACGAGAGCGGCGCCTTTCGCGAACATCGCGACCGCTGGCTTTATACGGGCGTCACCCGCGCAGCGGAGAGCTTGACGATTGTGCTCTAGCCTTTGTTGTCAGCAGCCGGAATTCGGGCATCATGGGCGCTCATCGATCTAGGCGAGGCGCATGAAATCCATCCTGGTTCCGGTCGAAGCGCATTCCGGCATCGCCGCGGTTCTCGAGACGGCGCGGCTGCTGGCGCAGAAATTCGGCAGCTATATCGAGGGCGTCGCGCTCGGCCCGGATTTGACGCAGATCGTTGCGGCGGATTTCTCGCTCGACGGCATTGTTTTCGACGACGCCGTGCGGCGCGACATTTACGACGAGGCGCACAAGACCTTCGAAAGCTTCATGCACGAGTCGGGCATCCCGCCGCATGTGGGCACGCTGGGCGACGACACGACCGCCCCATCCTATGGCTGGCTGCGCCGCGGCCTCGTCTCCGACACCGGCGTCGGCGAATATGGCCGCGTCTTCGACATTATCGCCGTCGGCCGGCCGGGCCCCGGCGCCGAACAGCCGCGCAAATCAACGCTCGAATCCGCCTTGATCGAAAGCGGCCGGCCGCTCTTGATCGCGCCGCCCCGCGCGCCGGGCCGCTTGGGCGAAACCATCGCCATCGCCTGGAACCGCAGCCCCGAGACGGCGCGCACCGTCGCCTTCGCCCTGCCCTTGCTGAAAGTCGCGAAGGATGTGCCGGTGTTTACCATACCGGGCTATAGCTTGAGCGGCCCCGATCACGCACAATTGGTTGAAAATCTGCAACGCCATGGCGTGCCGGCCCGCGCCGTCGATGTGCATGAAAGCGCCAAGACGCCCGGGCTCGCCGTGCTCGTGACCGCGCGCGCTGCCGGTGCCGATCTTTTGATCAAGGGCGGCTACACGCAAAGCCGCCTGCGGCAATTCATCTTCGGCCGCGCCACGAGCCAGATCCTCGCCGAAGCCAATGTCCCGATCTTCATGGCGCACTAACCGCCGATTGCCTCGACCCCGCATTCAAGGCTAGGGTCCGGCGACATCCGGCACGGGTTCGAGGGGAACGTATGCTGGCGATTTTCAAGACGGGGCCGCGCATCGCAGCCCTCGGGCTCCTGACGCTCGTGGGCGCGTGCCAAAAGGAAAACACCTTCGTGCCGCCGCCCCCGCCCACGGTCGGCGTCGCTTATCCGCTCGAAAAGCAGGTTCAGCCCTATCTCGAAGCCACCGGCAATTCGACGGCGATCAATAGCGTCAACCTCGTCGCCCGTGTGCAGGGCTTCGTCGAAGAGATCAAATACAAGGACGGCGCCGCGGTCAAAAAGGGCACGCCGCTTTTTGTGATCGAGCCTGAGCCTTACCGGCTGAAGGTCGATCAGGACAAAGCCGCGCTCGACGGCGCCAAAGCACAGCTTCTGCAATCGCAGACCGAATTCGGCCGCCAGCAGGCCTTGGCCTCGCGGCAGGTCTCGACGCAAGCAAACCTCGACCAGGCGCGCGCGACGCGCGACCTCAACCAGGCGACCGTCGAACAGGACCAAGCCAACCTTCAACAGGCGCAGATCAATTACGGCTATACGCAGGTCCTGGCGCCGTTCGACGGCACGGTGACGCAGCGCCTCGTCTCGATCGGCGAGCTGGTCGGCGTCAGCTCGCCGACGCAGCTGGCGACGATCTATCAGCTCGACCCGATCTGGGTGAATTTCACCATCAGCGAGCGCGACGTCCAGACGGTCCGCGCCGCCATGGCGAAGCGCGGTATCACCACCGCCGACATCGTCGGCAAGGTGCCCGTCGAGGTGGCGCTGCAGACCGACCATGGCTTTCCCTATAAGGGCGTGATCGATTATATCGCGCCCAACGTCGATCCTTCGACCGGCACGCTCAACGTGCGCGGCGTTCTCGATAACAAGGACTATCGGCTGCTGCCCGGTTATTTCGTCCGGGTCCATGTGCCGCTGCGCGCGGTCGAGGCTCTGCTCGTGCCGGAGGAAGCCGTCGGCGCCGATCAGAGCGGCCGTTATGTGCTCGTCGTCAATGCCGACAATATTGTCGAACAGCGCAAAGTGACGATCGGCGAGACATTCGACGGCCTGCGCCGGATCGAATCCGGACTTGGGCCGAAGGATAAAGTCATTGTCGTCGGGCTGCTGCGCGCGGCACCGGGAGAAAAGGTCGAGCCGCAATTGCAGCCGCTGCCCGGCGGCGACGCCAAATAGGCCGCGCGATGATCTCGAAATTCTTCATCGACCGACCGATCCTCGCCAATGTCATCGCCATCCTGACCGTGGTGATCGGCGCCGTTGCGCTGTTCAATCTGCCGGTCGCCGAATATCCCGACATCACCCCGCCGACGATCCAGGTCACGACCAATTATCCTGGCGCCAGCGCCAAGACCCTGGCCGAAACCGTCGCCCAACCGATCGAGGAGCAGGTCAACGGCGTCGAAGGCATGATCTACATGCAATCGACCAGCGCCTCGGACGGCAGCTATACGCTGACCGTGACCTTCAACATCGGCACCGACATCAATTTCGCGCAGATCCTGGTGCAGAACCGCGTCGCCTCGGCGCTTGCCTCGCTGCCGCAGTCGGTCCAGGCGCAGGGCGTCACGGTGCAGAAGAAATCGACCGCGGTCCTGCTCTTCGTTACGCTCTATTCGCCGGATTCGCGCTACAATTCGCTCTATCTTGCCAATTACGCGACGATCCATCTGAAGGATGAGCTGTCGCGCGTGCCGGGCGTCGGCAATGTCAATGTCTTCGGCGCCGGCCAATATGCCATGCGCATCTGGCTCGATCCCAACAAGCTGCATGCCCGCGCGCTGACGACGCAGGACGTCATCTCCGCCGTGCAGCAGCAGAACGAGCAGGTGACCGCCGGCCAGCTCGGCATGCCGCCGGTCAAGGCGGGTCAGGCGTTTCAATATACGTTGAACGTCGCCGGCCGGCTCGACGATGTGCGCCAGTTCGAAAACATCATCGTCAAGACCGGCGCGAACGGCGCCGTCACCCGCATCCGCGACGTCGGCCGCGTCGAGCTTGGCGCGCAGACCTATAGCCAGGCCTTCTCGCTCGACAAGCAGCCGGCAGCCGGCATCGCCGTCTATCAATTGCCCGGCGCCAATGCGCTTCAGGTCGAGCAGGCCGTCGACGCCAAGATGAAGCAATTGGCGAAGGATTTCCCGAAAGGGCTGGTTTACACCGTGCCCTTCGATACGACGACCTTCGTCCAGGCCTCGGTCAACGAAGTCTATAAGACGCTGATCGAAGCGGCGCTGCTGGTGCTCATCGTCATCCTCGTCTTCTTGCAGGATTGGCGGGCGATGCTGGTGCCGGCGACCACGGTGCCGGTGACGATCATCGGCGCCTTCGCCGCCATGGCCGCGCTCGGCTTCACTATCAATCTCTCGACCCTCTTTGCGATCATTCTGGCGATCGGCATTGTCGTCGACGACGCGATCGTCGTCGTCGAAGGCGCCGCGCATCATATCGAGGCGGGGCTGACGCCGCATGACGCCGCCATCAAGGCCATGCAGCAATTGCTCGGGCCGATCCTCGGCATCACGCTCGTGTTGATGTCGGTGTTTCTGCCCGCCGCCTTTCTGCCCGGCCTCACCGGCCGCATGTATGCGCAATTCGCGCTGGTCATCGCCGCGACGGCCCTGATCTCCGCCGTCAACGCCATCACCCTGAAGCCGACGCAATCGGCCCTCTGGCTGCGCGCCGCGAAGCCGCCGAGCGAACGCAATCTTTTCTCGCGCGGCTTCAACAACGTCTACGGTCGCGCCGAGTCCGGCTATATGTGGCTCATCCGGCATCTCACCGCGCACAGCAATGTGACCGTCGTGATCGGCCTCATCATCGCCGCCGCGGCGATCTACGGCATCGCCCGGATTCCGACGGGCTTCCTGCCGCTCGAAGATCAGGGCTATTTCATCGCCGCGGTGCAATTGCCCGACGGGGCGTCGCTCGAGCGCACCGAAGCGGCGATGAAGAATGTCAGCGATGTCGTGGGCAAGCTCGATGGCGTGGAGCATGTCGTCACCGTGGCGGGCGTGTCGGTGCTCGACAACAGCGCCAGCCTCGCCAATGCCGGCGTCGCCTATATCATTCTGAAGCCATGGAACGAGCGCGGCACCAAGCTCGGCCTGCTGCCGATGTATGCGAGCCTCAATTCGACCCTGTCGAAGCTCGCGGAGGCGCGCATCACCGTCGTGCCGCCGCCACCGATCCAAGGCGTCGGCAATGCCGGCGGCTTCACCTTCCAGATCGAACTGAAGGACGGCAGTTTCGACTTCCAGAAGCTGCAGAGCGTGACCAACACGGTCGTCGCCGCAGCCGCAGGCCAGAGCGCGTTGCAGCATGTCTCTTCGCCATTCCGCGCGACCGTGCCGCAGCTTGCCGTCGAAGTCGATCGCACCAAGGCCGAAAGCCTGCAAGTGACGGTGCAGCAGGTCTTCGACACGCTGACGTCCTATCTCGGCTCGACCTACATCAACCAATTCAACAAATTCGGCCGCACCTTCCAGGTCTACACACAGGCGGATTCGCAGTTCCGCGTGAACACGCGGGATGTCGAAAACCTACCGGTGCGCAATCAGAACGGCGCCATGATCCCGCTCGGCACCATGGTGCATCTCGAGCCGGATGTCGGACCGTCGCTGATCAGCCTCTATAATCTTTATCCGTCCTCGACGATCATCGGCTTGCCCGCCGCGGGCTATAGCTCCGGCCAAACGATGAACCTGATGGAGCAGGTGGCCGACAGCGAACTGCCGCAGGGCACCGGCTATGATTGGACGGCCATGTCCTATCAGGAGAAGATCGTCGGCGGTCAGATGTTCATTGCCTTCGGCCTCGCCCTGCTGCTCGTCTATCTCGTGCTGGCGGGACAATATGAAAGCTGGCTCTTGCCGCTGGCGGTCATCCTCGCGGTGCCGCTGTCGCTGGTCGGCCCGGTCTCGGTTTTCACCGCGCTCAAGGTGGACAACAATCTTTATGTGCAGATCGGCCTTGTGCTGCTGATCGCGCTGTCGGCCAAGAACGCCATCCTCATCGTCGAATTCGCCCGCGACCTGCATAACGAGGGCAAAGATATCATCGAGGCGGCGCGCGAGGCGGCCCGGGCGCGCTTCCGGCCGATTCTCATGACCTCCTTTGCCTTCATCCTCGGCGTCGCGCCGCTTGTCTTTGCCCAAGGCGCCGGCGCCAATGCGCGCAGATCGATCGGCATCACCGTCTTCACCGGCATGCTGGCCTCGACCTGCCTTGCCGTGCTCTTCGTCCCGGCCTTCTACGTCCTGGTCCAGACGATCCAGGACCGCCGCAAAGCCAAGAAGCACCCGCCGGCCGCCCCCGCCGCCACGGCGTAGCCTCCTGCCTTCATTCCCGAGCCTGAGCCAAAGAGCCTCCCCCCTTGACGTTGATGTAGCCAAGGCTACATTAGGGTGCGAAGGGAACATTAGGTAGATGACCGATCAAGCGCTCGCCCGCCTCACCTTGTCGGAACGCACCACGGTCGCGATCGGCGACGTTCTCGCTGGCCGCCGGCCGCGGCTTGCCGATGCTTTGCTCTTTGCCGGCCCCGCCGTCATCGCCTCGATCGCCTATATGGACCCCGGCAATTTCGCCACCAACATCCAGGCTGGCGCCCGCTATGGCTATGCGCTGCTCTGGGTCGTGGTCCTGGCCAATGTCGTCGCCATGCTGTTCCAGGCGCTTTCGGCCAAGCTTGGCATCGTCACCGGCCGCAATCTTGCCGAACTCAGCCGCGCGCATTTTCCGAAGCCCGTTGTCATCGTCATGTGGGTCGTGAGCGAGATCGCCGCGATGGCGACCGACCTCGCCGAATTTCTCGGCGGGGCGATCGGCTTGTCGCTCTTGCTGCATATCCCGCTCATCGCCGGCATGGCCGTCACGGCGCTCGTGACCTATGGCATTCTGCTTGTCGAAAAGAACGGCTTCCGGCCGATGGAACTGGTGATCGGCGCGCTCGTGGCGACGGTCGCGCTCTGCTATGTCATCGAGATCTTCATCGCGCCCGTCGCCTGGGGCGCGGTCGCCTATCATTCCGTCGTGCCGATGCTGCCTGACGCCGCGGCGCTGACCATCGCCGTCGGCATCATCGGCGCTACGGTGATGCCGCATGCGATCTACCTGCATTCCGGCCTGACGCAGAACCGTGCCCCGGCGCGCAATGAAAGCGAGCGGCGGCGTCTGGTGCGCTTCTCAAATATCGAAGTGCTGGTTGCGCTGGCCCTCGCCGGACTTGTCAATATGGCGATGGTGATGATGGCCGCGGCGGCGTTCCACGCCGGCCACAGCGATGTCGCCGAGATCGAGACCGCCTATCACACTTTGTCGCCGCTGCTCGGGCCGCTCGCGGCCGGCATCTTCCTCGTCTCGCTGCTTGCCTCCGGCATTTCGAGCTCTGCCGTCGGCACCATGGCCGGCCAGATGATCATGCAAGGCTTTGTCGGCTTCCGCATCCCGATCTGGCTGCGCCGCCTTGTTACCATGGTCCCGGCTTTCATTGTCGTCGCGCTTGGCGTGAATGCGACGCAATCGCTGGTGTTAAGTCAGGTGGTGCTGTCGATCGCCCTGCCGGTGCCGATGGTCGCGCTGGTCCTGCTCACGCGCCGCGCCGACATCATGGGGCCTTTCGCCAACGGCAAACTGACCGATGCCGCGGCGATCCTCGGCACGATCGTGATCCTCGCGCTCAATATCGTCCTGCTCTTGCAGACGGCGGGCGTTGGCATTCCTGGGCTGCCGTCAAGTTGATAGGCAACAGCCGAGGCTTCTTTAGAAGAGTTCTTGGCTGATCCTTAGAACAGTTCCTTTCTCCTCCGCGAATATTGACTGTCAAATATTTGCGTCATAACCGTCATCATAGATTTGAATTCTTGAGCTTGGGCCGTAAGAGATGCGCTTTTTGGCTCATCGATCATCGAGGACTTTCACGGATCTGCGCCGGACTCGCCATCACGGTCTCGCGACACGTGTGGCGCTCGGCGCGCTGCTGCTCTCAACCGGAGCGCGCGCCGATGGCATTTCGCCGTCGCCGGCCTTCAGCTTCAACGATCTTTTCGCGCCGTCGCGCACGACGCTTCTGGGCGATGCCGGCGGTCTGCGGCCGATGCTTGCCAAATATGGCATCACCTTCACGCTCTTCGAGGAGAGCGAGGTCTTCGGCAATGTCACCGGCGGCTTCAAGCGTGGCGCCGATTACGATGGCGTGACGACGCCGACGGTGATGCTTGATACAAGCAAAGCCTTTGGCTGGACCGGCGGCACGTTCGAAGTCAGCGGATTCCAGATCCACGGCTCGAATCTCAGCGCCAAGAATCTCGGCGTCCTGCAATTGGTCAGCGGCCTCGAGGCCGACGATTCAACCCGCCTATGGGAGCTCTGGTATCAGCAGACGCTCGGCAAGACCGGCTGGGACGTCAAGATCGGCCAGCAGAGCCTCGACCAGGAGTTCATCACCAGCGCCGGCGCGCTGCTCTTCCTCAACACGTCGATGGGCTGGCCGCTGATCCCCTCCGAGGACCTTTATGCCGGCGGTCCCGCTTACCCCCTGTCGTCGCTCGGCGTGCGTCTGCATGGCCCGGTCGTGCCGAACGTGACCGCGCTCTTCGGCGTCTTCGACGACAATCCGCCTGGCGGCCCGTTCAACGATGATGCGCAATTGCGCGGGCCCGAGGCCAATGGCGTGCGCTTCAGCCTCAACACCGGCGCGCTCGCCATCGGCGAATTGCAATATGCTCTGAACCCGCTGCCGACCGATCCGAAGGCGAAACCAACCGGCCTGCCCGGCATCTATAAGATCGGTGTCTGGTACGATACGGCGCCCTTCCCCGACCAGAGATATGGCACCGACGGACTGCCGCTCGCCAATCCGGCGAGCAATGGGGCCGCCGTCGAGCATCATGGCAATTACGGCTTCTACGGCATCGCCGATCAGGTGCTCTGGCAGCCCGATTTCTCGTCGCCGCACGCGCTCAGCGCGTTCATCCGCCTGATGGGCGCGCCGCTCGCCGATCGCAATCTCATCACGTTCAGCGCCAACGCCGGCCTGACACTCAAAGCGCCGTTCAAAGGGCGCGACGGCGACATTGTCGGCCTCGGTTTCGGCTACGGCCTCATCTCCGGCGCCGCGCGCGGCTTCGACGGCGATCAAGCCTTTTATGCGCCGGCGGGAACGCTTTCATCGATCAGGTCCTCGGAGACATTCATCGAGACGTTCTACACGATCAATCTCGCGACCTGGTGGCAGATCACGCCCGACTTTCAATACGTGTTCAATCCGGGCGGCGGCATCGTCAATCCGCTCGCCCCGGACACGCTCGTGCATGACGAAGCGGTGTTCGGCGTGCGCACCACCATCGCCTTTTAGAGCTTCGAATTCCGCTACCGCGCCGGAGGTGAGCGCGCAAAACCGATTCAACAATGTGAGTGATGAAAAATGCGTAGGAACGGAACGGCTAAGGCTTATATCTGCTGGCTTTCGCTGGCCTCTGCGGCGGTTTTCGCACTGCCGGCCGCGGCGAAAACGCCAAGCTTCCTCGACACGCTGAAAAAGACCACAACGGTCACCTCGACGATTCCCGCCAATGGCGACGTCAATCCCTATGCATTGATCGTTGCGCCCGATTCATTCGGCAAGATCAAGAAGGGCGACGTGCTCGTCGACAATTTCAACGACAAGAACAATTTGCAGGGCATCGGCACGACCATCGTCGACTACAGCCCCGCGACGGGCGCGACAAATTTGTTTGCCTCCGTGCCGAAGACCTTGGCGTCATGCCCCGGCGGCGTCGGCCTGACCACGGCGATGGCGGTGCTCAAATCGGGCTATGTGATCGTCGGCAGCCTGCCCTCGACCGACGGCACGTTCAAGACCGCCGGCCCCGGCTGCCTCATCGTCTTCGATGCCAACGGCAAGTTCATCAAAACCTTCGCCGGCGGCCATATCGACGGGCCTTGGGGTAATACGGCGCTCATTGACCACGGCGACAAAGCGACGCTTTTCGTCTCGGAAATAGGCGCCGGCAAAGTGCCCTCGGCAGCACAATCCGGCAAGCTTGCCTCGGTCATCCGCATCGATCTTGCGATCGGCAAGGATGGCCCGGCGATCAAGCGCGAGACCGTCATCGGCGACGGCTTCAGCGAGCGCGCCGACAAGGACGTGTTCGTCATCGGCCCGACCGGGCTCGTGCTTGAAGGCGACACGCTTTATGTATCCGACGCAGTCGGCAATTCGGTCGATGCCATTCCGCAGGCCTTGACCCGCACGACAAGCGCCGGCACCGGCACGGTGATTTCGAAGGACGGGATGTTCAAGCGCCCACTCGCATTGGAAAAGGCGCCGGATGGCCATCTTCTGGTCATCAACGCGCTCGACGGCGAGATCATCGAACTCGATCCCGTGACGAAGAAGCAGGTTGCTTCACGCTGGATCAATACCAACAAAGCGCAGACGCCGCCGGGCAGCGGCAATCTCTTCGGCGTTGCGCTGACACTCGACGGCAAGGGCCTCTATTTCGTCAATGACGACGTCAACACGCTGGCCGTCGCGCGCTAATTTCGATTGGTTCTAATGTACTGCTTTGACAGCAGAATCCGGTAGCGGGGACGACAAAAATCGTCTACCGCCAGCGCGGAGATCGCGGGCGGCGCGCCGATGACAAGCGCCGGATCATCAGCGAAGCGTTGACGAGTTTGAGATGAGCAAGTCCGGCAAGGACATGAACAGTTCGCGGCGGAACTTTCTCGTCGGCGCCGGCGGCTTGGCCGCGGGCGGCATCGCCGCGCATGCATCGGCGGCAACAGCACCGGACGCCGGCCTCTCGGCCGGGCCGGCCGCATCGGGCGATGACATCGAGCCGTTCTTCGGCACGCACCAAAGCGGCATCGCGACGGCGGCGCAGACGCAAACCTATTTTGCCGTGTTCGATCTGCAGACCGAAAAGGCCGACGACGTGAAGGCGTTGTTGCGGCGCTGGACCGATCTCGCGGCAAAGCTCTCAACCGGCGCAACCAATCTTTCGTCGAAGCCCGATGTGCTGAAGAGCGACAGCGGCGAAGCTTTGGGGCTTCGCCCCGAGCGGCTGACTTTGACCTTCGGCTTGGGGGCCGGACTTTTCGACAAGGCGGGCAAGGATCGCTACGGCCTCAAGCACAAGAAGCCGGAGGCTTTGATCGATCTGCCCTATTTCAACGGCGATCAGTTGATCGACGGTCATAGCGGCGGCGATCTCTCGGTTCAGGCCTGCGCCAACAATCCGCAAGTCGCCTTCCATGCCGTGCGCCAACTGGCGCGCGAGGCGCAGGGCGTCGCCACGATCCGCTGGGCGCAAAGCGGCTTCACCGCCGAATATGGCGACAAGGCGCCGCGCAATCTGATGGGCTTCAAGGACGGCACGATCAATCCGGCGACGCCGATCGATTACGATCGCTTCGTCTGGGTCGGCGACGAAGGTCCCGCGTGGATGCGCGGCGGCAGCTATGTCGTCGCCCGCGTCATTCGCATCGCGCTCGAACATTGGGATCGCATGGATCTCGATTATCAGGAGCAAACGATCGGACGCCGCAAGTTCTCCGGCGCGCCGCTCGGCGGCAAAAAAGACTCGGACCCACTCGATCTCACCGCCGCCGACAAGGACGGCAACCCGATGATCCCGGCGACGGCGCATGCGCGCATCGCCGCGTCGGCGATGAACGATGGCACGCAGATTCTGCGGCGCGGCTATTCCTATAACAATGGCGCGACCTTTGTTGCGGAGCGCTGGCCGCCCTGGCATCAGGGCATCGAATATGACGCCGGCTCGCTTTTCGTCTGCTATCAGCGCGATCCGCGCACCGGCTTCGTCAAAATCTTCGACAAGCTCTCCAAGCTCGATGCGATGAACCAGTTCGTCACGCATGTCGGCAGCGGCTTGTTTGCCTGCCCGCCCGGCATCGCGCCGGGAGGCACGATCGGCGATCGATTGTTCGAAACCTGAGGTCGGGAATTTTTCCCGATATTGCGTTCAAAATTTCTCAAAAAATTCGAGAGGACTTGCCAAGGGGCGCGCTGTAGAAGGGCGGCACATTCGGGAGATATCATTCAATTGCGCGAATATTTCTGCGCGCTGATTGACCCCGGGCGCATTGCCACGCAAGCTGGCAAACCATCGGGCGGGAAGGCAAAAACAGGGATGGAATTCATGTTTGATGCGCGTCGCGTTAAGGCCGCGTTCGGCGGATTTGCTCTCCCCGCAATCTTCGCCCTGATCGCAATCCCCTCCTTCAGCTTCGCGCAGGCACCGGCACCGCAACCCGCACCGAGTGCCACAGCCGCGCCCGCCCTGCCTTCGCCGGCGCCGGCTGCCCCGCAAGCGGTCCCGGCCGCGCCACAAGCGGTGCCTGCGGCGGCAAGTGCGCCCGCCGCTGCGCCAGCGGCATCTGCGTCTCAACCTGCTACGCCAGCCGCAGCGCCCGCTTCACAATCCGCTACGCCGGCCGCAGAGCCCTCCATCGGCATCGCCGCGCATCTGCTGCCGCAGAATCTTTCGCCCTGGGGCATGTTCCTCAACGCCGACATCGTCGTGAAAGTGGTGATGGTCGGCTTGGCTTTGGCCTCGCTCGCGACCTGGACGGTCTGGCTGGTCAAGAGCCTCGAGCTTATGACGGCGAAGGGAAACGCGCTCAAGCAGCTCGGCATCCTCGCCCATGCCGCAACGCTTGATGCGGCGCGTGCCGATCTCGGCAAGGCCAAAGGCCCGGTGGTGCGGATGGTCGATGGCGCTGCGGCCGAAGTCGATCGCTCGGCCGATCTCAATGCCGATGGAATCAAGGAGCGCGCCGCGGCACTGATCGAACGCATCGAGGCGCGCGCCGGCCGCAGGGTCAATCACGGCACCGGCATTCTCGGAACGATCGGCTCCACGGCACCGTTCATCGGCCTGTTCGGCACCGTCTGGGGCATCATGAACAGCTTCATCGGCATTTCGAAGACGCATACGACGAACCTCGCCGTCGTCGCGCCGGGCATTGCCGAAGCGCTGCTTGCGACCGCCTTCGGCCTCGTCGCCGCCATCCCAGCCGTCATCATCTACAATGTCTTCGCCCGCAGCATTTCGGGCTACAAGGCCATTCTCGGCGATGCCGCGGCGGAAATCCTGCGCCATGTCTCGCGCGATCTCGACCGCGGCGCGCCGGCCGCGAGCGAGAATTGGCACGTCGTCGGCATGCGTCGCCCGGCGGAGTAAAAGGCGATGGCTGTCAAGCTCTCGCGAACCGACGATTCGCTCGAAGAAAACCACGACATCAACGTCACGCCTTTCATCGACGTGATGCTGGTGCTGCTGATCATCTTCATGGTCGCGGCACCGCTTTCGACGGTCGACATCAACGTCGATCTTCCCGCCTCGACCGCGCAGCCGGCGCAGCGGCCGGATAAGCCGGTCTTCGTCACCATCAAGCCGGATCTGACGCTGGCGGTCGGCGATGCAGCGGTCAACCGCGACGGTCTTGCCGCTGCGGTGAGTGCCGCGACCGGGGGCGACACGCAGCAGCGCATTTTCCTGCGCGGCGATAAGACGATCGCCTACGGCAACGTCATGGACATGATGAATGTGCTGCGCAAGGCCGGCTATCTGAAGATCGCGCTGGTCGGTCTCGACGCCTCGCAAGCGCCGGACGATAACGGAGCAGCCCCAAGTTCGGCACCATGAGCTTTGCCCAGACCATACTGCCGCCGAAAGAACATTCCGGCTGGTATCGCTGGGGCATCGCGGCGCTGATCGTCGTCGCGGTGCATGTCGCCCTGCTCCTCGCTTATCTCGTGACGCGAACGGAGGAGCGTCCGCCCGGCGCGCCACCGGATGCGGTGATGATCGATCTTGCGCCGGTCGCCGTCGCGCCGCCGCCGCAGGACGAGGTCGATACGCCGCCGCAGCCCGATCAGGTGCAGCCGGATACGCCGCCACCGCCGACGCCCAATATCCCGCCGCCGCCGGATACGCCGCCGCCCCCGACCACCGACACCACGGCGCCGCTCGAGCCTGACGTGCAGCCGGCCCCGCAGGCGGAAGTGGTGACGTCGGCCCCGCCGCCGCCCCCGCCGCCGAAGCCCGTCGTCGAAAAGACGACGAAGACGCCGAAGCCGACCCATCACCTGCCGAAACCACAGCGGCGGATCAAATCGACGCGCACCGACCTCAGGCACGCCCAGCAGCAAGCCGCGCCGATGGCCGGCCTGCAAGGCGCAGCCATTGCCGATTGGAAGAGCGAAATCGTCATGCGGATCATGAGCGAGAAGGAATATCCGGAGGAGGCGCGCGCGCAGGGCCTGGGCGGCACAGCTCTCGTCGCTTTCTCGGTGAGCCGCGGCGGCGGCATCCGTGGCGTGCGTCTGGCCCGCAGCGCCGGATCTTCAATCCTCGACCGGGCGGCGGTCGCGACCGTCCAGCGCGCCAATCCGGTGCCGCCGGCGCCGCCCGGCGTCAACGGCGGCGCGTTTACCGTGCCGATTCATTTCAGCGCCGGCCGCTAAAGCGCAAACTCGTCTCACATGATCTTTGACGCGGTGTGCTGAACTGGCGTAAGTCCTCGCCGGACTGACGCCGGTCGGCGCCTTGGCGCGACATTCGCAAGCGGCGGTATCGCTCGGCGGGCCGTCCGCCGCACCTCTTTCGGATAAGATCCATGGCTGACATCAAGAAAGTCGGAATTATCGGGGCCGGGCAAATGGGCGCCGGCATTGCGCAGGTCTGTGCCCTCGCCGGTTTCGACGTGGCGCTGAATGATATTTCCGATGAGCGGATCGACCATGGGCTCGCCACGGTCAGCGGCAATCTCGCGCGCCTGGTCGAACGCAAGCAGCTCAACGAAGCGGCGGTGCAGACGGCGATGAAGCACGTCGGCCGGGCGCCTGACTTCGATGCTTTCGCCGATTGCGATCTGGTGATCGAAGCCGCGACCGAAAGCGAGCAGGTCAAACATTCGATCTTCCAGAAGCTCTCGCCGAGCCTGAAGCCGGGCGCGATGCTTGCGACCAATACCTCGTCGATCTCGATCACCCGCCTTGCCGCGGCGACCGACCGGCCGGAGCAATTCATCGGCATACATTTCATGAACCCGGTGCCGCGGATGCAGCTTGTCGAACTGATTCGCGGCATCGCCACGAACGACTCGACGTTCAATGCGGCCAAAAAGCTGATCGCCGAGCTCGGCAAGTCGGCGATCGTCTCCGAGGATTTCCCCGCCTTCATTGTCAACAGAATTCTGCTGCCGATGATCAACGAGGCGATTTACACGCTTTACGAGGGCGTCGGCTCGGTCGATGCGATCGACACCGCCCTGCGGCTCGGCGCCAACCACCCGATGGGGCCGCTGCAACTCGCCGATTTCATCGGCCTCGACACCGTGCTTTCGATCATGCAGGTTTTGCATGAGGGGCTGGCTGATTCGAAATATCGGCCCTGCCCATTGCTGGTGAAATATGTGGAAGCCGGGTGGCTTGGCCGCAAAACCCAACGTGGCTTTTACGACTATCGCAGCGGCACGCCTGTGCCGACCCGCTGAGCTGTCCGCCGCCAACCTTAAAGCTTCGCTACCGTCTCGTTCACAGCCCCGTCATGCGGGCATGACAGAGAGATTCGGTCGATTTGCCATTACGCGTGAGGTGATTTAGAGGAGTTCCGGCGGTTTGCGGGAAGCCGCGCGGTGCCGCCAAGAGGATTTGAGGGGTTGTTAGGGTCCTAGCCAGTTCGCGTTAAAGGGTCGGGTTTGCGCCCACTGGCGAATGAGGTGCAAGGTTTGACAGTCCACTGCCAACCCACGGTTTCACCGGAAGGCTGTCCGGCTCTCGTGCTTAACGCCGATTTCCGGCCGTTGAGCTATTATCCTCTGTCCCTCTGGTCCTGGCAGGACGCGATCAAGGCGGTGTTTCTCGACCGCGTCAATATCGTCTCCCATTACGACCGCACGGTCCGCAGCCCGAGCTTCGAGATGCGGCTGCCTTCGGTGGTCTCGCTCAAGACCTATATCAAGCCGTCGCGGCATCCCGCGTTCACGCGGTTCAACGTGTTCCTGCGCGATCGCTTCGCCTGCCAATATTGCGGCGCGCGCGAGGAACTGACCTTCGATCATGTCGTCCCGCGCTCAAAGGGCGGCACGACGACTTGGGAAAATGTCGTCGCCGCCTGCTCCTGCTGCAATCTGCAGAAGGGCGACCGGCTGACGAGCGAAGCCCATATGTGGCCGTCGCGTCATCCGTATCAGCCGACGGTCGCAGACCTGCACCAGAACGGCCGGCTGTTTCCGCCCAATTATCTGCACGAAAGCTGGATGGACTATCTCTACTGGGATTCGGAACTCGAACCGTAACGCTTATCTGGCGGCCGCTTGCTTGTCGCTCACCCCAAATGTGGCTCACCCCAATTGAAGGTCAAAAGCGCATTCTCACGGTCACATTCACCCCAAAAGATTGTTCAGACTTCGACATTATCGACGCGTGAGTGCATCGTCACATCAGCGCGCCCGACTGGTATGCTTGCTCGCCAAGCAGCCCCTCATCCAAGCCAGTCGCCTCAGTCGCTTCGTCGACCTTGACCACCGTTATACCATTGATCACCTTCAACATCCCGTATGTGAAAGCAAACGCCCAGACTGAAGACAATACGACCGCGACGAGCTGTTTGACGAAAAAGTCTGGCGAGCCATTGATTAACAACCCGTCGGCCGCGATCGCCGGATTCCACGCCTTATCGGCGAAGAGACCGAGCATCACGATGCCGATGAAGCCGCCGACCCCGTGCACGCCCCATACGTCCAGCGCGTCGTCCCAGCCCATCTTGTTCTTCAATAGAACCGCGTAATAGCAAACCAATCCGGCCGCGACACCGAAGAACGCGGCGGTATGAGGCGCAACATAGCCGGCCGCGGGCGTAATCGTCGCCAAACCGCCGACCGCTCCAGTAAGTAGGCCAAGGAATTTTGGCTTGCCGACATGCAGCCACTCGACCACGAGCCAGGTCACCGCCGCAAACGAAGCCGCCGTGTCGGTGTTGAAGAAAGCCGCCGCCGTTACCGAATCGACCCTGAACTCGCTGCCGGCATTGAATCCGTACCATCCGAACCAAAGCAGGCCAGTCCCAAGCGCGACCATTGGAATACTGTGGGGATGCGCGTCGATCACCTTGCGCCGCCCGACGAAAAGCACCGAGGCCAACGCCGCAAAGCCCGCGGTGTTATGGACGACGATCCCGCCCGCGAAGTCGAGCACACCCCACTTGGCCAAGATTCCGTCTGGACTCCAGATCATATGAACGAACGGAAAATAGACGAAGACCAGCCACGCCGTCAGAAACCACATGTAGGCTTTAAACGTCACCCGGTTTGTGAACGCCCCCGTGATGAGCGCCGGCGTTATGATGGCGAACATCATCTGATAGCAGACGTGCACCAGCGTCGGAATTCCGAGGCTCTTGTCACCGGCAAATAGAGTCGACAGATCGATGCCACGTAGGAACGCATGGCTCAACGGATTGCCGATGACGCCGCCGATTGTTGGACCAAAGCACATCGAATAACCGAAGGCGAACCAGATCACCGAGGTCCAGCCCATAGACACGAAGCTCTGGATCATGATGCCTAGAACGTTCCGTCGATGGACCAAACCTCCATAAAAGAATGCCAGCCCCGGCGTCATGAGCATCACCAGGCTCGCACATAGGATCATGAAGCCCGTATTGCCGGTGTTGATTTGCGCGAGCATTGTTGTCCACCTTTTCCAAGCTTATCAGGACCAGATGAGAACTTTTCTCAGATCGCGACTTGCGCACCGAGTTCGACGACGCGATCCGACGGTATCGAAAAGAATTCGGTTGCGTCGATTGCCTGTTTAGACAGAGCGATGAAGAGACCATCCTGCCACGCTGGCATGCATGAATTGAGCGAGGCCTTGATCGTCCGCCGGCCGAGAAAGAACGATGTCGTCATGATTTCGCACGTGTGACCGGATTTCCGTAGCAACGCCAACGCATCTGGGATTCGCGGGCTCTCCATATAACCGAAATGGAGCGTGACAATCGTGAAGTCCGATGAGAGCTTCTGTACTTCGTAACGGTCGGCAACCGAAACGCGCGGCGTATCTTCCGTGCGTACCGACATCAACCAGACTTGCTCGTGCAGCACTTTATTGTGCTTGATGTTGTGCAGCAGTGCCGAAGGCGCCGAGGTCAGCCTGTTGGTGAGGAAGATCGCCGTGCCTGGAACGCGCGTCGGCCTTGATTTCTCCAACATCGGGATAAGATCCTTCAACGGGATCGAATCGCGCTGCGTCTTTTCGGCAAGCAGCGCATTGCCGCGCACGAAGGTCCACATCACGAGCATCGAACAGGCGGCGATCATCAGAGGCACCCAGCCGCCGTCGACGATCTTCGTCAGATTCGCAGCAAAGAAGACGAAATCGACTAGGACGAAGAAGGAAACGAAGACGGCGGCCGCCCAGAGCGGCCATTTCCACATCCGCCAGACGACGACGAAGGCAAGCGCGGTCGTTACCAGCATCGTGCCGGAGACGGCGATGCCATAGGCCGAAGCCAAAGCGCTCGAACTGCGGAAGAGCAGAACCAGAAACAAGACGCCGATGAGCAGGATCCGGTTGACCTTCGGGATGAAGATCTGGCCCTCCTGCATTTCGGATTTGTGTTGGATTTCCATACGCGGCAGGAGACCGAGTTGAATCGCCTGCCGCGTGAGCGAGAAGGCGCCGGTGATCACAGCCTGGCTGGCAATGACCGTGGCGATCGTCGAGAGGATCACGAGCGGCAGCAGCGCCCAGCGTGGTGCCAGCAGATAAAAGGGATTCGCGACCGCGTCATGATGCGCGAGGACCAGCGCGCCTTGGCCGAGATAATTCAAAGTGAGCGCGGGCAAGACAAAGACGAGCCAGGCGAGTTGGATCGGCCGGCGACCGAAATGGCCCATATCGGCATAGAGCGCTTCGGCGCCGGTCACGGCCAGGAACACCGAGCCAAGCACCATGAAGCCCATCAGGCCGTGGCTCAAAAGAAAGGCGATACCGACGAAAGGATTGAAAGCGCTCAGAATACGTGGCGCATCAGGAATGTGGGTCGCGCCGAGAAAAGCGATCACGATGAAAAACACAGCCATAATCGGGCCGAAAAAGGTCGCCACCTTGGCTGTGCCGTGCCGCTGCACGGCGAAGATCGAGATCAGCACGATGATTGTCAGCGGCAGGATGTAATCGCTGAAGACGGGGGTCGCGACCTGCAGACCTTCGAGCGCCGATAGAACTGAAATGGCCGGCGTGATGATCGCGTCGCCGGAAAATAATGCGGCGCCGGCAACACCGAGAAAGAAAATTGGCGCGGCACGCCGGCCGAAAGCCGTCTGCGCGAGGGCCATCAGCGATAGAGTCCCGCCTTCACCCTTATTATCCGCACGCATGAGAAAGAGAACGTACTTGGCGGTGACGATGAAGAACAGCGCCCACATGAGAAGGGAGACGATTCCGACGACTCCGGCCTCGAACGCTCGACCGGTTTTACCGGCATGAACAAGGGAGGCTTGCAACGCGTAGAGTGGGCTGGTGCCGATGTCGCCGTACACAACGCCGATCGAGCCCAGGGCCAGGCCCGCGACGCTCGCCTTTTTAATTGTATGCGCGTTGTGTGAAATGATTGGGCCGCGGGCGGCTCGGTCGGTGGCCTTCTCTTGCGCGGTAATCAACATGAAAGAAGTCTCCGATTTTGAAAAAAAGGCGCTGGCTAGAGAGGGCTAGCCAGCGCAAGTTAGGGGAATGTCTCTATTGCAGGCGCCCATGCCCGCAACGATCAGTTCGCCCTAGGAGCTAAGAAATCCTTCGTGGGTTTGCGCCGATCTTCCATCTTCCGGTACCAATAGAGCGGCAGGTAAGCGAGCAAGGTCACCCAGCCGGCCCAATAATAGATCTCGACATTTCCGAGCTTGGAGTACCAGAGGCCGCCGAACAGCCAGAACACGAAGTAGACCACCGCCAGAAGCAGCGCGACATATTTCATGAATTCCGGCAGTTTGAACGGCCGCCGCAGCTCCGGCTTGTCCTGCCGCAGCAGGAAATAGCCGACGAGCACGGGGATGAAGGAAATCGTATAGCCGACGTTGGAGAAGCTGTAGATTTCCACCGCGCCGCCGGCGAAGACGACGAGCAGCGAAGCGACGACGTTGAAGGCCATGGCGCGCGCCGGCACGCCGTGGTCGTTGAGCTTGGTGAACCAGGTCGGGAACTCGCCGTCGATCGCCATCTGATACAGCGCGCGACCCGAGCCCATGATCGCGTTGAGCGCCGAAAGCGCCAGCGCGACGATGAGCATGGCGGCGATCACCCAGTCGAAGAACTGGCCGGTGACGCCGGGGAAGACCTTGTCCGCGAAAGTCACGAAGATGGTCTTCGGATCGGACAGCGCCGAGTTCGACAAAGCCTTGGCACCGAGCACGACGATGAAGGCGATCGGCACCAGCGTGTAGATGAAGACGCCGTAGCCGCCTTCGAGGTTCATGGCGATCTTGGCGTCATGATCCGGATTGGCGCATTCGCCGATGTAGCAGGCGGCGGCTTCCATCGCGATGACGTTCCAGGTCAGGAGGAAGCCATAGGCGATGTAAACCTGGATCCAATTAAAGCCGCTGATCGACGAGAAGAAGCTCGTGCCGTCCAGATGCCTGAAGCCCGAGAGCTCGCCCCAATGCACGACGCCCGGATTGAAGATCCAAGAGATGGCGATGAAGGTCAGCGGGATCATCGACAGCAGCGCCAGTATCGTCGCGAAGGACGCGCCGAACTTGATCCCGCGATAGGCCGGGATGAAGAACAGCAAGATGCCGATGACCGAAATGATCAACGTCGACCAGGCGATGAAGGTGTGAATCGGGGTGAAGCCCGCCGTCGTATTGAAGCCGAAACGGTCTGCGAGATAGGCGGCCGCCAGGATCATATTCAGCGGCGCCACCGGGAACCAGCCGAGCCAATAAGCCCAGGCAGTGAAGCCGTTGACGTGTTTGGCGAACTTCGGCCAGCGCGTGACGAAGGCCGGATAGGCATAACTCGGCGAACCGCCGGTGCGCTCCGGCATCATGGCGGCAAGCTCGGCCAGAAACAGGCACAAAAGCCAGCCGGTGAGCGTGATGAAGACTGTAATCGGGATGGACGAGGCACCGAGCGTGGTGACCATCACTGGCGCAATGCCGGTCACCAAGATCGTGCCGGCGAGGCCGATCACGAAGGCGCCCCACCAGCCCGTCTCACGTTTCAAGCCGCCAGACGTATAGCCAAGGTGATCGGTGGCATGGGATTCACTTACACTTTTATGGCTTTGACTTGTCATTGCTCTTGTGCTCCCCCTTGGTTGGCTGCAACGAGTTGGCGATTATTTTTGTTCGGTGCGATCGTCACGCACTCGCTGCATGGACGTTCAAACTGACTCGATTGGTAGACAGGCGTGCCGTGCCGCTATGTTTTGTCGATCGACTGAAAAGGCATGTTTCGTAAAAATCACATCGCTCCTCCCTTCTGCGTTTTTGGGATGTTGCGAAAATTAATCCTCGTAGAAAAACCGTCTTGCCTTGCCACTGAGCATGGCTCGCCGTTCCGACGACGATTTGCTCGATCGGCGAAGCGCTTTACGCGCACGAGTCATCGCGAAGCCTCTCCTAAGAGACCAGCAGCTGACATTTTGATTTGGAATGGGCCGCTGGAGCGGGGATTCGTCGATTGGCGAATCTCATGGCGCTCAAGCGGAGCGCGGCAGATCGCGCGCTATAGTCGCCTATGCCGGTTAGCCACTTCGAACATCTTCCTCTCCGTGAGCATTTTTATTTGTTCCCACTCGTTTTTATATGGGAATTTTATTTTCCTATAAAGAAAATTTCTCTCTGTCAAGGCACAAACATAAAATCCGGCTGACTCGTTTCACTCTCGTGAGACCGCGGCCGGCACACGATCTCAATTTTCAAGCGGACGATGCCGGAAGCCCCGCTTGTTTGTGTGCGTTCAGCCCTGCTCAGGAGTCATTGCACGCGTTGATCGCGCCAGCCGGCTTTCGGCGGACACGGACTGTCTTCCAACAAACTCCGTCGATCCGCGCGTTAGGCGCTGGGGCGCGGTCCCTCAGGGGACCTTTCCCCCAAACGCGAAAGCACATCGTCAAGAAGTCAGCTGCCGTACCAACTTGAGCATGACCACGAGTCGCAAAAACTATGAAATTTCCTTCCTTGACAAGAAATGCGACGAGTGATTTTCTTAATAGGAAAATTTAATTCTTTAAAATAATGACCGTAGACGCCGCTTCCCCCGCTGGACCGCCGGTAAGCTCCTTGAAGGTAGGCATGAGCCCTGTGCAAGCGCCCCTTCCGAAGCGCTGCAGTTTAGCGGCTAACTGCACGAGGCGTTCGACTAGCGCTGCAGGATAGCAACCTACATTTGAGTGTCCGTCATTGTGATGATTGCCACACCGCGTATCGCCGGCGGACTACCTGTGCGGGCGAGCATTTTCGCATTGTCCGGCATCGGATGCAGGAGGAGTTGCGGTGAGCGATACGATTACGATCCGCGATGCCACACCCTCGGATGAGGCTGATTGGAAGAGACTGTGGGCTGGCTACAATGCTTTTTATCAAGCGAGCGTGCCTTCGGAAATTACGTCGCGAACCTGGGAACGCATCCAGGATCCAAGCTCCCCTATTTTTGCGCGCATTGCCAAGAACGACAACACAGTCGTCGGCTTCAGTGTCAGCGTCTTGCACGAGGGGACTTGGGTGACTGCCCCAATATGCTATTTGGAGGACTTGTTCGTCGAGCCCGCTTACCGAGGCAAAGGCGTTGGCCGGTTATTGATCCGGGATTTAGTCGAGCTTGCCAAGGATCGCGGTTGGTCGCGCTTGTATTGGCATACGCGTGAGAACAACCCAGCGCGGCGGCTGTACGATGAATTTATAGAGGCGGATGATTTCGTCCGTTATCGATTGCAATTCTGATCATCCGATAGCACGCCCCGACGAGTTGGCTGCAATCATAGACAGCTTGCCGATGGCGATAACGTCAGCTCGCTACAGAGGATGTTCAGGCGCCAGCCCCTGTATGCATGAGCCGCGACGGCGCTCATCTGCGCCGTGCGCCGCGATACGCTTTACGAAAGGAGGGAGATTTTTATGCGTTATATTGCGGAACTTACAAAGAGCGCTGTAGGAAAACGTGCCTCCCTGGGCACCAAGGATTTTCACGCCTCCAGTGATGCTGAAGCTGTTCGGAAAGCTGAGGAATGGGTCGCTCCGCTTCTTGAATTGTACATTAATGAAATTGTCCATTTGCAAGTGACAAGAAGCGGCTACAGCGTGTTCGGAAAGCTTTACGGGAAGCTCTGATTCCCGTGGTCTATCCTTATCGGGCTATCCAAAACGAAATCTTAGTTGGAATGGCAAGGCCGAAGAGGCAATTTAGGCAAGGGTGACCAATCCATCGAAAATAAACAAAATGTCCTTCGATTATCTGGACGACCTGAAGTTTGAGGACGAGCGCACTCTTTTGCGGGCGGCGCTTGCTTCCCCTCCTCTAAGTCTCGACTTGCGCATTAGGGCTCGCGAGGAAGCGCAGGCCTTGGTCAGAGCCGCCCGGCGCACCCGACGGCGGGGAGCCGTCGAGAGCTTTTTACAGGAATTTTCTCTTTCTACGCCCGAAGGCCTCGCGCTGATGTGTCTCGCCGAGGCTCTCATTCGAACGCCTGACGAGCGAACCCGCGACCGCCTTATCTCGGCGAAGGTCGCTTCGGCCGATTGGGCGAGGCACGCCGGGCACTCCGATAGCTTTCTGGTCAACGCCTCGACCTGGAGCCTCATGCTGACCGGCAAGCTCGTCGCACCGGATCAAGAGGCGATCCGCAATTTGCCGGCCTTCATTCATCGGCTGGCAGCGCGGCTGGGCGAACCGGTAATTCGCGCCGCCCTCGGCGCGGCCGTGCGCATCATGAGCGAGCAATTCGTGCTCGGCCCGACCATCGCGAGCGCGTTGAAGCGCGCACGCCACGAGGGCTTTGTCTGTTCGTTCGACATGTTGGGCGAAGCCGCGCGGACCGAGGACGATGCAGAACGCTACCAAGCCGCCTACGCGGAGGCGATCGCGGTTGTGGGTTCGCAGGCGGCCGGCAAGAATCCGGAGCGCGGCCACGGCATATCAGTCAAGCTTTCGGCTTTGTCGCCGCGTTATGAGCCGTGCCAGGAAGAGCGGGTGTGGCGGGAGCTCTATCCGCGCCTGAAGGATCTCGCTGTCGCCGCCGCGAAAAGCAATATCGACCTCACGATCGACGCAGAGGAAGCTGATCGGCTTACGCTTTCGCTCGCAATTCTCGACCGTCTCGCACATGAGGCTG
Source organism: Pseudomonadota bacterium (assembly GCA_040756295.1). Taxonomy (GTDB): domain Bacteria; phylum Pseudomonadota; class Alphaproteobacteria; order Rhizobiales; family Beijerinckiaceae; genus Methylovirgula. The sequence continues at coordinate 151,433 of JBFLZN010000001.1, read as the reverse complement.
ACCTCGGAAGCTGGCGTGGTCTAGGGTTTGCCATTCAGGCCTATCAAAAGCGAGCGCCAAAAGTCATCGAGGCCGTCGCTGCCATCGCACGGTCAAGCCATCGTCGGCTGATGGTGCGTTTAGTGAAAGGCGCCTATTGGGACAGCGAGATCAAGCGCGCGCAGGTCTTGGGATTGCTTGATTATCCGACCTACACGACCAAATTTGCGACGGACGTGTCCTACCTTGTCTGCGCCCGCACTCTGCTCGCGGCGCATCCGGCTGTCTACGCGCAATTCGCGACGCATAATGCTCACACGCTGGCGGCAGTTCGGGAAATGGCGCAAGAGCACAATATCGCTCCGGAATTCCAGCGCCTGCACGGCATGGGAGAAGCGCTTTATACCAGCGCCTTCGCGCGCTATGGCGCCTTTCCGATGCGCGTCTACGCTCCGGTTGGCGCTCACGAGGATCTCTTGCCCTATCTGGTGCGGCGGCTACTCGAAAACGGTGCAAACACTTCTTTTGTACATTCTCTGTTGGACGAACAGATAGCCGTCTCCGACGTCGTGTCTGATCCTCTCGATGCCGTCGAGTCAGCCGGCGCCGCCCCCAATCCACTTATTCCCAAGCCCCCAGATCTTTATGGCACGGCGCGTGGCAATTCATTGGGTGTCGATCTTTCAACGGCTCGTGCGCGCGCCGAACTTGCCGACGCCGTTTCCGCCCTCGATACCCAGAAGTTGGGTGCCGGTCCCATCGTTCGCGGGCGGCTCAGAAATGCCGGGGCGGAGATACGTTATTCGCCTGGGAAGTTGACTCACGTCGTCGGCGCCGTCCGGTCGGCTGCTGTAGAGGATATGGACGCGGCCTTTGCCGCAGCGAGAGATGCGCAACCGGCCTGGGATGCCCGCGCCGCTGGGGGGCGGGCCGCAATTCTGCGCGCTATGGGCAATGCACTCGAAATGAATCGCAACCGTCTCGTCGCATTATTGACACGGGAAGCGGGAAAAACCCTAAGCGACGGAATCGCCGAAGTACGCGAAGCCATCGATTTTTGCCGCTACTACGCTTACCTCGCGGAGCAGCAATTCCCTGACCGCGTCCTAAAAAGTCCGGTCGGCGAGACCAACCGCTTAGAATTGCACGGGCGCGGTGTTTTTGTCTGCATTAGCCCTTGGAATTTTCCACTTTCGATCTTCACTGGGCAGATTGCCGCAGCGCTCGCCGCTGGTAACGCGGTTTTGGCGAAGCCGGCCGAGCAAACGCCGCTCATCGCGGCGCTTGCCGTGCGACTTTTCCATGAGGCGGGGCTTGGGCCGGATTTGCTGCATCTTCTGCCCGGCTCTGGAAAGACGATCGGCGCGGCGCTCGTCACCCACGCGTCCTGCGACGGCGTTTCCTTCACGGGCGGGACAGAAACCGCTTGGGCGATCAACCGAACCTTGGCGGCACGGCCCGGGCCCATCACACCATTTATCGCAGAAACCGGTGGCTTAAATGCCATGTTCGTGGACACGACTGCTCTACGCGAACAAGTCATCGACGATGTCCTCGTTTCTTCCTTCGGTTCAGCAGGGCAGCGCTGCTCGTCGCTTCGATTGCTCTTTTTGCCGCGCGAAACTGCAGATCTCCTGATCGAGGGGCTGGCGGGCGCCATGCAAACGCTGACGCTCGGGGATCCGGCCGATCCGCGTACTGATATCGGCCCGATCATCGATGAAAGCGCGCGGACGGCCTTGGAAACATATGCCGAGCACTTGCGGTGTGATGCGAAGGTGTTGCGGCAGCTGAAGGCGCCAAAGGACGGTACCTATTTCGGTCCATTGCTTGCGGAAATCTCCTCCGCTGAGTTTTTGAAGCGTGAGGTTTTCGGACCAATCCTGCACGTAGTTCGTTACGATCCCGAAGATATTGAGACGGCGGCCGCGCCCCTGCGCGCGACGCGTTATGGCTTAACGCTCGGAATTCACAGCCGGATAGAATCGTTTGTAGATCAAGTGCAGCGCGTCGTCCCGGTTGGGAATGTCTACGTTAACCGCGGGATGACCGGAGCTGTGGTCGGAGTGCAACCGTTCGGCGGTCTCGGCCTGTCCGGAACTGGGCCAAAGACGGGGGGCCCTTATTCGTTACTACGCTACGCGACGGAACGCGTGGTGAGCGTGAATATCGCGGCGCACGGGGGCGATCCGGAACTGCTCAACCTCTCCTGAGACTACGAGCTAATCAGCGAACTCAACACAATCTAAATTTCTACTGCGAATCAAACCCCATCCGGTGTAACCGCGTTGCGCCCACGGGTGAAAATGTCGCCGCACAATTGCGCGCGCGTGCGCGAGAAAGCGCCGGCAACAAGAACAGCTTCTTGCGATATACGATTCGCGTTCCAAATCTCTCATTCGTGGCGCCACTCAGAACAAAACAACGAACACATGCAGGAACTGCCCCCGCTGCCGTAGATCGAGCAACGCAGGCTGCGGTTCAAAAGCAGCTTGCGATGCAATCAGCTGTGGCTGCTCCTCCAACGTCCCGTCGCCTTCCGTCAGCATGTTCGCGTATTTCACTTCGCCTTCGCTTGCTGCCGGCTTGCCTCGGCGAGGGCGTCAATTTCCTCGGACGAAAGCGCACCCGCGCCAAGCACCTGATAAGGACTCTGCGTACTATAACTCTGACGGTTACGCGTTTTATCCCGATCGTGCCGTTGAATATTTGGCTGTTGCGCTGGCGTAGTTTCATCATCCCCACCATAGCCTTCGATTTCGACGATGAGGATGGAAGCAGGCATGGCGCCATTATTGCCCTGCCCGGCTGAAGTAATTGCCTTGGTCGCCGCGCCCGAGGCGGCCGAGGCATCGCTGAGCGAGCCGACATTCGGCGCCGCCACCGTCGGCACGCCGGTCGTTACGCCCTGCACCTGGATGTTGAAGGCGTTGACCACTTGCAGCGCCGCGATGTTGAGATCACCCGAGACGCGGATGCCGGCCGCCCCCGCGTCGACCGTGCCGCGCGGCGCGATGAGGTTGACGTTGCCGGGCGGCACGCCGGGGATGGCCGCGAGCGTCGCGATACCGGCGCCCGAAACCTCGCCGCGCGCGTCGCGGGTGTTGTAATGGTCTTCGTCGCTGACGTAGATCGGCGCCGGCACATTGGCGACGGTCTTCGCCCCTTTGCCGGCATTGATGTCGCCGTTCGACGACCAGATCGTCATGTCGCCGCCTTCCTCAGTGAAGACGCGGCTCTGCGCCAGCAGCAAACTCTGGTCGGTGAAAATATCGACATTGCCGTCCTCAAGCGTGAGGATGCCCTCGGCGCCGGGGCCGACCTCGACCGTCTTGCCATTCATAATGACCGGCGGCGCGGATTCGCTGCCGACAAGAGCCTCGCCGCCCGGCCCGAGGATCACGACATTGCCACCCTGCTGGGTCTGGATCGTTGTCGAGCGGATATCGAGATTGCCAGTATCGACCAACTGGTTGGCACCGTTGGTGCCACCGTCGAGGCTGTTCGCCGTATAGCCATAGGCCGCCGGGAACAGCGTATTGATCGCCTGATAGCCCCGCGAATATTGGTGGTAATAGGGGCTCGCCGAATTGTTATAATCATTGCCGACCGCCTGCAGGACCTCGAAGAGCGTATCTTCGGCGAAGAGCTGTTGGACGCGCAGCGGCAGCGCCTGGAACTGCGACCACGCCTGCGCGAAGGTGAGCGTGACCTGATTATTGGTCACAAGGCCGGTATCGAGGCCCTGACCTTCGTCATATTGCTCCATGAAGGTGACGAGCGCCGCGCTCGTATCGATCCCGGGGACCGAGGCATCGGGGCCGATATAAGCGTCGATGAAGGCCGAAGCATCGATCCCCGGCCCGACGCCGAAGAGCACCTGCACATTGGCGCTTTCATGCGGCAGGAACGGATCGTCGGCATTGCCGACTGCATCGATGCCGGTTGTCGGATCGTTATAGGAGGTCCCCTCTCGATCGTAGATCTCCTGCTGATTGGTCAGCGGCCCGATATTGCGTCCCGCCTGAACCAGGAAGGCTCCCGGTCCGCCGACCACCAAAGCGGGGGCGACGAAATTGTTCGCATAGTCGAAATTCTTGCTGTCGGAAATGTCGCGCCCGGCGATGACGCTGGTCAGATCGTCGTCGCGCAGGTTCTGGCCGAGGAAAGCGAGATTGACGATGTTCTGCCCCGCTTCGATCTCGGCCGGCTTGTCGACGGCGATTTGCAGCAGATCGTTGTAATTGCCGTCGCTGGCCAAGACGCCGTCGGTGATGCTCCCGGTCAGGCTATAGATCAGCACCGGCTGCGTGTCATCCGCGTGTAGGGCTGACTCCGAATGCGCGATGGGACTATTCGAATTCAGGTCACCCAGGAACTCGTTCGTCACCCCGTTTATCGACGTTGGCATTTGGTTTGTCGGCGACGGCAGCGCCGAGGGGGAGGCGTCGATCATCCCAAAATAATTGGAATAGAGGAGTGAAGTCGAACCACTACTATCGTAGAGATCGACGGATTGGGCCGCGACGAGGCTCAGTTCGCCCGTGGCGGACGGATAGAGTTCGCCATTCTGCTCGATATTGATCCCACCGCTGAAGGCGGTGAGGTCGACGCTTGCCGGCAGCACATAGGCATCATCGTTCAGGCTATTGGCCTTGCCGGCATCGAGAAGCAACGGATCGGCCAATGTGTTGAGCGATACGGCGCCCGTGGTCGAAACGACATTCAGCGCCGAACTGGCCGAATAGCTTTGCGCGTCCGCGCGGAGGCTGTAGCCGTCGACGAGCGTATTGCCCTGCAAATAGGACGGATCGACCATGGCGCCGATATCCACCCCTTGACGGGCGCTGACATTCAACACGCCATCCTGCGCCGCCAGGATCGTCGAGACTTCGCTACCGCCATAGGTCAGGCCGCTTGAAGCGATCTGGCCCCCGGCGGTGAGCGCACCGGTGCCGTTGGCGACGAAATAATCGCCGCTCAGGATATTGCCGCCGGCCGTGACCGTCAGATTGCCGCCGCCGACAGTGATCGGCGCGCCATTGCTCAAATACCAGGTGGTCGGCAGGGACACGGCAAGATTGGTGATATCGCCGCCGGCCGCAATCGTGACATTGCCGCCGACGCTCATCACACCCTGATCGAAGGCACCGAAATTGATCGAGGTCTGGGTGACCGTGCCGCTGCTGTTGGCGACATTGCCGGTCTGCATCCATTCGTACCAGAACTGGCTGTTCAGGTATCCGGTGGGTCCCCCACTGATACCGCTCACGCTCTCGACGCCGGTGATATCGTTGCCCGCAACGATCGAGACATTCCCGGCGCCGTCGGGATTGACCGCATTGGTCGCCACGACGTCATAGGCGCCGAAACTCTTATTACCGGTAACGATGCTCTCCGTCGTCCCCGGGGACGTCCCCGCGGGCGCCCCGCCCGTGTAGATGACGCCCGGCGCAATGGTGTCGAGCAGGCTTACATTGTTGGCGGCGGCAATATCGATCGAGCCTGTGCCCGTGCGGATCATCGTCGGCGTGTTGATCGTCTGGCCATTCGCATCAACATAAGCGGTGTGGTCATCGAGCGTGACGCTGCCGCCACCATTGGCGAACAATGCCGTTGCTTGGACGGCCAGCGGATTGGCGCTCGTCAAATTCGCGCCGGCGACGATATTGTAAGAAGCACTCGACCCAGTCGCCAGAGAAGCGAACAAAATCGGCAGTGGATTAGCGGGCGTGGCTGCTGGCGATGGTGTGTTGTCCGTCGTGCCAACGGTGATCGTCGATTCATTGAACGCGACGCCAGCTCCAAATAATTGAGCGTTAGGCGGTTGCGGGGGCGCAATGTATTGTCCAGATATGATGTCGCCCGCTGCCGATGCTTTTCCCAACACAGCAGCAACATAAGCCGGGTAGGTGACGTCTATGTAGCTAATATAGGCGTTGAAATACGCTAGTGTTTGACTTGGCGTCGGCGCTATTGGGGCAGCAATCAGGCCCCGGTTGAAACTACCATTGGCATCGTTGTTCGCGATCAATGCGATATAGTCCGTCGCCGGGTTGCGGTGGGTCAAGCTGGCGTCCGAGGACGAGATTGCGGTGTCCAGGAACTGACCATAGGCCGCGTAAAGAGCATAATATTCGTCGACTTCACTTGGATCTGCAGCGGTCAGATTTTGAGGGGCCGACGCCAAAGCTCCCGTATGAGTTGCATAATAGACAATTCCCGACGCTGCGCCGCCGAGGTAAGCATACACGCCGGCCGGTTGATTATAGAGGGCTTCATCCTGGGCGAACGTACCGTATTGGGCTAGAGATGGCACCGCGATTGAAGCACCATTTGGATTTGCGATCTGGAAAAACCCGTCGCTCAAGCTTGCGTCGACTTTGACGTCGTTTTCGGCCCGGAACGTGATGATGGGGGCCGCGCCGTTGAAGCGGAAGGCAAGCTCGGTGGCTGAAGAGCCCGCGCCGAGATTCCAATTTGTCAGGATGGAGATATTTCCGCCATTGATGTTTGGGTCGGGATTGTCGAGTTCGATGCCGGGCGCGACGGCGAAATTCTGCACGCCGGCATTGGTGAAGCGGCTCGCGACATCGGCCGAGATAGGCAAGTTCTCGACAAAGCCCATCAGTGTGCCGGCCACCTGAGTTATGGTCGTGGTCGTGGTGCCGTTGCTGGTGGTTTGCGCGGTCTGGAGGCCGTAACCATAGAAAGTCTGATGCGCGCTGTCGCCGCCTGTCTGAAGGAAACTGTCGTTGTCCAGATAGTAGCTTAAAGTGTTGGTTGTGCCATCGACGTTGGTTAGCGTGGTGCCGGACCATGTCGCCACAACAGTGCCGCTGGAATTGGTGAAGCTGCCGGGCGCCATGAAATAATCGTTGGTCAGATAATAGCTGAGATTGTTGGTCGTTCCGTCGTCGTTGGTGAGCGTGCTGCCGTTCCAGCTTGCGACGGTCGTGCCACTGGCATTGACGAAGCTGCCGGAGACGAGCGTACCATTTGACGTGTACCAGCCGGCGGGATCGACGATGCCGTCGAAATGCTGGGCGGCCGTCGGCTGACCGGTACCCCCGGTCGCGTCAGTCGTGCTCCAGACCGCATAGGCTTCGAGGGTGGTGGCGCGGGAACCGAGGATGCCGCGGTTGGCGTTGAAGGCCGTGGGCAGGAAGATATTGACGTCGCCCTGGGTATTGAGAGCGCCATCGGCGTTCGTCGCGCCATCGGCAAGGATCGGCGCGCGGAAGCTGACCGTGCCACCCGACAAGCCGCCCTTGGTGCCGCCGGCGACGTCGATGATCGCATTGGCGCCGAGCGTGATCACGCCGGAGGTGTAGAAGTTTTCATAGCCGTAGGTGGCATTGTAGGGGTTGGTCTTTCCCGTCGCCGGATCGATGGCATTGGGATCGAAAACGGCAGTCGTGCCGATATTCACGGTGCCGCCCTGCTCCGTGGCGCTCGAACCCGTGGCGATGAGCGCGCCTTCGAGATCGACGCTGCTCTTGCCATAGAGGGCGATCGTGCCACCGGCGGTACCAGAAGCGTTAATGGTGCCATTGATGAGAATATTACCGTCGGTACTGTCGCTGAAATCGCCGGTTCCGCCATCGGCAGTGAGCGAGACGACACGGGCGGTCAGAATATTGCCGGCGGAGAGGACGAGGTTGCCAGCACCCGTCACGACGCTGATCGATTGCGTCACGCCGGAGGCGGCGAGTTCATCGGCGAGATTGTCGAGATCGACGCTGCCGCCGGTGTTGAGCGCGAAGGCGCCGCCCTGGTAGCCCGCGGCGGCGTTGCCGAGAATAGTACCATTCAGGTTCACCGTCTCGACTGGCGCCGAGAGCGTCAGCTTGCCGGCCGCGCCGCCGCCGGCGGCACCGGAAAAGTTCAGGACCGCGCCCAAGGCGACATTGATCGCACCTTCGTCAGCGGTGAGCGTGATGTTGCCCGCGGGAGAATATTCCGTGACGTCGAAGAAGCGTTTGGCGACGCCTTGCGAACTCACGAGCGAACCGCTGGCCACGGTGAGATCGCCGGTCTTGGCTTCGAGCGTGACATTGCCGGCGGGGGCTTCGATCGAAGCGCCGTTGACGTTGAGCGTGCCGGCGGTGAAGGAGATCGCACCGCCGACAGGATTGAGGGCGAGAGCTGTCCCCTGGTTGCTGTTGAGCACCAGCGCGCCGGTCGTCGTCAGCGACGTCTGCGAGCTCGTATCAGCGAGATAGACGGGCGCGGCGAGCGTGACATTGGCGCCGCCCATATCGAAGCTGCCGGTGTTCTGCCCGACAATGCCGCCGGTCGCCGTCATATTGACGCTACCGAAGCCGGCGAGCGCCTTGCTGCCGGACCCGAGATCGATCGTATTGGCATTGACGTTGAGGCTCGCGGCGCCGGCCGTCGCGGTCCCTTCGGTCGCGCCAAGGTCGTTGGTGAAGGCCACGGTCGGCGCGCTGATCGTGACATTGCCGCCGTTGCTGACGAAGCTGCCCGCCGAAAGCTCGACATTCTGGCCGAAGGCGAGATTGACATTGCCGTCAAAGAGGATCGACCCATAGGAGCGCAGATCGACTTGTTGCGCCGATGCGAACTGGCCGAGGTTCTGCGGCCCGACGACAAAGCCGGAGAGACCGGCGAGCGCCGCCCCCGTCGCATTGGTCAGCGTGATTGCCGGGGCATCGATGGCGATGTTCATCGCCGCGAAATTGGCCGAGGGTGCGAAGTTGAGGCTGCCAGACGAATCGAGCGTCAGCGCCGCGCCGCCCACGAGATTGGCGCCCGCTTGGACCGTCAGCGATCCAATGGCATTCGCTGGCAGATCGTCGCGGGTGATCGTCACCTGGCCGGCGTTGGAGACGCGCAGCAGCGCGCCGTCGCCGGAGATCGTGCTTGAGCCGAAGGTGATCGGCTGCGCCGCGCTCGCCGGCAAGCTGCCCTTGGCTTCGATGACGCTGCCGCTTTCGACGCGCAGGCCATTCTTCGCATTGGGATCGTCACCCGCCGGATCGGTCTTGGTGACGAGGATGATCTCGGGGCCGGTCAGCGGATCGTTCGCATCATTGGCGACGACGACGCTGTTGGCGATGGCGTCGATCGAGATGCCGCTGCTGGTTGCCGTCCGTATGCCGCCAATGAGCAGGCTGCCGGCGCCGAGCGCGTCAAGGCTGTCGGCGGAGAGTTGCAGGTAGCCGGCAAGCGCCTGTTCGCCCTGCCCGACGATCTCGATATCCTGCGAGGCGATATCGACCTCAGCCGCAAGCCCCCCCGGACCCGCCGCGGTTCTGAGCGTCGCATCGAGGATCAGGGTCTGGCTGGCGGCGAGCGCCAATTGCCCGGCATCGACCGGCAGCGGCGGGGTCGCCGTGCCATTGCTCGCAGCCTGGCTCGCGAAATAGCTGTTGGCGCTGGTCAGCGTATATTGCGAATACTGACCCCAGACCGCTGCCGACTGGACGGTGAACTGCACCGGCGTCGAGCTGCGCGCGCCGCTCAGCGCATCGACATAATAGCCCGAGACGATATGCGTGCCGTCGGGCAGCGTGACGCTCTGGTCCGGCACAACGTTGGACGCGCCGGTGTTCTCGACGACGCGATAGGCGCCCGGCAGCGTCGCATATTGGGCCGGCAGCAGAACATAGGTGCCTGCCGGCAGGCCTGGCACTCCGGAAAGATAGACGGCTTGTCCCACTTGCGCATCGAGCGCCGCGGCGCCGACGCCGATCGTGTCGGTCTGCGTGGTGGCACTGCCGGACGCCGTCGTGGCCGGCTGCACCGTCTGCGCATAGACGGGATCATAGGCGGCGACCGGCGCCTCGTAGCTCGGCACGATCGCATAGACATTGCGCGCGTCGGGGAAGAGCGGCGTCGCAACGGCAGCGCCGCTCGCCGGATAGGTGACGTTATATTGCGAGAGGACATTGCGTGAGCCGCCGGTGCCAGCGACCCATTCGGTGGCATAAAGATCGCCGCCACCGGAGAGATCAACCGTGGCGCCGGTCGCGAGCGTGACGTTCGACCCGTTGATCGTGATGATCTTGGGTGGCGGCGCGGTGAGGTCCGGATTGGTCGTGTCGCCGGCGATCTCGTCATATTGCCAATCGAGACTGTCGGTCGTGGTGCCGTAAGGAATGCTGGCGCCGTCGAGCGACACCGAGGTCGTGCTGCCCGAGGCCAGCGTCACCGACTGGGTGTTGGTCAGCGGCAGGCTGGCGAACTCGGTCTGCGTCGCGCTATTGGTCTTATCGCCGACGCCGAGCACGATCGTGCCCGATGGCGCGCGGATCGTTCCCGCCTGGATGATGTTCGTCGCATCGACGAGCAGGCTGCCGCCGGCCGAGAGCGGCACGGACGAGGTGCCATTGCTCTGGAACGTGATCGTCGTCGCCTGCGACCCGCTCGCGTCGAGGATGAAGCTCTCGCCGCTCGCCGGATAGAGGTCCGCCGCCGTGAACGTTAGATTACCGGGCGTATAGAGTTCCCCGGGGAAGAAGGTATTGGTCGTCACGCCGGCGGTGATCGTCGACGACAGCCGGATATCGCCGGTGCTGGTGAAGTTCGCCTGGCCGAAGTTCTCGAGGCTGAACTGGTTCTCGAGATCGATAAAGGCCGCATTGACCGTGAGTGTCGCATCGGCAAGCGCGGCCGTAGGATTGGTGAGGGTTTCGCTGCCGACGCCGCCGATGGCGACGTAGGGCGCATCGATCGAGACGATGGGCGCGCCGACGCTGGTCGTAATGTCGCTCAGCAAATCAGATAGCGATGTAACTTTATCGAACTTGGTTCCATCGGGCTTCTCTCCCGCCAGCAAATAGCCAAGCTCCGTTGTGCTGATAGCGGCCAGCTCGGACGTATTGATCTCGACCGCCCGGCCAAGCACGAGATCGACGTTGCCGACGAAGGCTACCGGCACCAACGGGACTTCGTCGCTCGCGGCATTGACCGCCCCGCCGACGACCAGCGTGTCGATGCCCGAGCCCTGCAAACGATCGACCGCAAATTGCAGCGTGCCGGTCGGGGCATCGGCATTGGCCTTGGTGAGCGCTTCACCCGGCGTCAATCCGGCCGGCACGAAACTGCCGCTCTGCTGCAGGACCAGAGCGATCGCCGCCGGCATCGTAAACCGCGACCCATCAGGCTGCGTTGCCGTGGTGGTACTGACTTCCGGCAGAATGGTCAGCGTGCCGCCTTCGCCCTGCGCGGCGCCGGCATGAGCCTCTAGCGTCCCATCGAAATAAAGCCCACCAGACGCGGCGAGCGTAATCGAGCCGGCGTTGCTCCAGACCGGTTGCGGCGCGTAATCGACGCTGACAAGACCGGATGTCGTCCCTTGCGGCTCATCAAACGTGGCCTCGGTCCCCGAGACGTCGACGACAGAGCCCGCTTGCGCAACGACGATGCCGCTACTGTCGGAGAGCACGATGGAGCCACCGTCAAGCACCTTGCCGGTCGTGGGCTCAGTAAAGAGATCGCCGATGTGCACCGGCGTCGCGAATGGATCGGTCATTGCAACGCCGGCCACATCGAGCACCGCGTCGGCGCCAAGCCACACCGACTTGCCCGGCGAGGTATAGCTCGTCGTCACTTGTCCCGTTTGCTCGTAGCCGTTGCCGTTCCCATCGTCGGCACTCAGGATGATCGATCCGCCCGGCGCGATGATCGAACCCAGCACGGTCACCTGTCCGGGCGATCCCAATCCTATGGAGGCGCCGGCATCGGCGAGGATCGACGCGCCTGCGCCGATCGCGACCGTGTATTGCTCGCCTGCCGTCGAGGAACTCGCATCGAACAAATCGCCGCCAGCGGTCAGAACGAGATTGGTCGCCTGGCGATCGTAAGGATCGAGCGTGCCGCGCGTGGTGAGACCGTTGGCGTTGAGATTGGCGCCGCTTGGCGCCCGCGCCAAGGCCGCGACATTCGGGATGAGAGTCTGTTGCGTCAGACGCACCGTCGTACCGGCGACGACAGTTGTGTCATAGAACGCATTGAGCACATAGGCGCCGAAGCCCTGGCTCTCGAAGAAATCAGCCGGCAGCGTGAGATAGGACGCCGGTGCCGACGCCGGATCGCCGCCGATCTGGATGCCCGGGGCCTGCAAGGTGAGCGTGCCGCCGCCAGCGAAGCCCCAGCTCTCGATCGTCCCGTCCATGACGATCGGACCGCCGACATAGGCTATGGCTGAAGTGACGCTGAAGTAGGTCCCCGTTTCCAGGGTGACGCTGCCGCCCTTGCCGAGCGGGATGCCGTTGCTGTTTGCGGCCAGTTCGCCAAGATCGTTCATGGCGCCGCCGCTCGAGACGTCAATGACACTCCCCGGGCTGAGCAGAAGCGTCGAACCGCCGTATGCCGCCACCAGAGAGACGCTGCCGCCATTGATGAAATTATTGGCGCCGACCGCGTCGGGCTGATTGCTGTCGTTGACCCATTCGCCGGCCGCGTCGAGCACCGCGTCGGGGCCGAGCGTGATATTGCCGCCGCCGCCGAGCGCTGTCCCGGTCCCGGTCGCAATCGAGATCGTGCCCGAGGGCGCGGTCAGATCGCCCAATATGGTGACAGGGGCCCCTGCATTGATCGTGATCGAGCCGCCGGGCTGTACCGTCAGGGTGCTCCCCTGCGCGACGGTGACGGCGCCGGAACCGGCGCTCCGGTTCATGGTGATGGTGACGTTGGCAAAGCCGCCATTGCTGAGCGGCACGGCGGGGACCGTGGTCCAGGCGAGGATATTGTCCGGATCATCGGCGCCGAGCGCGTTGAGCGCCGCCGTATTAAGCGGCGTGCCGGCGCCGAAGTCGGGCGTCAGCTGATCGAGCGACGGGGCATAATCTTGAATGATGACCGAGCCGGTCTCGCCGCTCAGGCTCGTGTTATTGCCATTGCCGGCGGTCAGCGTGGTCGCGGCGCCCAGAATAAAGGATCCGCCATCGGGCAGGTAGTTGCCGCCCGTCGAGGTTCCCGACGGCGCGACCCCCGCCTCCTCCTGCTTGAGCCCGGGGAAGGCCTGCGCCGTCATCGCCCCGTCGAGCACCGCCGCCTGCGTGCCGAAGACGCTCAACGTGCCAGCATTGCCGCCCTGGATATAATCGGATTCGTAATAGCTGCCGCCGAGCAGCGGCGCCGTGAAATCTTGCGTCACGCCCCAATGCGCATGATCGACTGAAAATTGCCCCGCGATGCCGACATAAGTATCTTCGGGATCGGCATTGGCGATATTGACGAGATTGCCCGACGCATCGATCAGCCGCGTCGTCGCGACCATGCCGCCGAGATAATGGATATAGCCGCCATTGAGGTTGAGCGACGAGCCCGACGCGGTCATCACCTGATTGCCGCTGAGCGTGATCGAGCCGGCGTTGGTCAGCAGAGGATCGACCGTGCGCGCAATCTCTTCGACATAGCCTTCGGCATCGACCAGCGGCGTGCCGACCCAGGCCTCGCCGTCGGCGCTTACACCCGAGAGCGTGCTGTCGACGACGATCGTCTTGCCATAAAGGAAGCCGTTGCGCTGCAGCGGCGCGTCGGCGAGATCGTTGGCGGTGATCGGCCCGATGGTGACGAACGTATCCGACATCGGCAATTCGACATCAGCGAGGCCCGACACATCGATCGTCGCGCCATTGTCGACATAGATGCGTCCCTGCACGGCCGTATCGCCCGGCGGCGTCGCGTCCAGGGCGATCGATTGCGTCAAGGCCGCGACGCTGACGCTGGCACCCGGCGCCTCGATGAGCGACCCGTTCTCGAGCCAGACCGAGCCGGCGGTGAGCGTCAGCTTGCCCGTCGTGAAGGTCGTGCTGTCGGAGGGGACGCTCTGGCCGTCGTCCTCCGGCAGGTTGGCGATAATGCCGGAGACATCGAGCTGCCCGGCCCGCCGATCCGCCGGAACATTCGGCGCGACGTCGTTTACGTTCGCCTCGTCGACGGTCGAAATATTGATGCTACCCGGCGTGCTGACGCTGGTCGTCACCTCGACCGTGCCACCGAGGTTCACATTCGTCCCGAGCAAAGTCACGTTGCCCGTCGTCGCCTGGATGAGACCGTTGTTGACGAGCGACCCTACCGGCGTGAAGTCCTGAACAAGTTCGAGGTTGCCGTTGCTATCGGTTTTCGTCGTACCAACCTGGCCGGTAAGTTCCGGAATCAAAAGCTGCGAGGAGCTTGTCGAGCCGGGCTGCAGCAGGCTGACGCCGACGCCCGCGGCGAGGATCGCCTGACCGTCCGGGGTGGTGATCGCTCCTTCATTGTCGACCGACGGCGCCGCAATCAGCACGAAACCGCCGTCGCTCTGCGCCCCGTTAGCCTCGGTGGTGATGCTGGCCCCGGGCTCGATCGTGATGGGACCCGGGGTTACATAGTTTGATAGATCGACGATGCCGCCTTCACCGAGAACGAGATTGCCCTTGCCGCCGGCGCCGTTCGCCCCCGTGGCTTCCGGCGCGGCGATGCCGCCCGCTGTCGCGTTCAGGAACAGCGCATTGGTCGCTTGCACGGCTTGGTCGTAGGCGGCACTTCCCGGCGTCAGCCCGGCGATGTTTTCGCCGAGAAAACCCAGCGACGAGGCGACCAGCGTATGCACATCGACTTGGCTGCCGCCGCCAAAGATGATGCCATTGGCATTGATCAGATAGACGGAGCCTTCCGCCTTGATCTGACCGAGGATCTGGCTCGGCACGCCCGACGGATCGATGATCCGGTTGAGCGCGATCCAAGTGTTGTTGCCGTCGGTCTGATTGCCGGCCGACTGGTTGAAATAGACGGTCGTCTGCGCCCCGACATTGAACGTCTGCCAGGTCAGGATCGCCTTCGGCGCCGTCTGCTGGATCGTCACCGTCGTCTGGCCGTTGGCCGTGCTCTGGCTCGGCAAACCGGCATTCTGCCACAGCGACGGATCGCTCGGTGTGGTCGTCGTCCCGACCACACCCGGTGCCACCTGCAAGCCGCCCGTCGTCAGCCCATTGGGCACGCTGGCAATCCCCGAGACATAGCTCGGCCGCGCCAAAGCCCGCGCCGCCGCCTGCGCCTGCTGCATCGCCTGAACCGCCTGCACCGCCCGGGTCAGATTATTGATCGATTGCTGGCTCGCCTGCTGCGCCTGCTGAACGGCGGCAATCGCCGCCGCCGCCGCATTCGCCGTCGCCGAAACCGCCCCATTGCGCATGCCAGCCAGAGGAAGCGCCGAAACGGGTGCGCTCGCCAACAGCAAGGTTGTGAGGCTTACGCTGCCAAGAAGAGCCGCGTGAGAGATGGGACGGAACGAGGCCATAGCCTGACGAATTCTCATAAGCGGGGCTTTCTCGGCGATGCGTCACTTCGGGAGAGGCGCACAAAAGACGGCCTCACTGATGAGATGACTGGCCGCATTCGGGACTGAACAACTTTTTTCAGGTCCCGAAACGACGGGCTCACATCAGGTCAGAATCACGATTCCGCCCGGAAAAGCCGTCGCCCGAACGCCAAAAATATGGACAAGCTGAACGATGATTTCGTCCGTCCGGGAAATTTGGAACCGTGCGCTCAGGAGCCGTTGCCCGACCGCCGCATCCATCAGAATGATACGCCCGGAACGATACCGGTTGACCTCCTCGATAATCCGAAAAACCGGCGTAGATTCAAAAATTAGCATTCCTTGCTGCCAGGCACTCACCGCTCCAGTATCGACCGTTCTGACAGGTCCCACTTCTCTCGTCCCGTAGGCGATCTGCTGACCGGCCGCCAGACCAATGGTCGATCCCAATGCTTCCACTTTGATCGCGCCTTCAAGGCAGCTCACCATCGCCTTGCTTTCGTCGCAACGCAGATTGAAACGCGCTTTTTCCGCGACGACACGCCCGTTCGCCGCGATAACCGTCAGGAGCGAGGCTGTGCCAGCCGTCGAGGCGGCTAATTCTCCGGAAATCAATTCGATCCGGGCGGCACCAGGAGCCCGCGATTTAACGGCGACACTCGTCCTCGTATTGAGATCAAGCGATATGGATCGCGAGAATTGCACTTCGCGCTGTTCGCCGGTGCCCGTATGATAATCTGCCGTGAGTTCGGCATAAGATGGCCACAGACCAAAAGGCGGACGGATCGCCAGATAGCCTGTCGCTGCCGCAGAAGCGGCGAGAGCCCCGCCCAGAACGGCTCGCCGATCGAGCCTTGTGGCAATCTTTCCGCGTTGTGTTGCCGCGCTCGCGGCAGGCCCCATCGCCAGCCAGACGCGGCGCGCCCGCGCGTAGGCTGCGGCATGCGCGGCGCTCTGCCCATACCATTGCCGCATGGCGGTAATATCGGCGGGCACCAGTTGGCCGGCGACATATCGCGTTACCCAATCGTAAGCTTCTTGCTCGATCGGATCGGCTTCTTCAGCGCCATTGCCGGACGCGGTCTCTGTTGCCTGCCCTGTTCTGTCCAGATTATTCGGTTTGGTCATCATGCATAGCCTGCGGCGTTACCTCCGTCGCGTCCTTTATAAGAGAAGATGCTTTTGAGGCGCGCGGACCGAACCTCTGGACAACGTCGCGTTTGAGCCGTTGGCCGGAATGGAGCAAAGCGGTCTTCAATTCCTTCAAGACTGTCCGCTCCGAGAGATTGAGTTCCGTTGCGATCTCGCCGAGGCTCTTTCCTTCGAGGCGCGATGCGACCAGGATATGCTGGCGGCGTGGCGTCAATTCAGAAAAAGCCTCCAAAAGCGCAGCGATTTCCTGCTGGCCTTCCAAACGTCGCAGGGGATCCGGCGTCTCGTCGACGAAGCCGAGCGCCGCGTCGAGCTCCGCCATATCCACCCAGCGGCGTTCCTTGCGAAAGCGCATCCGCGCGATGTTGGTGGCAATCGTCAGCAGATAGTGTTTTGGGCTGCGGATGACCCCGAACCGTACGGGGCGTTCAAGACGCAGATAAGTTTCTTGGAGGACTTCGCCCGCGAGATCCTCCGATCCAAGTCGGCGAGCGAGCTGCTTCTTGAGCTCATCATATTGCCCCACGAGTAACCGGCGCAAAGCAGCGGCATTTGCGGCGTCAGTCATGAAGCGGAACTTCTTGTAGCGATCTGCATTCGGCGGCATCTGGTGATTGCCGCGGCAGGATCAGTAACGTGATTGGCTGCGGCATAGCCGCTGGGGGCGGACCAACGCTTAGCGCCTGCAGCGCGGCGATGTAGGCTTGATCACTTCCTAGCGAGCCGGTCGATGACAACAGTTCTGCGCGTTGCACCGCTCCAGATTTGGTAATCCAGAGCTGTGCGCGGACTTCCGATCCACCCACGCGCGTTTCGGGAGCCCGACACAGCGCCGAGCGCAAGCTAGATTGGATCAGCGCGAAATAAGGCTGGAAAACGATGGCTTGCGCCTGAAGCCGCTGTAAATCGACAGAGCTCGTCGCCCGTCGCTGCGCCGCAAGAAGCGTCTCCGTTCCCGGATCGAACGACACCGCTTTAAGCCCAGTGCCCCTGAGTAATATTTGCAGCGCGATACGCGGCGAGAACAGGCCGCACAATTGTGAGGAGGTCCGCCCAGCGACGAGTTCCGACTCATAAAAAAGCTGAATGTCGGTCGCAGCACTATAGGCCCTAAGTGCGAGGGACAAGGGCTGCGCGGGAATATCAAACGCCCGGACTTCGATTCCGGCTTCCGCGCTGCGAGCAGCGTGTGAGTCTTGGCAATATGCCGGCGGTGCGATCACTATTATTAGGATGATCAGGTGCTGGATAAGACGAACACAGACGCCTCGTTCAAAACGATTTTGGAAATGAGAGATAGACATTTCGTCTATTTCAATCTCGACAGGTGCCGCCCCGATTTCGTCTGCCCCATTCCATGTACAGCCTTGGCAGTTTTCGTCGAGGGAACTCTATGAAGGAATGAACAAATCATGTGACAGTTTTATTGCACTCTCCAAGATCGGTAAGAACCGAACATATGCTGCGGGATCGCCGCCGCTTGCCGCTCCACCGCCAGTTCGGCAATCTAGCCGAGCGGCCGGCGCCTCTCCGATGAGCGTTCGCTCTTGCAGATGACCGGTGCTCCGGCGCAAGCCCCCCTTAGCGCGCTCGAAGCGACTGACTCTGTGGGTCCGGTTGCGATCTCGACCACTCAGTCGCGCATGTGTCGGCCACTAGATTGCCGGCGCTTGGGCAGCTTCATTGGATGCCGGATTGTCTTGCCTACGTATAACGTAAGCCAGCCACAACCTTTGGCGATCTCTTTATTGGAGAGACGCAAACGGCCGCTGACGGTCGATCAACGCGCTTCAACGTTCCGGCGATCCAAAGCGGGTCGACTATTTTCGGCGCGATGCCGCGCGCATAGCGAAGTGGAACAATCTTCCGGCCATCTCCGGCTCGTGCTCACACCGTTAACTCACAACGGGAAATTGCACGATAGCGTGGATCACGAAAAATACACAGAGCGACTTCGGCGTTTTACAAACGCAGCTCGCGTTACCCAGCCTCGAACAAATCCCCTGAACTGCTGAGCGGCTGCGGGCCATAGCCAACACGGATCATCGAGCATACTCGGGCCCAACAGACCAGGGTGTTGCCTGTGGTGCCTATAGTCCCAAGAGTGCCGCGGCGTTGCCGGAGCACACTTTGAGCCGGCGATCATCCGATATTGAGGCGCTTTCGATCCAATTCGCGGCGACGGCGGTACTTTCAAATGGATAGTCAATTGAAAACATCACGTTATCGGCCCCGAGCGCGTCGATAGCGCACTGTAGCGCCGCATCAGAGCAAACCCCAGAAGTGGTGACGCGGATATTCTTTTTAACGTAATACGATGGTTGATTTTTTATGGGGTGGATTTGATTACTGATCTTAATGCGACTATCCAGCCGCCAAAGCTGAATAGGTAGAGTTTCGCCCATATGTCCTAGGATAACGCGCGCATCGGGATATCGGTCGAATACGCCGCTGAAAATCAATCGCAAAGCGTGAGCACAAGTTTCCACCGCCCAACTATAAGTGGGCCCCCACATTTCAGGGTGATCTGCGAACATGTGTGGTCGGTCTGGCGAGTTTCCCGGATGGATGTAAATTGGAGAGCGAAGCGCCGCTGCCCGCTCCCAGAATACGTCGCATCGGCGATCGTCGAGATAAATCCCGTTTGTCTCGCCGTTAATAAGAGCGCCTTTAAAGCCAAGCTGTCGAACGCATCGTTCTAGCTCGTTCGCCGCTTCTTCCGGATCCTGGAGAGCTAGGTGAGCGAAGCCTCCATAGCGATTAGGACGCTTTGAAATCTCTCGTGCCAAGGCATCGTTGCACTGACGAGCAAGTTTGCCTGCCACTTGTGAATTTGATTCAATTTGCACACCCGGACCAGAAAGCGAAAGTACGGCGAAGTCCACACCATTTTCGTCCATCATAGACAGACGACGCTCTCCAAAGTCCGAGAGGATCGGAATCGCGCGATCAAACAGCCGAGGATTGATATTCTGCTTCGCGTTCGCAAAATAGCCGATGAACTCGGGTAACATGAAATGCTCTTCGAGAGCTATCTTACGGTGCGATTTTGCGGTGCGCTCCGCGGCAACCGCGTCTGGAAGGGCCTGCGGCCGAGCTGTTGCAGTACCAATGACGACGGAAGCCAAGGAGGCGCCCTTGATGAACCTTCGCCTCGACAGGCTGACCTCTTGCATGGGACGGCCTTTCATTTTCTCCGATGGACTGGCCAACCGTTACGTTCGCGCACTCACACCTTCGGTCGACTGCAAAGGCGCGGCCGCAAGCAGAGGCATCGTTGCTAAGACAGATGCCCCCGCTGCTTTGTCGAGGCTTACACAATTCAATAGTTTATGAATGCCGAGGCGAGAAAATTGAGCGCATGATTGATGTTGAGCTGCGGGACGACCGGTGCAGTCGCCGACCCATATGCCACACCATTTGGACTCCACGCCGCCGCGGGGTGATCCACGTAAGATACGCCCATTCCTAAAAACACGCCCGGCACGATATTCGCGTTGTAAACCACGGTGTATTGGTTCAAGCCGTGCCGAAAGCAAGACGTCCCGGAAAGGCACGACGCGGCCGCGTCAGCGCTGTTGGCGAGAAAATGGCTATAGGTTTCATGCTCGTAAATGAATGAGAGCTGATCGAAAGGCCGGTTGAACATGCCGAATTCGTAGAGCCGGAACTGATAGTCCTGCGAAATGGAGCTGGCGTAGGGGCTGGCGTACGCGACCGTACCGCCGACGTAAACGCCCTGGTAGGCCGTCCCTGGCGAAGAGAAATTTGTTTGCCAAATTTGACGATCACCATAGAGCAAAAGTGCGTAGTCATTTACCTGGTTGTGACCGGAGTGCGCCAGATCGTTGTAATCGGACGAATTATAAAAGGACGTGAACCGAACCCAAGTCGCCGGATCATTTGGCGCCGCGTCGTTCTTATAGCCGATCTCGTTGATGTATAGCGGCCGCTCGGTCGGATATTGCACTCCAAAAACATATGGGGCGTTGGTGAACTTGATCGACGCGGGATTTGAATAGTTTTCGGCTTGGACCGGTGATAAATTCTGGTTGACTGCAACGGTCGTCGCGGCGGAGCGCGCGATGCCAGCTTTATCGTAGAAATGATCTGGAAGATTCCATTTCACAATAGCCGCGGGCGTCGGATCGCCGAAGTTGCTTGCGCCAGTGAGCACTGGGAGAGTGGCATTGGCGCCCAAGATATTGAAGACGTTTCCGCCGACCTGTGTCCCGACAAACACATTGTTAAGGGGTATATAGCCCACGTTGACTTCGAACATTCTGTTGAAGAATGTCTGATAGTAAGCGAGGTATAGGAGGTTCGAGTTATTTGGCTGAAATTTTATGTAAGTCGAGTTTGTCGTAAATCCCCCGAGCTGAAATTGACCGTCGGGGATGCCCCAGCGACTCAAGTCGTAGGTCGCGTAAAGGGCTGTGTAATAGGCACCGGTCGCTCGTTGCCCAGCATATTGTTGAGTGCCCGAAGGCGGCACATAGTGATTGATGAGGTTTGAATAAAGCTGGCCCGTGTTATACGCCATGATGGAGATGCCGTATTTCTCCGCGAGATTGGTTCGCCAGCAGTCATAGTCCTGTGTAATCGAATTGCCGAAATTTGGCGTCGGAATATCCCAGCCCTTGAGATTATAGGTCTTGCTGATTCGAAGCGCCGATTCCCGAGAGCAAGCGGGAATTGCAGGTTGGGCAAGAACTGGCGGACCTTTATAGACTGGCCCATTTATCGCGACCGACGTCGCTCTATGTTCGTGCCGGCGCGCATATTTGCCTGTTTTGTGCCGCTGGTGGGTGGCCGTACCCGCGTCCCCTGGCAAAGCCAATGATGGCAGCGCAATCGTCACCAGCATTGCCGCCAAGGCGGCCGAAGTGCCCCAAGATCTTTTCGTTAGCATTTCAATCCCCCCTATCCCGCATGACGCTATGCCGATGCTCGACCAAGGAGTTGCGCGCGGGGACTCTGACGAATGTGGCCCGATTTCGGAAACACCTTCCAAACTCGTGCTTCATCGGCGCCGATAGACTCGGCAGATCCTCCGCGATGCCCTCCCTTTGATGTACCGTTATCCGGTACATATGTACCGATGCTTGTTTGCGTTGCCCTATAAGTCAAGTCGCCGCGCCTATAAATTATCGCCGTCTGTACTTAATCGTTGGCGTGATGTAGCTGAGCAACAGCGGGGACGAAGCAAAGACGAACCTGGGCGGCCGAGGCTTGGGCGCCCTTTGGAAAATTCGTTTCGGTTCAAATCAGGCAGTCTCGAAAATTCGCTTCTCCGTTTTGTGCAGGCATGTGCTGACACCTTCGTTCGTCACCAGGTAATTATCGCAGATCACCGCGAACATGCGCTCGTTTTCAAAACCGGGGTGGACGGCGAGACACATCCCTTCAGCAAGACACATCGTTTCATCATGCCGGATCAACGGACGCTCGACTAAGTCATAGCCCTGGCCATGCGCAAAAAGCCTATGCTCCTCCGGCATTCCGTACGTCCGCATGTAATCGTTATGGTCTGCAGCAATAGCGGCGCACGATGCGCCCGGACGTATTTTTGTCAGCACGTTGTCTTGCGCCGCTTTCACCGCCGCAAAACCATCGGTCAGCTCATTCGTTGCTCGCCCAAGCACAATGGTGCGTGCGATCTCCGTGTAGAAACCGCCAGGTCCATTGATTTCAATCAGTAGCGCAAGATGGTCGCCGGCTTTCAGAGTACGGCCCTGCATGTGACTGCCGAGGAAGCGCGATCGAAAGCCAAGCGGCGCCGAGCTGCCGAGCACTATGCCTTGTTCGCTTCCCCGAATACGCCCCGCATGCTGTGCCAGCGCGGCTATGTCCATGTCTCTTAAGCCCGGACGCATAGCCGCGATGACGTCAGAAAAGACCTCGTCCTGGAGCGCTGCGGCGGCCTTTATGAGTTCGATTTCTTCCGGGCTTTTGATCGCTTTCAGCGCATCGACCAGATCTGTCGCTTCAACCAGCGCAGAAGGGTTGTCGAAGCGAGAGCTGATCGCTTCCACGAAACCGTGAGCCATCCCGCCCGCGCCGACCAATCCGATTCGTTGATGACCGTGATGGCGGAGAGCGTCGGCTATCAATCTGCCTTCGTACCCATGTGTATAATTGACTGACAGAAATGCCGGCACGCCGAGCCAGGTGCCAACACCGCGATACAGTTCATCTGATCCGTCAAAATTCCGTGCGGCGTCAAAGGGGCCCATCTCGACGATCGTCATCGGAGCGTCGGCATGAAATATGATACTTCGAGGGTACCCATTTTGCGCCGGGAGGTCGGTCAGCCATTTCACATAGCCCCCCAACCAATCATTGGAGCCTTGGAAAACAAGCGCCTCGATGTCCGCGGCGCGCATAGCGCCACGAAGGACCGACCAACGCCTCTCAAGCTCCGCCGTCGATATAGCCGTCGTTATTATTTCCGAACCCATAATTGTATCGCTTCCCCCACTCTAGAATTCGGGCACTGTCGGGCTCGCCGCCGGCGCCGCGGCCTCGATACGATCCAGAGCACGTTGCTCCGAAGCCGCCGACCCGCTGGCCCGCGAGCTCCCGGTGTCCATCCCCCTGCGAATCCGATCAAACCGGACCAAAGTCCGTTCCGGATGAAGCAAAAGGAACGAAGTCAGCGCGCCGAGGAGCAAGATCGCCCCACCAAGACCAAATGCGATGGCAAAGCCCGTTGGCGCATTGTGCGGGAATTTTCCTACGATCCATCCATTGCTGTAGGTGGAGAAAAAGGCGGTGACGGACGTTCCCGCGAGGATTACGACAATAAGTCGTCCTCTCTCTCGCGCAGGCGCGATCGTCGACAGGATGACGGGAATAAATATCGTGGTCAGGCTGGGCGTGGAGAAAGCGATTGCAAGCAACCCAATCTGCATCGCCCCTTTCGAAATCAATACTGCGCCGACCAAAGCGACTCCGCTGACCAGCATTGCTATTCCGGAGCTCCAGCCTAGGCACATTCTCGCGCTCAATCCGCTTTTGTGTAGGGACTGAGTTATCCACGAACCAAGCAAGAGCAGCGGCGACTGGACCAGGTAAATTGCCGAGATAATCCAACCCGCTGTCGTCGCGTCATATCCGAGACCGAGACGAAGATAGGGCGGCAACCAGACAGCTGACATACCGATGACCCAGTAACCCAGGCCAGCGAGCAGAATTACGCCTATCACAGTGGGATCAAACCAAATCGCGGTTTGCGGCACCTCGCTCGTCGCGCCAGCGGGGGGTATTTTTGATCCGGCGAGAGGTCCCTCCTTGCCGACAGCCGCGTACAGCAAGATCCAGACAAGGCTAAGCAGACCGCAAACGAGGAAACTTGAACGCCAGCCCACGTGGACGACGAAAAACGTCAAAAGAGGACCGCCGATTAGAAACCCGGCGCTGAGGCCCTGAAGGATCAATGCAGAGGGGATATAACGTCGGTCCGCGGGGAACCACTCATAAGCCGCCGTCATCGCTGTCGCGAGGGCGGCCCCTTCCCCAACACCAAGAAGCAGACGGCATCCAACAATCACCGGAATTGAGGACGTGAAGGCTATCGGAAATTGACTAACGGTCCACACCGCAGCCAGAGATAGAAGTATGATCTTACTTGGATAGCGCCCGACGACGCTGAGACCGATGATCGCGCCGCCTACAGCAAAAAATATGAAAAACACTGAACCGATCAGACCGAACTGACTTGGCGTCAACCCGAACTCCCGCATCATCGGAACGCCGGAGACGCCGAAAGCGAGCTTGTCGAAAAAGTTCAGCGTTTGAAATACAAAGAGTAACGCTAAAATTGCAAAGGCGCGCCTGGGTATCGCGCTCGTCTCCTTACCACTTTCACTCATCGTTTCCTCCTCGTTTCCCGTCGGCTCTTTGAAGGCCGCTACGGGGACGCTCGAACCGCCTAGTCGTGGTTCGATTGCTTTATTCGCCGATTGCTTGCGAGACTTTTGTCTCTAATTATTGAACCCTTCCCTAGGCCGCCCCGACATATGCAAAGCGTCGACGCCAGCGCTCCATCGCGGCTGGATTTTTGACAAATAGTGGCGGTTCACCCCGGGCAACTCGACAGATACTTTCCCAGGCCGTGTCGCATAGGGTTTCGTTGCATTTTGCCGTGTGACCAATCATGTGCGGGGTCAAGATGACACTAGACAACTCCCGCAGACGACTTTCGGTGGGCAATGGTTCGACTTCAAACGTATCGAGCGCTGCGCCCGCGATACGCTCCTCGACGAGCGCATTGAATAACGCTTCTTCGTCGACAAGTGCACCGCGCGCAGTGTTTATCAGAATGGCGTCGCGCTTCATCAACGCCAGCCGGCGTGCGTCCAGGATGTGATATGTCTCGGCGTTCAGGCTGCAGTGCAGACTGACGATATCGGCACGCTCTAGTAGCTCGTCGAGTCGCACTGGAGAAACATCGAGCGCGTCAAGCATTGGATTTGGACGATGCACGTAGGCGATCATTGGCGTGCCCCAATGGGCAAGCCGCGTCGCCACTTCTTGCGCAATTCGGCCAAATCCTATGAATCCGACCGTAAGGCCGCGCAGTGATCGTCCTTTCAACGGCGCGGGTCTTGATAAGCTCTCGCGCAATACTTTCTGCGTCCCATTGAGATCATAAAGAGCGGCGAGCATAAGGAGAATGGTCGACTCGGCCATGCCGAGGTAGTTCAGTTCTGTTTGGCCATTGCCAATGAAAACTCCTTGAGCCGTTGCTGCGTTGACGTCGAATCCCTCGATGCCTGTTACCGCCGACAATAGCGCTCGAAGTCTCGGCATGTTCGCAATCAGGCGCTCATCGCAAGGCGTGCCGCCCATACAGAGCAGCGTGTCAATGACCGCGTGGTCATCAGACGCGGCGAGGAAAGCCTCGCTGTCTGAATATCGGATCACGCGAAAGCCTGCTTGTTCAGCGCGCATGCCGACGGTCGCAAATTCATTCGGAAGGAACGAATTATCGATCAGCGCAAGCGTAAACTCGTTATTCATTGTTGATCCTTAACGAGGTGACAAAGAATGTCATGCGCGACTTTCCAGTTCGCGGCGGCATGAAGCTAGAGATGGGAAATTCGCGGCACGCCAAGCGCCGCTCCGGAATAGCCTCCCCCTCACTATTTTCATCGACTTATCCTCGCAGTTGACAAAGCCGCAGCTCAAACGTCAAATAATAAGAATTGCGAGGGTTATATCGTTTTATGATAACTCTGGACGCCAACCTTCTTCCATTGCTGGTAGCTGTGGCTCAATATGGTTCGTTTAATCGCGCGGCCTTAGCGCTTGGCATGTCGCAGCCGGCATTCTCAGTTAAGATCGGTCAGTTGGAGCACCAGGTCGGTGTTCGATTGGTTGAGCGGGGCGCACGTGGCGCGGCGCTCACGGCCTACGGCGAGACACTTCTGCATCACGCGAAAACAATCGAAACTGTGCGCGAGCGAGCGGCTGCTGAACTAAGCCTATTGCAGCGCGGAGTTGCAGGCACTCTAGCGATCGGAGCGACGCCTATAGCACTCGTCAATCTGGTGCCGGAGGCTGTGGGCCAACTCGATCGTGAATTTGAAAGATTATCGGTCACGGTCGCGGAGGGCCCCGACACGGAACTAAATGAGCGGCTTCGACGACGTGAGCTGGATATTGTAGTTGGTGTTGTCGGGATTGATGCGCACACACCGGATATTGAGGAATCGGCTCTGATAAGGGATCGGTTGGACCTAGTTGTCCGCCGCGGTTCCGACCTAGACAAGCGGCAATCTGTCAAGATTAGCCAACTGCACGATCGTCATTGGGCACTCCCGACGCCTGGCTCTTCATTCCAGCGCCAAGTTGAATCATTGTTTATTATAGCCGGGTTACCACTGCCAGAGAGTAAAGTTTTGTGCACCTCTTTGCTCGCGATTCGGCGAATGACAATTTTAGGGGACTGGCTTGCGATACTTCCGCGTCACGCCGTGCATCAGGATGTCCGCGATCGTTTGGTCGTCGCTATTCCGATCGCAGGGCCTGGAACCGTCCGTCATATCGGCTATAGGATGCGCGAGGGTGAGCGCCCTCGCCCGCTTGTCCAGCGTTTCATCGAGCTTCTTGCAGGGGCGGCTAAACGCCAGGACACTGCAACATTGAGCAAATGACTTTCCGACCACAGTCGGGTTCATTAGCAACTCATCATGCTTTGGCCGAGCCGGGGCTCACAATGACCGCCTCGCTTTTAAAGATGTACGAGTTCGCCGCGGCGGATCCGCAGGTCCGTTTCAGCCCGCATTGCTGGAAAACGCGTATGGCTGTCGCCCACAAGGGGCTAGAAGCCTACCGGATCGCGTGGAGGTTTACCGACAAAGATGAGATCTCTTTTTCTGGGCAGGGCTTTGTTCCCGTTGTGGTGCACGGCGATCAAATAGTGAGCGATTCTTGGGAGATAGCTCATTATTTGGAGAGTCGCTTCCCAAATAAGCCTTCATTATTCGGCAATCACGAGTCGATCGCGGTAAGCCGGTTCGTGAATGCTTGGGCTGATAGGCGACTGCTACCAAAAATTGGTCGCATAATTCTTATAGATATTTATGAGCACATCGATGAGAGAGATAAGGATTACTTTAGATCGAGCCGAGAAAAGCGTTTCGGCCAAACTTTGGAGAAGGCTTCCGAAAATCCTTTCTCTCTCTTGAAAGAACTTTCGAAGGAATTAGCACCGCTTCGATCGACACTCCGCAGTCAGGACTTTATCGCCGGTTCGACACCAAAGTATGCGGACTATTGCGTATTCGGCATGTTCATGTGGGCGCGCTGTATCAGCACGACTGAATTGCTCGCGGAGGATAATCCTATCTTCCAGTGGCGCGAGCGACTTCTCGATGCTTTTGACGGAATGGGCCGCAACGCTCCGACGGCCGCCGCGGCTTGATGTGAGCTCGCTTACGGCACTTGGCGCAATTTACCGTTGGCGACTTTGTTATCGCTGAACAGCTAGATAACTGGCTTATTCGGATCGCGAAGGCATCAAGGTTTTATCGAATAAATTAGAAAATTCCGCATCGATATCTTTGATGGCTGCGGGATGCCCCGTATCACCGATCAACTTCCGGTAGGCCTCGATATTGAGCATCACATAGGCTGGCTTGCCGTACTCAGTAATAAACACCGGCGCGTGAATCGCGGCTTTCTTGGCTCGGGTGGGGCTTATTTTAAAGGCCGAGCTTTTCATGACAGTGAACGGCATCGCGATTTTCTCCCAACGTATTTTTGCATCCCGTATTGCCACGTTCCGCAATAGAACGCTTCGGTGATCTTCAATCTTCGCTTTCCAAAAAGAAACGCATCTGCCTAAGCAGATGCGCTGAGTTTGGGGGAGTTCTACCGAGCACGGACTTAGAATTGGACGAGGTCTCCGCCCTTTAGGCCCAGCATCTCGCGGGCTTCCGCGGGTGTTGCGACCTCCTGCCCAAGCTCCTCAACTATCTTTCTGATCTTTTCGACCTGTTGCGCGTTGCTGGCCGCAAGCTGGCCGCGCCCGATGAAAAGGCTGTCCTCGAGCCCCACGCGGACGTTGCCGCCCAATAGCGCAGCCTGCGTCGCGAATGGCATCTGATGACGCCCCGCGGCTAGAACAGACCAATGGTAATCGTCGCCAAAGAGCTTATCCGCGGTTCTCTTCATATAAATCAAGTTCTCTGGATCGGCACCGATTCCCCCAAGAATGCCGAATATCATCTGAAGGAATAATGGCGGCTTGAACCAGCCCTGATCCAAGCAATGCGCTAAGTTGTAGAGATGGCCGACGTCATAGCACTCATGTTCGAATTTCGTCCCGTGACCTTCGCCGAGAAGTCTGTAAATGCGCTCGATATCAGCGAACGTGTTTCTGAAGATGAAGTCTTTGGTTCCCGAAAGGTAAGGTTCCTCCCAGTCATACTTCCAATTCGAGTATCGCTTTGCCAGCGGATGGAGGGCGAAATTCATCGAACCCATGTTTAGCGAACACATCTCCGGCGCGGCCTTCAATGGCGCAGCCAGCCGCTCCTCGACCGACATGTTCAATCCGCCACCCGTTGTTACGTTGATAACAGCATCGGTCGCTTGCTTGATTCGCGGAAGGAACTGCATGAACACATCTGGATTTGGCGTTGGGTGGCCGTCTTTCGGATCGCGTGCATGCAAGTGCAGTATCGCCGCCCCAGCTTCTGCAGCGGCAACGGATTGAATGACTATATCGTCAGGCGTCAGGGGAAGAGCGTCCGACATCGTCGGTGTGTGAATCGCGCCCGTCACAGCGCACGTTATGATTATTTTTTTCGAAGCTTTGGCCATTTACCTCTCCAGATCCCGCATGCTCAGAGGGTCAGGTCGCTTTCGCTAGATATCGGATGACCCGCCCGCGGACCTCTTCGGCTTGGGTTTTCGACCACGAGCGGAATCCTTCGCCGGTTTTCATCCCTAAGCGACCGGTCGCCACAAGTCGTTCGAGATAGGGAGACGGACCCGGCGTCCTGTCGATGTCGGGCAGTATTGTGCGATGGATATCGAGGGTCAGATCGGTTCCTATCAAATCCGCGTTCTCGAGCGGACCTAAAATGCCAAGGCGGCGGCCGAAACTTGCTTTCACGACCGTGTCAACAGTTTCCGCATCGCAAATTCCATCCGCGACCATAGCTATAGCTTCGCGCCACAAGGCGTGCTGCAGGCGGTTTCCGACAAAACCCGGAACGTCCTTTTTGATATACGCCGGCGTTTTGCCAACACTCGCAAGCAGACCCATCACCTTCGAGATCGTCATCTCGGTCGTCGCCGGAGCGCCAACCACTTCAACCAGGGGGACCAGGAAGGGAGGGTTCCACCAATGGGTGGCGACGATACGGTCCTGTGTTCGTAGTCCATCGCTGATCCGGCTGATTGGGATTACCGAAGAATTCGAGGCAAGAATTGCGGCTGGCGGCGCCAGACGTTCGAGATCTGCGAAGATTGCCTTTTTTATCTCAAGCAATTCGGCGGCAGCCTCGATGACAAGCCCCACGTCGAGGACCGCCTCCGCAAGATCCGCGTGCGCCGATATGAGGCCGGCCGGCTCAATCGACTCGCCTAGGTCCAAGAAGTTAGCCCTGACTCTTGCGTGAAGAGTCTCCAGCGACTTTGCACTTGAGTCATAGACCTTTACGCGATGGCCGGCTTTCGCAAAGACCTGGGCTATGCCATGGCCCATGAGTCCTGCACCGATGATGCCGATGGGAGCTTTTGTGCTCATTCTCAACCTGCCGTATAGCCGCCGTCGGCATAGAGAATGTGCCCTGTGTAGAAATCGGAGGCTCGCGAGGCCAGAAACAGCAACGGCCCGATCAAGTCTTCGGGTACGCCGAGCCGCCCTTTGGGAACGCGCGTGAGAAATTGGGAGCGCACGGCCCGGGCGTTGTCTGTCTCATCGAACATCCACGACGTTAATGGAGAGCGAAAAACAGTCGGCGCGATCGCATTGACTGTTATACCCGTTGGGCCGAGTTCGCAGCCAAGCGCCTTGGTTATTCCGTCAACGGCAGCCTTCGACGCGCAATATGCGGTGTAACCGGCAGGGTGCCCGAGCAGCCCCCGTGCGGAAGACATGAGGATAATCTTTCCGCCCTGACCTTGCGCAAGCATCTGCTTCGTCGCTGCCCGTGCCATCAACCAGGATTGCGTCACGTTCGCATCAATAACGTCGAGAAATCTCTCGGTCGACATGTCAACGATCTTCGATACGTCGTTCTTGCCGGAAGCGACCACCAAAATGTCAAGCCGCCCAAACCTCTCAATGGCCCTGAATACGATGTCGGCGCAGGACCGATCGTTATCCGGTCGTCTATTGATAACTTCGACCTCCGCGCCCTGCTCAAGGCAGAGATCGGCTGTACTTTTTAGCGCCGCCGCATCCCCGGCCGTGATTGCTATTCTGGCGCCAGCCGCCGCGAGGGCGCGCGCGGCCAAAGCCCCAAAAGCGCCTGATGCACCTGTAACGATCGCGACCTTTCCCTTAACGTCGAACAAGGAGAGAGGATTTGGAAAACTGTCGCTCATGCGCTCACCAATAAGGAATGACAACCAGCATCACGCAAACGATGTTGCTGCGATTTACAATCTCGCGAACCTCGTTGGGTGCGATTGTGCATGAGTCATACGTCTTGAGAGTGGTCTCCGTGTCGCCGACGATGATGGTGATCTCGCCACTGAGCACGACGTAGATCTTCTCAAACGGCGTCGCGTCAGGACCCGCGCCCCCGCCCGGCAGGAATTGAGAAAGCCCGACCCATTGATGCTTTGGTCCGTCTTCCTCGAACCCCTGGAGACGTAACCCAACCATCCCGCGATGATTGGGCGCGTCGTATGGCTTTGCTTCCGAAAACCGCTTGACGTGCATCAGAAACTCTCGCCGGCTTCAATGCGATACTGTTGATTCGGGTCGAGAATTGCCACGAGCCGGATGATACACCCGTCGCCGCGATCCCAGTTCCAAGGGAAAAAAGCAAACGTGCACCGCTTGCCGGAAACGGCATCGAGATCGCCGCCGACATTCTCAATCCCAAGAATACCCGCCCGAAATAGCTTGTTATGTACGGGCTCCCATTCCGGGAAATCATCTTTCCAATCCCGACCGCCAGACCACTCTTTATATTCCTGAGCCAGGTGAGGCAGCAGCGGTCCATTGCGCTGCGGCCCGATCGCGGTCGCCAAGGGATGATCGTTAGCCTGTGTATCGTGGCCGACGACCTTGACCTTTTTTTCAATCATCCAGTCGGCGGCGGAAGGCACGAGCCCAGGGCAATAGGCAAAATAATCGCCGTCTTCATACTGTTTATGCCAGCCGGTATTAATGATCAGGACGTCGTGGGGTCGGATGACGTGGCCGCACGCTTTCTCGAGATCGTCGCCCGTGATCGGCTCCCATTTCTTCTTCGGTACCGGCACGACGATGCCGGAACCAAAAAAGTGGGGGAGAGGAACCTCATCGATGAAGGGTGTCCCTTGAACAACATGAGCCGGCGCGTCGATATGGGTCGAGGAATGCATCGACGTCGTGATGCGCTGTGACAGCACACCTGATTTCGCCATATAGTGGATACGTTCTATGCTGACGTCTTGAAAGTATGGCCAATTTGGCGTTTGGAAGCCCCAACGATGGGATAGATTGTAAAACTGAAGTCCCATCGGGTTATCCAGATTGCTCTGGTACTCAACGCCACGAATCTTGGTCATAAAGACATTCCTCCTCGCCACCTGGAAAGTGGCATCTTTTGTTATTGCGTGACGCTATGCTGGGCGCCACGAATGAACCGGAATACGGTACAGTCGTATCGTATTGCAGTCAATATGGCGGATCGCGAGCGACTGGTTTTTTTCGGTCGGGAACGCCGCTGCCCCGATTGTGACTCGCTGAAAACAAGAGTAAGGCCCAACAGATGAGCAATGGCGAAGATGGCGATGGAAAAAATAGCATTCAGGTTATTGCCCGCGCGGCCGCGATCCTACGATCCTTAAGGGATGAGTCCGAAGGGCTTAGCCTTGGGCAAATCGCCGATCGCGTTAGCTTGCCGCGCTCGACCGTCCAACGGATCGTCGGAGCTCTGCAGGCCGAACGGCTTGTCATCGCGGCTAGCCCCGAAGGGGGCATCCGGTTAGGGCCTGAGCTTCAATCCTTGGCGGAAGCTGCGCGGATCGACCTCGCCGAGATGATCCGTCCATTCCTTCAAGATCTCTCGAATGAGACGGAGGAAACAGTAGACCTCGCCGTGTTGCGCAACGACAAAATGATCTTCATCGATCAAATCCCCGGTAAGCAACGGCTGCGCGCGGTCTCGTCGATCGGCGAGGCCTTCCCTTTGACGACGCCCGCAAACGGCAAAGCCTGTCTCGCTTTGATGGAGGATGATGAAATCAGTAAGGTCGCGACGCGCGAGTGGAAAGCACTCGGCGTGAAGCGAGATATCAAGGCGTTGCTCGCGGAACTACAAAAGGCCCGCAAGTCCGGTGTCGCATTCGACGAAGAGGAACATAGCAGCGGAATCTCCGCAGCAGGAATCGCATTTAAGGATTCGCGCGGCGGCTATTACGGGATCTCCGTCCCGACACCGTCAACTCGATTTCTAAAGAAGAAGGCGATTCTTGTAAAAGCTTTGACGCGACTCTCAGAGCGCATCGCCAAATTGTTGCAGACAATCGATCCAGTTTAAAATCGCGCGAGTTTACCTTGCCTCGGAGCGGTTGCGAACTTAGGCCTCCTCTGCCAATTCAAACGCGAAATTGATCTCAAGGTGAGGAAGTTCAGGCAATGGCGCGCTGGAGCAAGTCCTCGCCAGCGCCAGGTCGACGCCCATCACGCGCATCACTGCTTCGGCCATGACCTTTTCGGTCGTAGCAGGACGAAGACCGTCGACGATGTCTTTAATGTTCCCGGCGAGCAGCCAAATCAAGAAACTCCAGGCCGTTTCCATGTCCTGGTCGGCGATGTGGTATCCCCCGGTCTCGATCGCGGCACGCATGTCTCGGATTCCAAACGGCCTGAAGCCATTCCGCATCCGCTCAACCATGATGTCCGGCCGCTTTAGCCACCAGCGCCATATTGGATTATTCATCATCTCGCGGGCGACCAAGCGGACCGAATTTGCCACAGCGAGGACCGGATCTGGCACAGCCATCGCTTTGTTGGCGAGGTCATTTCGGCGCCCCAGCGTGTTTATGACGCAATCGAGGACTTTGATCGCGATATCGTCCTTGGACATGAAATAATTGTAGAACGTGCCGAAACCGACATCCGCCGCCTCAGTGATTTCCTGGATGGTGGTCTCGTCGATGCCCTTCCGCGACATCAGGGAATAGGCGGCCTTCAAAAGGCGCGTGCGCGTTTTGAATTGCCTCGTTTGGACCCGTCCACGCTTCGCGCTCGCGGTTTTACCCCTAAGCTCAAGGCTCAACTTTAGCTCCTGCCAACCACCCGGGCCCTGAGACTAACGGCTAATTGACTCAACCTCAAATCTGATTATCAATCATATTTGATATATGATCATTTTTTACCGGCAGCCGTAGAAATGTGGTGGCCGCGCGGAGAAGCTGGAATTGGCGATCAAAAATGCCAACCAGCAGGGAGGGATTGATGCCAATCGCGATAAACCGAAGTGGAGCAATCCAGGCAATTTCGATGTGTCGCGATCCGGCTCGGCCGAGCATCCCGGCTTCGGGTCCTACGGATACCAGTGCGTCGGAAACAATCTCGCCAGGCCGGAGATCAGAGCTGCCTCGTGGCTCTAGCTAAACGAGTCGAACGTTTTCAACTCGTCGACATGAAGCGCACTGCGCCGTCACCGTACATTGAAATTACCGGGAGCCGAATCCAATGCCAAACGTCACCTACATCGCACCCGACGGCACGCTTTTTGACGTGGAGTTGCGCATCGGCCAAAGTCTTATGGAAGGCGCAACACGCAATGGTATTCCCGGCATTTTGGCCGAATGCGGCGGCGCATGCATGTGCGCCACCTGCCACATTTACGTCGAGCGTGGCGGGGATTGGCTATCTCCAATCACGGAAGCGGAAAATGAGATGCTCAACGAAAGTGCAGCCGAGCGTCGCGTCAACAGCCGCCTCGGTTGCCAGATCCGCATGGTCGAGGGCCTAGATGGCTTGGTCGTCCGGATTGCGGACAACCACTGAACCAAAAAATAAGTTCATTCCAACGTGAAAGACGACGCGATGACCGACGTGCCTGTGTCTGACGTGGACCTCTATTGTGACGGCGTTTTATCGGATCCATATCCGACCTATCGCGCATTGCGCGATGCTGGGCCCGTTGTTTGGCTCGAGCGACTGCAGATGTTTGTTGTCGCGAGATACAAGGAAGTGAAAGAGGCGTTGGCAACTCCGAGTGTCTTCATCTCGGGCAACGGCGTCATGATGAACCAGGCCATGAACGACACGCTGAAGGGAATCGTGCTCTGCTCGGACGGCGCCGAGCACAGCGCGATGCGGCGCGTGATTATGAAACCCGTCACCCCGGGCGCACTTCGCGCCATGCAAGAGAACATATATTCTCAGGCGGAATGGCTCGTCGATCGACTTGTTTCCAAGGAAACATTCGATGCCGCAACGGACCTCGCGCAATATCTACCCGTAACGATTGTCTCGAACCTTGTTGGATTACCCGAGGAAGGTCGAGAGAAAATGCTTGAATGGGCCGCCGCGAATTTTAATTGTTTCGGCGCGCTGAACGACCGCGCCGTCAGCTCTTTTGACACGCTCAAGGAGATGGTGAGCTATGCTCTGACGCAATGTGTCAGAGGCAAATTAAAGCCCGGTAGTTGGGCGGAAATGCTGCACGACGCAGCCGACCGCGGCGATATTCCGCAGGAGAAGGCCAGCCTCATGGCTTTGGACTATATGGGCCCTTCTCTAGATACTACCATTTTCGCAACGTCGAACGCGATCTGGTTGTTTGCGACCAATCCAGATCAGTGGGACCTCGTTCGCGAAAACCCGTCACTGATCCCAAGTGCCATCAACGAAGTCCTTCGTCTCGAGTCCCCGATTCAGGGGTTCTCCCGGTTTGCTGTCAAAGAGCACAATTTCGATGATCTCACGGTGCCAGCCGCCTCACGCGTCGTCGTTCTCTACGCTTCAGGTAATCGAGATGAGCGCAAATGGGACGCACCGGAGCGTTTCGATGTGCGGCGTCCGGGCGTCGGCGAGCACCTCGGATTTGGCCACGGCGAACACGCATGCATAGGAATGAACCTCGCCCGCATGGAAATTACCTCCCTGCTCGCTGCCTTGGCCAAGCGAGTTACGCGGTTTCGGCTCGGTGAATCGAAACGAACGCTCAACAACACTCTTCGGGGCTTCGAGCGCCTCGAAGTGACGGTCAATTGAATTCAATCCTATTCGTTAAACGGGTGCGCACCTTCGACGACCAATCGCGGTGAGGCAATGACGGAAATATCCCGTATCGTGATTATCGGCGGCGGACAGGCGGCGCTTCAGCTTGCCGTATCTCTGCGCGCGAAACGCTTCGCAGGAAGCGTGACGCTCATAGGCGACGAAGCGTATTTGCCCTACATGCGTCCGCCACTGTCCAAAGGCTTTTTGAAAGGCCATACGCAAGCTCAGGATTTAGCGTTTCGCCCGGCCGCCTTTTATGTTGAGGAGGATATCAGTCTGGCGCTGTGCAAAA
The DNA here is from genome assembly GCA_040756295.1 of Pseudomonadota bacterium. Classification (GTDB taxonomy): domain Bacteria; phylum Pseudomonadota; class Alphaproteobacteria; order Rhizobiales; family Beijerinckiaceae; genus Methylovirgula. The sequence continues at coordinate 115,820 of JBFLZN010000001.1, read as the reverse complement.
GAGCAACGTTTGTAGATCGAGTCGCCAAGTCCGTCGTGCTTACAAGCGGCGAAATGATTCCTTACGATGTTCTCGTCTTCGCCACGGGTGCGCGGGTGCGGCGGCTGCAGTGCAGCGGTTCCGATCTAGACGGCGTCATGTATCTCCGAAACTTGGATGACGCCTGCGCCCTTCACGAGAAATTACGGGATGCTGACAAGATCATCGTTATCGGAGGCGGGTTTATCGGTCTTGAGGTCGCCGCGATAGCGGCCAAAGACGGAAAGAAAGTCAAAGTTCTGGAAGCCTCTGACCGGCTCATGGGCCGGGCCGTTTCTCGCGATATTTCTGAATGGTTCTTGACGCTCCATAAGCAACACGGCGTTGACATCGAGCTCGGCTCAGGGATCAAAGAGATCCGCGGTCAAAACGGGCGCGTTTCTACTGTCCGACTCGTAACCGGCTCAGAGTGGGAGGCCGATGCGATCGCGGTAGGTATTGGTGTCATACCAAACAGCGATATCGCATCGGACTGTGGGCTCATTGTTAACGACGGCATCGTCGTCAACGAAAACCCGCAGACATCTGACCCGAACATCTATGCGATCGGAGATTGCGCCCGATTCCCGTGCGCGCTCAACAATGAACTAACCAGACTCGAATCTGTTCAAAACGCAGTCGATCAGGCAAAGCTCTTGGCCGATTCGATCGTAGATGGTCGCCGACCCTATAAGTGCGTACCGTGGTTTTGGACCGAACAATATGATGTCAAATTCCAGATGGCCGGTTTAAGTTCCGGCCACGATGAAAAGCGGATCGTCGGAGACCTATCATCTTCGGCCTTCTCGATCGAATATGCTAAGGCTGGCCGACTAATTGCGGTCGACTCGATCAACAGACCAGCCGATCACCTTCGAGCGAGAAGGAAGCTTGCCGACGAACTAATTGCGTCGAGCCGCTCGCAATTTTCGTCTGCTTAACGTCCGTGTCGGCTTTGACGGCAACTTTCGCATCGCGCCCACCCCCGATGGCGCGATATCGTAGGCCTCTGGATTCTGCGGCACCGCTAGCCATCCAGCCAATGGCGCGCGTACGCCGGGGAAACTCCCAGAATCGCCAGCCACCGCCGTGCGTGCCCGAATAGTACTTCTCATGACAATTCATTGGGGTAGAGGCGGACCAAATTTCAATAGCTTAGGACGGCCACGGTGTCTGTCTTTTGGGATGAGCTACAAGCTCTGTGGCTCACCCCAAATCAGCGTCCAAAACGGGTTCTCAGGGTCACGTTGACCCCAAAAAGTTGCACCGAGTCGCTTGACTGCGGTTCACCTTATCGCTGTGCGCGCGCACTCTGCACTGATCTGCGAAATCCCACCTGAAAAGGCGCCGCGCGCGCGTCGCGACCTAGGCTCCTGGCGACGACGACGAAATTTTGAGCAAACCGACCCGGAACAGCGAGGGCCCTGCACAACCTCTCGGCTGGCTCGACTAGATGCTCGCACAGGTCGGTCATCAGCGGCCCCAGCCTTGGAAGATATCCGTAATATCGCACGTCCTCGACAACAAATCCGGCTTCGCTCAGGTACGCGCAAAATGCCTCGAGGCCCAAAGTGTTCTGCGTCCGCTCTCCAAAGACCGCCTTGCCGCGACGATATAGGAAGCCCGCTGGTGACGCCGCGTTCATATGGATATTGCAAACAAGGTATCCTCCATCGCGAAGATGGCGACGAATGGCCGACAGCGCTTCCCGCTTTAGCGCGTCTTCGGCGTTGAGAAAGAAACGAAACGCGGTCGCGACATCGAACGTTTCGTGCATGTCTTCTCTCGTAATGTCGACAATCCGCAGCGAGACATTTTCCGCAACCGACGCGCACTGAATCATCGCGGGCGACACGTCAACGCCGACGACCTGTCGAAAATATTCGGCCGCGACGCAAGCGATGCGGCCTGTTCCACACGCAAAGTCGAGACACCTGCGGGTAGGGCCGCCAAGCGGGCGAAGAATGTCCTCGACCAGCGGCCTCTCAATCTTTTGCCATAGGGCCGCGTAATAGCCGCCCTCGAAGGTCTCATTGTACATGGAGCCATAGCCCGGCGCTTGATGGCTCACGCGATAGCTGTTCGAACTCTCGTTGCCGTCGAGCGCCGCGGCCTGTCGTTGGGGCTCGCAATTGCACGCCTCGCTTGCGCTTCCTCCACGGCGGGTCATCACCGCCCCCCTGTCGATTGGAGTTTATTCATGATTTCTTCTTCGGTCCGGCTCAGGGCATCCTCGAGCGCAAGCTTGTCAATCGGGCAGAAGCTCATGGTCGCGCGACCGCGCGTTGCCAGCAGCAAATCGAGGCGATCGACAATCTCGACGGCCCTGTGACTTGTTCCAACATCGGTCTCGAACAGTTTCTCCATGAAGCTTTCCCGTTTCATGCGGCCCTCTAATCGAGAACTCAGGATAGCCTCTGGTACATCGAGCCGAATGATCAGATCAGACACAGGAATGATATTGAGCGCATGAGCGAGTGAGAGATCATCGGCCCCGCGCGTCAATAGCGCCAGCGAACAAACGGCTTGGACGAACGCCTGGTCGAAAATCGCAATTCGATCCGTCGAGCGATGCTGCCAGGTATCCGCCAGACGCAAGATATATTGGCCATATCTGAGCAGCCAAACCGGGTTCCTCGGCGGCAGAGTCGCAATGAGCTTCCCGGCCAATTCGAAACTCCGCCGTTTTGCGGCCGCCATACATGTCATGGCGATCAAGTTGACCGCAGCACCCGAGACGCGGCCGGCGGCATAAATGAGCCCTGCGGGGTCCTTCGGCGACCGATACGTGCCGGGCTGGTAACTGAGTAGCACGTCTGCCGTGAAGCCCCGCGTCTGCATGCGCTGGGCGAGGGCGTGTGCGAAAGTGGTTTTGCCGCAGCCGGGTGGCCCGAATAGCTCAATCAACATCCAAGCGATCGATCCTCAACACTAGACACTCCCTTCATTGCCGAAGCAACGCCGATCGAATGACGACCCAGGCACGAGCGATTTGATATCTCGCATCGTCGATCATAACTCCGTGTAAGCATGCGCAGCGCGCCAATGATAATGAGCCTTCTCGCTAACCGAAGGAATCGCACGTCGCGACACATCCAACGTAAGCGCAAGCAATATGACGAACCAGACGCCCGGAAAGCGAAATATGACACCGGAATTCCCGAAAATTGCCAAGCTGCATAACGCTGTCGTCAATCCATCATGACCGGCTTTAACGCTCCTCACGACAGCGATCGCACCAAGCCACAGGAAACTGACGACACCGAGTATCCCGCTTTGGACGAAGAGCTCGATAAGTGTGTTGTGCGTTTCAAAGTTGGCCGCGATTCCAGCGGTTGGAGATTGGAGATTGATCGGCTGACGATCGGCACGTCTGTTGGACAATATGATGCCCGGAATGGAAAGATGTGGTCCTGGTCCAAACCCGAGCATGAAAGCATCGGCGCCGCGGCTCATCCCCTCCACCCACAAATCTTCCCTGAGCGCCAGATCAGAGCCCGCATCCGCTCGAACGAGGCCGTTCGCAAGGCCTCCTACCTGTCTGGAAAGATCATCATTGGAAGCGAGCGCGATGACCGACAGCGGCACGATCGCGATGACGCAGGCGACAAATATGCTCGCGATGGCCTTTGGTTTCACCGCGACAACGCATCTTAATATTTTGATCGCGCTGAACAGACAGACGGCTATCACGACCACGACATGATAGTCATTGCTCGCCGAGAACCAGCCATAAGCAACAGCGATCAGGGCGCAGATTATGGCCAAAAATCGTGCGCCGGTCCCGGGGGCACGCTCAGCAAGATGCAGCGCAACAAGCGCCAGCAGGATGCATAGCAGGGCAAGCTGGTTCGGATTCTCGCACCAGCCTCTCACGCGCTCCCAATACCACGGATCGATATTCGGTAATGCGTACCACCCCCATGTATTCGCTGCCTGAAGCAGAACTGATACCGCTCCGAAGGTAACAAAGAGCCATTCGATTCGAGCCATTCGCGAGCTCGGAAGCGAAAGGGTCATCAGGACAGTGATCAAAATGAGCAGGAGATAGGCGACGATGTCGTGCGCAACGAGGGAGACGTCGAGGATTTCTCCCAAGACAATGCTCATTATTGCGCCCAAACTCAGCGCCAAGGCGAACACGGCCCAGAATTGCAGCACCTCCCAGCAAGCACGCGGGACAATAAGATCATTGCGCAAGAGCAGCGAGATGATGAACGGGATTGCCCAGAGAACAAGGCATAGCTCGCCCGGACCGACCTCGCTCGCGCCCGGGCGCAGTTGTGTCTCTAGCGACAGCAGTAAGCCGGCAGCCAGCAGCACATCCAAGAAGCACGCGAGATATCTCGACTGCACAAGATCTACCCCAAAGCTTTGCGGCCCACGGCACACCAGTATGGTTCTTTGTCAGAGAACCGAATATCGACCAGGCCCGCGTCGAGCATCATCCGTTCTATCTGCGATCGCGTGAATCGTTGTTCGAGCTCAGTACCGAACCGATCGAACGCGCTGGTACGCAGCGTGTGCAAAGGCTTGTCCCGATACCAGCTAAGCGGTAGCTTCTCGGGATTGGCTCCCAATCTCTGAACTAGAGAAGCTAGACAGGCGAGCGGCAAGTACACGCCAAACGCGATCGTCTCGCAAACCAAGCGCTTCGGCCAATATGGAAGACGCGAAATTGCTCGACGCAGGACGTCCGACATCCGCCATAGCGATCGGTACCACAACGCGCGCGTTTCGAGCGCATAATATAAATACAACAAGAATGGCGCACCCGGTTTCAGTAGCCCCACACACGATTTGATGCCCTCGAATGTATCAGGCACGTGGTGAAGCACCCCGAGCGAGTAACAGAAGTCTAGGCTGGCTCGTGGCAAGGGGATTTCATCAACGCTCACATGATGGAATTTGCAATTGGTCTGCTTGGAAAGGTTCCGGCGAGCGATCTCTATAGCGCCCGCACTTGCGTCGACACAATGCAAAGTGCCTACCCTCGGCGCAACCTGCAGGGCCCAGCGTCCACTGCCGCACCCGACATCCGCGCCCTCGGCGTTTTCAGGCAATGTGTCCCAAGGAAAAATTGAAAAATATTCTTGGAAGCGCGCCGACGTGGATTTAAGCCCTGCGATAGCCGCTTGATTATAGGTAAGCCATTCCGCGCCGAACGATGTAACCGTTCTCAGATGTATATTTTGCGCTTTCATCGCTTAACCTCGAATTTCCTATTCTTCCCGAGGATAACATCATCCGACGAAGTCGACGCGGATCCAAAGGGGATGGCGGCTTCGTCAAAAGAGGTAACAGCGCGAACTAGAAGGGAGATTGGTAGGATCGTCGCAACCGTTTAAAGCCGGATGCTCGTTCTGTGTCGGGCATGCGAGCGAGGTTGGTGCCCTTCGCAGGGGTGACCTCCCATCAACCGGCGCGGCGACCGGCAGAAGAGTGATGGGAGGTCAATGGCGGTTCTCGACTGCACCGAGACCACCGAACGGCTAGAAGGCCAACAACCGTCGACGGCGATCGTGTTCGGACCGTTCCGATGTATCAATCGGAGAAGTTTATGGCCTCCGCCCCCCTAATTGCCACTTCCGTTCGATTTCGCGCGCGTAATTTCTTCATTATATGTCTGACATGAACCTTTACCGTGCTTTCGCACATATTGAGCTGATAGGCGATCAGCTTGTTTGATAGACCTTGCCTGATCGACTGAATGACGGCGAGTTCGCGACTTGTGAGATTCCCGTTTGAGTCGTCACGAGCCGCGCCGCCCGAGGGATGTTTGGCCGCAAGCACATATTCCACGGGAAGATATGTGCCGCCAGCGCTTACAAAATGCATGGCCTTCAGGGCGACATCGAAACTGATGCCAACCGGGACGTAGCCCTTCGCCCCCATGTTGATGGCTTCGAGCGCATCATTCAAATCCCCTTTTTCCGCGACGATCAGCACCGGACAAGCTGGAACCATGTTGCAGAGCGAGGAGAGATCGCGCCGGATTTCCTGTTTCGAGAAATTCTCGATGGAGAGAATGATAAGGATAGGTTGATAGTCTATCGAACTGGCAATCCAATTCGGGACGCTCGAAAATGACACGACGTCTATAGCGTTTTTCCGTATGCTGCATTCGAGGCAGTCTCGCAGCAAAGTCCGAGGTTCAATGACGACAAAAGCGGCCCGCGAAGTTATGTCGTAGGCAAATTCGATAGTCCGGGAAATGCTATAATCGTTCGCCTCGAAAACCACTGAAGTGTCTTCCATTGTGAGCCTCCAGGAACGCGGAGCTCGGGAAAAAACGGAATGTGCAACGCCGAGAAATTGTCATAATATCTTCAAAATCCTTCGGTTGAAGTTATCTTTTGAAGTACTTTCGAGTGAAATTGTATCATAAATGCCACACCGACAATCGTGTAAGCCATTGAAAAATATCACGATGGAAAATTCTCGGCGATTAACCCGGTTTACGCGAGAGTAAACCACGAGCTGCGGGCTTCCGAGCGGCATAGCCTTCGGTTCGTGCCTGGCCCCGCACGTTCCGGTAGCAGTAGCGGCAGCGTGGATCTGTTTTCGTCGGCGGCTTACGCCGGGCGAGCTAAGGCGACTGAACGTCAGCTGGGCTGGCGGGCTGGCGGGAAACTTCAATGACGTCCCCGGGCGCCAAGGTCGCGTCTTCGTCCACGACGGAACGAATGACATTCGCCCCCGTGCCGCGAATTAGGGTGATCTGCGGCTTCGCGTCGGTGAGGGATAAAGCTTCCGGAATAATTTCCGTCAGGTACGCGATCTTTTCCTTGGCGGCCTCGAGCCCGGCAAGCGTTGCATTGAGCTCCTGCGTTGCATCCCCGATTTGGCTCAACAAGGAAATCCGGAGCTTGTCCTGCAATTCCTCCAATTGGCGCATATTGGTTATTTTTTGCGTCTTCGCCTGGAGCAATTGCGCCGTCACCTGAAGCGTTCGCGTTGATGAAACGAGCGCGTCTCGACGTGCCTCGGACACGAGATTACTTGTGACATCTCCGCGTTTGAGGAGTTTGCCAATGAACGCCAGGTTATCGAGATCTTCTTTGGCGCCGGTTTCCTCCTCCTGCTCTTGCTGGCTTAGCAGAGCTATCTGCTGGTCATCTTGCTTCACGGCGGTCTGAAGAAACGCGGCTTGGTGGTTGCCGCCTGCGATCTCCGCCTTCAGAAGATCTGTTTCCTGGTCATGTATTTGCGTCACCAATTGGGGGGACAATGCACTCTCGTCGGGAAATTGAATGCTGCCCTGCCCGTTCAATTCGCTCGTGAGTGCCGCAATATGCGCCCGTTCCTTCGCCAGTTTGAGCCACAACATTCGCATATCGCCCTTCGTCGAGAGCAGCTCCATGAGCGGCTCGGATGAGAACGGAGACGCTCTGTTACCGCCCGCGAGAGCAAGTGCCTCCCGCACGGTGAGGCCCGGACGAAATGCGATCTCTCCGGGCTTGCTTACGATACCCGTGACATAAACTGGCCGATAAGCGACGATCGACGCGCTGACTTCTTCCGGCCTGATAACAACGAGAACTTCCTGTCCGGCGCTCGCATGGTTTCTATAGATCTTTCCCGCGAAGGCTGTTTGAATCTCTCGCTGCAGCTCCGCCGTGGAAAGCCCTTCGACCTTGAGAGCTCCAAGAAGCGGAAAGGAGACCGTACCGTCCGGTTGAACGGAAACGCTCTGTCGCAAGTCCGGAACGCCGGCGACCGCAATCTGGATCGTATCTCCGGGCTGAAGTGCGTAAACGCCGATAGCATCGGCCCTACACGGGGGTATTGCCAATATGACCCCGACGACAGCTGCCGGAGCGCGCAGCATCGCGCCCGCCCGCCGGCGACGAGGGCGCAGCCGGAAAGCATTTGCGTCGGCCATTTTACCCTCTACAAAGTTCACGGCTTAGCCTTCTGCCCCTGACGGCAAAACGGGGCTCGCGATTGCACCATTTGATTTGCGCCGCGGCGCGGCCTTAGCGGCGAGCGTCTTCGAAGCGAACGAAGATATCGCCTTGATCTTGCCTTCTGGACCACGGACCAAAAGCTCGCAAGCCTGTTCCGCATTGAAGACAGCGAGCGGAACGGGTTGATGATTTTCCTTGGCAGCGTGTTCCAGCGCCGCTTGCGTCAAGGCGCGCCTGACCCATGCATGGTCTCGCGCGTCTGCTGCGGCGAGCAACTCGTGAATACAGCGAAGTCTGGAACGTTGCTTGAAAGAGGAGACCGCAACGTGGACGCCTGGAACAGAACTCGGTTTCAGCTCTTCCCAAGGATAATTCAGCTCTTCGTGCAATTTTTCTCCCGGCCGTACGCCAACAAACTGGATATCGACGTCGATGAATGGACGTCGACCCGACATTTGGATCATCTCGATCGCGAGATCGAAGATGCTGACCTGCTCCCCCATATCGAGAATGTATGTGGAACAGCCGGTCTGGAGCAGGCTTGACGCGGCAAGTGTCAGACTGACCGCATCCTCGATCCTCATCAAATAGCGCGTCATTTCCATGTGGGTTACGGTTACCGGACCGCCCGAGGCAATCTGTCCACGAAATAAAGGCACAACCGAGCCTGAGGAGCCAAGGACATTGCCAAATCGAACCACACTAAACCGTGTTTCCGGATAGCGCGCGGCCGTCTCGTTCACGAGAATTTCTGCGACCCGCTTCGTCAGACCCATCTGTGACGTCGGATTCACGGCCTTGTCGGTCGAGATGAGGACGAATGTCGCGTCTGTTGCGACGCAAAGGTCGAGAATGAGTTTGGTGCCGAGAACGTTTGTGCGGACGGCTTCCACGACGTTGAATTCTTCGAGCAGCGGAACATGCTTAAGAGCCGCCGCATGAAACACGATTTGTGGTTGCTCTCGGATGAATAGATGACGCATGCCGGCAAGATCCCGCACGTCACCGAGATGCGCGCTCCACGATGACGCGAATCCAGAATGCCTCATCGCGAGGTCGACTTGATAAAGATTGAATTCGCACGAATCGACCAGGCAGATGTGTTCCGGCGATAATGCGGAAAGCTGTTTGACCAGCTCCGATCCGATCGAGCCGCCCGCACCTGTGACTAAAACACGGCGACCTTGTATGGTGGATCTCGCGATGTCATTCACCTTGCGTCGAGATGACTTACAGATCGGGGTACAGACCCAGTTCGGCAGGCCGACGACGAAATCGCTACCATTCAAGTGCGCAGATTTACCCATATATCCACTCGCAGGATGAACCGGTCCCCGCAGACTTTATCGAACGACCTTCGTACAAAGCCGCCTGACGCCGGTGTCGCCGAGTATCGTCCCGACGGTGGGCTGCGGAGAAGCGCAGAAGGCGATGGCAGACGCCTGACTTGAGTATTGACCGCCACTCAAAGAGGTACGCCTACGCCTAAGTAAGGAACGACAATAAAATTTGCGCTCACGCGCTGCACGCATGAATGCGTCCATAGTGCTGCCGCATGAACGCCAAGGCCCGCCAGCACATTCCGTTTTTTCGTCCCTCTATCGGCGCGAACGAAATCGACGCTGCGCTCGGCGTACTTAGATCGGGTTGGCTCACGACGGGGCCTAAATGCGCGGAATTCGAGCAGAAATTTGCCGAGCACCTGGGTAGTGGCGTCTACGCAATTTCGGTGAATTCCGCCACCGCCGGCATTCACCTTGCGGCAGAGGCTTGCGGCATTGGCCCGGGGGATGCGGTTCTGGTCCCAACTCTGACCTTCACCGCGACGGCCGCGGCCTTTCGGCATGTCGGCGCCGAGGTCATTCTAGTGGATGTAAATAAGGACGATCTCACGATCGATCTTACTGACGCGGAGCGCAAGATAACATCGGGATGCGTCGCAATTGTGCCGGTGCATTTCGCCGGCTGGCCGTGTGACATGAAGGCCATTCTGGCCTTCGCACAACGCCACGGCTTGAAGGTCATCGAGGACGCGGCCCATGCGCTGCCTGCACACCGCGATGGTCGGCCAATCGGCTCGTGGGATTCGGACGCTTGCGTCTTCAGCTTTTACGCCAATAAAACGATTACAACCGGCGAAGGCGGGATGGTCACAACAGTGCATCCCGAAATCGCCGCGAGGGTGCGTACAATGCGTACCCACGGGTTCGATCGCGACACATTCAAGCGTTACAACACCACTGGCGCGAGCTGGCTGTATGACATCATCGCCCCGGGGTTCAAATACAACCTAACCGACGTCGCCGCGGCAATCGGAATTGCGCAACTTACGCGCGTTCACGTATTTCAGGCTCAACGACAGAGGATCGCAAAACTCTACTCGAAATTGTTAGCTGATCTGCCTCTCGATTGCCCATTATCCGCCCCAGTCGGCAGTTTGCACGCGTGGCACCTCTACCCAATCCGCGTACACCCCGAAGCCAGCAAACGCCGGAACGAGATCATCGACCATCTTAGCCGGAGCGGGATCGGGACCTCTGTCCATTATAGGCCCCTGCATCGAATGACTTACTGGCAGCGTCAGTGTGCCACGCAGCCAGACGCCTTCCCAAACGCTGATCAATATTTTGAAGGCGCTCTGACCTTACCCCTCTACCCAGACATGCGGAAACAGGAAGTCGAGCGCGTATCAGCTGTATTGCACGAGGTTTTAGAATGACCGTGCAAGACGCCCATGGGTTTGATGCGCGCCGTACGATCACTCCTGCGCCGGTTTCCAAACGGAGTCTAGACATCCTGGCCTCGGTATCGGGGCTCATTCTGCTCTTGCCCGCATTCCTTGTCATTGGCTTGGCAATCCGGATCGACAGCGCCGGCCCGATTTTGTTTCGCCAACTTAGGGTCGGCCGCCATGGCCGGCATTTTTGGATGTACAAGTTCAGATCCATGACTGCAGGCCCGAGCCATTTTCGCGCGCCCATCACTCTAGATAAGGATCCGCGGGTCACGCGCGTCGGCGCATTCTTGCGCGTCTCGAAGATCGACGAATTGCCTCAGCTTTTCAACGTCCTGATAGGCGACATGTCGCTCGTCGGCCCCCGCCCGGAAGTTCCCGAACTGTTTGCATATTACAGCCCGGCGCAGCAGATGGCGTTCCTCGCGATTCGCCCCGGGATGACAGATTACGCGTCTCTGCTTTTGCGCAATGAAAGCAGCTTCCTCCCCCCCGCTGAGGACTACCTGACCATTTACCGGCAGCGTCTTATGCCGATCAAATATCAGCTATGCGAACGCTACTTGCGCGAAATGAGTTTCCAGGCCGACATTCGTATAGTTTGCGCAACGCTTTTCTCGCTCATGTCTCATCGTAAGCCAGAATGGTTCATTGACGAGCGTATCGCTTGTTACACCCCAGACGTAACCGCGAAAGGGCCTTATTGAACGATGGCCGGCCAAGCTCTGCACTCAATCCATCTCTCTAAGCATGCAAGAGCCTTGGTCTCGAGTCCTGTAATGCGCAAAATTGTCGGACTGACGGGATTGACCGCGGCGGGGCAGTTAACGTTTGTTGTGGCGATGCCGTTGCTTTCGCGGCTTTTTACGCCAGCGGATTTTGGGCTTTTCACGATCTATCTTTCAATCGTGAACATCTTTGGCCCAATTATCGGACTCAAATTCGATTCGGGCCTCTACGCGGCGAATACGCGTGAGCAAGCACGAGCGATGCTTGGGCTCGCCATCGCGACCATGTCACTCGTCGCGCTCGTCATCGCCAGCTTTTTCCCCTTGATCGGCGGGCATCTTTCCGGGACTTTTGGCGCGGCCATATCAAAGATCGGATTTCTGCTGCCAATCGGCATTTTCTTGGCGGGCATGTGGTCCTCCACTTCCGCCTGGGCGATCAAATCGGGCGCAATATCGACACTGGCCATCGCCCGCTTTCTGCAGCCCGCGTTGATGACGGTTCTGCAACTTGCCGCGGGACTCGCTCATCTTCCGGGGCTCGCGATGGTCATCGCGCACCTTGTCAGCCATGCCACCTATGGGGCCTTCATACTCGCGCGGAGCCTCAATAAAGACGATTGGAAACACCTCTTTTCCTTGTCCGCGCCACTGTTGCTGAAACACGCACGGGAACAGATTAAATTTCCGCTTTTTACGATGCCTGCTCAGGTGAGCATGCTTATGGGAAGTAATTTACCGCCGATCTTGATCGGATTGATCTTCGGAATGGACAAGGCGGGTTATTGTGGGATCGCTTATCGACTCGTCACCGCGCCGATTTCGATCATATCCCTGCCTCTGGGGCATGTTTTCACGAGCGAGGTTAGTCGCGACCGTAGCCTGTCTCACCTGCAAAAGTTAGGCACTCGGATATTCATCGCCAGCCTATTCATTGTCGTTGTGCCTATGCTCATAGGCGGATTCGTCGCGCCGCATGTCGCCGGCCGCCTGCTTGGCGCCCGATGGGCGGCTACAGGGGAGGTCATTTTTGCCTTCTCGATTTTCGGCGGCATGCAGGCCATCACCACCCCATTTACCGAAATAACCTCGATTTACAGGCTGCAGATTCTCCGTTTTTTTGTGGAAATCAGCTCCGCAACGTTCGTCTTCATCCCGCTCGGCCTGAGCGCTTTGAACGGTTGGACCTTTAAATCCACGATCTGGATCATGTCGATCAGCGGCGCGCTCGGGCTAGCCATTGGCTTCGCATTTGTCTGCGCGGTTCTGAGGCACAGGTTATTAAATGTCGATTTGGCGCGGCAGATCGCAGTGGCGTCGGCGACGACATCGCCCTTGTCCTAAGACGGAATCGCCGTGGCAGGGGCGACAACGATATTTTGGAAGAATGACCAAAGGTAAGGTCTGTGGAGTCGTATTTTGGAAAGACACCGCTTCCGCATTCCGAGTGACGCAAGATGTGTGGCATAGCCGGACTCTGGGCAGCCACGCCCCGAGATGACGCGCGTCAGAAAATTGAGTTTATGACGTCGGCCTTGTATCGGCGAGGCCCCGATGCCGGATCTTGCTGGATCGACGCGGATGCAGGCTTAGCTCTCGGCCACCGGCGCCTCGCCGTAATCGAACTTTCCGATCTTGGTGCGCAGCCGATGCTTTCGGAATGCGGTCGGTATGTGATTACGTTCAATGGCGAGATCTACAATCACTTGGCGCTCCGCAAGGAGCTCGAGCAAAGCATCCGATGTCGATGGCGAGGAACATCGGACACGGAAACTTTGCTTGCATGCGTCGCCGCCTGGGGCGTGACGGCAACACTGCAAAAATCCGTCGGCATGTTTGCGATCGCGCTATGGGACAGGGTGCAAAGGCAGTTGATTTTAGCCCGCGATCGATTCGGAGAAAAGCCGCTCTACTATGGCTGGATTGGCCAGGGCCCGGAGACCTTGTTCGTCTTCGGATCAGAACTGAAGGCGCTGCGCGCGCATCTCGGTTTTGAGCGCTCAATCGACCAAGGTGCATTAGCGTTGTTTCTATGCTTCGGATATGTTCCGACACCCTACTCGATTTATAAGGATATCTTTAAACTCGAACCCGGATCGACCTTGGTTCTAAATCGAGCGGACATCGAGCGGCGCAATCACACGACTGGATTTTATTGGCGCTTTGAGGACTTGGTGCGCACGGGGCTCAGCGATCCGATCCACGACGAGGACGAGGCAACGGAACGACTCGAACACGCCATTCGTGATGCAATCGACGCGCAGATTGTCGCCGATGTTTCACTGGGAGCCTTCCTTTCAGGGGGGATAGACTCATCGACGGTGGTGGCAATCATGCAGGCGCGGTCAAGACGCCCTGTAAAGACGTTTACCGTTGGATTTGACGAAAAGGGATTTGACGAGGCTCCTCATGCGGCGGCGGTCGCAAACTATCTGGGCACCGACCACCAGGAGATCCGCGTCTCCACGGGGCGAACGCAAGCGATAATCCCAAAGCTATCCTCGACCTATGACGAACCGTTCGCTGATCCTTCGCAGATACCCACGAGCATTATCTGCCAAATTGCACGGCAATCGGTCACGGTCGCGCTTTCGGGTGATGGCGGTGACGAGTTGTTCGGCGGATACGATCGCTATGTTTGGGGTGCCCAGCTCCAGCGGCTCGCCGGAAGCGTGCCCGGTTTTATGCTGCGCGCGACGAGCGGCGCACTTTGCGCCGTTCCGGTGGAACAGTGGAATCGGATGGGCGAACTATGGCCGCTCAACCGTTGCTTCTCTCAGCTCGGACCCAAAATGCACAAGCTCGCGGCGGCGCTGGCGAGTGCGCGGTCGATTGACACGTTTCATCGGAGACTTGCTGGAGAATGGGGCTCCGGCGCGATTCCTCTTTGTTCGGCCCGCACCCCGCCCACGAAATTCGACCAGGTCGAAATCGCGCCCGAAATCTCCCACCCTGAGCATCGCATGATGTTCCTGGACGCGATCACCTATTTGCCTGACGACATTCTCGTGAAAATGGACCGCGCTGCCATGGCGGTTAGCCTGGAGACCCGTGTTCCGATGCTCGATCATCGTGTCGCGGAGGTCGCTTGGCGCTTGCCGCTGTCCATGAAAATTCGAAAAGGACGCGGCAAATTGATACTCAGAAAAGTTCTGAATCGCTATCTGCCGGCATCAATCATCGAACGCCCAAAGGCCGGCTTCACCGTTCCGTTAGGAGAGTGGCTTCGAGGTCCGTTGAGAGACTGGGCGGAGGCTCTCCTCTGTGAGCAACGTCTCCTGAGCGAAGGCTATCTCAATGCTGCGATCGTTCGAGATATCTGGCAGGAGCACATTTCGGAGAAACGCGACTGGTCGTCCAGGCTTTGGCACATCCTGATGTTTCAGGCCTGGCTTGAGGACGAACGCGCAGTCTCCATCTCGAACGCTGCCGCACCGTTTCGCGAGAGCCGCCGTTCTGAATTGGATGTCGGTACAGTCGATTGTCATTGATACCGTGCGCGCCGTTTGCCCATTCGGTACCTCTTTCTCGTTAGGCTTTTATACCTCTTTTGACATAGGTTTCGACAAATTGGCGCCTTTTCAGGTCTTCCGCCGACCCATGTTTTGTTGACTGATAATGCCGTCCGTATGACGCTGCCGTGAGATATCTCTATCTTAGCCAGGTATGCCGGCATGACAGCGCATTTGCTCTTCATCGGGGGGGAGGATCACTACCTCCGCATACCATTCATCAGAGCGGTGCGCGACAAAGGTTTCAAGGTATCGGCGGCAGCAAATTGCGACCCACGCCCTTTCGAATTACAAGACATCGAGTATCGTCGCTTTCATCTCAAGCGGTTTGTAAATCCCGGTTCGGATTGGCGCACGCTGCAAAGCCTTCGTCGGCTCCTTTTTGACGCAGACGCCGACATCGTCCAGTCGTTCGACACGAAGCTCGGCGTGCTGGTTCCTCTCGCCGCTCGCGTCAACAAATCCGTGCGCGTTATACGCACGATCAACGGCAGAGGATGGCTGTATTCGTCGAATTCGCTTGGCCCACTCGCCTTGAGAGGGCTCTATCTTCCGCTCCAGCGGGTCGCCGCGGCGTCGACCTCGGCGACGGTTTTCCAAAACCAATCGGATCACGCGTATTTTAAGCGTCGGCGATTGCTGGGTCGCGGCGAAGATATCGTAATCCCGGGCTCAGGTGTCGAAATTGCGCGTTTTCGAGCAACCAACGCTCATTGCGCTTCTCGCGCTCCGCTACGTGAAGAACTCGGGCTGGGTGACAAAGAGGTCGTTATAACGCTCGCCCGAGTGACTCGTCAGAAAGGCATCCCAACCCTTTTAAAAGCCGCAGCTCTCGTCCACAAAATCCGCCCCTCAGTGAGGTTTCTCATTGTGGGGCCGCGCGACAGCGAGGGACCATTCGCAATAACCGATGCTGAGCTGAGCAAGCATGCCGATTATGTCATTGCGCCGGGGCCACGCGCCGACGTCCCTGCTCTCCTTGCCATGGCCGATCTCTTCGTTTTCCCAAGCGAATACGCAGAGGGGGTGCCGCGTGCGTTAATGGAGGCAGCGCTGTGCGGCCTTCCGATTATAGCAACGGATTTGCCGGGCTGCCGCGAAGTCATCCGCGACCGCTGGAATGGCTACATTGTTGGTCCGCGTCGGCCTAGTGATCTGGCCGAGACGATCATTAAGGTCCTACAAAATCGAGACGAGGCAGCGCTGCTCGCTGCGCGTGGACCAGATATCGTCCGCCAGCATTTCAGCCTCGATGAAATCGTCGAGCGGCATTGCCGCCTCTATGAGCGATTGCTTTCGCTCGGTCGAAGCGTGGATTACGCGACCACAGCCGCGGCCGAGATAGGATACTCGTGACCTGGAGAGTCATCATACCAGCGTGTTGGTATTATTCTTGAACTGCGGCATGGGGTGTTAATTCGGTTCTTTCATTCGTCCAAATTCGGAGTTGATTTATACAAATGCAAATCCGAGCCGATCTTAAGAACGTAAACCTGACCAGCCGCCTGCATCCGCCGCCGTCGGAGCTGGCTTCGGCTGAGCTTCCACGCGCGGCGGAAACAAAAGACTTGTCGGAAGTCGTCAATCTCCTGCTGCGAAGGTTGGGCATCGTTCTGGCTTCTGTTCTGGTTGGCGCTGTTCTCGCCACGCTCTTCGTATACGAGACCTCGCCCAGATATGCCGCCAAGGCGCTTCTTGTCGTCGGCGACGGACAGGACTCTGCCGAGAGCATCGACATGTCTCTCGATACCCAAATTGCGATGCTGACGTCTCAGGGCGTCCTCGAGTCGGTTTTGCAATCGCTCTGGGAAGGGCCTCGATTCCGGAAGGAAATTCCGAGCCTCGCCGACCTCGAACGTCATTTGAAGATCATGCAAGAGCTTCGCTCGCGAATGATCGGGGTCACTTTTATTGCGAAGTCCCCCGGCGTCGCGGCCGAGGTCGCAAACCGTGTTGCCAACCTGTATGTGCAGCGGGTCGAAGAAGGCTCGCCTGCTTTGGAACAGGATCTAAGTCTGACTTCAGAACAGATCGCGGCATTGAACGAAGAGATCCGGCGCGCCCAGGCAGCGTTGGCGCGCACAGTGAAAGACGAGGGGCCGAATGCGCCATTTGCCGTCGCGATCCGGAAACAGATCAGCGACCTTGAGCAGGCTGTTGTCTCCATGCAGCTCAAGCGCAACCTCACCGAACTGCGCGAGGAGGATCGCAGGCAGAGGGAGATCATGTCGCCGCTCGTTCGTGTCTACGCGCTGGCGACGCCGCCCCAAATCCCTAGTTCACTTTCGCCGATTCTGATCTTCGTGCCCGCTATTCTGGCTTCGACGATCTTCGGTGTCGTCCTTGCTATTTTTCTCGGCCGTCTCGATCGAAGGGTTTATAAGAGGGTCGATCTTTCTCCCATTGGCGGGGTGCATTGCGTCGGCAGCGTCCCAGGCTTTCATAGAGAACTGGAGCCGCTGCGTATTCCATCAGGTGGCACGGAAGCTGCGCGCGCTTTGGAGTCATTGGTCGCAAGCTTGCTCGTGCTTCCCGCGAGAAGCCCGGGCGTCATTCTCTTTACCTCGTGCCGGAAAAATCAAGGCAGCATCAATTTTTCGTTGATTTTCGCTCATGCGGCCGCGAGGGTGAAGCATCGCGTGCTTTTTATCGATCTTGACGTCACGCGCAGGGATAACTCCGCGCTCTTATCAGGTCAGCCGGGTATTCTCGACGTTCTAGCGGGGCAATCCGCGAGCGACATTATCCAGCACGCCACTGATCTTCGAGTCGATCTTCTTCCTATAGGCAACGGCGGGCAGGATTCTCTGACGTTGCTCAGCGGACCTCGTTTTCCCGCAGAGCTCGATCGAATGCGCACAATTTACGATTGTGTCGTGATCAATGGGCCGCCCGTGCTGGACTCGGCCGAGGCGATGATTCTTGCACAAATGGCGGATCAGACAGTGCTCGTCACGAAGGCGCATGCGACAGAACAGGAGGATGTCGAGAACGCGGTAACGGTCGTGTTCAACGCAATTGGCTTTGCTGCGCGGCCGAGCGGATTGGCTACTGTGCTTCTAGCCGCCGGCGGCGGTGCCGTTGAAGGCGTTGTCGTCCACACAAAGAATGACGCGGGTCGGCGGAGCCGGCGGCGGAGCGCCGACGCCAACAAAATGGCCGCTTCCGCGCCCAGTGGAGAAGTCGTTCCGGACGGCGGCGCGAAGGGGGCAACGGTCGACAAGGTTCAGACACCTGAGCAAGCTCGGCGCGACGCCGACGAAACGAACCCCGAAATTCAAAAGCAAGCGCAATATGATACGCACGGCGGAACGATCCAAAAGCTTGGCTGAGCATGCTTGGAGGCTCAGCTAGTCGCCCAGATTAGCTCCGCGGGGAGGTCTTCGATGGTCGATAGAAAAGTCACCCTCACAGGCTTATCATACTTTCTGTGTTTCAGCGCCGGCTTGATGGGGCTGGGTCTGAATTCGGTCCGTAGCGACGCTCCGCGCGAGTCTAGGCCGCTTCATTTTACACCGAACGGCAACTTGGGCCCAGACGGAAGCTATCTCCCCGCCAAGGCTGGCTTCAACCTCGCGGATGTGTCGGGGCCGGAGCAACTGGATCTGCTGCCGAATGATGTAAGGGGCCTCGTTTGGATTGGCTCGTGCGACGGTGTGACGGCATCCTTCAAACAAGCGGTGCTTCGCGTCATTTCGAATCCAAAGCTTTTTGGTTACTACCTTATAGATGACCCGGATCCGAGGTGGTGGATTTTGCGCAATCGGTGTTCAGCGGCGAATTTGAAAGCCGAGGCGGATTGGATTCATGCTCGAAGACCCGATGTCGTTACATTTGTCTCGCTGATGAATCTTGGGGAATCAGGCTCGCCGTCGTTTGGCAAGTCGTACACGCCGGAGACGACACATGCAGACTTCTTCGCCGTCGCGCCATATCCGTGCCGGACGGAATGGAAGACCTGTCATTTTGATATGATTGAGCGTTTCGTCCATGCCGCCATCGACTCGGGCATCCCTATCTCCAAACTTGTCCCGATCTACCAGGCTTTTGGGTCGGGGAATTGGCACACTGACACAGGCGGGGCATATCGCATGCCGAATTCAGATGAGTTGAAAGAGATAATTCGTCGATGGAGCCAATTATTGCCGTCTCCCCCATTCGATTTTGCCTACTCCTGGGGGAGGCAGCGGGGAGATGTATCACTCGCAAGCTCTCCGGAGTCACAGGACATATTTCTGAAGCATAATACAATTCGGCAGGACCGCTAAATTTAGAAACAAGGGCCGATGGTGACGTGACCGCGCCGTTGCGAATCGGCCGGGGCCAAAGTGACGTCGCCGTTCAACATCCATCGAGCGGCGGGAGGTCTGTTCATAATTCCTCGAGCCCACCCAGCCTCGACACAAGGAGCGTAATTTGCTTCTCGATGTCGGAAAGCGCGGCTTTCGGAGAGAGAATTTCGATGTCTGGCACACGCCAATACTCAACGCCGCTATCCCATGGCGGAAATCGCTCGGCCAGGAGCGAGCGGTGCTCATCTTCGTCCAACGCGATGATGAGGTCGGCCCGTTTGAGATCAGAGACGGTGCAGCTTTGTGGTAAACGGTCGATCCCTCCTATGGCCACCTGCCGAGATCGAAGAGCTTTCGCGGCAAAAGCGGATATTGGGCCAACATTATCGATGCCGCGCTCAAGCGCCAGACCGCGGGATTGAGCTGTCCAATTCAATTCGGCGCGTTTAGCTTGATGATTGAATAGCTCTTCCGCGAAACGGCTGCGGTAATAATTGCCTGTGCAAAGGAACAGAACGGTTTTCATTTGCCGACATCCAAACGAGACCGCGGAGCTTTACCACGACGGATGCCTCAATCTGCCCTTATGCTTCTTGAAAATCGCCGCCATCGAATACCGCGCCACTTTCAGTGACGATCCGATAGAATCGTCTCGCGTCCGGCCTAACCTGCGATCTTAAATATTCAAGACCAGCATCGAATGACAAAAATTGCCTTATGGCGATGTTCACGGCTGAAGGCAGGGCGAAGTTCGGGCTAAGGTAGAGCCCGCAGGGTTCGTGCTGGTTTAGAGTCGCGATCATGTGTCGCGTACTAACACATGCGCCGTCGATATTGGAGCGCTGCGTCGCAGCTCAGCCGTCAGACGGAAAGTCTTGCAAGTTCAAATTAAGGTGAGCCTTAAGCCCGGCAGGTAATGCCGACGTCGACGCGGCGCCGTTCGGTTTGTTGCGAGCTGATCTTATTCCGCAGCGGTCTCATGCGCCGATTCATTGACAGCTTGGCAAATAGCTGCCGCAAGCTGATCTTGGCTGAACGGCTTGCTCAGTCGAATGCATCGCGACTTGATCTCTGCCTTTGAAGCCTCATTGTAGCCGCTTACGAGAATGACGTTCACACGGGCGAACCTATTCGAGATCACACCTATTAGCTCCGCGCCGTTCATACCGGGCATCGCGAAATCAGTTAAGACAAGATCGACCGTGTCAGACTTTTCCAAAACCTGGAGAGCCTCGCTCGCCGACTGGGCCTCGATGACGGAGTGGCCCAAATCCTCAAGCATCGCGGTCGTTCCTATGCGCACCAGAAAATCGTCGTCAACGACCAAAACGTTGAGTTTGGCGGGCGCAGGCGCATCGGTTGGGGGGACCGGCTCCGGCTGAGGAATTGGCACTGCCTCACGGCTTGACGCGAGGGGCAGAAACAAATCGACAGTCGTCCCGTTGCCTTCAGCACTGGCGAGATGCAACGCACCTCCCGACTGTGCAGCCATCCCGTAGACCATGGATAGGCCGAGCCCGGTCCCCTTGCCGGGCCCTTTTGTTGTGAAAAACGGCTCGGTCGCCTTCGCCAAAGTCATCTCGTCCATGCCAACGCCGCTATCGACCAGCGACACGCATAGATAATCGCCCTGCTGGAGCGGGAGCGGGCCGTACTCGCCGCCACGAACGAGCGCGGCCGAGATCGACAAAGAGCCGCCGTCAGGCATCGCATCCCGCGCATTCACCGCAAGATTGAGAAGCGCAAGCTCGAATTGATTTGGATCGATCTCGATAGGGGGCAAATCAAAAGGTATCGAGATCGTCAGCTGAACCGATGGGCCCAGCGCGCGCTGCAGAAGCTCGGCGATGTTGTTCACCAATTCCGCGACGTCAACGGCGACAGGCTTCAGTTCCTGGCGTCGCGCGAACGCCAACAGCCGCTTGGTGAGCGCCGCGCCGCGCTGCGCACCTTCGATCGCGTTGTTGAGCAGCCGAAGCTCCTTCTCATCATGCAGACGTTTGCGCAGCATGTCCAAGCTGCCAAGTATCGCCATAAGAAGATTGTTGAAGTCGTGCGCCACGCCGCCGGTCAGTTGACCGATCGTGTCGATCTTCTGTGCTTCGAACAGCTGCGAAATTGCCAGTTCACGTTCGCGCGTACGCTCTTCAATGCGCCGCTCTAACATTTCATTCGTCTGCGCCAGCGCTTGCTCGGCGAGTTTTCTTTCGGTTATGTCATAGGTCACGCCGCTCAGCAGCGGCGATTGGCCGTCGACGCCCTGCGACGTAATCCCCGTCGAAACGCACCATCGCTCCTCCCCGTTCGGCCGTAAGATGCGGAATTCCCGATGGAACGTCTCGCCGAGCGTCAACGATGCAAACATCGCGCTCTGCACCGCTTCCCGGTCGTCCGGGTGAAGGACTGCCCATACCGATTCTGTCGTCGGCCGAAACACGCCGGGCGTTAGACCACAAATTCTATACTGCCCCTCATCCCATCCAACGTCGCCGGTGTCCGAGTTCCAGTCCCACGAACCCATCGACCCGGCCGCGAGCGCGATGCTGCGGCGCCGCTCGCTCTCCACGAGCCGCAAAGACGAGGCCTCCAACTCTGCGGTTCTCTCCGCAACGCGGCGTTCAAGCTCCTCATTCATCCGTTCGAGCTGACGCGTCTTGCGATAAAGATCCGCGAAGACGCGGACTTTGGCGCGCAAAACCTCCGGAACGATGGGGACCGAGACGTAATCGACCGCGCCTGCCGCATATCCCCTGAGCTGGTCAAGATCGCTAAGATGAATTGCCGAGACGAAGATGATCGCGGTCCGCTCAAAGCGCGGATGATCCCGAACGATTGCCGCAAGCTCGAATCCGTCGAGCTCCGGCATTTGCACGTCCATCAATATGACCGCGATCTCGGTCTTCACGAGGTACTGAAAGGCCTCGCGCGCCGAACTTGCCGCGATGAGATTTTCGCCAAGCTCACCGAGAATGGCTTCATAGCTCATCAGCTTCGAAGGCTGATCGTCAACAAGCAGGATGTTTAATTTGTCCTGCACGGCGGGTCACCTGTGCAGCCACATCCGCAAGGCGGACAGAAGCTGCTCCGTATTGACGGGCTTGGCAAGGTAATCTGACGCTCCTGCTTCAAGGCACTTCTCGCGGTCCCCCTTCATCGCCTTCGCGGTCAAGGCAATGATCGGCAGGCGCCGATAGCTTGGCTTGGCACGAATAACCTGCATCGTCTCGTAACCGTCCATTTCCGGCATCATGATGTCCATCAACACGATCTTGAGATCGGGCGTTCTGGTTATGACATCTATAGCTTCGCTGCCCGTCGAGGCAGTGACGACGCGCATGCCGCGACGCTCCAGCACGCTGCTGAGCGCAAAAATATTGCGCGGATCATCGTCCACAAGCAAGACGGTCCGGTCGACTAAATCTTCGTCCGAATTATGCAGCCGCTCCAGCATCTCCTGCTTGGCTGCCGGAAGTTCGGAAACCACGCGGTGAAGGAACAACGCGGTTTCATCCAAAAGCCGCTCCGGCGATTCGACCCCTTTCACAACGACGCTACGCGCCAGGGTGTGAAGGAAGGTGTCTTCTTCCGAGGAAAGCTCCCGGCCGGTGAAAACGACGACCGGAATGTCGGCGAGCGACGCGTCGTCGCGTATTTTCTCCAGAACCTCAAAGCCTGAAATATCCGGCAACGACAGGTCTAGGACGATACAGTCTGGCGGGTCCTCCTGAAGAATCTTCAGCGCCTCGCTGCCCGTATCCGCGGTGACAATTTCGATATCGTCATGGCCCAGGAGCTCGCTCAAACTCATTCGCTCGGCGGGATTATCCTCTACGACCAAGAGCCGTCGCCGGCGTGTCGCTGCGAACTTCTTTAGGCGCCCCAACGCGGTTTCGAGGCCGTCAATCGTCGTTGGCTTTGTCATGAAGGAATAAGCGCCGCGCGCGAGACCGTGATGCTTGTCTTCATCCAGCGTAATGATCTGGACGGGGATGTGCCTGACATTCGAATCTTGCTTGAGCTGGCTCAGCACATTCCAGCCAAGCATATCCGGCAAGAATACATCGAGAGAAATAGCGGTCGGCCGATAATCCCGCGCAAGCGACAGCGCCTCCGCCCCGCGGGATGAAAGAATCACTTTGAAGCCATTGTCGCGTGCCAAATCGGCGAGGACACGCGCGTAATGCGGATCGTCCTCGACGATAAGTAAAGACAAATCGCCGGTGCGGATATCTGCACGGTCGTCCTCGACGCTTTCCAATTGGTGTTCCGACAACCTCGGCGTCGCGCCGCCAGGGGGGAAAGGAAGGATCGTCGCCTCTCTGCCATGCGACGGCGCTTGCGCGCCGACGTAAGTAAGCGGCAAATACAGTGTGAACGTGCTTCCGACGCCTGGCGCGCTTCGAAGCTGAATCTCACCGCCGAGCAAGTTCGCCAATTCGCGACTGATCGCCAGCCCGAGACCGGTTCCGCCATACTTACGGCTTGTGCCGGCATCCGCCTGCTGGAATGCCTCGAAGATGATCTTCTGCTTCTCGGGCAAAATTCCGATGCCGCTATCGGATACTTCGAATGCGACCACGGACGGCGTCGAACGAAGTGTCGGATGATCGGAATTCCAACCGCTTTTTGCAGTCCTGACTGTCAGCTTGACGCCGCCACGTTCGGTGAATTTGAAAGCGTTCGAAAGTAGATTTTTCAGGACCTGCTGAAGCCTTTTTGAATCCGTTATGATGCTGCGCTCAAGACCAGGATCCAAATCAACGTCGAATGCGAGCTGACGCCTGTCGGCCTCATGCCGGAATGGCCGTGACATCATCTCAAGCAAATTCGCGAAGACAATTTCTTCGGCCTCGACCGAGACCGTGCCAGATTCGATCTTCGAAAGATCCAAAATGTCGCTTATGAGATTGAGAAGGTCCGTGCCCGCGCCATGAATTGTACGCGCAAACTCGACTTGTTTGCTGCTCAGATTGCCTTCCGGGTTGTCTGTAAGCTGTTGTCCGAGGATAAGTATGCTGTTCAACGGCGTCCGCAATTCGTGCGACATGTTGGCAAGAAATTCGGACTTGTATTTTGACGTGAGGGCCAGCTCGGCAGCTTTTTCCTCAAGCGCCCGGCGCGCCTGCTCGATCTCTTGATTCTTGGCCTCGACCTCGACATTTCGTTCGGCGAGTTGTTGTGCCTTTTGTTCCAACTGCTCGTTGGTTTGTTGCAATTCCTTTTGCTGCGTTTGCAGCTCGGTCGCCAATTGCTGCGATTGTTTCAGGAGGCCTTCGGTCTGCATCGTCGCTTCGATGCTGTTTAGGACGATGCCTATGCCGGTCGTCAGCTGCTCGAGGAACGAAAGCTGCAGTTCGGTGAAATGACTGAGGGAGGCAAGCTCGATCACCGCTTTGACTTGACCCTCGAATAACACCGGCAACACGACCGCAGACTTCGGTATCGTCCTGAACACCCCGGAAGAGATCGGCACGACATTTCCGGGGACGTCTGTGATGAGTTGACGCCGCGCGTCGCGCGCGCATTGGCCGACAAGGCCCTCCCCAAGCTGCAGTTCCCTTGGATGGCCCGCGACTCGATCGTCGGCATAGGCATGAAGAAGCTGCAATACCTCGCCGTTCACTTGGTAGATGACACCGTTTTGCGCATCGACCAGGGCCGCAAGCTCAGACAGCAGCATCCGCCCGACATTCGCGAGGTCGCGCTGACCCTGCAGCATGCTCGTAAAGCGCGCGAGATTGGTCTTGAGCCAATCTTGTTCGTTATTCCTCTCCGTGGTCAGGCGCAGATTGCCGATCATCGTGTTGATGTTGTCTTTGAGCTCCGCGACCTCGCCGCGTGCATCGACCTGGATCGAACGTGTCAGATCGCCTTTCGTCACAGCGGTGGCGACTTCGGCGATGGCGCGCACCTGCGTCGTCAGATTTGCGGCGAGAAGGTTGACGTTGCCCGTCAGATCCTTCCAGGTTCCGGCCGCGCCGGGCACGTGCGCCTGACCACCAAGACGCCCTTCGACGCCAACCTCACGCGCGACCGTCGTCACCTGGTCTGCAAATGTCGCGAGGGTGTGAGTCATATTATTGATCGTCTCTGCCAAGGCCGCGACTTCACCTTTCGAGGCGACGGTGAGATTCTGTTTAAGGTCGCCGTCAGCGACCGCGGTCACGACTTTGACAATGCCACGCACCTGCTCCGTGAGGTTCGCAGCCATGACGTTGACGGTGTCCGTCAAGTCCTTCCACGTTCCCGCCACGCCTGGGACGAGTGCCTGGCCGCCGAGCTTGCCTTCCGTGCCAACCTCGCGCGCGACGCGGGTCACTTCGCCGGCGAAAGCGTTGAGCTGATCCACCATCGTATTGATGGTGTTCTTCAACTCCAGAATCTCACCCTTCACATCGACAGTAATCTTCCTCGACAGGTCGCCGCGCGCCACGGCAGTCGTCACTTCGGCGATATTTCGGACCTGCGTCGTCAAATTCGCCGCCAGAAGATTGACGTTGTCGGTGAGATCCTTCCAAGTCCCCGCAACGCCGGGCACAACCGCCTGGCCGCCGAGCCGCCCCTCGGTTCCGACTTCACGCGCGACGCGTGTCACTTCACCGGCAAAGGAGCGGAGCTGGTCGACCATCGTATTGATGGTCTCCTTCAGCAGCAGGATCTCGCCGCGGACGTCGACCGTGATCTTGCGCGAGAGGTCGCCATTGGCGATAGCAGTTGCCACCTCGGCAATGTTTCGAACCTGCGCGGTGAGGTTGCCGGCCATGGAATTGACGTTGTCGGTCAAATCCTTCCACGTTCCAGCGACGTCTGGAACTTGCGCCTGACCGCCGAGTTTGCCCTCGGTGCCGACCTCACGCGCGACACGCGTGACTTCGCCGGCAAAGGCATTGAGCTGGTCCACCATCGTATTGATCGTGTTCTTCAGCTCCAGAATTTCACCGCTGACGTTGACGGTGATTTTTCTCGACAGATCGCCGCGGGCGACAGCCGTCGTGACGGCGGCGATATTGCGGACCTGTCCGGTGAGATTCGAGGCCATCGAATTGACGTTTTCCGTCAAATCTTTCCAAGTGCCCGCGACGCCCGGAACCACTGCCTGGCCGCCGAGTTTACCCTCGGTGCCCACCTCACGGGCAACGCGTGTCACCTCCGACGCGAAGCGATTGAGCTGGTCGACCATGGTGTTCAGCGTTTCCTTCAGCTGAAGGATTTCGCCGCGGACATCGACCGTGATCTTGCGCGACAAGTCGCCGTTGGCGATCGCTGTCGAGACCTCCGCGATATTGCGCACCTGGTCCGTCAGATTGCCGGCCATGGAGTTCACGCTATCCGTCAAATCCTTCCAGGTCCCCGCGACCCCGGGCACCTCGGCCTGACCGCCGAGCCGGCCTTCGGTGCCGACCTCGCGCGCCACGCGCGTCACCTCGGAGGCAAAGGCATTAAGCTGATCGACCATCGTATTGATGGTTTCTTTCAGCTCGAGGATTTCGCCGCTCACCCTGACGGTAATCTTCTTGGACAGGTCGCCTTTCGCGATCGCGGTCGAGACTTCTGCAATATTGCGGACTTGAGCCGTAAGGTTCGAGGCCATCAGGTTCACATTGTCCGTCAGATCCTTCCAGGTGCCGGCAACGCCCGGAACTTGCGCCTGGCCGCCAAGCCGGCCCTCGGTTCCGACTTCTCGGGCCACGCGCGTCACCTCGGACGCGAAAGAGCGCAGCTGATCAACCATCGTATTGATGGCTTCCTTGAGCTGCAAAATCTCGCCGCGCACGTCGACCGTGATTTTCTTGGAAAGGTCACCGGATGCGACCGCGATCGTGACTTCGGCGATATTTCGAACCTGGCCGGTCAGGTTCGAGGCCATGGAGTTAACGGACTCGGTCAAGTCCTTCCAGACGCCGGTCACGTTTTTCACTTTGGCTTGGCCGCCGAGCTTACCGTCTGTCCCGACCTCGCGGGCGACACGCGTCACTTCCGACGTGAAAACCGATAATTGTTCGATCATCGCATTGGCGATGGTGGCGGAACGCAGGAATTCGCCCTTCAGCGGGCGCCCGTCCACGTCGAGCGGGACCGGTTGAAGCAGGTCACCCTTGGCGACGGCCGAAATCGTCCGCGTGACCGCCGTGGTCGGCCAGAGAAGATCGTCAATAAGCGTGTTAACCGAGCTTTCCATGTCGGCCCAAGCCCCGGCCGAAATGCCGAAACGCACGCGGGTACGTATGCGGCCGTCGCGCCCGACCGCCTGGCCGACCGCTGCCAATTGCGCCGCCATTTGCTCATTCGCGGCGATAATTTCGTTAAAAACGTCCGCGATCTTTCCGTTAAGGCCGGTCAGGTCTCCCGGCAGTCGCGCGCTGAAATCGCCGGATCGCATCGCTTGCAGGGCGCGCAGAAGCCTGGCGGAATCGGTCTCTGAGACCCGCTCTTGATTGGCCGCCGAGGCAGGCGGAGAGGCAGGTGAATAAGCGTCTTGTCCGTTATCGGTAGAGCGTTTCCTAGCGGACGGCCCGGCCTTTGCTGCCATCGCGATACGTCCTCTGTACTGATCGAGTTTTGGCGTGGTCCGCCTACACGTGCCCGTTGCGTAACGAATGGACACGCATAAGGTTCCAACGTAGCTTCAGCTTAGCAGTGCCTGTTGACGCTTTGCCAGATGGGATTTTTTATAAATTTAAGCGCCTGGGACCGCAGCGAGGACAATCCCAATACACGTTTCAACATCACGCCCAGCCGTGTCGATCAAGATGCGCTCCCGATCCCAAGGCTGATAATCACGGTCGGCAACAGATTGCCAGTCGGGCAAATTCAAACCAGGAATATCGCCAAGTCTCGTCTCGACGCGACGACGATGTTCCGCCAAATCGGAACAGACGATTTCGAACTCAATCACCAGAGCGCCAGCGCGCAAGCCGACATCACGCCATGCATCCCGGGTCAAGGCCCAACCGTTGACCGAGTCACCGACGACATCTTGGCCCAAGAGTAAGTTGTCCTCGGCAACAGCGTAGGCCGCGCGGTACCCCGCGTCATCGACCGATCCGGTCGCAATGCCAGAGTCCCGAATGGCCTGTTCTATCGAATCAATGCGTATCCAAATTGCTCCAATTCCTCGGGCCACACCGCGGGCGATCGATGATTTCCCGCTTGCCGGAAGGCCCGAAAATACGATCAACCTCGGCATAGCCGCCTCTTTTGCCGCGACGATTTTATCTGCCCCGCGCGGCCCAAGGTGCGTCAAAGCGATAAATCCACAAAGTTATTTGGATGGAGGCCCTGCTCGGCCTGTGCGGGACGCTCCTCTAAGTGGCGCCCATAATTGGTCGTTGGTTGCAAGCGACCAATCGCTTTAAAGCGGACGAAGCTCTCCGCGCTCGCGAAGCGGCCTCGCAAGCACAGCTTCGTTTGCATAGCAGCCTAAAATGACTCGGACTGATTGCGTAGTTTATCGAGCTTGTTGCGCTCATCTAAGGTCAGCTTTCTTTCTTCTTTCTCTGTCAGCTGCCCATTCCCCAGCAGATGCACCGGGCTGTATGGATCATAGGTCGCATGCTGCTCTTGGGTTTTCTTGCGCTGGTCCGGCTGCGGCTGCGATGGTGTGCTTTGGCTGTCATCGCCGCCATAGCCTTCGATCTCGACGATAAGGATTGAAGGCTGGATATTGTTATTGTTGTTCTGCGCCGGCGATGTGATGGATTTGGTCGCCGCACCCGCTGCGCTTGAGGCACTATCCAGAGCGCCGATATTCGGTGCGGCCACCGTCGGGATGCCGGTCGTTGTGCCTTGCACGGTGATATTCGCGGCGTTGACGATCTGCAGCGCGGCGACATTGAGATTGCCCGAGACACGAATGCCCGCCTCGCCCGCGTCGATGATCCCTTTCGGCGCGACCAGGTTGACGTTGCCGGGTGGCACGCTCGGGATCGGCTGGAGCGTCGCGATACCGGCGCCGGTCGAAGGCACGGTCGGCGACAGGGTCACGTCGCCATAATTGTCGTAGACCCGTTTTGCCGGCGTGTAGACGACAGTGGTCTTTGCGCCCTTACCGGCGTTGATATTGCCGGTCGTCGACCAGACGAGGATGTTGCCGCCGAACGTCGTCATGATGCGCGACAGGCCGAGCTCCACGCTATCGTCGGCATAGATGTCGATATTGCCCGCGCCTTGGGTGATGAGGCCGGCGCTGCCGGCCGGCGCCAGTCCTTCGGTGCCGACGGTCACGCCGCCCCCTGGCGTCAGCAGCTGGATATCGCCGCCGAAATCGGTGTGCACATAGCCGCTGCCGTTTGCGGCGTTGAACAGGATGACGCTGCCATTGTAGGCCCTTTGATCGGGGAACAATGCCGCGATCGCATCCTGGCCGCGCAGATACGAACGATACCGCTCGCTGGTGGGATTGTTGTACTCCAGCCCGCTCGCGTTCAGTTCGTTGTAGTAAATCTCGCGCAGGAAGACGCGCTGGTTCGGCGCCGGCAAGCTCTCGAAGTACGCATAGGCGCCCGCCGCGTTGCCGGTATAGCCGTAGTTTTGCTGCAGCCACGCGTAGAGGTTGTCCTGGTAGGTGTCAGGAACCTTG
This sequence comes from Pseudomonadota bacterium, assembly GCA_040756295.1. Classification (GTDB taxonomy): domain Bacteria; phylum Pseudomonadota; class Alphaproteobacteria; order Rhizobiales; family Beijerinckiaceae; genus Methylovirgula. Next base: position 86,047 of record JBFLZN010000001.1, on the reverse strand, counting down.
CCGGCGTTGACCGGATCCGTGTCCGGATAGGCCGGGTTCGCCGCATTGGCCGGGTTGAGATAGAGCGCGGCGAAACCGCTCCAGTTGACCTCCCCGACCCCGGGTTCGCCGGAACCCACACCCGCCTGCAGCACGACATTGGCGCCCGGCCGGTTGTCGCCGGCCGCCAGCGGCCCGATGCTTTCGATGGCGGCGGTCGAGCCTTCATAGATGTTCCCGCCGGCGGTTACCTCGAGCGTGCCGGGACCGGCGACCTGAAGCCCCGCACCGCCGGTTTGCTGGATGATAGGGCCGGCGTAAATGATCTCGCCGCTGGCGGCCACCATCGATACGTCGTTGGGCGAGTTTTGCATGATCAGGCCCGACAGGCCGACGATGTCGCCGCCGGCCAGAATGTCGACCGGCTTCGCCGCGCGGTAATAGCTCGTGTAGGTACACGGGGTCGTGTTGCAATTGCTGGTCACGTAGACTTGGCCGTACCCGAGACCGACGATATCGCCGTTGAGCGCGTAGATGTGAGACATCACGCCGTTGGCGGCCGCCGCACTGTCATCGGTGATGGTCTCCGGCCCGAAAGCGAATATCGTGCCGCCATAACCTTGAAAAACATTAGCGCCGAACGCGGAGTTGTAATCGTAAGAATATGGAACGATGCTTGATGGGTTGTTGGTGCTGTTCGGATCGCCCCAATAATTAGTGGCCACGACCGATGTCGGAGATCCGAAAGTCATGGTCCCCGTGATTGCGAGCTGCTCCCAGGCCGGCTGCAACGGCGTGGGAATGGTGGACAATGAGACGGCGAGCGGCCCGACGGACCCGCCGCCAAAGGGCTGGTTGAGGACGGAGTCGGTCGCGAGCAGGGTCAGCTCGCCGTCAGGCGACGGCATCATGAAGGCGCCGGCGGTGATATAGATGTCGCCGCCAGCGGCCACCGCGTTGAAGATCGGGGGGGGCACGGCGTCGCCCTGGCCAATCGAAAATGGCGAGATATCGCCGCCGCCGAACAGATTGATGGCGGTCTCATTGGTCCAGAGCGAAAACCAGGTCACGCCCAGGGTGCCCACACCGGCGATGTTGGGACCGGCGGTGTCCTGCTCCAGCCCGACACGGCCGGGGTCGAGGATCGGTCCCATGGCCAGCTCGCCGCGTGCGCGCACATCGACCACGCCGTCGCCCGGTGCGAAAGATCCGCCGGCAGCGACCGTTGCGCCGTAAGGTGTGAGCGGGTTCAGCAGGCGAGGGTCGGTCGGGCCGCCGTACCCGAAATCGGCGGCGGCGATCGTGCCGAAATTGCCGGTCAGAACGTTGATAGCGCCACGGAGATCGACGAACAGATTGCCGCTCGAGTTGATATTGCCGCCGGTCGTGATTGTGAGGATCCCGCCGCCGGTCTGCGCCAGGCTTCCATCCGTCAGCACCCGGCCGCTGCCGGCGACCGCCGCGACAATGCTGCTCATATCGCCGCCCGCCGTCATGGTGACGTTGCCGCCGCCGAGCGTGCCGATCCCGTCGAAGTTCGATAGCGTCACAGACGACTGCCCGGCTGTGGTCGTGCTGAGCTGACCCGTGTAGCTGCCGAAGTTGATGCCCCAGGCGGTGGGCTCGTCGAGACCGCTTCCGCCCTCGCGCCAGAGCCAGCCGCCGATCTGGGCGGCGTCGGCGGTCTCGTCGCCTTCGATGCTTCCCTGCGCCGAGAGCACGACGTCGCCGCCGTCCTGCGTGAAGGACATGAACTGCGGATTGAGCGTTTGCGCGAGCGACGCATTGGCGGCGCCAAGCACCGTGCCGTCGCCGACCGTGCCGCGCCCGGGGTTGTAAGCGGCCGTCTCGGCCGCGGGCAGGGCCGTGCCGGCGGTGTAGATGCCGAAGGGCGACAGCTCCTGGAAGTTTCCGCCGGCGAGGATGTCAAGATCGCCCGTCCCGGTGCGGATGACGCTGACGCCGGTAATGTTCGCCCCACTGGGGGTGCTGAGTGTATAGGGCGCGTCGAGCACCACGTTGCCGGACCCGTTTAGGCTCGCCGCAGTCTGCAGGATTCTGCTGTCGGCGGCGGCAAGGTCGGCGCCGCCGACCAGCCGGATCGAGGCCGACATCGTGCCGGACCCGAGCATGGGTTCGAGCACCGCCGGCGTGCCGGTGGTCGGCGTGGCCGGGGTATAGACCGCAGAGACGATGGGGGAGTTTCCCGGCTCGAAGCCGTCTTGATAGCTGGCAACAATCAACGTGCCCGCGGGAATTGTCGAACCTGGGAGGTAGTCCGTTCCATCGGAACCCTGGAAACCTTGGGTGGAATTGTAAAATGAATCGTTCGGCACCGTCCACGTCTGATCGACATATACGTTTGTATTCTGTCCGTAGCCGGGAGCGTCCATAAAGTAGATACCTTCTCCGGCCGAAGTGTCCTCATATGTGAAGTCGACGGTATCGGTGCTCATGTTCAGCGGCGGCGTGTAACTCGCCGCCTGCCCGAGGACGATACTTTCCTTGTCAAATCCATCGGAGATACTGCCCTTGACGGTCAGGTTTCCACCGGCGCGGATGACGAGATACATCGGCTCGCCGGCGCCGTTGCCGGCCGCGGCGTTGGGCCCATAACGATAGCCGGACAGATCGACGCCGCCGCTCACGGTGAGGTTACCGCGGGGCGTCGCACTGTCGATCTCGACACCGGGCCGCAGGTGGAAGGCGGAGCCGTAGGCCGTAAGCCCGGCGATATTCCCCAGGAACGTCCCGTTGACGAGCGCCGCGTTGATGAAGGCCGTGCTGTCCTGATCGATCAGGCCGAGATAGGCTTGATCGATGATCTGATTGTTGGTCGTCGGATCGTTGTTTTGGTAAGGCGCGTTCGCATAGACCGCGAAGCCGTTGAGCGCGATGCTCTGCGCGCCCTCGATGTTGAGCAGTCCGCTCGCCGAAATTGCGATGGCGTTACCCTGAGCGTTGAGCGGCACATTCGTGCCCGTGGTCAAACTGCCGTCTGCTGAATCCGTGATCGTCACGCCGGAGGTCGCGCTGGCACCCGTCCCGCCTGTGCGCGGCGCGTTCATGATCACCTGGCCTTGCGGATTGGTATCGGGCGAGGAGACGTTGATCGTCGCGCCGGAATTGAGAGTCAAAGTCCCGTTCGTTGTGGTCAGTTCGACCGTCGCGCGGTTCTCCGCATCGATCGGCTGGCCTTTGCTGTCGGCCTGCAGCACGTTGCCATGCGCATCGAGCACCGCTGAACTTTCGAGCGTCAGATTATCGTTCGCCGAAAGCGTGATCCTGCCCGGCGCCGCGCCGGACGCGTCGATCAGACTGTCGACCGTCAGCGCGCCGTTGTCGACGGAGATCGTCACGCTGCTGGCCTTGACCGTCTGATCGACGACGAGGTCGCCCGAGCGGATGTCGAAACTGAGGGCGCCATAGAAGCCGCCGGCGTTCAGCAGGCCGTTGAGAGCGTCGAAGCCGCCGACCCCCTGCGCCGCCACGGTGAACCCGCCGGCAGTGTAACCGGACGCGGCCGCACCCCAGAGCGTCCCGGCGAAGACTGCCTGGCCATTGGGCGCGGTCGCGGTGATGGCGCCGGCATCGTTCTCAGCCGCCGAGACATCGATCACCGAACCGTCCGCCTGGCTGATCGAGCCATTGGCGCTGGTCATGACCAGATTGCCGCCCCAGCTGTATTCGGTGAGGTCGTTGAACGCGAGGCCGCGACCCGAGAGGTCGATATCGGCACCCGCCCCCAGGTCGATATCGCCCGCGGAGGTGAGGGTCAGTTGGCCCGACGGCATCGCCACCGCCGTGTTCAGGGCGATGCTGGCGCCGCTGAACGACAAGGCGCCGCCGACATTATCGACCGGCGCGGTGTTGGCCGGCGCCGCTCCGGCCGGCGCGGCGACGGTGATCGCGCCGCCCGCGGCGACGCTCAAAGTCGCGCCGTTCTGCAGATTGATCAGAGGCGTGGTCAGGTTCAGCGCCCCGCCGACCGGATTGCCGGAGGCATTAAGCGACTGGCCGACCGTCAGCGTTCCGTCGCTGTTGGCGGTAATCTGGTCGGAGGCTTGCAGCGTCACAGACGAGAAGCCGATGGCGTCACGGTTCATCGGGCTCGCGTTAGGGCGGCTGTTGGCGTCGTAGCCGAACAGAATGGTCTCAGCGTCGATCTGCAACGCGCCGAGGCCGGTGCCGGGCCCGCCGGCCGTTATGGGCGGGGCCGAGGCGCTGACGCCGCTGCCATTGCTCACGCCGTTCCAGACGAGACTGTCGGCCTTGATGCTGGCGACGTCATTGGCCCCGCCAAGCCCGTAGATGGCCGGCGTGTTGAGTACCAGCTCGACCGGATTGCCGTCCTGACTGCTGGCGTCGAGCGCCACCGAGCCGACGAAGTTGATCGAGCTGCCGGCCGTCAGGATCAGTTCCTGCAACGCCGGCAATCCTGAGGCGGAGGATGGAGCCAGCAGTTGCTCGAGCACGTCCTGGGTCAGGTCCCAACCCTGCGGCAGCGCGCCCGACGCCGCGGCGGACGCCAGAGAGGCGGTCGAACCGATATTGACCACCTGCTGCGTCACCGTGAGATACTTCGCGCCGAAATCGACGTCGTCGCCGATGGTGGCGCCTCCGTTCGCAGCGATCACGATGCTGCCATCCGTCAACAGCGAGGCGCCGCTAGCGATGTTGATCGTGCCCGAGCCGACCGCCGGCAGGAAGTTGAAGAACCCGTTGGCCACCGCCAACACCGCCGGGTTGAAGATGGTATCGCTCAAAATATCGTAATTGGCGTAGATATAGCCGCCGGTGGAATCGAAGCCGCTCGAGCCAAGGCCGCGGGTGTCGATCGTCGCGCCCGACGCGACATTGATCGCCGACCCATCCAGGAACACCTCACCGGCTTGGATGTCGGCGCCGGACAGCACATTTATGGTATCGTTCTGGTCGACGAAGAACAGTCGCGCGCCAGCGCGGTCGTTGGTGTCGTCCCAATACCTCGTCCCGCCGCCGATCATCACCACCGGCGCATTGAAGGCATTGATCGCGTCGCTCGAGATGGTGACGTCGCCGGCGATGGGCGTGTCACCGGGCCCGCTGATGTCGATCGTCGATCTGCCGCCGCCGGCGAGCAGGACCAGGGCCCCGCCGACGCTGCCGTCGCCGTTGCCGTTCAGCAGCGCCTTGCCATCGAAGGCGAAGGTGTCCATGCCCGTGGTCGGCGAGAGGTCGAGCGTGATCTGCAGCACCTCGCCGTCCTCCGGCAAAGCGGGACGGACGCCGCCGAACAGGGCCGCCTGGCTGATGAGGAAGTCGCTGTAGCTGGTCTCGTTGTACTGGGAAAAGGTGCGAACGGCCGCACCCGACGACAACACCACCTCCACCGGCAAGGCGCTGTGAATGCCGGTGTTGGCCACGCTCAGCGTCGCGCTCGTCACGACCAAGCCGTTGGTCAGGTTGGCGACGGGTTCGGTGCTGGTGGTCGTTCCGCCGATCTCGACCCGAAAACCGCCCGGCAGCAGGGCGTAGCTCGACGGCAGCAAAGTATAGGTGCCCGCCGGCAGGCCCGGGACGCCGGAGCCGATGGTGATCTGCTGGCCGATCGCCGGATTGCCGGCGCCGTTGGTGGCGACGACCGGAGCATAGGCCGAGGCGTAGCCCGGCACGATGGCGTAGACTTGGTTGCTGGCCGAACTGTAGCCGCTGTAGGCCGGGTTGGCGTTGACGAGAGGCGTGGTCAGCACGTTGACCGAACCGCCGCTGCCGCTGATAAAACCCGCGCCGGTCAGATTGCCGCCGCCCGAGAGATCGAGGACCGCGCCGCTGTCGGCGACGAGGGAAGTTGCGGATATAACGATGCCCGTCGCCGGCTGGGAAGCGGCCTCCGTCGCGCCAAGCGCCTGTGGCGTTCCGAGGCCGCTGTACGTCACACCATCGGAAGTGCCTCCGTAAGGAATCGTCAGGCCGTTGGCGCTGACGGACGTGATGCTACCTGCGCCGAAAGTAACGGTGCCTTGAGGAAAGCCCTGGTTCGCCCCGATGGAGTTGATACCGTTTGCGTTTTCGTTGAACATGATCAGGCCCAGCGGGGCGCGCAGGACGCCGTCCTGATCAATATTCGGCGCGATGAGGCTCAGCTGACCGAACACCGAGGCCGGAACCGCCGGTGTTGTGCCGCCATTGCCGAGGATCGTGAGCGTGGCGTCGGGATCGTACCCTGCCGAATAAGACTGGCCGACGGTGATCGACATGCTGGCATTGCTCAGCGGATAGACCTGGGCCGCCTGGATCGTCAGATCGGGGGCTTTGATCGATCCGTTGCCGAAGCGCACGTCGCCGGTGCTGTCGAACGTCACCTGGCCGAAGCCCGGCGCGTCCACAACATTCGTCGGTGCTGCGACATAGACCGAAGCGACCTGCTGGGTGAGCGAGCCCAGATAACCGTCGCCCTGGCCGGCCCGGACGCCGAACTCGATCTGTCCATCGAGGTCGATCAGATCGGCCGCAATGGTGAAGCTGCTCGCCTTGTTGGTGGTCGAGCTAGGCGAGGCCGAAGGATTGTTGTTCAGGCCAGAGTAGTAGCTGTCGGTGGTGGTGCCGCCCGAATTCCATCCGGTCAGATGGACGTAGGGCGCCGCGAGGCGAACGGCGATGTCTGGCGTACTCTGCGCCGCCGTCAAGAAACCGCCCGCCAGGGTGAGGCTGCCGCCGGCGCTGAGGTCGACATTGCCTTGGAACGTGAACAGGTCGCGCGTGTAGAGCGAGACCGTGTCGAAGCCGCCGGCCGAAATCTGGTTGGCCCCCAACGTCCCATAGCCGAATAGCAAACTCGCACCGGTCTGGCCCGGCGCGGCATTGGCGCCGAGCCCGCTGCCGGCATTGTCCTGCACGAGGGTGATGTCGTGCGCGGTCTCGACCGCTTCGGGGACGACGCCGAGAATGCCGTTCGGCGCGCCGGCCAGCGCATAGGCTTCGATGCCCGCGCCGTAGGGACTGGCCGCGCTTGGCACCAGCTCGTTATATTGTTGGCTGACCATGTCGAAGTCGAGCGTCCCGCCCGATGCGCCCGCGCCGCCGGCGGCGGCGAGGATCGTCCCGTCCAGGTAGATGCCGTTGGCGGAATAGAGGCCGATCGTTCCCCCGTTCGTGGCGTCGAGCACCGGTTGGAGCGGCGTCATGAGGCCCGGCGCGCCGGTCAGGTCCAGCATCGCCGCGGCGCCCGAAGCGTTCAGCAGCGCGCCCGGCTGGATGACCACGAAGGCGTCGCTGACGATCGGATAGGTAAAGCTCGTGTCGGTGTTGTCGACGCCGGCGGAGTTCGCGCCCGTGCCGCCGAGGAGGATGGTTCCGCCGTTCTGGACCAGGCCGAAGATGCGGCCGAACTGGTCTGTGTCGGTGAAGGCCTGGCCCGAGACGTCCAGCATGGCGCCCGAGCCGATCCAGATCGAGCGGGTCAGCGAGAAGTTGCCTTCGCCACCGTCGTAGCGCCCATCGGTGTCCTGCAGGCTGGTGATGGTGATGGAGCCGCCATGGGCGGTGATGTCGCCCTGGATCGTCGCTTGGCCGTTGACGTAGAGGCCGACGGTCTGGCCGGGATCGACACTGATGCTGGCGCCCTGGCCGAGGGTCAGATCATTGAGGCTGCTCAGCGTCACGCTGGCGCCGGCGCGCTGGGCGACGGTGTCGGTCGCCGGATTGGGGATATAGACCGGCGGCGTCCACAGCGTCGCGGCCTTCGCTATGTCGGCCCCGGTGGGCGCGGCGAGGCTGGCAGCGGTGATCTGATACACCGGCACGCTGGGCGCGAGCGCGGTCCCCGAGGCGACCTCGACGCCCGATGTGCTCGAGATGGCGTAGTTGGAGAAGCCCGACTGGAACAGGCCGGGCGACAGCGTCAGCGCCGGCTTGATCGCGACGTTCTGAGCGAAGACCGCGCCGGCCGGAACATTGAAGCCCGCCGGCAGAGTCACCGGCGCGGTCAGCACCTGCCCCGCCGTATAGGACGCCGCAAGATCCTCCCCTTGCGGGGTGTCTTCGACCACCAGATAATCGACGGGCATGACGGCGCCCGCCGGAATGGTGACCGGCGCGGCCAAAGTCACACTCGTGGCGGCCGGGAGTCCCGCCGGCAGCGTCCCGCTCGAGAGAGAAGCGTCCTGGCCGATGATCACCGTCTGGCCGGCGTTGAGGGTGAGGCTGCCGCCGCCGCTGACGCCATAGCCCGTGATCGTCCCGTCGACGATCAGCGGGTTCGACAGAGCGTCGGCGTAGTCGGCGGTCCACAAGGCCTGCGGCAGCAGTTCGGAATAGTCGTCGGCGGACAGGGTGACACTGCCGCCCTTGCCGCCTTTGGTGCCGGTAAGCGTGATGCCGCCGCCCGACGACACGTCGATCGCACTGCCCGCCGCGAGCGTGACCGCCCCCGTTGTCCTGACCGAAAGCGTGCCGCCGTTCGTAAAGGCAAGGTTCGACATGCTCTGCGGATCGAGCGGAACATTTGTCCACAGGCCGCTCAGATCGATCGTGCTGTCATCGCCGATCGTCACCTCTGAAGTGCCGCTGGCGTCGTCCAGCGGCGACCAGACCGTGCTGAGCTTGCCGGAACCCACGCCGGTCACCGCCGGCAGCAGATTGCCCAGCGAAATACTGCCGCTCGGCGCAGTGAGATTTGCATCGACATCGATATCGGGCGCAATGAACGTGGCCTGAGCCCCCGGCGCCAAAGCAACCTGCGACGTGATTGTGAATTTGCCGGACGTCGCAACGTTCAGTCCGCCGAGCTCATAGCTCGACAGCGCTGGGGCGTCGAAATCAGCGGTATTGTCGAGCGCTGTAGGAACCGCATTATTGACGCCGAGCGCGTTCGCGGCGCCACCATCGCCGGTGCCGAAATCGACATTCGTCGCATAAGTGCCGACGAGGCCGACCGCGGCGTAATCGCCGAGCGTCAGCGCGCCCGCCAGCGGCGCAGTGCTCTGCGCCAGGAGGAAGGGATCGCCGCCGTTGTTGATGTAAGTCGTAACGTTCGTCGCCGCAGGCGCCTGATCCTGGAAGACGCCGCTGGTAACTCCCGCCTCGATCGTGCCATCGAAGAGAGACGTCGGGGTTGAAAGCACCAGGCTGCCGGCATTCTCACCGACTGTATAGCCCTGCTCGTAGACCCGGCTTGGGGCAAACAGGGAGTTTCCGAAATATTGCGTCAGCGCCGAGTCTGGCCGGCCATTGATGTCGTGTTGGACAACAAAGCCCTCATAGATGCCGCTATAGGTGAGATCGGCCGGCGCAGAATTGACATTGTAGAGATTGCCGTCCGGGCCAATCAGATAGCTCTGCTGGACATAGCCGCTCTGGTATTGGACGGTGCCGCCGGAAATGTCGAAGACCGAACCCGTCTGCGTCACGACCGAGCCCTTCGATCCCGTCGAGAGCGTGATCGTGCCGCCGGTCGCAAGCCATTCCTCAATCGTATGGCCGGTGTTGTTGAGCCAGCCCGAAACTTCGAGCACACCGCCTGAGGTGTAATAGCGATCCGTCGCATAGCCGCCGGTGCCCGCCGGCACGAAGGTCAATTGCCGTTCGTCGACATAGACGTTGGCATTGTTGAGATCGTCCGTATCGCGATTGTTGGGATCGTCGCGCTGCTCGTTGCCCTGGATGTTGACGAGGATATCGTTCGCCGCCACGTTTAATACCGCTGTGTCGCCCGCCACATCGAGCAGCGCGCCGGTATCGGCCTGCACGCGGTTGACCGCGGAGACGGCGATCTGGCCGCCCGGCACCAAGGTCTGCGAACCGTTCTGGAACTCGACGCTATTGCCCGAAACGATCTCGACCCGGCTCTGGGCCTCGTCGTCCGCAAGCGTTGAGAGATCGTCGAACTGGCCCAAAGCCGATGCGGCCCGCGCGGCATTCTCGGTTGCCGAATTCGCCAGCAGCGTCGCGAGCTGCGCGTTGAGCGCCGTCGCGCCCGACGCATCGGGCAGGATCATGGTGACGCTATTGCCGGCCAACGTCACGCTGCTATCCGGGTCGGAAGCGGATGAAAGCAGATGGATCGTGCCGCGCTGGGCGACCGAGGTGGTGGAAAGCGCCACGCCGTCCTGCACGACGCTCTCGCCAGCGAGCGTGATATCCCCCGTATCGGCTTCGATATAGCCGGTATTGCCGACCAAGCCGTCATAGAGCCCGGCAGAATTGGCGGCGAGGCTCGAACCTTGCGCATTCAGCTCGACCGCGATCTCGTTGCCGAAAGTGGTCGAGGTCTGGTTCGCGGTCGTGCTGTAGCCCGGGCGCAGGATGAAATTATCCCCCGCCGCGAGCTCGGTCTGGCCGTCCGGCGTGAGGATCGTGCCTTGGTTGTCGACCTCCTGGCCCATCAGCAGGACATAGCCGCCACCGCCGGTCACCGAAGACGGCGTATTGGTAACAATCTCCGCCCCCGGCTCGACAATGATCGCCCCGCCGGCATTGGTGAAGCTCGGGTTGTAAGTGCCCCCCGTCTGCGTCGAATAGATCCCGTTGTTGAGGAACTGGGCGTTGGCGATATTCGCCGTCGAGGCGATCAATGCGCCGACATTGATCTGACTGGCGCCGCCGAAGATAATTCCGTTGGGATTGATCACATAGACCTGGCCCGAAGCCGTGATCGAGCCCAGAATCTGGCTCGGCCGCTGATTGGGATCAACGACCCGGTTCAGCGCCACCCAGTTTCTATTGCCCTGCTGATCGAAATTGAGCGTCGTGTTTTGGCCGACATTGAACGTCTGCCAGGTCAAGATCGCCTGCGCTGCCTGCTGCTTGATCGTGACATTGACTTGGCTGCCGCTCACCGTCTCGCTCGGCAGACCGGCATTCAGCCACAGGCTCGTGCCGGGCGTGGCGCCCGGTGCCACCTGCAGCCCGCCCGGGGCGAGCCCATTCGGCACGCCGCTTGGCGTCTGCTGCGCCAGAGCCCTTGCCGCGGCCTGCGCCTGCTGCACCGCCTGCACGGCTTGCAGGGCGCGGGTCAAAGCACTCATCGACTGCTGCGCCACGACCGACGATTGCTGTGCACTTGCGACTGCCGCTGCCGCCGCATTCGCTGTCGCCGAGTACGAGCCCCCGCCCCGCATAGTGCCGAGCGGAATCGCATGCCCCGGGGCGCCGCTCGTCAACAATGCCAACGTACTGACGCCCGTCAGGAGAGCCGCATAAATGGAGCGGTTGTAAAAGCGGGATGCAACAGCATGAACGGGCATAGTGCTCTCTCGGCGACCGGAACAAACTTCGAGCAGCAGCCGCGCTTTTAGAGCGCGACGAGTCTCATCCGGTTGACAAAAGATCGAGAGCGGAAGTGAACAAGAATTATTGTGACATTTTTTTATCAGAGAGACCGATTGAGCGGACGCGGCAAAACCTTCAACTCAGGAGAACGATGCCCCCTGGCCATGATCGCGAACGAGCACCGGTAATTTCAGCGATCCAGCCGATAATGTCCTCAACCCGGTCAATGCGAAATCGCCCGCTGAGAGGTGTCGCGGCGAGTGCCGCGTTCAGCAGGATAACCCGACCCGGCCTGTAGCGGTTGATCTCGGCGACGGCGACCGAAAGCGGCGTGCCGCGAAAGATGATGAAGCCGTCCTGCCATGCCGTCGTATCGGCGGTGTCGATTGCCGCGCTCTGACCGATTCCGGTCCTATCATAAGTCAGTTGCGATCCGGCGTTGAGCGGAACCGACAGACTGTCCACTTCGACCCGGATTTGACCCTCGAGGCATGTTACGCAGACCTTGGAGTCGAGAGCGCGCACGTCGAATCGGCCACCGCTCGCCAGCATCCGGCCCGGGCCCGCGAGGACCGTCAATCGCGATTGGGACGGCACGGTGAATGACGCTTCGCCCGCGATCAGCCGGATGCGATGCGTGCCGCTCCCGTCTTTGGGGATGGCAATGCTTGTCTGGGTATTCATCTGAACGGCCACGTCCGCGACGTTGACGCGCCGCTGCTCTCCGGTCGCCGTGCGATAATCGGCTTTCAGCTCATCGAACGACGGCCACAGGCCGAACGGCGGATCGACCGTGGCATAGACTGCGGCCGAGGCCGCCGCCAATGCGCCCCCCGCAAGCACCGCGCGCCGGGTCATCTGTTGGCGCCGCCCGGACCAGACGGGAAAACCCCGACGCTCGATGAACGCATATCCGCCGGGTTTAAGCTTTCGCCAGACTTGAACGGCTTCGGCAAATGCGGCCTCATGGGCTGGACTTTGCTGCCGCCATTGTGCGAGCGCTTCGGCGTCCGCGGCCGTCGCCTCGCCGGAGACGAGTTGCGTCACCCAGCGGCTTGCGTCCCGGGTCAGCGGATCCGTCACATTGTTCCGATTGTCGGTCATTCTTCCGCAATCTTCATGCGAGTCGGTTTACGGCGGCTTGCCGGCGCGGGGGCAGATTTTTTATCGTTTGCCGGCTCTCGCGATGGCGCCGCAGCCGCTTTTTGGGTCAGTTTCCGCAGGCGTTCGATGCAATAGATCTGCGCCTCTTGCAATTCGCGCTGGACGAGGCGAACCGAGACATCGAAGCGCTGTGCGATCTTCCGGCGCGACAAGCCATCGATCCGGGCCGCCAGCAAAATTGCCTGCTGACGCTCGGGCAGTTCGCCGATGACGGAAATAAGAATCTCGAGCTCTCCGCGCGCCTCGAGTACGCGTGCGGCACTCGGGGTTTCATCCTCAAGATCGAGCAAAGCTTCGACCTCGAATATCGAGAGCCGGCGATTCTCGGCCTGCATATGATTGCGGGCGATGTTGACGGCCATGCTGTAGAGGTAATTATCGGGGCTGTGCACCGTGCTCAATTCGCCGCCGCGCTCCAGACGCAGCCAGGTGTCCTGCAAAGCGTCGCCGGCAAGTTCCGCCGAGCCCAAATGTTTCGTGAGACGTTTCTTGAAAATCTTGTAACGCGCCAGCAGACGTTGCTGTAAAACGGCCCATCCCGGGTCACTCATTTGTGCCCCCGATCGGCAGCGCACCGCATTTGTCGAAGAGATCGGGCGTCACAAGAAGCACGATGGGCTGTCTGAAGCCCACGGGGGGCGCCGTGCCGACAGAGATCGAACGGACAGCCCGGTCAAAACTTTCATCGATATCGTTTCGGCCGGTCGAACCGAGCAACGCCGTGCGCGTAACCATGCCGGATGCCCCAATCCAAAAACCGAGCGCAATACGATAAGACCCCGCCCTGATCTGGGGCGTCGCACAGAAGGTCCGCTTCAGGACTGATTGAACGAGAGCATAATAATCTTCAAGCGATGGATCGACCTCATCCGCGCTTTCGTCAGCGGTCGCCGTGTCGTTCGGCGGCGCCGAAATCAAAATGACGCTATCCGCCGCCTTAAATTGCGGCACGAGGCCCGTCCCCGCAAGCAACATGCGCAAAGCCGCCCTCGGGGTGAATTTTCCCCTTACATCGACCGACCGCCGCCCGATCGCCAAGCTGGTCTTGTAGATAACCTGCCAGCCCGAGACAATGCTGTAGCGCTCCAGCGCGGCTTCAAGCGGTTGAGCCGGAAGATTGAACATTATGACCGAAGCGGGATCGGCGGCCCCCGTGCGGTCGCCCGCATACGCGCCTTGGGCTCCAAGGGTCGACAGCATGATGCCTGTAGCCACGCCCAACCGCGTGAGGACGCGCCGAGACATCGCGATCAGAGCACGGTTCAACATGGCCGTCTTCATACTTCGATCCTGAGGATCGCGCGGAAAGCGGGCCGAGGTGCAAATGGTAAGAGCCAAGAGACTTGCCATTGGCGAAATCTGATTTCGCTCGAACGCTAGGAAAGCGTCTCGAATTTACCGGCTAAGACAAAAATATGACAGTTTTTGAAAGACAGCGCGTCTGACTCCATTGATCGTCGGCCAGGACCGGTAATTTGCGCGCGGCCAGATTTTGCCGGGCCATATGGAGATCGACGGCAACGCCGGCGAACTCGGGATCGACATAGAAGCTGCATTTGCCTTAGCCGAAGACCGAGAGGTCTAGGTCTTGCAGCGGCCATCGCGCGACGCGCTTGAACCGGCCGACGCAATGATGTGTGCACTGCGAACGCGCTCAATGGGGCGAAGCCGGGCCTTTACGGCGCGCCCTGTCGAGGACTAGGGTCGCGGCATGGGACCTTCTCCGGGCTCGCCGTCGCGCGAGACGTGGGCGTCGAATTGGCCGTTCCTGCGCGCTTTTGCCGGCTATCGTCTCAGCCAGCTGCCGCAAGATTGCGTCGCCGGACTGACCTTGGCGGCTATCGCCATCCCCGAGCAGATGGCAACCGCGCGCCTTGCGGGCCTCTCGCCCGAAGTCGGCTTCTTCGCCTTTCTGGGCGGATCGCTCGGTTTTGCGATATTTGGGGCGAACCGCTTCTTGTCCTGCGGCGCGGATTCGACGATTGCACCGATCTTTGCCGGCGGCCTCGCGCTTTTGGCATCGACCGGCTCTCCGGACTATCAGATGCTGGCGGCAGCGCTCGCTCTAACGGTCGGCGTGCTTCTCATCGCGGGCGGGCTCTTCCGCCTCGGCTGGATCGCCGACCTCCTGTCGATACCGGTGACGACCGGTTTTCTCGCCGGCATCGCCTTTCATATCCTCGCCTCGCAGCTTCCGGGCCTCTTCGGCATAAGAGTGCCGGCGCTGCCGATGCTCCAAGGCCTTGCGTTTCTTTTCCAGCATATCGCCACGATCAACTACCTCTCCCTCTCGATCGGCATGGGCGTTCTTCTGTTGATCGCGGTCTGCGAAAGGCTGAACGCGCGCATTCCCGGCGCCCTCATCGGCATCTCGCTTGCCACGGCGGCGGTCATCGTCTTTCATCTCGAAAAGCACGGTATTGCGACCATAGGTTCGGTCTCTTGGCACTGGCCATCGCCGTCGGTTGCATTTGCGCCGTTCGACAAATTCGCGGCGCTCGCGCCCCTAAGCCTTCTCGTCGCGTTTGTCGTCATGATTCAAACGGCGGCAACGACGCGGGCCTTTCCCTCGGAGGCTGACAAGCCGCCCAATGTCGATTGCGACTACATCGGCGCCGGCGCCGGCAGCCTCCTGGCCGGGCTTTTCGGCGCCTTTCCAGTCGATGCGAGCCCGCCGCGCACGGCGATCGTCGTCGCAACCGGCGGACGTTCACAGCTCACCGGCCTCATCGCGGCGGCGCTCGTCATCGCGAGCTTAATTGTCGGCGCTCGGTTTTTGCAGGCCATCCCCAATGCTGCGCTTGCCGGTGTCTTGCTCTTCGTGGCCTTCCGCATCGTCCGCATCGGCGAGATGCGGCGGATCTATTGGCAGAGCTTCGGCGAGTTTTTGCTGATGGTCGTGACCTTTGCCGCAATGGTGTTGACGCCGATCGAGGAAGGCGTGGCCATCGGTATCGTTCTTTCGCTTCTGCATGGCACGTGGAGCATCACCCGCGCCCGCGCCGTTGTCTTCGAACGCATCCCAGGAAGCACCATCTGGTGGCCGCCTGATTCGGATTATCGCGGAGAAAGCTTGCCGCATGTGCTCGTCGTCGCAATCCAGGCGCCTCTGTCCTTCCTCAACGCCGATCCCTTCGGACGCGACCTTCGGGCGCGCATTCGCCAAGCCTCTTCGCCCGTCCGCATCGTCGTCTTGGAAGCAAGCGCCATTCTCGATATCGATTTCACCGCGGCGCAGATGCTGACATCGCTCATCCGCGAATGCCACGACCAGAATATCAGCTTCGCCGTCGCGCGGCTTGAGTCGCTGCGCGCGCAAGCGGCCTTGAAGCGCTTCGGCCTCGACCGGGAGCTCGGACCCGGCCGAATCTACCGCAGTGTCGAAGAAGCCGTGGAAGCGCTGACGAAAGAAGCCAACGCGTAACCGCCATCGCCTCTCGAAACCTGCGCGAAAGCGGCCGTAGTCGCGCAGGGACCAGACTCTGCGCTGAATTCTGCTTCCACCTGTCACTGCCGTTGGATCATGGAATCGCGGCGAGGACCCGATCGATCTCATCAAGCACCTTGGCCTTCTCCGACGGCGTCATCAGGGAAGCGTGAATGCCGTTGCGAACAATCGTTGCGATCTCGTCGCGCTCAAGCGCCAAAGCCTCCGACACCGCGCGGTAATTTTGATTCACATAGCCGCCGAAATAGGCAGGATCGTCTGAGTTGACCGTGGCTATCAGCCCTTTGTCCAACATGCGGCGCAGCGGGTGGCTTGCCAGATTGTCGACCACGCGCAACCGCAGATTTGAAAGCGGGCATGTCGTGAGCGCCACCTTCTCGCGCGCCAGCCTGCCGATCAGCGTCTGGTCCTCCATCGCGCGGTTGCCGTGATCGATCCGCGCGACGCCGAGCACATCGAGGGCTTCCCAGACATAGCTTGGCGGCCCCTCTTCACCCGCATGCGCAGTGAGAAAAAAGCCCGCATCGCGGGCGCGATCGAAGACATGCTTGAATTTGCTTGGCGGGTGTCCCGCTTCTGACGAATCGAGGCCGACGCCGACGATACGGTCCTTGTAAGCAAGCGCGGCATCAAGCGTCTTTTCGGCATCGGCCTCATCGAGATGACGTAGAAAGCACATGATCAAGCTCGCCGACACGCCAAGCTTTTGGCGCGCATCGACGATGGCGCGATGCAGTCCCTCGATTACGGTTGCGAATGGAATGCCCCGGGCCGTATGTCCTTGCGGATCGAAAAACATTTCAACATGCCGGACATTGTCGGCGTGCGCCCGCTCGAGATAGGCCCACGCGAGATCGTAGAAATCCTGTTCCGTGATCAGAACCGACATGCCTTGATAATAAATATCCAGAAAATCCTGCAGGTTCTGGAATCGATAGGCTTGGCGCAAGGCTTCGACGGAGGGATACGGCAAGCGGATTCCGTTGCGGCGCGCCAAGGCGAACATCAGCTCGGGCTCAAGGGTGCCCTCAATATGAATGTGGAGTTCGCATTTGGGCAGGTTTTGGATCAGCGTGTCGGTGGTGCGCATTTTGGCGTCGCTCGCATCTGGGGGACGGCATCCGGGCCTTCTGCAATCTATCCGTCGGCTTTGAATTTATGCCCCGGCCGGGCGGGCGGGAAACCGCGATTGCCAGGTAAACTCCCCGTTACCGGCCTTCTCGATCATCATTTGACGGGCGCGTCTTAACCAAAAGAGCTTTGTCCTCTCGCCCGCGCATAGGGCCTCCGTTAAGCATGGCTTCGCCCGGCAGCCTAAACTATGTGCGTTGCGGGGTCAGCGGAAGCCGCGCGGCGTTGCTGCAAGCGGAGCAATAAGCTATAGTTTGCGGCGGTTTCCTGAATTTTGTGGTGGGACTTTCCGGACATGGCGGACAGTATTTGCGAGGTGCGGCCCGCGGGGCGCATTGATAGTGTCACCGGACCTGCCTTCGAGCGCGACGTGTTGCAGCAGATCGACGGCGGCGGGCGCCGCCTGCTGCTTGATTTCGCCGATCTCGTCTACATCAGCAGCGCCGGGCTGCGGATCGTCCTTCTGGCTGCAAAGCGAATGAAATCCGCCGGCGGCCGCCTCGTGCTCTGCTCGCTCAGCCCGCAGATTTCCGAAGTGTTCGAGATAAGCGGCTTCAACCGTATTCTCGACATTCTTCCATCGCGGGACGCGGCGCTGTCCACCCTGTCGGGAGCATGAACCGCTCAAAATATTGAGCGGGTGCCTGATCTCGGCCGCTGTCGCAAACCTTGTCAGAATAGCCAAACGCGATGTTGACCCTCGACATTTTCGCTTCGATTCTCGCGGGTCTCGGGCTGTTTTTCGTCGGCACCAAGGGCATTGCCGCCAATCTCGGCCAGCTTGCCGGCCGCAGCCTGCGGCAATGGGTGGCCCGCTCGACCGGCAATTATGCGATGAGCGCCGCCATCGGCACGCTGGCCGGCGCGCTTGTCCAGAGCACCAATGCCATCACCGTCATCCTGATGAGCATGGCGAAGGCGGACCTGATCACGCTGCGCCAAGCCCGGCCGATCCTTGTCTGGAGCAATGTCGGCACGGCTGTTTTGGTGATGGCGGTCGCCATCGACATCCATCTCTTCGTCCTGCTGCTCACCGCAACGACCGGCCTGTTCTATTATCTCAATCTCGATCGCTCGCCGCGCTGGCGGCCACTCGTCTCGGCGTTGTTGGCGATCAGCCTGCTCTTCCTCGGCCTGCAACTCATGCACAACGGCAACCATGAGTTGCGCAGCATCGACTGGGTGCGAGACTTCTTTCAGATGTCCGCGCGCTGGAGCGTCCTCGCCTTCAGCGTCGGCGTCGTGCTGGCCGTCGTCCTTCAATCCTCCTCTACCGTGACCGTCATTGCGATCTCGATGTCGGCGGCCGGGCTGTTCACCCTCGACCAGGCGATGCTGACGGTGCTTGGCGCGAGCGCCGGCTCGGGGCTCAGCACCTATATGGTCTCGGCCGGCATGGAGGGCTCGTCGCGCCAGCTCGCCATCCTCCAGGCGGCCGTCAAAATTCTCGGCGTCGTGGCGCTGCTGCCGCTGGTCATCGGCGAGCGCCTCTTCCACGTCCCGCTGCTGACGGCGCTGATCCGGCTGATCAGCAGCGATATCGGCAAGCAAGTGGCGCTCGTCTATCTCGCCTGCCAGATCGCCGCCGTCGCGGTGCAGGCGCTCTTCGATCGCGCGCTGCATCCGCTCCTGATCTATATGGCGCCGCCGTCGGTCGAGGAGACCGCCTCGAAGCCGCGCTATCTTTACGACCAGGCGCTTGAGGAACCCGAGACGGCCCTCGCCCTTGTCGATCGCGAGCAGGCCCGCGTCTTCGGCTTCCTGCCGCTCCATCTCGGCGTCGCCGATCTGCTCGAAGGCGGTGAGACAATCCGCGAGCGGGGCGCGGTGTTTGCCGCGGCGACCGCGCTCGACGAGGCGATCGATCGGTTTCTCACCAATCTCGCCGATGCCGGGGCGAGCCGCGAGGTGCTGGTCGCCGTCGCCAACCGGCAGGCCCGCAACGGCTTCCTGCAATCGCTCCATGAGGCCATGCGCGAACTCGGCGACGCATTGGCGAAGCCCTTCGACCTGCCGGCGCTGCGCTCGCTTGCCGAAAATCTCTCCGAAGGCCTCGCCGCCCTGTTGATGGTCGCCTATGAGGCGGTGCGCGACGGCAACCCCGACGATCTTGCCCTGCTGCAGAAAATGGCGGGCGACCGCGACAGCCTCGTCGATCAGATGCGCCGGCGTGTCGTCTCGACCGACAAATCCCTCTCCGCGCAAGATCAGCAGGCGCTTTATACGATCACCAGCCTGTTTGAGCGCATCGTCTGGATGCTGCGCCGCTTTGGGGCGCTGCTCGTCGATGCCCGCGAGCAGGAAGAGCCCGCCGCGACGCTCGAAACGGCCGACGGGGCGGCGGCGGAATTAGCCAAGTAACCTCACTGATAGAATTCACCAAGTCATAGGTGCGGTCGCTTTGCTGGCGGTGTAGTATCGTCATAGTATCGTCGCAAACTGTTTCCGGGAGCTGACGCGCATGCGACTGGGGCTCAAGATCTTTTCCATCATGGCTCTCCTCGCGCTGGCGGCGACCGTCGCCGGCATCAGCATTGCCGCGGCCTTTTACGAGCCGAACTTGCGGATCCTCGGCATCTGCGGGTTTGGCGTGGCGGCCATCGTCACAGCGCTGGTGCTCTTTTCGATCACCCAATTCATCATCAAGCCGCTCATTATGGTCGCCAAGGCGATCGAGCGGCTTGCCAAAGGCGACGTCAAAGCGCCGGTGCCGACCGGCCGCGACGACGAGATCGGCGAGATGGCCAAGGCGATCCAGGCGTTTCAGCGCCAGGCCGTTGCCGCCGATTCGCTTACCGCCGAAATCACCCACGACGTCGGCCGCATCGCCGTTGCCGCCGGGCAGGCAAGCAATGCGGTGAGCCAAGTCTCCGACGGCTCGAACGTGCAGCTCGGTTCGCTGCGTAAGACGGCCGGCGCCGTCAACCAGAGCACGCTCGCGATCTCCGATGTCGCCAAGAACACCAATCTTGCCAGCGAGCAGGCCGCGGCTGCCGCGACTCTCGCGGCCGACGGCATGACGCGCATGTCCGACATGGTCAATATCGTCAACGTCATCGCCGAGAGCAGCAGCAAGGTCCGCTACATCGCCGACGCCATCGCGCGCATCGCCAGCCAGACCAATATGCTGTCGCTGAATGCGGCGATCGAGGCGGCGCGGGCGGGCGACCATGGCAAGGGCTTCGCCGTCGTCGCCGAGGAAGTGCGCAAGCTTGCTGAAAATTCGGCCTCGCTGGCGCAAGAGATCGGCGAGCTCGTCGGCCGCTCGACCGCTCAAGCCGGCGAAGGCGTCGCGGTCGCAGGCGAGGTGAGCGACAAGATGCGCCGCATTTCCGACGCCGTACGCCAGAGCGACAAGCTGATCGGCTCCATCGCCACCGCGATGGCCGAGCAGCAGGCGGCAATCTCCGAGATCAACGCGAGCCTGAACGAACTGACGCGGATCGGCCAGTCGAACGCAACGGCGGCGGAAGAGATCACGGCGACGATGCTCGATCTCAGCAAGCTCGCCGGCCACTCGCGGAGCGAGCTCGACAAATACAAAGAAATCTGGGCCTGACCCTGAGGCGACCCATGGCGCGCCCGATCGAAAACACGCTGGCGATTCTGCAAGATGTCATGGCCGCGCATCGCGATGCGCTGGCGCGCGAGCCGCAAGCGCGCCCGCCTTTCCGCTTCGCCGCGCAGCAGGACCGCCGCCATGAGCTGGTTCTTCGGCTTCTCGCCGGTGTGGAACAGCGCGCCGGGATCGACGTCTCGCAACCGACAGCCGAAAAGCTTCTGCGCCTTTTGGCGCCCATCAGCCTTGGCGAGATCGAGGCCGACGTCGCGCGGCTCGAATCCTTGCCGCCGGACGATCCGGACTGGCAAGCGCTGATCGAGAGCCTGACCGTGCATGAGACTTACATCATGCGCGATCCCTCGCAATTCGCGCTTTTCGCGACGCTCTTGCCGGAAATGATCGCGCAAGCCGCCGCGCGATCGCACCTCCTGCGGTTCTGGTCGGTCGGCTGCGCCTCAGGCGAGGAAGCCTATTCGATCGCCGCATTGGCTTTGGATGCGCTCGCGAAGGCAGGCAAGGCGGAGGCGACAGATAAAGGCATATCGCTTCGCTCGCCGTGGCGGCTTGAAGTTGCCGGTGCCGACATCTCCCGCCGCGCTTTGACCCGAGCGGAGGCCGGCGTCTACGAAACCGGGCCGCTCTCCTCCTTCCGCGCCGAGGCGGCAGCGCTGCTGCATCATTTCCCGCCGCTTGGCACGGCCGACGAGAGCGCGCCCGCAAGGCGCGCGGCGGCGCCATGGCTCAAGCGCGTCGTGCGATTTTCGCAATTCAACATTATCGACGGCGCGCTGCCGGCCGAGCCTTTCGATGCCGTGTTCTGTCGCAATGTCTTTATCTATTTCAGCGAGCGCGCGCGCCGCCATGCCCAAGAGAGGCTCGCGCGCACGCTGCGCCCTGGCGGCTTGCTGCTGCTCGGCCCGACCGACACGCTCAGCGATGCCGGCGCGTTCGAAACGCTTTGGGGGCCGGACGCCGTCGCCTACCGCCGGAGAGGCCGCGATGTCTGAAGCGGGCTTTGCAACCGACACATCCACCGTGCTGTTCGCGCGTGGCGGCTGCATTTACGCGGTCGCAGCGGAATGCGTCACCAAAGTTGTCGCCATGCCGACTGTCGTCTTTCCGCCGCTGCTGCCTGAAGGCATCGACGGCGTTGCGGCCATCGGCGGTAAGGTCGTGCCGATCCTCGCCCTGCCCGCGACGGGCGCGGGACGCGAGCTCGTTCTCGTGACCTGCGGCGGCGACGATTACGGCCTATGTGCCGACAATGTGCTGCGCATGACGAACAGAAGCGCCGACATTTCGATGGCCCAACCTATCGATATTGATGCGCTGGTCGCCGGCCTTCGATTGGGCGGCGCCAACGCCGCGCCGCGCGAGGCAAGTTCCGCACCGGCATTTGCGGAGATCCCGTCCGACGCCGCGAGCGCAGCCGCACCGCACTCGGCTGCGATCGCCGTCGAGACGCGCAACGCAAACTATCTGCTGCCGCTCGATTGCGTGATCGAGCTGTGCGAGAGCTTGGCCATCGTGGCGTTACCGGACCCGCGCCCGGTGTTCATCGGAGCGGGTTTTCACCGCGATGAGCTTCTGCCAGTCCTTTCGCTCGCCGCATTGCTCGACGGCGCGGCGCAGGACGAGCCCGCGAGCGCCTTCGTGGTCGCGACGGCGGGCAAAAGCCGCTGCATCCTGGCGATGAAAAGCGTTTCCGGACTCGCCCGCGACGTCGACCCGAAGCGGGTCGTCGATCTCGCGGCGCTGCTCGTCGATGTCCTGCCGGAGGACGCGCGCGCCGAGGCGCCACAGCCGCCGGTGGCGACTGAAACGCAGGCAAGCAAACGCTATCTCCTTGTCGAATATGCGGCCCAAGCCTGTGCCTTCGCGCTCGAAGCCGTGGCGCGCATTCACGCGCGGCCGCCGCTGCTCGGCGTGCCGGGCATGGGCGCGACATCGCTTGCCGGCGTCGCGGCGATCGGCGGTCGGATTCTTCCGGTGCTCGATCTCGGCAAAGCGTTCGGTCTCTCGGAGACGCAATCCGGCGGCAGCCTCGTCGAACTCAAATTGCCACAGGCAGAAACCTTCGCGGTCGCGGCCGATCGCATCCTCGGCATCGTCGGGCTGACTTCCGACGCTCTGCTGAGGCCGCCCGAAAGCAGCGCGATCAGCGCGCTCGCGCGGATCGACGGCAAAACCGTCTGGATACTCGAGCCATCGGCGATGGCCGAACATGCGGGCTGGGGGCGGCATGCGGCCTGACGCGAACATCACCGGCAATGCGCGAACAACGCCCATCCGTGTGCTGGTGGTGGACGATCAGAGTTTTATGCGGATCGCGCTGCGCCAAATTCTCGAAACCGACGGCGACATCCAAGTCGTCGGCGAAGCGCACAACGGCGTCGAAGCGGTCAAAATGGCGCGCGAACTCAAGCCCGACGCCGTCACGCTCGATATCGAAATGCCGGAGATGGACGGCCTGCAGGCCTGCGCGGAAATCACCCGCGGCGCCGAGCCGCGCCCCGTCGTCATCATGGTGAGCGCGCATACTCAGGCCGGTGCGGACGCGGCGGTCAAGGCGCTGCGTCTCGGCGCCGCCGATTTCGTCTCGAAATCGTCGGTCTTCGCGAAGACCGATCTCGCCCATATCGATTCCGAGCTGCGCCGCAAATTGCGCGCCTGGGTGAAGCCGCGCGCTGCGCCGCAGGCCGGGACAGCCCTGCCGCCGTCACGCCGCGAAGCGACGGGCTGGCAGCCCGATCTTATCGTCGTGGCGGCCTCGACCGGCGGCCCGCAGGCGCTCACCGCACTTCTTTCCGGGCACGCCCCCGTCGCCGCGCCGATCGTCATCGCGCAGCACATGCCGGAATTGTTTACGGCGAGCCTGGCGCAAGCGCTCGCCCATGACACCGGCCACGAGGTCCGCGAAGGCTCGCACCGCCTTGCCCTTGCGCCGCGTAGCGTGACGATTATTCCGGGCGGCCGCGACGGCGTCATCGCGCCCTCCCGGCCGGCGGGATACGAACTGCGTCTCACGCAAACCGACGCCAATCTGCATCCCTGCGCCAATGTTTTGTTCGAATCCGCCGCGCTCGTCGCCAAGGCGCCCGCGGGAATCGTGCTGACCGGAATGGGCGACGACGGCGCGAAGGGCGCCAGCGCGCTACGGGGCAAAGGCGTCCCTGTCCTCGTGCAGGACCCCGCGACCTGTATCGTCGGCGGCATGCCGGAGGCAGCCGCTGCCGCCGCGACCGGATGCGAGGTCTTGTCGATTGCGCGGATCGCCGAGCGAATCGAGGCCTGGTTCAGCAAAACGGGCATCGAAACGCCGGCATTTGGACGCTCGCCATGACATCCGAGCTCGACGCGCTCTGGAACGAATTTGCCGCCGAGACCGAGGACCACCTCGACAGCCTCGAACGGCTCTTGTCCGACCCGGCCGCCACCTGGCCGGCGTCCGAGATCGGTGCGCTGTTTCGCTATTTCCATTCGCTCAAAGGGACGTTCCTGGCGATGGGCTTCGGCCATGCCGAGGCCGTCGCGCACCGTTGCGAAGACATTCTGGCGCTGGTGCGCGAAGGCAAAGCGCCGCTCGATTCTGCCGTCGCGGGCGTTCTGCTGCGCGCCGTCGACCGGCTGAAGAACATGCGCGACGACGTGCTGGCGACGCGGCAAGACGCCCGGCCGGCGACGGACATTCTCGCAGAGCTCGACAAACACAGCCGCGGCGACGCGCCGCGCGCGAGCGCGGACGCCGTCTCCACCGCGCAAAACGCCCCGCTGAGCGACGATCCGGAAATGCTCGGCATCTATAGCGAGCTTCTTGAGCAGCGGCTTGGCACGTCGGCGCTGGCGCTCTCCGACGCCGCGCCCGACCGCGCCGTTGCCGCCGAGGCGTGCTCCGAACTTGCCTATGGCGCGCAGATGATGGGCTTCGATTCCCTGTCGGATCGTCTGAATACGCTCGCCGATCTTGCGGTCGCGGAATCCCCCGAACGCGCGCAGATCATCGGCGTTTGCGGCGATGTTCGCGAACAGGTGAAGATCATCGAGGAACTGACCGGCCATCGCTCCGGCGCCGATGTGCTCGCGACAGCGCTGGCGCGGCAGTTGAAGCCGGATTACGCCGCCGGTCTCGACGCGCTCGCCGTTACGGCACGGCCCGACAATTTCGTTACGGCAACCGACCTTTTGGCCGCAGCCGAAGCTGTGCGGGCCTTGGCCGCCGGGCAAGGCTTCGCGCAGGCCGAGCGGCTTCTCATTCTGATCGCGGAGAAGGCCCGCAGCCTCAGCGAAGCGGATCTATCCGAGCACCCGGCCCTGCTTGATCTCGTGCGCGAGACCGCCGCGCAAGTGCGGCTGGCGGCCGACACTGGGACTGACATCGCGGCGCACGACGCCGACGCTCTGGCATCGCTTTGGGAGACAAGTCTGCGCGGCGCGCAGAAGGAGGCTGCGCAGGAGCGCGCCGAAATAACCCGTCTCAGCCGGGAGCTTCTGGCGACACTCTCGCCGGAGCAATCGGCGAAGCTCGAGCGCGCAATCGCCGACGGGCAGCATATCTTCGAACTGCTGCTTGATCTCGAAAGCCATCCCGAAGTCGCCGGCGATGTGCTCGCATGGCTTTCCAACGCGGTGCAGGCGATCACCAGCCACACGGCGCATCGGCGCGGCGCGGGTTGTTTCGAATTCCTCATCGTGTCGGAACATCCGCTGGACTGGGTTCAGGCACAGCTCGCCGCGCTCGACCCCGAGCAGGTGTGCCTGCGCGGCGTCAAAATGCTCGGCGGGCCATCGGCGCAAGGCGGTCCGGAGGCCGGCGATGCGGCCGCCGCGCCGTCACGGACGCCGCTCATCCGCGTGCCCAGCGAAAAAGTCGATGACCTGATGGCCGAGATCGGTGAAATGCGCTCGGCGCTGGCGGCCTTCGCCGACATCCTTCAGCAAGGCGCACTTGCCAAAGCCTTGCGCGAGGTTCGCCGGCGCGATGCGCGCCACATGAGCGACGGCGCGGACGGGCAAAATTATCGCGACGCGATCGAGGCGGATTTGCGCGATCTGCGCGATCTGCACAACACGCTTGAGAGCGCGCATCGGCGGATCTGGGGCGTCGGCCTGCAATTGCGCGTCATTCCGGTCGACGGGCTGTTCGGAAGGTTATCGCGCGCAGCACGCGACCTTGCCGAGAAACTCGGCAAAGAGATTAGCGTCGTGGTCGAGGGGCGCGAAGTGCGGATCGACAAGAGCATAGTCGATGTGCTTATCGATCCGCTGATGCATATGGTCCGAAACGCCGTCGATCACGGCATCGAGGCGCCCGCAGCACGTGCTGCGGCGAGAAAGCCGCGCCGGGCAACGCTCACGATCGCCGCCTCCGAGAACGGCAATCGCATCGAGATCGTCATCGCCGATGACGGCCAGGGCCTCGATCATTCGCGGATTGCTGCGAAGGCGGTTCATCTCGGCCTGATCGGTCCCGCCGATGCAGACCGGATGACGGACGAGGAGATCGGCGCGCTGATCTTCCGGCCTGGGTTTTCGACCGCCGCCGCGGTGACCGAGATTTCCGGGCGCGGCGTCGGGCTCGATGTCGTCGAGACGACGCTGCAACGGCTCGGCGGCACGGTCGAGGTACGATCCGCGCTTGGCGCCGGCACGAAATTCACGCTGAGGCTGCCGATCTCCGCCGCCCTGCTGCGCACCCTCCTCGTCGAGGTCGGCGGGCAGGTTTTCGCCTTGCCGGAACGGCAGGTCGTCTCCGTGCGGGTGTTGGAGGTCAATGAAATCGAACAGGCGAGAGGCCAAAATTTCGTTCTCCATCGCGGCGCGGCCATACCGGTGCGCGATCTCGCGCAAGAGCTCGGTTTCCCGAGCGGCGCGGCTTCGACCGCGAGCGGACAGGTCGTGATCGTCGCCGCGGGTGCGCGCGTGCTCGGTCTCGCGGTCGATCGCGTGCTGCGCTTTCAGGACCTGTTCCTGAAAGAGCTCCATCCGGTCCTGGCGGCGATTCCGAGTGTCGCCGGGACATCGGTTCTCGGCGACGGCCGACCCGTGCTGGTCCTCGATCCCTCGCCGCTGGCAAATTCCGAATTGAACGGCGGCACGACAACGCATTAAGGCAGTCCCGATGCCGGACGAACGCTATCTCCTCTGCCGCGTCGAACGCTACGCCGTCGCCATCGGACTCGACGCCGTCAGGCATATCGGTGGGACGGAGACGCCTGATCCTGCGACCTCCGTCGACCTGCGCACCCTTCTGCGGGTTCCTGCTGTCGGACCGGGCATCGCGATCGCCCTGCGCATCGGCGAGACGGATGTTTCGCTCATTGTCGAGGCTGTGGCGAGCATCGAAACAATCGCCGACAGCGGCTTCGCGCCGTTGCCCCCGGTGTTCGAACATGCCTGTTTATTTTTCGATGGCGCCTGCCGGCACCCCGTCCGCGGCCAGCATGCTTTGCGGTTGCGGCTTCAGCCGCTCGTCGCGCCGGCTTCCGCGCCATTGTAGCGAATGACGAGAAGCGTCACGTCGTCGGCCATTGGCGTGAGCCCCATATAGGCATCGACATCGGCGACGACCGCCGCCAGCACCTCGGTCGGATGTTCGCAGGCACGGCCTGCGAGCGTGGCGGCGAGCCGCTCGTCACCATACAGAGCACCCGATGCATCAATCGCCTCGGTGACGCCGTCGGTGTAGCAGATGAGCGTATCGCCCGGCGCCAGCGCTGCGTGCTGCGTCGAATAGAGGGCATCCTCCACAACGCCGAGGGCAAGACCGCCGGCGCTTGGAAGCGCATGCAGCTTGCCGTCGGCGCTCAGGATGTAAGGCGCATTATGGCCGGCGTTGGCGTAGACGACTTCGCCCGTCTGCGTATCGAGGACCCCGTAGAAGGCGGTGGTGAACATCAGCGAGGGATTATCGATGCACAGCATCGCGTTGACGATGCGCAGGCACTCGCCGGGCGCTTCCAGTTTCTCCGCCGCCGCGCGTAGCAACGTGCGCGTCAGCGTGATGAAGATGGCCGCGGGCAGCCCCTTGCCCGCCGCGTCGGCCACGACGAAGCCGAGCCGTGCGGGGCTGAGCAGGAAGAAATCGTAAAGATCGCCGCCGACCTCCTTCGCCGTCACCATGCCGGCATAGAGATCGAACTCGTGCCGATCCGGAAACGGCGGAAAGTCCTGCGGCAGACCGGAATATTGCAGGTTGGCGGCGAAGTCCCATTCCGCCTGCTCGGCCGCGGTCCGGTCGCGGGTGCGCAAGACGTCGAGCGCGAGATTGAGCTGTAGAGTGCGGTCGGCGAGAAGCTTCGCCTGTTCCGCATCGCGCACATGGAGCGACCGCGCGATCTCATCGAGCGCCGCGAGAGGGTCGCCGTGCGGATCGTCGAGCGCGGCGAGAAATTTGGTGCGGCCGCCCGGCTCCAAAATCCCCGCGAGCGCGCGCGCCGCTTGGCGGAGGCGGTCAGAAGTGGTCATCATTGCGACCCGACGAGAAAAGTCATTGGCCCGGTTCACGCGCCTGCGCCCGGCGGGCGACGGCGGCGACGTCGAGGGGCGGTAAGCCAAGCGCGGCGCGCACGACAGTCAATATCTCGTGACCGCGCTTTGCCTTCAGGTCGAGGCTGATCGCGCCGGACGGCTTGGCGATCACGTCGAAGGCGCCGAGACGGCGCGCTTCGAGCGCGGCGGGAGAGCCGAGCTGGGCGACGGAGGAGAGGATGACGACCTTGGCCTTGCTTGTGAGCTTCAGCCGTTTCAGGGCGCTCAGCCCGTCGAGGTTCGGCATTTCGATATCCAGCAAAATGACCGCCGGCTTTGAGGCCTTTTCCTTCTCCAGCGCGACTTGACCATCTTCGGCCTCGCCGACGATCTCAAGATCCGGGTCCACAGAGAGAATCTGCTTGATGATGTTCCGCATGAAACCGGAATCATCGACGATCAGGATCGGGTGGGCCATGAATTATCGCCTTTGCTGGCCGGATTGGCGGAAAGCTGCAACACCATCTTGAGGTGGTTGCGTCCATCCGACCGATGATAGTTCAAACCGTCCATGACGGCGCGGATGAAATGGATGCCGAGGCCGCCGATCTCCCGCTTTTCGAGCGGCAGGGTCAGGTCCGGCTCCGCCTGGAGAAGCGGATTGAACGGGACGCCGTTGTCGACGATTTCAGTCTCGATCATATCCCGCTTGAACCAGATTGAAACCTGGATGTCGCGCGGCCGCCCGTCCGGGAATCCGTAAGACATGATATTGGTCAGCATCTCGTCGCACGCGAGCTGGAGATGAAAGACGGCCTGCGCCGGCAACCCGTGGCGAACGCCAAATCCCTCGATTGTCGAGAGGACGTCCGAGATTTGGTCGAGGCTTTGGATGCCGGCCTGTAGATGGTCGCCCAAAACCGGCCTCGTAGCTTTCAGCTCAGGCTGTTTGCGAGAACGTAAAGTCCGGCAAGCCTAACGGAACAGCGGTGAAACAGCAATTGCGCCGCCAGCAAAAATCCCGCGCGACTTTTAGCATTTTGAGCGGTTTTTCGACATCCGCCACGAGCACGCGGGAAAGTGGAACTGCGATACAATTTTTTGGGGTGGAGACGACAGTCGATTGGGGTGGACGACCACCATCGCGTTAACGGCAGCGTATATCTGAAGAATGGCTTTGTGCCCGAGTCAGTCGCCGCCGATTTTATCTTCTCGTCAGGCAAACCGGCGCCCTTTGCCGAGCCACGGCCCCACGTCCGCCACGGTCATTTTGCCTCGCCAAGACCGACGAATTGCACCGCACTGTTTGGATTGTAGGACTGCTTGTCCTGCTTTTTCCGGTCGCGGTCATTCTGCTGGTTCTGAACCGGCGTCCCGTCGTCCCCGCCATAACCTTCAATTGTAACGATGAGGATCGAGGGCTGGACGGTCGCACCGCTGCCCTGCCCGGTTGCCGTGATGGCTTTGGTGGCGGCGCCGGATGCCGAGGAGGCGCTATCGAGCGCGCCGATATTGGGCGCCGTCGCTGTCGGCACACCCGTGCTCACACCTTGAACCTGAATGTTGAAGGCGTTCAAAACCCGCAGTGCCGCGATATTGAGATTGCCCGACACCCGGATGCCGGCCGCGCCTGCATCGACGGTGCCGCGCGGCGCGATCAGATCGACGTTGCCGCGTGGCGCACCGGGGATCGTCTGGAGCGTGGCGATGCCGGCGCCGGTCACTTCCGAGGCGGGATTGACGAGGAAATAGGCGTCCGGATCCATCTTGAATTCGGGCGGCGGCACATCTGACGTCGTCTTGGCGCCTTCGCCGGCATTGATGTCGCCGTTCGAGGACCAGATCGTCATGTCGCCGCCCTGCTCGGTGAAGATGCGGCTTTGGGCGAGCAGCAAGCTCTGATCGCTGAAAATGTCAACGTCGCCCGTTTCAAGCGTTAGAATACCTTGTTCGTTCGGCCCCACCACAGTCTGGCCCATCGAATTGACGACGAAGGGCGGCGCATCGACGCTGCCGACGAGAATCCGGCCGCCCGGTCCGAGGATGTTGACGTTGCCGCCCTCTTGGGTCTGCACGGTCGCGCCCCGCATGTCGAACGTGCCGGTCGAAACGAGCGAGTTCGCGCCGTTGGTGCCGCCGCCGAGGTTGTTCTGGGTGTAGCCGAAGCTCGCCGGGAACAGCGTGTTGATCGCCTGATAGCCGCGTGCGTACTGGTGGAAGAACGGGCTGGCGGAATTGTTGTAGTCGGTGCCCACCATAGTCAGGATGGCGAAGAACTCCTGATCGATGAAAGCCTGCTGCTGATACTGCGGCAGCGCCTGGAATATCGCCCACGCCTGCGCCGGTGTCAGCGGCGCGGCGGCCGCATCGAGTCCGCTGCGGGTGAGTTTGTCCTTCTCGATCTGCTCGACGTAAGTGACGAGCTCCGGCGCCAGGCTCGGTATGCCGGGGATCGCATTTGCCAGCGGATCGATATAGGTGGCGGCAAAGCCCGCATCGTTGAGGCCCGGCGCGATGCCGAACAGCACGGTGATCGCCGCGCTCTCGGGGGGCAGCGCGGCATTGTAGAGATCGCCGACAGTCTGGATGCCGGTGATGATCGCATCCGGTCTTGCGGACGAGCTTTCGCTGCCCCCGAGGAATTGTAAAGCCGCATTGGCGGAGGTGAGAGGTCCGATATCGCGACCGGCTTCGACGTCGAAATAACCGGGACCCGCGAGTTCGATCGCCGGAACCTCACTGCTGACCCAGACGTGATCTATGACGGCCCTGAAATCGGTCTCCAAGGGCGTGTCCAAGATATCACGCCCCGCGATGACCCGCGTCACATCGGACGCATTATAATTTTGGCCGAGGAAATCGAGATTCACGATATCGCGCCCGGCCTCGATGAAGGCGGGCTTATTCGGCTCCAGGATCACCTCGTCGGCGTAGAGGCCGCCGGAACCGGCGTTGATCACGCCATCAACGATATCGCCATCGAGAGCATAGATCCGCACCGGATCGGGATCTAACGCATGCGATGTCACGTGTTCGAATCGCGCAAGGGGCGTCTGCGGCATCAGCAACTCGTTGACCAAAGGCGTCTGATTGGTCGCCGATGGAAGGTCGGCGGGATCGACATCGAGCAATCCAAAATGGTTATCGCCGAGGCCGACGGTCGTATTGGCAAGCTCGATCGATTGGTCGGCTAGCAGCGTGAGCTGCCCGTTCGGCGAAGGATAAAGTTCGCCCGACCCGTCGACCGCGACATTGCCGTTGAGCGCCGTCATATCCACGGACGCCGGCAAGACCATGCCGGCGGTGATGTTGCCTTGCAGGAGCGCCCCCGGCAGCACCATCGTATCGACGGAGGCGTCGCCGACGGTGGACTGGATCGACAGCGATGAGTTTGCCGTCGGCGCCAACGGAACATTCCCGCCAACTAGACCGCTGAAGTATGACGGATCGTAGACGCCGCCGATATCGACATTTTCTCGGGCGGTTACGGTGAGGGCGGCGTTCTCGTAGCCGAGCAGCATCGATACAGGCGATGTGACCAGCGAATTGTTCTGATAGGTTCCTGAGACCGTGAAGTCAGGCGCAATTGCGCCGCCGGCCGTGATCGTGCCTGTTCCATCGGCGACAAAATAGGTTCCGCTCAGGATATTGCCGCCAGCCGTCACCGTGAGGTTTCCGCCGCCGAACGTGTTCGGCGCACCGGATGCGTTGATCGTTCCGCCCCATGTCGTCGGCAGCGAGACGGACAGCTCTTTAATGTCGCCGCCGGCTGTCATCGTGACATTGCCGCCCACCGACATGACGCCCTGATCGAAGGCGCCAAAGTTGATCGACGAAGCGGTCCCAACAAGCGGATCGCCGCCAAGCGGATTGCCGGTGCTCAGCCATTGCCACCACAATTGCCCGACAAAGGTGCCCTTGCTGCCGGTCACCGCGCCGGTCGTATCGTAGACCTGCTCGATGGCTTCGATGTTTTGGCCTGCAGTGATGGTGATATCGCCTGCGGCGACGGGCTGGACCGTGCCGGTGACGATGAATTCGCCGGAGGTTTGGTTTGGCGGCAATGTCGCGGCCGTTTGCACCGGGATGCCGGACGCGGGTTCGCCAGCTGTGTAGATGACGGCCGGCGCGGTATTGTCCTGCCAATCGACATCATTGACGGCGGCGATGTCGATCGATCCGGTCCCTGTGCGGATCATGGTCGGCGCATTGATTTGGTCGGTATCGAGATATGAGAAATGTCCATCGAGCGTCACGCTGCCGCCGCCGGCGCTTGCCGGCTGCAGCGACAACGGATCGACGCTCGAGAAATTTGCTCCGGCGACAATCCGATAGGAGGCGCTGCTGCCGGTATTGAGCGTGGCGGTTAGCAGAGGCAATGGATTGCTGGCGGTCGCGACCGGCGACGGCGTGTTGTCAGTGACAGGCGGCGGCCCGATCTTGCCGCTAAACGGCGCTATGTTCATTTGCGCCGCGGGCGCTGCCGGAGGCGCAATGTACTGCTGGGATCCTGCAAGCGCATCCGCCACATATTGCGGGTAGTCGACGAAGATATATTCGAGGTATTGCTGCGCATAATTGGTTGCATTTTGAGCGCTCCACGTCGGCGCCGTCGGGGCCGTGCCCTGCGGTGCAGCTCCCTGTCTGAGGTCGTGGACGACGATCAAATTCAGATAGTTGGCCCCCGACGGCAATCCACCCTCGCTTACGAGCGTGGGGGATAGATTTTGGTCCAGGAGCTGACCATAGGCCGCATAGAGCGCGTAATATTCTTCGACTTCGGTTGGATCCGCAGCCGTCAGATTGATCGGACCACTCACCGGGCTTGGAGAGTATGAGGAGGCATAAATCTCGATACTCAGACCATTATAGCCGGCATTCTTGTTGTAGAGGATATAATCCTGAGCGAACGTGCCGTATTGATCGAGTGTCGGCACGTGGATCCCGCCGAATGGATTGGCGACCTGGAAGAACCCGTCCGTCAGGCTCGCGTCGACCTGAACATCATGCTCGGCGCGGAAAGTGATAAACGGTGCCTGGCCGTTGTAGCGATAAGCGAGACTGCCCGCCGATGCGCCAGCGCCGAGATTCCAATTGGTCAGGATCGAGATGTTGCCATTGTTGTAAGTGGTCGTCGGATTGTCGAGCTCGATCCCCGGCGCGATAGCGATATGGAGATTGCCGAACAGATTCCGCGTGGCTGATGAGATCGGGAGATTCTCCACGAAGCCCATCAAGGTTCCCGGCGTTGTGCCATTGCTCTGGTAGCCATAGAAGGCCTGATGGTCCGTGTTCACGCTCGTCGGCGTGAAGAAATCGTTGCTCAGGTAATAGCTGAGATTGTCGGTCGTGCCGTCGTCGTTGGTGAGTTTGCTCCCGTCCCAAGTGGCGACAGTCTTGCCTGCCGCATTGGCGAACGCGCCCGCAACCAGATTGGGCTCACCGGCGCCGGCAACCGAATCGCCATACCAACCGGCTGGATCGACAATGCCGTCAAAATGCTGCGCGGCCGTCGGTTGACCGGCGCCGCCAAATGCGTCGGTCGTGCTCCAGACAGCGTAGCCTTCGAGCGTTGTCGCGCGTGAGCCGACGATCTGGCCCGCGGGATTCG
This sequence comes from Pseudomonadota bacterium, assembly GCA_040756295.1. Lineage (GTDB taxonomy): Bacteria > Pseudomonadota > Alphaproteobacteria > Rhizobiales > Beijerinckiaceae > Methylovirgula. The sequence continues at coordinate 52,435 of JBFLZN010000001.1, read as the reverse complement.
TCATATTGACGATAACGGGAACGGTGCCATCCACCAGCAGCGGCGCGCGAAGAAGGACGTTGCCCCCAGCGAGGCCGTCGACCGCCTCGGTGAGAGCGCCGCCGCCGGAGACATCTATTCTGGCATTGGCGCCGAGAATGATGGCGCCGGTCGAGGTATATTGCCCAAATCCGTTGGTGGTGGCCGAGATGTTCTCGTAGCCATACGTCGCGTTATAGGAGCTGGGCGTCGGGGTGCCGCTGGTGCCGATGACGACAGTGCCGCCGAGTGCGACGGAGTTGGGATTGGCCGCGCCGCCAGGCAGGTAGGCATCCGAACTCGTCGCCATCAGCGAACCCTGGAGATCGACGCTACTTTTGCCGTAGAGATTGATCGTGCCGCCCTCTGCGGCGCCCGAACCCGTGGAGGTTCCATCGGCATTGATCGCGCCGGAAATGGTGACGTTGCCGTCGGTCGTGTCCGATTGACTGCCGGTGCCGCCGTTGGCGATCAGCGTGACGGTGTTGGCTGTCAGATTATTCCCGGCGTCAAGAACGAGATTGCCGCTGCCGGTCGTCACCGAGATCAATTTAGTGACGCCGCTTGTCGCGAGCTCGCTGGCGATGAGATCGAGATCGATCGCGCCGCCCGTATTGAGCGTGAATGAGCCCCCGGCATAACCCGCGGCGGCATTGCCCTGAAGAGTTCCGTCGAGCGTCACGGCCCCGGCCGGTGCCGACAGAGTGAGGCTGCCCGCTGCGCCGCCACCTGCTGCGCCGGCGAAGTCGAGCCTGGCGCCCGTAGCCACATTCACATTGCCTTTGTCGGCGACCAGCGTCAGCGCACCCGCCGGGGCAAAGGCGGTCACGTCAAAGAACTGCTTGGCGATGCCGGCGACATTCACCGTCGCGCCTGGATCGATCGAAAGATCGCCGGTTGTGGCTTTGAGCGTCACATTGCCGGCCGCCGCTTGAACCAGCGTGTTGTCTTCGAGCGAACCGCCGATCAGGGTGATGGCGCCGCCGAAGGCGCTCTCGGCCGATGTCGCGCCGCCGGGCGCCGCCGTGTTGAGGACGAGATCTCCGGCGGTCTGCAGCGTGGCGTTGCTGTTGGTGCCGGCAATGATCTTCGGCGCCGTGAGCGTAACCGGAAGAAGGTAGGAATCTTGGGCGGCAGTGCCCTGCCCGATCCCGAAATCAAAGGTCCCGCTGCCCTGCCCGACAATACCGTTGACCGCCGTCGCGTTGACCGAGCTGAAACCCGAAAAGCCGCTCGTGCTCTGCAACGTGCTGCCGGAGGTGCCGAAGTCGATCTCGTTGGCGGCGAGATTAAGTACCGCCGGCCCTGCCGCGGCTGCCGTTGGCGGCGCCGCGTTCAGATCATTGGTGAGCGTCAGCGTGTTGGCGCGGATCGACACCGATCCGCTATCGCCGGCGGCGCCGCTCTCGAACGTGCCGGCGCTGAGCACCAGATTATTGGCGACGTCGACATTGATCGCGCCTTCGAAATCGATCGCGCCAAAGCTGCGCAGCATCACGTTCTGCGCATTGGCGAACTGGGCAAGCGTGGTCGCGCCGATCACAAGGCCGGAATTGGCCGGGGCACTATCGCCGGTCACGAAGGTGACAAGACCCGCATCGGCGGCGATCGACGTGCCGGACAGGATCGCGCTGGGGTCAACCAGCGTGCTGCCGGATGAGTCGAGCGTCAGCCCGGCGCCGCCGGAGAGCGTGGCGCCAGGCGCGATCGTCAACAGCCCTTGTGCATTCGCCGGCAGATCGTTACGGGCGATCTGGAAAATGCCGGCGTTGGAGACGGCCAGCAACGACCCATCGCCGCTGACGGCGCCCACGCCATTGCCGTTGGCATTCTGGCCGATGGTGATCGGCTCTGGCGCGCCGGTTATCGATCCCACGGCTTCGATGACACTGCCGCTTTCAACCTTAAGACCGGTCGCCGACCCCGCCGCAGTGACCAGGATGATCTCAGGGCCGCTCAGCGGATCGTTGGCGTCGTTGGAGACCACGACGCTGGTCGCAATGGGATCGATCGTGATGCCGCTCGCCGTGGTCGTGCGCGTCCCGCCGATCAGCAAGCTTTCGGCGTCGAGCGCGTCGAGCGAATCAGCCGAGATTTGCAGATAACCGCTGAGCGGGGCCTCACCATTGCCGACGATCTGGATCGCCTGCGAAGCGATGTCGACCGTGGCGCCGCGGCCGCCGGAGCCCGCGGCCGTATCGAGGGTCGCGCCAAGCGACAGCGACGTCGCGGCCGTCAAGGCGAGCGCGCCGGCGTCCATCGGCAAACGCGGAATAGTGGTCCCATTCTTCGCCGCAAGAGCAGCAAAGTAACTATTGGCGTTGCTGATGGTATAGCGCGAATATTGTTCCCACACCGCCTGGGATTGAACGAGGAACGAGGTCGTTCGCGACGCGGAACCGCCGGTCAATCCGTCGACAAAGCTGCCGGCCACAATGGCGCTGCCGTCGGGAAGAATGACGTTCTGGCTTGCCAGGTTGTCGATCGTGCCGGTCTGCTGCACCACGCGATAGGCGCCTGGGAGCGTCGCATATTGCGCCGGCAACAGCGTGTAGACGCCGGCCGGCAGGCCGGGAATGCCGGAGAGATAGACCCTCTGCCCGGTTGCAGCGCCGCTCGGCGCCATTTCCGGATCGACCGGCGCGACCGCGCTGTTATAGCCGGGCAGGATGGCATAGACCGCGCGGTCATCGGGATAGAGCGGGACGTTGATCGGCGTGGCGCCGTTCGCATAGCTGACGTTTGAGCGCAGCAGCAGGTTGCGCGAACCGCCCGTGCCCGAGACGAATTCGGAGGCCTGCACCGTGCCGCCGCCCGACAGATCGATGGTGGCACCGGGATTGAGCGCAATCGCGTTACCGCCGAGGCTGATCGATTTTGCTGGAACATCCGTCAGATCGGGCAGAGTCACGGAGCTGCTCACACCGAAGATCTGATACTGCCAGTCTGTGCCATCGACCGTGGTGCCGTACGGCACGGTGATCCCGTCGAGCGAAACCGAGGTCAAGCTTCCGGGCGCCAGCGTCACGCTGTTGGTGGTGACCAGCGGCAGGCTATCGAACGCGGATGCCTCGCTGGTCGGATTGCTGACGCCGAGCACGATGCTTCCGGACGGCGCGCGGATCGTGCCTTCCTGATTGATGGTGGTGGCATCGATCAACAGGCTGCCGCCGGCCGAGAGCGGCACCGATGACGCGCCGTTGGGCAGGATCGTGACCGTTGTCGGAAGCGGCGTGCCATTCACCGTCGGCCCGACCGCATCGATGACGAAAGTATTCCCTGTGGCGGGATAAAGCTGCGCTGCCTGGAAGACGAGATTACCCGGGGTCATCAGATAACCGGGCGCAATCGTCCCGTTCTGGCTGAAAGCAGGGTTGTAAAAGCGCGTGTCGCCAGTGCTGACAAAATCGGCCGTGGCGAAGTGCTCAAGCGGGATGAAGCCGGTAAAATCAAGCGTCGTTGCGTGCACCGACAGTGTTGCATCGGCCGCGGCCAGAGCCGGCGGGGTCAATGCGGCACCACCGAGGTCAACATAGGGCGCCGAGATCGACACTGTGGTGCCGCCGACCGAGCTTTGGCCTTGAACCAGTGTGGAGGGGATGCAGGTCGCCCCAGCCTTCAGCGCAACATATTCGGTGCCATCGGCGATGAAGGATCGGCCGAGATCGATCGAGACATTGCCGGCGAAACCGATCGCAACCGAAGCATTGGCCGGGGCAGATGTCGATATCCCATTTTCAGCCAGCGCGACCGGATCGACACCGACGACGAGACTGTCGATCCCCGAGCCGTCAAGCCGATCGACCGAGAAGACTTCGACGTTTGGATTGCGCGTTCTGATCGCGACACCTGGCGTCAGGCCAGCCGGAACGACGTTGCCCGACTGCTGCAAAATGATATCGCTGGCCTTGAAAGATGCCCCGAGCGTGTATTGGGCGGCCGAGAGCGTCAGGGTTCCGCCATCGCCCTCAGGTGCGCCGGCTTGCGCGAGAAGCGTTCCGTCAAACAGGAGACCTTGGGCTCCCCCCAAGGTAATGGACCCCGCATTGCTCCAAACATTGGCCGGCGCATAGACCACCGGGCGGAACAACTCACGTGCGCTTTGCAATATGTCGAAGGTTGCGGCCGCGCCGGAGACGTCGATGACCGCGCCGCTTTGAGCGACCACATATCCATCACCGTTGAGGAGCGAAACCGCGCCGCCGTCGAGAACCTTGCTGGTGTCCAATCCGTTGGCAACGGCCGGCAATAACGCGGCGAACGGATCGATCAGCGCTATTCCGGACGTATCAAGCACGGCATTTGCGCCGAGCCACACGGAGTTCGTACCCGAATTGAAGGAGAGCGTTGGTGTCGAGGTCAGCGAGATCGAGCCACCGTGAGCCACGATCGTACCAAGCTCGGTGACCTGGTTGTTCGATGCGAGTGCGACGGAAGCGCCGGGATCGGCGAGGATCGAAGCGCCTTGATCGATCAGCAAGGTGCCCGTCACGCCAAATCGCGCTCCCCCCCAGTTTTCGAAACCTCCCGCCGTGAGCGAGAAGTTGGCCGCCTGACGGAAATAAGGATCGACGGCGCCGATGCTGACCAGGCTGCCGTCTGGCGCGGCAACCCCCGCGCCATAGAGATTGCTCCCGGTCGGCGCCTGCTGCAGCGCCGCGGTAGGAATGAAGTTGCGCTCGCTCACCGTCACGGTCGTTCCCGCGACGACTGTCGCATCGTAGAGCGCCGCGAGGTTATAGGCGCCGAAGCCGCCCTGGCTGAAGAAGTCGCCGGGCAGCATCAGATCGTATGGCTCGGCTGGTGCCGCGCCGCCGATCTGGATTCCGAGCGCCCGCAAGGTCAGCGTACCGCCGCCGGAGAAGCCGTAGCCGCGCAGGACACCATCGAGCGTGATCGTGCCCTGCGTCGGCTGCTGCGATGGCATGGGCGGGCCGTTCGAGGTACCGAAAGCCTTTCCTCCCGGTTCGACGTAAGTCTGGAGCGAAATGCTGCCGCCCTGCCCGGCGATCATTCCGCCGCTGGTTTGCGCGAACTGCCCTTGCGGCGTGACATAGCCGCCGCTCGACACGTCGAGCACGCTGCCCTGCTGCAGATCGATCGCGCCGGTCAAATCGGCGATAATCGTCTTTCCGAAGACCGAGGCCTCGATTGTCGAAATCGAGATCGTCCCGCCATTGATATTTGCAGGGCCGGAGCCCTCCGAAAAAAGACCGGTGTCATTGATCCAGCGTCCCGCGGTGCTGATGGTGACGCCGGAATCGACGGTGACGTTTCCTGCGAACAGGAATGCCGGACGACCGAACTGGTCCGTCCCGACCGTATAGCCGTTACCGGTCATCGATATCGTGCCGCCGGGCGCGGTGAGATTGGCGCCGACCTCGACCGAACCGCCGGAGAGATTGATCGAGCCGCCCGGCGCCACGCTCAGCGGCGCTTCGACATCAAGCGCATCGACGCTGCTGATATTGATCGAGGAGAAGCCGGCCGAATCGAGCAGCGGCGCCGACAGAGTCGAGGTGTAGAGGATGTTTCCGGGATCGAGCTGGGATTTGGCCAGATTCGCCGCGGTTAAGAGCGACGTATCTGCTGAGAAGTTCGGATCAATATCGGAGAGTTGCTCACCCTGTGCGGCGATGACGACGTTGAGCGGCGCTCCACTTATTACAAATGTGCCGCCAGACGGCAGATCGCCGCCTGCCACCTGATGCAAACCGGCTTCGGCGTTCGCCAAGATCGCGCCATCGAGGATCGTCTCGCCGCCTGAAGCAAGTCCCAGCTGGGTGGTTCCGGATATTTTGAGCGTGCCGGCGTTGCCGCCCTGGATGTAGTCCGGCACGAATTGGCCGTGGTCAAGCAATTGGCTGGTGTAAAACTGGGTGATCCCCCAATGCGGATGATCGACGATGAACTTGCCCGCGAAGCCGACGATCGGGTCGTCCGGATCGGCTTGCGAAATATCGACCAACTGACCCGTCGCATCGATCAGGCGCGTGGTCTCGATCGTGCCGCTGAGATAATGGATATAGCCGCCCATGAGATTGAGGACGGAACCCGGCGCGGTGATGATTTCGCCGCCGGCAAGGTTGATAGAGCCGCCATTGACCAGCATCTGGTCGATGGTGCGCGGCATATCGCCGACATAGCCCTGCGCATCGATAATTGGCGAGCCGACCCAGGCTTCGCCATCGGCGCGGATGCCGCTGACGGTACTGTCGATCACGACGGTCTGGCCGATCAGGAAGCCGCTCCGGTCGAGCGGCGAGTCGGCGAGATCGTTGGCGGTGAGCGGCCCAATCGTGACCAGCGTATCGGCAACCGGCAATTCGACATTCGGTAATCCGGCAACGTCGATCACCGCGCCGTTATCGATGTAAATCCGGCTGGCGACGGTCGGATCGGACGGAGACTGGAAGAAGCCCGCCGTCGCCGTGACCGAAACCGAAGCGCCGGGCGCATCGAGCAGCGAACCGTTCTGGAACGTGACAGAGCCGCCCGAAATACTGGCCTTGCCCGCGACGAAGGACGCGGTCGCCGACGGCGTCGAAATGGTGGTTGTGCCATCCTCTTCGGGAAGAATGGCCGTGACCGAACCAGTCTCAAAGGTCACCGGGCCGGTGCGCTCAGGCGAGGTGATCTCATCGAACTCGTCGACCGCCGTGATGGTGATCGCGCCGGGACGGCTGACGCCGGTCGTGACAGCGATGACGCCCATCTGATTGACGGCGCCGCCGGTCAAAGTGACGTTACCGGTCGTTGCCTCGATCAGACCGGTGTTCGTCGCCGTGAACAAGGGCGCCACATCAACCTTGCCTGCGGGTTGCATAAAGTCGGTCATGACCGGGAACAGCCACGCGCTGGTGGCGGCGCTGGTCGGCTGATTAAGCGAGAGAGACGTGCCGGCAGCGAGGATCGCCTGTCCGTTCGCGGCCTCGATCGTGCCGGCGTTCGAGACATTCGGGGCCGCGAGCAGCGCGTAGCCGAGACTGCCAACCTCGATCTGCGCGCCGGGCTCGACCGTGATGTTGCCGAGACCGACAACATCGGCGGGCTGATATGAGTTAGACCCAAGGATCACGTGGCCGTTCGTACCGGCGATGCCGACATTCAGGAAATTCGAATTGCCGAGTTGCACCGCGGCGTCATAGCCGGCCGATCCGGGCCCCATGTTTGCGAGATTGGTCGGATCGCCCATGAACGGCAGCGAGCTTGCCAGCAGCGAGTTGACGTTGACTTGACTCGATCCGCCAAAAACGATGCCGTTCTGGTTGATCACATAGACCGAGCCTTCGGCCTTGATCGAGCCCAGGATCTGACTCGGCACGCCGGAGGGATCGATGACCCGGTTGAGCGCGATCCAGTCGTTGCCGGCCGAGGAATTGCCCCGGGTCTGGTCAAAATAGACCGTCGTGTTTTTGCCCACGTTGAACTGCGACCAGGTCAGGATCGCTTTTTGCGCCGTCTGCTGAATCGTGACCGTCGTCTGGCCGCCGCTGACACTTTGCGACGGCAGATTGGCGTTCTGCCAGAGAGATGGATCGATCCCCACATTGGGGGCGATCTGCAGGCCGCCTGGCACGAGCCCATTGGGCACGCCGCTTGGCGTCTGCTGCGCCAGTGCCCGCGCCGTCGTCTGGGCCTGCTGCATGGCCTGGATCGCCTGCGTCGCGCGCATCAATGACGACATCGACAGCTGCGTCGCCTGCTGCGCCTGCTGAACCGATGCGAGAGCCGCAGCCGCCGCATTTACGGTCGCCGCGCCACCCCCGCCGCCCCGCATGCTGGTGAGCGGTAGCGCCCGCGCCGGCACACTCGCCGTCAGAAGGGCCAATCCGCTCACACCGGCCAAAAGCGCAGAACGAAAGGTCGGCGACAAACGCGGCGCAACGGGAAGAACGGGCATGAATTGCTCTTTCGGCCAAGGTCAGTGACTGCAGCGCCGGCAACGGCGCTCCTCGGCTTGTTAAGACGATTCCCGATAGGGCGGAGCGAAACGGTTTTTCGGAAATTTTTGAGCCGTTCGACCGGCGCGCGCCTCTTCCGCGGCCGCGCTCTCGACGGGAAACGCCTATGAACTCAATAAAATGATGCCGCCCGGCAAATGGGTCACGTTGGCGCCGAAAACTTGCTGGACCTGGGTGATGACCTCTTGCAGCCGGTCGAGCCGGAAACGCGCCGAGACCAGGCGTCGGCTGAGATCCGCATTCGTCACGATGATCCGGCCCGGACGGTAGCGGTTGACCTCATCGATGACTTGGCCAAGCGGCTCGTTGTGAAAGATCAAGACGCCGCGCTGCCAAGCCGCCACCGCCGTCGGATCGATGTCTGTGGCGTCACCGATTCTGTCATCGGTATAGGAAACTTGTTGACGCGCCGCGACGGCGACTATGCGCCCTTGATGCTCGACTTGGACCGATCCGGTCAGGCAGGTGATGCAGACCGATGACGCGATATAGCGCATGTTGAAGGTGGCGTCGGTCGCGATCGCCCGGCCGCCGGCGGCGATCACCACGAAAGGTCGCGATGCATGGGCGCCGGTCTCGACCGCCATTTCCCCGGAGATCAACTCGATCCGGTCGCCGCCGCCCGATGCCGGCCGCACATCGATACTTGTTTCGGTGTTCAGCTCGACCGAAGCGCCGCCGGCCATGGCAAGCTTGCGCCGCTCGCCGGTGCCGGTGCGAAAATCCGAGGTCAGTTCGGAAAAGGACGGCCAAAGCCCGAAGGGCGGTCGCACCACGACATAGGCCGCAGCGGCCGCGACCGCGCCGCCCAACACAGCCCGACGCCCTACGGCCGAATTCAGCCGGGGAAACTGGTTGACCCCGAACGCTCCCGTATTGGGCGCGGCGGCGGCAGGCCCGACGGACTGCCAGAGCCGGCTCGCCTGGATCAGAGCCGCCTCGTTCAAAAGGCTTTGCCGGCGCCAACGCTCCATCGCCTGCACGTCTTGCGTCGTCGCATCGCCCGACGTCAGGCGCATCAGCCATGCGAGCGCTTCTTCCTTCGGCGTTTCGGCGCGCGCCGTATGATCGTCGGACTCGGTCATGTCCCGGACGAATCCTTCACGCCCGCAGGCATCGCATCACTTCTAGGGCCCTCCCTATCCTCAGAGACGATTCTCGCCGACGCGAAGCGAAATGCCAGGCCATTATTTTTGCTCAAGGCAAGCCTCGCATTCCGCCAGAGCACGCTTCAGCTCGATCAGCACCATCCGCCTCGAAATGCCGAACCGCTCGGCGATTTTCTGATGCGGAACCTGCTCGACCCTTGCCGCGATCAGAATCGCACGCTGACGTTCGGGCAATTTGGCGATGGCGATCCGGAGCGCGGCCAGTTCTTGACGTGCCTCAACCTCCCGCGCAGGACCAGGTGCCGCATCGGCGATGCTCTCGATGATCGCCTTGACCTCGAACCGTCGCAGCCGGCGATGCTCGCTGCGCCCGCGGTCCGTCGCGAGATTGAGAGCGACCCTGAGGAGGTAGGCATTCGGACTGCGCATGGCGCCGATCCCATCGGTCCTATCCAGGTGAAGCCAGGTCTCATGGAGAGTTTCGCGCGCGAGATCATCGGAGCCCAGGCGGCGGATCAGGACCTTCCGAAGATCATCGTATTTCGCGGCAAGATGCTCCCGCAATGTGGCCCAGCTCGTCTCCGTCATGGGGCGCAGTCGCCTGTCTCATCCGGCGAACGTCGCGCGATCATCATGGTGACGGGTTGCGGCATATCCGCCGGTGGCGGCGCGGCGACGGCCGTGTCTTCCAACGCGCCGAGGATGGCGCTGTCGCGGCTGCTATTCCCGGTGGAGTCGAGGAGCGCGGTTTTCTGAATCGCTCCCGAGGGTCCGATCCAGAATTTGAGGGTCAGACGATAGCCCCCTGGCCTCGTCTCGGCGCTTCGGCAGAGCACATCCAGAATGCCGGCTTGCGCCAAGCCCAGATAGTGGCCGTATCGCGCAAAATCCGGTGGTGCATAGAGGCGCGCCTTACCGGCCAGATCGGCCGCCGGAAGCTTCCGCACGATGGTATAGGCGTCATCGGTGGTATAGCGCGCGGTCAGCCCGGTGCCGATAAGCAACGTCCCGAGCGCGATGTCCGGCGTGAAGCGCCCCTCGACTTTCGTGGAGCGTCGCCCCGCGGCCAGAGACGCTTCGTAAAGCACCTGAATACCCGTGGCCGAGCCGAACGCATCGAGCGCGGCCTCCAACGGCTGGGCTTCGATGTCGAACGATATCGGCGCTGTCAGGCCGCCCCCATCAGTGTTCTGCCTGGCAGATGCCGCCATGCCCATCCCGACGGTACTTCCCAAAAAGACGCTGGCAAGAAGGCCCCGCATCACCAGGAACCCGACCGAAATCCGGGGTATTTCGGAATGAACAAGATACATGGCGCCGCGGGTAGGCCTGCCTCTGGGTCGCTCACCGCGATTGCCGGCGCGGCCCTATCAGATTTTCGATAGTCTTGCGATGTCGTCGCAACGGGGTGAGTGTGAAATCAAATATAAGAAGCAATTGTGACACCGCTTCGGGAAACTCTATCTGGGCTCCGCGCCTGCCGTAGGCAGCGCAGATAAGGGCTGGTGGTCGGCCGCGCGAAAAGAATATCGTCTTGGGCGATCATGGCAGGATCAGACGGGCGTGATCGTCGTCGACGACCCGGTTCAGATGGCCGCCAAATAATTCATAGAAGGGATCGCCCGGCATCACCCGGCCGAAGCGACTGATCTCTTGCGTGAGAGGCAGCAGGGCAAGCGGCGTCGAAACCGGCTGAAGCTGGCCGCCGCGGCCCGCGCGCAGGGTGGCCAGAACGCCGTACATCTCGCCGCTGATCAGCGGACGACCGAGAATCGCGAGTCGAAATTGCCCTTCGTCGCTCGTGTGAAGGTAGATCTGTCCCGACTTGTTCGGAACCGAGATCACGCCTTTCTGGGAAAAAGGCGAATCGAGCCGCTCCGATTCCTGGAAGCAAAGACAATTGGCGTCGGTGCTCCAGCTGATCTTGGTGCGGTAGGCGTAGACCGCCTCGCCGACTTCGAAGGAGGGACGCAAAGTGAGATAGTCGCCTTCGAGCCACTTCACCGCGCCCCGGCTATAGCCGCCCAATTCCACGGGCGCCGATCCAGCCACGGTCTCAGGCTGGTCCGCGGTGGAATACAATTTGAGATGCAGAGCTTCTTCCAGCCGGATGATTGTCGCGAGCGTGAAGGGGCGGCTGCCGTTCAGGGCTTTTTCGAGAGTCGAAAGACTGATCTTGGCTTCGTCGGCGAGGCGCTGGCGGGAGATGCGCCGGCGCGCCAACTCTTCGCGCACCTTGGCCGCGAGGCCGCGGCTCTGCGCATCCGATAATTCAACGCTTTCCGTCGGGTCCAAAGCCGCCTCCGGACAAATCCGCACAAACCCGCACTTAGGCCGCCGCGTTCCCAAAAGGCAAGCGCGCCAGTACGCCGGCCGGCCGATCAAGACCTTTTTTTACGCTCACGCCGACACCGACGGCGGCGCACCTTCTGCGTGCAAACCAGACCACGCAGGGGACTTTCATGGTTGGATCTATCGCACTCTCCATAGCCGCCGGTTCGCGCAACAGGCCCGCGCGTACGAACCGCAGCTTTTTAATTTCGCAATTGGCCCTCCCTCTCGCGCTGGTCGGAAGCTTTGCGCATCCCAGCTCGGCGCATGCTGCAAGTTTCGATTGCACGCAGGCTAATTCGCCGCGCGAACACCTGATTTGCCGCGAACCGCAATTGTCCAAGCTCGACGAGCAGCTGGCGCGCGTTTATAGCGAGCGGCGGGATGCCCTCAGCCCGCATGGCGCCGAATTGCTGCGTCGCTCCGAATTGAACTGGCTCCACTTCGTCGGCGTCGTGTGTCCTCTTTCGGCGCCGCCGACTCCGGACGGCGACCTCCCAAAGGACTGCCTCCTTAACGCCTATCGCGAGCGCTTGGATCACCTTTCGATGGTCGGCCAGAAGTTCGGCCCGTTTGTCTTCAATCGGATCGATCTCTACGCCGCACATGCCGCCCCGGACTCGACCGGAAACAGGCCGGGCTTTTACGTCGCGCATGTCGCCTATCCGCAAATCGATAACGTAAGTTCGCCGCAGGTGACCGCATGGAACAAGCTCGCCGAAAAACATCTCGCCATGGATGGTGACGGCGACACGGACGATGCCGATATCGATACGGATTATGAGATTGGCTACGCCAGCGGCCAGCTCATCAGTGTCCAATGGACGACTTCCGACTATGAGCACGGCGCGGCGCACGGCACGTGGGAGACCAATGTCGATAACGTCGTACTGGCTCCGAACCTACGCTCCCTCGCGGCAAGCGATCTTTTTGCAAAAGATGAAGCCGGCAGTCTGCAAAAAATCTTTTGGAGCGCGCTTCTGGCGAAAGGATGGACGCCGCCGGATAATCAGTCTGACGCCGTCAAAGCCGAGATCGGCGGCGAGGTCGTCGAGCCGCATAAATGGCTCATCACCAAGGCAGGCCTAGCGGTGTCCTTCAGCGCCTATGAAGGGGGCTGTTACGCCTGCAACCCGGGCACTGTCACGGCGCCCTGGACGCAATTGAAGCCGCTGCTCTCTGCCACCGCGATCGCGCCCTAGTAAGGCCCACAGCGCATCCTGAGTCCCCGCAGCCAAAGCACGCGCTTCGCTTGTTTTGGCTGCACCTATGGACCGACGCCTCGCGCGGATCACGAAGCATCGGGAACGCTGTGCACCGGCGTCTCATCGTCCTTTACCTGCTGGAGCGGATTGCGAAGCCAAAACCCGCCATTGGGCGTAACGATGGACATGGTCTCAAACCACTTGATCGGATCGCGAATCTCCGGCCGTAGAATATTCGGCATGATCTGCACGTCGTAAACTTCTTCGATCACGGTGAGAAATTCAACCGAGCCGAGGATCTCGCCCGTTGCCAGGTCGATCGCCGTCACGCCGGCCTTGAGTTCGCGCCCGTCCGTCTCAATCGGCAGGTTTCGCGGACCTCTGCTATCGCGCAGCTTCGATGTGCCGACGAAGAGAACGCCGCCATATTCGGCAAGACCGTGGGCGAAGCCCGGCACCCGCGCGATCGTATGCGTTTCACCGGAGGCCGGCTCGACCCCGAGAAGCTGGCCCCGGCCACCCTCAAGCATATAGAGACGGCCGCCAAACAGGCGCGGCGAATGCGGCATGGATAGCCCGCGCGTGACGACGCGCCCGCTCGGCACTTCCATCAGGACGCCGCCTTCGGCCATGCCATCGCGCCAACCACCGGCTTCATTGGAAACGCCGAGCATCGTGACGTAGCGAACCTCGCCATCGGCAAAGACCATGCCGTTCAGATGGCAACGGTCTTCCGGGGCCAATTCCGTGATGAATGGCGGATGCCAGATGGGGGTAAAATTATACTGTCCGTCAAACAAACATATGCAGGAGTACCGCGTGTTGATGGCCAGCACAGAAGAACCATCGAACACCATATCATGCAGGTCGCACGTGCCGGTAAAATGCATGGTGCGAGGAACGAAGACGGCATCATGGTAATTCTCTTTGCCGGGCAGATCCTTCGCTATGTCTGGCACGTTCGCGAAAATGAACAGCTCGTTGAGCGTTGCAATGGCCATACGGTTGTTATCGTATGTCATCCCCATCGGCCGGAAGAAGCGATAGAAATGGCATTGCGCAAGGATGGGCGCGCCGTCCGCCGCACCAAGCATGACGAGACGGTTCGGACGCGTGCTGATCGCGATCGAACAGCGCAGCCGATCGAGCAATGCAAGAAACTTTCCGTCGTCGCGAACCTCGATCTGCAGCCCGGCGTCGTCGCCCACATCATCCATTATTCGCCGCTTTCTTCTCAGCCCGGCGTGATCTTAACACGAAAGCCGCCCTCATTATTTGTTGCCTTTTCGGCGCTCACGGATCAGCGCCTCGGTCTCTTCGTTGGTCAGATCACCCGCGCCAAGTATCTGATAGGCGCTATTTTGATCTTGATCCAACTCGCCCGACTGTCGGCGCTGCGGCTTTTCCGGTGCTGAATTATTCTGGTCCTGCCCCTCGTCGCCGCCATAGCCTTCGATCTCGACGATGAGAATCGAAGGCTGTACGTTTGCATGTTGCGCCGGCGCGGGAACGGCGGCTTGCGCCGCGCCGGCCGCATTCGTCGCGCTGGTCAGCGCGCCGATATTCGGACTTGCCGCGGTCGGAACCCCGATTGTCACGCCTTGAACGTCGATATTGAAGGCGTTCAGCACTTGCAGCGCGACGAGATTGAGATTGCCGGCGACGCGGATGCCCGCCGCGCCCGCGTCGATAATGCCATGCGGTGCCGCGAGGTTGGCATTGCTGTTGGCCGGATCTTGTCCCGGCACGCTGAGCAGTGCGCCGATGCCAGCACCGGTGACAAGCCCGGTCGGGTTCACCCGGCAGAAGCCATCCGAGTCGCAAATCAATTCGAGCGGCGGGAACGAAGCCGAAGACTTCGGCCCCTTGCCGGCATTGAGATCGCCGTTGGCGCTGAACATGTCCACATCGCCGCCCTGCTCGGTGAAGATGCGGCTTTGATCGACGATCACGCTGCCGTCCGTATAAGTGCGGATCGAGCCGCCTTGCAGCGTCAGGATGCCCTCCTGGCTGGGCGAGGAACTATCGGTCGCATTGGCGCCGACAATGATATTGCCGCCTGGCCCGACGATGTTGATGTCGCCTCCGGTTTGGGTCTCCAGCAGCGAATGCGCCATGGAGAGGTCGCCGGTATGCACCATCACCGGGTTCGTGCCCGCGCTCACATTGTCGTTGGTGAACCCGTTCGAGGCGGGGAACAATATTTCGATCGCTGCATAGGCCTGGTTGGCATTCTTGAAGGTTGGACTCGCCGGATTGTTGAAGTCCTTGGTGACGTTGGTCAACAGATCGAGGAAGGCGCGATCGATCAAGAAACTCTGTTGCGGCCCGGCCTGGCTCTGGAACAGCGCGACAGCCTGGCTCGAGGTCAGACTGAAATCTGGGCTGAGCGTGGTGCTCGCGAGCATGGCTTGGGTGAACCCTTGGATGCCCGATTTACTCAAATCTCTATTGAGTGTGGCGAGCTGGCCGAGTTGGACTTCGGTAAGAGCGCCATTGTTCTTTTCCGAATCGGCCAAATTGACCAGAAGTTGAAGATCGGAGGCATTGACCGGCGCCAGGCCGCCTTTGCTCAGACTTTGATTGAGCAGATCGAGCTCAGTCTGATCGACAGTCCCAACCGCTTCCGTGACGAGTTGGCTGAATTGCTGGCCCAACTGCTGATCGAGCTGCTGGGCGATCGACGGACGGAAGTCGATGCCCTGATCGCTGCCGGCATTGGCCGGATTGACGAAATCATCGATCGCCGCTTGATCGTCCGCGCCGGAGCCGGTGCCAAACAGCGCATAGACCGTTGCGCCCTCGACCGGCAGATAGGATTTGGTCGAGCCAAAATTGCTGCCGTCGCCAACAGCGTAGATACCGCTGATTTGACCGGGGATGGCGCTAATGTCGTTGACGGGCGATCCCGAAAAGAACGGTCCGAGATTGCGCCCGGCATCGATCAGGAAGGTGCCCGGACCATAGACCGCAAACGTGCTGGAATCATCGGCGATTCCGCCATTGACCAACAGTTCCTTGGCAAGGATATCGCGGCCGGCGATCACGCTGGTGATATCCGTGCTGTTGTTATTCTGGCCGATGAATGTCGTGTTGACGATGTCAACGCCGGCTTCCATCTCGGCCGGCTTGATGAGATTGAAATCGCCGGTGATGTCGTCACGGGCGTAGATGATCGCCGGGACGCTGTCGTCCACATGCAGCGCTTGCGACAGCGCCGCCGGCGTCGGCGTGCCCAGGATATTCAAAAGCGTCGTGCTGGATATCGCTGTCGCGTCGAGCATTGTGAAGCTGCTGACGAATTCTCCGGCGGACCCAGCCAGGCCTGGAATAGGCGTTACGGTGGAAATCGATCCACCGGCCAGAAGATCGAGAGTCCCGTGCGTGGATGGGAACAGAAGCAAATTATTATCGAGGGTGATATCGCCGGCAAGCGCGGCCGCCTCGAGGGTCGCCGGCCCGAGGTGGTCCGGCTCGCCGCCGCCGTCGCCAGAGCTAGGTGGCGCATCGCTCCCGGCGCCAGTGGCGTTCCGGCTCGCGTTGTGGCCGACCTTGATGAACAGCGAGTCGGTGACGCCCGAAACGTTCGTGTTGGTCGGCTCCAGCAAGGTATCGAGCGTGACATCGCCGGCGGTGCTATTCATGGCGACGCCGCTATCCGGACCAAAGCTGTCGAAAGTCGCCCCCACACCGGCCGGCAAGGACGAAGCACCGATGACGCTCAGCTCGTTGCCGAGCTTCGACGTATCGAAAATGATTCGCGTCGGGTCGAATACCGCACCGAGCGTCACGTCCTGGTCGGCATTGACGGTGATGAAGCCGTCCTGCACCGCAAGCAGCAACGGCAGCGCGATGCCCGTGCCAAGCGTCGGGATGCCGCTTCCGTTATATGTGATGGGAATGAGCTGCGTCGGCGTCCCGGTGACCGGATTATCCGGATCCGCTTGAACGACGCCGCCGACGTTGATCGACCCGGTGCCGCGGCCAACATAGAATGTGCTGCTGTTGAGATTGCCGCCGGCTTGCACCGTCAAGTCGCCGCCGCCAAAGAAATGCGCCACCGGCGGATCGCCGATGGATTGGCCGCCGCTGACTTGGATCGTCTCCGGCAGCGAGGCGGAAATGTCATCGATATCGGCGCCGGCTTTCAGGCTGACATTGCCGCCGCCCAAGGCGCCGACGCCCTGGAAGAAGGTGCCATAATTGATCCAGGTACTGTTTTGGATGCCGCCCTGTGACGGATTGAACGGCGCGGCCGCGCCGCCGGCCGCATCGCCCGAGACATAATACCAGGCGCTCCAGAATTCGCCGGTGGGCATATTGGCGAAGCCGCTTTGGCTTCCCGTGCTGTTATCGGCCGGCGTCTCAATGCCGACGATGTCGGAGCCGGCCGTGATCGTGACGGCGCCGCCGTTCACGCCCCAAGCGGGATTGGAGAGCAGACCGGTCGGCTGATAGCTCAGGCTTGTGATAATGGGCGATGTCGGCGCGTCAAAGCCAGGTGCCGGATCCGCGGCTACGCCGGCCGAGTAGATCGCGCCCGGCGCCGTCGTATCGAGCATTTCGACGCTGCCCGCTGCCGCGATATCGATCGACCCGGTGCCGGTGCGCACCAGCGTCGGCACGTCGATCGTCAGCGTCTTGCCGAAATCTTTGTTGGCATTGGTATAGCTCGTATGGCCGTTGATCGTAACGCTGTCGCTGAGGCCGGCGCTGGCGCCGGTCGTCACCGTGCCGGCGGGGACTGTTATCAACGTATCGGGATCGACGGCCAAGCCTTGCGAAGTCGTGAATTGCGTACCGGCGATGAAATTATACGAGAAGCTGCCCTGCCCGCTGATCGCGGCCGTCATCAGGTTCGCGGCCGAGGTGGTGTTAAGATCAGCCAGAGTCCCGTTGATCGCTGGATTGTTGGCGATCGCATTGCCCGGTCCGGCCGGCGTCGGCGTCACATTGATCGCCAGATTGGGTGTATCGCCGGGCGCCGGCAGGAACGGCATCGCGATAAGGTAGAGACTGTCGGGAGCATGCGCTCCGGAGGAATCGTCGCTTACGTTGCCTGGCTCGACCTGATCCTGATTTGGCCTGGCCATGAAATAGGGTTCGATATAGCTTTGATACGTTTTGGTATAGGCCTGATAATCGGTGAAATAGCCTGTGGCTGTTGTCTCCGTCCCAGTGTTGAAAGTACTTGGCGGTATAGGCGCTTGGACCGTCGGCACCAGTCCGGTCGGATTGGCCTTGTAGAAATCAGTCGCGAAAGTCGCGTAGTCGAAAGCATAAGTGTTATAAGCGGCGAGATAAGTTTGATAACTGCCGAATGTTGTGGGGTCGTTGTCGAAGCTCGTGATCGTCTGTGCCGTCGTGGCGCCGACAAAGCTCGCGATCGTCGCCAATGCGGGCAGAGAGCCGACGTAATATTTGTTAAAGGCCGTGACATAGGCGGCATAAGACGTGTAGTCGGCCGGATTGTTGTCGAACACCGTGCCGGAGGCGCCGACGGTCTTGAAATCCGCCGCCGGATTTGTCGCGGGGCCGGAGAAGTTGAGCGTCCCTAACGTGGCGAAAACACTGGCATAGCTATTGTAAATCTCGGCGTAATAGACCTCTTCGTCA
Organism: Pseudomonadota bacterium; assembly: GCA_040756295.1. Taxonomy (GTDB): domain Bacteria; phylum Pseudomonadota; class Alphaproteobacteria; order Rhizobiales; family Beijerinckiaceae; genus Methylovirgula. Next base: position 34,192 of record JBFLZN010000001.1, on the reverse strand, counting down.
GCGACATTCCAACCCGCTGGAAACGCCCCTGCGCTGGGCGGCGGCGCCATCACACCCGCCGGCATGCCGGGTTCGCCAGCTACGCCTCCAAAAGTTCCGGAAATCGTCGCATCAAAATTCATATCCTGGTTGAAACTGCTCAAAGCGGTGGCGAGGGTCTCTGCGGTCGCCGGCAGTTGAGCCTTGGAGAACGGATCGCTGGGTTCATAGAATCCGTCGCTGATCGTCGCGTTGATCTGGACGTTATTGGCGGCAGCGAGCGTCAGCACGCCCGGCTCGCCGGCATCGGCGCCGACCGTCGTACGGAAGACAGGCACGAAATTGCCGGACGCGTTGAAGCTGCCCGCGCCGAGATTCCAGTTGCTGGCGACGGTGATATTGCCGCCGTTGACGCTTTTCGAACCGCTCGCCGGCGTCGGATTGATGAGATCGATCTCGGGCCGCAGATGCAGCGTCGAGCCAAGCGCCACGCCGCTGGCGCCAGTGAAATCATTGGCGATCGCCGTCGAATCGAACGGGTTGTTCACGAAGCCCAGCAGCGTCTTCGTGTAGAATTTGACATGGTCCTGGTTCGCCGCGTTGGGCGTGAAGATGTCGCCATCGATCGTGGTTCCGGCGACTTTGGTGCCGGCGTCGCTGAACCATCCGGCGGGATCGATGATGCCGTCGAAATGCTGGCCGGCGCTCTCGCTCGTTTGGTCGGTCGTGCTCCAGACCGCATAGGCGTCGAGCGCGACGCCCCCGCCGCTCGGGCCGCCGTGGTCCGACGTGTTCACAATTCCCTGGAAACTGACATTGACATTATTGTCGGTCAGGATGGGCGCACGCAGGATGATCATCCCGCCGGCGTTGTTGATGCTCGCGCCGCCCGGGCCGCCGCTGACGTCGAAGAGCGCCCCTTGCGCGACGCTGATTGCGCCCGAGCCCGCGACATCTTCATAGCCATAGGTTGCGTTGTAAGCGTTGGGCGTGGCCGTGCCTGACGTGCCCAATTCGATCGTGCCGCCGGTTTGCACCAGCGTCGATTCGCCATTGCCGAAATTCGGATCGTTCGGATTGTCAGCCTGATAGGTGGCGATAAGCTGCGCGGTCGAGCCGATGATCACGCCGGTCGCGCCAGCCGTACCCGCCTGGATCGTGCCGGTGCCAGCGCCGAACAATTGGATGAAGCCGCCGGTCGGGCCACTGGCGTTGATCGTGCCATCGACAATGACGCTGCCGCTATTGGCTGTCAGCGCGACGTTACCCGAGGTCAGAGTCGTGCCGGCCGCGATGGTGATATCGCCTTGCTGAAGCGTGACGTTGAAGCTGCCGCTGAAGCCGCCGTTGAAAGGCAGACTGCCGACGAGATTGCCGGAAGTCAGCGTGAAATTTCCGCCGAGGTCGCCGAAAGCGCCGCCGCCCAGAAGCGTCCCGTCAAGCGTCGCGGTGCCGGGGGTCTGGATCGTCAGCGAGCCGGCGAAGCCGATGCCGGTGGCCGCGACATCGACCGTCGCCCCATTATCGATGATCACGTTGCCGCTGTTGGCGATCAACTTGACCGTGCCGCCCGGCGCGTCTTCGGAGACGTTGAAGAAGGCGATATGCGAGTCTGTGGCGCTGATATTGGCGCCCTGCGCAAGCACCACGTCGCCGCTGGTCGCCGTCAGCGTGACCTTGCCGCCAAGCGCTGTGACCGCCCCGGCATCGTCGATGCTGCCGCCGGTCAATGACAGAGATCCGCCGATATCGAATGGCGAGAGGCTGGGAGCCGCGCTCTCACCCGGCATGAGATTAAGCAGACCGGTGGTTGTCAGAGACTGCACGCTGCCGACCGCCGCGACAACATCCGGCGCTTGCAGCGTCACGGCCGCGGCGCCGGCATTGACGCCGCCTGTGCCGGCGAAAACGATCTGTCCCGCGGCATTGAGATCGACCTGCCCTTCGCCGTTCATTTCCACTTGGCCGGCACTCAGCGTCAACGTGCCGGTCGAATTGACATTGGCGTCGACGATCAACGTGCCGCCGGACCCGGCGATCGCGCCGGCGGTGTTGGGCGTCGCTTGACTGTCGGTCAAGGCGACATTGTCGGCGGTGATGGTCGTTGTGCCGCCGGCGCTAAACAAGCCAGCACTGTCGAGAACCAAAGTGCCGATGGGATTATTGGCCGCGCCGAGGTTGACGCCATTCGTGTCGTAAAGATTGAACACCGAATTGCTGATCAGGGTGACGGATTGTGTCCCTGCGAATTGCGCGATCACGGACGGCGTTAGCGTCAGGCCGACCGCCGTGGCCGGCGCGTTGCCAAGATTGATGACGCTCGCGCCGAGAGTGATGTTCCGGCCGGAAAGAGCGGCGGTATTGGCGAGCGTGACATTGCCGCCGCTCACAGTCAGTGCATTGCCGCCAGCGAGAACCGCCGCGGCGTCAACATCGATGCTGCCGGCAGACGGAAGCGGCGCCGGCGTGAAGGTGTAATTGCTTGCCTGATGGGGGCCGCCGCCAATGACCGTGACGCTCGCCGGGAGCGACGGCAGGCTGCGTTGGATATTCGACGGCTGACCGTTCGAAACCTCGAGAAGCGCCGCCAGGCCGCCGCCGCTGAAAACCTGATCATAAAACTGCGTGACCGGATTGGCGTTGCTCAGGACATAAGCGCCTGCGGCGTTGGTCTGGGAGGTGTAATACTTCTGAAGCTGCTTTAACGTCGGCGACGGAAAGGGTGCGACGGTCTGCCCGAGATGCATCGTCGCCCGCTGGGTCGACGGGACGAGCCCTTTTGCCTCGACCACGCTGCCGGGAAGCACCGAAATCCGGCCGGTTCCGGTCGCCGCCACGGGGATTTGCGCGGCATAGGTGTAAACATCGTTGCTGACATTGACAAAGCTGTTGCTTGCGTTGTTGGCCGTCGGATTTGCCGCCACCAACAGATCGGGCGCGCTGAGCGGATGCGCCGCGTCGGTATCGATGACAATTGCGGACGCGGTCGGCGTGATCAATGTCGATCCGTCGCTCTCCTGGCTGCGGACGCCGCCGATCAGGACGCTTTCGGCGCCGAGATCGCTGATTTGATCCGCATCGAGGATGATGAAGCCGGCATCCGCCGCCGGCGCCGTCTGATCCGGAGCAAGCACCAGGATATTGGTGCCGGTAATATCGGCAATGCCGCCGCGCCCGCCCGGCGCCGGGGCGAAGTCATTGGTCCCGAGCAGAGTGAGCGCGCTCGTTGCGCCGATCACAAGCTGGCCGGCATCGATCGGCAGGAGCGGCGTCTCAGTTCCCTTGGTGGCTGCAAGATTGGCGAAATAGCTATTGGCCGAGGCTTTGTCGATCTCGGAATATTTCGACCAGGCCGCCTGTGATTGGATTTCAAGCAGCGCCGTCGAAGACGATCTCGCCCCGGTGACGACATTGCCGAGCGTACCGGCCATGAGGATCGAGCCGTCAGGCTCGAGGAAATCGGTATTGGTCTGCGTCGTATTGGTCGCGGTGACGACGACGCGGAGGGCGCCGGGCATGGTTGCATAGATCGCCGGCAGCAGCACATAGGTGCCCGCGGCAATCCCGTTACCGCCCTGCAGCGTGACAGATGTGCCGGGCGCGATCAGCGCGCCTTGCGTAGGATCGTTCGGCGCGACCGGCGCTTCGAAACTCGGCACCAGAGCATAGACGGGCTGGCCGCCGATCTCGGTCAGCACATTATGGCTGCCGCCGGTGCCGGGCACGAATTCGGTGCCGAAAAAGTCGCCGCCGCCACTGAGATTGAGCACGGCGCCCGCCTGGCTGTCGATCGACGCGCCATTGAGCTCAATCGCTTTGGTCGGCGGCGCGGTCAGCACCGGATTGGCGACATCGCTCTCGCTGGCCACGATATTGGACCCGACGACAGCGAAATTGGTGTTGTTGATTGTCGTGCCGAAGGGAATGTCGATCCCAGCTGCGGACACCGAGGTCAAGCTACCCCCGTCGAGAACGAGCGATTGCGTCGTCACCGCCGCCGGCAAGGTGAAGGCATTGGTCGAAAAGGCCGACGGGAATGTCTGGCCGGCACTCAGGCCGAGCTGGATCGTGCCGAGCGGCGCTTCGAGAGCCCCGTTCTGGACGATATTCGCGGCATCGACAACGATCTCACCGGCAACCGAGAGCGGCGTGACCGGCGCTTGGCCGTTGGAGGCGATGGTGATCGTATTGATCGTACCGTTGCCAGTGCCCGCTCCGGTCGACTGCAGGAGGAAGATCGACTCGCTCGTGGGGAAGATTTCGCGCGCGGTCAGGGTCAGATCGTTCGGAACCACCAGTGCGCCCGGCGATTGCACGATGCTTTCGGACGTCAGCGTAGAGAGGAACTGGATAAGCGTGGAGAAATAGGTGGAGACATTGTTTCCGCTGCCCGACGTGAAAATGCCGCTCGCAAATTCGGCATCCGTGTCGGACAGCAAGCGGATATCGCCGCCGCTGGTCAGATTGACTTTGGCAGCGTTGGAGATCGAAGCGTAACCGGCGAGATCGATCTGCGCCGAGGCATAGAGGTTCAGCGTGCCATCGGACAAGGTTGGCGCGACAAATGCATTGCTTGTCAGCAGCAGATCGCCGGCTGTGAGCGAGACCTGCGTCGCGCCGATCGACGCGGCGCTGAAGTTCGAATTCATATTGCCGGCCGGCAGCAGGCGCAGATTGCCGGCGAGCACCAGCTGGTCCGGCACTTTCACGCTGACATTGCCGCTGAAGCCGATGGTGCCGGCCATCAGACTGACGGAATCGAGTCCGCTATTGTTCAGCGTGTTTTCGCCAATCTCGACGGTGCTGCTCGCGGTCGGCAGTTGGGCGGCAAGCTGCGCTGCCGTCGTGGGCACGGTCTGACTGGAGAGAGCCGCGGTGACATCGCCGCCCTGCGAGATGACGATCGCACCATAGAGCGGGTTGCTCCCATTGAGGCCGCCGATCGTCAGCGTCCCGCCCGACGCTTGCGGCGCGCCGCCGGCCGCATCGACCGTCCCGTCGAAATAGGCGGCCTGGAACTCGCCGCTCGTGCCCAACGCCGACGCCATGCTGCCGGTAATCGTCAGTGTGCCGCCATTGCTCCAGATCGGCTGTTCGATGATCGACCAGCCGAAACCGACGATCGGGCCGAAGTTCTGAACAATAGCGCTGGCGCCGGCGAGATCGAACTGCGAGCCGGGCAGCGCGATCACCGTGCCGCCTTCGAGCGTGATCGAGCCGCCGTTCAGCACATTGCCGGTGGAAAGCAGCGGGCGGGCTGTGAGGTTGGGCACGAAGGTGCCATCGACATCGAGGACGGCATTGGCGCCGATCCAGACATCGAGCGGCGCCTGAGTGACAACGCCGACGCTCTGGCCCTGCGCCAGCTGTTGGAGATTGACCGGCGTGCCATCATTATCGAGCGTGATGCTGCCGCCCGGCGCGATGAGATTGCCGAGCACCGTCACGGGGCCGGCGGCGGTGAGATCGATCGAGGCGCCGGGCTCGCCTTCGATCGTGGCGCCGGCTTCGACCGTGACGCCGGCATTGGTGCTGACGTCGTTGGTGCCGCCATAAGGGAACGGCGTCTCGGCCAGCGTCAGGCTGACCGGCTGGCGCATCCCAAACGGCGCCAAACCCAAGGCCGCGAAGTCGCGCACCCGTGCGCCGCTCGCCGGCAGAGCAGCCGGCAGCTCGATGAGATAATTCTGCTGGCGCAGCGGCACATTCGTCCCAGCCAAGACCGTCGTGCTGCCGTATGTGCTGGTCAACGAATAGGCCGAGAAGCCGTTGTCGCTGAAGAAAGTCCCAGGCAATGCCACGGTGCCCGGCGCGGCGCCTGACGTGACCGTATCGACTCCACCGATCTGGATGATCGGCACTTGCAAAGCGAATGTGCCGCCGCCGTTCAGCCCGCCGCTGAAGATCGTGCCGTCCATGAACACATCGGCCACGTCCGGCCGATTGGTCCCGTTCGGTGCAATATTGCCGGGTGGGCCGCCCTCCTGGAAATTATCCTGCGGATTCGACCAGACGGCATTGTTATAGGTGATCAGCGAGAGATTGCCGCCATTGCCGGCCGGCAGTCCGTTCGGGCCGAATTTGAGCTGGCCACTCGGCTGGACATAACCGCCGCTCGAGACATCGACGATGCTGCCTTGCGCCAGAACGATGCTCTGGGTGACATCGACAACAGGCGGGACATTGGCACCGCCGTTGAACCCGACGCCGGTGGAATTGGATTCGAGATCGGTCTGAATGGTGACCGAACCGCCATTGATATGGGCGTCACCTTGCAATGTATTGAAGCCCGCGCCGGCGTCGTTGACGAAAAGCCCGCTGACATCGAGCACAGCATCCGGCCCAATGGTCACCTGCGACACCGGCGGTGCCTCGCTGACACTGGTGCCCCCGGTAAATCCGGTCAGCGAAATGCTGCCGCCATGCGCGGTCAGTGTGCCATCGATGGTCGAGACGCCCGTGAACTTGATGCTGCCGCCAGGCTGCACGGTGAGCACCGCGCCCTGGCTCATCGACAGATCGCTTGAGGCACTGATCGTGATCGAACCAAGCTGCGCGGCCGACAATGCGTCCGTCGAATAGGTGACCACGGGCACGGCCGCAGTCACCGGGCCGGTTGCAGATTCACCCACTATAAGGTCGGTGCTCGGCAAGTTGAGCGTCGACTCGATGCCGAAATCCGGGCCGAGCACATCCGTCACACCGCTCTGCAGCACCACCGCATCGGGTGCCGGCGCACCGAAAGCGCTCACGAGCGAAATCGTCAGCGAAGCATCCCGCGGCAATTGATCGATCGACGCCTGGCTGCCGTTCGGCCCGGTGTCGCTTTCGGCAAGCTCCGCCTGGCGGCTGCCGGTGACGGTGGCGCCGAGCAGCGCGCCTTCGAGGACCGGATTGGCGGTAGAGATCGACAGAGCGCCGGCGCTCGCCCCGGCGATAAAGCCAGGATCGAAAAAGCCGCGGGCGATCAGCGGTGAGCTGAAATATTGCGTCAGTTCCGAATCCGGCCGACCATCGATATTATGATCGATGACAAATTGACCGGCGATCCCTTCATAGGGCACGAGCGGGTCAGCATCGGCGATGTTGAAGATCTCGCCCGTCGCGGCGAGGAGTTCGGTCGTCGCCACTTTGGCGCCGGTAAACTGGGTGAAACCGCCGGAGACATCGATGACCGAGCCGGGCGCCTGAATGACATCATTGAAGGGCTGTTCACCGACACCAAAAGGGGAGCTCGTGAAAGAGAGCGAACCACCCTTGGTCAGCAATTGGTCGATCGTCTGCGGGACCGCGCCGAGGTAGCCCGCGCCGGTGGCGCTGAAGAGTGGCGAGCCGACCCAGGTGAGACCATCACTGCGGGTGCCGCCCTGGGTCAGGTCGATGGTGACGGTCTGGCCGATCAGGCTCTGCGCCAGGGGCGAATCGGCGACGTCGTTGGAGGTCACCTTGAAGGTGAAAATGTAATTCCGGATCGAGGCCGCGGCGTCGAGGCCGGCGAGATCGATCACGCTGCCGCTTTCCTGCAAGAAGCGCCCGAGCGGCCTGTTGGTGCCCGAAAGGGAGGTCAGGAGTCCCGTCGCAACCGTCATCGCGGCGCTCGGCGCGACGATCAGCGCGCCCGGCTCGCCGCCGGCATCGCCCTGCAGATCGACATCGGCCGCAGCGATATTGATCGTCGGCCCAACAAAGCTTGAAACGGAGCTTTGCGGAATCGTCTCGTCACTCTCATCCGGCAGGATGCCGGTGACGCTGGCGCCGCCAAGATTGAGCTGCTGATTGGCGGTGAAGGTGATCGATCCGGCGCGGGTGACACTGGTCGTCGCGGCGGCGACGCCCAACTGATTCACGACATCGCCGAACATCGTGATATTGCCGTCATCGGCGGCGAGCAGACCGCCGGCTTCATTCGTCGCAGGCGACTCGCCAGCGATCCCGTTGAAAACCAGCGCCTGTGTCTGGGTGGCGAGGCTGCTCACGCCAATCGACGTATTGGCACTTCCGGTCGCCGGCTCGGCGAGGAAGACATCGGGGCTCGCCGCGAGAATGATCTGGCCTGAGGGCGTCGAAATGCTGCCGGCATTATCGACGCTCGTTCCCAGCAGCGCGACATAGCCGCCATTGTCGAAGCCGCTGATGTTGGTGGAGATCTGCGCCCCCGGCGCGACGACAACGCCGGCATTGGTTTGGCCGCCCGTGAAGCCTTGCGCCATCACCAGCGTTCCAGCGTTATTGATAACGCCATTGACATAAAGGCCGCTGCTCAGGAACGCCTGATTGGCATTGTCCTCATCGGGCGGCGCCAGGATCGCCGTCCCGCTTGGCGTCGTCTGCGTGACGCCGTTGATTTGAACGGGAATATAGGTGCCGCCCGAAGTGACGCTGAACGCGCCGACATTTGCGACGTTCGAGCCCTTGAAACTATCGATGTCGAGCGTCGAGGCGATCAGCGTATGGACGTTGATCTGGCTCGTGCCGCTGAAGACGATGCCGTTGGGATTGATGATCAGGACCGTCCCGTCGGCCTTGATCTGACCCTCAATCTGGCTCGGCACACCGGTCGCATCGATGCGGCTCAGCATCACCCAATTGTTGCCGTTCGATGTGTTGCCCTGGCTTTGGTCGAAATCGACGGTCGTGCTTCGGCCGACATTGAAGCTCTGCCAGGTCGTTATCGCGCGCTGCGCGGTCTGCTGCACCGTCACCAGCGTCTGGCCGTTGCTCACCGTCTGCACTGGCGCATGGGCGTTGACCCAAAGATTGGCATCAGTCCCCGCCGTCACCCGCGGATCGACGACGAGACCACCCGGCGCAAGCCCGTTCGCAACGCCGCTCGGCTGCTGCTGCGCCAAAGCGCGGGCCGCCACCTGCGCCTGCCGAACCGATTGTATGGCGAGTGCCGCCCGCAGGAGATCGTGGGTCATTTGCTGACCGATCGCCTGTGCCTGCTGCGAACCCGCCAAGGCCGCGGCTGCCGCATTCGCCGTCGCAGAAGCACCGCCGCCGCCGCGCGTGGCGTAAAGCGGCATCGCCTGGGCCGGCGCACAGCCCAGGATCAACGCCAAGGCGCTTGCACTCGCAAGAAGAGTGGCGCGAAAGGAAGCAGACGGCTGGAGCGCAGGACGCGGCGGCATGAATCGGTTCTTTCGTTGACGCGGATGCTGCCGCCCGAAAAGCGCCTGCAGCCCCCAATGGCCTTAAGACCCCCGACAAGGCCGAGAACCGAAATGGAAATTCGATTTTATTTTACGCGTCAGCTGATGACGATCAGACCGCCGGGCAGCGACGTGACGCGCGCATCAAACACTTGACGGATTTGATCGACGATTTCGTCGATATTTTCGATGCGAAAGCGCGCGCTGAAGAGACGCTCGCCAAGCGCCTCGTTCATCAGCACGATTTTGCCTCGGCGATAACGGTTGACCTGTTCGATCGCCTCGGCAAGCGGCGTGGCATGAAAGACAAGAAAACCATCGCGCCAGGAGGTTACGGTCGCCGGATCGACCGTGCGGACCGAGCTCATCGCATCGAGCGAGTAAAGAAGCTGCTGCCCGGCTTCAAGATTGGCCGCGGCTCCCTGCTGTTCGACACGCAGCTCGCCATCGAGGCAAGTGACGCAAACATTGGCGCCGATATAACGAACGTCGAAACTGGCGCGGCGGGCAATCGTCTGCCCGCTTCCCGCACTCAAGGCGAAAGACCCCGTGAAATCGCGCCGAAGCGAGATTGCGGCCTCACCCGCGATCAATTCGAAATGGTGTGGATTCGATTGCGTCGATCGGACGGCGATGCTTGTCGCCGCGCTCATGTCGATCAAGAAATCGTTCAGAGCAATTTGTTTGCGTTCGCCGGTCGCGGTCCGATAATCGGCGCGCAGTTCTTTGATGGAGGGCCAAAGGTCCAGCGGCGGCGATATGATACCGTAGCCTAATGCCGCGGCGGAGGCCGCCAGGGCGCCGCCGAGAACCGCCCTGCGCGGCAGGCGATTTAAGACGGCGATGGAGCGTTCGACCGAAGGCGTCGAGTCTCGCACATGCAGTGCGGCCGCGGGCCCCAGTCTCTCCCATAGCCGTTCGGCTTTGTCGAAAGCGGCGGCATGCGCCGCGCTCTGGTCATACCAACGCTTCAACGCATCGATTTCGGCCGCCGTTGCTTTTCCCGATGCAAAGCGGGCGACCCAGGCCTGCGCCTCCCGCTCGATGGGGTTCAACTGCTCGATCGGATCGTGCGGCGCGCTTGGCATATTATTTCTTAGAGTCCTTACCTGGGCGCGGACCGAATCTTTGAACGATCTCCCGATCCAGGCGTAAAGCACAAAACGCGAGCGCACGCCGCAATTCTATTTCGACCATGCGTTGCGAAATCCCCAGCCGCGCGGCGATGTCACGCAGCGGCACGTTGTCGAGCCGGGAGGACAGCAGAATCTCGCGCTGACGCGGTGTCAGATCCTTAAGAGCTTGGCGAAGGACCTCGATCTCGAGCCGCGCCTCGACCACTTTCGCCGGATCGGGCGCGTCATCCGTGATACCAAGCGCCGATTTCGCATCCGTAAGACTGACGAAGCGACTTTCGCGGCGCAAGCGCTTCAGCGCGATATTGGTCGCGGCGCGCAGAACATAAAGTTTCGGGCTGCGCACGGGTTCCGCCGGACCCGCGCCGCCCAATCGCAAATAGGTTTCGTGCAAGACATCGCTGGCGAGTTCGATCGAACCCAAGCGACGCGTCAAGCGACTCTTCAACTCGTCATAGTCGAGGATAAGGAATTGCCGTAAGGCCTCGGGCTGACTCTCGTCAGTCATGGGTGACGCCCGCGGGAAATGTCTGGTGTATTTCTTGGACCGGACCCGGGCTATCGGCGGACGCCGTACATTCCGCCCCTTCGTCGGCAAGGCGCGGCAATACCACCATCGTGATCGGCTGCGGCAGATCGGGTGGCGGTTCGTCCGTTTTCATTCCGATGAGCGCGAGAGAAAAGAGCCGGTCGCGGCGAGAATCGCCTGTCGAGCCGACGAGCTGCGAACGCCATATCTGGCCCTCGGGACTAAGCCAGAACTTGATGACAAGCCGGAAGGCGCCCGGACGCGTCCCGGCCTCATGGCAAAATGCATGTTTCACGTCGGCTTGGAGTGACGCGAAAAAGCCCCGATAGGTGATGTTCTGCCGCGCAATCATATCGGCGCGCTCATGATCGAAAGGCTGCCGTGGCGCAAGCACGATTGTGAAACTATGCGGTCCTGTCGGGCGCGGGATGAAGTCGGTGCCGCCAAGCAGGATGCGCAAAGCGACATCTGACGACAGTCTGCCGTTGACAGGCGCGGACCGGCGCCCAACCACCAATGCCCCATCGTAAAAAACCTCGCGGCCTGTGGCCACGCTGTAAGCATCGAGAGCCAAAACGAGCTCTTCAGCTGGAATATTGAATTCGAGGAAGCCGCTTCCCGAGCCTTGCTTTTCCTGTGCGATCACAGGCTCGGTAAAACTCGTGGCAGCGAGGCAGCCTAGACCGTTGACAAACGCGATCGCCGACGAGACCGCGAAATGGCACAGACCAGAAGGACGCCTTACATGCACGAGACCGACGGCCCAAAGACTTGTTCGATCATCAACTTTCCCACTTTTCGGCGATGGGGAAATGGCTGAGACCGGAGATGCCTATCTAAATTTATGACATGACAGTTTTGTGATGGGACGCTCTGAGCGGTTCGCGCGGCTGGCTCATACAGCGGCGCGTGAAACGTCCCGACGAACCGGGTGGCGTCAGTTATCGTCCGGCCGAAGCTTTAGGCGGCAGGCGCCGGATCAGGTTCGCTCGGGATGCCGCGCCAGCGCGTTCGCGGCGGCAGGACTTCGCCCTTCATCAGAACCGAGAGCGGCGCCAAGGTCGAACCGGCCTGCATTTCCGTCCCATAGAGCACGACGGCCATATTGCCGATGGAGCAACCGGCACCGATCTTCAAACGATCGGACTTCATCACGCGGTCTTCGAACAGATGCGTCTGGACCGTGCATCCCATATTGAGCGCGGCATAGTCGCCGATTTCGACAAGATCGAATTCGGAAAACAGCGTCGTCTCCAGGAAAACCCACCGCCCGATCCGGCATCCCATTTTACGCAGATAGACGGAGATGTAGGGCGTGCCCATCAAGGGCGCCAAGGCCGTCGCCGCAGCGGTCTCATAGATTCCGTTGACGATCTCGTTCAGCCACACAAAGCTGCACCACAATGGCTTCACCGTCGGCTCGAAGCGGCCGATCAGCAGCGTCTTGATGCGGGCGACCCAGACGATCGTCGTCAGCGACAAATAGAGCCCGACCAGCGGCGCCGCCAAAAGCACGCTCCAAAGCGGGAAGACCTGGTCCAGCACCAGAACGACGGCGCTGAAAGTCAAAAGGTCCGTTGCCATGAACAGGCTGGGCAGCAAGATCCGCATCGTGTCGAGAAATGTCCGGTAGCACCGCGACGACAGTTTCGGACGATAGGTTTCCGATTCGAGGAAGCAGCTCGGATCTTTCGCCTTCGGCACTTCGAAGCTCGGCGATCCGAGCCAACGCGTGCCGCTCGGCGTTTCCGCATAGGCCGCCGGCGTCTTGGACATCACGCCGATCAGGCTGTCGCTGCCGACATTCGCGCCGCCCGGCACGAGGGCGCTATTGCCGATGAACGTGCGGCGGCCGATCTTATTTTGGCGCAGCTCGACGACGCCGCGATAGATGCGATCCCCGCCGACGATGCAGGCGTCGGCGAGGAAGCATCCATCATCCACTTCGAGCAGATCGGGAATGACATTGGTGACTGTCGAAATCTCCACGTCTTTGCCGATCTTCGCGCCCATCAGCCGCAGGAACGGCGGAAGAAACACGGTCGCATAAAGCGGGAGCAGGAGTTGCCGCGTGTTCCGCATCAAATAATTCAAAAACCAATATTGCAGATAGCGGCCGCTCGCGAGCGGGAAAACCCCGGGCTTGATGCGGCCGATAATCAGGCGTTTCACGAGGATCGTCAGCGTCGCGTACCAGATCGTCGCCAAGGGCGCCGCGACGAAAACCGCTAAAATCGCGGCGACCGGCCCGAAACGTTCGAGCGCGACCAATATGAGGATCAGGCTCGGCAGCACCGCCGCAATGAGGAAATAGCCCATGGCATAGATGAGCCCGAGATGCAGCAGGCCAAAGAGAAACGGCCTGGATTTCACCGGGCGCCCGCTTGCCGTCTCGGGGCGGGAGACATTGGCCTCCGCCAGCGGTGAACCGCTTTTTTCTTCGCCCGGCTGCAGGACCGAGCCGTCCGGCAATTGCGAATGATCGTCGATGCACGCGCGATCGTGCATTTTGACATTGAGGCCGATCGCGCTGTGCATGCCGATGAAGCATTCGGCGCCGATATCGACGGTGCCGAGCATCAGCCAGCCATTTTCAACGCGATAGCCGAGCAATTGCGCATCGGCGCCGATGCTCGACTCACGCCCGATCGACACGAGATCGAAAGCGCTGCACAGCGAGGTCCCGATGCTGCAATTTTTTCCGACGCGGGCGCCCATCGCCCGGTAATAAACGCTCATCAGCGGCGTGCCGACGAACATCTCCGGCCAGCCAAGCGTCTGGAAACGATTCGCAAGCCACCAGCGGAAATAATACAGGCCCCAGACCGGGTAGCGCCCAGCCCGATATCTTCCAATAGAGAGCCATTTGACGGCAATGCTGATCGCGAGCCAGGTCGGCCATGTCGCAAAGCCGATGATCGTCAAAATGCTTCCGGCCGTCGTAAGGCTCATGTGACCGGCGTAGACGCGCTCGCAAATGAGAATGGAAAAGACCAGGGGCGCGGACAGCACGGCATAATAGATCGTCAGCGCCAGGGTCTGAAGCGAAACGCAAAACCAGCGCGTCGCGAGGTTCGCGTGGATCGGCTGTTTGAAAGCCGTCTCCATCGGCGGCGCAGTCTCGTCATCCCTTGAAGCGTCGATTGACGGCATCGTCTTGGATAAACGCCGCGCGATGTCTCTGACCGTGCGGCACTCGTAGACGTCCTTGACGGACACGTGGAGCGTGCCGAGGCGCGTGCGCAGCTCCGTCACGACATGCGCCGCCAAAAGCGAATTGCCTTTGAGGTCGCGAAAAAAATCGGCGTCGGCGGAAATCGGCCCGGTGTTCAGTTGCGCTTGCCAGACATCCGCGATCTTCGATTCGAGATCATTTTCCGGCGCGACGAACGGACGCTCGTGAATGACCAAAGCATTTTCGGGCGCCGGCAAGGCTTTGCGATCGACTTTTCCGCTCGTCGTCCGCGGCAGCGCCTCCATGACCTCGAGATATTTCGGCAGCATATATTCGGGCAGGCGATTGGACAGGGCCTGCGCGAGGCTTCGCTTCTGCAGCGCGCCGAAATTGCCGGCGGGGACGATATAGGCGGCGATTTCCTTGAAGCTGCCGCGCTCGTGGACAAGAACCGCAGCGGCGCGAACGGACGGGTGCTCCAAAAGGACGGATTCGATTTCCGACAGTTCGATCCGGTAGCCGCGGATTTTGACCTGATCGTCGTTGCGCCCGACAAATTCGAGCGTGCCGTCCGGCCGCGTCCTGACCAGATCATGCGTTCTGTAAAGTCGCGGCGCTTTAGCCGCGGTCGATGGAAACGGGTTCGAGACGAATTGCCGGTCCGTCATTTCGGACAGGTTCATATAGCCGCGCGCGACGCTGGTCCCGCCGATATAAAGCTCACCGACCTCACCGGCCTTCACTTCTAGCGAATCCTCGCCGACGACATGGCAGACATAGCCCGGCAAAGGGCGCCCGATCGTCACGATATTCGGGGCGACGCAATCGAAAAGGGTGGCGACGACCGCGGTTTCGGTCGGCCCATAGGTATTCAGCATCCGCCGCGTGGGCGTCGCCCATTTCGCCACCAGCGGCGCGGGACAAGGCTCGCCGCCGACGACGAGAAGCCGCACGCGCGGCAGATCGTCGGCGATGAGCGAGAGGAATGTCGGAACGGTCGAAAAATAGGTGATGGCTTTTGTATTGATGAAGGCCGCCGCCTGGTCAGGCGACCGCGCAATGTCTTCCGGCGGCACGACCAGGGTGCCGCCGAGCGAAAACGCCGCCCAGATTTCCTCGACCGAGGCGTCGAAGGCGACGGAAAATCCCTGATAGATGCGGTCGTCCTGGTTGACGCCGTAGCTGCCTTCGAGCGCTTCGATGAAATTGACGACGTTTCGATGCTCGAGCACGACGCCTTTGGGCCGCCCGGTCGAGCCCGATGTGTAGATGACGTAGCAGGTATCGCTTGCGGCGGCGGTCGCCGCCGGCCTCGTCGCGGGGAAGCGATCGACATCCGGCCATTGCCGGTCGAGCGGGAAGAAAGCGCAGCAGGTGATGGACGGTTGAACAAGCTCGGACAGGGTTTCGTTGGTCAGCACGATCGCGAGATTGGCGTCGCCGGCGATCTGGCCGATCCGTTCGATCGGGGTTTGCGGATCGATCGGGACATAGCCCGCGCCCGCTTTGAGCACGCCGAGAATGGCGGCAAACAAGTTCGTCGATTTGGGCAGATAGATGCCGACCAAATCTTCGGGCCGGATATGCCGGGAGCGCAGGAAATGCGCGATCTTGTTTGCGGCGCGTTCGAGCTGCGCATAGGTTAAAGTACCGTCCTCGCATTCGAGCGCGCGATGATGCGGCCGCAGATCGACCTGCCGCTCGAAATAATCGTGGATCAGCTTTACGTTCTGGGGCCGCGCCTGTTGGCGGGAGACGATGACATCGTCGAATGTGAGCGTCATTTTTCGCCGCTCTCCATGTCTTTGTCGACATCTTGGTCGACGTCTTGGTCGACAGCCGCGTCGCGCGCCGACGTTCTGGAAAAGGCCAGCGTACGAAGCGGGGATTCGCCGGTCTCTTCAACGAGGCTCAGGCATTGTATTTCGCCGCCGGCGGACAGGAACGGCAGAGCGACGGCGAGCGTCGCAAGGCAAAGATTGTCGTGACCCTCGATATAGAGGGACTCGAAATGCGTCGACGAGGTCTCGAAGTTTTGCTCCGAAGTCAGCTCGGGCTCCGGGAACAGGCGAAAATCCATCGCCTGAAATTCGCTTGCGAAGCCGGCGCCGAGGAGTTTCGAAAAGGCTTCCTTCAGCGTCCAGGTTCGAATGGCGCCCCGGACACCATGCGGCGTCTGCAAACGCGCCAGCCGGCGCTGTTCTTCATGCGTGAGAAACGCATCCTTGACCGCCGGGCTCATCGGCGCGTCGACGCTTTCGATATCGAGCCCCAGCTCGAAGACCGGCGACACGGCAACGCCGACCAGCGAGTCGCTATGGGACACGCTGAAGCGGATTTGGGGAAGCCCCTCCGTCACCTCGAGCTTTCCGGTCTCGAGGCGGTTAAACCGCCAGTAGGCCGCGGCAACACGCCGGTCCGTCACATGCGATAAAGCCAGGCGAAGCAGGATGCGCCCGGCGACCGCCGCCTCAAGCGAGGCGATGTTCGCGATCGCGCCGAGCTCGGTGCGATCGTCATCGTCCAGCAATTGCAGGCAAGAGCGGGCTTTCAGAAGAGATTTCGGCCGCGCCGTCCATATCTCGATGCGATCGGGAGAGGCGGCTGCCACGCGGAAAGGCGCTGGTGTGCGGGAGAGGAATTCCTTGCGCCAACCTTGCGCGAATCGCGGCCGTGTCGGCGACCGGCGTTCGATCCAGCCCGATGGATGGCGCGGGGCTAATCCCGGCGCGGGTAACTGCAGCTTAGCGCAGCGCATGTTGGCGCATTAGCATGCCGAGAAACAATTTGAACTTGAATCAAGTATTTATGGTAAAGTTTAATGATGTATGCCGCGAACTCTTGGCGTAGCCGCGCGGACAGCCTCAGATATCACGGCTTCGATGAAACAAAATACGCTTTAAAATCGATGGTGTATTATTAAGGTTGATTTGCGTAGCAGATTGATACGCGGCGCCGGAGGGATCAATAGAAGTTTAGTCTTTAATTTGGTGGCATTTCCTCTCAGGGAGGCGGACGTGTCGACGAAATTCTTGTTTGCCGCGGTTATTGCACTGAGCGCCTTTTCCACACAAACGGCCGTCGCCCAGAAGACGGATTTGGCTGCAATAAAATGCAGCGACTTCCTCAAGATGAGCGAGTCTAACGCCGTGAACGCCGTGACTTGGCTCCAGGGTTATTACACTTACGAAGATGATCCGGTCGTCGTCGACAGTGATAAGGCGAAGTCAAAAGAGGCGCAGATCAAGGAATATTGCGCCGATCACGGCGATACCGATCTTGTCAGTGCGTCGGCGATCTTCATGGACAAAAAATACAATGCCGTGGCGACGACCTCGCAGCCGAATCCACATCAGTAACCATTTTCATCAAAATGACACGAGCTGTGCCATTTTAACACTAGCTGCGTATGGGTGATCGTGGGACCGTGATGTCACGGGGGACGTCATGGCACGATTCGCGGCAGCTTCTTTCGCAGTCGCAATGGGAATCACCGGAGCACTTTCGGCAGCGCGGGCTGCTGACCTGCCAGCCTATAAAACGCCGCCTCTGCCGCCTCCCATCATCGACCCATGGACCGGCTTTTATTTCGGCGCCCACAGCGGCTACGGCTGGGGACAGAAGACATTCCTCGACAATTTTCCGACGCCGGATCTCGCGCTCGATGCGCGGCCGTCCGTGAGCGGCGGGCTTGCGGGTCTTCAAGCCGGCTATAACTATCAGTTCAATTGGCTTCTGGTCGGCGTCGAAGGTGATTTCAGCTGGTCCGGCGTCGAGAACAGCTCGTTTTCGTGCTTCTCGTTCGGCAATCAGGATTGTACCGCCCATCCGGAATGGTTCGCGACGGCGACCGGCCATATCGGCGCGGTGTGGGGGCCGTTCTCCATCTACGGCAAAGGCGGCGCAGCCTTGGTCGAAGATAGCTATACCGATGTCGCGACTTGCCACGGCTCGCAGCCGCACGGCAGCGGCGGCATTCCCGCGGTCTGCGGCGATCCCTTCTCCGCCAACGATACACGCATCGGATGGACCGCGGGCGGCGGCATTGAATACCAGATCTCCCACAATTGGTCGGTCTGGGGCGAATACGACTATATGAATTTCGGCGGCCGGTCGGTCCCGTTCACCGACGGCGCGAATGGATTTTTCACCGAAGAGATCCATCAGAACATAAACCTCGTCAAAGTCGGCGTGAATTATCGCTTCAACGGTTTCGATACATCGCCGACGGGGATGCTCGCCGACGCCGCCGCGCCCGATGTGAACTCGACGGATGAAGGTCCGACCCATGTCATCGCTTTCACTGGCGTCGACGTCGCCAAATTGAGTTTCGACGCTTACGCCGGCGGCATGGTCGCGCCGTTCAAGGACCTCGATACATCCGGGTTCCGTCTCTACATTTTGGGCGACGGCGGCTGGTACAAATATTTCGACAGCGCCGGCAATGGCATCAAGGGCGTTCAATTGTCGGGCGATTTCCTCGGCGGCTATGCCTTCGAAGGTGACAATTATTCGCTGAATTTCTTGGGCGGCTTCAACGCGGAAAACGATACGCTGTCCCAGCCCGACCCGACGAACAAGGTTGTCGGGACGGAACTCGGCATCAAGGTCCGCACCGACGATTGGTACAATCCGACGGACAGGACCTTGCTTCATACCGAGGCGGAATTCTCAAGCGCCTTTCTCACCTATTACGGGACCGGCTCGTTCGGCTATGATTTCCTGAACGATTCCATTTTCGTCGGCCCGATGATCGGCACGCTCGGCGACGAACGGTATACGCAGCTGCGCGCCGGCTTGAGCATCACCGGGATTAAATTCAAGAACGTGCAAGTCGATCTCTCCGGCGGCTATGCCAACGACAGCGTCGTTGGACCCGGCGGTTTCGGCAAGGTCGAGGTCAGCACGTCTTTCTAGCGCTTCGCCGCTCTCGCAAAATCGTTAGCCGCCCGGGCATTGACGCCGCCCTTGTTTCACTGACTTATATCGGCCGGACGATGGCCTTATGAGGCGAGCTTTACCTTGTCTTGTCTGGCATTGGTGCGCATTTTTCAGCCGGGCGTCAGGAGATCATCCGCGTGAGCAAACTCGTCGTTCTCTACAAGAAGCCAGCCGATCCCGCGCATTTCGAAAAGTATTTCCGGGCGGTTCACATGCCGCTGGTGGAGAAAATGCCGGGCCTGCGCGGCTTTTCCTTCGGGCCGGTCACGGGCCTCGACGGCGCCGAGGGGGCTTATTTCTGGATGTTCATCGGCACGTTCGACAGCCTGAAGGCGATCAACGACGCCTTAGGGTCGCCGGCGGGTCAAGACGTCGTGGCCGACATTCCGAATTATTATTCGGATGCGCCGACGATCATTCATCTCGATTCGACGGAAGGCTAGAGCATCGGACCGAAAAGCACGAAGCGGTTTTCGGACAAATCCGATACGGTGAGAAAGACTTAAAAGCGCCGAGCGATTCAATTTGAACGTCCGACGCTCTAGCAACCCGCGCCGAGGCGCGTACTATGGGACCACGTTTCCTGCTGATAAGCGTCGCGGCTCTGGCCGGCGCGGGTGCCGCAATGGCAGCCGCGCCGCGCAATCTCGATGCGCATCAGCGCGATACGATCAGGCACTATGTCTTGCGCGAGGCGAAGGCTTCGATCCTCTCGCCGCATGACGGCGAGCCGAAGCAATTCGCCGGCGTTTTGGCGGAGGCTTTACGGGCCGCGGGCACCTGGGTCGCTGTCGATCAAAACAATTCGGTCGCGCCGGGCGAAACCGGCGTGACGGTCATCTACGATCACGACGTGCCGGCCGATTCCTCGATCTTCCTCGCGCTCCAACGCGCCGGTCTCAATCCCAAGGACGTCGATGTGCCGGGCGCGCCGGTCGCGACGGTGGTCGTCGGGCCGCAGCCCTAGAGCAGCGGACGTTCAAATTGAATCGCTCAGCGCTTTTAAGTCTTTCTCATCGCATCGGATTCATCCGAAAACCGCTTCGCACTTTTCGGTCCGATGCTCTAGGCCGCGCTTGTTCCTTCGCCGTGGCGTGCCCGGCTGACCCGGCCGCTGATCCCGTCAAAATCTTCATCGGTCAAGGGGCAATAGAGCAGCCGCGCCGGATCGACCGGGCCGGGAAAGATCAACTGCCCTTCCGGCACCGGCCGAAAGCCCATGCGCTGATAATAGGCGAGGTCGCCGACGAGAATCACGAACCGATGGCCGGCGGCACGCGCGGCCTCCAGCGAGCGACCGACCAGGGCCTCGCCAATGCCGGATGAGCGAAAAGCTGGTTCGACGCTCAGCGGGCCGAGCAGCAAAACCGGCGTCTCGCCGCAGCGGATATGAGTCATGCGGTTGGCGCCGACGAGATAAGTGCCGACGCGTGCGACATAAGAGAGGCGCAAATCCGCCGGCACGCCTTCGCGCAACCGATAAGCGGAGCGGGCAAAACGGCCGGGGCCGAAGACGCGCTCGTCGAGCTTGTCGATCGCGGCCTGGTCGGCCGCCGTTTGCGGCGCGAGGACGAGCGAAAGATCAGCCATGGCGGGGTGCGTCTATCACCTCGGGCCACGCGCCGCAAATCTCTCACCATGTATCAGTCGCCGGCGCGCCGGTGAAAATCTCGGCGATCCGTGCCCGTGTCGCTGGGCTCGTGGCGTCGGGCAAAGCATCGACGGGGAAAAATCGCATTTCGGCGATCTCGAAATCCGGCATCCGCGGCCCATCGCTGCGGTAAGACCCGGCGAGATAGAACGCGACATGATCGCGGCTGCCGCGCTTGAAATAGAAACCGTGCAGCTTCGGCGGCTCGAGACATTCGATCCCCGTCTCTTCGCGCAATTCCCGCACCACCGCTTCGAGCGCCGATTCGCCCGGATCGACGCCGCCGCCCGGCATATACCAGCCATGGATATAGGTGTGCCGCACGAGAAGGATTTGCGGCGGCGTGCCGGGGCTTTGCGCGGTCACCAGGCAGCGAACGCCAAGCCGGGGCGACTGGAACAGGCCAAGTGTCCAGCGCATCGCCTGTGCGGCAAAATGACGAAAATAATAAGCCATTCAGACCTTTTAAGCCGGGTTGCGCCGCTGCTAAAGCCTCCCTAGATTAGAATAAGTCTAATTCTAAGAAACTAGCCATCACCTCCGAGGGGAAGCTCGTGAAGCAATTCTCGCAACTGAGCGAACGGGAAATTCTTGCCTTGGCGATCGACGCCGAGGATGACGATCATCGCGTCTATTCAGCTTTCGCCGAAGACCTGCAGGGGCGCTATCCCGGCACGGCGAAAGTCTTTGCCGAAATGGCCGACGTCGAAGCGTCGCATCATAACGCGCTGCTCAAGACCTATCATGACAAATTCGGGCCGAATCTTCTGCCGATCCGGCGCGCCGACGTTCGTGGCTTCATGAAACGCCGGCCGGTTTGGCTCATCCGCAATCTGCCGCTTTCGAAAATCCGCACCGAAGTCAGTTTCCGCGAAACCGAAGCCTATAACTTTTACGTCAAGGCGGCGGCGCAGGCCAAAGACCCCGACATCAAGAAGTTGCTCGGCGATCTGGCCGAGGTCGAAAAGGGCCATGAGGCGATCGCCGCCGATATCGAAACCGAATATCTCAATCCGGCCGAGCGCGAGAAGGAAGAAGCCCAGCAGCGCCGCAACTTCGTCCTGCAATATGTCCAGCCTGGCCTTGCGGGGCTGATGGACGGGTCGGTCTCGACCCTCGCGCCGCTCTTTGCCGCCGCCTTTGCGACGCATAACAATTGGTCGACATTCCTCGTCGGCCTTGCCGCCTCGATCGGCGCCGGCATCAGCATGGCATTTGCCGAAGCGCTCTCGGATGACGGCACGATCAGCGGCCGCGGCTCGCCCTGGCTGCGCGGGCCGATCACCGGCGTCATGACCGCCCTCGGCGGCCTCGGCCATACGCTGCCCTATCTCGTGCCCGATTCCCTGCACAACGCCTTTGCGATTGCGACGGCGATTTCCGGCGTCGTGGTCTTTGTTGAACTTTGGGTGATCGCCTGGGTGCGTGCGCATTATATGGACACACCGTTGCTGCAAGCGATCTTTCAGATCGTGCTCGGCGGTGTCATTGTCCTCGCGGCCGGCATTTTGATCGGCAACGCATAGAGCGGGATGTGAAAAAGTGGATACCGGTTTTTCGCGTGAAGCCCGCTCTCAGTTCTAGAAGCGCCCGCTCTTAATTCCAGAAGCCGCCCGGAGCCCCGTTTGAGCCTGCTGCTTGCCCATCTCTCCGATGCGCATATCGGGCCGTTGCCGCGGCCGCAGAAACGCGAGCTTCTCGGCAAGCGGCTGACCGGCTATCTCAATTGGACGCGCGGGCGCCACCTCGTCCACGACATGGACGCCTTGCGCCGGCTCGTCGCCGATCTCAAAAGCCAGCATCCGGGCCATGTCGCCATGACCGGCGACATCCTCAATATCGGCCTCAAAGCGGAATTTCCGCCGGCGCGGGCCTGGCTCGAAACGCTCGGCAGCCCCCAGGACGTGAGCTTCGTGCCCGGCAATCACGATGCCTATGTCCATTCGGCCCTGCCCTATCTCGCTACGACTTTCGCGCCCTGGACCACCGGCGATGGCGGCCTCGCCGCATTCCCCTATCTGCGGGTGCGCGAGGGCGTGGCGCTGATCGGCTTGAGTTCCGCCGTGCCGACCGCGCCGCTGATCGCCTCGGGCCGGATCGGCCCGGCGCAACTCGCCGCCGCGGCCGACCTTCTCAATCAAGCCCAGCGCGACGGGCTGATCCGCGTCGTCCTGATCCACCACCCGCCCAACCCGGGGGGCGCGAAATTCGGCCGCGGACTTTCGGATGCCGACTCTTTCGCGGCCCTGATCCGCCGCCTCGGCGCCGAACTCGTCCTGCACGGCCACAACCACCGGCTTTCCGTGCGGCATTTGCCGGGGCCGGCGCGGCAGGTGCCGATCATCGGGGTCGCCTCGGCCTCCGCCGTCCACGGCACCGCCGAGCATCGCGCCAGCTACAATTTGTTCAGGATCGAGGGCAGCCCCAAAAACCCGCAGATCCGCGGCCGGGTGCGCGGCCTGATGCCCGGCGGCCGCGACATCGGCGAGCTGCGGCCGATCGCCCTGTAACCGTCATTGCGAGCGAAGCGAAGCAATCCAGGGCAAATACGAGGCGCTCGCAATGACGCCCGCCTAGGCTCCGAGCTTTGCCTTCACCGCGGCGCTGGCCTTGGCGATATCCATCCGGCCGGCATAATTCGCCCGCAGCACGCCGACGACCTTGCCCATGTCCTTGATCGAACTGGCACCCGTCTCGGCGATGGCGGCGGCAATCGCCGCCTCGGTCTCGGCCTCGCTCAAAGGCTGCGGCAGGAACGACTGGATGACGGCGATTTCCTCGCGCTCCTGGGTGGCGAGGTCGACCCGGCCGGCCTTGTCGTAGATTTCGACCGATTCCTGCCGGCTTTTGATGAGCTTCTGCATGAGCGCCAGGATGTCGTCGTCGGAAAGCGTCTTGCCCTGCCCCCGCGCCTCGATGTCGCGGTCCTTCAGCGCGGCATTGACGAGCCGGATGGTCTCGACGCGGCGCTTGTCGCCGCCCTTCATCGCTGCCTTCAATTCGCTCGTCAGTTCCTCGCGTATCGCCACGTTCGACCCTATCTAAGCCATGGTGGATTGACCGGCGCCACGCGGCAGGCCACTTAGTCGCCGCGGCGAGGGCGCCGCAGAGGGTGTAAAGCAGGCATGACCGGGCAGCAAGACCAACAAGGCTGGACAAAACCGCTGAAAACGGCGCGGCTCGTGCTCGCCGACGGCACCGTGCTCGAAGGCTTCGGCCTCGGCGCGGCCGGCGAGGCGGTCGGCGAAGTCTGCTTCAATACGGCCATGACCGGCTATGAGGAAATCCTCACCGACCCTTCCTATGCCGGGCAGATCGTCACCTTCACCTTTCCCCATATCGGCAATGTCGGGACGAACGAGGAAGACATCGAGACGAGCAATCTCGCCGGCAGCGCCGCCGCCTGCGGCGTCATCGTCCATGCGCCGATCACCGATCCTTCCAACCACCGCGCCACCCGTCATCTCGACCAATGGCTGAAGGCGCGTGGCGTCGTCGGCCTCTATGGCATCGATACCCGCGCGCTCACCGCCTATATCCGCGACAAGGGCATGCCGAACGCGGTCATCGCCCATGCGCCGGACGGCAATTTCGACATCGCCGCACTGAAGGCCAAAGCCGCCGCCTGGCCCGGCCTCGTCGGCATGGACTTGGTGCCCGCGGTCACCCGCACGCAGCGCGGGACCTGGGATGAAACGCGCTGGCAGCCCGAGATCGGCTACGGCCGCCAGAGCGCGCCGAAATTCCATGTCGTCGCCATCGACTACGGCATCAAGCGCAACATTCTGCGGCTGCTTGCCGACCTCGGCTGCGCCGTCACCATCGTGCCGGCGACGACGAGCGCCGAAGACATCATCGCCCTGAAGCCCGACGGCATCTTCCTCTCGAACGGCCCCGGCGATCCGGCGGCGACGGGCGATTATGCCGTGCCTGTCATCCGCGACTTGATCGATCGCAAGATCCCGACCTTCTGCATCTGCCTCGGCCATCAGATGCTGGCGCTCGCCATCGGCGCCAAGACGATGAAAATGCACCAGGGCCACCACGGCGCCAATCATCCGGTGAAGGATTTCACCACCAACAAGGTCGAGATCGTCTCGATGAACCACGGCTTCGCCGTCGATCGCGACACATTGCCGGACTTCGCCCAAGAGACGCATGTCTCGCTCTTCGACGGCTCGAATTGCGGCATCGCGCTGAAGGACCGTCCGGCCTTCTCGGTGCAATATCATCCCGAGGCCTCGCCCGGTCCGCAGGATAGCCATTATCTCTTCCAGCGCTTCGTCGACATGATGGAGAAAGCGAAGGCGGCGTAAGAGGGCGCTTTCGATGACGGCCGATCTTCTGAAGAGCGTTCTTCACAATATCGGCGTCGTACTTGTCGGCTTCGGCGTCGCGCTCATAGGCCGCGGCATCGACCATCTGCTGGGCGTCCACGCCTTCCATTCCATCTTCGCGCTGATCCTGGGCACGCTGCTTTTAGCGGCCGGCTTTCTTCTGCGCGTCTGGGCCACATACGATTTCTACCGGCACCGCATGAAGGTGATTTCGCTCGAACCGCAGAATGCGCTGATCGAAACCGGGCCTTACGCATTTTCGCGCAATCCGCTCTATCTCGGCGGCAATGTTTTCGTCTTCTTTGGCGCGGCGCTGGTACTCGGCTCGCCAAGCGCGCTTGTCATTACCGCCCTGCACATCCCGCTGGTCGATCTCTTCATCCGGCGCGAGGAAACCCAGCTCGAACAAAAATTCGGGCCGGCCTGGACCGCTTACAAAAGCCGCGTGCGGCGATGGATTTGAGCGCGACAGGCGATGCTATTTGCAGCCGTTCTCGACCGAGGCCAGCAGCGGATTGAACTCCGCCGCGGTCAGATAGGCGGCGAACGTGCCACCCGGATAGCGCGGCCGGCCGCTGCGCATCACCTGGTTGAACGAGGTCACGGCGAGGAGAACGTTGTGGCCCTGGCCTTCGCCGGGGTCGGGATGCGCGACCCAGGCGCCGCCGCTCATGCCTTGCGTCGCATCGGTGACGGGACCCCATTGGACGACGAGATTGGGGCTGGATGCGGCGCCGAACGGCAGCGCATCGGCCGGGAAAACGATACCCGGCGCCTTTTGGATGACCGTGCCTTCGAGAATATCGCCCGGATAGCCGATGCGCGACGCGCGGCTGTACTGGCCCTTCCAATCGAGGGCGTAAGGCATGGTGCCGGTCGGGCTCTTGCCGTCGACGAGGAGCATGGCAAAATCGTGCTCGAAGGCTTTGTTCAAAGCGCCGTTCTGGTCACTGGCACTCAGACTGGCGTAGTTTTGCGGCATGCTCCAGAGCGGATTGACTTCGCCGCAGACGATCTTGAACGGCATCCCGGCCTGATTCTGATATTGCAGCCAGAAGATGCCTTTGGTGGCATCGGGCCAGGGTCCAAGCGGGTTGGACGGCAAATCACGCAGGCAATGGCCGGCAGTCAAAACCACGCTCGGCGCGATGAATTGACCGGTGCAGAGATTGCCGGCATTCGGGTCCTTCGGGGTCGGATTGGGAATGATGAGCAAGCCGGCCCATTTGAACGGCGCGACGCTTGGATTCCCGCTTGTCGCCTCGGCTTGGTCGGCGTCGCCGGGCGTCAGAAATTGCGCCTTCGCGCCGAAGCTGTTCATGACAAAAATAAGAAAGACCAGCGTCAAAGAGATTCGCATGAGCCACCTTTTGCGATCGCTCGAAATGCGCAAATGATAACAAAGCCGGATGACACGGCAAGAACGCGCGGCAAGAACGCCTGCGTCACCGGCAATTATTAAGCACGGAGATCAGCAGCGGATTGAATTCTACGGCTTTGAGATAGGCGGCGAATGAGCCGCCGGGATAAGTGACATTGCCCTTTTTGCCGACGGCAACGAAAGACGACACGGCGATGAGCACATTGTTGCCCTTGCCTTCGCGCGGATCGGGATGAACGACCCAAGCCCCGCCGCTCATGCCTTCCGTCGCATCCACCACAGGTCCCCATTGCCCGATGATATTGGGCGACCCGTCCATCGGAATCGCATCGGACGAAAAGATGATGCCGGGCGCCTTCTGGATCACCGTCGCATCGAGAATATCGGCCGGATAACCGATCCGCGCGGCGCGTGTATATTTGCCTTTCCAATCCGTCTCATAGGGCATGAAACCCGTCGGGCTGGTGCCGTCGACCAGCAACATCGCGTAATCATGCTCGAAGGCTTTGTTCAAAGCGGCATTCTGGTCGGCCGCGCTGAGCTGCGCGTAATTTGCCGGAAGGCTCCAGAGCGGGTTGGTCTCGGCGCAGAGAATTTTGAACGGAATGCCCGATCGATTTTGATATTGCAGCCAGAATGTCCCCGCCGTCGTGAGATCCGGCCACGGACCCGCCGGGTTTGTGGGGAGATTGCGCACGCAATGTCCCGCCGTCAGAACCACATTCGGCGCGATGAACTGGCCGGTGCATGTGCCGATCTCATTGCTCGAAAGATTGACCACCAGCATGCCCGCCCATTTGAACGGTGCCAATCCCGGATTGCCGGCCGTGACCTCTTCCGCCTTCGGATCGGGCGGCGGCAGAATTTGCGCCTTTGTGACAATGGCGCTCGCGAAACAAAGGCCGATCAACAAAACGAGAAAAGAAATTCGCATGGCCACCCCGACGAGCGCGCTCAATGCAAGCGAGGATAGCAAA
The DNA here is from genome assembly GCA_040756295.1 of Pseudomonadota bacterium. Taxonomy (GTDB): domain Bacteria; phylum Pseudomonadota; class Alphaproteobacteria; order Rhizobiales; family Beijerinckiaceae; genus Methylovirgula. The sequence goes on along the minus strand of JBFLZN010000001.1, from coordinate 6,934 downwards.
GCGGCGGCGGCGTTAAAATAGTCGAGGCCGATCTGGCGCCGACCGCTTTCGCGCCGCTATAATGGCGCATTGCCGACGCGGAGAGATCATATGACGTTCCATTCTTGCGCGCGCACGCTCTTATCGTTTGTAAGTTTCATGGCTGTGGGCTCGGCGCTCGCGCAGCCGGCGGGACTCGAATCCAAACTCGTCGGCCACTGGCAGCTTCTATCTGTCGATGTCAGCGGCAATGCGCCTTATGGCGCCAAACCGCAGGGCTCGATGTTCCTTGATGCCGCGGGTCGTTATTCCGTCATCGTCATCAGTGACGGGGGGGCGCGCAGCCTTGCCTATTTCGGCACCTACAAGGCAGGCGATGCGGCGAACATTGTGGTCTTCCATATCGCAAACGCTACCCAGGCCGCCGCTGTCGGCCGCGATGAGAAACGCCTTGTCAGCTTCAAGGGTGACGAGCTCGTGCAGCAAAGCCTGCCGGCGCCGGGGCGCCCGGTGCTGAAGGTGACGTGGAAGCGGTCATAAAGGCGCCGCTTAGCGCGAGGTCCTTGCAAAAGTGGGCGCCGCATGATCGATCGACATGAAGCTTGGGCACAAGCTCGTGGCTGGCGCAAAATTGTCAGCGGCATTTGGTTTTATGACGGGATAGTGCCTCGGCCTATAACCATTTGGGCAAAGCCGGCTTCGGACTCATCCACCCGCTACGATGATGACGATCAACTCGATCCAGCCCGGCCGATTCCGGTCACCAAAGACGGTTTTCTCTATTGTTCTGTGCCGGGGCATGGCGAGTTCCTGACGGTTGAAGAGGCAAAGGCCAATGCCGACGCTCAACCATGGGGTCCTGTCAAATGGGACGAGTAAATCACGGGCATTTCAAGCGGCTCCGCCGCGACAGCCCCGGTTTTCTTGACTCCCGGCCGGCCGGCGCCTAAAAGCCCCTGTTCTCGCAAGAGATGAAAACCTATTCAGCCGACTGGCCCTGGAGGCCTGCGGTCCCCGTCCGGCAGCGCGTCGCGCCCCCGGGCGCGATGGGTGTTGGACGCATTTTTACCTTCTCCCGCCGGGAGAAGGTGGCCGCAAAGCGGCCGGATGAGGGGTTACAATCTTGTCCAAACTGGATGGGCTTTAACCCCCTCACCCGCCGCCTCCGGCGACACCCTCTCCCTCCGGGAGAGGGTTCATTGAAGGATCAAGCGCATGTTTGAAGGGCTTTCGGAAAAGCTCTCTAACATATTGGATGGGCTGACACGCCGCGGCACGCTCTCGGAAGAGGACGTGAACCTCGCTCTGCGCGAGGTGCGCCGCGCCCTGCTCGAAGCCGATGTCGCGCTCGATGTCGTGCGCTCCTTCACCGACAAGCTGCGCGCCCGCGCCGTCGGCGCCAATGTCGTCAAGTCGGTGACACCCGGCCAGATGGTGATCAAGATCGTCAACGACGTCTTGATCGAGACGCTGGGGTCCGACGCGCAGCCAATCGACCTCGATGCGCCGCCGCCGGTCGCCATCATGATGGTCGGCCTCCAAGGCGCCGGCAAGACCACGACCACCGCCAAGATCGCCAAACGGCTCACCGAGCGGATGAAGCGGCGCGTGCTGATGGCCTCGCTCGACGTGAAGCGTCCGGCGGCGCAGGAACAGCTCGCCGTGCTCGGCAAACAGGTCGAGGTCGATACCTTGCCGATCATCGCCGGACAGACGCCGGTGCAGATCGCCAAGCGCGCCGAGGAAGCCGCGCGGCTGCAAGGCTATGATGTCGTCCTGCTCGACACGGCCGGGCGCACCCATATCGACGAAGCCCTGATGGCCGAGATGGTGGAGATCAAGCGGGCGGCCAATCCGCATGAGATCCTGCTCGTCGCCGACAGCCTCACCGGCCAGGACGCAGTGAACCTCGCCAAGAATTTCGACGATCGCGTCGGCATCACCGGCATCGTGCTGACGCGCGTCGATGGCGACGGCCGCGGCGGCGCCGCGCTCTCCATGCGCGCCGTCACCGGCAAGCCGATCAAGCTGCTCGGCGTCGGCGAAAAGATGGATGCGCTCGAGGATTTCCATCCCGACCGCATTGCCAACCGCATCCTCGGCATGGGCGACATTGTCTCGCTCGTCGAAAAGGCAGCGCAGACGATCGATGCGCAGAAGGCGCAGAAGATCGCCGAGCGGATGCGCAAGGGCAAATTCGATCTCGAAGACTTGGCCGATCAATTGGCGCAGGTCGAGAAGATCGGCGGCCTCGGCGGCATCATGGGCATGTTGCCTGGCGTCGCCAAGATGAAGGACCAGATCGCCTCGGCCAATCTCGACGAGCGGGTGATCAAGCGCCAGCGCGCCATCATCCTGTCGATGACGCCCTACGAGCGGCGCAACCCGGACATTCTGAAAGCCTCGCGCAAGAAGCGCATCGCTGCCGGCTCCGGCACACGGGTCGAGGACGTCAACCGGCTGTTAAAACAGCATCGCGGCATTTCCGACATGATGAAACAGCTCGGCTCTGCCAAGCGCGGACCGCTGTCGCAGATGGCCTCCGCCATGGGGCTCGGCGGTGGCATGCCGATGCCGACGCCGGAACAGATGGCCGAATTGCAGAAACAGGCGGCGCAAGGCGGCCTGCCCAAAATGCCCGAATTGCCGTCGGGTCTCCTGAACAATCCGCCGAAAGGCATGCCCGGCCTGCCCGGCCTCGGCGGACCGAAACTGCCCGGCGGCCTGCCTGGTCTTGGCGGCGGTGGGTTCAATCCATTCGGAAAGAAGAAATAACCGGATCATTCGTTAGAAAGGAAAACAATGTCTCTGAAAATTCGTCTCGCGCGCGGCGGTGCCAAGAAGCGCCCGTTCTATCGCGTTGTCGTTGCCGATTCGCGCATGCCGCGCGACGGCCGCTTCATCGAGAAGCTCGGCACGTTCGATCCGCTGAAGGCCAAGGACGCCGCCGATCGTCTCGTGCTCGATGCCGAGAAGGCCAAGACCTGGATCGCCAAGGGTGCGCAGCCGACCGATCGCGTCGCCCGCCTGCTCGACGGGCTCGGCGTGCTGACGCGCGAGACGCGCAACAATCCTGAGAAGGCGCAGCCGAAGAAGAAGGCGCAGGAACGCGCCGCTGCGGCCGCCGCGAAGGCTGGCGCCGCCAGCGAAGAAGCCGCGCCGGCGGCCTGACGATGCCGGCCGGCCGCTCCACCCCGCCCGCGGCGCACGATCTCGTGCTCGTCGGGCGGATCGGCGCGGCGCATGGCATCAAGGGCGAAGTGCGGCTCGTTTCCTTCACGGCCGAGCCGAAAGCGATCGGCCGCTACGGACCCTTGCAGGACCAAAGCGGCACGCGCCGTTTCGAGATCGCTGCACTGCGCCCGGTGAAGGACGACATTCTCGTCGCGCGCTTCAGCGGCATTGCCACGCGCGACGCGGCCGAGGCGCTGAACAATCTTGAACTCTATCTGCCGCGCACGGCGCTGCCCGCCGCGCCGGCGGATGAGTTCTATCATGCCGATCTCATCGGGCTGCGCGCTGTCGATGACGCGGGCGCCGAGCTTGGCACCGTCCTCAATGTGCTGAATTTCGGCGGCGGCGATATTCTCGAAATCGCGCCAGCCGAGGGCGGCGAGACCCTGCTGCTGCCTTTCACCAAAGCCTGTGTGCCGGCAATCGATCTGGCGCGAAAGCAACTCCGCGTCGTGCCGCCGGCCGAGATCGAAGCTCTCCCGGATGGCGAGGAGCCCGGCCATGACGGCTGAAAGACCCGTGCCAATATCCCCGTGGGGCGCGACCGTCTTCACGCTTTTCCCGGAGATGTTTCCGGGACCGCTCGGCCTGTCGCTCGCCGGCGATGCCTTGCAGCGCGAGGTCTGGCGGCTCGAGGCGATCGACATCCGCGCACATGGCCTTGGCAGACATCGCAGCGTCGATGACACGCCGGCCGGCGGCGGCGCCGGCATGGTGATCCGCGCCGATGTGCTGGCCGCAAGTCTCGATGCGGGGCTCGCGCCGGACGATCCGCGTCCGCGCCTCCTCATGAGCCCGCGCGGCACGCCGCTGACGCAGGCGCGCGTGCGCGCGCTCGCCGCCGGCCCCGGCGTTGCGATCGTCTGCGGCCGTTTCGAGGGCGTCGATGAACGCGTCATCGCCGCCCGCCATCTCGAAGAGGTTTCGATCGGCGATTATGTGCTCTCCGGCGGTGAGCTCGCGGCGCTCGTTCTGCTCGACGCCATTGTGCGGCTGTTGCCCGGCGTGATGGGCAAAGAGGCCTCCGGCGCGGAGGAGAGTTTCGAGAACGGGCTGCTCGAATATCCGCATTACACCAAACCCCGCACCTTCGAGGGCCGCGAGATTCCCGAAGTGCTGCTCTCCGGCGACCATTCCAAGATCGCCGCCTGGCGCGAGGCCGAGGCGCGTGCGCTGACAGAAGCGCGCCGGCCGGATTTGCTGAAGCCGAAAACGCGCAAATCGTAGACGGATAATCCCGGATTCGGGCGCCAAAGCCCGCGCTTGACGATCCCATATCCAAATGGTTATACGTCAATCAATAGCCGTGCGGTTATTGATTGCGAATATCGAACGACGCGGCATGGGCCGTTCCTGGCGCTGCCCTATCTATCGAAGCCTCGGGATAAAAGCGGGGGAAACGAATGGCGAAGACCGCGGCGCGGACAGACACGTCTGTGTCTCAACTGATCGATGCGCGCATCAAGGAGCTCGGCGACTGGCGCGGTGCGATGCTCGAAGAGCTTCGCACCTTGATCAAGGAAGCCGATCCCGAAATCGTCGAAGAGTGGAAATGGCGCGGCGTCCCGGTCTGGTCGCACGCGGGGATGATCTGCACCGGCGAGACGTACAAGGCCATCGTGAAGATGACCTTCGCCAAAGGCGCGGCGCTGGCCGATCCTTCGCGCCTCTTCAATTCCAGTCTCGACGGCAACACGCGGCGCGCCATCGATTTTCGCGAGGGCGAAAAGATCGACCGAGAGGCCTTGAAGGCTCTCGTTCGCGCCGCCGTGACCCTGAACACGTCCGCCGCCCGGCGCTGATCCGCAAAGACGCCTTCGCCAATAGCTAAGCGATTATCGATCATGATCTCAGACCCGCATGACAATCTTTTCCGAGCCCTCGCCGATCCGACCCGGCGGTCTCTCTTCGAGCGGCTCTGCCGCGACGGCGAGCAGACGGTCGCGGCCCTGACGGCAGGCGCGCATGTCTCGCAACCGGCCGTGTCGAAACATCTCGGTGTCCTGAAGCAGGCGGGCCTGGTGCGCGACCGGCACGAGGGCCGCCAGACGCATTACAGCGCGCAGCTTGGCGCCCTCGCCCCGCTCGTCGACTGGACGAGCCAGATGGCCGGCTTCTGGCAAAGCCGCTTCGACCATCTCGAAGATCTGCTGAAGAGGATGGACCAATGACCCAGCAGCAAACGGCGACGCGTTCGATCATCGTCGAACGTCTCATCCCGCACGCACCGGAGAAAATCTGGCGTGCGCTCACGCAGTCGCATCTGATCGAACAATGGCTCATGAAGAACGATTTCGAGCCGCGCCTCGGCGCGCGTTTCACGTTGCGCGCCCAGCCGATGGGCGATTGGAACGGCATCGTCCAATGCGAAATCACCGAATTCGATCCGCCCCGCCGTCTTGCCTATTCATGGAGAGGCGGCTCGGCGAAGAATCCCGGTTACGGCAGCGCGCTTGAGAGCGACGTGGAATGGACGCTGACACCGGAACCCGGCGGCACGCGGGTCCGCATGGAGCATTCGGGCTTCGGCCCGGAAAACGCTGTTGGCTACGAAGCCATGTCGGGCGGTTGGGTCCGCATACTCGAACGCCTGGAACAGATCGCCGCCGAAGTTCAATCGTAAGGATCGCCCTATGAGCAAACCAGAGACCGAGACGCGCTCCGTCGTTGTCGAACGCGAGATCCCCTTTCCGCCGGAAAAGATCTGGCGCGCGCTCACCCAACCGCACCTGATCGAGGAATGGCTGATGAAGAACGACTTCAAGCCTGTCGTGGATCACCGTTTCAATCTTCGCGCCGACTGGGGCGCGGTCGATTGCAAGGTCCTGGAAGTCGAAGCGAACAAAACGCTGTCTTACACCTGGGCGGCCTATGGCCTTGAAAGCGTCGTCACCTGGACGCTTTCCCCGACGAGTACGGGAACGCACTTGCGCATGGAACAATCGGGTTTCCGTCCGGATCAGCAGCAGGCCTATATGGGCGCCAAGGGCGGCTGGCAGCAATTCTTTTCGGCGCTGGAACGGGTCGTGGCGCGGATCGATTAAGCCGGTAAGTCTCGATCACGCACCGATCACATGCAGCACGATCTCGCGCCGATGCGGCGCACGGCGATGCTCGAAGAGATAGATGCCTTGCCAGGTGCCGAGCAGCAATTGCCGGGCCTGGAGCGGGATCGAAAGTTGCGTCTGCGTCAGTGCGGCGCGGATATGCGCCGGCATATCGTCAGGGCCTTCGGATTCATGCGCGTAAAGACCGCGGCCTTCCGGCACGATCCGCGCAAAGAATGTTTCGAGGTCGCGGCAGACATCGGGATCGGCATTTTCTTGGATGAGCAGCGAGGCCGAGGTATGCCGGCAATAGAGCGTCAGCAGCCCCTCTTCGATATCGAGACGGGCAAGCCAGTCTTTGACCCGCGCGGTGATCTCGACAAGGCCCTGGCCGCGCGTCTCAACCACCAGCCGGTGCAGCGCCTGCCGCATTGAGAGCCTTTCGTTTTAACGCGTTTTCTTCACGCGAACCGGCTCCCACTTCGCTCGAAAACGCTATTATTAGTTTGACGCGTTTTCTTCACGCGAACCGGTCCCCACTTCGCTTGAAAACGCTATTATTAGTTTGACGCGTTTTCTTCACGCGAACCGGTCCCCACTTCGCTTGAAAACGCTATTATTCGTCTTCGCCGAATTTGTTGCCGATCAATGTCGCAAGCGCGTCGAGAACTTCG